>NZ_FXYY01000003.1 GCF_900169165.1 Brevibacterium linens ATCC 9172
AGACCTTCGCGAGTGGGTTAAGGCGTGGAACGAGGACCCGCAACCATTCGTGTGGACGAAAACCGCGGAAGAGATACTGGAATCTCTCTCACGACTAATGCAACGAACTACCGGCGCAGGACACTAGCAGCTCGCTCCCATGAGCCGCTGGTGGCGGTGCGATAGGTATTCTGGGGTGTGTGTCCCTTGGTCGTTCTTTTCGTGTCCTGTGGGGAGCGAACGCCGCGTCGAACCTGGCTGACTGTTTGGCGTTCGTCTCGATCCCGCTGCTGGTAGCCTCGCTTACCGACGATCCACGCTGGATCGCTGTACGCTCTCGTCCGCCTACTCGTGGCTCTGCCGATCGGCGTATGGGTCGATCGTGTCGACCGCCGCTCAATCCTGATCGCTGCGAACATTCTCCGAGGAATTGCCGTCATCGCCCTCGCGCTCTGCGTGCAATTGGGCGTCGGAGGTCTCGTCCTCCTCTACGCCGCCTACGCGGTCATCGGCACACTCGAGAGCGCTGCTGATAACGCCGCGGTCTCTCTCGTTCCCGGCCTTGTCCAGAAGGGCAAGCTGGACACGGCAAATGGTCGGATCTCGGCCGCGCAACTCATAGCCGACGAATTCGCTGGTCCGCCACTCGGCGGGTTCCTCTTCGCGATCGCTGCAGCTGCCCCCGTCTACGCAATGGGCGGGCTTTGGGCAGCTGCGGGCTTGATCGCGCTTGCACTACCAGACCATCTGAGGCGGTTGTGCCCACGGCGCGCGCCTCGGTATGGCGAGAAGCCGTGGCGGGAGCAACGTGGCTCGCGCACCACCGCCTCGTCGGGGGATTGGCATTGATTGGAGCCTTGGCGAGCATCGGCTACATGCTTCCGTTCTCCATCCTCGTCATTTTCGCTCAGGAGCAGCTGGGGGTCGATGGCGTTGGGTACGGGCTCATCCTGGCCGTGTCCGCGCTCGGTGGGCTCGTCGGCTCCTTCGCGACAGCTCGTATCCGCTCGCGGATCGGCTACCGCTGGACGATCGTTGCAAGTTTGCTCACCGGGGCCGCCTCATTGCTGGCCCTCGCTGTAACCGGCAATGCAGTGGTTGCCTCGGTGCTACTGGCGATCTACATTCTCCACGCCGTGGTGTGGGGGATCTGTGCGACGTCGCTTCGCCAGCGTCTCGCGCCAGATGCGCTCCTCGGGCGGGTCAATGCCGCGTCGCGCGTCCTTGGGTTGATCGCCCTTGCCCTTGGATCATTAATCGGCGGGCTTCTCGCTGGCGTGCATCTCGCGTTGCCCGTGGCGATGGGTGGTGCGGTGTTCGTGATCTGCGCCGGCTTTGCTCTCGCCGTCGTCCGGACCATCGATACCGACTGAACCGTATGTTTGTGCGTGGTGTGGTCTAGCGCGCGGAGGCTTCTCTGCCGCCGTTGCGAAACCGGTTCAATCAGAGGTTGCTATCTGCGGCGACGTGGTTGAGTTCCGGTTCAATGTATAGGGAGCCGGCCTGACCAGGGGTTGTGTTGCTTGGGCCCTGCGGGCAAGGGGTCTGAGTGTTCCGATCCAACGTCTGGCGATAGGTCCATAGATGCCTTCTGCGCCCCGAACACGTCTCTCGTTGTCGGTGGCCATAGCTAAGATTCCGATGGACCTGCTCCACTGTGAAGGGACCACGATGGGGCGGACATCGCGGTGGCCGCCGCGCGTGAGCTGTGGGACGCCGGCCTCACCACCCCCGGCGCACATGCGCGCCTCGACGCACCGCCAGCGCGTCGCCGCGCTGGGCCGCGCCGGCTACCGCCGCTACGACGAGAGCACTGCGACCAGCCTGGGCCGCATGTCCGAGCACCTGCTCGCGGACTACGGCGGTGACCTGCGCCGGCTGCGTGTAGCGGGGCACGCGGAGCCCGCGGCCCTGAGCCGCCTGCTGCGCGCCTTTCCCGGCATCGGGCCCGCCGGGGCGCAGATCTTCCTGCGCGAGGTCCAGGGGATCTGGTCCCTCCCGCCGGTCTTCGATGCCAAGGTGCTCGAGGGCGCGCGCCGGGCGAGGCTGCCAGCCGAGCCCGAGGCGCTGGCCGGGCTGGTTGCCCCCGCCGACCGGGCGCGGTTCGCCGCCGCGCTCGTGCGCCGCGCGCTGCGGAGGTAGCCCCGGACGCGAGGGGAGCGGGCGCCGGGCCCCGCCCTTGCCGAGCGCGGAAAAATGAGTAAGCTCGAAAATAGGCGCGCAGGTTGCGCGGCTGCCGCCCCGGCGGCCCATCGAGGAGGAACACCATGAGCGACATTGCCCGCGTCACCGTGCTGGGCGCCGGAGTGCTCGGCGCCCAGATCGCCTACCAGACCGCCTACTCCGGCTTCGACGTCACCGTCTACGACATCGGCGACGAGGCCCTGAGTGCCGGCCGCAAGCGCCTGGACGCGCTCGTCACCGCCTACCGGGCCGAGGTCGAGGGCGCCACCGAGGCCAGCACGCAGGCAGCGCTCGAGCGCCTGGCGACGACGACGGACCTCGCGCAGGCCGCGGGGAATGCCGATCTCATCATCGAGGCCGTCCCGGAGCGCCTCGACATCAAGCGCGAGACCTACGAGAAGCTCGCGGCGCTCGCCCCCGAGCACACGATCTTCGCGACGAACTCCTCGACCCTGCTGCCCAGCGACATGAAGGACTTCACGGGGCGGCCCGACCGCTTCCTCGCCCTGCACTTCGCCAACCAGATCTGGAAGTTCAACACCGCCGAGGTCATGGGCACGGCGGAGACGAGCCCCGCGGTCTTCGACACGGTCGTGGAGTTCGCCCGCGCCATCGGCATGGTGCCCATCCCCGTGCTCAAGGAGCGCCCCGGCTACGTGCTCAACTCGCTGCTCGTGCCCTTCCTCAATGCGGCCCTCGACCTGGCGGCGGGCGGCTACGCACAGCCAGAGGACGTCGACAACGTCTGGCGGATAGCCACGGGCGCGCCCATGGGACCGTTCCAGATCTACGACGTCGTGGGCCTCGGCACTGCCTACAACATCCTCTCGAGCGGCGATGAGCACAGCCAGCGCCTCGCCGCCTGGCTCAAGGAGCACTACATCGACCGCGGCCGCATGGGCGCCGGCGCGGGCGGCGGCTTCTACGACGACCCCCAGGGCTGAGTCCCGCCCGCTCTGTGGTGGAGGTGGGCCGCGCTCGGTAGGCTAGCCCTGTCGCGCCACGGGTGCGGCGGTCGCGCCGCCGGGCGGCCCCGCGAGGAGGTCCGTGTGGGTGCAGCGCTGAGGGACGGCGATTCCGAGGCGGGCCCGGCCCGCCGGGAGACCGCCGCCGACCGCCGCGAATGGGCGGCCATGTGCCGCCAGGTCCGCGTGCCCACGATGTGGGGCATCCCCCTGCGCCTCTTCCTGCTCGCCCTCGGCGCCGTGCTGCCTGCCCTCGACCGCGCGCTCGCGCCGCCGCACACGGTCGCGGTGCGCCGGCGCCGCCGCGCCCCGCGGGGGGACGTTGTGCTCGCCGTCAACATCCCGCGCCTGCTCGACTGCGAGGGTGCGTGGGGCATGCGCATCGAGCTCGTGCCCAGCCTGGGCACCCCCGTGCCGAGCGGCGGGTTCCTCTTCCGGACCTCGGCGCCGGTGGGCCGGGCCCAGTGCCGCGCGCTCGAATCGGCGCTGGCGTTCGGCGACGTGCTCGCGCCCGCCAGCGGGCCCTTCGGCGCGATCCGCGCCATGGTCGACATCGCGCTCAAGGCGCTCTCGCCCGCGGTCAACGATCCCAGCCGCGCCGCCCAGGCGCTCGAGGAGATCGAGGACATCCTCGCCGAACCCGGCCCGGACATCGCCAAGCGCGAGGCGCTCCTGGCCGCCCACCCCGACGCGTCGGTGCTGCGCGAATGGACGCGCAGCTGGGCCGAGTACGTGGCCGCGGCCACCGACGAGATCCGCCAGTACGGCACCGGCAGCGTCCAGATCCAGCGGCGGCTGCGGGCGCTCTTCGACACGCTCGCCGGGCGGTGCGAGCTCCAGCAGCGAGCGGCCCTGCTCGAGCGCCGCGCGGCGCTTCACCGTGGGCTCGAGCGCTGGTGGCCCGATCCGCTCGACCGCAGGCTGGCCGGCTGCGCGGATCCGCAGGGCCTGGGCCGGGCGCTCGGCACAGCGGCGCGCGCCGAGCAGGCCCCCGAGCCCGAGGCTCCGCCGGCCTGAGCGCGGCGGCTCAGCCCCGCAGGGAGGCGGGCGGGGCGCCGATGGCCGCCCACACCTCCCGCCACTTCTGCGCCAGCGTCGAGGCGGTCTCATGGGCGTTGAGCCCGCTGGGGTTGGGCAGCGCCCACAGGGCCACCCCGTCCGGCCACCCCGAGCACCGCACCGGGACGGTCGAAGGCCTGACGGCATGCGGTGATGCCCACCACCGCGACGGCGCAGGGCCGCAGCACCGCGGCGCGCCCGATCAGGCGCAGCCCGCCCGCGCGCAGCTCCGCGCGGGTCAGCTGGGCGGCGCGCGCCGTGGTCCGTCCCACGAGGTTGGCGATCCCGATCCCGCGCTCGGCCAGCGGCGAGGGCCGGCGCCAGGGCCGCCAGGCGGCGGGCAGGCGGGATTCGGAGCCGAGGGGAGCGGTGGGCGACATGGGAACAGCCTAGGCGCGCCTCGGGGCCGGGCCCGAGGCGCACCCGCGGTGGGCGGGGCTCAGATGAGACCGTGCTCCTCGAGGAGCTGGCCGATCTCCCCGTGCTCGAGCCTGCCGCGCAGGTAGCCGCGCAGAGCGGCCGGGCCGGGCATCTCCACCTTCTTGCCGTCGCGCATGCGCGCCGAGGCCTCGAGCAGGTCGCGCACATCGTACGTGGAGCCCCAGGTCTCCGGCACGCCGCGCTCCACGTCGAGGAGTTCGTAGACGGCCTCCATGCCGGTGCGCACCGAGTATTCGGTCGTGAAGATCGTGTCGCGGCCGGTCTCCGCGAACTGCCCGAGGAACGCGAAGTTCGCCGCCCCCTCCGGCACGACCTGCGGCCGGTCACCCGCGCGGCGGGGCATGAAGAAGCTCGTCACGTAGGGCATCATGACCGGCACGCACCGGGCGCCGGTCGCCGCGAGCTCGGGGATCTCCTCGACAGGCACGCCCAGGTGGTAGAGCCACTCCTGGGTGATCTCCTCGCCGGTGCACTGCGCCAGGGGCTTCTTCACGTAGTCGCCGTCGACGTCGACGAACAGACCGTAGACCCAGACAACGATCTGATCCTTCGGCTGCTTCTTGAAGTGCGGCTGGCGATTGACCGTCCAGCTCAGCAGCCAGGAGGAGTCCTCGGCGGTGACGATGCCGCCGGTGACCACGCGGCCGCTGAACGGATCGCGCTGGGCGATGCGCTCGATGTAGGCGGGGATGCGCTCATCGAGCGTCGTGACGGTGGCCGATTCCCACTTCGTCTCCTCGATCGAGGAGCAGAAGACCTCCGGGCGCCCGAACGCCGGGTCCTTCTTCGCGATGCGCTTCCACAGGTCCCAGGCCGGGGCCGGGCCCTCGTTGAGGGCTGCGGGCGTGTGGTGGTCGCCGTCATCGGAGTTGTCCACGAGCGAGCCGATCGTCATGAGCGCGAGGTCGTGCTCGCCGAGCTCGATGGTCTCTTCGGCGCCGTCGCGGCGGCAGCGGATCGCGGTGGCGCGGATCTCGCCGTTGCGGTGGGCGAAGTCCACATCGAGGACCTCGGTGCCGGAGCGGAAGACGACGCCGTGCTCGGTGAGGTAGTGCATGAGCGGCAGGACGAAGGACTCGTACTGGTTGTACTTCGTGAACTTCAGCGCCGTGAAGTCGGGCAGCCCGCCGATGTGGTGGATGAAGCGGTGGAGGTAGAGCTTGAACTCGAGCGCGGAGTGCCACTCCTCGAAGGCGAACATCGTCCGCCAGTACATCCAGAACGGCGAGTCGAGGAACTCGCGGCCCATCACCTCGTCGATGCGCTTGCCCTCCATCTCCGCACGCTCGGCGAGGAAGATCTTCAACAGGTCCTTCTGCGCCCGCTTCGGCAGGTCGAAGCGGCCCTCGTGGCCGGCGTCCTCGCCCCGGCGCACGGTGGCGCGGCGCAGCGAGTAGTTGGGGTCGTCCTTGTTGAGCCAGTAGAACTCGTCGAGCACGGAGGCGTCCTCGAGCTCCAGGGAGGGGATGGAGCGCATCATGTCCCACAGGCACTCCATGTGGTTCTCCAGCTCCCGGCCGCCGCGGATGACGAAGCCCTTCTCCGGGACGTCGAGGCCGTCGAGCGCACCGCCGGCGATCTCGCCCTTCTCGAGGATCGTGACGTTGGCGCCGGGGACCCCGGCGTCGCGGATGAGGAAGACGGCCGCCGCGAGCCCGGCCAGCCCGCTGCCGACGATGTAGGCCTTCGTCTCCTGCGCGTGCTGTGCGGGGCGGGGACGCGCGAACGCCTCGTAGTTACCTGCCGTGTGCTGCATGATCCATCCTTCCCATCGCGTGCCGGATGCCGATCACCCGGCCTCAATATTGAGTGTACTCAGAATTGAGTCGACTACAATGGCCGCATGGAAACTCGGGATGACACGGAGCTGGCGCCCTCGGCGACGCTGGGCAGGCGCGAGCGGGCGAAGGCGGAGAAGCGCGCCCGCATCCTCGCCGCGGCGCGCGCACTGTTCGAGGAGGGCGGTTTCGAGCGGACCTCGATGAGCGAGGTCGCGCGCGCGGCAGATGTGGCCGAGGGCACTGTCTTCCAGTACGCGGCGACGAAGGTCGAGCTGCTCATGATGGTCGTCGATGCGCTCTGGGGAGCCCACGAGCGCGCGACGACCACCCCTTCGCTCTCTGCGTTCGTCGCGCCCGGCGCCGCGACGGCGGGCGGGGAGACCGCGGACCGGATCGCGGAGCTGATCTCGCCGCTCGTCACCGCGATGCGGCGCTGGTCCGAGCTTGCGACGTGGGTCGCCCGCGAGATCCTCTTCGGTGCGGACATGCCGCATCGCCGGCGGGTCCTCGACCACGTCGATCGCCTCGAAGAGCAGATCGCCGCGCGCCTGCAGGACGGTCAGGCCGACGCTTCCGGTGCTATCGGAGCGGCGCGGGACGGTGCGACAGGCACTGCCGGCGAGGAGCCCGGTGCGGCTGCGGCAACCGGCGCCCGGCTCATCGTCGCCGGGGTGCTGGCCGAGCTCAACCGCTCCCGGCAGGGGCGCATCGACGGCGAGGACGTCGATGTTGTGCTCCGCAGGCTCATCGACCTCGTGGTGGCGGGGGCGGGCGCCGCCCGGTGATCCGGAAGCCGTCCGGGCCGTTCGGGCCGCCGCTGGTACCGGCCGGCGCCGCCGCGATTGCCCACCGCGCGGCCGGCAGGCGCGTGCCCGCCGCGGTCGTGTAGGGCCCCACGGTCAGGTCCTCGCCCAGTAGGGCGGGGGCAGCACTCGTGGAGTCAATCTACGTCAAAGGTTATTCGGCTACCGAACGTGGTCGAGTTCCGCTTCAATGTCTAAACCCCAGGTCAGAGGCCTAACTCGTGCTACAGAATCACGTAGCGACACGCCGTCTGGTAGCACTTCTGTAGCACGGCGGAGAGGAGAAGAACATGGCTCGCAATGAGGCGCTGGGCAACCGCAACAGGAACTCCGCCGACGAGTTCTACGGTTACAAGCTGGTCGAGGTGCGCATCGACCTGGAGCCGTCCCAGATGCACTGACCGGCGACGACGGTACCCGCCAGCAGGCGAGGACTATTCTTCGCAGACCCCGCTGATCATCCGGTTCGGCGAAGAGTTCGCCGCGTGTCCTGTGAAATGTTCGATGCCTCTCGACAGGCGATCAGCAGGCGAAGAACCTCGAGCTCGCGGTAGGCTAGCCCGTGTAGGTCCTCGCAGGGTGAGAGCACGACGACCAGGCTCAGGTGGCGGGGAGCGTCTTGAGGCATGCCCAGAGCCATGACGCGCAGGTAGCCGCCGGGTTCGGTTGGCGCGGGCAGCAGGAACGAGGTCTGCGGCCCGCCGAGCATCGCGCGGGGCCGCGGCCAGTACTGGCGAGCGGGGGCGTAAGGCGGGGTGGTCGGGAAGTCCGGGCAGGGCCATGACGTCTCGTGACCGGCTGGACCCTGACCTCATTCCCCAGCATCCGCACCGACCTGCGCAACACCGTCGCGAACGTGGTGGACCAAGAGGCGGCCCGAGACGGGGACCTGGCCACCAGCCGCTCACCCGATGATCTCTTCTTTTTGTTCCGTCGTGGGAGTATTGTTTAGTCCACTGACGCCGGAAACTGCTCGTGAGCAGCCCGGTACGCCACATGGCGCAGGCGGGGCTGACTAGCAGCTCGACACCCGGCACCTCGGTACCAAGAACAAGTAGCACGGCTGCGTCTGGGCCGTCTTCCAACTCGACCGATGCCCCACGCAGTAAGCCAGCACCGATCGCGGACGCGCTGGCCCTTCGAGGATCTCGGCCCACGTCCCACCTCAGGACAACCAGAAGGAAGTGATCGCGGATGCGACGGATAACGCTGCCGAGCGGGGAGTCCATCCCTGTGCTGAGCCAGGGCACCTGGGGCTGGGGTGAGGACCCCGGCCGCCGCGGCGACGAGGTCGCCGCGCTGCACGCCGGCCTCGAGCTGGGCATGACGCTGGTCGACACCGCCGAGATGTACGCCGACGGCGGCGCGGAGGAGGTGGTCGGTGAAGCATTGGCGGGTCGCCGCGACGAGGCATTCGTGGTCAGCAAGGTCCTTCCGTCCCACGCCTCCCGTTCCGGCACGATCGCGGCCTGCGAACGCAGCCTGAAACGCCTGGGCACCGATCGGATCGACCTCTACCTGCTGCACTGGCAGGGCAGGTACCCGCTACAGGACACCGTCGCGGCCTTCCAACAGCTCGTCGAGGACGGGAAAATCCGATACTGGGGCGTCAGCAACTTCGACCACCGGGCCCTCGCTGACCTGCAGGACGTGCCGGGCAGCAGCGGGCTGGCCACGGATCAGGTGCTGTACAACCTGTCGAGGCGAGGGCCGGAGTACGACCTCCTGCCGTGGTGCGCCGACCACCAGCTGCCGGTCATGGCGTATTCGCCGATCGAGCAGGGCCGCATCCTTCACGACACGACGCTGAACGACGTCGCGGCGCGTCACAGCGTCAGCGCCGCGGCGGCCGCCATCGCCTGGGTGCTGCGCCGCGACTCGCTCTGCACGATCCCCAAAGCGAGCAGCCCGCAGCACGTGCGAGACAACGCCACAGCACTGGACGTGGAGCTGACCCGCGAAGACCTGGATGCTCTGGACCGTGCGTTCCCGCCCCCGAGCGGACCGCGACCACTAGAAATGCTGTGAGCCTGACCAAGGGCGCAGCCTCTGCTGAAGGTTCCGCTTCAACGTCTGAGGCAAGCGGTGATAGGTGGGCGCTCTCCGTTCTGCCCGGCGTCTGCGGCAGAGGCTGGTGCACTGTGGCAACGACAGCTCGAGCTGTCACTGTGCTTCCCGGGCTCAGAACGCCCGAATCATTGCCCAGGGGCCCGACGGCTCGAAACATGTGTGGATGGAGTGCGGCCGCGGTCAGACCCCTGACGCAGCCAGCTCCTCGCGGACGATCGCTGTTCCCGCGCTCAAGGCGCTCATCTTCGCGAGGGCGACGTCGCGCGCGAAGGGGGCCATGCCGCAGTTCGTACTCGGAATGAGCTTGTCCGCGTCGGCGAACTTCAGCGCCTTACGCAAAGTGGCGGCGACCTCTTCGGGTGTCTCGATGGTCTCGTTTGCCACGTCGATGGCGCCGAGCATGACCTTCTTGCCGCGGATCAGTTCGATGAGGTCCATCGGGACATGGGAGTTGTGGCATTCGAGTGAGACGATGTCGAGGCTCGAGCGCTGCAGGAGCGGGAACGATTCCTCGTATTGGCGCCACTCGGACCCGAGAGTCGTTTTCCAGTCGTTGTTCGCCTTGATCCCATAGCCATAGCAGATATGTACCGCGGTCTCGGCCCGCAGACCTTCCGCGGCTCGTTCGAGCGCGGCGACTCCCCAGTCCTTCATCTCCTCGAAGAAGACATTGAATGCGGGCTCGTCGAACTGGATGATATCCACTCCCGCCGCCTCCAGGTCCTTTGCCTCCTGATTGAGGACCGTGGCGAATTCCCAGGCCAGCTTCTCGCGGCTCTTGTAGTGGTCGTCATAAAGTGTGTCGATCATCGTCATCGGACCCGGCAGCGCCCACTTGATCGGCTGATCGGTCTGCTGGCGGAGGAACTTCGCATCGTCGACGAAGACCGGTTTCTCACGGCTCACGGCGCTGAAGACTGTGGGCACGCTTGCGTCGTAGCGATCGCGGATCCGAACCGTCTTGCGCTTCTCGAAATCGACTCCGCTGAGATGCTCGATGAACGTCGTCACGAAATGTTGGCGGGTCTGCTCTCCGTCGCTGACGATGTCGATGCCGCGGTTGGACTGCTCATGAGTTGAGATGCGCAGGGCATCGCGCTTGCCCTCGACCAAGGCATCGCCCTGCAGGCTCCAGGGGGACCAGAGGGTTTCGGGCTGCGCGAGCCAGGACGGCTTCGGCAGACTGCCGACGATTGAGGTGGGCAACAGCGGCTGCGTCATCGTTTCTTCTCCTGCGGTCATGCGACTGGGACGGGTCGGTCGGAAGCCCACTGCTCGAGCATCTCTCGGTGCGGGTTGACGAAGAACTTCTCCGTGAACTTTCCCTGTCTGATGCCGAGCTGGTTGCGTTCGACGCGATCATATGTGACGGGCATCTCCGAGAAGTCGTGCCGGTCCAGCGTCGGCCGGTAGACCTCTCCGGCGGCGGTATTCGCGTTGTAGATCTCGGGCCGATAGATCTTCTGGAAAGTCTCCATCGTGCTGATCGTGCCGATGAGCGCCAGATCGGAATAGTCGCCGAGGAGGTCGCCGCGATGGTAGAAGGCCAGCGGTGCGACGCTGCCCGGCGGCATGAAATACCTCACCTGGAGTCCCATCTTCGCGAAGTAGTCATCTGTCAGCGAGTACTCGTCCTGCTGGTATTCGAACCCGAGAATCGGGTGGTGATTCTCGGTTCGACGGTACGACTTGCTCGTGGAGACGCTGATGCAGATCACGGGTGCCGTCTGGAACCGTTCCCGATAGGCAGCAGAATCGAGGAAGTGTTGGAACAGTTTGCCATGCAGATCACCGAAGTCATCGGGGACCGTGAACTCGGTTGCGGCCTCATTGGCAGCCGGCAGCCGCACGCTGAAATCGAAATCGCGGACGAAGGACGAGAAATTGTTCCCCACGATCCCGGGGTGACGTTTTCCGGTCTGTCTGTCGATGATCTGGATATCCAGGACTTCGAGCAGGGGGAACTCCTGTTCCCGGCCGCCAGTGGTGAAGTGAAGTCCTCCGGAGACGATGTCGAGTTCGAGGACATAGCGATCCCGGTCGGGATTGTCCCAGGACGCGAGTTCGTTGAAGCGGCGATGGATGATGCTCAGAGCAGTGCGGAGGTTCTGCCGACGGTCCTCGCCCCTGGCGAGGTTGGCGAAGTTCGTCGTCGCTCGGGTGCTCTCCGATGGCGAGTAGTCCTCGTCGAATCGAGTCGTGGTGATGCTGAATGAGAACTCAGGTGTCATGGACGTCCAATTCGGTGGGTGTTCGGCCGGTTGCGGTCGTTTGCATATCTGTGATCCATCCTGCCCGTCCCCGGCGGTCATCGGGTAACTCGGGGGAACTATGGATTCCTATAGCCTTAGACTATGTCTCGAGGTCTGAAGAACATCACGCTGCTGCAACTCCAGTACTTCATCGAGGTCGCCTCGGAGGGGTCGTTCACCGCCGCAGCCGATCTCCTCTATGTCTCCCAGCCGACCATGTCTGCCGCGATGAAGGACCTGGAGACTCGTGTGGATCGCGCTCTGCTCATCCGATCCGCCCGCGGGGTGACTTTGACTGACGACGGTGTGGAGTTCCTCGGCTATGCCCGGCAGGTCGTCGAACAGGTGGAACTCCTCGAACATCACTACTTAGGGCGCCCACCGTCACGGCGTCTGCTCGGAGTCTCGGCGCAGCACTACTCGTTCGTCGTCGATGCTTTCGTTCGGATGGTCAAGGCCAGCGATGCTGCCGAGTACGAGTTCTCACTGCGAGAGACGCGTACCTGGGACATCATCGAAGACGTTCGCACGCTCCGCAGTGAGCTCGGCATCCTCTACCGCAACGATTTCAACAGGAAGGTCATCGACAAACTGCTGCGAGACTCCGGGCTTGCGTTCCACCCGCTCTTCCTCGCCTCTCCGCACATCTTCATCTCTCGTACGAACCCGCTTGCCTCCCGCCACCGCGTCACCCTTGACGACCTCGCCGCCCTGCCGCGGCTCACTTTCGACCAGGGGGCGAACAACTCATTCTCCTTCGCCGAGGAGATTCTCTCCACCCTGTCGAGCAAGCAGGAGATCCGGGTCTCTGACCGTGCGACCATCTTCAACCTGATGATCGGACTCGACGGCTACACCATCTCGACGGGCATCATCAGCGACGATCTCGATCCGGCCATCGTCGCGATTCCACTCGAGGTCGAGGAACGCATCGAGATCGGCTGGATCGATCATTCCGGGATCCCTCTGACCGAACAGGCGCAACGCTACCTCGACGAAGTGCGGGCCGTCGTCGGCGGTTTCGGCATTGCGGTGCTCGACCGGCCTTGACCGAGGGCAGCGCCGAGGCGGTTCCCTCGACCCGCGAGATCGTCAGTTCGTCAGCGCTCCCGCGGCAAAGGCCGCCGACGCCGCTGTGCGGCAGACGCTCTGCTGTGGCATGTTTGAGGAGCACCGGAGTCGGGCTAGTCGATCCGCGGTGGAAGATCAACTGATGACGCCTCGCACGATCGATGTCGTCGCCCGTCAGGATCCCGCGTCAGCTGATCTGACCGAGTTCCGGCCGATGTTCAACCGAGAGAACTCGATGGTTCCGGCGAGTGGGTTTTCGAATAGCCGTACGGCTAGTCTTCGCTTGGTCTCCACGTCAAGGCGCGGATCGAACAGTGCGTGCGGGATCGGTGGCGGGTATGGCAGCTGGTGAGTGGTGGCAGGCCGACGACTCGCCGCGCCCCTCGCTTGAAGACCACCTCGGTGCAGGGGCCGTGCTCTCTGGGGTTGCAGATCGCGGCATCCGCGAGGCGATGAGTCCTGTAGCCTCAGCTGCCGCCGACCTAGTCGAGGCAGCGAGGCCACGTCTGACTCTGGCCCTAGCCGAATGCGTCAGGGCTCGAGAGCTGGGAGCGATGGGATTTCACTCCGACGTTGAAGCGGCACCCTCGTCGGACGTCTCATGGGTGAAACTCAGATTCGACGTCTAGTGGACGGTGACCGTGTCGGCGTCGGCCACCCATTTTTCGTCGTCCACGACGACGCGCTCGATTCGGCGTCCGCCGATTTCGGACGCGGAAGCGGCGAAGTCCGCGAGGGTGACCGGCTCGGGCAGCGTCAGGTCGATCGGGCCCTCAAATGGTTCGACCATCTTCTGAAGCGGATTCCGCCTGGGCAGATCGGCGTCAGTGCCCGCGATCCCTCGCGTGCGACCCATTTGGCCGATCAAGGAGCCCGCGTCCGGCAGGGGTTCTCCTCCAGGAGTATCGCGGCTCCGAGCAGTTGCTGGCCCTGTGCCAAACCGGAACGGATTCCACGACAGCCTTGTCGCTCAGGGGCACGACGCCGGCGTATTGGTCCCCGACTTCACAGCAGAAGACTTCCAATCACTTGCCCGCGACAATGCTCTCGTCCTCAAACACGGGGGCCGACCGCCTCGAGCCGACAATGACCGCCGAACAGCATTCCAGCTCGGTGGGATCTGCCGATCGTCCAGCGTGCCCGACTAGCCTCGCGACATCGATGAGGCTGACTCAGTGCAGGGATTCTCTGCTGACCTCGGCTGCCCTCCCACGGCCGTGGGCGCAGGCCGATTCATCTGGGTTGTGAGAATCGGACTGCGTTAAAGTGGCCCCTGGCGTCAGGAGGTGACCGCCACGATGAGATCTGCTGCAGCGGGAATCTCAACCCGACAGGTCGGAAAGCGAGGACCGAAGGTGACAGCCAGCAAGCGTTCGTCACAGCCCGCGGTGCCCCAACGCGCGGCCAATACAGTTCGGGCAACGGGCGTCCTCCTCGCGCTCGTGTTCGGTGCGATCGCTGTAGTCAACGGCCTGGCATCGCTCATTCCCGGGCTTGGCCCGGTCAGTTCCGCTGCGGCCCGGTTTGCGCCGACGATTGCGCCGATGGCAACTGTGGTCGGAGCGATTGTGCTTGGGTTCGGAATCGTCTGGCTGCGCCGAGGCCGTCGATGGACCGGAGCTGCAATGACAGGATTCGGAGTGGTGAGCACGATCGCGAATCTGGCGGTCGTCATTGTGCTCCTCGTCGCCATCACCTCGGCCGGTGGTTCGGTGAACTTGTTCACTGCGACGTTCGGGCTCTCGGCGATCGACTCGGCATCGCCTGATCGCAAGGAAGTGTACGACAAATCCAGCTCAGGCGATGACCTCTCCGTATCGATCTACGAACCTGAGAGAGCGAAGGGTTCAGCCCCGACGATCATGCACGTCCACGGAGGCGGTTGGATCGCAGGCGACCCGAACGCAGCGAGTTCAGAACTCCGTGAACTCGCTGATCACGGCTACCTGGTCGTATCGGTCGAATACGAACTCGCCACCCTGGATAACGCAACCTGGCAGAGCGCACCGTCGCAGGTGGCCTGTGCGGCAAGCTGGATTCAGACCCACGCAGACACGATCGGTGCAGATACCGATCGCCTTGCGTTCTGGGGCGAGAGTTCGGGCAGCAACATGGTCGCCAACACCGCCGGTGCCGCAGCGCAAGGCGACGCCGAATCGTCCTGCGGTGGGAAGGTTCCGGTTCCGGCGGCGGTCATTGCCGACTACCCCGCATTCGACGTGACAGGTCTCTACGAGAACGCCCCCACCGGGCCAGGTGCGGGATCCGGCACGCGCCTATTCGCGACCAGCTACACGGGTGGCACACCAAAGGAATATCCGGACCGCTACTCAGTGGCCGATTCCGTCACGCATCTGAAAGCACCCGCGCCGCCGATGCTTATGATGACAGCGATGCGCGATGACGTGATCACCCCAACCGACCAGCTTTCATGGGCCGAATCGGCCCGAAGCCGCGGAGTCGACGTCAAGACCGTAAAAGTTCCCCTCGCCAATCATGCGTACACGCAGAAGGCGAAGAACTCAATCGGCAGCCAGGGACACCTGAGCATCGCGGAGGCCTACTTATCCGAGCAACTTCGCTAGCCACACGTCTGTTGTGGATCTCGGCTGTCCTGGTGGGGAGGCGTGGATGCAAGTATCGTGGAAATCGGCAGCACGTACGGTTGCCAGCACTTCCAGGTACCTAAGCCTGAATCATTGCGGAGAGCTCCGGTCTGCCCGGAACATGTCCAGATGGGGTGCGGCGCATTCTTGCGCCGTCTTCAACCGCCGGTGCGACACAGCGGCTGACGTAAGGACATGATATGACGACCAAAGATAAGAAGAACCTGTCCCAGGTGACCGACAAAATCACGAAGATGGACGAACCGGAACGATCGCTCATGCAGCGAGCGCACGAGATCATCGTGACCGTCGCCCCAGTCTCAAGCCGCGGATCTGGTACGGCATGCCGGCCTATGCTCTGTTCGCGAGCACTCCTGCACTGGTGACACTGCGCAATGACGAGCGGGTCAACCTGGCCCTCACGGAAAAGGTCGAACTCACCCCAGCCGGTGGTTCCGACGGATCGCTGATGCCCACCGCATGGTACTTCAAGACTATTGACGAGGTCGCCGAGAAGCGCATCGCCGAGATCGTCAGGACGGCAACCTCCTGACGGTGACGATCGCCGGGGCTGAGCCCGCAGCCGTCACTTCGTGCGAAGTCTGTGTCCGGGGCTCGGCCGCGCGGTCAGCGCTGAGCGTCTGAGTTCCGATTGGCTATGGTGGTGCTTGAAGGGAAAGCAGTCCCATCTGCCGTAAGTTTGAGGAGTGATCGACATGAGTTTCTCTGTCTACCTGTCCGGTGAGATCCACACCGAGTGGCGCGATGAGATCAAGCGCGGCGCCGAGGCGGCCGGCCTGGATATCGATTTCACCGCCCCGGTGACGGACCATCCCGCCAGCGATGCCGCCGGTGACCACCTCGGCGAGAACGACAGCTCCTTCTGGCGCGACCACCAGTCGTCAAAGGTCAATGCCATCCCCACCCGCACCCTGATCGCAAAGGCCGATATGGTCGTCGTGCGCTTCGGCGACAAGTACAAGCAGTGGAACGCCGCCTTCGACGCCGGCTACTGCGCAGCACTCGGCACACCCTATGTGACCCTCCACGATGCCGACATCATTCATCCGCTCAAAGAGGTCGACGCTGAAGCCCAAGCCTGGTGCCAGACGACCGATCAGGTGGTCGAAACCCTGAAGTACCTCCTCAGAGACTGAACCTGAAAAGGACTGAACCTGATGAGCTGAGGCCGCGAACGACCACCTGCCAAAGGGTCGCTCGCGGCTTCAGCTATTGCGTGGCGTGATGCTACAGGAGGGGGGTCTCCCTTGATCTTGAAGAAAGATCCCCGGATCTCCCCGGCCAGTTTCGACTTCTGACGGGCGAACTTGAACGCCGACAGCTCGGGCGGCACGTCCATGCCCTCCGAGAGTTTGAAACCGACGGCGCGCTTGCCATCGTCGGCCAGGGTCCACAGTACGTTGATCGCCAGACCGGACTGATAGAAGACGTGCACCCAGTCGATGCCGTCGATATCGTTGATGCTGATTTCGAGCGCGGGCGAGGTCGGAACGATCTCGCGTTCGGACACGAGGATCTCCTCGACCCAGTCCAGAACGTCCTGTGCT
This sequence comes from Brevibacterium linens ATCC 9172, assembly GCF_900169165.1. Classification (GTDB taxonomy): domain Bacteria; phylum Actinomycetota; class Actinomycetes; order Actinomycetales; family Brevibacteriaceae; genus Brevibacterium; species Brevibacterium linens. Next base: position 16,780 of record NZ_FXYY01000003.1, read on the forward strand.
TCAGCAGCCGGGGCCACGGTGAACGTGTGCTTGTACTTATTGGAGAACTACCGTGCCTCGTTGGCACGTAGGCCCGCCAGCGCCTCGGCGACGGGGGGAGGACTCGAGACCTTCGGTGGAGACCTCGGTGAATGACACGGCTTCGAACAGCATGGATCAAGGATATGCCCGCTGTGATTGGATGAGGAGCATGGAACCTCAACTTGATCTCAATGATGATGACCGCAGATTCCTCACCCGCTGCGTCGACCTGGCTCGCGAAGCCCTTGATGCCGGAGACGAACCATTCGGGTCCCTGCTCGTCGACGCCGACGGTCGTGAACTCTTCGCCGACCGCAACCGGGTGGCCGGCGGCGACCACACCCGTCACCCCGAATTCGAAATCGCTCGCTGGGCAGCCGACCATCTCACACCCCAGCAGCGAGCCGAAACCGTCGTCTTCACCTCCGGCGAACACTGCCCGATGTGCTCAGCGGCGCACGCGTGGGTGGGCCTCGGCCGCATCGTCTACGCCAGCAGCAGCCAGCAGCTGAGCGCCTGGCACAAGGAATGGGGTCTGGCCCACGGTCCCATACTGCCGCTGCCCGTTCAGGACGTCGCCCCGGGAATCGAAGTCGCCGGACCCGATCCGGAATTGAGCACCCAGGTGCGGAATCTGCACGCCCGTCTGCACGGAGTCGATGCCTGAGATCCGCGGTACAGTATCTGCATCATCTGCATCTCAGCGATTGTTCTGCCCGCACCGAAATCACGGGGCCGGCAGCGAAACTGACAAAGGAGTCCGGCCTTGGCCCTGCATGAAATCACGTTCCCCTCGAGCAACGATCGCGACACGATCAACGCGTGGCTCCACAATCCCACGACGGCGCCGAACGGCATCGTGCAGATCATCCACGGCCTCGGCGAACATTCCCGCCGCTACCTCCACCTCATCAGCACCTTGCTCGATGCCGGCTTCGCCGTCGTCGCCAGTGACCACGCAGGGCACGGGCGCACTGCCATGGAGTCGGGCGTCTGGGCCGACGCCGGAGACGAGGCCGCGCGCGTCGTCGTCGACGACGAGGTGACTCTGCAGGCGAAGGCGCGTGAGATCCTGCCCGGACTGCCCTATATCGTCTTCGGCCACAGCTGGGGGTCGATGATCGCCCGCTCCATGGCATCCCGCCCTGAAGCCGAACTCACCGGGCTGGCGCTGTGCGGAATCGCCGCGCAGATGAAGGGAATCGAACAGACCATTGACCGCGCTGAACTCGCCGAGGCGGCCGCTGGCGACCATCGTGCGGAACCTGCTGCAGACCATCTGGTGGGACAGCTCTTCGACGGGTTCCTCGACCGCTGCGGTCCCGATGCAGGTCCCACTGCATGGGTTGCCCTCGACGAGGCGGTCGTCGCCGATCACGGCCGTGACCCGTTCAATAATTTCGGTGCCCCGATGAGTGCGCGGTTCCTGCAGGGGTTCGTCGACATCTATGACGAAGCCAATGCCGATTCCTGGTATGAGACGATCTCAAGCGATCTGCCGGTGCTCATCCTCGCGGGTGACCAGGATCCGGTCGCGAACTACGGCGAAGGCGCTTACCACGTGGCCAACAGGCTGCGAGAGACCGGTCACGCAGACGTGCGCACACGAGTCTTCTCAGGAGTCCGGCACGAAGTCCACAATGAACCGACGACTCGCGCCGAGGCGGAAGCGGAGATCGTCGAATTCGCAACCCGCGTCATCGCAGGTTAAAGATCGAGGCTGGCCCACCATGATGATTCCGTCCGCCGAGGACCTTTCGAACATCATCGATGCTGTCGCGTCCGGGCAGCGCGAGGGGCTGCCCGTCCAAGTCCATCCTGGCGACTTCGGCTGGTATCAGCGCTTCGGCTCGCAAGCGCTTGCCTCGGGACTGCGGGTGTGGACGCGCGACGGCGAGATCGCAGCCGTCGGATTCCTCGACGAAACCGAACTCATTCGCATGGCGATCTCGCCCGACCATGCCGCGGATGAAACCCTCGCCGAGGCGGTCGTGACTGATATCGAGACCACTCTGTCCGATCTCCTCCCACCGGGGACAGGAATCGTCGAGGCTCGCTTCGGGGCCGAGTTGCAGCACACCCTCACCCAGGCGCGATGGACACCCGACGAACCCTGGACCGTCCTGCACCGCGCACTGTCAGATTCTGTCCCACCGACCTCGTTGAGGTTCGAGACTGTCGAAGCGGACGACATCGCTGACCGGGTCAGCGTCGAATCCGCCGCATTCCCCGGCGCATCACTGACCGCTGAGCGATGGCAGCTGATGGCTGCAGGACACGCCTACCAACAGGGTCGGTGTCTCGTCGGCTATTCCACGGACGGTGCTGCCGTCGGCGCCACCACCGTCTGGTCCGCTGGACACGGTCGCCCCGGCATCATCGAACCTCTCGGAGTTCATGGTGACCACCGCGGCCTCGGGTATGGCACGGAAATGGCGCTCGGTGCTGCAAGCGCACTGCGGTCGATGGGAGCGTCGAGTGTCAACGTGGCCACTCCGTCATCGAACACCGCCGCCGTCGCCACCTATCGAGCGGCCGGGATGGACAGCCTCGGCGAGGTCAGGGACTTCCGCCGCCCCTGACCGGCGTTGGAGAACAGACCGGAGCGGCGTTGGAGGTCAGGACAGCCGACGTCGGAGGTCAGGCCGGAGCGCCGGCGATGAACGCCGCCTGCGCGACGTGCTGAATCGCATCATCGATGATCGAGACCATGCGGACGCCGCGAGTGACTGCCGGCGTCCAGTTCTCATCGATGATTTCGTCGAAGTCGTCCTCCGACAGCGTCTCCAGGTACTCGGTGAACGCGTTCAATGTAGCGTTGAGATAGGCGACGAGCAGCTGCTGATCGTCGACGCGGATCTCGGCTGCCTGTTCCGGGGTGTGCCCGAGCCCGAACCCATCGCCCATCTCGCCGAGGTCGAAACGGTCGCGGAAGTCCTCCCACTGTTGAGGGCCTCCGGTGAGGTCGGAGAGCTGCACGTCGATCTCGCGGCCGCTGTGCCACAGCAGCCAGGCGATAGAGTTCGGATGCCCGCCGAGGTGGCGGTTGAGTTCTTCGGGGGAGAGGTCGGGCAGCGCCTGTGCCGCTTGGAGGGGGCGCTGGGACAGGTCGGTGAGAATGTCGATGCTGTTCATGTCGCCCATTCTGCTCTTTGCGACCATCTCTGTCACCAGCGGGACTCAGTCGAGGCGCGGCCTGCGGCGATTGCGTTTGATCTCCGACCGCCGCTGTTCGGACTGCACTCGCCGGCGGCGGGAATTGCGGGACGGCTTCGTTGCTCGCCTCTGCACCGGCGGAGCCAACGCTTCACGCAGCAACTGCGCCAGACGCATGCGCGCATCCTGACGATTCTTCAGCTGCGACCGCTGCCTCTCCGAAGTCACGGTGACCACGGTGCCGGACAGGCGCGGTGCCAACCGGCTGAGCACCCGCTCGCGCTGAGGTTCGGTGAGGAAGGTCGCCGCAGCCAGGTCGAGGCTCAGCTGTACTCGGGAGTCAGAAGTGTTGACGTGCTGGCCTCCGGGTCCCGATGACCGGGAGAACTGTTCGGACAGTTCGGAGGCGGGGATGATCAGCCCGGCAGGGATCCCCGGTCCGGCGGGGACGCGCAGATCACCGTCCATCTCAGGTCGGCTCCGCTTCGCCTTCGCGATCGTCACCGGCGAAGCCTTCTTCGCGCAGCCTCGGCGTGATCTGCAGGTGCGGCCGGATGCCGTGCTTGTCGGCATAGAACTCGCGGATCCGATCCATGTCGCTGACCAGGTCATCGGTCATCTCCAAGGTCGGACCCAGGCCTGTGGTGTGAGTGGCCGAGTCCACGTAGCCCAAGGTGACAGGAAGGCCCGTCTGACGGGCGATGCGATGGAACCCGGATTTCCAATGTGTGTGCCCGCCGCGGGTTCCGTCTGGAGTGATGACGAGAGCGAAGACCTCACCGTCACGCATTCGGTCGACCACCTCGGTGACGATCTTGCTCGGATCCGAGCGATCAACGGGAATCCCGCCGAGTCCCCGCATGATCGGCCCCCGCCAGCCGGTGAACAGGGAATGCTTACCCAGCCAATGGACATCGACGCGCATGCGCCACGCGATCGCGAGCATGACGACGAAGTCCCAGTTCGAAGTGTGCGGAGCTCCGACGAGGATGGTCGGACGGTTCGGAGCGGGCTCGGTGACGAGCGTCCACTTGCTGAAGGTCCAGAAGGCGCGGGCGAGGAGGCGTCGGATCATGATCTCAACGGTAGAGCACGCGAGGGGGCGAACCTACCAGCGTCCCTGGGACTGTGTCGAGAACCGGGCATGAGCGGCCCTCAGGACCGGGAAGAGTCGGCGGTGGCTGAGGACGAATCCGTTGCGGACAACGATGCGGGGATTGAGCCCCCGTCTGCGCAACCGGCGGGTCGCTTCCTCGGTGAGGATGTAGGCGAGCATCTTCGGGCCGCGGGAGACGGCACGTTCGAACACGACCATCTTGATGTCATGCCACGGCAAGAACGTCTCTGGCAGGATACGGCCGTTTCGGGCCAGGGGAGACTCCTTCAGGAAAGAGGACGAGGGATTCCCGTCGGTGCAGTCGCACGAACACGCCGATCGGAGCGACGACGAGGCAGCCGATGATGCCGACGACGACGGCCCACATGCGCAGATTGGCGATGATGAGCCACCAGCTGCGGCCGTCGCTGATCGTGGCGGTGACGATCCACACGAAGGCGGCGAGCAGCCCGAATCCGATGATGAGAGCGAGGACCAATGTGAGGACGATGTGTCGCGTCGACGAGGGGATCGATACGGGTCGTCCGCGCTCCAACCGGTGCACGACGGCGGCAGGCGAATAGTCCTCGGGCATAGGCTTCAGCGTACCGGCCGCCGTGACCGACCTGAGCATTCGGACACAATCCCCACGGGCAGGCTTCAGCCAGTCCCCGTCCTCGACGGTGGTCAGGCGCTGAGTCCAACACTTCTCCGCTGAGCCTGCGATCTCGGGTCGAGTCCGGCGGGAATAATCGCAGCAGCTTGATCGCTGTGCGAGGTACGACCATCACCAACAGCAGAGGAAGATATGTCTGATTCAGCTCGTGTCGTCATTCTCGGCGGCCATGGAAAGATCGCACTTCTGGCCGCGCCCAAGCTCAAGGCCGCAGGCTTCGCCGTCGACTCGGTGATCCGCAACCCCGACCAGTCATCCGATGTCAAAACCGCTGGGGCCAACCCAGTCGTCCTCGACATCGAAACCGCCGACACCCAGGCGCTCGCCGACCTGTTCGCAGGAGCCCAGGCTGTCGTGTTCTCCGCCGGAGCCGGCGGCGGCAGCCCGGAGCGGACTAGGGCCGTCGACCTCGAAGCAGCCAAGCGATCCATCGACGCCGCCGAACAGGCCGGGGTCAAGCGCTTCGTCATGGTCTCTTACGCCAGCGCCTCCGTCGACTCGGAGCGCGTCGACCCGGAGAGCTCCTTCTACCCCTACGTGCAGGCCAAGAGCGGCGCCGATGAGCACCTGCGAGCCAGCTCGTTGGACTTCACGATCCTCGGACCCGGCGGTCTGACCCTCGAGCCCTCCAGCGGCAAGGTTCTCATCGCCGATGCGGCCGGCGACCTCGATGGGCAGACGCCGGCCGACGATGTGCGGGTGACCTCACGCGACCTCGTCGCCGACGTCATCACCCACGTCATCGCCGAGTCCGCTGCGGTGCGCGAGACCGTGAACTTCTATGACGGGCAGACCCCCATCGCCGAGGCGATCCGCTGACCTGAGTCCGGCCGCTCCGAGCCGTCACCCGGGTCCGAGCGGCCCACTGACCCGATGGCCCGCCGTTCCGTTAGGGAACGGCGGGCCATCGGCATTGTCGCACCCGCAGGGACCGGACCCCTGAGTCCTCGGGCAGATCAGCCTCGGTGATTCCACAATTGATGGGTCAGGCCGCTGGCCGTGGTGAGGCTCTCGATCGTGAAATCCTTCTCAAGTCCCTCGAGGCCCTCCCAGAGCCAGACCCCGCGGCCGAGGGTGACCGGGACGATGACGAGGTGCATGAAGTCGACGAAGCCATCCGGAAGGAACTGCCTGACCATCGATGGACCGCCGCCGATGCGGACATTGCCGCCGTCAGCGGCAGCGCTCGCCTCGGCCAGTGCCTCCGCGGGCGAGGCGTCGATGAAGTGGAAACTCGTGCCGTTGTCGAACTCCATCGGCTCCCGCGGATGATGGGTGAGGACGAAGCACGGGGTCTTGAACGGCGGCTCCTCACCCCACCAGCCACGCCAGCCGTCATCGGGCCACGGTCCCGTCTGCGGACCGAACTTCTTCCGGCCCATGATCTCGGCTCCGATGCCCTGTCCCCACATGGCGAACAGAGCGCGGTCTGCGGTCACCGGGGCGTCGACCTTGTCCACTCCCTCGATGCCGCGGCCGTCAAAGAAAGAGAACAGTGCTTGGGCTTCGCCGATCGGCTGATCGAAGGTGACGAACTCGCCGGCAGCGAATCCGTCGAGGGAGACGAAGAGGTTGTTGACACACGCTTTGGCCATGTGCACTCCAATGTGATGGTTCGGCTGATGTCGTCAGTCCGACGGATTGCGTGGGTTCCGGGGAAGTGGACCCAGTGTAAGATTAAGTAGTTTCAGAATGCAATCACTGGAGGTGGGGCAATGCCTGCACAGCCGCGTTCAGGATGTGCGATCAATGCCGCCGTCGAGGTCCTCGGTGACAACTGGTCGCTCATCGTCCTGCGCGACATCATCTTCGGCGATCGCCGCCACTTCCGTGAGCTGCTCCTCCGCAATGACGAGGGCATAGCGTCGAACATGCTCTCCAGTCGTCTGAGGAAGCTCATCGACGAAGGGCTGTTGACAAAGGCGGAAGCCGCACGCGGGCAGCGAGCCCAGTACACCCTCACCGAGGCTGGAATCCAGACTCTGCCGGTCATGGTCGCCCTCGGAACGTGGGGGATGACCCACCGGGAGACCTCACCGGAGCTGACGATCCGATCCAGAATCATGGCCGATGACCCCCAACTCGTCGGCGGTCTCATGGATGAGCTTCGAGAGACCCACCTCGGGGTGCCGCGCCCGAATCCTGACGAACCGCGTTCCTCGGAGCGACTGCAGGCCGCCTACGAGGCGGAGATCTCGGCCCCAAGCGGACACGAGGAGGTGTTTTTCGGTGAGTGAAACAGCATCCGATCAGCGCGCGCCGGTGACCGCGACGATCCGCCTCGGCGCTGATTTCGAGCACCCGATCTCGGTGGTGTGGAGCGCTTTCGCCGATACCGGGCAGCGCGTGCAGTGGGGAGTCCCCGAAGGTGAGGACATGGTCTGTGACATCGACGAATTCCGTCCAGGCGGAGCGATCCGCGCCCGCTGTGGATCACGAGGAGTGCTGGAATTCGTTTCCACCGGTCAGTACTGTTCATTGGAACCGGAGCGTCATATCGTGACCACCGAGACTCTCACCAAAGACGATGAGATCCTGTCGACGGCCATCATCACCTGGACCCTGACCGCCATCCCGACAGGCACCCGGGTCGAGCTCGTCGACCAAGTCGTGTCCTTCGTCGGTGAGGGAATGGTCGACGGGCACCGCAACGGCCACGACATCTGCTTGCGACAGCTCGGCGAGTTCCTCAGTTCGTGAGATCCGCGGCCCACGGAAGATCTGCGCCGCTGCGGCCGACGGTGATCCCGGCCAGCGCAGATGCACGATCTCCCAGGGCCATGAGCTCTGCCGCACCGAGGGAGGCCATCGGTGATGTCGAGGCGTGCAGATCGTGGATGAGGGAGACCATGAACGTGTCCCCGGCTCCGATCGTATCCGTCACGTCGACCCGAGCCGAATCCACCGTCACCCGCGCCGAGGCGGTCGCCAAGATCGCTCCGTCACCGCCGCGAGTCATCGCCACCAGACCCGGACCAAGATCGAGCAGACGATCGACCTGTGCTTCCTCAGTAAGATCGGGATAGAGCCAATCGGCATCGACATCGCTGAGTTTGAGGACGTCGACCCGACTCGCCAACTCCTCGAATCGTGGCAGCACATCCTCGTGGGAACCGACGATCGACGGCCGGATGTTCGGGTCGAAGGAGATGAGCGTCCCTGCTCTCTGCAGGCCTGCCGTCTGCGGATCTGACTGTTCCGGGACAGCGTCGAGGAGTCGGTCGATCACGGCGGAGCCCGGCTCGAGGAATGCTGCAATCGATCCGAAATGCAGGGCCGAACGGCCGCTGCTTCCGAGCAGCGACGAATCGGGATCCCACCGCAGCTGGAACTCGTACTCGGCCGAACCGTCATCGGCCAGGCGGGCCAGCGCTGTGGAGGTGCCGCCTCGAGGGGTGGCGAGCACGTCAACCTGGGACTCCCGCAGGTGAGCGAGAAGGAATCCGCCGTGGAAGTCATCACCGACATCGGTGAGGAACTGGACCTCGTCGCCGAGGCGGCCCAAACCGAGAGCGACATTGGCCGGCGCTCCACCCGGTGCATAACGGTCGGGAACCCCGGGCGAACTGACGATGTCGATGAGGGCTTCACCGATGACGAGAATGCTCATGGACACGATTCTAGGCTGAAAATCTTTTCAGGGTGCTGACCTGCAGAAATAGGACAAAAATCGGTGAATGCTAGGAATCGATCTCATTTCATGTCAGTGCCGTCTGCAACGGTGTGGTCATGGACAAGAACACCATTGACAACGACGTCAGAACGATCATCGATGAGGAAACCGCCCGCGTCTTCGCCCCGCGGCCGGGGGAATGCCTGGCCTGCTATGTGTTCCGCCAGCTCGGGGAATTCGGCTGCAACGGCACACACCGGTTCGCAGAGGGCTTCCGCGACCGTACGGCTCCACGTGCCACGGCGCTGATCGCGCGGCTGAGCAGTATGGGTGCCTGCTGCTGTGACTGTGAGATGTTCCTCAATGCCTTCACCTTCGCCGCCAAACCGTGGATCACCAGCATGCCGTTCGGCGAGCTTATCGGCACTCCCTTCGGGAATGAGGAAGCCATCGACATGAGAGAGAGATTCGGAATCGACGAACCTCCTTCGACGAAGCTCTACCTCTGCTGTCGACTGGTGAGGAGGGGATCCACGCAAGCCTGCGGAAACTGGGCCCGCATCCGACGATGGTGAGTGCACGCGTCCGGCAGAATAGAACCATGCCTGCCACTCTGCCGCTCTTCCTCGACTGCGACCCCGGAATCGACGATGCCATTGCACTGGCCTACCTGTGCTGCCAAGACGACGTCGACGTCGTCGGCATTGCCGCATCCGGAGGCAACGTGGCCACCGCCCAGGTCGTCGAGAACACCCGCGGTTGGCTGACGCTGGCCGGGCGCAGCGACGTTCCCGTCCACGCCGGCCACAGTCTTCCAGTGGCACGGCAGGCCCTGCAGGCGGAATCGCAGGCATCGGAGACGGCAACGGGCGAAGTCCTGGAATACGCCGACCTCACTCATGGCGAGACCGGACGCGGATATGCGCGGCTGCCGGACCCGAGCGCCCCGGCGAGTTCGGTATCGGCTGCTCAAGCGTGGGTCGATGCTGCCCACGCCCATCCCGGACAGCTCCTCGGGGTCGTCATCGGTCCGGCCACGAATCTCGCCTCGGCCCTCGAGATCGACCCGGATCTGCCGAGTCTGTTCAAGCGCCTCTTCATCATGGGCGGAGCATTCAACTACCGCGGCAACACCCACCCGACGACGGAATGGAACGTCACCTTCGACCCCGAGTCCGCGGCCCGAGTGCTCGAGGCATTCGGCACAGCGCATGCGAGCGGTCACCTCGGACACCTGCCGGTCATCGCCCCCATCGAAGCGACCGAAGCCGTTGAGATGACACCTGAGCGCCTCACCGCGATCCTCGACGGAGCCCCTGCCGACGGTGCCGACGACCACTGGCAGTCGGTCCTCGAACAGCTTTCCGAAGCTCTGCGCTTCTACTTCGAGTTCCACGAATCCGACGGACTCGGTTATCTCGCCCACATCCACGACCCTTTCGTCCTCGCCTGCGCCCTGTCCTGGGCACGACAGAACACCGCTGAGTCGCTCGGGACAGCGCCCAAAGATCCGAACACCAACGTCTCGGAGGCGGCCGCCTCGGTGCCCGAACGAGGATCTGCGGGGGAGCTGCCGTGGGCGTCGACGCTGTGGGCACCAGTCGATGTCGAACTCACGGGTACACTCACACGAGGCGAAACCGTCGCCGATTGGCTGGGACGGTGGAGCCGCCCCGTGAATGCAGAGATCATCCGCACCATCGACGCTCCTGCCTTCCTCGACCACCTCAGTTCCACCCTGATGAAAGGACCACCAGCATGACCGCACACTCCAGACAGTCTGGGCAGGGGCCGACCACCACGGTCGGTCCCGGACAAAAACGCAACCGCACCCTAGCTCTCGCCCTCACTCTGCTCGGCACCCTCATCGTCATCGGCACCTACGTCGCCGTGCTGCTGACCCAACCGGCCAACCTCGGTGTCGACCTCGGCCATACCACTCTGTGGGTCATGCTCGGCTATCTGGTCGGAGGCATTCTGCTCGCCGCCGGTACCCTCCCGCTGATTCCCCGCAGCGTTCTCGCCCTCATTCCGGTCGCCATTGCCCTCAACATCGTCATCGGGCAGATCATCGGCAACTACACCCCCGTACCCCTCTACCTCGACTCCATCGGAACGGTGCTCATCGGCGTCCTGGCAGGGCCCGCCGCAGGCGCCTTCACGGGAATCATCTCGAACCTTATCTGGGGCGTGACCCTGAGCCCCAGCGTCATCGCCTTCAGCTCCGGGGCCGCCTTCATCGGAGCTGCCGCCGGCTGGGCAGCACGACTCGGGGTCTTCCGCACACCCTGGACGGCGGTCATCGTCGGCGCCGTCGCCGGGGTTCCCGCCGGTGCCATCGGAGCACCCGTAGCCGCCTACGTCTTCGGCGGCGGACTCGGAGCCGGAACCGGGGGAGTGGTGGCCATCCTCCAAGCCGCGGGCCTCGAGATGTTCAACGCCACCTTCGCTCAGAGCATGGTCTCCGACATCGTCGATAAGGCGCTCATCTTCACCCTCGCCTATGTCGTCATCCGGTCGCTGCCCAAACGCATCATCGGTCGCTACCCCTTCGCCCTGCACAGCCGCCCGAAGACAGCGTCGACTGAGAGCACAACGCCAGCCGAAGCGACGGCCGAGTCGGCGCCCGCGGCGGAATGATCGCCTCCGGTCCCAAGACCCCCGGCGCAGGAGGCGCCGCCGTATCTCCAGACGACGGTCGCACTGATCTCGGTCGCCGGCTGCATCCGGCGACCGAGATCGTCATCCTCTTCAGCAGCCTCCTGCTCGTCTTCGGGGTGCCTTCACCCGTGGTGCCCATGGCCGTCATCGTCGCCACCGTGCTCACAGTCGTCGTCTCACCGGCGCTGCGTCTGCGGTCGTGGGCTCTCGGTGTCGCCGTGCTGTGCCTGCCGACGCTGCTCGTGCTCGTCATCGTGCAGGGATTCTTCTACCCGGGCGCCGAGGTGCATGTCCTCTGGGAGGCAGCACCGGCGCATCTCAGCGTCGAAGGACTGAGCATTGCAATCCAGATCTGGCTGCGCGTGACCGCACTCATCGGCCTGTGTGCCCTCTTCGGCCTCGGCGCCGATTCGGCTCGACTCTTCGATGGTCTGCGCATGCTCCGACTGCCCGACAGCATCGCCTATGTGTGTGCCTCCGCAATCGGACTCATCCCTCTCATCGGCGCCCGAACCCGCCACGTCACCGAAGCCCGCAAGGCCCGAGGCTGGGCGACGCAGCGCTGGCGCGTGCGGATGCGGCTGCTGCCGGGCATCGTCACGGGCTTGTTCACCTCGGTGCTCATCGAGGTTGAACAGCGCCACGAGGTGCTCGAGCAGAGCGGCCTCGGAGCGAACAGCCGCCGTGTCGAACTGCACGACTACCGCAACGGTCGCGGACAGGGACTGCTCCGTATCACCATCGCTGTCGTCGCGGTCGGTCTCGTCGCCGCCTCGGTGGCCGGTGTGCTGCCGCTGCCGAACTCCTCTCAACTGATCGGTGTCCGCTGAGGTGAGGGCGATGACAGGTTTCGGATTCACCTACGCCGGTGAAGAGACTCAGGCACTGACCGATGTCGTCCTGTCGCTGCCGGCAGGATCGATGACCGCCGTTGTCGGTCCCGTCGGATCGGGCACATCGACCCTGGCTCGGGCGTTGGCCGGTCTGCTCGGGACCAGAGGAACTTCGACCGGGCACGTCGATGCCGCTGGGACGGCCGGGCTCCTCGGCGATGATCCGGAAGCCCAGCTGAGCGGAATGACCAGCCACGTCGAGGATGAGGTCCAGTTGGCGTGCAGATTGCGCGGCATTGCTGGGGTCGAGTCAGAGGAGCGGGCGCGGACTGCACTGGCACGGTTGGGGATCGATGGCCTGTGGGCCCGCCGTCTCGATACGCTCTCCGGCGGTCAGCGCCAATTGGTGGCGTTGTCGAGGATCACCGCACTCGACCCCGATCTGCTCATTCTGGACCAGCCCTCGCAGTCACTCGATCCCGATATGCGTCGATGTCTGGCGTCGGCCCTGCGGGAAACCTGTGATCGTGGGCGTTCGGTGCTCATCACCGGACACCAGATCGACGAGCTTGCTCTCTGCTGCCACAAGGTGCGCTTCCTCGACGCGGGTAGGCTGAGGCCGGCTCACGTCGCGCCCGGGGATTCCGGGGTCGACACCGAATCCGACGCCGACGCCGACGCTTTCGCAGGTACACGTGACGAACTGGGCCGTTTCGCACAGCTGCAGGGAGTCTGGGACACCCGTCCCGTTGACCCGCCCGGTCCGGTCATTCCGACCGCACCCGTGAGTACCGAGACCGTGCTTAAGGTGAGGGACTTCGGCGTGGACCGCGCAGGCACAGTTGTGCTCAAAGGCGTCGACTTCGACCTTCACCCCGGTGAGCTGAGCACCCTCACCGGCGCCAACGGAGCGGGGAAGTCGACTCTGCTGCGCGGGCTCATCGGACTCCTCGACCGGTCGGCTGACTGCGCGGGCACGGTCACGGCGAGCCGCCTCGGCGAAGGGACGAATCTGCTGGACCTGCCCGCCCACGTGCGCAGCGCTCATCTGGGATGGGTCGGACAGGACCCCGGTGTCCAGCTCTCGGCGGCGACCGTGCGATCCGAACTCATGCGTGCGGCTCCGCTGCCGCGCCACCGGCGGCGCGACCGGCCGGAGATGATCGAACAGCGTCGCCGCATCGTCGACACGGCGTTGGACGAGGCCGATCTGGCTGCCGTGTGTGAGGAGCATCCATTCGACCTCGACACGCCCCGGCGCAAAGACCTCGTCATCGCCTCGGCCCTTGTCACAGGCGCAGAAGTCCTGCTTCTCGACGAACCCACGATCGGTCGCGACCGGACAGGAATGGACCGACTGAGCGCGATCATCGATGGCTTCCTGGCTCGAGGCGGCGCCGTCCTCGCGACAACCCACGACCACCGGTGGGCCCAGGAATCCTCTCATCGTCGATTTCGCCTTGCTGATGGACGAGTGAATCTGTGCTGAAGCGGCACGGCCCCCGCGACAACGGACCTCCGAAGCGATTGTGTGGTGCAATGAGTCTGTGAGTTGTGTCGTCTGAAGGGAACGCAATGCGCGGACCAATCATGCTGTTCGCCGCTTGGGCTCTCCACGACGCGGAGGAGGCACTGACCTTCCTCGCGACGACCGACTACATCGCCGATCTCACTGGAATCGACGCTGTGCGGATGTCGACGAAGCAGAGCGTGGCCGCGATCGGAGTGGTCGGGGCCGGGCTCGCCGCACTCGGCAGACCGCTGACCGCCGGCGACTGGGCCCGCGGTGCACCGACGATGGGCGCGGTGGCGGTGGCCGCCCACGTCCTCGTCAGGATCGACTGGTCGTCCCTGCTCAGAAGTCGTATCCCGAGTCGGCGGTGACGCCACTGGATCCGCGGAACCTCTGCAGATGCAGGTGCCGGATGAGTCGGATGACCGGGCGGATGAGCATCTCGATGCTGCCGATGACGAACAGCCAGGTGCCGGTGGTCATCAGAGCGTCGGAGAAGAACATGAAGCTGCCGATGAGGAACCACACGCCGATGAGCACATCATTGGCGATGCTGATGACCTGGTAGCGCTGGCGGATGACAAGCTCTTCGGGCCCGATATGCAGGTGAATGTCGCCGTTGTTCTCAGCCATGTGACTCTCCTCTTCCGTCGCCGGGACTTCGCCCTGCTCAGTTCCTCAGTCCCTTATTCCTGGGATCTCGGCGGAGCTCTGCCACTGTCCATGCAGTGCGAGCCTACTGCCCGACCGGCATGTCGTGCAGGTCCGAGGTTCGCCTAATCTCACGTCAGTGTCGAGTCCTAGATTGAGCGTATGGACGTAAACCCGCACTCATTCGACGCCCTCTACAGCGAGCCACGCGAGCGCAGCTCACTCCTGTCGTGGGACGAGCTGCTCTGTGCTGTCCGCCGGTCTCCCCAGCTCACAGCACTCGATGCGGCGGTAGTCTCCCGATCCTGCCCGGAAGCGTCAGTCCCTTCCGCTGCGGAACCGTCAGTCCCTCCCGCTGCGGGATCGACGGCCTCCACCGAGGCGGCCGGCCCCGACACCGCGAACCGTGCCCCGACCTGGGACGGCCTCAACACGGTCATCGCCGCCCTGCGCGGAAAGGATCTGCTGCCCGAGACGCTGCCGACGACCCGCAGCCCCACAGTTATGCTCGTGCACCTGATCGAGGAGTTGGCCCTCGTCTTCGCAGGTCACCGTGGCGACCGGCCGAAGCTCGGCGTCATCGGCAGTGAGCCCGGGATCGACAGGGCCCAGGTGCGTTTCGAAACCGAATGCATCACATGGTCCATCGCCGGTCGCCTCGGGTTGAGGGCAGCGGCGACCGGCTCACTCAAGCGCTACCTCAAGGACGGCGACCTCATGCCCCCGATCTCACGCGATCGAGTGCTGTACACCGTCGATGCGGTCGAAGGACTCTTCGGCGGGGCGCTCACCTTCGGGGAGACGATCAGGCACGAGATCCCGAGTCTGTTCTCCCTCGACGAGCAGTTGGCTGTCTGATCCGGTGCTGGTCGTTCTGACGAACAGGGAGGATGATGGGACCTGTGCGGTCCGGAAACCGGTGACTGGTCGGTGATGACACCGCTGGTCGGCGCGCGACCCGTATTCAGAGAGGAGAGACTGAGATGAGCAGAAGAGTCCAAGTCACTTTCGACTGCCATGACCCGGTGAAGACGGTGCGGCTCTGGGCATCGGACCCCGCCTGTTCTTCCAGATCGTCCCCGAAGACAAAGCGGTGAAGAACCGCATCCATCCGGACGTCCGATCGGCACCGGGCCTCGAGGATGAGGCATGCTCCGAGCTCGCCCGAGAATCGGCGTTCGCCCAGATGAGAACTTTCTCAGAAACTCAGGGGCCTGACGCGTTCGCTGCTAGCGTGAGCCCCATGAAGACGAACCGTATGGCATTGAGCGCAGTGGCAGGACTCGCGGCTCTTTCTCTCGGCTTGGCCGGGTGTACCGGAAGCGGCTCCGAGAACGGCAGTGACGGCACTCAAGACACTCCCGCCGCCGACTCGTCGTCGGGCAACGCCGCTGAGGCCACGGACGACAAGGATCAGAATGCCGGCGACGACAGCGCGCAGGACTCCGAGCAGGATTCGACGCAGGACGCGTCCGGACAAGGGCTCCCCGCCGATGCCGATCTGAGCAAGGATGCGCCGGCGGTCAGTGCCGACGACGCGATCGAGACGGCGAAGAAGGAAGTCGGAGACGGAATCGTCTACGGCATCGAACTCGACTGGGACGAGAAGGACGGGGCCTGGCAGTACGACGTCTCGATCCTCGACGGCACCACCGACCACGACGTCGAAATCGACGCCGACTCCGGGGAGATCGTCGAACACGAGCAGGATTCGACCGACGACAAAGAAGAGCCCATCGACCTCAACGACCCGATGACCGTCGACGACGCACTCGAACTCGCGCAGGAGAAGGCTTCCGGCAAGCTCGTCGGCTGGACGCTCGAATACGATGACACCATGCAGGAATACCAATTCGAATTCTCCGACGGCGGGGAGGAGACGGAAATCACCGTCGACACCGACACCAAACGCGTCACCGTCGACGATGACTGACACCGGTCGCCTCACCGTCATCGCCGGGCCCATGTTCTCCGGCAAGTCCGAGGAGCTCATGCGCCGGGTGAGGAGGGCGACCATCGCCGGCGTGGGCGTCCTCGTGGTGTCCCATTCGCTCGACACCCGCTCGCCGATCTCGACGATCACCTCACATATCGGAGCTCATATCCCCGCGGTGCCGCTGTCGGACGTGGACTCCCTCGCCGAGGCGGCCCGCTCTGCCGACTATGATCTCGTCGCCATCGATGAGGCTCAGTTCTTCGGACCCGATCTCGTCCCCGTTGTCGATGGACTCCTCCGCGACGGAGTCGACGTCATCGTCGAGGGACTGTGCGTGACCTTCGACGGAGAGCCCTTCGAGCCGCTGCCGAGTCTCATGGCCGTGGCCGAAGAAGTGCTCAGGCTCACCGCGGTCTGCACGATCTGCGGTCGCGACGCCGTCTTCCACCAACGGCTCAAGGACTCGCAGCGCGGATCGGGTGCGGCAGAGGTATCGGAGGCGGCCTCGGATGAGGACTCGCCGAGTCCTGTCGCCACCGCCATCGATGCCAGCCACGTCGGGGGCCTCGACGCCTATGTCGCCCGCTGCCGCGAACACTTCAAACGGGATGGTGCCACAATGTCATCTGTCAGCAGTTCTCCGACATAGCCGGTGACAGGACTCTCGCCTTCGCCGCGCTAGCGCTCTTGAACCTGCACAATCGGCTCTGACCAGCGACAACGTCGATCTGGATTCTTGTGTCAGTGGCGACCGATAATGTTTTGGGTATGGAAGCAGAGCAGGTTCCAGACGTTCTCACCGAGATCCGTCGGTGGCGTGTCAGCCTGTCCGAACTGCCCCCGGCGAAGACCGAGGAAGAAACCATCGATCGCATCACTGCACTCGAGGAACTCACGTCGGCGAGTGCGGCGGCGCAGGCCCGTGAGACCCTGACGTTCGACATGCTCCGCCGCAACCGCGAAGCCGAAGACGGTGTCGCCAGCAAGAAGCAGGGACGTGGCATCGGAGCCGAGGTGGCCCTGGCGAGGAAGGTCTCGCGCTCCCGCGGAGACACACTGGTGAAGTTCTCCCGGACTCTGCTCATGGACCTGCCGAGGACGTTTGCGGCGATGAAGGGCGGTGACATCTCGGAAGAGAAGGCGCGGGTTGTCGCCAAGGAGTCCGACTGGCTGCCGCGGGAGAAGAAGCATGAGCTCGATGAGAACATGGCCGAACGCCTTTCCGAGGTGGGTGTCAGGCGACTCGGCAACGAGGTGCGAGCGCTTGCGCAGAAGCTCGACCAGCAGGCCGCGGTCGACCACCTGGAGCGTTGCGTCGAAGAGCGTTCGGTGAGCGTGCGTCCGGCTCCGGGGAACATGGCCTACCTGACCGCACTGCTGCCGATGCCGCAGGCGGTTGCCGCCTGTGCGAACCTGACGAAATCGGCACAGTCTGTCATCGCCACGGGCGAAGCCGACGGTCGCTCGCAGAGTCAGATCGCGGCGGACCTCCTTGTCGAACGCCTGACCGGGCAGGAATCGGCCAAGGCCGTGCCGACGGAGGTGCACCTGATCATGCAGGCGAGCAGTCTGTTCGCACCGGGGGAGGATCCGGCATGGTTCCCCGGAGTCGGACCGATCCCGGCCAAGGCAGCCAGGGATTTCGTGGCCGAGAGTGATGCTGCGGTGTTCCTGCGTCGCCTGTACACGCGGCCGGAGGACGGACAGCTTGTGCGGATGGATTCTCGCCGTAGGGAGTTTGCCGGACTGCTCCGGCGCATGATTGTTATGCGTGATGATGTGTGCCGCTCACCTTGGTGCGACGCGCCGATCAAGCAGGCCGATCACGCGGTCTCCTTCGCCGCCGGCGGAGACACCGAATGGGAGAACTCCTCCGGCCTGTGCGCGGCCTGCAATTATGCGAAGGAACTCGCGGGGTGGCGGCATAGGGCAACGCCGGATGCGCTCGAAGTGGTCACGCCCACGGGCCACCGCTACCGCTCGCGCACCAAACCGATCAGCGAGCCCGACCCGGGTCTGGTTCGCGGCGAAAGCGTCGCCGAGACGACTGCGCCGCCGGGTATTCTCGCGGGAACCGGTCCGTCGAACCCGGCAGTCGGTTCCGACCCACCAACTGTTGAGGGTGGACCAACACCACCGGCCGCCACGGCCGAAGACAGCACAGCTGCAGGCCCTGTAGCTGCAGACACCGCACCTGGGGCTGGTGTGCCTGCATCGGGCGCGTCGCCTGCATCAGGCGAGGTCGAGGGTGCTGACACGGGGCCAGACGACCAGCAGCGGCAGATCTTCCTACCATGGCGGTACATTCGCCGGGCCGAGCAGCCGCCACCGCTGAGAATCGGGAGCACCACCGTCAGCGTTGATGTCTACGACGCGGACTTCGAGCCGTTGAGCACGGTCGAGGAGCTGCTGCTCACCGGCATCCGGGAGCATGTCGGAACCCGGCGAGCCGAGGCAGCGGCGGAAGGCCATGGAGGCAGCCAACCTGCATTCAGCTACTCGTTCCACAATTCTGCTGGGCGGAAGTCCAAAGGCGAATGAACGTGCCCGCCATCCCCGAAATCAGGTCTCCACGACCTCATCGTCGATGCTCTCCCACACCTCGCGCCAGATCCGGGCGAGGTCGGCGACCTGGTAGTGGGCGTTGAGCCCGCTGGGCTGCGGCACCACATGCAGGGCCACCTCATCGGGCCACTCTTCGATCAGCGTCGTATCCTGCTGACCGAGCTGAGCCTTCGGCTGTGCGAAACCAGTCCTGAACGCGGTGATCCCGGCGATCGCCACGGCACGGGGGCGGACATCGGCAAGACGCCCGATGAGGTGGGCCGCTCCCTCACGCAGCTCCTGCCGGGAGAGTTCGTCGGCCCGGACGGTGGCTCGCCCGATGAGGTTGGTCAGGCCGATGCCGCGACGCAGCAGCTGCTGTTCATCGCCAGGTGCGAGCCCACGAGAGGCATCGACCTGGTGATCGGTCAGGCCCGCCTGATGCAGAGACGGCCAGAACCGATTGCCGGGACGTGCGAACGGCGCATTCACCGCCGCCGTCCACAGCCCCGGGTTGATGCCGACGATGAGCAGCTTCAGCCCTGAGGAATCGCTCGGCAGAATATCGTCGATCGCATTCGGAACATCCGTCGCGAAAGCCGCAAGATCGTCCTTGGTCGGTTTGCGGCCGCCCAGAGGCGATGGCCGACGATTACTGACGAATTTGTCCTCACTCACACCTTGCACACTACCGTCGTACCATGAGCCACGATCATGTCACCCCACTGGCTGGAGAATCTGCCGCCTTCCATTTCGATGAACGGTGGATCGTCGACGCCGGAATCGAGTCGGTATGGGCGGTTCTGGAACGGGTCGACGAGTGGCCGGGGTGGTGGCCGGGACTGACAGCTGCCGAGAAGGTCGGGGCCGCGCAGGCGGACGTTGATGCAGCCGATCTGCCGGTGATCCCAGGCAGCCGAGCCCGCCTTCTGGTCCACGCCCCGATCGGGTGGTCCCTGCGCTTCTCCATCGAAGTCGACGAGGTCGATGCTCCCCATCTCATCCGCTTCCGGGCGAATGGTGATCTGCGCGGCGAAGGCCGATGGGCCCTGACCGCCTTCGACGGGGTGACGACCATCGATTCTCTGTGGTGTGTGACGACGAGCAGAACGATCATCAGAGCGATGCGACCGCTGTCCGGACTCATGCACGGAGCAGTGATGAGAGCCGGTGAACGGGGACTGCGGTCACGACTGGCCGACCGATCCGGCCCCTGAGCGAAGCCCTCGCTGGGCGTTCGAAGCTGCCGGTTGCTGGTCCCTCTGTTCTGCTGAGACCCGAGTGACGTCCTCCCACGCATCGATGCCGCCGGCAAGGGAGCGCAGACGGACTCCGGCCGGCACCGAACCGGACAGAATCTGGGCGGCTTCGGCCGACCGGGCCCCGGACTTGCAGTGGATGACGATATCGACCGGTGACCCCGCTCGACCGGAGTCACCGAGCGCCGACTCCAGAGCCTTCCACCCGCCGTCTCGGAGGCCGCCGAGAGGCAGATGCACCGAGCCGGGGATGACCGCCAGTTCACGTTCCCAGTCCTCCCGCACATCGACGACCAACACATCGTCTTCGATGGACAGGAATTCGGCAACGTCGATCTCGTCCGCCGCAGGCTCTGCCACGCCGCCGCCGTCAAGGCCCACAGCACAGGCGGCAGCCACCTCGGTGAGATCGGTGACCGGGGGACGGTCGGGATCGGGGGAGAACCGCAGGGTCGAGTACTCCCCGGTCAACGCCTCATAGCGCAGCAGCCGACCGATGAAAGGGGCACCGATGCCGCAGATGAGTTTGATCGCCTCGGTCGCCATCGCCGAACCCACGGTTCCGCACAGGACTCCGAGGACCCCGCCCTCGGCGCAGTTGGGCACCGAATCGGGTTCCGGGATATCCGGGAACAGGTCGCGCAGCATCGGCCCGTGACCGGGAACGAACGTGCTCACCTGACCGGCGAAGCGGAAGATCGTGCCCCACACCAGCGGGGTGCCGGTGAGTTCGGCGGCATCATTGGACAGGTATCGGGTGGCGAAGTTGTCCGCTCCGTCGATGACGACATCGTGTTCAGCGAAGAGGTCGAGCGCATTCTCCGGGCTCAGCCGTTCCTCGACCGCGCGCACCTCGAGGTTCGGATCGAGCCGGTGCACGGCATCGGCGGCAGAGGTGACCTTCGGTCGGCCCACATCTTCGTCGCGATGGATGATCTGGCGCTGCAGGTTCGACGACTCGACCACATCGTCATCGATGATGGTCAGCTGTCCGACCCCGGCAGCGGCGAGATAGCTGAGCACCGGTGAACCGAGTCCTCCGGCCCCGA
Organism: Brevibacterium linens ATCC 9172; assembly: GCF_900169165.1. Taxonomy (GTDB): domain Bacteria; phylum Actinomycetota; class Actinomycetes; order Actinomycetales; family Brevibacteriaceae; genus Brevibacterium; species Brevibacterium linens. Next base: position 37,788 of record NZ_FXYY01000003.1, read on the forward strand.
TGACCAGCACCGAGGCGGCCCGCAGACGCCGTTGTCCCTCGAGTCCGAATCCCGGCAGGCTGAGGTGTCGGGAGTAGCGGTCGAGCTCCGCCCGGGACAGGGAGTCCACGGGGTCGACGAGCGGAGGCAGCGACGGCGGAGGTGCAGCGGCGGTCATTGTGCTGCGACCATTCCGTCGAACGGCGATGATGCCAATGCCAAGGGCCGCTTGGGGATCCTCCCGGCTCCGGCCGCCAGACGCCCGGCCTCGACGGCCAGAGCCATCGCCCGAGCCATGGCGTGTGCGTCGTGAGCGCGAGTGACCGCTGAGGCCAGGAGAACCGCAGTGCACCCGAGCTCCATCGCCAGAGCCGCGTCCGAAGCGGTGCCGACACCGGCGTCGAGGATGACGGGCACCTGCGTCCGGGAGACGATGGTCTCGATGTTGTGAGGGTTGAGGATGCCCAGCCCGCTGCCGATCGGCGCACCTGCCGGCATCACCACAGCCACCCCGGCATCCTCCAGACGTTTCGCCAGAGCCGGATCGTCGTTCGTGTAGGCGAAGACCGTGAACCCGTCGAGGACGAGTTCCTCGGCGGCGGTGAAGAGCTCGACGGGGTCCGGGAGCAGGGTGTCCTCATCGGCGATGACCTCGAGCTTCACCCAGTTCGTCTCCAGGGCCTCCCTGGCCAGTCGGGCGGTGAGCACGGCATCCCGGGCCGTATAGCAGCCGGCCGTGTTCGGCAGCACCCGGATTCCCAGACGCTGCAGCATGGTGAACACCGAATCCCGGGACTCGGCGTCGAAGCGGCGCATCGCCACCGTGGTCAGCTCGGTTCCCGAGGCCACGAGGGCGTCTTCGAGGATGCTCAGGGAACTTGCCCCGCCCGTGCCCATCACGAGGCGAGACGACATCTCCACGTCATCGACCATCCAGCTCATCTCAGCCTCCCTGCACTGCGGTGACGATGTCGACGGTATGCCCGTCGGCCAGGGCGAACCCGGACCAGGCACCGCGACGGATGACCTCGCCGTCGACGGCCAGGGCCAGCCCTAAGCGTCCGCCGTCGGCCGGTGTCCCATCGGGGTTCAGCTCCCGTCCGGTGACCTCGGCGATGAGGTCGAGCGCCGAGGTGGCATCCGGCAGCTCATGATGGTCGCCGTTGAGGACGATGGTCGGTGAGTGTTCGCGATCGGTCATGAGTTGCTCCTCATCAGGTGGGCAGTGGTGTGGTCTGTGGCGAAGCGGTGCGGGGACACGGACTCGAGCGCTCCGTCAGGAGGCCAGTCGGAGGCGACACCCAGGGCGAGCTCGGCGCCGAGGCGGCCGCCGAACGGGGCCAAGAGGATGCCATGGCGGAAGTACCCCGTGCTCACAACGCAGCCGGGATCGATGCGCCCGATCATCGGCAGGTCGTCGGGAGAACCGGGGCGAGCGCGGGTGGTGATGTCGGTGATCTCCGCGTCGACGATGCCCGGGACCAATCGCTGCCCGTCAGAGAGCAGCCGGTGGATCGCCCCGGCAGGGGTGCCGGAGAGTCCGTCCTCGCGGGAACTGGCACCGAGCACGATCTCACCGTCGGGGCGGGGGACCAGGTAGACGGGGCGACCGTTGACCAGCCCGCGGATGGTCCGAGTCAGCAGGGGAGTCGCCTCGGCGGGGGCACGCAGGCGCAGCACATCACCCCAGACTTCCCGGATCGGCAGCGGCGGGACACCGGCGATCTCGGTGATGGCGCTGCCGGCGCAGACGACCACCTGATCGGCTTCCAACAGGCGGCCGTCTCCCAGCGTGACGCCGGTCGTCGCCGCACCATCGCCCAGCAGCTCGGTCACCCGCTGCCGAATAAGAAGCGACTCTGAGCCGGCCGTAAGAGCAGACAACAGTCCCGCCGATACACGACGGGGGTCGATCGAGTGATCACCGGGAATGTGCACGGCCCCGGCCACGGCAGGCGACAGCGACGGTTCGATACGGCGGGCGGCACTGCCGGTGATGAGCTCGGTGGCGAAACCCGATCGCGATTGTGCTTCGCGCAGCTCCCGCAGAGCCTGCAGATCAGCCCGGTCACCCGCACACACCACGGTCCCGGCATCTGTGAAACCGAGATCGGTGCCGGTGGCGCTCGCCACCTCTGCGGCGAATTCCGGATACATCTGAGCCGAGGTCCGCATCAGCGGATACAGGGGAGTCTGCCCCCAGACCACCTCGGCGGCGGGAGCGATCATCCCCGCGGCGGCATGGCTCGCACCCTGGGCGGGGGCAGGATCGACGATGGTGACTTCGGCACCGAAACGGCGCAGATACCAGGCCGTGGACAGGCCGATGATCCCGGCGCCGACGACGATGACTCTCACAGCTTCTCCCTCCGGCGGCATGATCCGCATCAGGTCTGACGGTCGGCTCCTACGCCCTCTCAGCCTCGTTGGGAGGCTCCCGCGAACTTCTCTACTCTATGACCATGACCACACAGATGCCACCGCGCACCGCAGCGCGGCAGAAAAAGAGGACCTGGAGGCAGGCCCGATTGGCCGAAGCGTCGCTCTACCTGTGCACCGATGCCCGAACCGCTCAAGGCGACCTCGCCGAGTTCCTCGACGCCGCCTACCGTGGGGGAGTCGACATCATACAGCTGAGGGACAAGAGCCTCGAGGCCCGCGCCGAGATCGCCGCATTGGAAGTCCTCAGGGATGCCGCCGCACGCCACGGCAAGCTCTTCTCCGTCAACGACCGCGCCGATGTCGCGCTGCTGACCGACGCCGACGTCTTCCACGTCGGTCAGGGAGATCTCACCAGTGCTCAGGCCAGAGCCGTGCTCGGCCCCGACGTCATCCTCGGCCGCTCCACCCATTCCCTCGAGCAGGCGCTCGCCGCCGAGGCGGACCCGGAGACCGACTATTTCTGTGTCGGGCCGGTCTGGGAGACCCCGACGAAACCCGGCCGTGCCGCTGTGGGGACGGCACTGCTGACCGCTGCCGCCGCCGAGGCGAGCAAACCGTGGTTCGCGATCGGCGGCATCGCGGCAGGGGAGAGACTGGACGCGATCCGGCAGGCGGGCGCGAACCGTGCCGTCGTCGTCCGTGCGATAACCTCGGCAGACGACCCCGCTGCGGCCGCACGGGTGCTCAAGGAGGAGTTGGAATGACCCCAGCAGCTGACAGCGCATCCGACGGAATCGATGCAGGTGCCGGCCTGTCGATTCTCATCGCCGGGGCAGGCGCCACCGGCGGAGCGTTCGGCACCTATCTGCAGGAGGCCGGACGCGATGTCACGTTCCTGCTCCGGCAGGCTCGGGCGGCGACGGTCCGCGCGAACGGACTGCGCTTCACCGCTCCCGGTGCCGATCGGACGAACCAGGTCGATGTCATCACCGCCGAGGAGCTCAGCGCCTCACCGAGGATCTTCGACATCGTCATCGTCGCGATCAAAGCGGGTGGACTCGACTCGGTCATCGACGATATCGGACCGGCTGTGGGGGAGCAGACGACGATCATCCCGTTCCTCAACGGCATGGCTCAGATCGAGAAGCTGCAGCACAGGTACCCCGGTCAGGTGCTCGGTGGGTTCGTCAAGATCGTCGGCACGATCAGAGACGGAGCCGTCGTCCAGCTCACCGACCTTGCGGTGATGACCATCGGCGACCTTCACGCCGCGGCCGTACCCACGCGAATCTCCGCGGCTCTCGACGTCCCCGGATTCAAGCTCCAGATCGTCGACGGAATTATCGACGGGCTGTGGGAGAAGTGGACCTTCATCGCCGCGGCGGGAGTCGTCACATGCCTGTTCCGCGCTCCCGTCGGGGCGATCATGGCGGCCGGCGGCAGATCGCACGTGCATGCCATCATCGACGAACTCGAAGCCGTGGCGACCGCGGCCGGACACCCGGTGTCGGAGGCCTCCCACGACATGACGCTGCAGATGCTCACCGCGGACGGTTCGGCCTTCACCTCATCCCTCTACCGGGATGTGACGGCAGGGCTGCCGAGCGAAACGGAGCACATCCTCGGCGATCTGTCGGCCAAGGCAGAGGAGTTAGGAGTCGCGACTCCGCTGCTCGACCTCACGCTTGTGCAGCTGCGGGCCGGGGAAGCCCAGAAGCGGCTCTGACCTCGGCCGTGCCCGTGCGCAGCATCGCCAGATACGGCTCCTGCGGCTGAGTGTGTTCGATGTCGGTCGAACTGTGGGCAGCGGTGAATGTGACCATGGGGACGTCGTCGGCATCATCGAGGGCGAGCAGCGTTTCGTAGCCGCCCGGACCCAGAGAATGGGAGCTGCCTGCCGGCAGGTCGAAGACGAGGCGTTCGAGCGGACTGTCGGGCTCGGGCGGACGGTTCATCTCCTGGGCGGCCACATCGGCGAACTGTTCGGCCGTGATGAGGTAGGCCTTGGCCGGGGTCGGTCCGGGGGCGGAATGATCATAGAAGGCCATGCCGCCGCCCCACACCGTCGATTCGCCGGCGAAGTAGATCGTTCCGGGCAGTTCGATCCCGGCTTCGGCGCGGGGAAGTGTGCCGTCTCTGGCGCCCGGGTAGGTCACCTTAGCGCCGGGCGGTCGCCCGCCCTGCAGATAGCAGGCGAGCCGATCGCGAGCCATGTTCGATCCGTAGCTGACGTACCACACATGTGTTTGAGACATCCCCTCCATCATGACATCTCGGGCTCGGAGTTCGTCGGATCGGCATCCGCCGCGTCCGGCGCGTCGGCTGCGTTCGCCTCCGCTGCGACTGAGGCGGCGAACGGCTCTTCGTCTCGGTCAGCTCCGTCGAAAAGGCGATCAGCTCCATCTTCGATAAACTCGGCCTCCAGGCAGGGGAGACCATGAGCCGACGTGTCGCGGCAGTGCTCGCCTACCTCAACCGAGAACGAGGAGAGAAATGAAGCGCCGACTGCCCGATCTGAGAGAACTCGCCCCCTTGCTGCAGTTCGACCTGCCCCGACTCGACCGGGTTGCAGCCAGATTGGAGTCGGCCGCGGACATCTGGGACCTTCGCCGCATCGCCAAGCGCGTGACACCGACCGCACCGTTCGACTATGTCGACGGTGCGGCTCTGGATGAGCGGACCCTGGCGAAGAACCGTGAGGCGCTCGGCACCGTCGAGCTCCTTCCCCGCATCCTCCACGGCGTCGATGCGCCGGATACGTCGACGACGATCGCCGGCGCCCGAGCCCGGCTGCCCTTCGGCATCGCCCCGACCGGCTACACGCGTATGATGCACTCCGCAGGCGAGGTCGCCGGAGTCCGAGCGGCGGCGAAGGCCGGAATTCCGTTCTCGCTGTCGACGATGGGCACGACCTCGGTCGAAGACGTCGCGCAGGCGGCACCGGATTCCACCCGGTGGTTCCAGCTCTACCTGTGGAAGGACCGGCAGCGCAGCCTCGACCTGATCCAGCGGGCCGCCGCCAGCGGATACGAGACCCTGCTGGTCACCGTCGACACCCCGATCACCGGTCAGCGTCTGCGCGATCACCGCAACGGGCTGACGATCCCGCCCCGTCTGACACTGGGAACGATCCTCGACGCCTCCTATCGTCCCGGCTGGTGGTTCAACTTCCTCACCACCGAACCGCCGAAATACGCGTCGCTGTCGAACACCTCCCAGTCCCTGGCGGAGATGACGAAGACGATGTTCGACCCGACCCTCGACCTCGATGACCTGCGGTGGATCCGCGACCAATGGAACGGACGCCTGTTCGTCAAGGGGATCCTCACCGCCGAGGATGCCCGGCGCGCCCGATCCGTCGGAGCCGATGGACTCGTCGTCTCCAACCACGGCGGCCGCCAGCTCGATCGGGCCCCCGATTCGCTGACCTCCCTGGCCGAAGTCCGTGCGGAGGTCGGACCGGAGATGGAGCTCATCTTCGACTCCGGCATCATGTCCGGCACCGATGTCGTCGCCGCGCTGTGCGCCGGAGCCGACTTCGTACTCATCGGCCGGGCGTACCTGTACGGGCTCATGGCCGGCGGCCAACGAGGCGTCGAGAGGGCGATCGCCCTCATCCAGCAGGAGATCCTCACCGCCATGGGGCTCATGGGCGCCCGGAGCATCTCCGATCTGGGCCCCGACCTCGTCCGCGGCCTGCCTCAGTCACCGGTCTCGGACCGGGAGCTGCCGGTCGTCGACTCTGTGTGAGCCCGTCTCAGGCACTCAGCAGACGCGTGAGCAGCCTGAACTGATGGACTGAGATCTCCTCAGGGCCGACGGTTGGGCTATCGCTTTCCGTCAGGTGCAGAGCCCATTCGTCGAACGTCCGCAGCAGTGAGAACACCGCCAGAGTCTGGAGCTCGAGCGGACACTCGACATCGATCGCTGCGGCTTCACGTCCGGCGATGAGCACGGCGCGCACCCATTCTTCGACGCGGTCGGCAAGGCGTCGCACAGCCGGACTGTCCGTATTCGCATAGACGATGTGCCACAGGAGCGTGAGCTCAGGGCTGCCGGGCCATGTTCGCGCAATGTCGTCCCAGACCGAGCGCGCACGGTCCCAGAACCCGTCCGAAAAGCTGTCCGGAGCAGGCGGAGTCCAGAACCCGCGGGCAGCCGCAGCGAGATCGGTGACGACGAGGGCGAAGAGGTCGTCCTTCGAGTCGACGACATGGTAGAAGGAGCTCTTGCTCATCCCGCAGGTGGAGATGATGCGATTGAGCGACGCCTCCTCGAACGTCCGCGAAGCGAATTCTCGCGCGGCGGCATCGATGAGCGCGGCGCGCTTCTCGGGGCGCATACGCGCCAACGCAGTCTCGGACACGCCGTCAGTGTAGCAATGCTCGACACGATTGTGGACCATGCGGTCCACTCGGTGATACCGTGTGTGGACCAGCCGGTCCACTTGGGTCGGCACACTGGAACGGCCCGACGAAGGAGACCACGCATGATCATCGCGGCAATGGTCGACGACCAGCTGAAGCACGTGAGCCCGGAAGAGCCGCGTATTCTCATCGTCGGAGCCGGAATCGCCGGCATCACCCTGGCTCAGCTCCTGCGGGCCCGCGGGATGCACCCGGTCCTCATCGACCGGTCGCCGGATTCCCGTCGGATGATCGGTGACAACCGGGCCGGATACATGCTCGCACTCATGCCCATGGTCGATCCCATCATCGACGAACTCGAGTGCCGGGAGGCTTACCTCGGGGCCAGCGTCGGCATCGATCGCTATATCGCCCATGCGCACAACGGAAAAGTCCTCCGACAGGACCACCTCGGTGATCTGCTGGCCGACTTCGGCGACTATCGCGGAATCTCCCGCTCCGCATTGCTCGACGTGCTCACCGACGACGACTGCCCGATCGCCTTCGGCACCACAGTGACCGGACTGTCCGACGACGGTGCCACTGTGAATCTGGTCCAGGACAGCCGATCCGAACAGCACCGTGGGCGACGGCAGCGGAACCTGGGTCAGGAGGCAGCACTCGCATTCGATGCCGTCGTCATCGCCGACGGCATGAACTCCCGCACCCGCAGACTCGTGACCGGTGGGCCTGCCGCAACCGCCACGAGCGAATCAGGCAGCACTGCCGCTGCCGTCTCCGGCGAGACCTCCCCGGAGTCGTCAGTGGACACGACCTGGGGCGGATGGGTCTGCTGGGCCGAGGCCGATGGTGATCAGAGCGCCGTCGATGAGATCTGGGGCGATGGATTCTTCCTCGGCATGTACCCGGTCAAGGGAGCCGTCGGAGTCTTCCTCGGTTGTCCCGACACCCGGCAGCCGCTCGGCCCCCGGCGACTCGCAGCCGAGGTTCGCAGGCGGCTGTCGGTGCTGACTCCGCGGATCGACGCCTGCCTCACCGCGGTCGAGGAGGCCGAAGCGCCGTTCTTCTGGCCGCTGCGGGATTCCCGGGCATTGAAGTGGAGCCATGGTCGCACCGTTCTGCTCGGCGATGCGGCCGCAGGGTTCCTTCCGACTGCCGGAATCGGCGCCGGTATGGCGATGGAATCGGCCGGGGTGCTCGCCGACGAACTCTCCGCCTCAGCGGTTGGGACGAGCGCAGCCGCCGCACTCGAACGCTTCGAAGCCCGCCAGCGGCCACGTGTCGAGGCTGCTCACGACAACTCGCGGTCCCTGGCGCGGCTGATGTTCGGCCGGTCCCGGCTCTTCGCGTTCGTCCGCGACCAGGCGTTTCGCGTCATCAGCATCCGGTCGGCGCTCAAGCCGATACTGCAGCTGCTCGAATCCCCGCCTCGGCGGATGTGACCCTCCTCCCACCCGGCGCCTGCAGCGGCCGGGGCCGACCCCGATTGTGGTAGGAATGGCCAGGCCCCTCGTGCGCGGACCTGCCGAACCACGAACGAGGATGACCATGGGAATGCCAGCCGCCTCGGCGAACGACGAACGCCGACTCCGGCGGGGACTGAAGTCTCGCCACCTGCAGATGATCGCCATCGGCGGCGCAATCGGCACCGGACTCTTCCTCGGCTCCGGCGGCACGATCTCACAGGCCGGCCCCGGCGGTGCCCTGGTGGCCTACGCCGCGATCGGGATCATGGTCCTCTTCGTCATGCAGTCCCTCGGTGAGATGTCGGCCCACCTGCCCGTGGCCGGATCGTTCCACACCTACGGCACCAAATACGTCAGTCCCTCATTCGGCTTCGCCATGGGCTGGAACTACTGGTTCAACTGGGCGATCACCCTGGCCGCCGAACTCGTCGCCGCCGGCGTCATCATGTCCTTCTGGTTCCCCGACGTGCCGTCGTGGATCTGGGCGGCGGTCTTCCTCATCCTGCTGGCCGGGCTGAACTTCCTGTCCGCGAAGGCCTTCGGCGAAGGCGAATTCTGGTTCGCGGCCATCAAGGTCACCGCCGTGCTCGCATTCCTCGTCCTCGGAGTGCTCATGATCGCCGGCATCCTCGGCGGAACCGCACCCGGGATGAACAACTGGACGACGGGAGAGGCTCCGTTCGTCGGCGGATGGGTGTCGGTCATCAGCGTCTTCATGATCGCCGGATTCTCCTTCCAGGGCACCGAACTCGTCGGCGTCACCGCGGGGGGAGTCGGAGAACCCGCGCAAGGACATGCCGCGCGCCATCCGCACCGTATTCTGGCGCATCATGCTCTTCTACATCGGCGCCATCGCCGTCATCGGCTTCCTCCTGCCCTATACCGACCCCTCCCTGCTGGCCTCGGCGAACAATGAGGACATCACGGCCTCACCGTTCACCCTCGTCTTCGAACGCGCCGGCATCGCCGTGGCCGCCGGAATGATGAACGCCGTCATCCTCACCGCCATCCTCTCCGCCGGCAACTCCGGCCTCTACGCCTCCACCCGCATGCTCTACGCCATGGCGAAAGAGGGGACCGCGCCGAGGCTGTTCGCCCGCCTCAACGAACGCGGAGTCCCCGTCATGGCCCTGCTGGCCACCGCCATGATCGGACTGTTCGGATTCCTCACCGAGATCATGGGCGACGGTGGGGCCTACACCTGGCTGATCAACGTCTCCGGGCTCTCCGGCTTCATCGTCTGGGTCGGCATCGCCTGGTGCCACTTCCGGTTCCGCAGGGCCTATGTGCGTCAGGGCCATGCCGTTGCGGACCTGCCCTACCGGGCTCCGCTGTTCCCGATCGGCCCGATCATCGCGCTCATCATGCTCATCGTCGTCATCATCGGCCAGAATGTGCAGGCTGTCGTGGCCGGGCAGCTGCTCCAGGTCGCCAGCGCCTATGCCGGGCTTCCGGCGTTCCTGCTTCTGTGGCTCATCCACCGCATCGTCACCGGTCGCCGCTCACGCATGGTCGCCCTCGATGAGATGGATGTCGAGGGGCTCGAGATCAAGGCTTCCTGATTCGATGGTCGGTCCCTCGCCGAGGCGGCCGCGCGGGGACGATCACGACATCCGGAAAATGAGTTAAGCTAGGCTCGCCTAACTACTCAAGAAGGATTTCATGCGCCGTATTCTCGCCCCAGTGATCGCCTCCGTCCTCGTCCTCGCCGGCTGCGGCGGAGGAGGTGCCGCCGAGGAGGCATCCGGGCCCACCGTTGACACGAAGTTCGGTGCCGTCGAGTTGCCCGCCGACCCGCAGAAGGTCGTGGCGCTGGGATGGGGCGATGCCGAGACCGCGCTGGCGCTCGGAGTCCAGCCCGTCGGCGCCTCCGACTGGGTCGAATTCGGCGGCAAGGGAGTCGGCCCGTGGGCCGAAGATCTCTACGACGAAGCACCGGAGATCATCGCGACGATGGAACCCGACTACGAGGCCATTGCCGCACTCGAGCCCGACGTCATCCTCGATACGAACAGTTCGGGTGAGAAAGAGCGCTACGACCGTCTCTCCGAGATCGCCCCGACGGTCGGAGTTCCCGAAGGCGGCGACAACTACCTGACGACCATGGACCAGCAGGTCGACCTCGTCTCTCAGGCACTGGGCAAGGACGACGACGGGAAGAAGCTGCTCGACGACCTCGACAAGTTCTACGCGGATGCGCGCGAAGCTCATCCCGAGTTCCAGGACAAGTCCGTGACCGTGGCGGCGAAGACCGCCGACGGATGGGCCGCCTACGTCGAGGAATCAGGTCGCGTGCAGGTCATGAAGCAGCTCGGCTTCAAGCAGTCCGAGACGATAGCCGGAATGAAACCCGAGGGCTTCTCCGTGCCGATCTCCGAGGAGAACCTCGATCAGCTCGACGCGGACCTGCTTCTGACGTTCCCGATCTACATCGAGGACGCCGATGTCACCGGCGATGCCGCCTACAAGCGGATCCCGGCCGTCAAGGACGGGCACGACCTCGTTCTGACCAACGAGAACGACGACATCCGCAAGGCATTCTCGCTCAACTCGATCCTCTCGGCACAGTACACGGCGGAGAAGCTCCCGGATCTCATCGCCGACAAGGTGAAGTGACCGGCGACAGTACGCCGCTGCGCCGTTGCGCAGAACTCACACGGCGGCACGCCACGCATCGAGGCCGATGTCGATGATGCGGGCGTGCCGGACGTTCGGCAGCGAAGTGATCGGCAGCCATTCCGCCCGATCCGTCGTCCCATCGACTTCGAGGGTGCCCAAGGTGCCGCCGATGATCCGCGCCTCGTAGACGACCCGTACGCCTTTGAAGGGACGATCCGTCGAATCGCTGAAGGCCGGATTGCGGCGAGGCTCTGTGAAGGAATGAGTGGCCAAGGGGCGGACCAGTTCGGCGTCGAACCCGGTCTCCTCTTTGATCTCCCGGAGTGTGCCCGCTTCGATGCTTTCGTCGAACTCGATTCCGCCTCCGGGCAGCGTCCAGATCGCGTGCAGGCGGTCCTTGCCGCCGTTGAACCAGCTGAGGAGGATTTCGTCGTCGTCATTGACGATGACCGCGTAACCGGCAAGTCGAGTGTCATATTCGGAGAAGTGCATGACCTCACCCTACCCGCGCTGTCAGCCGATGCCGACGGGACCGGAGGCGTTGGGTCGCACTGGCAGAAACTCACCCGACCGATAGGCTGGGATCGTGACCACCATCAACAGCACTCGAATCGGCGAATCCGGGCGCCTGGTCGTCTTCCTCCACGGTCTGTTCGGCCGAGGCAAGAACTTCACCCGCATCGCCAAGGACATCGAGCCAGAATTCTCCAGCCTGCTGGTCGACCTGCCCAACCACGGCGAGTCCGAATGGACCGAGACCTTCGACTACGTCGAGCTCGCCGATGCCGTGGCGGCCCATATCGCCGAGGCTGTCGCCCCCGATGATCAGCCCGTGCACCTGGTCGGACATTCCCTGGGTGGAAAGGTCGCGATGGTGCTCGCGCTGCGTCACCCGGATCTCATCGACCGCCTCGTCGTCGTCGACATCGGCCCCAATGCCGGCGGGTCCACCGGAGCCTTCGACCACCTGCTCTCCAGCCTCGCCGCCCTCGATCTCGATCGGATCGAATCGCGCACCGAGGCTGATGAGGCACTTCGGGACCCGATCCCGGAGGCTGCGATCAGGGGATTCCTGCTGCAGAACCTGCGCCCCACCTCGGCGGGGTATTCCTGGCAGCCCAACCTGGCGCTGCTGGACTCGAGCCTCGATGCCATCGGGGACTTCCCGGACATGGGCGATGCCGTGTTCGACCATCGCGTCCTCTGGGTCGCCGGTGAGAAATCGGACTACGTCGACCGTGACGACCTGCCGCAGATGCGCCGTCTGTTCCCACGCACCACACTCCTCACGGTCAAAGGCTCGGGACACTGGGTGCATTCTGAGAAACCGCGGGAGTTCGTCTCAGCGCTGACGGCATTCCTCAGCCGCCCCTGAAAAGGAATATGCTGAACGCGCTCGACGTTGCCACATCGAGCACAATTGGACTCAAACTCTCAGGAGGAATGCGTGAGCACTGCGATCCCGGCCGATCCCGCACAGAAGTTCGCCGAATACGCGGACGGAACCCGACTGGTCAGCACCGACTGGGTGGCCCAGCATGCAGGCGCTCCCGGACTCGTCATCGTCGAAAGCGATGAAGACGTGCTGCTCTACGAAACCGGACACATTCCGGGAGCGGTCAAGGTCGATTGGCACACGGAACTCAACGATCCCGTCACCCGTGACTACGTCGACGGTGAGGGATTCGCCGCGCTCATGTCCGCCAAGGGCATCTCCCGCGATGACACCATCGTCGTCTACGGCGACAAGTCCAACTGGTGGGCGGCCTACGCGCTGTGGGTCTTCACTCTCTTCGGCCACGAAGACGTCCGGCTCATGGACGGCGGTCGTGCGAAATGGCAGGCCGAAGGCCGTGAGATGACCACGGAGAAGCCGCAGCCCGCACCCACCGAATACCCTGTCGTCGACCGCGACGATTCCGTCATCCGCGCCTTCCTGCCCGAGGTTCGCAGCAGCCTCGGCGATGTCCCGCTCATCGATGTGCGCAGCCCGGAGGAATACACCGGCGAACGCACCCATATGCCCGCCTACCCGGAGGAAGGCGCACTGCGCGGCGGCCATATCCCCGGCGCGAAGTCGATGCCGTGGGGCAAGGCAGCCAACGAAGACGGCACCTTCAAGTCCGCAGCCGAACTCAAGGCGCTCTACACCGAAGAAGCGGGACTGGGCACCAGCGATGAGGTCATCGCCTACTGCCGGATCGGCGAACGCTCCAGCCACACCTGGTTCGTCCTCAAGCACCTCCTCGGGTACAGCAACGTGCGCAACTATGACGGCTCCTGGACCGAATGGGGCAATGTCGTCGGCGTGCCGATCGTCACCGGAGCCGAACCCGGAGAGGTGCCCGGACGCTGATGACCGAGACGACACCCAAGACCGACGACCTGCCGGAGGCGCTGGCAGAGATCGTCACGGACTTCGCCGACACTCCGGCCGACGACCGGCTGCAGGTGCTGTTGGAGTTCGCCACGGACCTGCCCGACCTGCCGGAGAAGTACACCGACCACCCGGAGCTGCTCGAGCCCGTGCCCGAGTGCCAGTCTCCGATCTTCCTCGTCACCGAGGTGGCCGACCCCGAGGCGGGGGAGCAGGCGGAAGTGCGCCTGCACTTCTCCGCTCCTCCGGAAGCGCCGACGACACGAGGCTTCGCCGGGATCCTGCACGAAGGGCTCGACGGTGCCAGCGCCGAGGCGATCCTGTCGGTTCCCGCCGACCTGCCCCTGCGGCTGTCGATGTCGGAGGTCGTCAGCCCGCTGAGGCTGCGCGGAATGAGTGGAATGCTCTCCCGGATCCAGCGACAGGTGTCCGAGAGGATCGGCAAGGTCACAGCCGAGTGAGACCTCTCTCGCTTGGCTGAGGTGGTCCGGTGAGTTACAGTGTGGTTAGCCTGCCCTTAGTCACCTGACCGCCATTTCACTCAAAGGACCACCTCGATGACCGGTTCCGCCACCTCTGCCGAGGCGAAACCGCATACCGACACCAGTCATCCGGCCGGTGGCAGCCTGCGGATCAGGCGAGTGCTGGGCCTGGTCGCGGCGATCATCGCACTGATTCTCGTGATCGCAGCGTCTCTGGCCATCGGCGCCAGGGACATGCCGATCTCGGAGGTCCTCGGAGCCTTCTTCGCCCCCACCGGCAGCGACGATCAGCTCGTCGTCCTCGAACTGCGCCTGCCGCGCACAGTGCTCGGCATCCTCGTCGGCATGGGGCTGGGTCTGGCCGGTGGACTCATCCAAGCTCTCACGCGCAACCCGCTGGCCGATCCTGGCATCCTCGGCGTCAATGCCGGAGCGTCCCTGGCGATCACGATCGGGGTCGCGTTCTTCGGGATCTCCTCGATCACCGGATACATCTGGTTCGCCTTCGCCGGTGCCCTCGTCGCCACCGTCGGGGTCTATGTCATCGGGTCCGCGGGCCGCAGCCGCACGGTCGATCCGATCCGCCTGACTCTGGCCGGAGTCGCCGTCGCCGCGGTCCTCACCGGACTGACCAAAGCGATCCTGCTGACCAACGAACGCGCCTTCGACGCATTCCGATCCTGGGATGTCGGTGCGATCGCCGGCCGTGATTTCGATACGATCACCGCCATTCTGCCGTTCATCGGCATCGGCACCGTGCTCGCTCTGGCGCTGTCCCACTCACTCAACGCCGTGGCCCTCGGCGATGATCTGGCCGCCAGCCTCGGCACCTCGGTCAACCGCACCCGAGTGCTCTCCATCATCGCCGTGACCCTCCTGGCCGGAGCGGCCACGGCCGCGGCCGGGCCGATCGGATTCATCGGTCTGATGATTCCGCACATCGCGCGGTGGATCGTCGGTCCCGACCAGCGCTGGATCCTCGGCTACTCACTCGTCCTGGCACCCATTCTGCTCCTGGCCTCGGACGTCATCGGCAGAGTCGTGATGAAGCCCGGCGAACTCCAAGTCGGAGTCGTCACCGCGTTCGTCGGTGCTCCGGTGCTCATCGCCCTTGTCCGTCGAAAGAAGGCGAGCGGCCTGTGAAGACCACCAACCTCGCGGTTGCCGATCGCACCCTCACCGCGCATCCGAACGCACTGCCGGGGGAGAGGGTCGACTTCGGTCGGCCCATGCTGCGCGTCTTCGGATTCCGCATCGACATGAGGGTCATCATCACTGCCGGCATCATCACGCTTCTCGCTCTGGCCTGCGGTTTCGCCGGTCTCATGCTCGGCAAGTTCTCGGTGACTCCGACCGAAGTCTTCCAAGGGCTGTTCGGGGCAGCAGACAAGCGCATCGTCAACACCGTCGTCGGAGAATGGCGGGCGCCGCGCATCATCGCCGGAATCGTCCTGGGCGCCGGACTCGGAGTCTCCGGGGCAGTGTTCCAATCGCTGACGCGCAACCCTCTCGGCTCTCCGGACATCATCGGCTTCTCCACCGGTGCCTACACCGGAGGCATCGTCACGATCATCGTCTTCGGCACGAGCTTCGTCTCCACCGCGGCAGGAGCGATCATCGGCGGGCTGCTCACCGCACTGGTCGTCTACCTGCTCACCTGGAAAGGCGGAGTGCAGGGGTTCCGGCTCATCATCGTCGGAATCGCTCTGACAGCGATGCTCAACGCCTTCAACACCTGGCTGATCATGCGTGCCGATCTCGAGCTCGCGATGGCCGCGGCCACCTGGGGTGCCGGCACCCTCAACGGAATGAGCTGGTCGACGATCGCCCCTGCGGCTGTGGCCGTGATCGTCCTCGGACTGGCCTGCGGACTCTTCTCCAGAGATCTCCGAACCTTGGAACTCGGCGATGACACGGCGAAGGCACTGGGTGTGCGCAATGAGCCCATCCGTGCCGTGCTCATCGTCATCGCCGTCGCCCTCGTCGCAGTTGTCACGGCCGCCGCCGGCCCGATCGCCTTCGTGGCCCTGGCCGCCCCGCAGATCGGACGCAGGATCGCGCGGGCACAAGGCACCAGCCTGCTGACGTCGGCGGCTGTCGGAGCGCTGCTCCTCGTCGCCGCCGATCTCGTTGCCCAGCATGCGTTCGGCGACATCCAGCTGCCCGTCGGCGTGATCACCGTGAGCATCGGCGGCATCTACCTCATCTGGCTCCTCATCCAAGAAGCTCGGAAGGCATCATGAGCAATCCCAACGCTGGGAGCACAGTCTCCCCGCTGATCGCCGAGAACCTCGACCTGGCCTATGACCAGCGCCTGATCGTCAGCGATCTCGATGTGAGCATTCCCGATGGAAAGTTCTCGATCATCGTCGGCCCCAATGCCTGCGGCAAGTCGACACTGCTGCGCGCTCTGGCACGGCTGCTGCCGCCGGCGAAGGGCTCGGTGCTGCTCGACGGGAACAATATCGAGAAGATGAAGACGAAGAAGATCGCCCAACGGCTCGGTCTTCTCCCGCAGTCATCCATCGCCCCGGACGGGATCACGGTCGCCGAGCTCGTCTCCCGTGGGCGGCACCCGCATCAGTCGTTCCTGCGCCAGTGGACCGACGCCGATGAAGCCGCTGTGCTGTCGGCGCTGCGGGCGACGAACACCGAAGAGCTGTCCTCACGGCTCGTCGACGAACTCTCCGGTGGTCAGCGCCAACGCGTCTGGGTGGCCATGGTGCTCGCTCAGGAGACATCGCTCCTTTTGCTCGATGAACCGACGACCTTTCTCGACGTCGCCTACCAGATCGAGCTGCTCGACCTGTTCTCGCAGCTCAACCACGAATACGGGCATACGCTGGTCGCCGTGCTCCACGACCTCAACCAGGCCTGCCGGTATGCCGACGAGATCATTGCGATGAAGGACGGTTCCATCGTCGCTCAGGGACCGCCTGAGGCGATCATCACCTCGGAGCTCGTCCATGAGGTCTTCGGCATCGACTGCACGGTCATCGACGATCCGGTCACGGGTGCTCCGATGATCGTGGCGGGAGCACCGAAGAAGACCTTCGCTCAGCCCTGATCGGGGTCGACCGGACGACTATGTTCGGGTCTGATCCGAATGCGGCCCCGCCTCGGCGGGCGTGTGCGTCCTATCGGAAGTGCTCTTGCCTTTGAAGAGTGCCTTGACTCCGAAGATCACGCCGACGACGATGCCTCCCCAGATCGCGCCGAGGATGAGGGAGAAGAACGTGTTGACCAGCCACCCCAGGAAACCGCCGACGGCCGCGATCGCGGCGACAGGCTCTTCGAGGTGGTGAACGACGCCGTAGAGGGCGTGGAAGCCGAGTTCATCGGTGCCGACGAGGATGATATGGCCTCCGACCCACAGCATGGCGAAGGTGCCGACGACGGAGAGGAGCGCGAGCAGCTTCGGCATGGCACGGACGAGGAACCGTCCGAACGTCTGCTGCCCGGGGGAGTCCTTCTTCGCCATATGCAGCCCGATGTCATCCATCTTCACGATGAGTGCGACGACTCCATAGACGCCGAGGGTGATCGCAACTCCGACGATGGCGAGGATGACGGCACGGCTGGTCAGGGACTCGGCGGCCACCTCGTTGAGGGCGATGACCATGATCTCGCAGCTGAGGACGAAGTCAGTGGTGATGGCCGACCGCACGACTTTCTTCTCTGCTGCCGCACCATCGGTCGCCTGCTCGGCGGCCGGGGCCTCCTTCTCATGGTGGGCGATCCACCCGAGCTTCTCGAAGACCTTCTCGGCACCCTCAAAGCACAGGTAGGTGCCGCCCACCATGAGCAGCGGAGTCAGCAGCCAAGGAAGAAACTGGCTGAGCAGCAGAATGACCGGGAGGATGATGAGCTTGTTGAACAGCGATCCGAAGGCGATGCGTTTGATGATCGGAAGCTCGCGCTTCGGGTCCACTCCTTCGACGAACTTCGGAGTCACCGCCGCATCGTCGATGACGACGCCCGCAGCTTTGGCACTGGCTCGAGACGCACCCGCAGCGACATCGTCGAGACTGGCAGCCGAGAGCTTGACGAGTGCGGCGACGTCGTCGAGGAGCGCGATCAGACCCCCGGCCATCTAACGACCGCCGAGCTTGTGAGCGGCACCCGGCGGTTGACGATGCAGGTCGCCGAGGTGGTTGCCGGCAGCGTCGAAGACCCGCAAGTGGTCGCCAACCGGTTCGACTCGCCGGGCTTTGGGAACCCAGGTGACCATCCCGGGTGCGGCTTTGAGCGTCATCAGCGAGGCTTTGATCATCAAGCCCTCCGGCTCGGCTGACCATGAGGTCACGAGGTTGTTGGCGCCGTCGCTGCCGCGCAGTGAGCCGTCTTCGGAGAATTCGAGGAAGGCCCGGTCGTTCGTCTCGGCCACCCAGCGGCCGATGAGTTCCTGTGTCATTTGTCTTCCTTTTCCAGTCCGCCGATGACTTTGCCGTTGCTGTCCATGATCTTCATGACGTCGCCTTCGATGGTCGCAGTTGAGGCCTTGCTCAGCCAGGTGTCGACACCGGCGCAGGCCTTCTGAGTGGTCATGAAGGAATCGATGGCGATCTCGTCGCCTTCGACCTTCCAACTGGTGACGATCGCATTGCATCCGTCCGAGCCTTCGAGCGAGCCGTCTTCGGCGAATTCGAGGAACGGATCGCCAGCCTCGGGGGAGGTCCACTTGCCTACCGGATCGAGGTCAGAGGCCTCTTCGCCGGGCGACGCAGTTTCGCTGGATTCAGTGGGGGAGGAATCGGGGTTTCGTGGGTCGACGCCGGTGTCGCACGCTGCCAGGGGCAAAGTGAGAGCAAGTGCGGCAAGCCCGAGCGCGAGCCTCGACGCAGGTCGTGCAGGGGCCGGAGTGCGAAGGGTTGTATGGTTCGGCATGTCCCTGATCATAACGGCACCGGTTTTGAGGCCCCTGGAAGAAGACAGGACAGCTTGTGTAGTCCGACTTCTGTAAGTTGTGTTCACCTGCGACTCTGACGGTTCTTGCACTGCGTCGTGATCAAACCGTAACCTTTCACACGGTTGGAAAGCTGACACCGAAAACACGAGCCGCCGGGCTGCGGCGAAGCCTGTTGACGGGGTCGGGCAATCGAAGCATCGACAACGATCAAGGGAATCAACCTTATGCAGAAGAAACTCGTGCAGAGTTCGCTGGCCATCAGCGCCGCCGCTGCGCTGGGCCTGAGCGGCGCGCTCGTCGCCTCGCCGGCAATGGCCGACAACGCGCCGCAGAAGCTGGACCTTCAGAATGAAGCTCACGTCCAGAAGGCACTGTCCGGCATCGAAGGTGTCAACGCCTACGGCACCGACGGCGGCGAGCTCAGCATCGGCGTTGCCGAGAAGACCGACGAGATCAAGAAGCTCGAAAAGAAGTACAAGAACATCAAGGTCACCGAGGGCATCAAGGAACTGAAGCCCTATGCGAGCAACGATCTCGTTGGCGGAGCCGGTTACCTCGTCAAGGCCGGCGACGGCGGCGGAGTCTGCTCGACCGGCTTCTCCGGCTGGGACGGAGACGGCAAGCCCGTCGTCCTCACCGCCGGACACTGCTCGAAGATCATCAACAAGCAGACCAACGAGTTCGATGGCGATACGACGGTTGACCAGACCGAGAAGCCCTCGATCGCTCAGGCCAACGGCGGAGAAGGCTTCCAGGCCTCCGGCGACGGCGTCATCGGCAAGTGGGGCTTCCACAACTTCGGCGGCGACCTGCTCGAAGGCGCCGATGAGAACCAGTGGCCCGACCCCAGCGAGTCCGACATCGACTTCGCCGTGATCAATGTCGACGAGTCGAACTACAACGTCAAGAACGGCATCACCGACTGGACGACCGCCGATTCGGACGACCTTGCTAAGTCGACCACCGAGATCACCGAGGTGGGCGCACACAAGGAAGGTGCCATCAGCAAGTCGGGGCGCACCACCGGAGTGACTACTGGCACGACTTTCGATGAGTACAACGACCAGTTCCAGTACGCGAACGTCGGCGGCCGCTGGGTCCACGGTTTCGGTGTCACCGCTCCGATCGACAAGCCCTTCTCGCAGCCGGGCGACTCCGGCGGCGGTGTCTACCAGGGCAACACTGCAGTCGGTGTCATCTCCGGTGGCGGCGATTACGATGACAATACTTCGTTCAGCTGGGTGGCCGACCTCGATCACTCACTGGAGCAGTCCGGTACCGATTTCCACCTCGAGAAGCCGGGCGAGGAGACCCCTGAGGCTCCTGCCGCCCCGAAGTCCGAGGACCAGACCATCGAGCCCAATGGCGAGGTCAAGGGCAAGGCCGAGGCCGGTGCGAAGGTTGAGGTGACGTGGGAAGCCAAATCCACGACCGACGGTCAGAAGACCGAAGCTCAGGCAGCTGAAGACGGATCCGAGACTGTCACGGCCGACAAGGACGGAAACTTCTCCGTCGAAGGCCCCAAGGCAGAAGGCGATTACGCCTTCACCGCAACCGCGATCGTCGATGGACAGGAATCCAAGACGACCGAATTCGATGTGACGGTTGAGAAGGACGAGTCCGAGACTCCCGCTCCTGTCGGGCGTGAGATCAGCATCGATCCCAAGCAGATCGCCGCTTCCGACTTCGTGAAGGAAGATAAGGGCGTGACGATCACGGTCCAGGGCTTCGACGAGGGCGAGAAGGTGACCCTTGAGGTTGCCAACGGACCCGAAGGCGTCGAAGGCATCACCCTCGATGAGACCGCCAATGAAAACGGTGCTGCCGCATTCTCCATCTACGGCACCAGCGCGTCGAACCCCGAGGCCTACCTCGGCAAGTACGACGTCGAGGTCACCGGCGCCAATGACACCGAGGATGAGTCGGCACTGACCGGTTCGTTCGAGGTTGTCGCTGACGAAGACGGATCCGGTGGCGGATCCGGCGGCGACGATGACGGCAACAACGACGACGGCGATGCCGGCGACGGAAACGACGATGATGGAAACGGTGACGGCGGTTCTGATCTGCCTCGCACCGGTGCCGAGCTGACCGGCCTGGCTGCCGGAGCCGGACTGCTCCTCGTAGGCGGAACCGCAGTCGTTCTGACGATGCGTCGCAAGAGCAACAACTGAGTACAGTGATGCTGATCGTCTGACGGTCTGCTGAACACTCACTGACGATGCCCCCGGTCTTCTGACCGGGGGCATCGTCGATTCATGGGGGAGTTTCAGTGGAGGTAACAGCCAGGGGCCGTGTACAGCTCCTGAAGTTTCGTACATTAAGTTCACAGTCTTGAACGTACTTTTTTGGTAGTACCTGAGTGTGGCCCGTAACCTTATCGTGACTTAGGTCAACAACTTGTGACATTGATCCCTCAGAACAGAGAGACAACAACTTATGCAGAAGAAACTCGTGCAGAGTTCGCTGGCCATGGCGGCGGCTGCGGCATTGGGGCTCGGCGGCGCATTCGTCGCAGGGCCCGCTGCGGCTGATCAGCCAGAGGTGAAAGTCTCCAGCGAGAATGCTGTCCAGACGGCCGTCTACAAGAACCTCTCCGACAGCAGCGGAAAGCTGGTCTCGGAAGTCGGACGATTCGGCGTGGACGGCGACGACCTCGTGGTCGGAGTGGCGAAGAAGACGGACAAGGTCAAGTCCTTTGCTTCCAAGTACGACAATGTCGAGATTGTCGTCGATCCCAAATACGTTGCGGGCGAGCCTCAGGCCAAGACCGACCTGGTCGGTGGTGCAGGATACCTGGTGTCGCATCCGCAGGGTACCGCTGCTTGCTCCACCGGGTTCGCTGGCTGGGACGATCAGGGTAATCAGGTAGTTCTCACTGCTGGGCACTGTGCAGTCGACACCGCAGGCGGTGTTCAGAATGAGATTTTGGACATGGAACTTCCCTCTTCGGCAGAAGCTGTAGGCGGCGAAGGCTTTGTGAAGGCCGGTGTAGGATCGATCGGTGCTTGGGGATTCAACCAGTACGGGTCGGAGATTATCGACAACGGTGACGGCACCGGCACTGTGGCTGACGAAGACAAGGCGATCGACTTCGCTGTCATCAAGGTCGATGACAAGTTCACGACCAAAGCTGAAGTGACCGATTGGACTACGGCGAAAGCAGAAAATGACCTTTCGGCCAGCACTACTAAGGTCACGAAGGTTGGTGCGGCCGTACCCGGACAGTCCATCCAGAAGTCCGGGCGGACCACAGGTGTAACTACCGGTACCGTTCTCGACGACCCGGAAGCATTTGAGTACGCCAACATCGGCGGGCGTGCCGTTCACGGCTTCGAGGTCACCTCCGGCGGGAAGCGCTTCTCGGACCACGGTGACTCCGGCGGTGCCGTCTACCAGGGCGATACCGCTGTCGGTGTCATCTCGGGTGGACCCGAGACTGGCGCGTGGACCTGGGTCGCCGACCTTGAAAACTCACTCACCAAATCCGATGAGTCGTTCACGCTCGACGACCCTAACGAGGAGCCGGAGGCTCCTGCAGCCCCGACGGTCGAGGACCAGACCATCGAGCCCAAGGGCGCGATCACTGGCAAGGCTGCGGCCGGTGCTGACGTGAAGGTCACCTGGACCGGCGCTGCGGAAGGCGAAGCCACCGCGAAGGCCGATGACAGCGGAAACTTCACGCTCGAGGGTCCCGAAGCAGAAGGCGACTACGAAGCGAAGGCCGTGGCGACCGTTGACGGTCACTCCTCGGAGGCCGCTTCCTTCACCGTGACGGTCAAGGCATCGGATGACTCCGACGCCGGTGCAGCCGCTGACGGTGACGATTCGAACGCCGAAGCTGACGCTGACAGCACGGATGCAGACGCTTCCGCAGGTGCCGACGGTAAGGACGCTGACGCCGATGCCGACGGTAAGGATGCAGATGCTTCGACCGCTGCCGACGGTGACGACGCCGACGCTTCGGCTGCAGCAGACGGCAAGGATGACGAAGCCGATTCCGACGCTGACGGTGACGAGAAGCCCGAAGCTCCCAAGGTCGGAGACCAGACGGTCGTCGAAGGCGGAAAGATCACCGGCAAGGCCGCTCCGAACGCCGAAGTGACGCTGACCTGGAAGCCTGCCGGCGCCAATGCCGGTTCCGCTCAGGCTCAGGCCGCACCGGCTGAGGGCAGTGTCACGGTCAAGACCGATGCTGACGGAAACTTCTCCACCGAGGCCCCTGCTGAGGCTGGCGACTACAACTACACCGCAGTTGTCAGCGTCAATGGTCAGAACTCCGAAGCGGCTCAGTTTGTCGTGACCGTCGAGGCTGAAGAAGCCCCGGCCGAGCGCACGCTGACCGTCGAGCCGAAGGAAATCGCTGCTTCGGACTTCGTGAAGGAAGACAAGGGCGTGGAGATCACGGCTGAAGGCTTCGACGAGGGCGAGAAGGTCTCCCTCGAGGTTGTTGCCGGTCCCGAAAACGTCGAGGGCATCACCCTCGAAGAGACCGCCAACGCTGACGGAGTCGTCGGATTCTCGATCTACGGCACCAGCGCCTCGAACCCCGAGGCCTACCTCGGTAAGTACGACGTCGAGGTCACCGGCGCCAACGACACCGAAGAGGAAGAAGCCCTTACCGGCTCCTTCCAGGTTGTTGCCGACGAAGACGGCAACGGCGGCGGCGACGATGGTGACGACAACGGCAACGATGATGGAAACGGTGACGGCGGTTCTGATCTGCCTCGCACCGGTGCCGAGCTGACCGGCCTGGCTGCCGGAGCCGGACTGCTCCTCGTCGGTGGAGCCGCTGTTGTTCTGACCATGCGTCGCAAGAAGAACAACTGAAACACACTCTGACAGTCACTCGCTGACTGACTGAGAGAAGGTGCCCCTGGCCGGAAGGTCAGGGGCACTTTCACGTCATCGAACAAAAGCACGAACCGTCGCCCCTGCCGACGGGGCGGCCTCGCTGAAGCCGAGCGACATGTAGAACGCAGTCAGTCCGGGACCGGCATCGGTGAGCAGAACGGTCTGTCGGACATCGGCGAACGGTTCGAGGACGCGAACGACGAGTTCAGCCCCGATACCGCGCCGCTGCATTCCTGGATCGACGAGGACGTCTTGGAGGTGGACAATCGTTCCGAAGTCACTGACCACGCGCGCCATTCCCACGAGCATCCCTGCCCGGCGAGCACAGACGACGTGCGCAGAGTTGAGCACACTGCGGAGCAGCCGTTCCGGATCGCTTGTATAGGCAGACCATCCGACCGAGTCATAGAGCTTGAGCAGCTCACTGCGCGAAGGCAGAGTATTCGACGAATACGTGATCCCAGATCGAGTCTGATCACGGAAATGACGGCGATCATGCCAGCGCAATTCATCCCTGACGCCTGTCTCCCATTCCTCGCGCAGGATCGCATAGCCGACCGAATCCAGAGGATCGCCACCAATGACTGGCCACGAGCGGCGGTAGTGAGCTTATCGCGAAGCCAATCGGAGGTCGAACAGCGGAGTCTCGTCACGAAGATCCTCGAGGCGGACGATGCCGATCCGACCCAGCTCGCTGTGGACGAGCCAGAACGTTTCGGTCTCCTCACTGATGAAGTAGCCGTCCGCGATCCGTTCGCGCACTTCTTCCTTCGACCAGACGGACAACTTGGCGTGGAAGGGGAACTCTTCCGTGGTGTAGAAATCAATAAGATGATCATCGTCGCGGCCATGTGGATCGACCCGGGTCAGCTTCACACTCATGCGCATAGACTAGTCGGTGCGCTCTCGCCGCGGTTCAATGAAGAGGTGCGAGAGCCTGAGCGCGCGATCAAGGAGTCCAGTCATGAGCCTCGAAGGTGATCCATTCGATTACCACGTCACCGAGTCCGGGGGCCTGCTCATTCGCCGAGGCGGCCGAACCGTGATGGAACTCGGCGGGAAGAAGGCTGCCGCACTCATCCCCAAGCTCGGCCGAGACGACGAGAGCGATCAGCAGCTGTTGGCACGGGCGACGGGAAACTACCGGCACGGCAGCGAACGGCAGCTCGGACGGCATTGAATCTGGCTGGACGTTCGTTCAGCTCTTGGTACTGTATGTGATATGAGTCAAACGACCGTCAGCGAATTCTCCCGAGCCACCGCAGTCACCCGTCACGGTGACCACAGCTTCACCGCCGAGCTCGATGCCGGCTGGAAAGTCGCCGGCGCCGTCAACGGAGGCTACCTCCTCGGAGTCGCCGGGCAAGCCCTGCGTGCCGTCAACCCGAGCACTCCGGACCCTCTCGTCATCTCGACCTTCTATCTCGGGCCCAGCAGCGAGGGGTCAGTCGACATCACCACGCGCACTCTGCGCGAAGGCCGATCGACGGCGAGCTACGGCATCGAACTCGTCCAGAACGGGGCACCGACGATCTCTGCGATGGCCACGATGGGCAACCTCGGCGAGCTTCCCGACGATGTCGGCACGACAGCCACCCCGCCCCACCTGCCACCACCGGAAGAATGCGTCGGTGTTGCCGAAGCCAGCGAGGACTTCAAGAAAGCGGCACCGCTGATCGAACGGTTCGATATGCGACTTGACCGGGCCACCGCCGGATTCGCGGTCGGCAAACCCAGCGGTCGCGGAGTGCTCCAAGGTTGGATTCGGTTCATCGATGGGAGTGACCCGGACCCTCTGTCCCTGCTGACCTTCCTCGACTCGTTCCCGCCGGTGATGTTCGACCTCGGTCGCTTCAACTGGGCACCGACGATGGAACTGACCGCGCACGTCCGCGCACTGCCCGCTCCCGGATGGATCAGCGCACGACTGTCCACTCGGAACATCGCTGGCGGCATGTTCGAAGAGGACTGCGAACTGTGGGACTCGGCCGGCCGCCTCGTCGCTCAGTCCCGGCAGTTGGCGCGCCAGCCCCGCGGGTGACGCGTCGATGACGGCGGATAACCGACGATGACGCCTTCGATGTGCCATGTCGGTGGGGTGCTCTAGAGTCGGGTCAACACCGATCCGACTGTGAAAGGACAGCGCTCATGGCATCGCTGGCATCTTTGAGCATCACCTTCGACTGCCTCGATGTGGAAGCTCAATCGATATTCTGGGCGGACCTCCTCGGCGCCGACATCGACCCCGGCGCCAACGAGTTCGTTGCGAGCATCGGGGGAGTCCACAACAGCGAGTCACCGACCCCGGGAATGCTCTTCCTCAAAGTCGACGAACGCGCGGAGGGGAAGAACCCTCTGCACATCGACCTCGACGATCCGCACTATCCGGCAGACGTCGACCGCGCGGTCGCCTTGGGCGCGCACAAGCTCGCGTCCTTCGACGAATACGGGATCGAATGGACGACCTTGAAAGATCCCGAAGGAAACCTCTTCGACATCGGCCGACGAAAACTGGACTGAGCCTGATGCGCCTGATCCGATCGTCAGGTCGTCTGCATGATCAGTGAGGCTCAGCATGACCCTGCCGTTGACCGATCCGAGCAATTCCCCGAACGAACGACGAGGGCTCGAAGAGTACACGCGGCACGCCGGGCATGCGGACATCTTGCGCGAGGACATCGACGGTGAGATCGGCGACTGAGCCGCAGGCTCCCAGCCACAGGTTGATCAAATAAGCTGGGAGGTATGACGAACACCCCAGTGACTGGAACCGACACTGCGCCGAAACGATCCAAAGCACTCCTGCCGCTCGACCTGATCCGCGGATTCCTCATCGGCAGTGCCGAACTCGTCCCCGGGGTCTCCGGCGGAACTATCGCCTTGGTCACCGGAGTCTACGACCAGCTGATCGACTCCGCAGCGCACGTCGTTTCGGCGGCGAAGATCTTGGTGACAGGACCGAACCGTGTCGCGGGAGCACTGGCGGAGCTGCGGCGCACCGACTGGTTCCTCGTCATCCCGGTTCTGGTGGGGATGGCAGTGGCCGTATTCACCATCGCCGGTGTCCTGGAATCCTTCGTCACCGGCAATCCCGAACTCTCCCGAGGACTGTTCTTCGGTCTCGTCGCCGCCAGCATTGCGGTGCCGCTGCGCATGTTGCCGGCACGCTCTTCGCGGCAACCAGTGCTCCTCGGCGTTCTGGCCTTCATCGTCGCTGCCGCTCTCGCGTTTTTGATGACGAGTCTGGCCGGCGGGGCCGATGTGCAGAACCCACCGCTCATCGCCGTCTTCTTCGTCGCCTCGATTGCCATCTGCGCACTCGTGGTTCCAGGAGTGTCCGGATCATTCTTCCTGCTGGCAGTCGGCATGTACTCGACCACACTGCGCGCCGTGGACACACGCGATTTCGGGTACCTCGGAATCTTCCTGCTCGGCGCAGTCGTCGGCCTAGCGGTCTTCGTCAATCTCCTCAAGTACTTCCTGCGCAATCACCGGTGGTGGACACTCATCGTCATGGCAGGACTGATGTTCGGGTCCCTGCGCGCACTCTGGCCCTGGCAGTCATCTGCCGAGGTGGGCGCCGACGGCAAAGAACACGGGGCAGGCGGTCTGCTGGCTCCCGTCGACCCGGTGCTCGGCCCGATTCTGCTCGCCGTTCTCGGCGCGGCCGTTGTCGTCATCCTCATCGTCGTCGAGGCGAAATCTGCGTCTGCGAAGGATCAGGCCGACGGCACCGATTCTTCCGTGGCGTGAGAGCAATAGAGTTTGTTCAAATTTTTCTCACGATCCATTCAGAAAACGGTCAGCGCCCACTAGGGTAAGAGAGTTGAATCACTGTCATCCTCGTTGACCAGTTCTCTGGAGACATATGCGCCTGCGCACCCTGACCTCGTCCTCGCTCGCCCTCGCTCTCATCGTCACCGGTCCCGCGGCCGCCTCCGCGACCGGCCTCGGCAGTGCCGATGCCCCCACCGACTCGCAGGTGGCGGAGACCGGGGAGCTGACTCTGTTGGCCACGACCGATGTTCACGGCCACGTCCTCAATTGGGACTATTTCGCGAACAAGCCCTACCCGGCAGGGGAGGAGCTGGGCATGTCCCGAGCCTCGACGCTGATCAAGGGAGTACGCGAGGACAAGGGTGCCGACTCCGTGCTCCTCGTCGACAACGGCGACGCCATCCAAGGCAGTCCGTTGGCCTACTACTACGCCAAACAGGAGCCGATCACGACCAGCGGCCAAACACACCCGCTGGCCAAGACCTACAACCATCTGGGATACGACGCACAGGTCGTCGGCAACCACGAATTCAACTACGGCCTCGACCTGCTGTCCACCTACAGCGACCAAGTCGACTTCCCGCTTCTCGGCGCCAATGTCATCGACGACGCAGACGGCCAAACCCATCTGGACCCGTACGCGCTGGTCGACAAACAGGTCGATGGTGAGACGATCACCGTCGGCGTCCTCGGCGTGACCACTCCCGGCAGCCGAATTTGGGACAAGAACAACTTGTCCGGAAAAGTGCACTTCGACGATCCCGTCGAGACAGCCCAGAAGTATGTCCCCGAGATGAAACAGAAGGGCGCCGACGTCGTCGTCGTGCTCTCCCACTCCGGCAAAGATCCGAACGGACAGAAC
Source organism: Brevibacterium linens ATCC 9172 (assembly GCF_900169165.1). GTDB lineage: Bacteria > Actinomycetota > Actinomycetes > Actinomycetales > Brevibacteriaceae > Brevibacterium > Brevibacterium linens. The sequence continues at coordinate 65,862 of NZ_FXYY01000003.1, forward strand.
TGGGATCCGGACCAACTGCAGGAGAACGTCAGCACTTCGGTGGCGAAAGTTCCCGGAATCGATGTCCTCGTCGCCGGCCATACCCACCAGAACGAACCCAGCCAAGTCGTGACCCGCGATGACGGCAGCCAGGTGCTCATCACCCAACCGAACTACTGGGCCCGTTCGGTCTCAGAGGTGGGGCTGCCGATCAACCTCGACACCCACCACGTCGACTGGGGCGAGACCGAGCCGCACGCAGACGCTCTCGCCACCCAAGGCGAAGTCGCTGAGGATCAGGAGATCAAAGACCTCGTCGAAGAGCAGCACCGGACCACGATCGATTACGTGAACACGAAGATCGGCTCGGTGACCGAAACACTGTCGGCGAAGACCTCATACTATGAGGACACGGCGATCCTCGACTTCATCTCTCACGTCCAGACTGAGACGGTGGAAGAAGGACTGAAAGGAACGGACTATGACGATCTTCCCGTGATCTCACAGGCATCTCCCTTCAGCCGCACCGCAGAGTTCCCGGCCGGCGACATCACAATCCGAGACGTGGCGGGACTCTACGTCTACGACAACACTCTTGCCGGAGTCGAGATCAACGGTGCCCAACTGCGCGATTACCTCGAATACTCGGCACGCTATTTCAAACAGACCGAGGAGGGCGCCGAATTCGACCCGATCGACGGTACGAACGCGATCAACGAAGTCTCGGAATCTCCGATCCCGGACTACAACTACGATGCTCTGGCCGGAATCGACTACGACATCAATGTCTCCAAACCGACCGGGGAGAGGATCGAGAACCTCACGCAGGCCGACGGCAGCGAAATCGGAGACGATGACCGGTTCATTCTCGCCATCAACAACTACCGTCAGTCCGGGGGAGGCGGCTATCCGGTCGATGGACTCAAGGAGGTCTACAACGGACAGGTCGAGGTTCGTCAAGCCCTCATCGACTGGGTCGAGGAGAAGCAGATCGTCGACCCCGCCGACTTCTTCGTCGAGAACTGGCAGGTCGTCACCAGCAGTCGTTCACCTGGCGGAGACGATGACGATTCCACTGACAGCGAGGATTCCGACAGCTCCGGCGAAGCATCAGCCGAGGCAGATTCGAATGGATCCGATGGTGATGAGTCCGATGCAGGTGGGACCTCCGACGCGGCGAACGGAGCCTCCGACGGTGGTGCTTCGGGCAGCAATCCTGGAGACGGCGAAGCTGACGACTCGGCAGTTGGCGCAGGCGGTGGCGCTGACCTGCCACGGACCGGTATCGAGCTTGCCGCAAGCATCGGCATCGCCGCCGCGATCATCGCACTCGGTACGGCTCTCGTGTACTTCTCACGCCGCCGTCGCCGTTGAGCGACCGGCTGCAGCGGGTGGGACTCAACGATCAGAAAGTCGGTCGAGCGTCCGGTCCATGTTGATCGGGTTCGCCTCGGCGGCAACTCACGTAGAGTGAGAGTGACAGCAGTCAGCTTCGAAGAAGGAGAGAGTCAAGCATGGCCAACACAGCATTTCAGGGATCTCCGGTCAAGACCGTCGGCGACCTGCCCGCCAAGGGCGAGCAGTCCCCGGCCTTCAGCCTCGTCGGCAGCGACCTCGGCGATGTGAATTCCCAGGATCACTCGGGCAAGCGCGTCGTGCTCAACATCTTCCCCAGCCTCGATACTGGGGTGTGCGCCGCCTCGGTGCGCAAATTCAACGAACTCGCCGCGGGCCTGGAGAACACCACCGTTCTCTGCGTGTCCAACGACCTTCCATTCGCCCAGGCTCGCTTCTGCGGTGCCGAGGGCATCGAGAACGTGGTCACGGCATCGGGATTCCGCAGCTCGTTCGGCAAGGACTTCGGCGTGACCATGGTCGATGGCCCGCTCGCCGGTCTGCTCGCACGGTCCGTCGTCGTCCTAGATGAGAAGGGCACCGTCACGTACACGCAGCTCGTCGACGAGATCACGACCGAACCCGACTACGATTCGGCAATCGCGGCTCTGGGAGCCTGATCTCCTCTTCGCAGGTCGGAGCAACGACCTGCTCAGAGTGAACCGGGCGGGACTCACACGACTCCCGCCCGGTTCGCCTTCAGTCAGCAACGTGTGCCGATACGAGTCGTTGTCTTGTTTGCCTACAGGCAGCACATGCCGATAGTCGGCACATGCAGACGCGCTCACATGTCGACGACGGTGATCGGCAGGGCATAGTCGACACCGGCGAGTTCTCCACCGCTCGTGGTGATTCCGGGAATCATGTCCTTCGGAGCCGGATGGTCGCTGAGCGCGTTCAAATACACCTTGTGCGCCTCGAGGGACCGCACACCACGATTGACGTGCTCAGCCGTGAGCGCCACGGCGTGTGTGGGCTGTGCTCCGTTGATGAGCAGTCGATCCGCCTTCCACGCTTCGAGTCCCCCGTCCTTGAGGTCGGTGAAGACCCAGGGATTGTCGGCATCACGGATCGCATCGACGGCGGCGACGCCGGCATGGCGATGGTCGACGTGATTGAGTCCCCACTGAACCTTGAGGTCGAAGGTTGTCACGACGACCGCATTCGGTCGGAATTCACGGATCTTCCGCGCTATTGCCTTTCGCAACTCGTGCGTGGGTTCCAGCAGACCATCCGGGAAGTCGAGGATCTCCAGATCGTCGACGCCGACGATATTGCACGCCCGACGCTGCTCATCCGCGCGCAGCGGTGACACCTCCTCAGGGGCATGTTCCGGATCCCCGCCTCCCCGCGGGCGAGCAGGAGATAGGAGACCTCCTTGCCTTCATCGGTCCATTTTGCCACTGCCGCCGAACCGCCGTATTCCATATCGTCGGGGTGCGCGACCACGCAGAGCACGCGGTTGATATCAGAGTCATCGAAAAGCGGGATCTCAGTCATGATTCCAGGCTAGGCGGCAGCTCGCAGTTGCGCTAGAGAGCGGGGACGAGCACGCGATTGGGTACGATATGGATGACCCATGGATCGAGTGAAGGCAGACGATGATCAACAGACCACTCGTAGCGGTGACGCTGGCCCTGGGGCTGGTTCTCAGCGGATGTTCGGCGTTCCGGGTCAGCAGCTCGGACGATGCGGGATCCAAGCCGGCGAACGTGGGGATCGGCGACGGGCAGTCACCTTCGCCGACAGCAACCGGTCCGACGATTCCCGATGGCATGAGTGAGACCACTGTCGAACTGGGTGGACAGTGTCCCGTCGAAGTCAGCTTGGCCTTGAGCGCTGACTGGGCCGACGGGTATGGGTACGACGGATATCGACTCTATGAAACCGAATCCGGAGCGATCATCACGGTCAACTGTCTCGACGATGACGAGTCGACACCACAAGCATTGGTGGACAAGGCACGAGAACGGATGTTCAGCACTTCGGGGTCGTCCATGGGCAGCGAGTCCACCGGTTCACTCAGCGGGGGAGAGTACTGGGTCTTCCACGGCACGCTGGCTCCCGACGATATGCGAGCAGTCGACAAAGAGGATTCCGTGATCTTCGGTGCCGTTGCCGGAGTGTCCGTTGACGGCCGACTATTCAAAGTCAGCGTCGACATGCTCGCGCAAGCCGATGACACCGAGGCGCAGGACCAGTTCCGACAGATGCTGCCGACGGTTCGCCTCGACGATCAGGTGCTCAACGCTCCAGACCTGCGCTGAGGCTGCCGACCGACCGACATGCGTTTGAGCAGTTCCCGGGCCGCAATCCTTCCCGCTCGGGTGGCTCCGACCGTAGAACTGGCCGATCCGTAGCCGACGAGGAACAGCCGTGGATCGTCTTTCACCGCGACCTCGGTGTCCATGGAGATCCCGCCATCCGGTGTGCGAAGGCGCAGCGGCGCAAGGTGTTTGAGCGCCGCCCGGAACCCTGTATTCCAGAAGATCACGTCGACCTCTTCGTCTCGTGGTTCGTCGAAGGGAGCCCATGACTCGGGAATTGCCAGATGGTCGCTGGCTGAAGGGCCGAGACCCTCCGCCGAGGTCGGCAGCTCGGAGCCGCCGATTCCGGGGAAGTGGACACCGTGCGGAAAGATGCGGTCGAACATGCCGCGAGAGACCAGAATTCCCGTGTCGATTCCGTCTCGGAATTCGCTGCGGATCGGCAGCCCGGTGGTTCGGACGACGCTGGCAGGGGCCATACCGGACAGTGTTCGTTCCCGGACGGCTCGTTCGACTTCTAGGCCCCACTGGCCGTCGAATTCTCTGGATGTGAAGTTCGGGGGACGTCGCGTGGCCCAGAGAGTGTCGGTCACCTCGGCGAGTTCGAGGAGAAACTGGGTGGCGGAGATTCCGCCGCCGACGACGAGTGTGCGCAGTCCCCGGAAGTCTTCGACATTACGGAAGTTCACGGTATGCAGCTGGTGGCCCTCGAACTCGGCGATGCCGGGGACGAAGGGGACATAGGGGTGGGTCCAGGTGCCGGTCGCGTTGATGAGAAAGTCGGCGGAGAGCGTCACCTGTCCGCCGTCGACGGCGGCGGTGATCATGAACCGTCCATGACCTGGCGCTTCGGATCGAACTGTTTCCACTTCAGCTGGGCGGATGACGCAGAGCTCGAGCTCGCGTTCGAACCGGGAATAGTAGTCGGAGACGATCTTCGAGGCGGGTACGTTCGGATCAGGACAGCCGAGCGGGAATCCGGGAAGGTCGGAGATGTGGTTGGTGGTGCCCAAGGTCAGGGAGTCCCACCGTTCGCGCCAGGCACCACCAGGGCCGTCTCCGGCATCGAGGATGATGAAATCCTTGCCCGGTGCGAGGCCGTCGCGCCAGAGGTAATGTGCTGCGGACAGTCCGGCTTGGCCCGCACCGATGATGACGATCGGCCAATGAGAATCGATCAGGAGCTCGTTGATTCGGCACACCATGAGGCCATTGTTTCAGGTTGCTGTCGTCAAGGCCCTACTGCCCTCACGAATGCGATGTTCTGATCAATTCCGGCCGATGACTACCGCATCATCGAGCAGATCGGGCGCAGTCTGGCCCGCGGGGATTGGAATAGCAGTCTTCGTCGACGAGGTAGCGGTGATAGCGGTAGACCTCGATGCCGATGTCGTTGCTGGCGACGTGAGCGAATCCGTCGATAGGAAGCCAGGGGCCGCCGTCGACGGAGAATTCTCCGCTGAATGTCGCAGTCATCGACGCCGACACTGTGCCCGACTCTTGATATTCGTGTCCGATCTGTGGGGCGCCGCCAGGCAGCGGCTTCGCACCCTTCGAGGTGGTTGTCGTGCCCGATCCGTCTCCGAAGTCCCAGTTGAAACGCTCTGGGGTGACTTTGACTTTGACGGCATAGGTCAGCAGCGTCATGTCGATATAGCTGACATCGGTGTCCGTCCAGAAGGCAGCCGGTTTGCCGACGACGGCCCAATCCTTGGGCCAGGCATAGATTGTAGGTGCCGGAATGTCGAAGTTCTGAAACTGCGATTCGGGGATGTGAGTCGGGGGATCGGGTCGAGCCGGTGCACCTCCGCCACCGCCTCCACCACCGGGGCCGGGCTCACTCACACACAGATAACCGACTTCTTCCGTCGGACAGTCAGGCAGTCCACCACCGCCGCCTCCGGAACCACCACCGCCGGAGCCTCCACCAGAGCCGCCACCTCCGGAGCCTCGGCCACCCCCAGAGCCACCTCCGCCCGGAGGCGGTTGGGGTGGAGGGGGCTCTACTACTGTGCATTTCTTTAGGCTCAGCGCACTGCACCCTGGTCCTGACTGGACGTTGGCTGGTGGCCCAAAACCGCCAATTAGGGCCAAACAGAGAAGCGAAGTGATGAAGCCTATTTGCCGCAAGGCGTACTCCACAAACTTTGAGACTCTATTTTCCAATCGCTGCTATCAAGTTGAGCAAGAAACCTAACACGGAGCGGTTCGGGGTCGCGTTCTGGTAGCGGTTCGCCAAGGCTAACCTCGGCAAACGTGGAATTGTCAACACAGGTGAGAACAGTTACTTCGTCTGTTTCTGAACCTATGTCTTGTATTACTCGATCTTCAATGCGGAACTCGCCAGCCATGTACTTTCGGCTCTTCTTGAGTTCTTTCGAGTCCTGTTTGAGGGTCTCGAGCGCTTCGCCTTTTGCGGAAGCATCAATATTCTGAGTATTTTGGCCACCGCTTGAAAATGCTTCGTTCAAAGTCGCCACATATTTGTCCAACGCCACCAACGCGCCCTCTACGGCCTTCTTCTCCTCTTTGTCGAGGTCAAGGCCGGTTTCGTAATCGGGGATGGCCACCTCGGCGGGGTCATCAGTCGACGATGCGTCCGGATGCTGAGCGGGCAGAGTCGACGTCGGTGCGGCTACCGGGGAATTATCGGCGCAGCCGACGACCGAGACCAAACTCAGCGCGCAGAATACGGCAACGAATACTTGGGCGGGTCGACGGTACGGTCGGGACGATCCAGTTCTCATTCCACGCCTCTGTGGTCTGCAACTGCGGCGCGACCACGGCGGCCGACACCCGGATTCCCTACATTATTCGACAGGAGCGCTTTTTAGAACAGGCGAAGTCGAATCTGTGGATAACTCACGTCCGAGTGCGTGGATGCACCGATCTGTCTGCGACGATCCCTACTTCTTCGCAGCTTTTGCCGCCTTGGCCGCAGCCTTCTGCTGCTTCTTGAAGGCACGCACCTCTTGCAGAGTGACCTCGTCGACGACATCGGCGATCGAACGGCGGGCGTCTGCGTCTCCGTAGTCACCTGCGGCCTCCTGCCAGCCCTCCGCCTGAAGTTCGAACTGCTTGCCGAGCAGGGCCAGGAAGATCTTGGCCTTCTGTTCACCGTAGCCGGGAAGCTTCTTCAGACGTTTGAGGACCTCAGCACCGCTGGGGTCACCCTCAGTCCAGATCGCCTCGGGATTCCCGTCGTAGTCGTCGATGATGGCTGCCGCGAGCTTCTGCACGCGTCCGGCCATCGACTTCGGGAATCGGTGCACCGCGGGAGTCCGCGCGAAGATGTCGAGGAAATCATCCGGATTCATCGCTGCGATCTCGTCGATGTCGAGCTTGCCCAGTCGGTCAGCGAGCTTGGCCGGACCCGCGAAGGCACTCTCCATGGTCACCTGCTGATCAAGCAGCATTCCGACGAGCAGGGCGAAGCGGTCTTCGGCCAACAGCGCATCGGCCTTCGGGTCTCCGGACAGGAACAGTGAAGTCATGTCCCCATCTTCGCACGCCTGCCCCCGCCCGATATCATCGACAGATGATCTGCCCCTGCTCCGGAATGCCTCCGGGTACCGACTACGACGATTGCTGCCGCCCGGCCCTCGACGGTGAAACCTGGCCCACCACCGCTGAAGCGCTCATGCGCTCCCGCTACACTGCGTTCGTCCGCGGCAACGAAGACCACCTCTTCCGCACCTGGCACGCCAAGACCCGACCCGGCGATGTCGGCGTCGATGACGCCACCACATGGCTCGGCCTCGAAATCGTGTCCACCGCGGGCGGGGGAGTCGACGATGCCACCGGCACTGTGCACTTCCGCGCGCGATTCCGGGACCACCTCGGCGATCATGTCCTCGAAGAGAACTCCTCCTTCGTCCGCAGAGCCGGCCGGTGGATGTACCTCGAAGCCCTCGAGACCTGACCCGACTACTTCGAGAATCGACGATGGCTGTGCCTATACTGGTATCCGGCGCATCCAACGCCCAGCCGAGGTCGTGTTCCCAGCACACCGACTGCATGGCGAAGGGGAGAGAATCCTCGGACGAAACCGGCACGGTGATTTCCTGACCAGGTTTCGTGCTGGGGGAGACTTGGTCGCCAAAGGAAGCGACACCATGACCAAGGACAAGGATTTCAAGAATCTCGTTCGCACACGGATGACCGAAACCGGTGAGAACTTCACCACGGCCCGCACCGCGCTGATCGCCGCGAAACAGAACGCCAACCGCAGTGCAGTGCCCGGGTCCACTACCGGTCGCGGAGCCACCATCGACCCGGAGATCGCACGGTTTCGGGCGAAGACACTGAGAACATTCATGCCCGACGGGCGCCTCGTCGCCATTCCGACGAAACGCCGCGCCCTCGTACTCGTCCTCATCGAGGTGCTCGCCGCCCTTGAACCGGATCGGGTCTACAGCGAGAAACAGCTGGGCGCCATCCTCAGTGATTTCCACCCGGACTTCGCCCTGCTGCGGCGTGAACTCATCGACTACCGCCTGCTCGAACGCAATGCCCACACCGGCGAATACTGGGTCAACCCGAACCCGCCGACCCATACCGGATCGCAGGCGCAGGAGATGGCCGGACTCGAGGTATTTCTGCGCTGAACCGGCGACGGCGTATCCTTGAAGTTCGAAACACACACGGGCAGACACGAGGAGCATCCATGGCCTACCACGCCGATTCGACCGATCTCGACGAAAAAGAGATTCTCAGCTGGGACATGTTCGGCCGGTCGGCGCGGGAAATGGCACAGACCATCGCGGATTCCGACTACGATCCCGAGATCGTCATCGCCGTGGCCCGCGGTGGACTGCTGCCTGCCGGAGCACTGGCCTACGCCCTCGGGCTCAAGCTCTCCGACGCCATCAACGTCGAGTTCTACACCGACGTCCACGAGACCCTGCCGGATCCGATCCTGCTCGCCCCGATGCTCGACATCGAAGCGATCAAGGGCAAGAAGCTGCTCGTCGTCGACGACGTCGCCGACTCCGGACGCACCCTGGCCCTCGTCCTCGAGCTGCTGCGCAAACACGGCGCGGAAGCCCAGTCGGCCGTCATCTACGCGAAGTCCGCGTCGATCATCGACCCGGACTTCGTGTGGAAGCGCACCGATCAGTGGATCGTCTTCCCCTGGTCGGCCGAGCCGCCGGTCGAGCCCAGCAAGTAAGCCGACCGAATGGAGGAGACACGGGACATCGCCGCCCCGTGCGGACGTGTGCGTGCCCACGTCTTCGACGATGTGATCCGCGCACGGGGCATCCGCTATGCCCGGGCAGGCCGTTTCCTCCCTCCCGTCGATGAACCTCCGGTGGACGTCATCGACGGCGGTCAGCCCGGCCCGGCGAGCCCGCAGCTGCGCCGCGACCCGAATGCCGGAATGACCTTCGATCAACTCGGGGGGCTTCCCATCAGCGAAGACTGCCTGCGCGTGAGCGTGACTATGCCGAAGGACACCACCACCGAGGCGGGGCTGCCCGTCCTCGTCTGGATCCACGGCGGAGCCTACGTCGCCGGCGCCGGCGACGCGGAGATCTACAATCCGCACGCCCTGGCCGCCGAGCAGAACATCATCGTCGTCTCCGTGACCTACCGCCTCGGAGTCCTCGGATACCTCGGAACCGGGCGAGACGAACACCTCAACCTCGGTGTGCTCGATCAGATCTCCGCACTGCGCTGGGTGCAGAGGAACATCTCCGCCTTCGGAGGCAACCCGGACAATGTCACGGTCGCCGGACAGAGTGCCGGAGCAGACGCCTGCGCGCACCTCATGATCGCCGACGGGACCGCAGGACTCTTCCGACGGGTGCTCATGGCCTCAGCTCCCTTGGGACTGGCCGGCGGCACGGACGCAATGAACTGGGCGATGGGGAAAGTCGCCCAGAAGATCGACCCGGCAGCCGGCATCGATGACATTCTCCAAGCGCAGGAGGAAGTGCACAAAGCCGCCCTCGTCGGAGGCCTGCACGCCGGAATGTGCTTCGGCGTCCGCTACGGTCAGTACCCTTTGCCATCACGCTCGAACGCAGCCGAAGCCTGGGCTGCAGTCGCCCCGAAATTCGACGTCCTCATGACCCGCACGGAACGCGAGATGGCCTTCTTCGCCGGCTTCGTTCCCGCTCTGCGTCGCCTCCACGACCGCACACTGACCTCCCCGATGCTCGAATCCCTCATCTCCGGCATCACCTCGGCGGTCTATACCCGGGCCGGACGCGAATTCTACGACCGTCACCGGATGTCCGGCGGTCAGGGCGCCCGCCTGCTCATCGTCTCCCGCGGAGACGGCAGCTTCTTCGACGCCGCCCACTCCGGAGACCTCCCGCTGATCTTCCCCGGCGAGATCTGGCACGACTCCTTCCTCGACTACGGAAAGACCACCGATGTCGCCGGTCCCGAGCTGCGCCGGATCTGGGGAGAGTTCGCCACCTCGGGCAGCCTGCCGCGCGTGCGGGTGCCCGGCCTCATCGACATCATGGGCTGAACGATTCAACTGCACGATCACCGTCCTGCGTCCCCGGTCTGTCGTCTTTTCACAACTGTCGTGTCACCGGCGTGCACTACCGTTGGATCATGGACGCACATCAGATCTCGGCAGCCCGTCTGATCTCACAGGGACTCGTCGGTCCTCCGCCCTCATCCCCAGGAACCGGCCTCTCACCTGCCGGAGCCGTCGTGGAACATCTCGGCTGCGTCCAAGCGCAAGCCCTCGGCGGAGCGCTGGTCTCCGTCGCACTACGGCTGGGGCCCGACCTCACCGCGGGCGTCGCCGCCGTCCGAACCGCCATCGATTCCGGAGAGATCGTGCGGTCGTGGACTCAACGCGGCACCATCCACCTGACCACGGCCAAGGACATCGGCTGGATCCTCGGCCTCACCGGGGCGCGGACCATGAAATCCACGGCCAAGCGGCGTGAGCACTTCGGCATCACCGACGCCATGCTCGACACTGCAGCCGAACTCGCCACAGCAGCCATCCGGGAACGGGGACCGCTGACGCGCGACGAGCTGCTCGACGCATTCGCTCCCATCGGCGCCGGAGACGAATACGGCCACGCCCGGTACCTCATCACCTCCCTGGCGCTGCAGAACATCATCGTCCAAGCCCCCATGATCGAGGGCAAGGACGACATGAAATACGTGCTCACAGCCGATTGGGTGCCCACACCTGCGAAGTTGGACGCCGACGCGGCCGACCACGAATGGATGAGACGCTTCGTGACCAGCCACGGACCGGTCACGGTCGACGACGCGGCACGCTGGACGGGACTGCCGAAGACGAGGATGAGAAAGGCCATTCAGGCCGGAGTCGATGCCGGCGAGATTGTGAGCTCCGATATCGACGGCACCGCCTACGTGCACGCACCGGATCTGGAGGGCCGGCTGGCCGAATGGGAGGCTGCGGCGCAGGAGACCATGTTGCTGCCGGGATTCGACGAGATCATCCTCGGCTACAAGGATCGCAGCGCCACGCTCGACCCGGTCCACGAAAAACTCGTTGTGCCCGGCGGCAACGGAATGTTCAAGAACACAGTTCTGACCGGCACGCGTGCGCGCGCCACGTGGAAGCGATCACCTCGCAAGACCGGTCCGCGAGTCCTTGTCGACACATTCCCAGGGGAGAGAGTCGACCTGGAGGCCGTCGAATCGGTGAGCGCAACCCACTCGGCCTTCGTCTGAGAACGCAATCACGACCGACGATGGACGAACTCAACACGACGCGCACACCGTTGGCCGGCCGGGTGGCCGCGGCTGACCGACCGGGATCGACGCCGCAGAACATCGCCGTCGGAATCATCCTCAACCCCAAACACCCGGCGACCCTGCGGGCGTATGCCGAACTGGTGCCGGAACTGCGCAACGCCGGCGCGCACTACCGAAGCATGACGACCACTGTCGAACGCTCCGGTCGGTGGCAGGCCGAACAGCTCATCTCGTGGGGAGCCGACACCGTCATCATCCTCGGTGGGGACGGCACCATCCGAGCGACAGCGCCGGTGCTCGCCGAGGCGGACATCCTGACGTTCCTCGTCCCGACCGGGACCGCGAACGTGCTCAGCCGCCATATCGGCCTCCGATCCTGCCGGCACGCGATCGAGCATTGCGTGAGCACGATCGCGTCGTTCATCCGTGACGGCGCTCCGCCGAACCTCCGGAACGTTCCGATCAATACTGCGGAGTTCCGGACGGCCGACGGCGCTCGACATGGAACCGTCTTCATCAGCCTTGCAGGAATCGGGGGAGATGCCCGGGCCGTCGCCCACCACCATGCCTCACTCGGGCTGCTCGGATACGCCTGGGGAGCCGCGCGGGCCCTCTTCGCCGCAGATTTCACCGCGAGCGCGGGAGACAACGCATGCATGAGGGATACCGCGAGCACGTGGGACAACACAAACACAGGGGAGGGAACCGCATCGAGACCGGTTTGGTCGGTGATGGCGTCGAAGGTCGCTCGTCCTGCAGGACCCATCGCCGTGTTCCCCGAAGCTCACGTCGATGCTCAGACCTTCTCCATGCTCACCGTCGGTCCGTTCCCGCACTCACCCATGGCGCGGTGCCGAGCCTGGGCAGGAATCGCCGCGGCATGCCTGCAGGGCAGACCGGACACCCACCCGCTCATGAACTATCGCCGCACGACCGAGACGACGGTCACCGTCGAGTCACCGGTACCGGCACAACTCGACGGAGACCTCATCGGCGACTGCCTGGAACTGCGGGTGAGCGCCGGTGAGAAGACACTGCGGGTATCAGCGCCGGCGTCGTGAGGTGCCGAAGATTCCGCGTGCGATCTCGCGTGCCGCGGTCCTTGTGAACTGTTTGAACGCCGAGGACTTCACCACCTGGGAAAACAGGTTCTCGTCGTCCTTCTTCGCCGACTTCTTCCCGGACGCCGACGCCCTTCGAGCGGATGAGCCGCACGGTCTGCGTCACCGGCTGGAGGAAGGCCTTCGACGGGCCGGCGAAGAGCAGGTGGGCTTCGTCGAAGAAGAACACAAGCGAGGGCTTGTCCGGGTCGCCGACCTCCGGCAGGTCCTGGAACAGGTCGGCCAGCAGCCACATGATGAACGTGGAGAACAGGGCCGGCGACTGACTGAGTTTCTGCAGTTCGAGCACAGAGACGATTCCGGCACCGTTGTCGTCGGTGCGCAGCAGATCAGCGGTGTCGAATTCCGGTTCGCCGAAAAACACGTCGCCGCCCTGGGCCGCGAGTTCGGAGATCTTGCGCAGGATGACGCCGACGGTGGCCTTCGACGCCCCGCCGAAGCCTTCGAGATCGGCTTTTCCCTCGTCGGAGTTGAGGAATTTACACAGCAGCACCGAGGTGATGGAGGAATTCTGCATGGATCCGCAGGTCCGTGCCCAGCTCAGGATGGAAGCTGGCACCCCACACCGAACCCTGCCGAACGAGGACGGGCACATCGTCATGACGGGCGAGCACCTCGGTGTCGGGCCCGAGTTCGAGGATCTGCGGAGCCCGGATGAATGTGCCCTCGACCGGTTCGTCCAGGCCATGGACAGTCAGCGGAGCGGTGAAGGACTCGCGTTGTCGACCGTAGGCGTTGCGGGCCACGGTGACGTCCAGGCCGCCGAGGCGGTCGTACCCGCCCAGCGAATCGTCGCTGAGCCGGTCGGCCAGGAGAATGAGCCCAGCGCACGTGCCGAAGACCGGCAGACCGCCTGACATCCGTTCGCGCAGTCTCGCGAAGAGATCCGTGCCGGCGGCGATGCGCACCATGGCTGTGGACTCTCCGCCGGGCAGGATGAGTGCATCGAGGTCGGCGAGGTGTTCGGACTTGGTGACCCTGAGGGTGTCGACCCCCAGGGAGCCGAGCATGAGCAGATGCTCACGGAAGGCTCCCTGGAGGGCGAGGACGCCGACTCTCACCAGCCGCGCTCGGCCAGGCGGTGCGGTGCGGGGACATCGGCGACGTTGATGCCGACCATCGCATCGCCGAGCCCGCGCGAGGCCCTGGCCACTGCGTCAGAGTCGTCGAAGTGCGTGGTCGCCTCGACGATGGCCTTCGCACGAGCCTCCGGGTTGCCGGACTTGAAGATGCCGGAGCCGACGAAGACGCCGTCGGCACCGAGCTGCATCATCATCGCAGCATCTGCCGGGGTGGCGATGCCGCCGGCGACGAAGGTCACGACGGGCAGACGGCCGAGGCCGGCGACCTGCTTGACCAGATGGTACGGGGCGGCGATCTCCTTGGCCGCGACGTAGAGCTCGTCGTCGCTCTTCGCCCCCAGTGCACGGATCTCGGAGTTGATGGTGCGCAGGTGGCGCATCGCTTCCGAGACGTCACCGGTGCCCGCTTCGCCCTTCGAGCGGATCATCGAGGCGCCCTCCTGGATGCGGCGCAGCGCCTCACCGAGGTTGGTCGCACCACAGACGAACGGCACTGTGAAGACGGACTTGTCGATGTGGTTGACATAGTCGGCAGGGGAGAGGACCTCGGATTCGTCGATGTAGTCGACACCGAGGGTCTCGAGAATCTGGGCCTCGACGAAGTGTCCGATGCGGGCCTTGGCCATCACCGGGATGGATACGGCGCCGATGATCGAGTCGATGAGGTCGGGGTCGCTCATCCGAGCGACCCCACCCTGTGCGCGGATGTCGGCGGGGACGCGTTCGAGTGCCATCACAGCGGAGGCTCCCGCCGCCTCGGCGATGCGTGCCTGCTCTTCGTTGACGACGTCCATGATGACGCCGCCCTTGAGCATCTGAGCCAGTCCGGTGTTGAGCAGGGTCTGTGGTTCGGTCATTGTGGTGTAGATCCATTCACTGTCGCGGAGTCGATCCGGGTTGACGCAGCGAGCAGGCCAGAGCGTTATCTGTCTGCTGCCCAGCGTCGGAGGGATCGTGATTCTTCGGGGGTGAACGGCCGTTCCCGACCAGCCTAAACCGATGAGTGGCTCAACGAGAGAGCCAGAAACATGGCAGTATTTTAGGCCAGAATCAAGTGGTCGCCCTATCATCGACTCATGGTCACGAAGTCACAGGACGGCACTCAGGCAGAGGGCATCGCTCTGCCGGTAATCGTCGACAAGAGTCTGCCGGCTCCGCTGCCTGATCAGGTCACTCAGGAGCTGCGGCGTCTGATCTCGAACGGGACTCTGCGGCCCGGGGATGCGGTGCCGTCGAGCCGTCGGTTGGCCAAGCATCTCGGAATCTCTCGCGGCAGTGTGGAGACAGCGTATGCGCAGCTCGCTGTGGAGGGGTTCCTCATCGCCGCCGAACGATCGGCCACGCGGATCAATCCCGACCTGCCCGCCGCCTCGACGACGTTGGTTCCCAGGCATGGAGTTCCGGACTCGCCGAGGCGGCGCCTGCGCAACTATGTCGATCTGCGCCCGGGGTTCGGCGGTGACGATCCCCTGCGCGAACCGGCCTTTCGGCGGGCCTGGAGGGAATCGCTCGACCTCGACCCGGGTCCGATCGATCCCTTGGGCCAGCCCCGTGCCCGGTGGGCGATCGCCGACTATCTGCGGCTGACGCGCGGATTGGCCGTCGATCCGGACGAGATCATCCTCACCAGCGGGTCTCGCGATGGTCTGCGTCTGCTGCTGAGCGTCGGCGTCTCCGGCTCCATCGCCGTGGAGAATCCCGGTTTCCCTGGTCTGCGTCAGGCGATGACCGACCAGCATCTCGTGCCCCTGGACTCGGTCGGCTCCTCGTCGGCACAGGCCGATGTGGCTGCGGCCGTCGTGACACCGAATCACCAGTTCCCGCACGGAACACCGATGCCGGTCGATCAGCGTGCCCGCCTGCTCGACTGGGCGGCGCGGGGTGATGCGCTCCTCATCGAGGACGACTACGACAGTGAGGCACGGTTCACCCGCACCGTGCTGCCGACCCTCTTCGATCTCGCCTCATCGACCGGCAGCAGCGCGCAGGTCATCCACATCGGCACCTTCTCTGCCCTGCTGACCTCGGCCGTATCGACCGGGTACGTCATCGCTCGCGGACCGATATCGGAGGAGCTCATGAGTCTGCGCGCGGCACTCGGGCCGGCTTACTCGCCGATTCTGCAGATGGCCATCGCCTCCTACCTCGGCTCCGGTGGGCTGCGTCGTCGCATCTCCCGGGGACGGCGGAGACTCCGGGCCGCCGAGGAGGTCGTGTCCGAAGTCGGTCCGATCCCCGGGCTGGTCCACGAGGGACGCACGCTCGTCATCGAAACGTCTCAGGAACAGGCCGCGACACTGCTGCGTGAGCTGGCCGAGCGCGGCATCCTCGTCGCCTCATTGGCCCGCGGCTGGACCGGCGGCGATGAAGTCAGGCACGGTCTGGTCATCGCGCATTCGAATGTCGAGGCAGCTGTGCTGCGGGAGGCCTTGGGAGAGGTGAAGACCCTCTTGAGTAGGATTCAGTCATGAGGAATTCCGGATTTGCAGTCGACGGCATCATCAAGCTGTTACTGGCCGTGGCCGGCTTCATCTTCCTCGGCGGACTCGAGGACTTCTTCCTCGCCCCACGCTGGCTGGTCATCACCGCTCTGGTGCTGCTCTTCCTCAGCGCGGCCACCCAGATCTCCTATGCCGTGACCAAGGGGGAGAGGCGCTATCTGAAGTTCCCGATGGTCTTCGACGCGCTTCTCATCGTCGCGGTTGTCGTCGGCCTCATCCTCGCCGCTGCCAGCAACCCTGCTGGGGCCTGGATCCTCTTCGGACTGGTCGGAATAGGCTCGTTGGGCATCGCCGTGGTATTCACGACCGGCGAGAACGGCCCGTCCTTCAGCGAAGAAGAGCCGCAGAACCCCTGACCGCCAGTTGCGAAGGGTGACGAGCTCAGCGGTTGAACGCGATGGCCGCGATATGACCGTCCGGAATGCCGTCGGCGAGATCGTGGATGTCGACATCAGGGTGCGGTGAGTTCGGGTGCGGCCCGGCACCGATGTAGTCGAGACCCGGGTCGCGAGCCAGGCCGGTGCTCAGTGCTTTGAGGAAGGCTTCGGTCCGCGCCCACACGCGGACGAAACCGGCAGCGAAGTCGTCGTCGGGAAGCTCGTCGAGTTCAGCCCGTTCTCTTTCGTGAAGCAGCTGCATCGCCTCGAGCGCGACCCCGCGCTCGGGGATCGGTTCGATGTCGAGTCCGACCGGATCGTCGGAGACGGCGACGAGGACGAGGCGACGAGACCGGGACACCGAGAACTCGCACTCGTCGTGACGCGGTTTGCCCGCTGAATCGAGGCGGATCTCGATCGCAGCGGGATCCTGATCCAGATGCGCTCCGAGGACGTGGCGGAGGACGACACGACCGGCAGACCAGGTGGCGGCCGCCTCGGCGTCGAATTCCTGCGCATAGTTGCGTTCCTGGTCGGTGAGCACGGAATCGTCATCGCGTGCCCACGCCGCCTCCGCCGAGGTATCGGCGAGGACGAGGGTGACGGGAAGGTCTGTGCGCAGTTCGGTGAAGCTGGGGTGGTGCGCCATCGATCAGCGGCCCAGGGCCTTGTTGATCTTCTTCAGTTTGCGGCCCAGGACGAAGATCCGCACCGAACCGATGATCCCGGCGATGAGGATGCCCCCGATCGCAGCGAAGAGCATGGACACGCCCAGGGGCAGTTCGAACTGCCAGCCGAAGTACTTGAACTCGGCCGGAACGTTGTTCTGCAGAATGAAGATGAGCAGCAGGACGACGATGACGGCGCCGAGGATGAGGGAGATCCACATGCCCGCCGACATTCCTGACCCCGCCTTCGTCGACGGCAGCTCACCGGTGTGTCCCGCCGGAGGCTGCGTCTGTTCATGCTGCTCGTGCGGGGACATCTCCCGAGTCTTATCCACCGCATCGGTCTCGCCCGTCGAGGGAGTATCACTGCCGAGGACTGAATCGGTTTCGGCCAGGAGCTCTTCGGGCGTCTGCGAATCGCCACGCGGGTCTTGAGTGCTCATGCGCCCCATCATAACTGCTGATAGGGCGGTGAGGTCAGGAACCCAGAAGGAGAGTTCAGGAACGACAGAGCGAGTCCCGGCAGATGACTGCCGGGACTCGTTCTGTCGTTCCTATCGGACGATCAGATGATCACCCGATGACTCGTCCAGTCGATCAGACGGTCTTGCTCAGCGAAGAGATGATCTCATTGAGCGTGGCCGAAGGGCGCATGACGGCTTCGGTCTTCGCATCGTTCGGGTAGTAGTAGCCGCCCAGGTCGACCGGGCTGCCCTGGACCTCGAGGAGTTCGGCCATGATGGCGTCCTCCTTCTCGGACAGTGCCTTCGCCACCGGTGCGATGGCCTCGGCCAGAGCTTCGTCCGCGGTCTGCTCGGCCAGCTGCTGTGCCCAGTAGAGGGTGAGGTAGAAATGGCTGCCGCGGTTGTCGATCTCGCCGACCTTGCGCGACGGCGATTTGTTCTCTTCGAGGAACTTGCCGGTCGCGGCGTCGAGGGTGTCGGCCAGCACGCCGGCCCGCTCGTTTCCGTGGACGTTGAACTCGTGGCGGAAGGACTCTGCCAGGGCGAGGAACTCACCGAGGGAGTCCCAGCGCAGGTGGTTCTCCTCGATGAGCTGCTGAACGTGCTTCGGAGCCGAGCCGCCGGCACCGGTCTCGAACAGTCCGCCGCCCGCGATGAGCGGAACGACGGAGAGCATCTTCGCCGAGGTGCCGAGCTCGAGGATCGGGAACAGGTCGGTGTTGTAGTCGCGGAGGACGTTGCCGGTCACCGAGATGGTGTCCTTGCCCTCGCGGATGCGGTCGATGGAGAACTGGGTGGCCTCCACCGGGTTCATGATGCGGATGTCCAGGCCCTCGGTGTCGTGGTCACGCAGGTACTCCTCGACCTTCGACTTGATGTTGCGGTCGTGGGCGCGGGTCTCGTCGAGCCAGAACACGGCCGGAGTCTCGGACAGGCGGGCCCGGGTGACGGCAAGCTTGACCCAGTCGCGGACGGGGATGTCCTTCGTCTGGCAGGCGCGCCAGATGTCACCGGCAGCGACCTCGTGGCTCATGAGCACATCGCCGGCGGAGTTGACGACCTCGACGGTTCCGGCCTCCGGGATCTCGAAGGTCTTGTCGTGGCTGCCGTACTCTTCGGCCTTCTGCGCCATGAGACCGACATTGGGCACGGTGCCCATGGTCCGCGGGTCGAAGGCGCCCTTGGCCTGGCAGTCCTCGATGACGGTCTGGTAGACGCCGGCGTAGGAGGAGTCGGGGATGACGGCCAGGGTGTCCTGGGTCTGGTCATCCTTGTTCCACATCTTGCCGCCGACGCGGATCATCGCCGGCATAGAGGCATCGACGATGACGTCGGAGGGCACGTGGAGGTTCGTGATGCCCTTGTGCGAGTTGACCATGGCCAGGTCCGGTCCGTCGGCCAGCCCCTTCTCGATACCGGCCTTGATCCCGGCAGCCGCATCGGCGGGCAGGGTGTCGAGTCCGGCGAGGATGGCGGCCAGTCCGTTGTCGGAGGTCAGCCCCGCCTCGGCGAGGACGTCACCGTATTCGGCGAAGACCTCGGGGAAGAACGCCTCGATGACCTTGCCGAAGAGGATGGGGTCGGAGACCTTCATCATCGTGGCCTTGAGGTGGACGGAGAAGAGGACACCGTCGGCCTTGGCCGCGGCGATCTGGTCCTTGACGAACTCGTCGAGGGCTGCGGCGTTCATCTTCGTCGAATCGACGATCTCGCCGGCCAGGACGGGCAGGGACTCCTTGAGAACCGTGGTGTCACCGGCTGCGGTGCGCAGACGGATCGACAGGGTGTCATCGGCCTCGATGACCACGGACTTCTCGTTGTCGCGGAAGTCTCCCGATCCCATGGTGGCGACGCGGGTCTTCGAGTCGGCCGACCATTCGCCCATCGAATGCGGGTGAGCCTTGGCGAAGTTCTTCACGGCCTGCGGAGCACGACGGTCGGAGTTGCCCTCACGCAGCACCGGGTTGACGGCCGAACCCTTGACCTTGTCATAGCGTGCCCGGACGTCCTTCTCCTCATCGGTCGAAGGCTCTTCCGGGTAGGCGGGCAGGTCGTAGCCCTGGGACTGCAGTTCGGTGATCGCCGCCTTCAGCTGCGGGACGGAAGCCGAGATGTTGGGCAGCTTGATGATGTTGGCATCGGGGGTCTTGGCGAGATCCCCCAGCTCCGCGAGTGCGTCGCCGACCTGCTGGTCTTCGGGCAGGCGGTCGTTGAACTGGGCCAGCACGCGTGCGGCGAGAGAGATGTCCCTGGTCTCAACCTCGACACCGGCCGACGTGGCGAAGGCTTCGATGATCGGTTTGAGCGAATACGTCGCCAGAAGCGGCGCTTCATCCGTGCGCGTGTAAATGATTTTAGCCATAGTTAAGGACCACTCCGCATCTTCTTGGGGTTTATCGCCCTCCATCCTACCTTCTGGGCCATTTCGGTAGGCGGGCCAGTCCGATGACGGTGCTCACATCTGACGGTGGCACCCGGTAGTCTTCTGTGTCGGCACGGACAACAGAAAGAGGACGACAGTGGCCAAACTCTACTTCCGGTACGGGGCGATGAATTCCGGCAAGTCGACCGCTCTTCTGCAGGCGGCCTTCAACTACGAGGAACGCGGCCAGCGCGTGCTGCTGGCCAAGCCCCTGATCGACACCAAGGGCGCATCGCAGATCGTGTCCCGATTGGGCGTGACCCGTGAGGTCGACTTCGTCATCCCCGCCGACGGTGACGTCGAGCGGATCTACGCCGAACATGCCGACTATGTCGACCACGATGCCCTCATCGAGTCCATCGATGCCCCGAAGATCCCGGTCGCGTGTCTGCTCATCGACGAAGCGCAGTTCCTCAGCCCCGTCCAAGTGGATTCGCTCATGCGCATCGCGACCGCCTCCTCGGTGCCGGTGATGTGCTACGGAATCCGCACGGACTTCCAGACGAAGGCGTTCCCCGGTTCAGCGCGGCTGCTCGAGATCGCCCACACCCTCGAAGAGCTCAAGACGATCTGCCGCTGCGGTCGCAAGGCGATGTTCAACGGCCGTCTCGTCGACGGAGCGTTCATCTTCGACGGCGATCAGGTCGCCATCGACGGCAATTCCGTGACCTACGAGTCGCTGTGCCCGAGCTGTTATCTCGAGTACTCCGGCGGTAGGCTGTCAACGACAGACTCCTAACCGATCCCGACGCAGCTTCCCCGTCGAATCCAGTTCGTCGATTTCCGTCGATCCAGTCGAAATCCTCTCGCACCTGAAGTTCTCAAGGAGCCTCCATGCGCACCGCCGTCCGTGCCTTCAACGACAATCCCGGTTCTCCCGTCCTCGTCTTCGGCAACGCTCTGGGCACCCGTATGCCCTTGTGGACGTCCGTCGCCGCGCGCCTGGCCGACGACTTCCAGATCTACCTCACCGACCTTCCCGGACACACCGTTCCCGACGGGGATTCCCTCGCCGAGGCGGCGCCACCGCTGACGGTTGAGCAGCTGGCCTCGGGTGTCGTCGAGTCCCTCGCCGAACTCGGGGTGGAGTCCTTCACGTACTGCGGAGTCTCGATCTCCGGGGCCGTCGGACTGAGCCTGGCACTCAACCATCCCGAAACACTCACCGGACTCGTCGCCTGTGCGACGGCGGAGAAGTTCGGGACCGCGGAATCCTGGAACGAACGTATCGCTGAGGTCCGCTCCGACGGAACCAAGAGCCTCGTCGATGACACCGCCGATCGATGGTTCGCCGCCGGATTCCTCGGCGAGGACATCGCCACCGGGCACCTCATCCTGTCCGACCTCGCCCTGGTCGACGACGAGGCCTATATCGCGGCCGCGTCGGCGCTGAAGACCTATGACGTGAGCGGCAAGCTCGGCTCGATCACCACCCCGACACTGGTCATGGCCGGCGCCCAGGATCCCGGCTGCACCCCGGAGGCGATGTCGGCGATGGCCGAGCAGATTGAGGGCGCGCACTTCGTCACGATCCCGGACGCAGCTCATCTGCTGATGGTCGAACACCCCGATATCGTTGTCGACCACATCCAGGAGTTCTGCGGCCAGCTGTAGGAGCCACTGCGGCGAAAGGCCGCGAAGCATCCATGCGCTCACGGAGCGCGGGCGATTCTCCCGGTAGCGGGATCACATCTGGAGTAGGCTGTGCGAAAGCACAGGCACACCTGCTCGAAGAGGAGTGAGAATGTCCCCGCGCCCGAATTCCGCTGAGTTCACATCCACCGAGATCGATCTGCGCTCTCCCGGGGACCGAGAACCCGGAATCAGC
This sequence comes from Brevibacterium linens ATCC 9172, assembly GCF_900169165.1. GTDB lineage: Bacteria > Actinomycetota > Actinomycetes > Actinomycetales > Brevibacteriaceae > Brevibacterium > Brevibacterium linens. The sequence continues at coordinate 87,667 of NZ_FXYY01000003.1, forward strand.
CGTACCACCCTCCGAATCCGTTGGACCGGATTCCTGCTCGGCCTCATCTTCTCCGCCCTGATCTACGCGATCATGCCTGCCGACGTCGGTCATGGAGCCAAACTGACTGCGGCAGTCGCGGTGCTCATGGCAGCCTGGTGGATGACAGAAGCGCTGCCGATCGCGGCGACGTCCCTCGTCCCGCTCGTGGCGTTCCCCGTGCTCGGCACGGACGTGGAGATGGAGACCGTCGGCGCCTCCTACGGCAACCCGATCATCTTCCTCTTCCTCGGCGGCTTCCTCATCGCCCTTGCCATGCAACGGTGGAATCTGCACCGCCGCATCGCACTCGTGACGCTGAGCATCATGGGCGACAGGCCGGGGCCGATGATCGCCGGATTCATGATCGCCACCGGGTTCATCTCTATGTGGGTCTCGAATACGGCGACTGCGGTGATGATGCTGCCGATCGGAATGTCGGTGCTCATGATCGTGTCGAAAGTCATCGGCACAGCCCTGGGCGGCGACGCAGGCGCACCAAGCAAGGACGGGCGAGCAACCGACGGCGCAGCCGAGAACCCGAGCGACGGCGGCGATGACACAGGCATCGGCGCGGTCGTGAAGTCGAACTTCGGCACCGCCCTCATGCTCGGCATCGCCTATTCAGCATCGATCGGGTCGGTGGGCACCATCATCGGCACTCCTCCCAACCTCTTCCTCATCGGCTACCTCAAGGACAACCACGACATCTCCATCGGCTTCGGCCAGTGGATGATCGTCGGTGTGCCGCTGTCGGTGGTGATGATGGCCATCGCCTGGTTCCTGCTGGTCAAGGTGCTGTTCAAACCGGAGATCGACAAAATTCCCGGCGGACGTGAACTGATCCAAGAGGAACTGGCCAAACTCGGCCCGATGTCCACAGGTGAGAAGCTCGTGCTCGCGATGTTCGTGCTCGCAGCCGTCAGCTGGATCTCGCTGCCTCTGATCTTCGAGGAACCGCCGATCAGCGACGAAGGCATCGCCATGGCCGTTGGCCTGCTGCTCTTCGTCATCCCCGGTGGGGCGAACCGCGGCGTGCGGCTCCTCGACTGGGACACCGCGGAGAAGCTGCCCTGGGGAGTCCTTCTGCTCTTCGGGGGCGGACTCGCGCTCTCCGCTCAGTTCTCTGACTCGGGGCTGACCGAATGGATCGGTGAGACCACGAGCGGTCTCGGCGTTCTGCCGACGATCCTCGTCGTCGCCATCTTCGCAGTCATCATCCTGTTCCTCACCGAGCTGACGTCGAATACTGCGACGGCAGCGACGTTCGTTCCCGTCGTCGGGGGAGTGGCGATGGGACTCGACCTCGACCCGCTATTGCTGACGATTCCCGTCGCACTGGCCGCAACGTGCGCGTTCATGCTGCCGGTGGCGACACCGCCCAATGCGGTGGCATTCGGCTCTGGGTACGTCACCGTGGCGCAGATGGTCAAGGGCGGCCTGTGGCTCAATGTCATCGGCATCGTCCTCATCACCGCGACCGTGTATCTGCTCGCCGTTCCGGTATTCGGGATCACTGTCTGAGTTCGCGCCGAACTGGCAGACTGGTGGCATGACTGAGCTGTTCGAACCGCTGACACTGCGCGGCACCGAGATTCCCAATCGCATCTGGCTGGCCCCGATGTGCCAGTACTCCTGCGAAGCCGAGGACGGAATGCCCGGCTCCTGGCATCTCGTCCACCTCGGCGCTCGGGCGCAGGGCGGATTCGGGCTCGTCCTCACCGAAGCCTCCGCCGTCGTGCCCGAAGGCCGAATCTCACCGCAGGACGCCGGGATCTGGAACGACGACCAAGCCGAATCATGGTCGGCCGTCGTCGACTTCGTCCATTCGCAGGGTTCTGCCATCGGCATCCAGCTCGCCCATGCCGGCCGCAAAGCCAGCACCTATCGACCCTTCTCAGGAGAACCGAAGGGCAGCGTCCCCGAGTCGGAGGGCGGGTGGCCCACATTCGGTGCCAGCCCCATCGCCTATCCGCAGCTGGCCGAGCCCGTGGAGATGACGAAGGACGACATCGCCGAGGTGGTCGCCGCCTTCGCAGCTGCGGCCCGCCGTTCGATCGACGCCGGATTCGACCTCGTCGAACTCCACGCCGCCCACGGCTACCTGCTCCATTCTTTCCTGTCGCCGCTGTCGAACCAGCGCAGCGACGAATACGGCGGCGACCTTGCCGGCCGGTCCCGTCTGCTTCACGAGGTCTATGCGGCCGTGCGAGCCGAAGTCGGTGACGATGTGCCGGTGTTCGTGCGCCTCTCGGCTAGCGAATGGACCGAGGGCGGATTCGACGTCGCTGAAGCCGCCGAGGTCAGTCGTGCACTGTCGGAGGTCGGGGCCGACCTCATCGACGTCTCCTCGGGCGGCAACTACCCGGTGCGGATTCCCATCGGTCCCGGCTATCAGGTGTCCCTGGCCGCCGCGATTCGTGCCGAAGGGGTGCCGACGGGCGCCGTCGGACTCATCACCGATCCGAAGCAGGCCGAGACCATCCTCGGCACGGGACAGGCTGATGCGATCTTCATGGCCCGAGCCGCTCTGCGCGAACCCTCGTGGCCGCAGCGCGCCGCCCACGTCCTCGGAGTCGAACCCGGACCCTACCCTCCGCAGTACACCCGCGGAGCCTGGTGACCTGTCCCTGAACAGTTCGCAGCATCAGCACAGATTGAGGAGCGTGGAAATGAACACGATCGAAACCGAGCACGTCATCATCCGCTCTATCGCGGTCTCCGAGATGGCGAACAACGTCTATCTGCTCACCGCCAAAGAGACAGGTTCCCAGGTGCTCATCGACGCCGCCGATGACGCCGAGGCGATCACCGAACTCATCGGCTTGAGCGCACAGGACACCGAGGCCGAACCCACGCTGCGGGCGATCATCACCACCCACCAGCACTGGGATCATATTCGGGCGCTGCCGGCCACCTCGGCGAACTATCCGGAGGCGATGACGATCGCCGGTGCCGCGGACGCGGCTGCCATCACCGAGGCGGAAGGAGTGGAGATCGCGCACCCTGTCGATCACCTCGATGTCGGGGACTTCGGCGGATTCGTCCTCCAGGCCATCGCACTGCGCGGGCACACTCCCGGCTCGATCGCACTGCTTCTGAGCGACGGAGGTCAGACGATCCTGTTCTCCGGTGATTCGCTGTTTCCGGGCGGGCCGGGCAAGACCTGGTCAGCGGAGGACTTCACCTCTCTCATGGACGACCTCGAGGAGCGGGTCTTCGGCGAACTTCCGGACGAGACTCTCGTCCTGCCCGGACACGGGGACTCGACGACCCTGGGTGAGGAACGTCCGAAACTGGGGGAGTGGCGTGAACGCGGCTGGTGACCTCAGCTCGGCAGCGCCGCGAAGCCGATGAGCGCCCAGGCGATGGCTGACAGACCGACGGCGATGATGCCGATGTTCCACCTGGTCTCGATGACACGCTGTCCGCTGGGGTTGGCCAGCTCTGCGTCGCTGAGCGCCGCATAGCGATCGAGCACGGCATCGACGGCCGGGCTCGGGTCCTCGACGAGCTGACGCCTGCCCTGTTCATCCTTCTCCCATTTCTTGCCCTTGCCGGCCAGCGGCCATGAGGCGAACTTCTTCTCATGAGTGCGCACACTCAGACCGAAGTGTGTCTCGAAGCCGTCGACGAGATTCCACGGGATCGTCACGGTCTGCAGAGGGTTGACCAGGACGAGCTGCTGTCTGTGTAGCTCGACGCGGGGATAGCGATAGAAGACGAAGACCAAGGTGCCGACGGCCAGAGGGATGCCTGCGGCGGCCAGACCGCGCAGCGTGAAATCGCCGAAGAGGATTGAGAGCACGCCCAAGGAGCAGAGCCCTCCGACGATGAAGAAGAGGGCCGTCGAACTCGTTGTCCGTACGACGGTCGGCTCGGTCTCATTGCGATCTATCTCACTGTCAGCCACCTGATCATCCTATCCATTGAGACTGAACAAAAGTTGTCTGTTCCCTTGGTTTCGAAACGGTAACGATTCCGAAATTTGCTCATTATGTGGACTCCGTCACAGTCTCCGGTGAATTAACTTTGTTGCAATCCATGTGAAAAGCATGAACGCGGTCACATGCGCGTCGGCTTCTGCCGTCCCGCTGGACGTGACCGGAATGCACTCCGGTTTGGGGTGCACGTACGAGGGTGACTCGCCCTAGAACAACAAGGAGAGAACGTGAACAAGCGCTTCCTCGCGGCCGGTGCCTCTGTGGCTGCCGCTGCAATGGTGCTCACCGCCTGCACACCCCCTGGTGGAGGCGACGACAGTGAATCGTCGAAGAACTCCCAGCTGAACATCGGTTGGAACGAATCGTTCCGATCGATGAACACACAGACTGCCAACGGCAACGCTGTGTCGAACGCCATTCTCACCTATATGATGAATGACAACTTCGGCTACTACGACGACAACCTCGAGGTCCAGGACGGCGCGCTTGGCAAGCTCGAGAAGGTTTCAGACGACCCGTTGAAGATCAAGTACACCTTCAACGACGACGCAAAGTGGTCGGACGGCACCCCTGTCGACGCAGCGGACCTCGCTCTGACCTGGGCGGCCACGTCGTCGAACTTCAACACCGTCGAATCGAACAACAAAGACGACGGATCGGTGAAGGAGAACGACGCGAAGACGGTCTATTTCGACTCGGCGTCTATCGGCCCTAAACTCGTCAAGGACTTCCCCGAGATCTCTGACGACGGTAAGGAAGCCACTTTCGAGTTCTCCAAGCCGTTCGCAGATTGGCAGACCGGATTCGCCGGCATCGGGCCCAACGGAGTGGGAGTTCCCTCCCATATTGTTGCGAAGAAGGCTCTCGGGATCGACGACCCGGATAAGGGCAAGGAAGCGATCCTCAAGGCCATCAAGGACAAGGACACCGAGAAGCTCTCGAAGATCTCGAACACCTGGAACACGGGGTTCGACTTCACCTCGATGCCGGAGGACGAGGACCTGCTCGTGCATAACGGCCCGTACAAGATGACGAAGTTCGAAGAGGGCCAGTACGTCACCCTCGAACTCGATGACAAGTACACCGGCCCGACCAAGCCGAAGGTCAACACCGTGACCGTCCGTTACAACGGAGATCCGATGGCAATGGTTCAGGCGATCGAGAACGGCGAGGTCGACTTCACCCAGCCGCAGGCGACCGCGGACGTGCTCTCTGCCGCGGAAGACATCGACGGCGTCAACGTCGATTCTGCCGATGGTGCGACCTATGAGCATGTCGACTTCACTTTCGATAACAAGGGACCCTTCGACCCGGCCGCCAACGGCGGAGACGAGGACAAGGCGAAGAAGGTTCGTCAGGCCTTCCTCAGGACCGTCCCTCGTCAGGACATCGTCGACAAGATCATCAAGCCCCTCAATGACAAGGCCGTCACTCGTGACTCCTTCAATCAGGTTCCCGGCTCCCCAATGTACGACGAGATCGTCAAGGGCAACGGTATGGAAGACCTCAAGGAAGTCGACGTCGACGGTGCGAAGAAGCTGCTCAAGGAGGCCGGAGTCTCCAGCCCGACAGTTCGCGTCATGTACGACAATACGAACTCGCGTCGTCAGCAGGAGTTCCAGCTGATCAAGGAATCGGCCGAGAAGGCCGGCTTCAAGATCAAGGACGTCGGCGATGTCAACTGGGGCACCCGCCTCGGCGACGGTACCTACGACGTCTCGTTGTTCGGCTGGCAATCGGAGTCGACCGGTATCACTGATTCCGATGCGAACTACCGCACCGGTGCTCAGAACAACTACGGCGGCTACTCGAACAAGAAGACGGACAAAATTCTCGACAAGATCGTCGGAGCTCCCGAATCCGAGCATGCGAAGCTGTCCACCGAGTTGGAAAAGCAGCTGACCGAGGACGCTTTCGGCGCACCGCTGTTCCAGCATCCAGAGCTCGTCATTTACCGGGACAAGCTGAAGAATGCCAAGTCGACTACTGTTTCGCCGACAATTTTTTGGAACTACTGGGAGTGGGAAGTCAACTGATCCGCGTCTGACGCGATCGGTTCTTCTCCAGCCTTGTTGCTGTGGGGATCACTGTGTGGTCCCCACAGCGGCGTTTTCGGAAGATTGAAACGGAAGCCCCATTATGATCAGATTCATCCTCCGACGACTGTTGTCGACGGCGCTCGTGCTGCTCGTCGTCACCTTCGTCCTCTACCTGCTGCTCAACGTCGCCCTCGACTTCTTCTGGGACCTGCGTGCGAGCACCTCACCGAACATCGAGGCCCTCTACGAGTCGCGTCGCAGGCTCCTCGACCTCGACACCCCCGCGATCGTCCGCTACTTCAAGTGGCTGGCCGGCGTCGGCGGCTGCGCCATCGGCCAATGTGACTTCGGCATCGCCTGGAAGTCGGGCCAGGAGGTCACCGACCAGCTCCAGGGTGCGATCATCAACACGATCAAGCTCATCACCGCCTCGACGATCGTGGCCATCATCCTCGGCATCGCCGTGGGCATGATCTCGGCGATCCGCCAGTACTCGGGCTTCGACTACTTCATCACCTTCGTCTCGTTCCTCCTCTACTCGCTGCCCGTCTTCTGGGTGGCGGTGCTGCTCAAGCAGTACGGGGCGATCGACATCAACAACTTCATCAACGATCCGACCCTGGAATCCTGGTGGCCGATCATCATCGGCTGTGTGGCCATGGGACTGTTCTGGATGGGTGCGCTCGGCGGCAGCGCGAAGCGCCGCATCATCACCTTCCTCGCCGCAGCCCTCATCACCTTCGCCACCATCTACTACATCCTCGCCAGCGGCTGGATGCAGCACCCGTCGATCGGCCTCCTCGGTGTGATCGTCATCGGAGCCGGCGCAGCCATCGTCATGACGTATCTGTCGACGGGGCTGAAGAACCGCCGGGTGCTCTACGCCTCGCTGACCACAGTCGTCGTCGGCGCGCTCCTGTACTGGCCGCTGATGAACCTCTTCTACTACGTCGACATGAACTGGCTGTGGATGTTCGGGCTCTTCATCGTGGCGATCGCCGTCGCGATCGGCATCGGTCTGGCGTTCCGCGGTCCGGATCCCTGGGACACCGCACGCACAACGAGCTTCACCGCCATCATCGTGGCCGTGCTCATCTTCGCCGACAAAGTGTTTCAGGGCTGGCAGAAGTATTCCGATGACCCGGCCATCAACAATCGTCCGATCGCGACGATCGGCGCGTCGGCGCCGAACATCGACGGAGACTTCTGGATCACGAACCTCGACTCGTTCACTCACCTGCTGCTCCCGTCGATCGCGCTGGTCCTCATCTCCTTCGCCTCCTACACCCGCTACACCCGCGGTTCGATGCTCGAGGTCATGGGACAGGACTACATCCGCACGGCACGAGCCAAAGGCCTCAACGAACGTACGGTGATCATGCGCCACGCACTGCGCAATGCGCTGCTGCCGCTGGCCTCGGTCATCCCTGTCGACATCATCACGATGATCGGCGGCGCCGTCATCACGGAGACGATCTTCGGTTGGAACGGCATGGGCAAGCTCTTCATCGACTCGCTGCGCAACGCGGAGCTTGATCCGGTCATGGCCTACATCCTCATCACCGGCCTGCTCGCCATCATCGCCAACCTGGTCGCGGACTTCCTCTACGCCGTCCTCGACCCGAGAATCCGAGTGAACGCATGAGTACCAACAACGACAAACAGAACGCTCTCGCCCTCGACGAAGTCGGGGACAATGCGATCGAGTCGAAGGAGACCGAAGGTCTCTCCCAGGGCAAGATCGTCCTGCGCAAGTTCCTTCGCCACAAAGGCGCGATGATCTCGATCGTCGTCCTCGTGCTGGTGGCGATCTTCGCCTTCAGCGCACAGGGCTTCGGTGCTGTGCCAGGCTGGTGGAAGTTCAGCCATACGGCCTCCGGGCCCGTGGTCAACCCCGGGGGTGCCCCCACGTGGTCATTGGCGAACTTCTTCTCGCTCGGCGACCATCCGTTCGGACAGGATGAGATCGGTCGTGACAACTTCGCCAGGGTGATGAAGGGAACGCAGATCTCCCTGGTCGTCATGTTCATCATCGGCATCGTGTGCCTGATCATCGGCACAGTTGTCGGCGCGGTCGCCGGTTACTACCGCGGTTGGGTCGATTCGGTGCTCATGCGCATCACCGACGGCTTCGTCATCCTGCCGGTTATCGTGGTCGGCTCCATCCTCGGTGTGCTCGTCGGCGGAGCGAACGGCCCGCTGCTCGGTGTGGCGCTGGGCTGCATCCTCTGGGTCGGCCTCGCGCGACTCGTCCGCGGTGACTTCATGTCTCTGCGCGAACGGGAGTTCGTCGATTCGGCCCGTGTGGCCGGAGCCAGCGACTTCCGAATCATGTTCAAGCACATGCTGCCCAACGCCATGGGCGTCATCATCGTCAACACGACACTGATCATGAGCCAGGCGATCGTCCTCGAAGCCTCCCTGAGCTACCTCGGCTTCGGCATCAAACCGCCCGGCATCTCGCTCGGTCAGCTCATCAGCGAATACCAGACCTCCTTCGCCACACGCCCGTGGCTGTTCTGGTGGCCCGGCCTGTTCATCATCGTCATCGCTCTGTGCGTGAACTTCATCGGCGACGGTCTGCGCGACGCGTTCGACCCGCGGATGAAGACGATCCCGAGCTGGAGAAAGATGAAGAAGGCCGAGCGCATGGCACAGAAGGAGGCGAAGTGATGGCCGGGAAGACAGCAGATACCCAACCGAAGAAGGGCTCCCCGATCCTCGAGGTCAACGACCTCGGAGTCCAGTTCTGGGTCAGCGACGAATGGTGGATGGCTGCCGAGCACCTCGACTACACCGTCAACGCCGGTGAAGTGCTCGCGATCGTCGGCGAATCCGGTTCCGGCAAGTCGCAGTCGAGCATGTCCCTGCTCGGCCTCCTGCCGAGCAACGGCCGCGCGACGGGCTCAGCGAAGCTGGGCGGACGTGAGCTCATCGGGATGCCGCCGGAGAGGATGCAGGCCGTGCGTGGCAACGACATCTCCGTGATCTTCCAGGAGCCGATGACGGCGCTCAACCCGGTCTACACCGCCGGGTACCAGATCGTGGAGACGCTGCGCGTCCACCTCGACATCGGACCCAGGGAAGCCAAGGAACGAGCCCTCGAGCTCATGCGGCTCGTCGAGATCCCGGATCCCGAAGACCGGTTCCATTCGTTCCCGCACCAGCTCTCCGGCGGTCAGCGTCAGCGCATCATGATCGCGCAGGCTCTGGCCTGTCAGCCGAAGCTGCTCATCGCCGATGAGCCGACCACGGCGCTCGACGTCACGGTGCAGGCCGAGATCCTCAAGCTCATGCGTGAGCTGAAGTCGAAGCTCGATGCCGGGATCATCCTCATCACGCACGATATGGGCGTGGTTGCTGATATGGCCGACCGCATCATCGTCATGCGCGCCGGCAAGGTGGTCGAGTCGGGCACCGCGGAGGAGATCTTCTATCATCCGCAGCATCCGTATACGAAGCAGCTCCTCGAGGCTGTGCCCCACCTCGGCGCGGGTAACGAAGGCGAAGTATTCGGCGGCAGTGTCGGCGATGTCAGAGCCTCGCTGTCCGATATCAGCTCCGACCAGGTCTCGCACGTAGATGACCCGGTGGGGCGGCCGGAGGCCGGCGAAGGCGGCGACGCTCTCTCCGAGGCCGGGGCGGCCGATATGGCCGTGGCCGAGGCGCGTGCCCAGGCGACCGAACCGGATCGCCCCGACATCGAGATGGACTCCACGGACACGTATTACCATCCCGGTTCGCAGGCGGACTTCTCGAAGCCTTCGGCACTGCAGCTGCGTGACGCCGCGATCGAGTATCCCGCGATCGGTCGGAAGAAAGCCTTCCGTGCCGCTCACCACATCAACCTCATGATCGCCCCGGGCGAAGTCGTGGGCCTGGTGGGAGAGTCCGGTTCGGGCAAGACCACGATCGGGCGCGCAGCTCTGGGGCTGCTGCCCACGGTCGAAGGCGATATGGTCGTCAACGGCACGAGCATCAAAGGCCTGAGCAATAAGCAGATGAGGCCTCTGCGCAAGGAAGTCGGAATCGTATTCCAGGATCCCGGCTCCTCACTCAATCCGCGACTGCCGGTCGGGGAGTCGATCGGTGAGCCGCTCTATCTCCATGAGGGATTGAAGGGCCCGGAGCTGAGCAAGCGGGTCGAGGGGCTGCTGACCGCGGTCGAACTGCCGACCTCGATGCGCAACCGCTATCCGCATGAGCTCTCCGGCGGTCAGCGCCAGCGCATCGGCATCGCCCGTGCTCTGACTCTGCGACCGAAGCTGCTCATCGCCGATGAGCCGACGTCGGCGCTCGACGTGTCCGTGCAGGCGAAGGTCCTCGACCTGTTCGAAGGTCTGCAGCAGGAATACGGCTTCGCGTGTCTGTTCATCAGCCACGACCTGGCCGTGGTCGAACGCATCGCCGAGCGCATCGCGGTGATGCGCCACGGCTACCTCGTCGAGATCGGCAAGTCCTCGCAGGTCGTGGCGAACCCCGTCCACCCGTACACACAGCGTCTGCTGTCGGCGGTTCCGGTTCCGGATCCGACGGAGCAGCGCAAGCGCCGCGAGGCCCGCGACGCGGTCCTCGAGGCCACGATGAACGCCTGAGTTCGCCCCAGCTGACGGCCACCTGCACGCGAGAGCGTGCGGGTGGCCGTACAATTGTCTTTTGGGTCCGGGCTGGACCGATCTCTCTATCTCAAAAAGGTTCTAGATGACTGAAGCCATCACACGACGGGACAACCGCCGAAACGTAGCAATCGTCGCACATGTCGACCACGGCAAGACCACGCTGGTCGATGCCATGCTCCGGCAGACCGGTGTGTTCAGCGAACACGGCGACTTCGCCGAACGCGTCATGGATTCAGGCGACCTCGAACGTGAGAAGGGCATCACCATTCTCGCGAAGAACACATCTGTCCTCTACAACGGTCCTTCGGCCGGCGACGACCCCATCGTCATCAATGTCATCGACACCCCGGGCCACGCCGACTTCGGCGGAGAGGTTGAACGCGGGCTGTCCATGGTCGACGGCGTCGTCCTCCTCGTCGACGCATCGGAGGGTCCGCTGCCGCAGACCCGCTTCGTCCTGCGCAAGACGCTGGCCGCGAAGCTGCCCGTCATCCTCGTAATCAACAAGACCGACCGTGCCGATGCCCGCATCGACGGAGTCGTCGAGGAAGCCCAGGATCTGCTCCTGGGACTGGCCTCCGACCTCGCCGACGAGGTCCCCGACCTCGATGTCGACTCCGTTCTCGACGTTCCCGTCGTCTTCGCCGCCGCGAAGGCAGGTGCCGCCTCCCTCGAACAGCCCGCCGATGGAGCGGTCCCGGACAACCCCGACCTCGAACCGCTGTTCAAGACGATCCTCGAGACGATCCCGGCACCGGAGATCAACTCCGACGGCATTCTCCAGGCACACGTCACGAACCTCGATGCCTCGCCGTTCCTCGGTCGTCTGGCGCTGCTGCGCATCTTCGGCGGCACGCTGAAGAAGGGCCAGCAGGTCGCCTGGGCACGCGGTGACGAGATCAGCTCGGTGAAGATCACCGAGCTGCTCGAGACCCAGGGCCTCGACCGAGTGCCCGCCACGGAGGCTTCGGCCGGTGACATCGTCGCCGTGGCCGGCATTCCCGACATCATGATCGGTGACACGCTCACCGACATCAACAATCCGAAGCCGATGCCGGCGATCGTCATCGACGATCCGGCGATCTCGATGACCGTGGGTATCAACACCTCCCCGCTGGCCGGCCGTGAGAAGAACACGAAGGTCACCGCCCGCATGGTCAAGGACCGCCTCGACCAGGAGCTCGTCGGCAACGTCTCGCTCAAGGTCGTCCCGACCGAACGCCCTGACGCCTGGGAGGTCCAGGGTCGCGGTGAGCTGGCTCTGGCCATCCTCGTCGAGCAGATGCGCCGTGAAGGATTCGAACTCACGGTCGGCAAACCTCAGGTCGTGACCAAACAGGTCGACGGCAAGGTCCACGAGCCCTTCGAAGAGCTCACGGTCGACGTGCCGGAGGACTATCTCGGCGCTGTGACTCAGCTGCTGGCTGCACGCAAGGGCGTCATGTCGACGATGACGAACCACGGCACCGGCTGGGTGCGGATGGAGTTCAAGGTTCCCGCCCGCGGCCTCATCGGCTTCCGCACTCGGTTCCTCACCGAGACCCGCGGCACCGGAATCGCGAACACGATCTCGGCCGGATACGGACCGTGGGCCGGCAATATCGAGTTCCGCATCAACGGCTCTCTCGTGGCCGACCGCGCCGGAACGGTGACCCCGTACGCGATGATCAACCTGCAGGACCGCGGCACCTTCTTCGTCGAACCGACCTCCGAGGTCTACGAGGGCCAGATCGTGGGCGAGAACTCCCGCGCCGACGACATGGACGTCAACATCACGAAGGAGAAGAAGCTGACGAATATGCGTTCGGCATCGGCTGACAGCTTCGAGAACCTCACTCCGCCGCGCAAGCTGACTCTCGAGGAGAGCCTCGAGTTCGCTCGTGAGGACGAGTGCGTCGAGGTCACCCCGGGTGCCATCCGCATCCGCAAGGTCGAACTCGATCAGAAGGAACGCGCCAAGCTCTACGCGAAGATGCGCCGCCAGAACGCCTGAGCCGGAATCCTTGATCCGGCAGCACCGAATGACCTCGAGCACCCAGGAACCAATGACTGTTACGCCACGCGTCCTCCTCGTGCACGCTCATCCCGACGATGAGACGATCACGACGGGCGGCACGATCGCCGCATTGGTCTCCGAGGGTGCCGAGGTCATGGTGCTCACCGCCACCCGCGGTGAGGGCGGCGAGGTCATCCCCGCAGAGCTGAAGCAGCTCGAGGGCGACCGGGCCGGTCTCGCCCGGGCCCGGGAGCAGGAGATCGCCGAGGCGATGCGCGCCCTCGGGGTGCGACTGCACGCGTTCCTCGGCGGGACCACGCGCACCTTCGAGGATTCGGGCATGGAATGGGGACCGGATGGGCACGCCCGACCAGCGGTGTCGATGACCGACGATGCCCTGTGCGCAGCTGACATCACGACGGTGGCCCGACACATCGCCGCCGTCATCGATGCCTTCGAACCGCATGCGGTCATCACCTACGCCGCCAACGGGGGCTACGGCCACCCCGATCATGTGCGCGTGCACGAGGCCACGAGTCTGGCCGTCGACCTCGCCGAGTGGCGGACCGGTCGGCTCCTGTGCGTCGACACCCCCACCGAGGTGGCCCGCCGATCGTTCGACCCCAACCAGGACGGGTTCGCCGAGACCGGTTTCGCTGCCGCCGAGACGATCCCGGCCAAACCACCGGTCGGTCAGATCGTCGTCGACCAGGACGTCGCCTCGGTGCTGTCGGCCAAACGGGCGGCACTCGAGGCTCATCGCACCCAGGTGAGCGTGTCCGGCGGCTTCTTCGCCCTGTCCAACGGTGTCGGTCAGAGGATCGGCGACCGCGAGTACTTTTCGATCGGGGCAGGCACTCCGGTCCCATCCGAGATCCTCAACACCGGACCGGCCCCGCACGTGCTCACCGGCCTCGACGTCGCAGCGGTCGAAGCTCAGGAGAACCCAGCGGCTCAGCCCCTGCGACGGCGACGGGAACCGCGGAAGCCCGGAATCTTCGCCTACCTCCACTCCGCTGTGCTCGGCCTGCTCATCGCCTTCCTCGGCACCATGCAGCATCTCAACGTCACTGTGGTCAACCTCGGCGAGACCCCGATCATCCTGCCGTGGGGACTCGTGCTGGCCCTGGCTCTGTCCGCGGCAGGACTGTGGCACCTGAAGACGATGTATCGCAGCAGCGCCCCGATGCTTCTCGCCGCCGTGATCATCGCCGTACTGTCCTTCGTCTTCGGCCAGCCGAAGTGGCTGCCCGGCGCCGATATGATCGTCACCGGACTGCTGCGTTCCGTTGTGTGGCTGCTCGGACCGATGGTCCTGGCCGCTGCCTTCTCCTTCATCAACGTGCGCGGGCACGATCGCACTCGCTAGACTCGTGCGAACCGCACCGAATCAGTCGTTATCGACACCCTCGGGAGAATGATGCCGACCAATACCTTTTCCGATGGAACCTCGAACGCAGGCGGGCCCGACCCGTCCGACAGCGATGTCCGCAAGAAGAAGATCTGGCCCATCATCCTCATGGCCGTTCTCGTGCTTGCCGCCGTCTACGTAGTGATCGGCTTCTTCAGCGGGCGAATGCTGGCACCGGGTACGACCGTGGCCGGAATCGACATCGGCGGCAAGTCCGCGACAGACGCCGAGACCACCCTGCGCAATGATCTGCGCGATGACGCGGAGAAGGCCATCGTCTTAAAGGCCGGAGAGCCGACCGCTAAGCTCGACCCGGAGAAGGCCGGAATCACCTTCGACGCGGGAGCGACAGTCGAGCGCATCACCGGCTTCAGCCTCGATCCCACCGTCATCTGGCACCGGCTCTTCGGTGATGACGACGTCGACCCCGTCATCAAGGTCGATGAGGAGAAGTTCGACAAGGCAACGGCGACGGTCACCGAATCACTGGCCGTCGAACCGACAGACGCCGAACTCGAGTTCGACAAGACCACCCCGAAGGTCAAGGACGGCACGAACGGGCAGACCGTCGACACCGCCGCCGTGCGCACCGCCGTCGACGATCATTGGCTGCGCACCGAGGATGCTCTGCCGGTCAGCTCGACGAGCGTCGAACCCGACATCACCACGGCCGAAGCCGAAGACATGGCCGACGGATTCGCGAAAGACGCCGTGAGCAAGGACCTCACGATCACGGCGAAGCCTGGGAAGGATGCGGACTCCGAGGTCAAGGGCGGTGACCTCACCGTGTCCCCGAAGACCATTGCGAAGACTCTGACATTCAGAGCCGAGGACTCGAAGCTCACGCCCGTCTTCGACCAGGAAGCTCTGCAGAAATCCGTGCTGGCTGCGAACAAGGACATCGGGCGACCGGCCGAGGACGCGAGTTTCGAGATCAAGGACGGCAAGCCCGAGGTCGTGCCCTCCCGTGACGGCATCGGCATCAAGGCCAAGGAGCTGACCGGAGCGGTCACCGACGCCGTCAACGGCAAGGAAGACAAACCGAGCGTGACCCTGGCTTCCGTCAAACCCGACTTCACCACGAAGGATGCGAAGAAGGCCGATGTCTCCGACACTGTGTCTCAGTTCTCCACCGGGTACAACTCCGAACCCAACCGCGATACCAACCTGCGGGTGGCTTCGAAGAAGGTCTCCGGCACCGTGCTCCAGCCGGGCGAGCAGTTCTCCCTCAACGAGGCTCTGGGCCAGCGCACAGCGGCGAACGGCTACAAGCCTGCCGGCGTGATCTCCGAAGGTCAGATGAAGGAAGACTACGGCGGCGGAGTCTCACAGGTGTCGACGACACTGTTCAATGCCGCGTTCTTCGCCGGTTTCGACCTCGACGAACACCAGGCGCATTCGCGCTATATCTCCCGCTATCCGGAGGGCCGCGAGTCGACCCTCGACTGGTCCTCGATCGATATGAAGTTCACGAACAACTCGAAGACCCCGGTCGTTCTCGACATGTACCTCAAGGACGGAGAGGTCCATGCGAAGGTCTTCGGCGTCAAGAAGTACGATGTGTCGGCCGGCGCCTCGGATCGGTTCAACCACACCTCACCGGGTTCGATCACCGAAAGCGGACCGTCGTGCACCCCGCAGTCGCCGAAGGGCGGCTGGTCGATCCGGATCACCCGGACCATGAAGGACATCAGTTCGGGTCAGACCACGAAGGACGGATTCACCACGGTCTACCGGCCGGTGAACAAGGTCGAATGCCAGGGCTGAGCCCTCGCAGCAGGATTCCGGCCGGCTGACCGGTCAGCGGGCTTCGGCGTACCAGGACCGATGGCGGACAGTCGCGCCGAGAGAGGCGAAGAGGTTCAACGATGCCTCATTGCTCGACTCGATGTCGACGAGGTAGGACCGAACCCCGCGCTGAGCGAGCAGCGCCGCGGCAGCTGCGGCCACCGAACGCCCGGCACCGCGGCGCCGCAGATCGGGACGGGTGATGAGGTTGGTGATGACCCCCCATTTGCTGCGCTCGACCACTCTGCATGCCGCCACCATCGATCGGGATCCGTCGGGATGCTCGGCGTAGGCAGTGACGAACTCACACGGCTGATCGGCTTCGATGAGTGTCTTGAACGCCTCAGCCGAACCCGGTTCCTCACCAGGGCTGCGCTGCGACGTCCACGCGGCGAAGTGCTCGGAGGACGGTGCATCGTTCACGTCGATGAGCAGACCGGCAGCGGCCGCCTCGGCGGGGGAAGACACGCCGCCGGCTGCCTCGCTCGTGGCGCCGGTGAGCAGCAGGGTGGCCTCTGAGGGGGTGTAGCCGCGGGCCGAGAGCAGGGAAGCGAGCCCCTCGCATTCTGGAGCAAGCGCGGTGGAATCATCGGCGGAATAGATCTGGACGCGACCGGGCTCGCCTCGGGTCCGATACCACTCCTCGACTGCGTCGAGCCCCTGTTCCCACCCGAGACCGGTGTCGGAGATGGGCAGGCACGAATTGGCTCGGCGGGTCGCGGACTCCGAATGGCGCAGCAGCCAGCCCTTCTGCAGCAGGCTGACCTCGGCGGCCGCCTCGGTGCCTTCGTTGCGCAGGTTCTCCACATGCAGCCAGGACACATCGCGGGGCAGCCAGGCGGCCGCGGAGATGCGCCGCAGATCAACGGCGGAGACGATCTCGTGGGTGCGTCCGGCTTTGGTGGGAGCCGGGGGCACCTCGTGGACGAGGAGGATCTGGGCACGGGCGATGCGCAGGGGGCCGCGCTTGGTATCGATCTCGAGTCCCGCCTCGTCGACGGCTGTGACGACGCCGAGGGCATCGGACGTCGAATGGGTGTCACCGGGGTCGAGCGAATACCGCACGACCACTCGTCTGCCGGGCTGCAGATCGTCCACGTCTGGCCTTCCTCCGCGAAATTGATGCCCTCCCACCCTATGACACGCTCGCCCCGGTCGGGCGCAGTCAGCAGCGGCGATGTCAGATGCAATGCGAATCACCTGAGACCGGTGAGCACAGGAATCCCCCGGAGGCGTATTGTGGGAGGCATATGCGCACCATCTGTGAGTCTTTCGAGGAGTCAGCCCAGTGACGTACATCATTGCCCAGCCCTGTGTCGACCTCAAGGACAAGGCCTGCATCGACGAATGTCCCGTCGACTGCATCTACGAGGGCGAACGCAGCCTGTACATCCACCCCGACGAATGCGTCGACTGCGGCGCGTGCGAACCCGTGTGCCCCGTCGAAGCCATCTTCTACGAAGACGATGTGCCCGATGAATGGGAAGAGTACTACAAGGCCAATGTCGAATTCTTCGACGACCTCGGTTCGCCCGGCGGCGCCGCGAAGCTCGGCAACACCGGCAAGGACCACCCGATCATCTCCGCCCTGCCGCCGCAGAACCACGACGACTGACCGATGACGAACACCTTCGGACTCAACCTCCCGGACTACCCCTGGGACCGACTCACGGAATACCGCAACCGGGCCGCCGAGCATCCCGACGGAGTGTGCGACCTGTCCATCGGCACGCCCGTCGACCCCACCCCCGAAGTGATCCGTCGTGCCCTGTCGGAGGCCGGAGATGCGCACGGCTACCCGACGACCGCCGGAACGGCGCAGCTGCGTGAAGCCATCGCCTGGTGGTATGAGAACTGGCATTCGGTCGACCTCGACCCCGCTGCCGAAATCCTGCCGACCGTCGGCTCGAAGGAGCTCGTCGCCTGGCTGCCCACTCTGTTGGGGCTGCGCGAACGCGGGCTCGCCGTCGCCTGTCCCTCCGCCGCGTACCCGACCTATGAGATGGGGGCGACCATCGCGGGTGTCGAATGCCGCCGCATCGATGCCGCTCAGGTCGTCGACGGAGTCTCGTTGGACGGCATCGGTCTGCTGTGGATCAACACCCCGAGCAATCCGACGGGTGAGGTCCTCGACGTCGGCACCCTCGCCGAGGTGGTTCGCCGTGCTCGCGCCGCCGGAGTCGTCGTGGCGTCGGACGAATGCTACGGACTGCTCAACTGGGAATCCGATGAGCCGGCACCGAGTGTGCTTGCAGCCGCGGGGGAGTCGAACGCCGGCGTGCTGAGCGTGTACTCGATGTCGAAGCAGTCGAATCTCGCCGGCTATCGAGCGGCGTTCGTCGCCGGCGATGCCGAGCTCATCTCGGATCTCACCCGCTCGCGCAAACACGCAGGCATGATCGTGCCCTTCCCGATCCAGGAGGCCATGGTCGCCGGACTGCGCGACACGGAACACGTGCTGGCGCAGAAGGAGACCTACCGGGCGCGGCGCGAGCAGCTGCGAACTGGGCTCGAGGAGTTCGGATTCCGCATCGATCATTCGACCGCGGGTCTCTACCTGTGGTCGACAGCAGACAAGAACTGCTGGCAGTCCCTGGCTGACCTCGCCGAACTCGGCATCGTCGCAGGTCCCGGTGAGTTCTACGGATCGGCGGCTGCCGACCATGTGCGAATTGCGCTGACCGCCACCGACGAACGTATCCGGTCCGCGGCCGAGCGTCTTCGGGCCGCCGTACAATGATTGCGGGGGTGGGGTACGGCGCTTGTGAACCACCGGTTTCCGAGCGTCCGCTAAGGCACCGCTAAGACTTCGTGCAGGCCAAAAAACTGTTATTTTACCTGGTCAGAAATATTACCGACCAGTATAAGAAGCGTGCAGTGATTTTCTGATTCCCGCAGTTGTCGGTAGTCTTTGAAAGAACTGTGCAAAACACCTCAGGAAGTTCTTGGGGTCGGTCAACGGTGAGGAGATCGAATGACTTCGGAGGCGAACCTCAGGATCGCTGATACGGAGCTGACACTGCCCGAGGTGTCAGCAACGGCGGGCAACAACGGATACCGTATCGGCTCTCTGCTGAAAGAGACCGGCGCGGTCACATACGATCCAGGGTTTGCCAACACCGCAGCCACCTCGTCGTCCATCACCTACATCGATGGTGACAACGGTGAGCTGCAGTACCGCGGGTACCCGATCGAACAGCTCGCGGAACAGTCGAACTTCGTCGAAGTCTGCTACCTCCTCATCTATGGTGAGCTGCCGACGCAGGAACAGTACGACGCCTTCGACGCTCGCCTGCGCGGACACACCATCGTCCACGAGGACCTGCGACGCTTCTTCCGTGCGTTCCCGTACGACGCTCATCCGATGCCTATGGTTGCAGCCGCCGTCGCGGCTTTGTCGACGTTCTACCAAGATGACCTCGATGTCTTTGACGAAGATCAGATCGACACGTCGTCATTCCGTCTGCTCGCGAAGATGCCGACCATCGCAGCTCTCGCGCATCGGAAGAACATGGGGCTGCCGGTCATCCACCCGGACAACTCGCTGAGCCTGGTGGAGAACTTCCTGCGCGTGAACTTCGGCGTTCCCGCTGAGGAATACGAACCGGATCCGCTGGCTGTCAAGGCCATGGATCAGCTGTTCATCCTCCACGCCGATCACGAGCAGAACTGCTCGACCTCGACGGTTCGTCTCGTCGGCTCCTCGCAGGCCAACGTGTTCCAGTCGATCTCGGCCGGAGTCAACGCCTTGGCCGGACCGCTGCACGGCGGCGCGAACTCCGCCGTGCTCGAGATGCTCGAGCAGATCGCGGCCTCCGATGACGGACCGAAGAAGTTCATGGAGCGCGTGAAGAACAAGGAAGACGGCGTTCGTCTCATGGGCTTCGGTCACCGCGTGTACAAGAACTACGATCCGCGCGCGAAGATCATCAAGAAGACGGCCGACGAGGTTCTCGCCCGCTCCGGCGGCGACCCGCTGCTCGAGCTTGCTCAGCAGCTCGAGGAGATCGCGCTGGCCGACGACTACTTCGTCGAGCGCAAGCTCTACCCGAACGTCGACTTCTACACGGGTCTCATCTACAAGGCCCTCGGCTTCCCGACGAATATGTTCACCGTGCTGTTCTCGGTCGGTCGTCTGCCCGGCTGGATCGCTCAGTGGCGCGAGATGATCAAGGACCCCGAGACGAAGATCGGCCGTCCTCGCCAGATCTACACAGGCGAATACAACCGGAACTACACGGACATCAGCGAACGCTGAGTCCTTCAGCTCAGCCGGCCACACGTCAGCGACGTGACAACGGACGGTCGAGCCCCACCTCGGCGCATGTGTCGTCGAGCCCACGCAACGGCGTCGGAGCAGAATCTTCTGTCCGACGCCGTTGCGCATTCTCGGCTCGGTCTCGTGCAGGCGCTCTTTGCTCGGGCTCGTGCAGCCGCTCTTTCTCCATCCCGCACCGGTAGTGCCACTTCGCGTCGCAGGAGGCTTGTCCTACAGATACTGACGCATCCATCATCCTTCGTTGTCACATCCACCTGCAGGAACACGGTGGTATGCAAGTACGGGTGGGTGATGCGGGGCTTCCCGGCGAAGAACCGACGACGTGGGATGCCTGGCGTCGGCGAGGAGTGAATGCGCTGAGGGCGCGTCCACATGATGTGAACGCGCCCTCAGCCGCAGTGCCGCGGCGCGGTGTCGCTGCGAACGGCCAGCCTGCCGATCAGTGCAGGTCGGGGTTGAGCTCGATGCCCTTGGAGTCGCGGGCGATCGCCTCGACGGTGCCGGTGACGGAGTTGCGGCGGAAGAGGATGTTGTTCTTCCCGCTGAGCTCGGCGGCCTTGACCACGGCATCGCCTTCGCCGGGGACCGTCACGCGGGTGCCTGCGGTGATGTAGAGGCCCGCTTCGACGATGCAGTCGTCGCCGATGGAGATGCCGACTCCGGCATTCGCACCCAGCAGGCTGCCCGAGCCGATGGAGATGCGGTGAGTGCCGCCGCCGGAGAGCGTGCCCATGATCGAGGCTCCGCCGCCGATGTCCGATCCGTCGCCGACGACGACGCCCTGCGAGATGCGGCCCTCGACCATGGCAGAACCGAGGGTGCCGGCGTTGAAGTTCACGAAGCCTTCGTGCATGACAGTGGTGCCGGGAGCCAGGTGAGCGCCGAGACGGACACGGTCGGCATCGGCGATGCGCACACCGGAGGGGATGACGAAGTCCGTCATCCGCGGGAACTTGTCGAGCCCGTAGACGGCGACGGGACCGCGGGCGAGCAGTTTGGCGCGAGTGGCCTCGAAGTCCTCGGGCGAGCAGGCGCCGAAGGAGGTCCACACGACATTGGCGATATGACCGAAGATGCCGTCGAGGTTGACGTCGTTGGGTGTCACGACGCGGTGGGACAGTGCGTGCAGACGCAGGTAGGCATCGGCCGCCGAGGCGGGACCGGCGTCGAGATCGATCGTGGTCGTGACGACCTCGGAACGGGTGCCGCGGGCCTCATCAGTGCCCACCAGCGCGTCGAGTCCGTCATCGGCGGCGCGGGCGGTGGCGGCCGCCTCGGCCGTGTCATGGGTATCACCGCTGCTCAAGGCGGGGTACCAGACGGAGAGGACGGTATCGGAATGGATCGTGGCGAGTCCACGTGCGGAAACAATGCGTTCTGTCATGCCTCAAGCCTAGACGGTGGCGCCGTACTAGGCTAAGAGACATGACTGTCGATCCATCTGCTGAGACTGATGCCATATTCGCGCCTGCCGGAGACCTCGGTGAATATTTGTTCGTCGCACTGGGCGACCCGGCCGAACTCACCGGTCGTCTGTGCGCCGTCGAATCCGTGTCCGGGAACGAAACCGTCCTCGCCGATGCCGTCGTCGACGTGCTGGAGAGGATCAGCGCAGGGCCGGGGCCGGATCTGGAGATCCTCCGCGACGGAGACACCATCGTCGCGCGCACGAACCTCGGCCTGGCCGAACGCATCGTCGTCGCCGGTCACCTCGACACCGTTCCCGTCGAAGACAATCTTCCACCTGTGCGCACCCATATGACCGGAGAGAACTACCCCGCTGATGAGGTCGTCTGGGGTCGGGGCGCCTGCGACATGAAGGCCGGAGTGGCGATGCAGCTGGCCACGGCAGCCGCACTGACCGCACCGAATCGGGACGTCAGCTGGGTCTTCTACGACCACGAAGAGGTCGATGCCTCACTCAACGGGCTCGGCCGCGTCTCCCGCAATCATCCCGATTGGCTCACCGGAGACTTCGCGATCCTCGGCGAACCCTCGAACGCCTCCGTCGAAGGCGGCTGCAACGGAACCATCCGCGTCGACGTCACCACCACCGGAGTCCGCGCCCACTCGGCACGGGCATTCATGGGCGTCAACGCCATCCACTCCGCCGCCGAGGTGCTCACCAGGCTCGCCGAATTCGAGACCGACACCGTCACGGTCGACGGCCTCGACTACCGCGAATCCCTGTCCGCAGTGAACATCCGCGGGGGAGTCGCCGGGAACGTCGTGCCCGACGAATGCGTCGTCTCCGTGAACTACCGCTTCGCTCCGAGCAAGTCCGCCGCCGAGGCGGAGTCCTTCCTGCGCGAGTTCTTCACCGGATTCGACGTCGTCGTCACCGATGCCGCAGAAGGTGCGCGCCCCGGACTCGACAGGGACATCGCCCAGGACTTCATCGACACGCTCGGACTGTCCCCGGCCCCGAAACTGGGCTGGACCGATGTGTCCCGATTCAGCGCACTCGGAGTTCCGGCGGTGAATTTCGGTCCCGGCAACCCGCTGTATGCTCACAAGTCGGATGAGCATGTGAGAGTCGCCGAGGTGGAACAGGCCACCGCAACTCTGCGCCGCTACCTTCAGGGCCGGTGAATGAGATGACCAGATCGACAGACGATTCGACCGGAGACCCGGCAGGCGATCCGACCGGTGACCCCGCAGGTGATTCGGCAGATGCCCCCACCGGCGAGCCGGGCTACTACAGCAAGGGCCCGCTGCGTCTCAGCGGTGACCAGGTGCCGGAGACGACGACGGACCAGCGTCTCCTCGAATCGAAGTCCGGCACCGACTGGGTGCATGAGGACCCGTGGCGCGTCATGCGCATCCAAGCCGAGTTCGTCGAAGGATTCGGCTCGCTGGCCGAGATCGGACCGGCCGTGTCGATCTTCGGATCCGCCCGTCTGAAAGCCGGCACCCGGGCGTATGCGGACACCCGAGAGATCGCCTGCCGCCTCGCGGAGAACGGCAACGCGATCATCACCGGCGGGGGACCCGGAATCATGGAGGCCGGCAACCGCGGAGCCTGCGAGGGCGGGGGAGTGTCCATCGGGCTGGGCATCGAGCTGCCCTTCGAGACCGGACTCAACGAGCACGTCGAACTCGGCGTGAACTTCCGCTACTTCTTCGTCCGCAAGACCGTGTTCCTCAAATACTCGCGCGGATTCGTCCTCATGCCCGGCGGCCTGGGCACACTCGACGAGCTGTTCGAGGCCTTCACCATGGTCCAGACCGGCAAGATCACGTCATTCCCCATCGTGCTCGTCGGCACTGACTACTGGAGCGGGCTCGTCGATTGGATGCAGAACACCCTTCTGGCCGCGGGGACGATCAGCGAAGCGGACCTGAACATGTTCACGCTCACCGACGACATCGACGAAGTCGTTGCCGCGATCGGACCGGGACACGGCACGACCTCCGCGGTGTTCTCACCTGCGAACGGCCGACCGTGAGGGGCGACGCCACCGGCCAGCCGGAGGCCGAACGGTTCGAACTGGCCCGCGCCCGGCCCGGCACCCCGGCGATCATGGCCGTGATCAACCGCACCACCGATTCCTTCTACGAATCTGCCGCCACCCTCGATGCGGCGATCGCCGCAGTGGAGTCCGCCACCTCCGCCGGTGCTCAGATCGTCGATATCGGAGGGGTGCGTGCCGGCCGCGGTCGGGGGATCTCCGCGGCCGAGGAGATCGACCGCGTGTGCCCGACCATCGACGCCGTGGCACGGTCCCATCCGCACGTGCTCATCAGTGTCGACACCTGGCGCCATGAGGTGGCCGAGGCCGCCTGCAGGGCCGGCGCGGGACTGCTCAATGACACCTGGGCAGGGGTCGACCCGAAGCTCGCCGAGGTGGCCGCCCGGAATGATGTCGGCATCGTCTGCTCCCACACAGGCGGATTGGATCCGCGCACCGACGCCCACCGCAACCGCTATGGTCTGCAGGCAGGTGACGTCGTCGACTCCACCGTCTCCGGCGTTATCGAGCTCGCCGAGGCGGCCCTGGCAGCAGGGGTCCGCGAGGACAGGATCATCATCGACCCCACCCCGGACTTCGGGAAGAACACCTACCATTCGCTGCGGCTGCTGCGCGAACTCGAACGGTTCACCGCCACCGGCTACCCGGTTCTGCTGGCGATCTCACGGAAGGATTTCGTGGGAGAGGCCATCGGCGAGGTCGGTCCACAGGATCGACTGTACGGGACGATCGCCGCCACCGCGCTGGCCATCGAGAAGGGAGCGGCACTGATCCGCACCCACGACGTGAGAGCCACTGCCGACGCGATCGAGGTGACCGCGGCGATCACCGGTCAAGGCGCACCGAAACACACCGTGCGCGGCCTGCGCTGAACATTCCGCGCAGGCGCCTATGCGAAAATGAGGGTATGCCTCTGTGGATTGTCATCGGTGTCGCGGCCGCGGTCTTCGTCCTCGTTTTCGTCGTCGCGGCGACCTTCAACGCTTTCTCTTCCGAAACCGTCGACGAGGCCGAAGAGCGCTGGACCGGACTGCCTGCGGAGTTCACCGTCGAGGACCTGGAGTCGGTGCGATTTCGGCCCGCACTGCGCGGCTACCGCATGGAAGACGTCGACGAGGCCATGGCGATGCTACGCGCACGCCTGAGCGAACTCGAATCCGCAGCTGCTTCTGACGGACCGGAAACGGCTGCCGGACCACGATGAGTCGCCCTGCAGACCTGCCCGGAATCACCCTCGCCCCCGAAGTCTTCGACTCCTCCCGCTTCAGCCGCTTCAGCGCTCTGTTCATGAGCCTGCCCGTGTGGCTGCAGGCGGTATCCGTGTACTTCGTCTCCCGCGTCGTGAGCATGTCGATCTTCGCCGCGGTCCTCAAACGTCAGGACCCGGCGAACTGGTCATCGTCGCCGGTGACGACGACGCTCAATGACTTCCTCAACTTCTGGGACGGCGGCTGGTACGGTCGCGTCGCCGACGAAGGGTATCCTCGCGTGCTGCCGCTCGACGAGTCCGGAGCTGTCGCGGAGAACCAATGGGCGTTCTATCCGCTGCATCCCTCGATCGTGGCCACTGTCTCCGACCTCACCGGGCTGAGCTACGAGGTCATCTCGCCGATCGTGTCCACGATCGCCGCGGGTCTGGCCTCGATCGTCATTCTCCACCTCTTCCGCAAATACGTCGATGCCGGTCAGGCGCTGATGGGACTGGCTCTTGTCATGTTCTTCCCGCCGGCCGCGATCTTCTCCACCGGATATGCCGAATCTCTGACTCTTCTGCTGCAGGTGATGGCGCTCTTCCTCGTCGTCGAGCGACGCTATCTCACCGCGATCCCGGTCGTGACCTTCATGGATCTGTCGCGGCCGATCGGCGTCGCGTTCTCGTTCTTCATGCTCTTCCACCTCATCGACCGCTTCCTTCGCCGCCGCAGCGATCCGTATCCGACCGGCGAGGTGGTCCGGTCCTGGACGCTGGGCGTGGCCTCGTGCGCGGCGGCACTCATCCACCCGATCCACGCGTGGTGGGCGACCGGATCGCTGACGGCCTATACCGACACCGAGGCGGCCTGGCACACCGGCGAGACCACGTTCGTCGTCCAGTGGGTGGCAAGGTCGATCAGCCTCATCGGTCCGCTCGGGCCGGTGCTGCTCGTCATCGTCATCGCCGGAATGCTCGCCCTGATCTTCTCACCGGCGGGAGCGCATATGGGGCGGACGCTGCAGCTGTTCTGCCTCGGCTACGGGCTGTATCTGCTCATCTTCTTCAATCCCCAGACCTCCACCCTGCGTCTGCTGCTGCCGCTGTTTCCGATGGCGCTGACGCTGGCGCTGGTGCGCTCACGAGGGTATCGGGCCGCGATGCTGGTGGCCTATATCCTGCTTCAGATCGTGTGGGTCGCTTATCTGTGGCACTTCACTCCGCCCGCCGACCTGCCTCCGTGATCTCCAGCTGACCTGCCTCCGTGACCGTCAGCCGATCCGCGCCGCGACTGCCCACAGGGTCGAAGAGTTGCGAAGAGTTACCGGGAACGCGCGGATCATGGAATAATCGTACGTACATCATTCGGTCCACCTGGTGTGAACCGTCTTTGCATGACAACGGAAGGAAGAGCCCATATGGCAGCCCAGAAACCCCGCACCGGCGACGGACCTCTGGAAGTGACCGAAGAAGGCCGAAGCATGGTGATGCGGCTTCCAGTCGAAGGCGGCGGTCGCCTGGTGATCGAACTCAGCAGAGACGAAGCCACCGGACTCCACGACACTCTCGCCCAGACACTGGGGCTCTGAGCCGACGGCCGCAGCACACGGCCGAGCGGACACTCACGAACAGCAGAGACTTACCTGTAAGTCTCTGCTGTGCTCGTTTCACCGGGCCTTCTGCAGAAGCAGCAGCCCTTCGCCGATGGGCAGCAGCACCCGTTCGAGGTTCTCCTGTTCTGCGATGCGGTTGAGCATGCTGCGCGCAGCCTGGGTGCGAGGACTGCGATCGACGGGATCTGCGACAGCGCCTTTGAGGAGGGTCTTGTGGATGACCAACAGGCCCTGAGCGTCGAGCAGACGCAGGGAGGGCTCGATCATCCTCTCCAAACTGCCCGGCTCCACGTCGATGAAGACCATGTCATAGGCCGACGGGGCGAGTCGTTTGAGCACCTCTTCGGCACGGCCGCTCATCAGACGCAGCCGACCAGGTCTGATTCCGGCCATGTCGACGAGATCCCGTGCGGCGCTCTGGGTCGTGGAATTCGTGTCGATCGACGTCAGTATCCCGGCGTTGGGCATGCCGCGCAGCAGCGACAGGGTCGAGGTTCCGACGCCGGTGCCGACTTCGACAGCCGCGACCGGCGTGAGGAGGCGGGCCAGGAGAGTCAGGGTCTTCGCCGTGGTCTGGGAGACCGGGCCGATCCCGAACTCATGTGAATGGGTGCGAGCGGCGTCGAGCAGCGGATCGGGACCGTTGAACTGTTCCGAGAAGGTGAGATCACCTGCATTTTCGCGTGCCAACCGGCCCCTCCCTTCTGGTGCTGAGTCTTCCCAAGTCTAACCGCATCCGGGTTCGATTCCGTGGGTGCGCCACAGCTGATCGAGTTCGTCGACGTCGAGGAACGCCGAGCGTTCGACGCGCTCATGCGTATGGGCGGTGCCTTCGTCGTCCCAGTGGGTGCGGGCTCGAGCGAAGATCTCGGGCGGCAGGAGACCGGTCGCATCGACGACTCGCCACCACGTGACGTTCGACCCGAATTCCCGCATCACCCGACCGACGTAGCGGGGTGAGCAGTCGGCGACTGCGCCGACCGTGCCGTAGGCGACGACACGAGCGGCGGGAACGAGCTCGACGATGCGCAGCACCCGTTCGACGGCTATCTCGTCCACTGCACCTCCCGGCGGGATCGGATTGTCGAACCTGTGCTGACCATGAGTCGATGCTACCGCCGTCCACGGTAGACTTGAGACCATGTTCGGTATCAACGGCACCGAAATGGTGATTCTGGTCGTTGTGGCCTTGGTCGTCATCGGACCCAAACGCCTGCCCGAATACGCTCAGAAGCTGCGGGACCTCGTGCGACAGATGCGTCGCATGGCCGAAGGCGCGAAGGACAGCGTCCGACGCGATTTCGGCGACGACTTCAAGGACGTGGACTGGCAGAAGCTCGACCCGCGTCAGTACGATCCGCGCCGGATCGTGCGTGAGGCCCTCGTCGAAGAGGACGCGGCCATCCGCGAGTCCAAGCGTCAGGAACGTTCCACTCAGGAAACGTCGCCCGCTGAGTCCGCAGGCGCTGTGACGTCGACTCAGACCGACACCGAGGCGACCCCTGCCCGGGAGAAGTCACCCATCGAACGGTTCCAGGCCCAGGTCACCCTGCGCGACCGTGCCGACGCGGCGCCGTTCGACCCCGAAGCCACCTGAACCCGGGGCCATCGAACAGCACCGCAGCGACACCGACTCACACCGGGCTCAGGCCCAGAGATCTGCCGGACAGGCCCCGAGTGCGTCGCTTGAGCGACTCAGCGAGAGAGTCGAAAGCCTGCGCCGCAGGCGAATCGGGGCTGCCGAGCACGACCGGGGTGCCCGCGTCCGATCCTTCCCGCAGACGAGTGTCCAAGGGAATCTGAGCGAGCAGCGGAACCTCGTGTTCGAGGGTGGCGGTGAGGTTCTCGGCCACGCTGGCACCTCCGCCGGAGCCGAACACCTCCATTCGAGTGCCGTCGGGCATCTCCATCCACGACATGTTCTCGATGACTCCCGCCAGCGTCTGCTTCGTCTGCGTGGCGATGGATCCGGCGCGTTCGGCGACCTGTGCGGCCGCTGACTGCGGTGTGGTGACGACGAGGAGTTCGGATGCGGGCAGCAGCTGTGCCACGGAGATGGCAATGTCACCTGTGCCGGGAGGCAGATCGAGCAGCAGCACGTCGAGGTCGCCCCAGAACACATCCGTGAGGAACTGCTGCAGGGCGCGATGGAGCATCGGACCGCGCCAGACGACAGCCTGGCTCGCAGGGACGAACATGCCGATGCTCATCACCTTCACGTCATGGGCGACCTGCGGCAGGATCATCTCATCGACTCGGGTCGGCTTACCGGAGAGACCGAGCATGCCGGGGATGGAGAAGCCGTAGATGTCGGCATCGACGACGCCGACGCGCAGACCCTTCTCCGCCAGGGACACGGCGAGGTTCGCCGTCACCGAGGATTTGCCGACTCCGCCCTTTCCGGACGCAACGGCATAGACCTTGGTCAGAGACTCAGGACGGTTGAACGGAATATCGCGGGTGCCGGAGCCCTGCAGCTTCTCCTTCATCGCCTTGCGCTGTTCGGGGCTCATCGTCCCCAGCACGACAGCCACCTCGGTGACTCCGTCGACCCGGGCCACCGCGGCCTCCGTGTCCTTGGTGATCGTGTCCTTCAGCGGGCACCCGGCGATCGTGAGGAGAACCGTGACGGTGACCTTGCCGCCGTCGATGCCGATCGATTCGACCATGTCGAGTTCGACGATGCTGCGGCGGATCTCCGGGTCGATGACCCCGGTCAGCGCCTGTCTCACAGCGTCCACAGAGGGACCAGTCATACCCACGTCCTTTCGTTCCCGGGTCCGTGCTCCCGGGCCTTCAACACTACCTATCGGCGGTCGTCTCGTCATCCGCCGCGAGGGCCGCCTCGCCGCTGTTCGGAGGGTCGGGAATCGACGTCGCCGTCCTGCTTCTCCTCTTCCAGCTCCTTGAGCAGATCTTTGAGCTCCGAGCGGATGAAGTCGCGGGTGGCGACCTCACGCATGGCGATGCGCAGCGCCGCGACCTCCCGTGCCAGGTACTCGGTGTCGGCGAGGTTGCGTTCGGCACGCTGCCGATCGTGTTCGAACTCGACGCGGTCCCGGTCGGTGCTGCGGTTCTCCGCGAGCAGGATCAGCGGGGCTGCGTAGGAAGCCTGCAGGGAGAGGATGAGGGTCAGCAGAGTGAAGTTCAGCGACCTCGGGTCGAACTGCCACGACTCGGGCAGCAGGGTGTTCCACAGCAGCCACACGGCACAGAAGACCGTCATCCCGACGAGGAACGCCGGAGTGCCCATGAACCGGGCAAAGGCTTCGGCCCCGCGGCCGAAGGTCTCGGGGGAGACGGTGAAGCTCGGCAGTCGGCGTTTGCTCGACCTCGGGATCTCGAAATCATCGACGGCCATCTCTACCCCCTGCTGCGATCGTCACGACCGGTGGTTCGCCAGTCCTCGGGCAGAAGCTCGTCGAGGACGTCATCGACGGTGACCACACCGACGAGGCGATCATTGTCATCGGTGATCGGCACCGACACCAGATTGTACGCGGCCAACAGCTTCGCCACCTCACCGAGGGGAGTCTCCGGCGACAGAGGTTCGACCTCGGTGTCGAGCATGATGCCGACCGCCTCGTGCGGCGGATGGCGCAGCATCTCCTGGATGTGGACGAGACCCAGATACTTGCCCGTCGGAGTCTCCACGGGCTGACGGCAGACGAAGACCGCTGCGGCCAGGGCCGCCGGCAGGTCTTCCCGACGCACATGGGCCAGCGCCTCGGCGACCGTGGCCTCCGGGGTCAGGATCACCGGTTCGGTCGTCATCAGACCGCCCGCAGTGTCGTCATCGTAGGCCAGAAGCGTCCGCACATCTTCGGCCTCATCGGGCTCCATCAGCGTCAGGAACCGTTCGGCCTGATCATCACTGAGCTCGCCGAGGAGGTCAGCCGCGTCATCGGGCGCCATCTCCTCGAGCACGGTCACGGCTCGTTCGGTCTCGAGTCCCGCGAGGATCTCGATCTGGGTCTCGGCCGGCAGCTCCTCGACGACATCGGCGAGGCGTTCGTCATCGAGGGCACGGGCGACCTGCAGGCGGCGGGACGAGTTCATCTCGAAGAGCACATCGGCGAGGTCGGCAGGCTTCGTGTCCTGATAGGCGGCGATGAGCTGGGTGGCTTCCTGGTCGACCTCGGAATCCACCGGATGGTCGGCGTCCGTCCAGTCGATCTGCTTGGTCTCACCACGGCGGCGGAACGCGGCGAAGGCGCTGCGTTCGGGCACGCGCCGCACGAACAGTCGGGTGACCTCCCAGTCCTTGTTCACCTGCTGTTCGATACCGACATCTTCGATGAGCACCGGTGAGTTGTCCTCCCGCAGGCGCAGACGCCGGTCGAGCAGATCGTTCATCACCAAGGTCTCGGACTCGCGCTGCTCGAAGCGCCGCATATTCACCAGACCGGTGGTGATGACCTGCCCGGAGTCGATTGCGGTGACCCGGCCCATCGGCACGAAGACACGGCGCCGTCCCGGCACCTCGACGACGAGGCCGATGACTCGAGGGGACTGCCGCATCGTCGCACGGTAGACGAGAACGGCGTCGCGGACACGGCCGACCTGATCTCCGAGAGGGTCGAACACGGGGGCGGAGACGAGTCGAGCGACGAAGACTCTTTTCGGTGGACCACTCATGGTCTCAGACTACGTGGTGCGTGGAGATTTCAGTGGTCGCTTCCAGGAATTGAATCCAGATCACATCCGCTGCAGGTGGACGCAGCGGGCGTCGGGTTCCATCCGGACTCTTCTCCTATTCATCAAGCCGTCCTAACTGCTTCATCTCGTTGTCGCCCCATCTCCCTAGGGTCATCTCTCGGCAGAACCCGCCACAGTCGAATACAGGAGAAATCCATGCAGACACGACGAATCCGCCCGCGCACCGCCGCCGCAGGTTTGGGGGCCTGCGCCGCGCTCTCGCTCTTCGCCCCGCTTCTCTCACCGACGGAGGCGGTGGCAGCGGACGCTCCGGCCGAACTCTACGAGGGCCACGTCCAGGTCGACCGCGGCAAGGCCGCCGACCCGCAGAAGTTCACCGGTCAGGTCTTCGACGACGTCAATGAGAACTCGAAGCTCGACGGTGATGAGGAGGGCGTCTCCGGCGTCGCGGTGAGCAACGGAGTCGACGTCGTCCTCACGGACGGAGACGGACGCTACGCGCTGCCCGTGCGAGAGAACATGACCGTCTCGATCACTCAGCCCGCCGGATGGCAGGTGCCCGTCGATGAGGACATGATCGCACAGTTCAGCTACAACCATCTGCCGGAAGGCTCCGGAGACCTCGAGTTCGGAGGCATCGAACCGACCGGTGAGACACCGAAGGCCGTGAACTTCCCGATGATCGAGTCGCAGGCTTCGGCGCAGGACGACCAGAACTGCCCGATCGCCGCCGATACCCAGGCGTATGACACGACCGAGATGGGCTATGCCCGCGACGGTGCCGTCGGCGACCTCGCCGATCGCAGCGACTACGGGGCGTGTGGCGTGCTTCTGCTCGGCGACAACGTCGGTGACGACCTCAGCCTCAATGACGAACTGCGAGACATCTACTCGCAGATGAATGGCCCCGTGCGAGTGGCACCGGGCAACCACGATCAGGACTACGACGCGGTCGATGACTCGCACGCCCTCGACACCTTCCGCGACCAGT
Organism: Brevibacterium linens ATCC 9172; assembly: GCF_900169165.1. Taxonomy (GTDB): domain Bacteria; phylum Actinomycetota; class Actinomycetes; order Actinomycetales; family Brevibacteriaceae; genus Brevibacterium; species Brevibacterium linens. Next base: position 119,689 of record NZ_FXYY01000003.1, read on the forward strand.
TCGGGCCCTCGTACTTCTCCTACGAGGTCGGCAAGACCCACTTCGTCGTCCTCGACAGCATCGAGTACGAGGGCAAGGCGAACCGGAAGAAGTACAAGGAGAAGATCAGTCAGGAGCAGCTGACCTGGCTGGAGAACGATCTGCAGAACGTTCCGCGGAACGCTCAGGTCGTCATCGCCACCCATGCGCCCATCCTCACGCACAAAGACGTCGTCGTCGACAATGCGAAGGACTTCTACGACGTCATCGCCGACTACCCGAACGCCGTGACCGTGGGCGGACACACGCACACTCAGGAGAACCTCGTGGCAGGTCAGACGCGGAAGGAATGGGCCGCGGCCGGGATCGAGAAGCTGCCGAATACACAGATCGTGGCCGGCGCCGTCTCCGGAGACTGGTACTCCGGCGGGCTCAATGCCGACGGACTGCCGTACGCATTCACCCAGGACGCGTCGGAGCCGGGCGTGCTCACCCTCGAATACGACGGTAGCTCGCGCAGCGAACGCTACACCGTGCGGGGCGAGTCCGAAGATCACCAGCTGCTGCTCGGAGTGAATTCGCCCGAGTGGCGCGATTGGGCGCAGAAGGCGCAGGAGTGGCAGGACGCGGACAGGGAAGGCGATGCCCCGGAGGCGGTGTCCGAACGCGTCGTCACCCGCGATGACCTCAGGCAGGGCGAGACCTGGCTGACCTCGAGCTTCCTCGCCGGCACCGCAGACGCCCGCGTGGAGGTCAGCTTCGACGGCAAGGCGCCGAAGCGGTCCGAGCACACTCAGCCGGGCAAGGGCGAAGCCTTGGCCAAGGGCTGGGAATACACCGATCCGTACACGGCCTCGCAGAACCTGCGGACGTCGGGCAATGTGGGCCGGTCGAGCTCGCATCTGTGGCGGACCGCGATCCCGTCGGATCTCGATCTGGGCACGCACACCGCCGAGGTGACCGGAACCGATCGCTACGGTCGTGACTTCACGCAGACGGTCCGGTTCACCGTGGTCGAGGACGAGGCTGCGGCGAAGGCCGAATCGCAGAAGCTGCTGCCTCAGGACGGCTTCGACGCCCAGCAGAAGAAGGAAGTCCGGGACCCGTCGGGTCTCGACTCCGACGAGGCTCAGTCGGCTCGCAACGACTGAGCGCTGAAGAAGGAGCTGAAGCTCAGCGCGGCAGACGGATGACGATGTCTGCGAGCTGCGGAGAACTGAGAGGAGCGGGGCCCGCCGAACGGCGGGCCCCGTCTCCGTGATCAGAGTGCGGTGAACTCCGAGCTGAAATCCGGTGCGATCTCGCTCAGCGTCGGCGGCTGTCCCCAAGCGCCGTCGACGGGGGTCGCCGAAGCATGGGCGTCGAGGATCGCCAAGCTCAGCGCATCGGCCGCCGCAGCGGAGATCATCACGAGCTCTCGGGTAGCGGCGTCACGGTTGGTGGGCAGATCCTGGGCTCCGGTGGCGATGCCGAAGACCGTATCGCCGTCGAAGAGAGTGTGCGAAGGCTGCACGGCTCGCGAGATGCCGGCATGTGCTCCCGAGGCCATCCGTGTGGTCTGGGCCGGATCGAGTCGCGCGTCGGTGGCGATGATCGCGATCGTCGTGTTCTTCGCCGAGGATCCCGAACCCGGTGACGGTGCGGCGGGAAGTCCGTGGACCGTGGGCAGATCGAGACCGACTGAGCGCAGCAGCGGGTCCAACCACAGACCGCCCGACGGTGTGCCGATCGTCCCCAGCGAATTCGCTGCCACAAGAGCCGCGACAGTGGTCCCGCTGGGCAGACGGACGGCGAAGGAACCGAGTCCTCCCCGCAGGGTCTGAAACCCGGACCGAGCTCCTGTACCTGCTCCGATGCTGCCTCGGACTTCGCCCGTTCGGCCGGAGAGCGCCGCGCGTGTCGCCTGTGTGCCCTCGTCCGGCTGCGGCGGGGCGAGGGAACCGTCCCCGCGGCCGAGATCGTAGATCGCGGCCGCGGGAACGAGCGGAATGACCGTATCGGCCAGTCCGGGAGCGGGGAACCCGAGTCCCGCCTCGGCGAGGGTGTCGACGACACCGGATACGGCGCCCAAGCCGAACGCGGAGCCGCCGGTGAGGACGATGGCATCGGCACCGTAGGAGTGTGTTCCCGGCGCGATGACATCGGTCTCACGGGTGGCGGGACCGCCGCCGCGGACATCGACGCCGATGGTCGACCCGGGTGGGGGCAGCACAGTGGTGATCCCGGTCAGGCGGGCGTCGGTGAGCTCACCGGCATGACCGAGGCGCATGCCGGGGATCTCGAGGATTCCGCGCCCGCGGACCGGGCCGGAGCATGCGTCCCAACCCGGCCTGCTGACGGCACCCGGGGTCATCAGCGGTCCTGGTGCCGTCCCTGCACCCAGGCTTCGACCTCGGTTCGGGTGCGGGGGAAGTCGGCGGAGAGATTCTCCACTCCGTCGGCGGTGACGAGCACGTCGTCCTCGATGCGGACACCATTGCCGCGGAACTCCTCGGGCAGCAGCAGGTCATCGGACTTGAAGTACAGTCCGGGTTCGATGGTGAAGATCATTCCCGGCTCGATGGTGGCGTCCAGGTACATCTCCGCTCTCGCCTGCGCGCAGTCATGGACGTCGAGGCCGAGGTGGTGGCTGGTGCCGTGGACCATCCACCGGCGGTGCTGCTGTCCTTCCGGCGACAGCGAAACGGCGGCGGAGACCGGCAGCACGCCGAACTCTTCGAGACGCGTCGCGATGACCTCCATGGCCGCCTCGTGGACCTCTCGGAACTTCACGGGACGGTCGGTGTGTTCGGCGGCCACGGCGAAAGCGGCGTCGGAGGCTTCGAGTACGGCATCGTAGATCTTCGCCTGCACCTGACTGAATGTCCCTGAGACGGGCAGGGTGCGCGTGATGTCCGCTGTGTAGAGCGAATCCGCTTCGGCTCCGGCGTCGACGAGGATGAGGTCACCGTCCCGGACCTGGCCGTTGTTGCGGATCCAGTGCAGTGTGCAGGCATTGTTGCCCGAGGCGGCGATCGTGTCATAGCCGACCCCATTGCCGTCGGAGCGGGCAGCGGTTTCGAACGCGGTTTCGACGATTCGTTCTCCCCGGCGGTGTCCGAGTGCGGTCGGCAGCGATGCCACCACATTGTCGAATCCGGCTCGGGTGATGGCGACGGCTTCGCGCAGCTGGGCGATCTCGTGGTCGTCCTTGATCAGGCGCAGCTCGGAGAGCATCTGGGCCAGTTCCGCATCTCCGGCCTCGGACGTCTCGAGATCGGCCTGGACCTGGGTGCGAGCGAGGTCGATGACTCCGTCGATGCGAGTGTCGGCCTGACGGACGAGGCGGACGGAGATGGCACCGAGGTCTTTCGTGATGGCGTCATCGACGGTGGCGGAGTTCGCCGTGGCGATGCCGGTCATGAGGGACATGGCCTCGAGGTCGGCGCGGGGTCCGACCCAATATTCGCCGTAGCGGGAATCGGAGAAGAACTCTTCGGTGTCGGCGCCGGCTCGAGGACGGAAGTACAATGTCACGTCGTGGCCGTCGCCCTCGGGTTCGAAGACGAGAACGGCGTCGGGCTCGGAATCGGCCTCCAGGCCGGTGAGATGGATGAACGCGGAATGGGCACGGAAACGGTAGTCGGTGTCGTTCGAGCGGACCTTGAGTCCGCCGGCGGGAACGACGAGCCGCTCACCGGGGAAGGCTGCCGAGACGGCGTCGCGGCGTGCCGGGGTGAAACCGGCGGCGGCGAGAGCCTCGGCATCGAGAGGTGTGCGATGCCAACCGGAGGCGACGAAGTCGCGGAAGGCGGTGGAATTCGGTCGATGCGAGCGATTGTTCACGCGGTCTGCGAGGTCCTGTGTCGAGTCTGGGAGTTCTGAATTGTGCTCTGTCATACCGCCAGTCTAGACGGGTGGAGTGACATGGAGTGCACATGTGGAAGTCGGAACGACAGATGCAGATACACTGTGACCATGGTCATCGATCTCCATGTGCACACCGCATTCTCGGACGGGACCCAGACTCCTTCCGAACTCATCTCAGAAGCCTCGATGGAGGGCATCGACGTCGTCGGACTCACCGACCACGACACCACCGCCGGTTGGACCCTTGCCGAAGATGCTGCCCGCGTCTACGGGCTCGGACTGGTGCGGGGAATGGAGATCTCCTGCCGCTACGAGGGCATCAGCGTGCACCTTCTGTCGTACCTGCACGACCCGTACAATACGGGTCTGGCCGAAGTCGTGCAGGAGACGAGGCGGGCCCGCCTCGACCGCACACACCTCATCATCGAAAGATTGGCCGAAGACTATCCGATTGATATGGATGCGGTGCTCTCGGTCTCCGGCGAAGACGCCACGATCGGACGTCCGCATATCGCCGATGCGCTGGTGGCAGCCGGTGTCGTCGAGTCCCGCACCGAAGCGTTCACGTCGATTCTGTCGAGCCACGGAAAGTACCATGTGTCTCTGCCGACGATCGACCCGATCACTGCGATCGGACTCATTCGCGAAGCCGGGGGAGTCTCGGTCTTCGCTCACCCGCGCGCGGCCATGCGCGGCCGGGTGGTCCCTGATTCGGCGATCACCGATTTCATCGCCGCAGGCCTCGACGGACTCGAGGTCGACCACCGGGACAATCCTCCGCAGGAGCGCGAAGCGATGCGGCGGCTGGCGCACGAGCATGACCTCATCATCACCGGCTCGAGCGACTACCACGGCACGGGCAAACCCAATCGTCTCGGCGAGCACGTCACCTCCGACCATATGCTCGCAAAGCTGCTCGAACGCGCCGCGTCACGGCCTGGTGGGGTCGACTTCATCCAGGGCTGAGCCCATACGACAGACCGGCCACGGGCGCGAGAAGTCCGACAGACTGGAAGACGAGCAGGACCGGCGCCGCATCGACATCGACGAGGGGCCCGACCACTCGGTCGGGCCCCTCGTCGGGGTTGTGCGGGGACTCGGTCTCGCCCGCGGACGGATCAGTCCTCGTTGGAGTCGGCGGACGCCGGGCCGCCCTGACCCGACTGTCCGCCCTGCGCACGGTTGACCGGCTTGCCGCCGCGGGTGCGGCGACGATTGCGCTGGCGACGCGGTTTGCGGCCGTCCTCACCGGCTGCCGACGAGGCGTCACGACGTTCGGATGAGCCGCCTCGGCGAGAGCCGGAACGGCTGCGGCCGGATCCGCGACGTTCGGATCCACGGCCCTTTCGTTCTCCGGTGGACTTCTCGTCCTCTGCATCGGAGTGCTGGCGCGGCAGGCGGCCCTTGGTGCCCTTCGGGATGCCGAGGTCGGAGAAGAAGTGCGGGGACGTCGAGTAGGTTTCGACTGGTTCGTCGAAATCGAGTCCGAGGGCCTTGTTGATCAGTCGCCAGCGGGGCATGTCATCCCAGTCGACCAGGGTCATGGCGACACCGGAGTTGCCGGCTCGACCGGTACGTCCGATGCGATGGACGTAGGTCTTCTCATCCTCAGGGCACTGGTAGTTCACGACATGGGTGACATCGTCGATGTCGATACCGCGGGCGGCGACATCCGTGGCCACGAGCACGTCGACCTTTCCTTCGCGGAAGGACTTCAGGGCCTTCTCACGCTGTGACTGGCCGAGGTCCCCATGGAGGGCCTTGACCGCGAAGCCGCGATCCTCGAGCTCGGCGGCGAGCTTGTCGGCGGTGCGTTTGGTGCGGGTGAAGATGATCGTGCGACCGCGGCCCTCGGCCTGGAGCATGCGGGCGACGAGCTCGGACTTGTCCATCGAATGGGCACGATAGACGAACTGAGTCGTGTTCTTGCCCGTCAACGACAGATCCTCATGATCCTGAGCGCGGATATGGGTGGGCTGATTCATATAGCGGCGGGCCAGGGTGATGACCGCGCCAGGCATGGTGGCGGAGAACAGCATCGTCTGACGGTGCGCGGGCACCGCGTTGATGATCTTCTCGACATCGGGCAGGAAGCCGAGGTCGAGCATCTCGTCGGCCTCATCGAGGACGACGGTGCGGACGCGGTGGAGTTTGAGGATCTTGCGACCGTAGAGGTCCAGGAGGCGACCGGGGGTGCCGACGACGACGTCGACGCCGGACTTGAGACGGTTGATCTGCGGGTCGAAGTCCATGCCGCCGTAGATGGTCATGATATCGATGTCGCGCTGCACCGAAGCGGTGACGAGATCGGCCGCGACCTGCTTGGCCAGCTCACGGGTGGGGACGACGACGAGAGCCTGCGGCAGCCGAGTGCCCTTGGCATCGTTCAGGCTGTCCGGAGTCGATTCGGGGTCGGTGGTCACCGAGGCGTCTTCGGTCTTGCCGACGACGCGCTGGAGCAGGGGGATTCCGAATCCCAAGGTCTTTCCGGTGCCTGTCTTCGCCTGCCCGATGATGTCGGCTCCCGACAGCGCCACGGGCAGAGTCAGCGCCTGAATGGGGAAGGGGTGGGTGATTCCTGCCGAGGCCAGCGAGGCCACGATCGGTCCGGCGACTCCCAGCTCCGCGAAATCCGCTTCTGTCTCCGCCATATTCCAAACTCCTTTTAGCGCGTCTGCGCTTGTCATGGTGCGAACCGGTAGTCTTGCACTATGCCCGATTCTGTCCCATTGGCCGGTAATGATGCTGCAACGCTCGCACTTGTCGCGTTCGGCGAGCTGACCGGTTTCGAACGTATGGCCACAAACGCGACGACCGCAGCGGATCTGGACGACAAGGTCATCCTGGCGCGGCTGGCCTCTCAGTCATTCGCGAACTTCGAACAGCTCTCACAGCACATCGATCAGATGGGCCAGGATGTGATCGAGCTCTGTCAGCATTTCGAACCGACCTTCAGCACTCTGGCTGAAAGGACTCGTCCTCGCGACTGGTACGAAAGCCTCATGAAGGGATTCGTCTTCGACGGAATCATGAATGATTTCTACCGCACGGCGGTGAACGAACTCGCGGAGCCCGGATACAGCCTGGCTATTGCAATTCTCGATGATACACGTGCCAGCGAATATGCGCGCAATCGTCTGACCTCCGAAGTGGCCGTCGACACACAGTTGGCCTCACGGCTGGCCCTGTGGGGTCGCAAGCTCGTCGCTGAGACCCTGGGGCGGGCCCGCAGTCTGCTCACCGACCCGTTCCTCGGCCTCGACGAAGATCTCGTCGTCGAACTGATCCCGGCGGTGACATCGAACCATTCGAAGCGGATGTCGGCACTCGGCCTCGTCGCCTGACTCCGCATTCCGACGCCGGATTCCACGGCGGGCCCGCGATCATTCGGCTCGCGGACGACTCAGCGAGGGACCTGCGAATCGCGGCGGACGCAGCACAGCCCCGGTCACGATGACCGGGGCTGTGCCGCTGTTGAGATGCAGCTCAGGCGCTGAAGCCCACACGACGCGAGGTCTCGGCACCGATTTCGAGGTAGCCGAGCGAAGCGGAGGGAACGAAGACCTGACGGCCCTTCGTGTCGGTGAAGGTCAACAGCCCCTCGGACTGGATCTTCTCTTCGATGCGGGCGGCGAGAGCCTTCGCATCCTCGTCCGTTTCGACGATGATCTCACGCTGGGTCTGCTTGACGCCGATCTTGATTTCCATGGTGCTCCTTGTGCCGATGCTCGGTGACCGATGACGGATGGGACTGTGTTCAGCTTAACGTCCGCAGGCAGGGGTTTCTTCCCCGCGGATTCCGCTGAGGGCTGAGGGACGGGTGCGAGCTCAGCGTTCGGCGAACGAGCGCAGGCCGCCCCAGCTCATCTGGGTGAGCAGTTCGACGGCCGTGTCGACGTCGATGCCGCGCTGGGAGTCGATCTGTTTGACGACGACCTCAGCGGTGCCGATGAGAGCCCGACACAGAAGCTGCGCCTCATCGTCGCTGACGCGAGCGAAGTTCTTCAGTGCGGAGACGACGCGTGTCGCCGAACTCTCGCGCAGTGCGCGCAGCTTCTGCTCGGCCTTCGGCTCGTAGACATCCGAATTGAAGATGATGACGAACTCCTCGCGATGTGAGACCACGAAGTCGAAATAGGCACGGTACGTCGCGTGGATCTGCTCATGCGGATCGGTCGTCGACCCCAGAGCCTCGGCCAGGCGGGAGTCGAGGTGCGCCGCCGAGGAATCGATGAGGGCCAGATAGAGGTCCTGCTTGGAATCGAAGTGCTGATAGAGCACGGGCTTGGACACACCGGCAGCCTCGGCGATCATGTCCATCGAGGTCGTCCGATATCCACGGGTGGCGAAAACGGAGCGCGCGACACCCACCAATTGGTCGCGGCGCTGGTCACGGGGCAATCTCTGTTGTGGACTCGACATTCTTCAATGCTACGCGAAGTCCGGCCGTGCTCCGGGCATCCGCGCTGGCTTCGACGACGCGCCGGCTGCGGATTCGGAAGTCTCATGTCAGCGTGCCGTGATGGAATACGAGTATGGATGAGATGACGCAGCGATTGGGCAGCACTCTGCTCTCCGGCGACTGCCTGACGATCATCGGGCGACCGGGAACCGGGAAGACGGCTCTGCTGGAGTCGGTCTACGCACAGCTGGTGTCGACGATCGATCCGGCGTCCGTCCTCGTGCTCACTCCCGATCGTGACCACGCCGATGTGCTGCGCAATCGTCTCCAGCTGCCGGCTGATGCGGTGCTGTCCTCGGCTCCGGCCCGCAGTCTGGCCTCATTCGCTTATGGAATCGCCCGTGCCGCACACACGACGCGGACCGGCGAGGATCTCGAGTTCATCTCCGGAGCCGATCAGGACGTGTTCCTCGCCGACCTCCTCGCCGGCCACGAAATCGGTCGTGCCCGCGGTCCGGCGTGGCCGTCGGAGATCACGGCCGAGGTGCGGTCGACCTCCGCTTTTCGCACCGAGGTCCGCGACGCGCTCAACCGAGTGATGGAATTCGACTTCGGAATGCGCATGCCGGAGGCGTCGCCCGAGTCCTCCGAGCACGTCTTCGACTTCGGTCGCGGTGCCCTCGACCGTGTCCTGGCAGACAATCCCGATCCGCGGTGGCAGGCGGTGGCCGAGATCCTCGACGAATACCTGGGCATCATGTCGATGCCGGGCTACGGGGGCATCGACTCCGCGACCGTGCTGGCGCTGGCCGCCTTCGAGATCTTCCGTGAACCCGCCGAGGTGACCGCGGGCCGATCGTGGACCTTTGCTCCCGATCGGGTGCCCACGGTCGTCCTGGCCGACGGTGTTCAGGACTTTCCCGCCGCCAGTTGGGGGATCCTCGAGCAGCTGCGGGCGCGGGGGAGTGCGATCGCCCTGTTCGGTTCTCCCGAGACGGTGACCGGGCGATTCCACGGCGCCGACGCGTCGATCATCGATCGGGCCTCGGCCGACGCGGCTTTCGAGACGGTCGTGCTCGACCGCCAGTGGGATGTCGATCCTGCGTTGGCGAAGGTCATCGACGGCTTCGGGGCCAGGATCACCACTCGCTGGTCGGCCGGTCACATGCCCCGCCCGCGTCCGGAGACGGACGAGGCTTCAACCGCGGCTGCGGCCGAGGCACCCGTGGAGACGCACGTGTTCGAAGGCAGCGCCTCCGGACATCGGTATCTGGCCCGGCGGATCACGAACTTCGTCGAACAGGGCCACTCGTGGTCTGATGTCGCCCTCATCTGCCGCAACTCCTCGAGCGCCCGCGTGATCGCCAACGAGCTGCGAGCCGCAGGCGTCTCGATCGCGACCCTGATGCAGCCGCTCAACGTCGACCCGGCGACCGCACCGCTGCTGGACCTGCTGTCGTCGACTCCGGATTTCGACGACGACGAGTCGATCGCCGAACTCGCGCTGACACTGGCCGGCAGCATCTACGTCCGCCTCGATCCCGTGCAGATCCGCCGCTTCCGTCGAGCCGTCCGCAGGCGCTTCCCCGCTCCCAGCAGCACGGCATCGCTGGCGCAGGCACTGCGCAGCCCCATCGATGAATCGTCCCCCCAGGGACTCGCCACGATCTCACGCATGCTCCACGCCGCGGCGGAGGTCGGCACAAGCGACCCCCACCAGGCGCTGTGGAGCATCTGGGATGCGGCCGGGGTCGCGGACAGATGGCAGGCCGAAGCGCTGCGCGACCCGGAGTCGGCGGCCGACGGCTATCTCGACTCGGTGCTGCGACTGTTCGCCTTGGCCGAGAAGATCGCCGACCGCGGTGGATTCACTGCGCGCTCCTTCGCCGGCATCGTCGCCGAACAGGACATCGCCCAGGACTCCCTGGCCGATACCGCCGGGTTCGCCGATCACGTCCTGGTGGGAACCCCGTCGTCGCTGGCCCATGTGCGTGTGCCTCTGGTGATCATCGCCGAAGTCAATGAAGGCGTCTGGCCGAATCCGAAGCTGCGCGGTGGAATCCTCGGTCTCACCGATCTCATGGCGGTGCTCGACTCGGGTGAGACGGTCACCGGCGATCCCGGCTATCACGCGCATGCGAAACGGACGAACCTGCGCGAAGAGGGTGAGCTCTTCTTCACCGCGCTCAGCCGGGCGCAGGAACGAGCGATCGTGACCGCAGTCACCGATGCTGAGACCGAACCGTCCCCGTTCTTCGACGTGCTCGCCGCCGGCTCGGCCGAGGGCACCGAAGCGGGTGACGGCTATGCGATCACCCACGAGGATGAGCTTCCTCCGCTGACGCTGCCGGAGATGGCCGCCCATGCCCGCGCCCAGCTGCTGCAGGCGGCCGCAGCAGCCGCCGGCGAGGCCTCGGGTCCGGCGTCGGCGGATTCGCTCCTCGGAGCAGGTGAAGACCGGAAAGGCTCTGTGGCCCCGGACTCCGAGACACAGTCTTGGGCCGCCCTGATGCGGGCACTGTCGAATGCCGGGCAGTCGGTCGAGCCGCCGACGCAGTGGCGCGAAGCAGAGGACATCACGACGATCGAGCCGCTGTTCACCGACTCCGATACGGTCCGCGTCTCACCGTCCCAGGTCGAAGCATTCACCGACTGCTCGCTGCGGTGGTTCCTCACTCGCAACGGCGGAGACCGCCCGATGTCGACAGCGCAGAGCCTGGGAACCATCATCCACGCCGCAGCCGAGAACTATCCGGAAGGACCGACCTCCGCGATCCGAAGCTTCGTCGAAGAGGAGTTCTCGTCTCTGGAATTCGACGCGGAATGGGAACGCGAACGGGAATTCGATGTGGCGATGAGCATGGCCGACCGCCTCGGCGAGTACATCAAGACGACCCCGGGTCGCCTGGTCGGCGTCGAAGCACAGGTCTATGCAGCAGGCGTCGACGCAGACGGTCGCGAATGGAAGGTCACCGGTCGACTCGACCGGGTCGAGGAAGTCGAGGGCGGACTGCGCATCGTCGACTTCAAGACCGGACGGAACGTCGTCCCGGGCAAGGAGATGGACCGGCACGCTCAGCTGGGTGTGTATCAGGAAGCGATCAACTCCGGCACCATCCGCATCGGCGAGGATCGGGAAATCGATGCACACGCCTTCGGCGCCGAACTCGTGTTCCTGCGCAAGTCTGCCCGCACCGTTCGGGAGCAGCCTGCACTGGCCGTCGATGAGAATCCTGAATGGGCACGTGACCTCATCGCCGACGTGTCGGGCAGGATGCGTGCCGCGAGCTTCCCCGCCCGGGTGGAGCCGCAGAAATGCCAGTCCTGTCCCGTCCGCTCGTCGTGTCCTGCGATCGGTCCGAAGATGTTGGAGGAGAACTGATGCGCTTCACTGCCGAGGAGCTTGCCGAACTCACCGCAGCCGATCCTGCCCAGGCCTTCCCTCCCAGTCCGGAGCAGAAGGTGATCATCGAAGCCGACCCCGCACAGTCGATGAAGGTCACCGCCGGGGCGGGCTCGGGAAAGACCACGGTCATCTCGCAGCGCGTGGTGTGGCTGGTCGCCAACGAGTTCGTCTCTGCCGAACAGATCCTCGGCCTGACCTTCACCCGCAAAGCCGTCGGAGAACTCGGCGGGCGCATTCGCGTGCTCCTCTCCCGTCTGCGGCACAATCTCGGGCACGGACAGGACCTGTCCCTGCCCGGCCTCGACAACCCCACCGTGTCGACGTACAACTCCTATGCCGCAGCGATCGTCAGCGAACACGGAGTGAGCATCGGCATCGAACCCGAGACTGTCCTCCTCGATGACGCCGCGGCACACACCATCGCCGGGAACCTCATCGATGCGACTCCACCGGAGGAGATCCCCGGGAACTTCTCCCGCGAGACGATGATCGCCGACGTCATCGCGTTGGCCGGACAGATGAATGATCATGGGCGAGACGTCGATGAGGTCACCGACTATCTCGAGCAGTGCCTGGACGCTCTGGTGTCGAGCAAAGGCAAGCCCGTCGACCCCAACGGACGACGGGCGAAACTCGAAGCGAAGATCCGAACGGCTCGACTGGCCGACGCGTATATGCGTGCGAAGCGACGCAACCTGGCCATGGACTTCTCGGACCAGGTGCGTTTCGCTCAGCGCATCATCGACGAGGTGCCGGCGGCAGCGGAGGCGGAGAGAGCCCGGTGGAAGATCGTCCTCCTCGACGAATTCCAAGACACGTCGGTGGCCCAGCTGACTCTCTTGCGCGACCTCTTCGCCTCCAGCGCCGTCACCGCGGTCGGCGATCCCCGCCAAGCCATCTACGGTTGGCGCGGCGCCAGCGCCGACAACATGGTCCGTTTCTCCTCGGACTTCCGCGATGTCGAGTCCCTGTCCCTGAGCACAAGTTGGCGCAACGACCGGTCGATCCTGCAGGTGGCCAACCGCATCGCCGCCGGACTCGCCGACAGCGACGAGGCCCCGCTGTCGGCCCGCGATGGTGCCGGCGAGGGCGAAGTCAGCGTCGAGATCAGCTCGGGCGCCCACGATCCCGACTTTCTCACCACCGGGCTGCGCTCCCTGACGGAATGGTTCCGCACCGTCCCCGCCGGTTCGTCGAAAGCCGTGCTGTGTCGCAAACGCGCCCATTTCGCACCGGTGGCGGCGGCGCTGGAAGCCGCCGGATTCGCCGTTCATGTCCACGGATCCTCCGGGCTGCTCTCCGACCCCTTCGTCGCCGATCTGCGCGCGGTGCTCACGGCCGCAGTCGATCCGATGGCCGGAGACGAGATCATGAGGCTCATCAGCGGCCGGATGCTCGGCCTCGGTGCAGGCGACATTGCGGGGCTGCAGACCTTCACTCGTCGCCAGACCGAGAGACGAGCGTCGGAGCGAGCCGAGCCGGACACCGAGGAGGTCATCGCCGAAGCCATCGACCAGGCGACCATCGTCGAGGGCGTCGATGAACTCATCGACGTGCAGCGAGTCCTCGATCAGGGGGCCCGGACGGGTGCGGACCAGGGACTCGTCGCCGACTATCAGCGGTCCGGCCTGAGCTCGGAGGGGCTGCATCGTCTGGTCCGGTTGGCTCGCGCGCTGCGCGCCACCCGGTCCGGAACGGGCACGGTCAGCTCGATCATCCGCACTGCGATGTCCGAAACCGGAATCGACTCCGACATCTGGGGACTCAGCGACTCGCTGCGCAATCTGCACCGAGCCTCCGTCGACGCGTTCCTGTCCGCTGCCAGCCAGTACTCGGCCACCGATGACAAACCCTCGATCACAGGCTTCCTGTCCTGGCTCAGCCTCATGGAAGCCCATGATGCGCTGAGCGTGGCCGAACCGACTACGGCTGCCGACGCGATCAACATCATGACCGTCCACGCCTCGAAGGGGCTGGAGTTCGATGCCGTCGCCGTTCCCTCCCTGGTGGTCAAGGATTTTCCGACCGAACCGCGGGACAAAGAGGGGTGGATGGACCGCACGGCGCTGCCGTACCCGCTGCGCGGCGATCGCAACCACCTCGTCGATTTCGACCTTCGGGAAGCCGAATTCGAGACGAAGAAGGCGTTGGACGAGTGGATCGGAGACTTCATCCGCCCACGGATCGCCGACGCGCATGTGGGGGAGGAGCGGCGACTGGCCTATGTGGCGTTCACGCGCGCGAAGAGGCATCTGTGGCTCGGGGCGGAGCTGATGGGTTCGCGCGCCGTGCCCGATGACCCGTCGCCCTTCCTCACCGAAGCGATCGAAGCCTCGGGGCTGGAGGTGGAGATTCCGGAACCTGCCGACGAATCGGCAGAGGACCGCATCGAGACCACTCCCTGGCCGGTACCGCGCACGAGGCAGGTCGCCGCCGCACAGCGAGCCGCAGACTGGGTGGAAGCAAGCACCGAAGTCAGCTTGGAGGCCTTGGCCGAGGCGCCAGGGATGATCGGACGCTACGCGGCTCAGGCCCTGCGCATCGGTGACCGCCCCGAAGCCGTATCCGCGGCGGCGATGCCCGACCGCCTGTCGGCCACGGCTCTGGTCGCATGGCGACGGGACCCGCAGGGCTTCCGTACGCAGACCCTGCGCCCGATCCCGGCACCGCCGAGCCGGGCGGCCGAGATCGGGACGACCTTCCACTCCTGGGTGGAACAGCACTTCGGGCAGTCGAGCATCGACATCGGCGAGGACGAAGCGGTGCGACCGATCGACGCCGCGACGATCGAACGGCTGCAAGCGACGTTCTCAGCCTCCGAGTTCGCGACTCGTCGACCCGATCATGTGGAGATGTCCTTCGAACTCGTCCTCGGCAGATTCCGGGTGCCGGGGAAGATCGATGCTGTCTTCATCACCGGAGACCACGCCGAAGTCGTGGACTGGAAGACCTCGAAGAAACCCGATGCCGCGGTGCTCGAGGTGATGAAATGGCAGCTCGCGCTCTACCGGTTCGCGATTCTGCGCGTCCATCCGGAGATCACCGAGGTGACGGGAACCTTCTACTTCGTCGGCAGTGATGAGGTCGTGCGGTTCACCGATCTGCCTGATGAGGACGACGTCGTCGAATGGCTCGAAGCCAACGACGTCGACTGAGCTCAGCGGCTGCTGCCGGTGTCGTCGCCGACATCCGGGTCATCGGAGTCCCGGGTCGGTTCGGTCCTCACCTGCGAGCCCGGTTCGGAATCGAACTCCGAATCGTCTTCGGACGATGTCACCGTCGGTTGAGCTCGTGGAATGAACACATCGGAGGTCTCGGTCTCCGTGATCGCGGCTTCGACGTCAGGGGCATCGGCGCCCGCTGCAGCAGTCGCTGATGCCGACCCCCGAGTTGCTGCGTCGTCTGCTTCGTCGACGGGCCCGGAAGCGGAGTCCGTGGCAGGTCCGTGAGCAGGGGCGGGGCCATCGGATGCGCTGCCGAACAGGACTTCATCGAACGACGTGAGGAGCGCTGCGGCGTCGTCGACGGCCGTCTCATCCCCGGAGTCGACTGCTTCGAGCAGCCAGTCGAGCACCGCGAATTCGGCCAACAGCTCGGCACGGGAGATGACGTGCTCGTCGGCGCGGGGCCGGGAATTGCGGTATTCCTCGTAGAAGGTCGGCAGGGCGGCAGGATCGATCAATGCCGATGCCGCGGCCAGATCGATGGCCGGGTCGGCGACGCGCAGACGGCCGATCTCGGCAAGAGCGAGCACCCGTTCCTGATCGGTGTAGACACTTGTCTCATCGAGAGAGCCATGGATGGGGGTGGCGAGGAAATGCCACAGTGCGACCTTTTCGAACTCCTCCTCCCAATGCTGGAGCAGAGACGACGGCACACGACCGGTGCTCGCCGCCTGATCGAGTCGTTCGAGGATGAGGAACTGCGACCGAGAGGGATCCTCCACAGGGAATCCCGCATCGGAGACGGGCTCGGGCGCGGCCGAATGCAGAGTCGCCAGAGCCTGCGCGAACGAACTGGCCCGTGCCGTATCGGCGATGGGAACATCTCCGAGAGGTGCGCCCGGGAGCGGATCGGCCAGTGTCACCGTCGTCGGCGTTGCGGTGTCGAAGTAATCGGAGTCCACCTCGGTGATGGCCCGCAGGCGCGGCCAGGTGAAGTCTGCATGCGGATACAAGGTCTCATAGATGCGTCCGGCCTCTGCGGCCGAACCGATGTCCGCGGAGCGATCGAGCCGGGTCTGGGCCGATGCGACCAGCTGCTGATCGTCATCGCCGAGGAGGACTCTGACTCCGGCGTCGAGCGGCGGCAGGGGAGTCCATGTCGTCGGGACGAAGCCGTCGAGCATCGTCGCCGCGATCGCAGTCAACTTGAGCGCCTTGGTATCCACCTTCCCCAATCTACCGCCTGGGTTCGGCTGAGACACGGGACTCGCCGTCGAGCGTGTCTGTCGAGGCGACTTTCGTCGACCTGTCGGGCACCCACGCTCGCGGACGCTGAGTCAGGACGCTGGGATATCGTGGAGGGCATGAAACCATTGCCTCCGGTGCAGCCGATCAGCCTCGCCCGTCACGGAATCGATCGCGACCATCTGACTCGGGGCCAAGACGGCGATCTCAGCGAGGTCTGGGCCTCGGGAGCTCAGGCCGTCTTCGAACACCGCGGGACCCTGCTCGTCGCCGGCGGGGGACTCTTCCTGACGGATCGGGAACTGGTGCCGGAAGGACAGACGGAGGTCTACCTCGGCCGTGATCCACGCGGCACTCGGTATATCGGAGTGTCCTTGGACGATGACGGTCGCAGCCATATCGACGCCCGACTGGACGCCTCGCGCGCCCGGGACGCCACCGACCTGCTGACGGCACCGGGGGAGGGCCTCGACAGCTCCGAACCCATCTGGCTGCCGCTGCGTCACCTGGCCGAAACCCTCGACGATGTCCAGGTCTCTCTGGCCTGCGAGATCGTCGGTTTGGGAAACTGGCATCGCGCGCACCGGTTCTCCCCACGCACCGGTACTCCGACCAGCCCAGTCATGGGCGGATGGGTCCGCCGCGACCCGGAGACCGGAAGCGAACACTTTCCCCGCACCGATCCTGCTGTCATCGTCGTCATCGTCAACACCGATGAAGACGGTGTCGAACGTGTTCTGTTGGGCAACAACGCCGCCTGGGAATCCGACCGGTATTCGCTCCTGGCCGGATTCGTCGAACCGGGTGAGACCCTCGAACACGCCGTGATCCGGGAGATCTGGGAAGAAGCCCACCTCGAAGTCACCGACCCCCGATATCTGGGTTCCCAGCCGTGGCCCTTTCCGTGCTCACTGATGCTCGGCTTCTCGGCAGCTGCTCCCAGCCGCGACTTCGCCGCCGACGAGGCGGAGATCGCCTCTCTGCGCTGGTTCACTCGAGCGGAGCTGCAGAATGCCATTGCGAACGGTCAGGTGCGTGCCCCGTCGACGATCTCCATCGCCGGGCAGCTCCTGTACAGCTGGTTGGACAACGAATGAACGCTTCGGCCACGGCCCTGCTCGAGGCCCTGGACTCCGAACAGCGCGCCGTCGCCACCCACTTCGACTCACCGGTGGTCGTCCTCGCCGGCGCCGGAACGGGCAAGACCCGCGCCATGACGCACCGGATCGCCTATGGAATCGCGTCCGAGGTGTTTCCGGCCAACCACGTTCTGGCTCTGACCTTCACCGCGAAGGCGGCGGGGGAGATGCGCTCACGACTGCGCGGACTCGGCGTCCCCGCGGTTCAGGCCCGCACCTTCCACTCCGCGGCGCTGCGTCAGCTGCGCTTCTTCTGGGACCGGTTCGCCGAAGGAGACTTTCCGCGGATCATCGAGAACAAGGCAGGCATCATCGGCTCGGTCATGCAGAGCCTCGGCATGGAGACCAGTCGGGAACTGACCAGAGACGTCGCTGCGGAGATCGAGTTCGCGGCGTCGACCCTCTTGGGCGTCGACGACTATGCGACGAAGGCGGCGGCTCGCGAACTGCCCGGTCGGCTGAGCGTCGAGGACATGGTGCGGATATTCGAGGCCTACGGGGAGGCGAAGACCCGAGGACGGCTGCTCGACTTCGACGATGTGCTCCTCGTGCTCTCGGGTGTCCTGGCCGAGTACCCGGCGATCGCAGCCGAGATCCGTGACCAGTACAGACACTTCGTCGTCGACGAGTTCCAGGACGTCTCGCCGCTCCAATTCGACGTGCTCTCCCGATGGCTCGGGCCCCGCGACAATCTCTGTGTGGTCGGTGATCCCGCCCAGACCATCTATACGTTCGCGGGAGCCGACGCGAGCCTGCTCGGAACGCTGAGCACGTCGATGCCCGACGCCAGAACGATCCGACTGGTGCGCAACTACCGGTCATCCCAAGCCATCGTGTCCACGGCGAACAATCTGCTGCGGCACACCTCCCGGACCGCGCTGACTCTGCGGACCGACAACCCCATGGGGCGGCAGCCGCGCATGGTGGAGTATCCCACCGACGAAGCCGAGGCGACCGGCGTCGTCCAAGCCATCTCCGCCGAGATCGAGGCCGGACGTCGCCCTCGCAACATCGCCGTCCTCTTCCGTACGAACGGGCAGAGCCCCGCCTATGAGCAGGCACTGGCCGCAGCCGGAATCCCCTATGTGCTGCGCGGTGGAGAACGCTTCTTCGCGCGCAAGGAGGTCAAAGAGGCCGTACTCATGCTCAAAGCCGCTCGCGTGACCTCGAGTGGGCAGCGCCTGCCCGAAGCCGTGATGGAGGTCCTCGGTTCGCTCGGCTTCACTCGGGAGCCGCCTGCGGCCGGAGCCGGCAGACAGCGATGGGAGTCGCTCAAAGCCCTCGTCGACCTCGCCGAGGAACACCAACACGGGCAGGAGCTCCCCGTGCCGATGGAGGTCTTCCTCAACGATCTGTCGGACCGCGCCGAGCACCAGTTCGCCCCGGACATCGAAGGAGTCACTCTGGCGTCCTTCCACGCGGCGAAGGGCCTCGAGTGGGACAGCGTGCACCTGGTCGGCCTCAGCGAAGGCCTGCTGCCGATCAGCTACGCTCAGACACCCAGAGCCATCGCCGAGGAACGCCGCCTGTTCTATGTGGCACTGACTCGCGCCGGCACAGACCTGCGGATGAGTTGGTCACTGGCCAGATTCGATTCCACACAGAAACCGCGGAGGTCCTCCCGCTTCCTCGCCGAACTCGGTCAGGCCGGACCGACGATGGGAGACGGTCGTGCGGCGTCGAATTCGGCGGCTCTCAACCGCTGTCGCGGATGCAACAGGGCGTTGGTCTCGCAGATCGATCGCGCTGTCGGGCGATGCTCCGACTGTCCTGCTGACATCGACCTCGAGCTGTTGGACCGTCTGCGCCGGTGGAGGGTGCGAATCGGTTTGGAGCAGGGGCTGCCGCCGTACCTCGTGCTCACGGACACCTCACTGTCCGTCATCGCAGAGGTCCGTCCGTCCAGCCTCGACGAACTCGCTCGGGTTCCCGGGATCGGGGCGACGAAACTCGAACTCTATGGTGCCCAGCTACTGGGCCTGATCGGCGACTGACCCGAAATCGGGGACCGGTGTGCGGCACTGGCAGCGGTCATGGAAGAGCAGTCCGGTGTCGGTGACCTCTCCCGGACCCAAGGCGACCACGCGACGGATCGGTGCCGATTCGGGCCGCAGCAGAGCATGACGAAGCATCTGGACGACATGCGCCGAGCCGAGGATTCGGGCCGCGGGATCGCTCAGGCTCTCCCGTTCCGGCAGGGCTCGCAGGCGCGGATGCTGAGCGAGCCAACCGGCGTCTCTGTCCTTCCTGTGCAGGCAGGAGCAGACGGAACACGGCGTCGACCCGGGACGGATGAGACCCGTGATCTCCACAGTCTGCTCTCCGAGGACGACTTGGCAGTGATCGACTTCCCGATCACTGAGCCACATAGCGGAATGCAGATCGGGAACCAGATGGGAACTCGTGACCACCAGCGGGGCCGTCATGAGGTCGAGCTCCTCGACACGGTGGGCAGTGGCGACGGCGAAGCCGAGGGCGGCCAGCTGGCCTTCGACATGGGAACGCAGTGGTCCGGTGACCAGAACCGGCCGGGATCCGAGGATCTGTGACACGCGATCCGGCGACAGATCGAAGGTGCGGGCCGCGGCGAAGACCGGTGATCCCTTCGGAACCGAACCGGCGTCCGCGTCGTCGGGGACGAGCACCTTGGCCTCGCCGAGGAGGGTGATGAGAGAGCTTGCCCGGCTGAGGTCGACCCCGAGCTCTTGAGCGCGCGCATAGAACTGAGCCGAGCCGATGCCGAGGCGGAGATCTTCGATGAGGCTGGCGTCGCCGGGCAGCAGGCCATCGACGAGCACTGGATCCTCGGCACCGAACTGGATGCATGAGGACGACCGCCAGGTGATGGGAACACTCGGAAAGATCCTGAACATCTCGGCCCCTTCGCTTCGGCATCGTGGAGACTTCCACGGTAGTGAACGGGGGACAGAATAGCCATGGCAGGTCACGAGCTGTGGATAACCGTGTGGAAAAACGGCTGAGGACAGGCCGGGAAATGTGTCCCGGCATGCCCTCAGCCGCATAGTGCCCCAGGCGCTCGCGAGGACTCGTGCGGCTTCCCCTTCCGCACGCATCCTCGGGTTTTCCGGGGTCAAGCATAGAACTTATTCCGCAAACGCCGCCGCGTCAATGCATCGTCATGCACAGACACGTCAACAGCTTGTGGATAACCTGTGGGAATCGCCGCGCGGTCTGTGGAGGAAAGGCGCCTTGAATGTCGATGGGCTGTTGAAAACCGTGCTTCCGGATCTGATCAGGTCCCGCCCTGCGGGGACGGTGATCGCCGAGGCGGCTGTGGACGGGGGATTCGACCGCAAAGTTCCGACAGACTCAGGAAACTCACAAACTAGAGGCCCGGAAGCCCGTCCGTGTTGAGAGCCATTCCAATGGCGGTGTCACCGTGTCAGCGCCGTTTCCTATGATGGTCCGGTGAGCAGAGCACAGCGGTGGACCGAAGAAGAGGTGCTGCGGGCGATCGCCCGGGGCGAGATCGAAGTGCGCCGGTCGGCGCGGCGGAAGAAGACCGTTGCCGTCTCGAAGGAGATCGAGACCTACGTGCTGCGCACTCCCGTGCGCTACAGCGTCGAGCACAACATCCGGTCGCTGACGGACCTGTTCAATCGGCTCTCCGCTCGGGACCATTCGTCGGATGCCGACCTCGTCGACCTGGCTGATGAGATGAGTCGACGCTATTTCGGCGGCCGGTTGAGGCCGGCGTCGATCCGCTGGGTGAGAAATCAGAATGTGAGCCGATGGGCGTCCACGACGACTTCGACGGGGGACATCCGCGTTTCGCATCGACTGCAGGCCGTGCCCCGCTGGGTATTGGAGACCGTGGTGGTCCATGAGCTCGTCCACCTGCAGATCGGCCCGCATTCGAAGGAATTCCATGAGCTGGCAGATCGTCATCCCAGACAGTCGGATGCGAGACTCTACCTCGAGGGCTTCAGCGACGGGGAGCGATTCAGCCGCGAGAGATGAGCGCCGTCGCGGCGGAGCGGAAGAGGCCGGGCAGCCGGTTCGGCAGATCGGGCATGAGGTTCTCGGGCAGCCGGTCGAGCCGGAACCACGCGACATCGAAGGACTCATCCGACACATGTGGCGAATCATCAGTCGATGCCTGCGCGGCGAAGACGACGTCGAAATGACGGGTGCAGGTCCCGAACGCGGCCGACAGGTCGTGGACATGCAGATCGATCGGGGCCGCTGTGATGCGGGCAAGCGGCCGCAGACCGCTTTCCTCTTCAGCCTCTCGGCGCGCGGCGCCACGGAGTGAGACATCGTCGGACTCGAGATGGCCGCCGAACTGCCCCCACAGCCCGGTCTTCCGGTGGTGGTTGAGCAGGACCGCTTCGGCGGCCGGATCGATCACGAGACAGCTGGCGGTGACGTGGTGCTCACCGCCGGAACGGTGCAGGGACGCGGAGCCCTGCCGGTCGAAGAGCTCTGCGAAGGCCGCGGAGAACGAATTCCGAGGTCCGCTCTCGACCTCCTGCCGGGCGGTGCCGAGGTCGATCATTCAGCGGCCGTCGGGATCATCATCGTCGGGCGACTCGGAACCATCGGAATCCGAGTCCTCGGACCCCTCGGCCGCCTGGGCGTCGCTGCCGCCGGCTCCGTCGAGACCTTCGGCGAGGATCCGGGACAGGGCCTCATCGATGCTCGACTCGTTGGTCCATTCGGCATGCCGACGCTCGGAGTATCCGAGGGGGTCATCGAGATCCTGTGTGGTCGGCAGCAGGTCCGGATGGGAGAACACGCGGTCGCGGGCCTCGGCGCCGCCCTGCGTTTCGAGGTACGCGAAGAGCGCGGCAGCATCGCGGAGGCGACGGGGGTTGAACTCGAGACCCACAAGGGTTGAGAACGTCTTCTCCGCCGGCCCCGCGGTCGCCCGGCGACGGCGCAGAGCCTCGCGGATCTGATCGCGACCGGGCAGATGCCTGCAGGCCTCATAGACGACGACGTCGACCCAGCCGGCGATGACGGCGAGGAGATTCTCCAATGACGTCAGCGCCTTCTTCTGGTCATCGGTCGTCGGCGGGTTGAACAGTCCCTGACGGATATTGTCGCTGAGATCGGAGATGTTCGACGGGTCGATGTTCGACGCCATGTCTTCGATCTGCGATGTGTCGACCTTCAGACCCTGGGCATAGCGGGTCAGGGCAGTCTCTACCTGGGCGCTCAGCCACGGGGCACGCTCGAACAGCGCGAGGTGGGCGAGCTCCTGAGCCGCAAGGTAGATGCGGACCTCGGAGGCATCGACGTCGATCTCGGAAGCGAACGTCTCGACGTTCTTCTCGATGACCACAGCGGTGTCGTGAGGGAGCAGCGGCAGTCCCACCTCGGTGCCGGTCAGCACGCTTTCGGACAGCGCTCCGACAGCCTGACCGATCTGCATGGCGAACATCGAATCGCTCATCGATCCGAACATCGACGAAGCACCCGCAAGGATGCCCTTCATCTCGGCCGGAACCTGGGACTCGAGCGTATCGGTCAGGGCCGAGGACATGTTCTCCTTGATGGGCAGCACGAACTTCTGCCAGCCGGGCATCGTCTCCTTGACCCAATCGGCCCGGCGCAGGGGACGGGCCGAGCGATTGGCGACGGAGAAGTCGGTCGCCTCGGCGAGCCAGAGTTCAGCCAGACGGAACGCATCGGTCGTCGCCCGCTCGGCTTCTTCGGATATCGAGGGATCGGGGGTCGGCACGGCCTTCTCGGCGATCGAGACAGCCTGGGCCTGCGGATCGGCACCCTGCCCGAAGAGTCCCTGCATCTGACTCATGATCGTGGACATCATCGCCGGATCGATCGAGAAGCCCTGCGGCATGCCCGAGCTGTTCTTGTCGTCTCCCTGACCGGATCCGGGACCATTGGCGCCGAAGAGCATTCCGAAGATCTGCTCGAACGGATTCTGCTCGTTGTTGTTGTCATCGGTCATTGTTCTACAGCCCCTAAGAATCGGTTTGACATCAACGTTAACGGTTCCGAATGTGCGAAGCTTCCCAATTCCGGGAGGTTTCGCAGGATGTTCGCACCGGGCGAAAGGAGTCTGTGAAACTCATGCTGAGGTTTCAACTAGACTGGTGGGGCGGTGCAGCGAAAGGACTACATGACAGAGAACGCCCCTCGGGCCGTGCCGGCGTCACCGGAACCGACACGCGGCACCAGACGACGACGGACCCCACGTCTGGCCACGACTTCGGGCGTCCTGACCTACGTCTTCATCGCGCTGGCCGTGCTCCTTCCGGTTCCGTATATGCTTCAGCTGCCGGGGCCGGTTTTCAACACCCTCGGCGACTACCAGGGCGATCCGATGATCAGCGTCTCGGGAGCCGAGACCTATCCGACGGCAGGTCGCATCGACATGCTCACGGTCGCCGTCAGCGGCGGTCCCGGTCGTGACGTCTTTGCCTCTCAGGCGCTCGGCGCACTCATCAGCGGCGACCAGACCGTGGTGCCCACGGAGGCGTATTACCCGCTGGACACCACGCGTGAGGACGTGACCGAATCGAATGCGGTCGAGATGTCCTCGAGCCAAGACGTCGCTGTCGCAGCCGCTATGGAGCAGATGGGCAAGGCGTATACCGTGCATCTGTCGGTCGATGAGGTCGTCGCCGATGCTCCGGCGCAGGGCAAGCTGCGCAAGGGAGACCGACTCATATCGGTCAACGGAAAGAAGCTGGACTCCGACCCCGAAGCTGCGCAGATCATGAGCAGGACCGTGCAGGAGTCCGACTCCGTCGAGCTCGGCATCGAACGCGACGGGAAGACGAAGACGATCAGTCTGACTCCCGGAACGGTCGACGACCGCAAGGCGATCGGCATCACGATGAAGCAGGACTTCGAGTTCCCCGTCGACGTGAAATTCAATGTCGACGGAGTCGGAGGGCCCTCCGCCGGAACGATGTTCGCTCTGGCCATCATCGATGAGCTCACCCCCGGTGCGATGACCGGCGGCAAGCATGTGGCCGGCACCGGGGAGATCACCCCCGACGGCGCGGTCGGGCCGATCGGCGGTGCTCGGCAGAAGGTGTCCGCGGCCACCGCGAAGGGGGCGACGCTGTTCCTCTCACCGGCCGACAACTGTGCGGAGGTCATGGCCGCCGCAGACCAATCCAAGATCACGGTGGCGCGCATCGACACGCTCGATGACGCGCAGACCACCGTGGAGCAGTACGCCGCCGGCAACACTTCGGATCTGCCGAAGTGTCCCGCCGACGGTGCCGACAACAATGAGAAAGGGCAGTAGTGAGCACCTCGTCCTCACCCACCTCCGCACGCATGCCGGCGAATCGGCCAAGACGTTCGCCGCTGCTGCTCACCCTCGTGTCTGTGGCGATCCTGCTGATCGCCTTCATCGCCTTCACCCAGGTCTACACCGAGGTGCTGTGGTTCCGCCAGATCGACGCTGCGGAGGTCTTCCGCACCATGTGGCTCACCCGCGGGCTGACGTTCCTCGGCGGTTTCATCCTCATGGCAGTTCCGGTCTGGCTCAGCCTGCACTTGGCCTACCGGCATCGTCCCGTCTATGCGCCGACGACTCCGCGACAGGAGAACCTCGACCGTTATCGCGAGGCCATCGAACCGCTGCGTCGGGTTGCGACGCTCGCGATTCCCGCGGTCATCGGCGTTCTCGCTGGCATCACCGCCTCGGCGAACTGGAACACGGTCCTCGAATGGATCAACTCGACGTCATTCGGTTCGAAGGATGCTCAGTTCGGCCTCGACAAGTCGTTCTTCGTCTTCGTCCTGCCCGGGCTGCGACTCATCGGCAATCAGCTGGGCATGGCTCTGCTCATGGCCCTCATCGCGGCACTCGTCGCCCACTACCTCTTCGGCGGAATCCGTCCCGGGGAGCAGAAGGGCGTCATCCTGACGAAGGCTGCTCAGTGGCAGCTGGGCATCACCGTGGCCGTCCTCATCATCGTTCAGGCCGGTCGGCTGTGGCTGTCCCGCTACGACAGGATGACCGCTGCCGGCGGAATCGTCCCCGGCGTCACCTACGTCGACGACCATGCCGCCCTGCCGGCGATGGCGATCGTCGCCATCGCGGCCGTCCTGGTGGCACTGCTGTTCGTCTACACCGCGTGGAAGGGAAACTGGCGGATCTCGATCATCGCCACGCTCACTCTCATCGTGCTCGGCGGCGTCTCGATCATCGCCTACCCGGCGCTGCTCCAGCAGTTCCAGGTCAACCCCTCACAGCAGAGCAAAGAGTCGGAGTACATCCAGCACAACATCGATGCCACTCGTGAAGCGTTCGACTTCGATGACATCGATGTGACACCGTACTCGCCGAGCACCAGCGGCAAGAAGGGGGACCTGCGCAAGGACGCCGAGACCGCGGCTTCGATCCGTCTGCTGGACCCGAATCTCGTCTCCGACACCTTCCGCCAGCTGCAGCAGGTGCGCCCGTACTATTCGTTCCCGCAGAAGCTCGATGTCGACCGCTACGACATCGACGGAGAGAAGCGAGATACCGTCATCTCCGTGCGTGAGCTGGCTCCGAGCTCGGTGAACAACCAGAGCTGGTTCAACCGGGCCATCGTCTACACCCACGGTTTCGGAGTGGTCGCGGCCAACGGCAACCAGCGCAACCCGGACGGCGAACCGCTGTTCATGGAATCGGACATCCCGCCGAAGGGCGACTTCCCCGAATACGAGCCGCGTGTGTACTTCGGCGAGTCATCGCCGGACTACTCGATCGTCGGTGCGCCGGAGGGAGCGACCCCACGTGAGCTCGACTATCCCTCCGATGAGAAGAGCGGCTCCGGCCAGGTGAACAACACGTTCGCCGGAGACGGCGGACCGTCGGTGGGCAATGTGTTCAACCGTCTCGCCTACGCTCTGAAGTTCCAGGACGAGCAGATCCTTCTCTCGGACGCTCTCAACGAGGACTCTCAGATCCTCTACGATCGTCACCCGCGTGAGCGCGTGGAGAAGCTCGCTCCCTTCCTCAAGGTCGACGGCGATCCGTACCCGGCCGTCGTGGACGGGAAGATCAAGTGGATCCTCGATGGCTACACCACTGCCGAGGACTACCCCTATTCGACACCGCAGCCGCTCCAGCAGGCCACCGAGGATTCGACCACGGCCTCGGCCCCGAATTCGGTGGCGACTCTGCCGGATGACGAGGTCAACTACATCAGGAACTCGGTGAAGATCACCGTCGATGCCTACGACGGTTCCGTCGACATGTACCAGTGGGACAAGGTCGATCCGGTTCTCAAGACCTGGATGAAGGTGTTCCCCGGACTCATCAAGTCCTCCTCGGAGATGTCCGGTGATCTGATGAGCCACGTCCGCTATCCGGAGGACATGTTCAAGGTCCAGCGCGATCTGCTCGCGAAGTACCACGTCACTTCCGCCAGTGAGTTCTACTCCGGTCAGGACTTCTGGACGCTGCCGACGGATCCGACGACGAAGGCGAGCAGCGGACTGACGCAGCCGCCGTTCTACATGACCCTGCAGATGCCGGGCCAGGAGTCGCCGTCGTTCTCGCTGACGAGCTCGTACATTCCCGCTCGGTCGTCCGAGGGGCAGTCGCGGAACAACCTCACCGGCTTCCTCTCGGCCGATGCCGATGCCGGAAACAAGAAGGGTGAGACTGCCGAAGGCTATGGCAAGCTGCGACTGCTGCAGCTGCCGCGCAACACGACAGTGCCCGGACCGGGCCAGGCGCAGAACAACTTCAACACCGCGCCGGATGTGCAGCGCAGTCTCAACCTGCTGCGTCAGGGTGAGTCCGAAGTCGAGAACGGCAACCTGCTGACTCTGCCGATCGGCGGCGGTCTGCTCTATGTCCAGCCGGTCTACGTCCGGTCTGCCGGCGAGACCTCGTATCCGCTGCTGCAGCACGTGCTCGTGGCCTTCGGCGAGGACATCGGATTCGCTCCGACTCTCGACGAAGCGCTCGACCAGGTGTTCGGGGGAGACTCCGGTGCCACGGCAGGCGATGCCGGCACCGAGGACAGCGGAGACGGCGAATCCGGATCCACCTCCGGCGGCGAGGGTGCGGATTCGAGCTCCGGTTCTCCGGACAAGGCACTCAACGATGCACTGCAGGAGGCGAAGCAGGCCATGGAAGACTCCGATGCCGCTCTGAAGGACGGTGACTTCGAGGAGTACGGAAAGGCCCAGGAGCGTCTGAAGAGCGCGATCGAGGACGCTGTGGCCGCTGATCCCTCGCTGGCCGAGGACGCAGCGGACGGGGAATCCTCCGCTCCCGCCTCGGAGCCGGCTGACGAAGGCGGTGACTCGGGCAACTGACCCTGAGCAGAACCGGTTCGGCTTCCTGACGCTGAACCGGTTCGAGCCGCCCGCGACGAATGCCCTTGGGAACTCCCAAGGGCATTCGTCGTTCTCACACAAGCAGAATTGGCTGGGGCCGACTGCCGAATCGCCGAGCGCTCGAGCTGCCGTCGCTGTGCCGAGTTATGCGGCGCGCGGTCGACGCTGGGGCGAGCGGTCGGCGAGGAGTCGGGGCACGCGTGCGGTGAATGAGAAGAACCCCCAGCCAGAAAACTGACTGGGGGTTCTGCCGCTGTCGTGGCGGGGGAGGGATTTGAACCCCCGACCTCCGGGTTATGAGCCCGGCGAGCTACCGAACTGCTCCACCCCGCGGCGTGTTCTTAACTCTACACGAGGGGTCACCTGGCGGCCAAACCGAATACAGGTGACCTCCGCCACATGGTCACTTGCCGTTCACCTGCAGGGTCTCAGGCTGCATGCCGGCGCTTCATCTGCGGGGCCTGGGGCAGTATGGCAGTACTTCCCGACGGGAAGCGCGCGGGTCTTGCATGTGATTGAAAGGTGAACTATAGTCATTCTTGTACTTCAAATTTCAACCAAAAGGAGAAATCATGACTGCTCTGCCTCAGGGACTCACCGCCGGAACCTGGAACATCGACCCCATCCACTCGGAGTTCACCTTCACGGCTCGCCACGCAGGCGTGTCGAAGGTGCGCGGCCACTTCGAAGAGATCGCCGGCAGCGTGAACGTCGGGGAGACCCTCGAAGACAGCATCGTCTCCGCCGAAGCCTCCGCGGACTCGATCAACACCCGCAACGAACAGCGCGACGGTCACCTCAAGAGCGGCGACTTCTTCCTGGCCGAAGAACACCCGAAGCTGAGCTTCACGTCGACCGCCATCAAGGCCGACGCCGCTGATGAGTTCGAGACCGTCGGTGAGCTGACGATGCGCGGCGTGACCAAGGAAGTCGCCTTCGCCACCGAGTTCGCCGGCGTCGCGACCGACCCGAACGGCAACCAGGTCGCCGGTCTCTCGGCCACCGCCACCGTCAACCGCAAGGACTTCGGCATGTCCTTCGAGGCTGTCCTCGGCGGCGGCGAGCTCCTCGTCTCCGACAAGATCAAGATCGAACTCGAGCTCGAGCTCGTCAAGGCCTGATCTGCTCTGAGCCGAGCTGCTGATCGGCGCATGCGCCGACACGGAGCCAGACTCAGCGGGCAGCGTCGCTGCCCGATACGGAAGGGGCGAACCGCATCGGCGGTTCGCCCCTTCCGGCGTCTCTCGGCTCAATGATGTCTGCACGTTCCCGCTCGGGGAGTACTCACTCGGCTTGAGTCCGATGGATGCTCATCGTCTCTGCCGCAGAGCCTCCGGGTGCTCCCGCAGATGCCCGCCGAGGGCGATGAACAGCTGTGCGCCCTTGTCGACGTCTGCGACGGACTTGCAGAAGGAATACCGGATCGATGATCGATAGGCCTCATAGGCCGGGCTCCCCGGCCTGCACAGAGCCGGTACGGGAATCCCGACCAAGGAGAATTCCCTGGCCAGCAGATCGTTGAGCTCGAACGCATCGAGGTCCGTCAGCGCAGAGAAGTCCACCACTGTGAAATAGCCGGCGCGCGGAGTGGACACTTCAGCGCCCGGCACCGTGCGACAGGCGGAGACCAGAACCTCGGCGCGTGCCCGCAGCGAAGCTCGGTTCTCGGCGACGAACGGCGAATCGTCGGCCAGCATATCGGCCATTCCGATCTGCATCGGGCCGCCGGCCGTGAACGACAGGAACTGCTTGACCGTCTGTATGGCCTGACGCACCTCGGGCGAGGCGATGACCCAACCGATCTTCCACCCCGTGGTGTTCCAGGATTTGCCCGCCGAGGAGACCGTGACGACCCGTGCAGAATCCTCGATCGCCACGGCCGGGGGAACATGCCCCTGATCGGTGAGCACGAGCTGCTCGTAGACCTCATCGGAGACCACCCAGGCATCGACCGCCTCGGCTGCTCGACCGATCCGGACGAGATCTGCGGCAGAGAAGATGAACCCCGTGGGATTGTGCGGAGTGTTGACGAGGATGATCTCAGGGGCGACCTCAGCGATGACGGAATCGAAGACATCCCAATCCGGGGCGAATCCGCCATGGTCATCGGGCAGGATCGGTACCGTGTGCAGCGTTCCGCCGGCAGCGGCGATCGCCGCCGGATAGGAATCGTAGAACGGTTCGAAGGCGACGAGGGAGCCGCCCCGCGGCAGCAACGCGAGGATCGCAGCTGTCAGGCCCTCCGTGGCACCCGCCGTGTAGAGCACCTCGTCAGGATCGACCCGCTGACCGAAATCACGACCGCGCTGAGCGGCCACCGCCTCGAGCAGCTGCGGGAAGCCCTGACCAGGGGCGTACTGATTGAATCCTGCGCGCATCGCCTCGGCGGTGGCGGCGATGAGCGCCTCCGGAGGCTCCGTGCCCGGAGCGCCCTGGCCGAGGTTGACGGCTCCGACCTCGGCGGCGAACTTCGTCATCTGGCCGTAGATGGTCTCACCGATCGACCCGTCAGGATTCGTCAGACCCGCGGATTCGGCCATCGAATGCCACAGCGGGGCCCTCATGATGTCCGGCATCACGACACCTGAGCCGGGGCGACACGCCCGAGCCGGTCGAGGGCCGCTTCGTGGAGACGCGAATTGCTCGCCACGGCATTGCCTCCGAAAGGACCTGGCACGCCGGCCGTGTTCGTGAAGGTGCCTCCGGCCTCGAGCACGATTGGAACGAGCGCGCCCATATCGTAGAGCGCGAGTTCCGGCTCGCAGGCGAGGTCGACCGCGCCCTCGGCCAGCAGCATATAGGAGTAGAAGTCGCCGTATCCGCGAGTGCGCCACAGCGAATCGCAGAGGCCGAGGAACTCATCGAGGATTCCCAGCTCTTTCCACCCCGACAGCGACGAATACGACAGGGATGCATCGTCGAGTGCGTCGACCGATGACACGCTGATGCGTTCGGCCGCGGACCCGAGCTCGGTCGCATAGGCGCCCAGACCCGACTCCGCCCACCACCGGCGTCCGAGTGCGGGAGCCGAGACCACTCCCAGCAGCGGACGGTCGTCGTAGAGCGAGATGAGCGTGGCCCACACGGGCACTCCGCGCACGAAGTTCTTCGTTCCGTCGATGGGATCGATGATCCACCGTCGTGAAGAGCTCCCGTGCGCCCCGAATTCCTCACCGAGCACACTGTCATCGGGTCGAACTTCGGCGAGGCGATCCATGATCGCCTTCTCCACCGCACGGTCGCACTCTGTGACCGGAGTCAGGTCGGGTTTGGTTTCGACGGCGAAGTCCTGTGCCCGGAAGTGCGGGTGGCTGATGGCATCGGCGAGATCGGCGAGTTCGATCGCCAGGTCGAGGTCGTTCATGCCTCCAGCCTATCCAGTCGAGGGCAGCAGCCGGCGCAGGGACTCCAGTCGTGAGACTCCTCCAGGACCGGCCTTGCCGTCGGCCACCCAGTCATCGAGTCGGCAGCCGGGGGAGTCGGCGAGGTGAGTGCAGCCACGGGGGCATTCGGCGGTGGCGTCGACGAGTTCCGGGAACGCGGAGAGCAGTGTTTCCCGGTCGACATGGGCCAGTCCGAAGCTGCGCACTCCGGGGGTGTCGATGAGCCATCCGCCGCGTTCCAACGGCAGGCACACGGCCGACGACGAGGTGTGACGTCCGCGTCCGGTGACGTCATTGACATGTCCCGTCGCCCGGTCGGCGGCGGGCACGAGGATGTTGGTCAGGGTGGACTTGCCCACCCCGGAATGGCCGACGAGGACGCTGATGCGTCCGCGGAGGTGTTCGGCTACCTCGGCGTGGGGATCGGCTTCGTCGAGAGCCGAATCGTCCTCGGTCGACCGAGCCACGGCCGCATCGGCATCGGGGTCGATGGAGGATTCGACGATGTCGACCCCAGCGGCGGAGAATCGCTGCCTCAGTTCCGTGGCCGGGTGCAGGTCGGTCTTCGTGACGATGAGCAGGGGAGTGATGCCCGCGTCGAAGGCCGCGACAAGGGCCCGGTCGATGAGACCGAACGAAGGTTCGGGATCCACCGTGGCCGTGACGATGCCCATGACATCGACGTTGGCCACGAGGACGCGCTCGGTCGGGTCGGTGTCATCGGCGCTGCGGCGCAGCAGGGTCTGCCGCTCGGTGACCTCCACCAGCCTGGCCAGAGTCCCCTCGGTTCCCGACGTGTCACCGACGAGGCGGACGATGTCGCCGGGAACGATCGCGTGCTTGCGCAGGTGAGAGGCTCGCACTGCCGTCACCGAGGCGGCCCGCCGAGACCGCTTCCCCTTCTTCCGGGACGGGGAAGCCGAAGGGAAGTTCCCATCGTCGTCGGCGAGGATGACGCGGTACCTGCCCCGATCGACGCCAGTGACCAGACCGGAGACTGCATCCTTGTGATCAGGACGGTTCTTCGTCCGGGGGCGTGAGCCACGTCGGTTCGGTCGGGGACGATAGTCCTCGTCGCGGAAGATCTTCGCCATCTCAGGCTCCGGGTGTGAGCATGGCTTCCCACAGCTGGGTGAAGGCCGGCAGGGTCTTTGCCACGGTGCCGGCGTTCTCGATGACCATCCCGTCGTTGCGCAGGGCGAGGACGGCGCCGGCCATGACCATGCGGTGGTCGTGGTAGGTGTGCCACAGTGCTGGGCGCAGCTGTCTGGCGCCGGTGATCGTCAGCGAATCGGCATGCTCGACGACGTCGACGCCGATGGCACCGTACTCCCGAGTCAGCGCGGCCAGGCGATCGGTCTCGTGCCCGCGCAGGTGTCCGATCCCGCGCAGCCGCGAAGTGCCTTCCGCCAGCGCCGCGAGGGCCGAGACCACCGGGGTGAGCTCGCCGACCGCGGACAGGTCGAGATCGACGGCGGTGAGAGTCTCCGGACCCTGCACATGCAGTCCGTCTCGGTCGAGACGGACCGTCGCACTGAAGGCCTCGGCGATTTCGCGGAAGCCGTCTCCGGCCTGCGTCGTATGTGCGGGCCATTTCGCGATGGTCACGGAACCGCCGGTGGCGACGGCTGCGGCGGCGAAGGCGGCGGCGTTGGAGAGGTCGGGCTCGACCTGGACGTCGAGCCCGCGCGGCAATCCGGGTTCGACGATCCAGCGTTCGGGCTCGGGTTCGCTGATGTCGACGCCGGCATCGCGGAGGACTTCGATCGTCATGTCCACATGCGTGCGACTGGGCACTGAGTCAGCAGTGTTGGTCAGTTCGAGGCCCAGGGGCATGACTGGAGCGGCGAGCAGCAGGCCGGAGACGAATTGGCTCGAAGCGCTGGCATCGATGCCGATGTGGCCGCCGCGCAGCTGCGAATCGGCATGGATCGTCATCGGCAGGGTGCCGTTCGCCGAGGTGATCGAAGCGCCGAGTTCCCGCAGCGAGTCGATCGTCACTGACATCGGCCGCGCCCGGGCCTGTTCGTCACCGTCGAGGACGATGTCACGTCCGGTCAGCGCCGCGAGCGGCGGGATGAAGCGCATGACGGTTCCGGCGAGACCGCAGTCGATGGTGATCGGAGAATCCGGCCCGGCATCGTGCGCGGGCGCATCCGAACCGGCGAAGGGGAGCGGCTCGACGTGGAGCTCATCACCGTTGTCGTCGATCACGGCACCGAGGCGGCGCAGAGCCTCGATCATGAGCAGAGTGTCCCGGCTGCGCAGCCATCCTGTCAGGTCGGAGCTCGAACGGGCCAGGGCCGCGAGGATGAGATAGCGGTTGGTCAGGGACTTGG
Organism: Brevibacterium linens ATCC 9172; assembly: GCF_900169165.1. Taxonomy (GTDB): domain Bacteria; phylum Actinomycetota; class Actinomycetes; order Actinomycetales; family Brevibacteriaceae; genus Brevibacterium; species Brevibacterium linens. The sequence continues at coordinate 152,885 of NZ_FXYY01000003.1, forward strand.
AACCGGGAACGGCGACAGCGGCGGAGACGGCGGAACCGGCGACCGGCGGCTGCCAATCGCCGGTCACCGGGGGAGTGTGTGTGGAGATGTCAGTCAACTCCGAGCGCGTTCAGGGCCTGTTTCGAGGTGTCTTCGACGCTCGACCACAGGTCTTCGGCCGCGTGCTGGGTGCGCCACCACAGGCCGGGGCGACCGGCGGTGTCGACAGCGGCGAGCAGCGCGCCGCCGAGCATCGAGGTGCGCAGCAGGGTGCGTTCGTTGCGGGCCTTCTTCTCCTCCTTCGACGCCGTCTTGTCGGCAGACAGACGCTCGCCGACGGTGTCGAGCAGATAGGTGCCGACGAGGATCGAAGCGCTGAGGCGGGGGAAGCGACCGATGGCCAGCAGCGAACCGGCTGCGACCTGAGCAACACCGGTGGCGCGGGCGAGAGTCACTGCGTCGACCGGGACATCGGCCCGCTTACGGGCCTGGTTGAGCAGCGGGCCGACCGATGCGGCAGCCGCTTCCGGTTTGCGCAGCCGGTCGACGCCGTTGAGGATGTAGCCGGCGGCCAGCATGGGCCGTGCGATCAGACGAATGGGAGACACAGTGGTCCTTCCTACGTGGCGGTCATCTCACTGGCAAGCATAACTGCTGAGGTGGGAATAGTGGGACGCCGACCCGATGTTGTAGGGGTGAAGCCATTCGACGGGCGGACCCGTCGCGAAGTCGACAGGCAGAAGGAGAAGTCTATGAGCGCCACTGCCGTCCTGGAGAGAACGGGCGTACCATTGACTGCGATGACCGAATCAGTCAAAGAAGCCCCCGAAACCGCCGCCGAGAGGTCGGAGCGTTTCGAGCGGGATGCTCTGGAATATGTCAACCAGCTCTACGCAGCTGCTCTGCGTATGACCCGCAACCCGGCAGATGCCGAGGACCTCGTTCAGGAAGCCTATGCGAAGGCGTACGCGGCCTTCCACCAATACAAGCCCGGAACCAATCTCAAGGCGTGGCTGTACCGGATCCTGACGAACACCTTCATCAACAACTACCGAAAGAAGCAGCGTCAGCCCCAGGAGCACGGCAGCGAGGACATCGAGGACTGGCAGATCGCGCAGGCGAACAGTCACTCGTCGTCCGGAGGGCGTTCGGCCGAACTCGAAGCCCTCGACCACCTTCCCGACTCCGATGTCAAGGAAGCGCTCTCGGCTCTGCCCGAGGACTTCCGCATGGTCGTGTACTACGCCGATGTCGAAGGCCTGCCGTACAAGGAGATCGCCGAGATCATGGAGACGCCGATCGGCACAGTGATGTCGCGACTCCACCGCGGGCGCCGACAGCTGCGGGAGATGCTGGCCGACTACGCCGCCGAACGCGGTTTCGTGAGTCCCGAGGGAGGTGCGAATTGAGCAACGAGGGATGCTGCGAAAGCGTCAGGGCCGAGTCTCTGATGCGCATCTACCACTATCTCGACGGAGAGCTGACGACGACGGAGATCCGTGAGATCTCGATCCACCTCGAACAGTGCCCGTCGTGTCATGACGAGTACGAGATCGAAGCGCTGCTGAAGGAGCTTGTGCGTCGTTCATGCAGCCACGACCGTGCCCCGATGGGACTGCGTGAGAAGATCCGCCAGCGGATCGCACTGGAGCAGAACTCCTGACTCGAGGCTCGAGCAGAGCCGGAGCGTTCCGGGAACAGCGAAGGCGGGAAGAGATTCGATTCTCTTCCCGCCTTCGTCATTCACCGAACGAATCAGCGAATCATGCGTTTGGACGCTTGCCGTGGTTGGCTTTCTTACGGCGGCGATCGCGACGCTTACGGCCACGCTTGCTCATTGTGCCCTCCTTTGATAGACGCTCAATTGTCTCATGATCGTCCGAGCAGAGCAAAGTCGGACCAGGTCACACAGTGCGCCGGCTCAGCTGTCGCCGAGGACGTCCTGGACCCCCAGCCAGTTGAACCAGCCGCGGTGCAGAACCAGCCACGCCAGGAGCCCATAGCCTTCCTGTGCCGGCAGATGGTCCCGTGACGATGCGACCTCGCGCTGCCATACGGGATGGCCGAGGAGGGGAGTGAAGGTGTCGACATAGGTGATGCCGCGCCTCTTGGCCACGTCCGAGAAGCTGGTGTTGAGCTCGGCGATGCGTCGATTGCGATCCCCATCGTGCTCCGGCGGTGGGCCGAGCACGAAGGTCGAGACCTTCCGGGCCAGGGCCTCGTCGAGGATATTGGCCACGTCGAGCCGTGCCCTGGCCACCGATCGACCCGAGTCGAGGTCGCCGGAGCTCAGAGCCAATACCAGACGGTTGTCCCCGTCGGGTGTGAATCGCAGAGACGCCTCGGCGATCGTGCGCGCATGGAGTCCGGCGGAGTCCTCGGTCGGCACCGCCAACGGATACACCTTGAGCTCTGGCACGCTCGGCAGAGTTCTCGCCGTCACTCGTCCGACCCACCCGAGGCCACGGCCATCGCCGTGGCCGGCGACCAACGGGCCTCCGACCACGGCGATGGTTGTGGTGATGTCGCTGCTCACCGGCTGAAGATCCGCTCGACGAGATCCTTCTGCTGAGCCTCGTGGAAGTGCTTGAGCCCGGTCGAGGTGGCTGCAGAAGCGGCACGGGAGATGACCTTGACCTCACGGCCGCCGAGGAGCTCGGGCAGGTGCAGTGCCATGAACGGCCAGGCACCCTGGTTCTCCGGCTCCTCCTGGGCCCAGACGATCTCGGCATCGGCCGGGAAGCGGTCGAGCACAGCGGTGATGGCCGCCTCGTCGAGCGGGTAGAGCTGCTCAAGGCGGACGAGAGCCATCTTCTGGTCGTTGTCCTTCTCGCGCTTGGCCTTGAGCTCCCAGTAGAGCTTGCCGGAGACGAGGACGACGCGTTCGACCTGCGAGGCGTCGACGTCCGTATCGTCGATGACGGCCTGGAACCTGCCCGAGGTGAATTCCTCCGGCGAGTTCGCAGCGGCCTTGAGGCGGAGCATCGACTTCGGGGTGAAGACGATGAGCGGACGCTTGTTCGTCGTCGAGGCGTGGCGACGCAGCAGGTGGAAGTACGAGGCCCCTGAGGACGGGCAGGCCACCGTCATATTGTTCTCGGCGCACAGCTGGAGGTAACGCTCGATGCGGCCCGAGGAGTGGTCAGGTCCCTGTCCCTCATAGCCGTGGGGCAGGAGCATGACGACACCGGAGTTCTGCTGCCACTTCTGCTCGGAGGAGGAGATGAACTCGTCGATGACGGTCTGTGCACCCTGTGCGAAGTCACCGAACTGCGCCTCCCACGCCACGAGAGCGTCCTTGCGTTCGACGGAGTAGCCGTATTCGAAGCCGACGGCCGCATATTCGCTCAGCAGGGAGTCGTAGACCCAGAAGCGAGCCTGATCCTCGGTGAGGTTCTGCAGCGGCGTCCACTCATTTCCGTTGACCGAGTCGATGAGCACGGAGTGACGCTGGACGAACGTGCCGCGACGGGAGTCCTGGCCGGCCAGGCGCACCGGGACGCCGTCCATGAGCAGCGAGCCGAAGGCCAGCAGCTCGGCGAAGCCCCAGTCGATCCCGCCCGAGAGCGACATCTCCTTGCGCTTCTCGAGCAGAGCGCGCAGCTTCTTGTGGACCGTGAAGCCCTCGGGGATCTCGGTGAAGGCCTCACCGATGCGCTGGAGCATCTCGGGGCTGATGGCTGTTTCGGAGTCGTTGAAGGTCTCGATATCGCTCGGCTCGTAGGGAGCGTTGAACGCTTCTCCGTCGTAGGATCCGGTCTCGGCTTCCTTGGTCTCGGCGAAGGCCGATTCCAGCTTCGACTGGTAGTCCTTGAGCGCCTCGGCGGCCTCTTCGTCGGTGATGCACTTCCTGCCCACGAGCGATTCGGTGTAGAGCTTGCGCACCGACCCCTTCTTCTCGATGAGCGAGTACATCGTCGGCTGGGTCATCGACGGGTCGTCGCCCTCGTTGTGGCCGCGACGGCGGTAGCACACGAGGTCGATGACGACGTCGCGGTTGAATTCCTGGCGGTATTCGAAGGCCAGGCGAGCCGCGCGCACGACGGCCTCGGGATCATCGCCGTTGACGTGGAAGATCGGGGCGTTGATCGACTTGGCCACGTCCGTGCAGTAGAAGGAGGAGCGCGCCGAGGCGGGGGGAGTGGTGAACCCGACCTGATTGTTGATGATGACGTGGACCGTTCCGCCTGTGCGGTAGCCGCGCAGCTCGGAGAGGTTGAGCGTTTCGGTGACCACGCCCTGGCCGGCGAATGCGGCATCGCCGTGGACGAGGACCGGCAGGACGGTGAAGCCCGCCTCGCCCTGGTCGACGAGGTCCTGCTTGGCGCGGACGATTCCTTCGAGGATCGGATCGACGGTCTCCAGGTGGCTGGGGTTGGCTGCGACGTAGACACCGGTGGTGTTGCCTGCCGGTGAGGTGAACGAACCCTGGGTGCCCAGGTGGTACTTCACATCGCCCGAGCCCTGGACGCTGTCCGGGGACATGGTTCCGTCGAACTCGCGGAAGATCTGCGCATAGGATTTGCCGGCGATGTTCGTAAGGACATTGAGGCGACCGCGGTGGGCCATGCCGATGGCGACCTCGTCGAGACCGGTGTCGGCGGACTGGTTGAGGATCTCGTCGAGCAGGACGATCGCGGACTCTCCGCCTTCGAGGCTGAAGCGCTTCTGTCCGATGTACTTCGTCTGCAGGAAGGTCTCGAAGGCCTCAGCGGCATTGAGGCGACCGAGGATGTGGCCCTGCTCCGACCGGGTGAGCTCCTGATGCGGGACCTCGATCTTCGACTGGAACCAGCGACGCTGGACCGGGTCGGCGATGTGCATGTACTCGAAGCCCGTGGTTCGGCAGTAGCTCTCGCGCAGCAGTCCGAGGATGCTGCGGAAGGGCATCATCGGCTTCGCGCCGAATCCGCCGGTGGGGAACTCGCGTTCGAGATCCCACAGGGTCAGGCCGTGCTGATTGATGTCGAGGTCGGGGTGGGACCGCTGCCGGTAGACCAGGGGATCGATGTTGGCCATGAGGTGGCCGCGAGTGCGGTAGGCATCGATGAGTTCGATGACTCGTGCGGTCTTGTTGACGTCGTCCTGGTCCTCGGCCGAGACGTCGGGAACCCAGCGGACCGGCTCGTAGGGCAGGCGCAGGGATTCGAAGACATCGTCGTAGAAGCCGTCTTCGCCCAGCAGGTAGCTGTGGACGAGCTTGAGGAACTCGCCCGATCCGGCGCCCTGGATCACACGGTGATCGTAGGTCGAGGTCATGGTCAGCACCTTGGACACGGCCAGGGAGTTGATGGTCTGCTGGCTGGCACCCTGGAATTCGGCGAGATAGTCGAGCGCGCCGACGCCGATGATGCAGCCCTGGCCCTTCGTCAGGCGCGGCACGGAGTGGACGGTGCCGATTCCGCCGGGGTTGGTCAGCGAGACCGTGGTGCCGGCGAAGTCGTCGGCGGTGAGCTTGCCCTGGCGTGCCTTGTCGACGAGGCCGTCGTAGGCGTCGACGAACTGACGGAAGGTCAGCGTCTCGGCCTTCTTGACGTTGGGCACGAGCAGGGTGCGAGACCCGTCCTTCTTCGGAACGTCGATGGCGAGGCCGAAGTTGATGTGAGCAGGGGAGATCATCACGGGCTTGCCGTCGCGGACATCGTAGGAGACGTTCTGCGAGGGGAAGTTCTGCAGCGCGCGGATCACGGCGAAGCCGATGAGGTGGGTGAACGAGACCTTTCCGCCACGGGTCCGCTTGAGGTGCGAATTGATGACGATCCGGTTGTCGATGAGCGCCTTGGCAGGCAGTGCCCGGACCGACGTGGCGGTCGGGACTTCGAGCGACTCATCCATGTTCTTCGCGATGAGCTTCGCTGGTCCGCGCAGGGGAGTGATCGTCTCTTCGGGTGCGGGCTTCGGTGCAGTCTCCTTCGGAGTGACCTGCGGCACGGACTTGGTCTCGGCCTTCAGCGTCTCGGACTCGGCCGAGGACGGGGTGACTCCGCGGGATGTCGCCGGCGCTGCGGTGGAAGCCGGGGACTTGGCCTCTGTCTTCTTCTCAGCCGGCTTCGCCTCCTGCTTGGCGGCGGGCTCGGCAGCGGACTGAGCGCCTCCGCCGTTCTTCTCGTACTTGTCGAAGAAGGGCCACCAGGACTGGTCGACCGAATTCTTGTCTGACTTGTACTGCTCATACAATTCCTCGACCAGCCACTCGTTCGACCCGAAGTCTTCGACGGTGCGGTTAGGAGTATTGACGGACACGGCGTTGATCGCCTACTTCCTGATTCAAGACTTGCTGCTTAACGACATCTCCAAGCCTAACGTGATGTGCCATCGAATGTGCAGTTAAGGGACAATAGTGTTATGCGTTTCATCTCAAATGACCCGAACACCGATCTCACCTACTCCGATGTGTTCCTCGTCCCGAATTCCTCGACCCTGACTTCGCGCTTCGCAGTCGACCTCACCACAACCGATCCGACCGGGTCGACCACACCGCTCGTCGCGGCGAATATGACCGCTGTATCCGGTCGACGGATGGCGGAGACGATGGCCCGGCGCGGGGGACTGGCGGTGCTGCCGCAGGACATCCCGCTGACCGCTGCGCAGGAGACCATCGCCTGGGTGAAGAGCCGTGACCGGATATTCGAATCCGCATTGCGCTTCGCCCCCGAGGACACAGTCCTCAATGCCCTGCACGTGCTGGCCAAGCGTCCGCACGGCTTCGGCGTCGTCGTCGATTCCGCAGGCAGGCTCGAAGGCATCATCAATGCCGCGGATCTGCGCGGAGTCGACCGTTTCACCTCGGTGGCGGATCTGCTGGACTCCTCACCCCATGTCATCCGCGCCTCCGAAGTCGACTGGGAGGACTCCGGGCGGCTGGAGAACCTCTTCGAGTCGATGACGGAGTCCCGGGCGGAGTTCGCCGCTGTCGTCGACGACGAGAACACCGTCCTCGGCAGCCTCACTCCGAAGTCGCTGCTGCGCTCGTCGATCTATACGCCCAACGTCGATGACCAGGGCCGACTGAAGATCGCCGTGGCCATCGGCGTCAACGGCGCTGCGGTCGAACGTGCCGCGGCCCTCGTCGAAGCCGGTGCCGATGTCCTCGTCGTCGACACCGCACACGGCCATCAGGTCAAAATGCTCGACACGCTGTCGGCGATCGCCGATGCCGAGCTCGGGGTCCCGATCGTGGCCGGCAACGTCGTCACCGCCGAAGGGGTCCGTGACCTCGTCGCGGCCGGCGCCGACATCGTCAAGGTCGGGGTCGGCCCGGGAGCCATGTGCACGACCCGGATGATGACCGCCGTCGGTCGTCCGCAGTTCAGCGCAGTGCTCGAATGCGCCGAGGCGGCTCGTGAGCTCGGTGCACATGTGTGGGCCGACGGCGGAGTCCGCTACCCCCGAGACGTCGCCCTGGCCCTGGCGGCCGGAGCTTCGCAGGTGATGGTCGGATCCTGGTTCGCCGGCACCCACGAATCCCCTGGCGACCTGCTCGTCGACGGCGACGGTCGGAAGTACAAGGAGAGCTTCGGAATGGCGTCGGCACGCGCCGTGGCCAACCGCACCCGCACGGAGTCGGCCTTCGCCAGGGCGCGGAAGGGACTGTTCGAAGAGGGCATCTCTTCGTCGACGATGTACATCGACCCGGAATCTCCGGGAGTCGAGGACCTGCTCGACGCGATCACGTCGGGCGTGCGCAGCTCCTGCACCTACGCCGGAGCCGGTGACCTCGGGGAGTTCGCGCGTCTGGCCGCGGTCGGAGTCCAGAGCGCCGCCGGATACGAAGAGGGCCGACCTGTGTCGGGAAGTTGGTAAGATCGCCTCATGCACAGTGACAGTCCCGGCCGGCGGGAAGCCGGCGCCCCAGATGACGATCCTCACCCCGCGAGGGTCTCTCACTTCACCCACTCTGCTCAGCAGATCGTCAACGGCGGGGACAGTCACTGATGGAATGGATACTCCTCGCCCTCGCACTGCTGCTCATCCTCGGCACCGGCGTCTTCGTCGCAGCCGAGTTCTCACTGCTGACCCTCGACCGCCATACGGCCGATCAGGCGGTCGAGGACGGCGTCGTCGGCGCGAAGACGCTGCGGCGCTCGATGACCCACCTGTCCACGCAGCTCTCGGCGGCGCAGGTGGGCATCACGATCACCACCCTGTTGACCGGTTACCTGATGGAACCGTCCCTGGGCAGGCTTCTGGCTCCGCTGTTCGAAGCCTGGGGCGTCGGCCCCGGATTCGCGGTACCGCTGGCGCTGACGATCGCCCTCATCGTCTCCACCGTGGGATCGATGATCTTCGGAGAGCTCGTCCCGAAGAACCTCGCCATCGCCGTGCCTCTGGCGACCGGCCGCATCGCCGCGCCGATGCAGTACGTGTTCTCGATCGTGTTCAAACCGGTCATCGCGGTCCTCAACGGCACGGCGAACAAGATCCTCATGTCGATGGGCATCGAGCCGCAGGAAGAGGGATCGGTGGGCCGTTCTCCGGAGGAGCTGACCTCCCTCGTGCGTCACTCCGCTGAAGAAGGCGCGCTCGACGAGCAGACGGCGGGCCTGCTGGAGAGGACGCTGAGCTTCTCCGAGCGGACCGCCGAAGACGTGATGACCCCGCGCACACGCATGTCCACGGTGGACAAGGACACCACGGCCAGACAGATCATCGAACAGGCCCGGGACACCGGATTCTCCCGCTTCCCCGTGGCCGACGAGGACAAAGACCACATCGTCGGCGTCGTCCACGTCAAACAGGCCTTCGCCGTGCCCCCGGGCAACCGTGACGACGCCTATGCAGGAGGGCTGATGACCGAAGTCCGGGAGATTCCGGAGACCCAGCGCCTCGATCCGCTGCTCCTGGAGCTGCGGGCGACGGGCCTGCAGATGGCCGTGGTCGTCGATGAGTTCGGCGGCACTGCCGGAGTCGTCACCCTCGAAGACGTCGTCGAAGAACTCGTGGGCGAGGTCGCCGACGAGCATGATCGGATGCGCGTCGCGGCCCGACCGGCTCGCGACGGCTCGTGGATCGTGCCCGGTCAGCTGCGACCCGATGAGATCTCGTCGACGATCGGTGTGACCATCCCGGAGGACTCGGACTACGAGACTCTGGCCGGGTTCGTCCTCAAGGAGCTCGGACGGATTCCCGAACCGGGTGACGAGGTCCGCACCGAGGATGCGCGAATCGTGGTCGAAAGGATGCACGGGCGACGCATCGAACGCCTCCGGGTGGTGCTGCGCGCCGCCGACACGGGAGCGTTCGAAACCGGAGGTGAGACCCGATGAGCGCCGATTGGTTCGGACTGGTCTGGCTGGTCGTTCTGCTGCTGGGCAACTCATTCTTCGTCGCCGCCGAATTTGCTGTGGTCGCGGCCAAACGCTCACAGATCGAACCGCGAGCGGCCGAAGGCTCTGCAGCGGCGAAGACAGCGCTCTACGCGATGGAGCACGTGTCACTGATGCTGGCGATCTGCCAGCTCGGAATCACCGTGTGCTCCCTGCTTCTGGGCAACGTGGCCGAACCGGCCATCCACCATCTGCTCGCCGGTCCGCTCGAGGGCCTGGGCATTCCCGCGGGGCTGTCATCGACGATCTCCTTCGTCCTGGCACTGGGAGTCGTGACCTACCTGCACGTGGTCATCGGCGAGATGGTGCCGAAGAACCTGGCTCTGGCCGCATCCGGCCAGGCGGTGATTCTGCTGGCGACCCCCCTGGTGTTCCTGACGCGGGTCTTCGGGTTCGTCATCCGTCCCCTCAACGGCCTGGCCAACGGGATCCTGCACCTGTTCAGGATCGAGGCCCGCGACGAGGTCAACGAGGCCTATACGATCGAACAGGTCGAATCGATCGTGGCCGAGTCGAAGCGCGAAGGACTGCTCAGCGATGACACCGGGCTGCTCAAGGGCGCCATCGAATTCAGCGACAAGACCGCCTCGGACATCATGGTCCCGATGTCCGAGCTCATCACGATCTCGGACAAGGTGACCCCGAACGAGCTCGTGACCCTGGTCGGAAAGACCGGCTACTCGCGGTACTTCGTCGTCGGTGACGACGGATATCCGCAGGACTACCTCCACATCAAGGACGTCCTCTACGCGGACACCGAAGAGGCCTTCGACTCTCCCGTGCAGAGCAAGCGCTTCCGCCCTCTGTTCACGGTCACGGCCGATGACGAGGTCGAGGAGGCTCTGGCACAGATGCAGAAGGCGGGAATCCACGTCGCCCGCGTCATCGACTCGCAGGCGCAGGTGCTCGGTCTGCTGTTCCTCGAGGACGTGCTCGAAGAGCTCGTCGGCGAGGTCCAGGATGCGATGCAGCGGGGACGATTCGACTTCCGCAGCTGAGCATGTCCGATCGGCCGATCAGTCGGGCTCAGCCATTCGCCGCGACGGCGGTCTCCTGATTGCGGGGAGGCCGCCGTCGCGGCGTTGCGTCCGCTGCGGGCGCTGTGCCGGTGCGCGGGGCTGCGCGTGCGGGCAGTGGCGAAGGGTCTGTGCTCGCGGGAACGTTTCTGTCGGCGCGGAGTCCCATTCGTGACCGACTGTGTAACGGTTCGTGACGAAACAGTGATTCAGGACACCTGGAGTAGACCGCCTGTAGTCGTTCGTGATGACTCATCGTCGGCGAATGACCTGGTCACACGCTGTGTATGAACTGAAGGTGACATTCTGTAACGATGTCGTTATAGTGTTGTGACATAAGCTTTCGGGTGCCCGGCAGAGGGCCTCCAACGCACAATCTTCACCAACAGTATGGAGCACTATGTCGAGTGAGCTCTCGACCGTCGAGGCGCCGCCGGTCCGCCGACGTGATCTGCGCAAGCAGAACGCCTCCTCGCAGGTTTCGCCGATCAACTCTTCGTATTCCGTGACATCGCAGGCGCGGAGCAGCGCATCCGCAGCCCTCTCGCCCCGTCGTGCGGCTATGGCCGCCGAGGCCCGCGCCGCAGCGGGTTCTCCGCGCCGTGCCGCGATGGCCAAGGAGGCTTCACTGCCGCTGACCCCGGCAGGCCATACGTCGTCGTTGGCCGCAGCTGAGCTCGGCAGGCGCGGTTCAGACGGTTCGCTGCTGCGCTCGGTCCGCCGTCGCCAGGTCACGACCTTCTCGGCTCTGGCCACGGTCTCGGTGACCGGCACCGCCATCGCCGCTGTGATGGTCGCCGGGAACATGAGCGGCAGCCAGGAAGTCAAGGTCGATGACACTGCCGCGCAATCACAGCCGCGTGCGATCAACGCCGAATCGGTCTCCGCCGACATCAAGGTCGACGAGGACGACAAGACTGCGATGACCATCGGCGCCCCGAGCGCCAAGCAGACGAAGGTGGAAGCGGCGTCCCGAGCGATCACGAAGACCGTTCTGCCCGGCTGTGACGAAGCCGCGCCGAAGGGCGACGCGAGCAACGGCGAACTGCCCGACGAATGGCTGTGCGAGATCGGTGTGGGCAGCCACAAGCTGCGCTCCGATGCCGCCGTATCGTTTGCGAAGATGAACGCTGCCTTCAAGAAGGACACCGGCAAAGACCTCGCGGTCACCGATTCCTACCGGTCGCTGTCGGCCCAGGTCTCCGTCGCCGCACGCAAGCCCGGCTTCGCAGCCCGTCCCGGAACGTCCAACCACGGATGGGGGCTGGCGCTCGACTTCGGTGGGGGAACGCAGAACGGCACCGGTCAGCAGTACGAGTGGCTCGTCGCGAACGCCGAGAAGTTCGGGTGGGAGAATCCTGACTGGGCCAAGCGCAATTCCTATGAACTCTGGCACTGGGAGTACGTTCCCGGCCGCAAGGCCATGAAGGGTGCCTGATCTGCACTGATACCGCTGATCACAGCCCCGCGACACCGCGTGCAGTCCTGCCAGGACTGCACGCGGTGTCGTTTTGGGGGGTGGTGCCAAACGGTGATAGAGTGGCTTCCGTTGCCCGCGTAGCTCAGTGGATAGAGCGTCTGCCTCCGGAGCAGAAGGTCGTAGGTTCGAATCCTGTCGCGGGCACCACGACACCGCCCATCTCAACCGCTGAGGTGGGCGGTGTGCGCATACGCGGTCCGAACGGTCGGCGGTGCAGACAGGATCCAATGCAGTCGGAGACGAGACCCGGACCGTGATGTGAGGCATGCGATGTCGGAACCTGCTGATGAGGCCGTCCAGACCGGCGCGGGGGATGATGGCATCGTCCTCCGCGCGCAGGGCCTGCGCAAAAGCTTCGGCCGCGGCGACACGGCAGTCGATGCTCTCGACGACATCAGCGTCGACTTCGAATCCGGTCGCTTCACCGCCATCATGGGACCCTCCGGGTCGGGCAAGTCGACATTCATGCATGTCCTCGCCGGTCTCGATCGCGTCGATTCGGGCTCGATCATCATGCGCGGCCACGACATCACTCGTCTCAACGATCGGCAGCTGACCCAGCTGCGCCGTGACCGCGTCGGCTTCATCTTCCAAGCATTCAACCTCGTCCCGACCCTGAGCGCAGAGCAGAACATCGAACTGCCGGTGTCGCTGGCCAGGAAGAAGATCGATCGCGAGTGGAAGGCCGAAGTCGTCGAACGACTCGAACTCGGCGATCGCCTCCAGCATCGTCCGCACGAGCTCTCCGGCGGTCAGCAGCAGCGAGTCGCCGTGGCCCGGGCCCTGCTGACCCGGCCGGACGTCATCTTCGCCGATGAGCCCACGGGAAATCTCGACTCCCACGCGGGAGCGGAGGTCCTGTCCCTGCTCGGCCGGGCCACGACCCTGTACGGGCAGACGATCATCATGGTCACCCACGATCCCGTGGCGGCATCCCATGCCGGTCGGGTCGTCCTCCTCAAGGACGGCCGGGCCACGGGTGAAGTCCGACAGCCGACGCGGGAGAGCGTGGTCACGGCGCTGAGCGAACTGAGCTCTCTGTGATCGCAGTCGCTCTCGCGCAGATCCGGATCCACTGGGCCCGGTTCCTCGCCATCGGCCTCGGCATCGCCCTGGCCGCAGGTTTCGTGGCGACGACCCTGATCATCAACTCCTCGCTGCAGGACAGCCTCGAACACGCCGTCGGCCGTTCGTTCGAGAAAGCCGACCTCGCCGTCATTCCGCACAGAGACGTCTTCGTCGGGGGAGACGAGGCGTCTCCGCTGCTGGGACCCCTGGCCGATGTCGACGGGGTCAGCACTGCGTCTCTGTCGGCCCGCACCGTGACCACCGGCAGAGGCGCCTCATTCTCCGAGAGCTCCTTTGCCCTGTCCCCGGTGCCTGCCGATGAACGTCACGACACGTTCGACATGGTCTCGGGCCAGCGACCGGATGCCAGAACGGACCTCGTGCTCGATACCCGCACGGCAGCCGACCTCGCCATCGGCATCGGTGATGAGATCCGCTTCACCGTCGATGCCGTTCCGGTGGGCAGCGGAGACGATGACATGCCCGTCTATCGGGGACCGAGCCAGAGCAGTGTCACCTTCTCCGTCGTCGGCATCGCCGAGCTGAGGCAGGATCCGGCGCGGCCCGGAGCCTCTCGGGCACTGACGACCGCCGCGGGCTACCAGGAGTACTTCGCCCAGCAGGGTGATGTCATCGCCATTCAGATCGCCCTTGAAGACGGTGCGGACCCGGAGACGGTGCGATCACAGCTGCAGAGGGCCATCGACGAATCGGAGCTGGACGGCAGTCTCGAGGCGCTCACCGTGGACGATGCCGTGAGCGCGAAGACGGATCGGCTCTCCGGCGGCAATGTCGTTGTGACCGGTTTCCTGCTCGTATTCGCCGGAATCTCCGTCATCGTCGCCATCCTCGTCGTCTCCAACACCTTCTCGGTCATCGTCGCCGGGCGTCGTCGCGAATTCGCACTGCTGCGCTGCCTCGGCGCCACCCGCGTGCAGATGTACGCCTCCGTCGTGGCCGAAGGGCTCTTCGTCGGTGTGCTCGGATCGATCTTCGGTGTACTCGCGGGGATCCTCGTCAGTCGCGGCCTCATGGCCGCCGCGGTGCGGTACTGGCCGGCGGAATTCCCCTACGACACGCTCACGATCCCCGTCTCCGCTCTGATCAGCGGCATAGTCGTGGGTGCCCTGCTGACGATCGTGGCCACCATCCGCCCGGCTCGCAGCGCCATCGCAGTGACACCGCTCGAAGCACTCCAGCCCTTCGATGTCTCCATCTCGCCGAGAACTCGCGCCCGACCCCGCCACCTCGTCGGCTTCGGCCTCATCGGCCTGGGCACACTTCTCGTCATCGTCTCCGTCTACGCCGTGTCGACCTCCGAGCGCTGGATCCTCGGAGGTGCGCTGGGCGGGGGCCTCGTGGTCACCGGACTGGTCGTCAGCTCCGCGAAGATCATCCCGCCGGTCGTCGCGTGGGCGGGGGAGGTGCTGTTCAGCCCGTGGGGCGTGCCCGGGCAGCTGGCGACCTTGAACACGCTGCGCAATCCGCAACGCACCGCGGCCACGGCCACGGCGCTGATCATCGGTGTGACCCTGGTGGCGACGATCCTCGTCGGCGGCATGTCGACGAAGGCGACGCTCAGCCACGGACTCGACCAGCGCTATCCTGTCGACGTCTCCGTGCCGCTGTCGGGCCTCGTCGACGATGATGAGCTCGACGAGGTGCGCGAGATCCCGGGCGTGTCCACCGCGGTCATCGCCCACCGCGCCGAGGCGGTCGAGGATTTCGAGGGCTCCCGTCCGGAGATCTTCGTCCTCGACCCGGACAGCGCCGACACCGTGCTCGGCGACGCGGCGGCCGACATCGTGTCCGGACGGGTCACCGTTCCCGAGGACTACAGCTCAGCGACCGTGCGGGTGAGAGGACTCACCGAGATGAGCGTGCCTGTGCACAGGGACGGTCTCTCCAGCCTTGCGTTCTTCACCACTCCCGAGGTCGGCAACGACCTCGGGATCTCGGCGACGACGACGGCTGTGCTCGTCCGCCTCGACGAGGACGTCGACGTCGACGAGATCGCACGCATCCGCCAGTCCGTGGCCGAGGCACTCGACGTCTCCAGCGAGGAGGTCGGCGGCTCCGCCGTCGCTCGGGGCACCTATTCCGAACTCATCGACGTCATGCTCGCCGGTGCCGTGGCCCTCCTCTTCGTCTCTGTGGTCATCGCGCTCATCGGCGTCTCGAACACGGTCAGCCTCTCCGTCATCGAGCGCCGCCGGGAGAACGCGCTGATGCGGGCGCTGGGGCTGAGCATCGCGCAGCTGCGGACTCTTCTGGCGCTCGAGGCGGTGCTCATCTCATCGGTGGCTGCACTGCTGGGACTCGTGCTCGGCGGTGCCCTGGGCATCGTCGGCACACGGTTGGTCACTCATGGCTACTCCACCGACCTCATCGTCGACGTCTCCGTCGTGTCCTTCCTCGGCATCCTCGGAGTGGCGGTCATCGCCGGGATCCTCTCTGCTCTGGCACCGGCCAGGCGGGCGTCTCGGCTCTCACCCGTCGAGGGACTCAAACTCGACTTCTGATGGGCCCCGGCCACCGAACCGGACGTCGGTGTCTGATAGGAAAGAGCTCATGAACTCCGCGCGCATCCGCTTTCTGATCGTCCTCGGAATCGTCTTCGCTGCCTTCAATCTGCGCCCGGGAGTCACCGGGCTCTCGCCTCTGCTCGACACGATGGGCGAAGAGATCGACCTGAGCGCGGTGTTCCTGGCCGTCATCGGCATGCTGCCGCCGCTGCTCTACGGCATCAGCGGCTTCATCACCCCGCGGCTCTATGCCCGCTTCTCCGGACTCGGCCTGACCTTGGCCGCCATGGTGATGGTCATGATCGGACTGGGTGTCCGCGCGGTCATCGATTCGCAGTCGCTGTTCCTGGCGCTGAGCGTGTTGGCCCTGCTGGGAATGGGCATCGGCAACGTCATCCTCCCGCCCCTGGTGAAATCGTATTTCCCCGACAGAGTGGCCCTCATGTCGACCGTGCACGTCGGGCTCCTCCAGTTCGGGACATTCATTCCGCCGCTCGTGGCGGTTCCCCTCGCCTCCGGTGTCGGTTGGAGAGGCTCACTGCTCGTCTGGGCCGCTTTCGCGGCTCTGGGGGCGGTCGTGTGGATCGTCATCCGCATCGTCAGGCCCGCACCCGCCACCGAGGTGGCCGTCGCCGTCGTCGGCGGCAGTGAGCTCTCCCGCCTTCTGCGCAGCCCTCGGGCCTGGGCGCTGATGACGATGACGGGACTGACATCGTTCAACAACTTCATCCTCTTCACCTGGCTGCCGAGCCTGCTCACCCGCTCCGGATTCGATGCGGCATTCGGCGGAGCGATGCTGGCGCTGGTCACCGCCATCCCGCTCGTCCTCGGCTTCGTCCTGCCGACCATCGCGCAGAAGATGAGATCGGCCCATCTCATCGTCGTCGGCTTCTGCCTCAGCCTGGCCGTGGGCTACCTGGGGCTGTGGCTGCTGCCCACGTCGGCCCCCGTTCTGTGGACCGTACTGCTGGGCATCGGCATCTCCACGTTCCCGCTCGCGCTGACACTGATCACCCTGCGTGCACGCGACGCCGAAGCGGCGGCCTCCCTGTCCGGTTTCGTCCAGGGCGGCGGTTACCTCCTGGCGGCCACCGGCCCACTGATCTTCGCGTTCCTCATCCAGAGCTTCGACAGCATGTGGCCGGCATTCGCTGTGGTGCTCGCCTCAGTGGCGGTCAAGTTCTTCGTCAGCCACACCGCCTGCCGCCCCGGCGCCATCTGAAGCCGTCCGGGCATCCGTCTCGTCATGAGAGCGAAGATGACGCCGGATTCGTCCTCGCAGTCCGGCCCCGAGTACTCTGTTCGAGTGATCCCGGAAGACCTGCAGACTGCACTCGCGCGCGCCTTGGCGACGGCCGACGCAGGTCTTGTGGCGCCGGGATCCGCCGCGGTCATCGACGTTCGGGCCTCGGCCCGTCCCGACCTCGGTGACTGGACGACACCCGTGGCGCTGCGCGCCGCCGCTTCAGCCGAGCTGCGAACCCGACTCGCCGCACATCTGTGCACCGAACTGCGCGCCCTGCCCGAAGTGGCGGACGCAGTCGTGTCCGGGCCCGGATTCGTCAACGTGACCCCCACCCCGGCCGCGCGTGCGCGGGTGATCTGCGACATCATCAGCGCGGGAGCACGAGCCGACACCCACAGCGGAGCGGAACAGGATGGAACGACGTTCCGCGCGCTGGTCTCCGCATCCGCCCGGGAGCCGGCACCGGGTCTGCGCGCCGACGGCCGCGGCAACGATGTCGATTCGGGCGCTGTGAACGCCCTCCAGCGCGGCCACGCCGCGGCCTGCCGCGAACTGCGGCGGGCACACCGAGCGGGAATCCCGACCACGGCCAGCGACCTGGCGACGCTCGCGCAGCCGAGTGAGACCCGGATGCTCACCATCGTGGCGGGGCTGCCGTCCGCGCTGGAACGGTCGCGCCGCCTCGGCGAGTCCGAACCTCTGCTCACAGCGCTGCTCGAGCTCGGCGCAGTTGTCGAGACCTGGCTGCGTCGCTGCCCGGTCACGCCGACGGTCGATGAGGACATCACCGTCACCCATACCTCGAGGCTTCTCGCTCTGAGAGCCGTGATCATCGTCCTCGCCGCAGGACTACGACAATTGGGTGCTTCGGCCCCGGAGAGGATCTGATGCCCGCACATATCGCAGGGACACTGCACGCGACCCCGGCCCCGGTGTGGCTGCCCTATCCCGACGACGTCAATGCGCTGCTGCCGAGTCTGTGGTCGGACAACGTCGCGAAGACCGACGACGGTGTGCTCACGATCGCCGGTCATTCCGTGACGGACCTGGCCGAACGCTACGGAACCCCCACCCTCGTCATGGACGTCGCTGACTTCCGCAGCCGTGCCGAGGCCTACCTGAGCACGTTCTCCAACGCCTTCTCCGTGGAGAAGGGACTGGCCGGCGCCGATGTGTTCTACGCCGGGAAGGCATTCCTGTGCACAGCTGTGGCCCGCTGGGTGCATGAGGCCGGGCTCGGCCTCGACACCTGCTCCCTGGGCGAGATGATGATCGCCCGCGCCGCCGGTGTCCCCGGCGACCGCGTCGGCCTGCACGGAAACAGCAAATCGGCGGCGGAGCTCGAATACGCCCTCGACTACGGCGTGGCCAGGATCTTCGTCGACAGCCTCGATGAGGTCGCACGTCTGGAATCCATCGCTGTGGCCAGGGGAACGGTCGCCCCTGTCATGCTGCGAGTCACGGTCGGCGTCGAAGCGCACACCCACGACTTCATCGCCACGGCTCACGAAGACCAGAAGTTCGGGCTCTCTCTCGCCGACGGCACCGCCGCCCGGGCCGCTCGTCTGGTCGCCGAATCCGACCATCTGCGTCTCGACGGTCTCCACTCCCACATCGGTTCGCAGATCTTCGACATCTCCGGATTCCAGGTCGCCGCCGCCCGCGTACTCGCCTTCCGAGCCGAGATCATGGGCGAACACGGCATCGACCTGCCCGATGTCGACCTCGGCGGCGGCTTCGGCATCCGCTACACCTCCCAGGACACCCCGATCCCGGTCGCGGAGATGGCTGCAGAGCTCGCTGCCGTCGTGGCCAAGGAATGCCGGGGCCTGGGCACGAGCGTCCCCAGGATCTCCATCGAACCCGGTCGCGCCATCGTCTCCCCGGCGGTGTTCACTCTCTACGAGGTCGGCACCGTCAAACAGGTGAGCACGGACAGCGGAACTCGCACATATGTCGCTGTCAACGGGGGAATGAGCGACAACATCCGCACGGCACTCTACGATGCGGACTATTCGTGCACCCTGGCCAACCGGAACTCGAACGCCGAGCCTGCGATCGTGCGGGTCGTCGGCAAGCACTGCGAATCCGGTGACATCATCGTCCGCGACGAATACATGGGGGCAGACGTCACCGCAGGCGATCTCGTCGCGGTCCCCACCACCGGGGCGTACTGCCGCTCGCTGGCCAACAACTACAACCATCTGCCCCGGCCGGGCGTGCTGGCCGTCGAGGCCGATAGAGTTGAGTGGATCGTGACCCCCGAAGACCACACGCAGATGTTCGCCACGGACCCGGGAATGGCCGGGGGAGAGACGTCGGCCTGATGAGCGTGAGAGACAAGAGTGGAAAAGGTGAGGAAATGCAGGCACTGAAGGTTGCCATGCTCGGATGCGGAGTCGTCGGCACGGAGGTCGCCGCCCGAATCCAGGATCGCGCGGAGGGCCTGGCCGAGCGCATCGGCGCTCCGCTGGAGCTGAGCGCCATCGTCGTCCGCGATGCCTCGAAGGCCCGTCCGGGAATCGACGAGAAGCTGCTGACGACCGACGCCGAGGCGGCCATCACCGGAGCCGATATCGTCGTTGAGCTGATGGGCGGGATCGAACCAGCCCGCTCGCTCATCACCGCAGCGCTGCGCCATGGTTCATCGGTCGTGACCGCGAACAAGGCTCTGCTGGCCGCCGGCTACGGCGAGCTCATGTCCGCTGCCGACGCCGCTGGTGTGCGTCTCGAACACGAAGCGGCGGTGGCAGGGGCCATCCCGATCATCCGCCCCGTCGGCGATTCGCTGGCCGGCGACCGGATCGAACGCATCATGGGCATCGTCAACGGCACGACGAACTACATCCTCGATCAGATGGACTCCGAGGGCTGGGATTTCGACCAGGCGCTCACCGCCGCCCAAGGGCTCGGATACGCAGAGGCCGATCCGACCGCTGACATCGGCGGACACGATGCGGCGGCGAAGGCTGCGATCCTGTCCTCTCTGGCATTCCACGCCCCCGTGTCGATCGATGACGTCCACGTCGAAGGCATCGAAGGCGTCACCGCCGAGATGGTCGAGACCGCCCGGGACCAGGGCTTCGTCATCAAACTCCTCGCCGTGTGCGAACGTGTGGCCTCATCACCGGCGGGCGCCGGACTCTCGGCGCGCGTCTATCCGGCGCTTCTCGACCGAGCACACGCACTGGCAGCCGTCCGCGGTGCCTTCAACGCCGTGTTCATCGAGGCCGAAGCCGCCGGCGAGCTGATGTTCTACGGACAGGGCGCCGGGGGAGCACCGACCGCATCCGCCGTGCTCGGCGACCTCGTGTCCGTGGCCAGGCGCAAGGTGCTCGGCGGACGCGGACAGTACGAACGCCCCTTCCACGAGGACTACCCGATCCTGCCGATCTCGGCGATCACGACCAGGTACCACATCACCCTCGACGTGGTCGACCGTCTCGGTGTGCTCGCCGCGGTCTCCGAGGTCTTCGCCGATGAAGGGGCATCCATCGAACTGATGCGACAGACGATCGGGGACATCGACGACAACGGCGTCCAGCACGCGAAGCTCGTGCTGGCCACCCACTCGAACACCGACTCGACTCTGCAGAAGACGGTCGATCGACTCGTCGATCTGCCTGTCGTCCACACCGTCAAATCCGTGATCCGCGTAGAAGGACAGTGACTATGAACTACCCCAGACACCAGTGGCAGGGCGTCGTCGAGGAATACCGCAGCCTGCTCGACATCTCCGCTGACGCTCCTGCCGTCACACTCGGTGAGGGCGGGACCCCGCTGATCAGGGCGGAGAAGCTCAGCGCACGCACCGGTGCCCAGGTGTGGGTGAAGTACGAGGGCCTCAATCCGACTGCGTCGTTCAAAGACCGCGGTATGACGATGGCGATCACCAAGGCTGTGGCCCATGGTGCCAAAGCCGTCATCTGCGCCTCGACGGGCAATACCTCGGCCTCTGCCGCCGCCTATGCCACGAAGGCCGGACTGACCTGCGCTGTGCTCGTGCCAACCGGCAAGATCGCGCCGGGGAAGATGAGCCAGGCCATCGCGCACGGGGCGACTCTGCTCGAAGTCGACGGAAACTTCGACGACTGTCTGACGCTGTGCCGCAAGCTCTCCGAGTCCTATCCTGTCCACCTCGTCAACTCGGTCAACCCGGATCGCATCGAAGGTCAGAAGACCGCGGCCTTCGAAGTCGTCGATGTCCTCGGCGACGCCCCCGACATCCATGTTCTGCCCGTCGGCAACGCCGGCAACATCACGGCGTACTGGAAGGGCTACAACGAATACCGCGAACAGGGGGTCTCCACGCAGCTGCCGCAGATGTGGGGCTTCCAGGCCGCCGGCGCCGCACCGCTGGTCCTCGGGCATCCGGTCGACGAACCCGACACGGTGGCGACCGCCATCCGGATCGGGAACCCCGCGAGTTGGACGCAAGCCGAAACGGCGCGTGACGACTCGGGCGGTCGCATCGATTCGGTCACCGATGACCAGATCCTCGCCGCCCACAAGTTCCTCTCGCGTGAAGAGGGCATCTTCGTCGAACCCGGTTCGGCCGCCTCGGTGGCGGGTCTGCTGAAGATGGCCGACGCGGGCGATGTCCCTGCCGGTGCGACGATCGCGGTGACCGTGACCGGTCACGGTCTCAAGGATCCCAGCTGGGCCCTGCACACCGCAGACGGATCCGATATCGAGACCCAGCGGGTCTCCGTCGACGCCGTCAGCGCCGCTCGCGCGCTGGGACTCGAGGACATGGGACTCGAGGACAGCTGAGCGTGCGCGTGAGACTCGAGGTCCCGGCCACCTCGGCGAATCTGGGACCCGGCTACGACTCGTACGGGCTGGCGCTCGACATCGTCGACACTCTCACTGTCACCGTCGCAGACGCAGCGGTCGACGCTGACCGCTGCGTCGAGGTGACGGGGGAGGGCGCCGAGGTGCTGCCACGCGACCGTTCGCACCTGATCATGCAGATCATCGGGGAGGTGCTCGAGGCGGAGTTCCCCGACGTCGCGGCCGATCTGAGTCCGCGGCTGTCGCTCGAGTGCGTCAACCGGATCCCGCATTCGCGCGGGATGGGCTCTTCGGCGGCCGCGGTCGTGGCGGGGATCGGCCTCGCCGCGGAGCTCGGAGCCTGGTCGACCGGAGAGGAGATGAGTCGAGATCGGATCCTCGAGATCGCCACCGCGATCGAGGGCCATCCGGACAATGCCGCGCCCGCGATCTACGGCGGTCTCACCGTCTCCCTGTCTGCGCCGGTCCAGTCATGGCAGGTGCCCGTGCGCACGCTCGAGCACGTCACCGTGCTCGTTCCCTCCGTCCGCCTCGACACCGAGGTCGCCCGCGGCCTCATTCCCGCAGGCATCGACCATGCGATCGCGGCGGACAACTCGGCTCGGGCGGGCCTGCTCGTGCACGGACTGAGCAACGACGCGCGGGTGCTCTTCGAAGCCACTCGTGATCGGCTCCATCAGGAGTTCCGCCGCAGCGCCTATCCGGAGTCGATGGAACTCGTCGACGCGCTGCGCGCCGAGGGGTTCCCTGCTGTCATCTCCGGAGCCGGACCGACGGTGCTCGTCCTCGCCGAAGCGGTGCCCGACACCCTCGTGCCGGCCGGCATCGTCGCTCATCGCACTGCGATTGACCTCGGCGGTTATCGGGTGAGCCGAGAAAATTGAGGAAACGATTCGCCAGATCGTCGCCGAACAAGTAGACTGTGGGTGTTCCGACAGGGCACGGCTTCCCGCTGTTCTACACAGATCCGTCGCCGATGTCATACATTCTGGAACATCTCCTGCTCATTCTTTAGCAGGTTTTCTTTCACATCGCACCGTCAATGGTGTTTCCGTCGCCGTGAGCAAACGGCACATGCCGCACGGCCGAAAGAGGGAGAAGGACCTTCGTGTCTGAAACCACCACTCAGGATTCCACCCCGCGCACAGGCAGCCTCACAGCGCTGCGGCTGCCTCAGCTCCAGGAAATGGCTGCCGGGCTGGGAATCAAGGGTTACCGTCGCCTTCGCAAGAGCGAACTGATCGACGCCATCAACAGCCACTCGGGCGGATCCGCTGAGACGAAGTCCGCCCCCGCCGAGAAGAAGTCCTCCGCCGAGCCCGCTGCGAAGGCCGAGAAGCCGGCGGAGAAGCGGGACGAGAAGAAGCAGGACTCGACGAACCGCCGTTCCTCGCGTCGTTCCGCCGCTGCCGCCTCCGAGGATGCTCCGGCGCTCATCGTCGAACCGCACGCCGACGATTCCTCGGCGAATGAGTCCGGCGCACAGCAGTCCGGGGAAGCATCCGCCGATGAGCCGAACGGCGACCAGGATGGCCAGCGCTCCCGCCGCAGCCGCTCGCGTTCTCGGGGCTCGGAGTCCCAGACCGCGGAGTCCCGGAACGAGGACCGTGATGGCAGCGGCGAAGAATCCTCCGACCGCAACGGCGGCCAGGACCGCTCCGGGAACCAGGAGCGTTCCGGGAACCACGACCGCAACGGCGGCCAGGATCGTTCCGACCGTGACCAACGCGGAGGACGCGACAACGACCGTCGCAGCAAGAACAACGACCGTTCCGACGACAACCGAGGCGGCAACGACCGCAACGGCCGGGGCAACAACGACCGGAACGGCGGAAACGATCGCGGGAACCGCAACGACCGCGGCGGAAACAACGACCGCAACGATCGTCGCAACCGCAGCAACGACGATGACGACCGAGGCGGCAACCGTCGCGGACGGGGTCGGGACCGGAAGCGTCGCGGCCGCGGCAACGACGAGCCGGAGATCCGCAGCGACGATGTGCTCATTCCCGTCGGCGGCATCCTCGACGTCCACGACAACTACGCCTTCCTCCGCACCTCCGGCTACCTGCCGGGGCCGAACGACGTCTATCTCTCGGCATCCATGGTGCGTAAGAACGGCCTGCGCAAGGGCGACGCCGTCGCCGGCGCGATCCGTCAGCCGCGTGAGAACGAACAGCGGGGCAACAAGCGTGAGAAGTTCGACGCCCTTGTCCGCCTCGACTCCGTCAACGGACTCACCGTTGACGATGCGCGCAGCCGTGTCGAGTTCTCGAAGCTGACTCCGCTCTACCCGCAGGAACGACTGCGTCTCGAGACCACCTCGAAGCTGCACTCGACCCGCCTCATCGATCTCATCACCCCCATCGGCAAGGGACAGCGCGGACTCATCGTCGCGCCCCCGAAGGCGGGCAAGACGACGATCATGCAGCAGATCGCGAATGCGATCACCGAGAACAATCCCGAAGCGCATCTCATGGTCGTCCTCGTCGACGAACGTCCCGAGGAAGTCACGGACATGCAGCGCGCGGTCAAGGGCGAAGTCATCGCCTCGACCTTCGATCGTCCGGCCGACGACCACACCACGATCGCCGAGCTCGCCATCGAACGCGCCAAGCGTCTCGTCGAGATGGGCTCCGACGTAGTCGTGCTGCTCGACAACATCACTCGCCTGGGTCGTGCCTACAACATCGCGCAGCCGGCATCCGGCCGGATCCTCTCCGGCGGTGTCGACGCCAATGCGCTCTACCCGCCGAAGAAGTTCTTCGGTGCCGCACGCAACATCGAAGGCGGCGGCTCGCTGACCATCCTGGCCACGGCCCTCGTCGAGACCGGTTCGAAGATGGACGAAGTCATCTTCGAGGAGTTCAAGGGCACCGGCAATATGGAGCTGCGTCTGAGCCGACAGCTCGCCGACAAGCGCATCTTCCCGGCCATCGACGTCAACTCCTCGAGCACGCGTCGCGAAGAGATGCTCATGACCACGGAGGAGACGAAGGTCATGTGGCAGCTGCGCCGACTGCTCTCGGGACTCGAGCAGCAGCAGGCGGTCGAGCTGCTCATGTCGAAGCTCAAGGAGACCGGCTCGAACGTCGAGTTCCTCATGCAGGTGCAGAAGACGACCCCGCTGCCGAAGTCGTCGACCGACAACAGCTGAGATGGTCGACGACACCCTCACGGCCAGCGTCAGTGCACTGCTCGATGAGCATGCGCGGGTGCAGGAGGAACTCTCCGACCCCGCGGTCCACGCTGACGCCGGCCGGGCCAAGAAGCTGACCCGGCGGTACGCGGAACTCGACAAGGTCGCCGCGGCCGCCCGGCACTTCGCCCAACTCGAAGCCGATCACGCCGCCGCGGTGGAACTGGCTGCGGACGACGCCGACTTCGCCTCCGAGGCGCAGCGGCTGTCGGCAGAGATGGACACGGCCGAGGGTGAGCTCAAGGATCTCCTGGTTCCCAGCGACCCGGACGACTCCCGGGACGCGATCATCGAGATCAAAGCCGGCGAAGGCGGGGACGAATCCGCACTGTTCGCCGGCGATCTGCTGCGGATGTATCAGCGGTGGATCGACTCGCGGGGCTGGTCGAGCCAGATTCTCGACGCCACGCACTCGGATCTGGGCGGATACAAAGACGTCAGCATGGCCGTCAAGGCGAAGAATGACGGTGCCTACGGCTGGGTGAAGTTCGAAGGCGGAGTGCACCGGGTCCAACGGGTCCCGGTCACAGAGTCGCAGGGGCGCATCCACACCTCAGCCGCCGGCGTGCTCGTCTTCCCCGAAGTCGACGAGCCCGAAGAGGTGCAGCTGGACGAACACGATCTGCGCATCGACGTCTACCGGTCGTCCGGCCCCGGCGGCCAGTCCGTGAACACCACCGATTCCGCTGTGCGCATCACACACCTGCCGACCGGAATCACCGCAAGCTGCCAGAACGAGAAGTCGCAGCTGCAGAACAAAGAGGCAGCGATGCGCATGCTTCGCGCCCGGATCCTGGCCAAGCAGGCCGAAGAGGCCGCGGCGGAGGCCGCGGACATCCGTCGGTCTCAGGTGCGCACCGTCGATCGCTCCGAACGCATCCGCACCTATAACTTCCCGGAGAACCGGATCACCGATCACCGCACCGGATACAAGGCCTACAACCTCGATCAGGTGCTGGCAGGCGACCTCGATCCCGTCATCGGGTCCTGCCGCGACGCCGACAAGGCCGCTCGCCTCGACGCGCTGGGGGACTGACCTGGACACCGACAGCCCGAGGCTCGTCTCCGCTCTCCTGCGCGGGGCCGCCACACTCTTCACGGAGGCGGGAATCGCGAGTCCCGAAGCCGATGCGCTCGAGCTGCTCGCCCACGCCTGGGAGATCGACCGGGCAGCGCTGAACCGCCATCGCCTCTTCGACGACCCGGTGCCGGAATCCGTGAGTGCACGATTCGCCGAACTCTGTGACCGGCGCCGGCAGCGGACACCGCTGCAACACCTCACCGGCATCGCCTACTTCCGTCACCTGCAGCTGCAGGTGGGTCCCGGAGTCTTCGTCCCCCGTCCGGAGACCGAACTCCTCGTCGGCGGTGTCCTCGCCGAACTGGCCGAACTCTCCACCACTGACTCGCCGACGGGGACCAGCGAGGTTCGACGCCCAATCGTCATCGACCTCTGCTCCGGGTCGGGTGCGATCTCACTGTCCGTGGCCACCGAATTCGATGGTGTCGACGTCCTCGGCGTCGAACGCGAACCCGCCGCGCTCAAGTGGTCACTGACGAACCTCGCGCACAGCCGCCTCGGCGATTCGAGCGTCGAGTTCATCGGCGCAGATGCGACGACGATCACCGATGTGCGACCCGATCTGCGCGGGCGTGCTGACATCGTGGTGACGAACCCACCCTATGTTCCCGATTCCGCTGTGCCGCGGGACCCGGAGGTGGCCGACCATGACCCGGCGGCCGCGCTCTTCGGCGGAGACACAGGTTTGGAGATACCGGGGCTCATCATCAGCGAGGCCGAGCAGCTGCTGCGACCCGGTGGGCTCTTCCTCATGGAACACAGCGAGGAGCAGGGCGCCGGGGCACGGGAACTGCTGGAGGCCACGGCCAGTCTGAGACACGCCGCCACCTTCCAGGACTACACTGGACGCGACCGCTATACCGTGGCACGCCGCCAGGCGTAGGAGGCGCGGGGACGAATCCGTGTCATGCACGGCCCTGCACCGCGACCACACCGAACATTCGAAACGGAGAACTCGTGTCGAGACGATTCGACGTCAGCCAAGCCGAAATCCGTGAGCTCGTCTTCGACGAGTGCGCGCGAGTCGTCGACACGGGCAACCTGCTCGTCATTCCCACCGATACCGTCTACGGGATCGCCGCCGATGCCTTCAGTGCTTCGGCGGTCGCGGCACTGCTCTCTGCCAAGGGCCGCGGCCGGGACATGCCGCCTCCGGTTCTCGTCCCACGCGCGGAGACCATCTTCGGTCTCGTCGATGGGGTCGATGAGATCGTGCTGGCGCTGACGGCGAAGTTCTGGCCCGGACCGCTGACGATCATCGCCGATGCCCAGCCCTCCCTCGATTGGGACCTCGGCGACACCCACGGAACCGTGGCCGTGCGCATGCCCGACGACGAATCGGCCCTGGCTCTCCTCGCCCGCACCGGACCGCTGGCCGTGTCGAGCGCGAATATCTCCGGACAGCCCGCAGCTCGGACCGCCGATGAAGCGCAGGAGATGCTCGGCGACGACGTCGACATCTATGTCGACGGGGGAGTGCGGGAATCGGGGATGTCCTCGACCATCATCGACCTCAGCGGAGACGTGCCCCGCATCCTGCGCCGCGGGCCGATCACCGCCGAGGAGCTGCGCGAGATCGTCCCCGAGCTCATCGACCTGGACGGCTGAGTGCGCGCCTACCTCTTCATCCTCATCGTCTCCGCCCTCGTGGCGTACCTGCTGACTCCCATGGTCAAGCGGGTGGCCGAACGAGGCAAGATCTTCTCACCGCTGCGTGCGCGCGACGTGCATTCCGTTCCGACGCCGAGACTGGGCGGAGTGGCGATGTTCGGCGGGCTGCTGGTCGGTCTCATCTTCGCCTCCCAGATGCCCTTCCTCAATCGGATCTTCGTCGAACTGGAACCGATCGTCGGCATCGCCGGAGCCGCCGGACTGCTGTGTCTGCTCGGAGTCATCGACGACATCTGGGACCTGCATTGGATGGCGAAGCTCGCCGGCCAGGCACTCGCCGCAGGCTTCATGGCGATCAAAGGCGTGGCGCTGCTGTCCATTCCCTTCGGCGGAGTCATCATCGGCTCGCCGCGGATGTCGATCATCGTCACGGTCCTCGTCGTCCTCGTGACCATCAACGCGGTGAACTTCGTCGATGGTCTCGACGGCCTCGCCGCAGGAGTCGTCGCCATCGGCGGCAGCGCCTTCTTCATCTACTCCTACTGGTTGGCGCGTGACGCCTCACCGGAGTCGTATGCGAACCTCGCCTCGCTCATCATCGCGATCCTCGTCGGCGCCTGTCTCGGCTTCCTGCCGCACAACTTCAATCCGGCCCGGATCTTCATGGGCGACTCCGGGTCGATGCTCATCGGCCTGCTGCTGGCCGCTTCGACGATCCGAGTCACCGGTCAGGTCGACCCGGCACTGATCGGGCAGGAGCGAGCATTCGCCACCTTCATGCCGATCATCCTGCCGGTCGCGGTGATGTTCCTGCCGCTGCTCGACCTCGGACTCGCTGTGGTGCGTCGACTGCGAGCCGGACAGTCTCCGTTCTCCGCCGATGCCAAACACCTCCACCACCGGATGCTGCGTCTGGGACATTCCCATGCGCGTGCGGTGCTCATCCTCTACACCTGGACGGCGCTCATCGCCTTCGGATCGGTGCTGCTCCTCTTCAAGGGCTGGCTGTTCTCCGCCTGTGTCATCGGCGCACTGGTGGCTGTCACCCTCATCGTCACCTTCTATCCCCTTCGCATGCGTCAGAAAGCCAGAGAGGAAATCTCGTGACCGACCCGACACCCCGCCGAGAGACCGAAGTCGAAGCAGCCTGGACCCGCGTGTGGAGGACGCTGCTCATCCGCGGCATCATCCTCGTCCTCGTCGTCGCGGCCCTCGGAATGGGCATCGGCTGGCTGGTCTCGGGGATGACGGGACTCGTCGGCGGAGCCGTCGGCGGGGGACTGGCCGCGGTCTTCATCATCATCACCCTCGTCGTCATGTACGTGGGACGGAATATGGGACTGACCGCGATCGCCGGGTTCCTCGGCATCGGTTTCCTGTTCAAGGCCTTCATCTTCATGATCGTCATCTGGCGCATCAAGGATGCGACCTGGCTCGACGGCACGGTCGCCTTCTTCACGATCGTCGTCGCGGTGATCGGCTCCTCGCTCGTCGAAGCGATCACCGTGGTCAGAGGACGCGTGCCCTATGTCGATCCGGAGGCGAAATAGGCGCTGGAAGCCTCGTCGCCGCGCAGTTCGGAGACACGTCGAGAGGTGGGGCCAGAGACGAATGACGTGTCGTATAAAATCGTTGACAGAAATTGCACAGAGAAGCCTGATGAATTTGTCGGTCACTCTCTACAGTTGGTAGAGTAGACCCGGTGCTTGGGCGGATCTTCGCCCTTTGTCGCTCCTGAACCTCAAGCCTCGCCTTCAGTGCGGGGCCAAGGCCAGGCCATCAGGGCCCTTGACCATGGGAGAGTAGTAAAAACGTGGGAACACTCAACGCCGCGAACACAACAGTCAGTGCTGCAGAAGGCGGCTTCCACGCACCGTCGATGGCTGAGTTCTTTCCAGCCTCATTCCTCTTTGAGGGCACACCGTTCGAAATGAACCGCGTGATGCTCATCCGCATCATCGCCACCGTCGCTGTCGTTGTGCTGCTGGCCGTCTGGGCCAAGCGCATGAAGCTCATTCCTTCCCGCTTCCAGTCGAGCATGGAACTCGCCATGGAATTCGTCACGGTCGGCATCGCCGAGGACACGATGGGCAAGGAGAAGGCCAAGAAATTCATGCCGCTCATCGTGGCGATCTTCTTCGGCATCCTCTTCTGGAACGTCACGAAGCTCATTCCGTTCCTCAACATGCCGGGCACCGGCGTCATCGGCATGCCGATCGTGCTGACCCTCGTGGTCTACGTGACCTACCACTGGGCCGGCATCGCAGAGAAGGGCCTCGGCCGCTACCTCAAGGATTCGCTCATCCTGCCCGGCGTTCCGCCGGCGATGCACATCCTGCTCATCCCGATCGAGTTCATCACGAAGTTCGTGACTCAGCCGTTCACTCTGGCGATCCGACTCTTCGCGAACATGATGGTCGGCCATCTCCTGCTCGTCCTCTGCTTCTCAGCCACGAGCTTCTTCCTCTTCGACGCTGCGAACGGATTCCAGTTCTTCGGCATCGTCACCTTCGCCGGCGGCATGTTCGTCTTCGTCCTGGAGATGCTCATCGTCGTGCTGCAGGCCTACATCTTCGCTCTTCTGTCCTGTGTGTACATCAATGCCGCGATCTCGGACGACCACTGAGTTCGCACCCCCAGATCCGTAACTCACGAGTTGCACGGTCGGGCCAACCACCCGGCTACATTATGAAAGGAAAAGCATCCTATGGATATGCTCGCCGAAGTGTCAGGTAGCGTTTCGACGATCGGTTACGGCCTCGCCGCAATCGGCCCCGGTGTCGGTGTCGGAATCGTCATCGGCAAGACCATCGAAGGTACCGCTCGTCAGCCCGAAATGGCCGGCGCCCTGCGCGGAAACATGTTCCTCGGTATCGCTCTGATCGAGGCCCTGGCCCTCATCGGTATCGCCACCCCGTTCTTCCTGCCCTGATCTCGAAGAGGACTGAAAGATGACTCCGGTAAACATCGTCGCCTCCGCGGAGAACCCGCTTCTCCCGGCGGCCTACGACATCCTCTGGAGTGCCGTCTGTCTGCTGATCGTCTTCCTGGTTGTCTGGAAGTACGTCCTTCCCGCCTTCAACAAGACCCTCGACGAGCGTGCTGAGCGCATCCAGGGTGGAATTGAGAAGGCCGAGAAGGTGCAGGCCGAAGCCGATCAGGCTCTGGCCGAGTATCAGAAGCAGCTCGCCGACGGTCGTGCCGAAGCTGCACGACTGCGCGCCGAGGCTCAGGAAGAGGGCGCCCAGATCATCGCCGAGATGAAAGCCCAGGCTCACACCGAGGCTGATCGCATCATCGCTCAGGCACAGACTCAGATCGACGCCGAACGTCAGTCCGCCATGGTGCAGCTGCGTTCCGAGGTCGGCACTCTCGCCACAGACCTGGCTTCGCGCATCGTCGGTGAGTCCCTCACCGATGACCAGCGTTCGGCCAATGTGGTCGATCGCTTCATCTCCGATCTCGAGTCCGATTCGTCCGCGCAGCCGGTCAAGGGGGCGTGATGCTCCAGTCGAGCAGATTGTCCCTGCAGGCCGTCCTCGAGACCGCGAACTCCGAGATCTCCGGGGGAGACCCCCGACAGATCGGTGAGGAGACTCTGGCAGTCGTCGGCTTCCTCGCCGAGAATGTCGGACTGCGCAAGGCTCTGGCAGACTCCTCCGAGTCGGCCGAGAGGAAGCAGCAGCTGCTGCGGACTCTGTTCTCGACTCGGATCACGGATGCGGTTCTGCGCATCAGCGATCAGGCAGTCGGCCGCCGTTGGGCGCGGACCCAGGACCTCGTCACCAGCCTCGAAGTCGCCGGTGTGACAGCGATCGCCGCTGCCGCACAGGCCGACGCGAAGCTGGGAGCGGTCGAAGAGGAGATCTTCCGCTTCGCGCGTCTGCTGGAATCCAACCACGAGCTGTCCCGCGCGCTCGATTCGCAGGCCACCGACGAGAGCAAGCGCGCTCTCGTGACGGACCTGCTCGCCGGCAAGGCACAGCCCGACACCATCAAGCTGGTCGAACAGGCTGCTCTGCACCCGCGCGGTCTCCGTGTGGCGAAGGCGCTCGACCAGTACAGCGATATCCTCGCCGCCCGGCAGCAGCGGTCGGTTGCGGACGTCACCGTCGCCAAGCCTCTGAGCGAGGCGCAGACCGAACGGCTGCAGGCGGCTTTGTCGGCCAGCTATGGTCGCGAACTCGTCCTCAATGTCCAGGTCGATCCCGACGTGCTCGGGGGAGTCCGGGTGCAGGTCGGCGACGAGATGATGAACTCGACCGTGGCCGATCGACTGGCCGATGTGCAGCGCAAGCTCGCAGGTTGACACTAGTGGCCGGCTTCTCCGGCATCGGCGGCCTACCGGTCGCCGGACGCAAGATTTGAGTAAAGGAAGCAGGGAAACCAGATGGCGGAACTGACAATTCGCCCGGAAGAGATCCGGGACGCTCTCGGGAAGTTCGTTGACTCGTACAACCCGGAGAGCTCGGAAAAGACCGAGGTCGGCAAGGTCGTCACCGCTGGTGACGGTATCGCCCACGTCTCGGGCCTGCCCGGCACCATGGCCAACGAACTCCTGCGGTTCGAAGACGGCACCCTGGGCCTGGCACAGAACCTCGACGAACGCGAGATCGGCGTCGTCATCCTCGGCGAGTTCTCCGGCATCGCCGAAGAGCAGAACGTCTACCGCACCGGCGAGGTCCTCTCGATCCCGG
This sequence comes from Brevibacterium linens ATCC 9172, assembly GCF_900169165.1. Lineage (GTDB taxonomy): Bacteria > Actinomycetota > Actinomycetes > Actinomycetales > Brevibacteriaceae > Brevibacterium > Brevibacterium linens. Next base: position 184,907 of record NZ_FXYY01000003.1, read on the forward strand.
TCGGCGACGGCTACCTCGGCCGTGTGGTCGATCCGCTGGGTCGTCCCGTCGACGGACTCGGCGATATCGAGACCGTCGGCCGCCGCGAGCTCGAGCTCCAGGCCGCCGGCGTCATGGACCGCCAGGAAGTGCGTGAGCCTCTCCAGACCGGCTACAAGAGCATCGACGCGATGATCCCCGTCGGCCGTGGCCAGCGTCAGCTGGTCATCGGCGACCGCAAGACCGGCAAGACCGCTCTGGCGATCGACACGATCATCAACCAGAAGGCCAACTGGGAGACCGGAGACCCCAAGAAGCAGGTCCGCTGCATCTACGTGGCCGTCGGCCAGAAGGGCTCGACCATCGCCGGCGTCCGCCGTTCGCTGGATGAAGCCGGAGCGCTCGAGTACACGACCATCGTGTCCTCGCCCGCCTCGGACCCTGCCGGCTTCAAGTACCTGGCTCCCTATTCCGGCTCGGCAATCGGTCAGCACTGGATGTACGACGGCAAGCACGTCCTCATCGTGTTCGACGACCTGTCGAAGCAGGCCGAGGCCTACCGCGCCGTGTCCCTGCTGCTGCGTCGTCCGCCGGGCCGTGAAGCCTACCCCGGTGACGTCTTCTACCTGCACTCGCGTCTGCTGGAACGCTGCGCGAAGCTCTCCGATGAGCTCGGCGGCGGTTCGATGACCGGTCTGCCGATCATCGAGACGAAGGCCAACGACGTCGGTGCGTTCATTCCGACCAACGTCATCTCGATCACCGACGGACAGATCTTCCTGCAGTCCGATCTGTTCAACGCCGGTCAGCGTCCCGCTGTCGACGTCGGTGTGTCCGTGTCTCGAGTCGGTGGTGCCGCTCAGACGAAGGCCCTCAAGGGCGTCTCGGGCACACTGAAGATCTCGCTGGCCCAGTACCGTTCGCTCGAGGCGTTCGCGATGTTCGCATCCGACCTCGACGATGCGACCAAGCGTGACCTGGCTCGCGGTGCGCGACTGACCGAACTGCTCAAGCAGGGTCAGTACGCTCCGATGCCGTTCGAGAAGCAGACCGTGTCGATCTTCGCCGGAACCAATGGCTACCTCGACGAGATCCCGGTCGGCGACGTGCTCCGGTTCGAGACCGAACTGCACGATCACATCGAGCGCAAGACCGGCATCTTCACGACCATCCGTGAGACGCTGAAGCTCGACGACGACACGACCGAAGAGCTGAAGAACGTCCTGGCCGATTTCACCCGGAACTTCGCCAGCTCTGACCAGAGCGGATCGAAGGCCGGAAGCGAAGACACCGCAGCCGCTTCCTCTGACGAGGTCGAGCAGGAGCAGATCGTTCGGCAGAAGCGTTGAACCTGTTCCGTAACGGCGAAAGGAAGAACTGATGGGAGCCCAGCAGAGGGTCTTCAAACAGAAGATCCGCTCGACTCAGTCCTTGAGGAAGATCTTCAAGGCGATGGAGCTCATCGCTGCTTCGCGGATCCAGAAGGCCATTGCCCGCTCGCAGGCGGCAAGCCCCTACGCGAACGCCCTGACCCGGGCCGTGTCGGCAGTGGCCAGCGAGTCGAACGTCGACCACGTTCTCACCACGGAATCGGACGACGTCAAGCGTGCTGCCGTCCTGGTGATCGGTCCCGACCGCGGATTCGCCGGGGCCTATTCGGCGAACCTGCTGCGCGAGGCCGAGGAACTCATTCGGCTGCTGCGCAACGAGGGCAAGAGTGTGGATCTGTTCACGGTCGGCAGCAAGGCCAAGAACTACTACACCTTCCGCGATCGCAAGATCGAGAAGTCCTGGACAGGCATCTCCGAGAACCCGTTGGCCGAGCACGCCCGCGAGATCGGTGAGGCGCTGTTGGAGAACTTCGATCCGGAGTCGGACGACTCCGGGATCGACGAGATCTACATCGTCTTTACCCGTTTCGTCTCCAGCGTCACGCACGACCCGGAATACCGGCGTCTGCTTCCGCTGGAGGTCGTCGACGCCGAAGAGGCATCGGCCGGCGGACAGGCCGGCGGATCGTCCGACGCCCCCGCGTTCCCACTCTACGAGTTCGAACCGAGTGCGGAGGCTGTGCTCGACGCTCTGTTGCCGCGATACATCGATTCGCGCATTCTGTCGGCGCTGCTCAGTGCAGCTGCATCCGAGCAGGCATCGCGACAGGCGGCGATGAAGACAGCCACGGACAACGCGGATGATCTCATCAAGACCTACACCCGGTTGGCCAATACGGCTCGCCAGGCGGAAATCACCCAGGAACTCACCGAGATCGTCGGTGGGGCGGATGCCCTCGCGGCATCGGCAGCCGGCGACTGACCGGCGAGAGCAGAGAGAAAGAGACCATGACTGCCACAGCAACGGAAACCTCTCCGGCACAGGGCACTGCCCTCGGCCGGATTTCCCGAGTCATCGGCCCGGTTGTCGACATCGAGTTCCCGCTCGACTCCGTGCCCGAGATCTACAATGCACTGACCGCGTCGGTGGAACTGTCCGAAGGCACCCGGAAGCTGACTTTCGAGGTCGCGCTTCACCTGGGCAACGGACTCGTCCGAGCCGTGTCGCTGCAGCCGACCGACGGCCTCGTCCGCGGACAGGAAGTCGTCGACACCGGCGCACCGATCTCCGTTCCCGTCGGAGACGTGACCAAGCACCACGTGTGGAACACGACCGGTGACTGCCTCAACCTCGCCGACGGCGAGGAGCTGGAGATCTCCGAACGGTGGCCCATCCACCGTCCGGCACCGTCCTTCGACGAACTCGAGTCGAAGACCGAGATCCTCGAAGTCGGCATCAAGAGCATCGACCTCCTGACCCCCTATGTCCAGGGTGGAAAGATCGGTCTGTTCGGCGGCGCCGGCGTCGGCAAGACCGTGCTCATCCAGGAGATGATCTTCCGCATCGCGCACAACCACTCGGGCACCTCGGTGTTCGCCGGTGTGGGCGAGCGTACCCGTGAGGGCAACGACCTCATCATGGAAATGGATGAGGCAGGAGTCTTCAAGGACACCGCGCTGGTGTTCGGCCAGATGGATGAGCCTCCAGGCACCCGTCTGCGCGTGGCGCTGTCGGCGCTGACCATGGCGGAGTACTTCCGCGATGTGCAGAACCAGGACGTGCTGCTGTTCATCGACAACATCTTCCGCTTCACCCAGGCCGGCTCCGAGGTCTCGACCCTGCTGGGTCGCATGCCCTCTGCCGTGGGCTACCAGCCCAACCTGGCTGACGAGATGGGTCTGCTGCAGGAGCGCATCACCTCGACGCGTGGTCACTCGATCACGTCGATGCAGGCGATCTACGTTCCCGCCGATGACTACACCGACCCGGCTCCGGCGACGACATTCGCCCACCTCGACGCGACCACGGAACTCAGCCGTGACATCGCCTCGCGCGGTCTGTACCCGGCGATCGACCCGCTCGCATCGTCCTCGCGCATCCTCGATCCGCTGATCGTCGGTGACGAGCACTACCGCGTGGCCAATGAGGTCAAGGCGATTCTGCAGAAGAACAAGGAGCTGCAGGACATCATCGCCATCCTCGGTGTCGATGAACTCGGCGAAGAGGACAAGCTCGTCGTCCACCGTGCACGTCGCATCGAGCAGTTCCTGTCGCAGAACACCTACACCGCTGAAAAGTTCACTCAGGTTCCCGGTTCGACTGTGCCGCTGGCCGACACGATCGAAGGCTTCTCGAAGATCTGCTCCGGCGAAGTCGACCACATCCCTGAGCAGGCATTCTTCAACGTCGGCGGCCTTGACGATGTCATGCGCAACTACGAAGAGATGCAGAAGTAAGCCATGGCGACACTCGAAGTGAATGTCGTGGCTGCTGATCGCGAGGTATGGACCGGTGAGGCCAAGCGCGTCATCGCCCGTACCCTCGACGGCGAGATCGGCATCCTGCCGGGCCACGAGCCCGTGCTTGGTGTCGTCGCCGACGGCGAGGCACGGATTCTCACCCCGGGAGAGGACACCATCAGGGTCAAAGCCGATGGTGGATTCCTCTCGGTGGAGAACAACCGTGTGATCATTGCCGCTGATCAGGCCGAACTTTTCTGATCTGCGCGTTACACTGGCAACCGTGAACCCTTCTGTCCTGCTGATCGTTCTGCTCTCGTTGGTAGGACTCGCGCTTGCGCTGATCGTGGTCGTCACGATCCGACGCAGGTCGATCTCGAAGCTCTCGGGTGCCTTCGACTGTTCCATCAACGTGGGCGAGGAGTATTCTTCTCGCCCACGTTGGCGTTTGGGCGTGGCGGTGTTCTCCGTCACATCCCTGGACTGGTATCCGGTCTTCGCGCTCACGCGCCGTGCCGCATTCCGCTTGCCGCGCGCGGATCTGGACATCCTCGTCCGGCGCAAGCCGACCTCCGGTGAGCAGTACTCGGTTCTGCCCGAAGCGGTCGTCGTCGACTGCTCGTACGGCAAAGCGGACGGTCGTCCGCGCTCGGTGTCGCTGGCGATGGACACCGAATCCCTGTCCACGATGGCTTCGTGGCTCGAATCATCACCCCCTGGCTTCAATCCGACGATGGGACGGTTCACCTAATGGATGTCTTCCGCCTGACCGGGCCCGCACAGCTGACGGGAACCATCGATGTCAGAGGCGCCAAGAACAGCGTCCTCAAGCTCATGGCTGCGAGTCTCCTCGCGGTGGGACGCACCACCATCACGAACGTCCCGGCCATCCTCGACGTGCGAATCATGGTCGAACTGCTCGTCCGCCTCGGCTGCACGGTCGACTATGACGCCGACGGCGGTGTCGTCGTCATCGACGTCCCCGCCGAAGTCGGCATCCAGGCCGACTACGAACTCGTCCGTGCGATGCGGGCGTCGATCTCCGTCCTCGGTCCGCTGACCGCACGGATGCGCGCCGCGCATGTGGCACTTCCCGGCGGAGATGCCATCGGCTCCCGCGGACTCGACATGCACCAGGCCGGGCTCGAGGCACTGGGAGCAGTCGTCCATCTTGACCACGGCTATTTCGTCGCCGAGGCTCCGAACGGTCTGCGCGGCACCGAGATCGTCCTCGAATTCCCTTCCGTCGGTGCCACCGAGAATCTCGTCATGGCGGCAACCCTCGCCCATGGCACCACCACCATCGCCAACGCGGCCCGCGAACCCGAGATCGTCGACATCTGCACGATGCTCGTCGAGATGGGTGCGCAGATCGAAGGAGTGGGCACGTCCGACCTCACCATCACCGGTGTCGAATCGCTGCAGCCGGTGACCCATCGCACAGTCGGCGATCGCATCGTCGCCGGGACTTTCGCCTTCGGCGCCGCCTTGAGCGCAGGGGACGTGACCGTGCGCGGAGTCGGGCTCGACATCATGCCCAACATCGGAATGAAGCTGCGTGATTCGGGCGCCACGGTCGACGACCTCGGCGAGATCATCCTCGGGGATGGGACCGAAGGCAAGGGGTTCCGTGTCATCGGTGCTCAGCGTCCTCACGCCATCCGGGTCGCCACCATGCCGTTTCCCGGATTCCCGACCGACCTGCAGCCGTTCGTCATCGCACTGAACTCGGTCTCCGACGGAATCGGTCTGCTCTCGGAGAACCTGTTCGAAGCACGCTGGCGCTTCGTTCAGGAGATCGCACGTCTCGGTGCGAAGGTGCGCATCGACGGCAACCACGCGTTGGTCACCGGCAGCGAAAGCCTCTCCGGCGCCGAAGTCGAGGCCTCTGACATTCGAGCGGGAGCGGGCTTGGTCATGGCCGCACTGCGCGCCGGGGGAGTGACCGAAGTGTCCGGAATCGACCACATCGAACGCGGTTACGAGAACTTCGTCGATAACCTGCGCAGCCTCGGCGTCGACGTTCAACGGGTCGTAAAGCGCGACGTCCTCAGTTTCGGCTGAACCTCCCACACATCGCTGCCCGTCGAGGGATCACCGGCTTCCGAGTCCGGCAGAGCTCTTCCGTGTCCGGTGAGCGATCTGTTCTCGTCGACCTCTTCCCGCGCATCGGGAGGGCCAGGGTCAGAACAGGCGTGTCTCGGGGTCGTCCATTCCGCGCAGTGCGTCATAGTCGAGAACGACGCAGCGGATGCCCCGATCTTCAGCGAGCGTGCGTGCCTGCGGTTTGATCTCCTGAGCTGCGAAGACACCGTGGACCGGACTGAGGAGAGGATCGCGATTCATCAGCTCGAGATAGCGAGTGAGCTGTTCGACACCGTCGATATCGCCGCGGCGCTTGATCTCCACAGCCACTGACTTCTGTCCGTCGTCCCGAGCCAAGATGTCCACCGGACCGATGGCCGTCATGTATTCGCGGCGAACCAGACTGTAGCCATCGCCGAGGGTCTCGATGTGCTCGGCGAGCAGCTCCTGCAGATGCGCTTCGACACCGTCCTTGACCAACCCCGGATCGACGCCGAACTCATAGGTGTCGTCAGCGAGGACTTCGGCGATGGAGATGACAAGGCGGTCTCCCGTCTTCGACTGCGAAACCTCCCACAACTCAGTCAGGCCGGCCTCTGCCTGCTCGTCATCGGGTTCGATGTGCCGAACCGTGCACGGGGGAGTCATCCAGTTCAGCGGCTTGTAGGACCCGCCGTCGGAATGGATGAGCACCGAGCCGTCGGACTTGAGCATGATGAGGCGAGTCGCCATCGGAAGGTGGGCGGTCAGACGACCGGCATAATCAACGGAACATTGGGCTATGACTAGACGCACGCGCTTCAGCCTACGTGAGACAATGACTCAATGCCACGATCTTCATCCTCGCGTCGCAAGAACAAATGGCAGCAGGCTCCCCGCGATCTGTCCGAGTCCACGGCAGGTGTGAGGACGAGCCGTTCACTGCCGGATGGAACCTGGTCCGTGCAGACTGTGAAGGGAAACGAATCCGGCAAGGTCTACGTCTGCCCGGGCTGCGGCCGCGACGTCAGTGCCGCCTCGACCCATATCGTTGCCTGGCGGCAGGATGCCCCGCACGGAATCGAGATCGGGGTCGAGAGCAGACGCCACTGGCATCGGCGCTGCTTCGATCGCTTCCGGTGATCTCAGGCCGCCTGCAGTCGGTCGGATGAACGGTCGTCTGCGAACGCCGCCCGTAGCCGGAAACGTCGAAGGGACCCGCATCAGCGGGTCCCTTCGTCATGAACGTCTCAGGCGGCCTCAGCGCAGCGAGTTGCGCGAGCGTGAGGTCTTCGAGTTGTTGTCCTTCGATCCGGAGACCTGCGCATCGATCGAGATGGTGTCCTCGTCGGTGGCACCGTTGGGCAGATCCGTGCCCGCGGTGTCCTTGTCTTCAACGGCAGAGTCGGCGTTCGCCCCCGAAGCGTTCTTCGCATCAGGTGTCGACTTCGCCCCGTCGGCCGACGGGCGGGAAGTCTTCGCGGAGCTGCTGCCCTTGTTTGTGGGCCCATCGTTCTTCGCAGATCCGGTCGACTTCGAGTTCGTGGATTCGGTCGACTTCGAGTTCGTGGATTCGGTCGACTTCGTGCTCGTGGATTCGGTCTTCGAGGATTCGGCAGTGGTGTCGGTCGACGACGCGTCCTCGGTCGGTTTCGCGGAATCGTCGGGCTTCGCGGAATCGTCGGACTTCGCATCATCGGTCGACGTTGCCGACTCCTCGGACTTCGCCGCATCCGAAGAGTCATCGTCGGCCAGCAGGTCTTCGAGCTCCGGTCCGTCGGCGATCTGCTCGGTGGCCTGAGACGCCGATTCGGCCTTCGCCGGATCCACTGAGTCGCCGCCCATGATCCCGGGCATTGCGAACAGCGAACGGAGCTGATCGAGCTGAGCAGTGATCGTCTTGCGCTGCTTCGTGAGCAGATCGACCTGCGACTGGGCGGAGGCGACATTGCGCTTGGCCTCGGCCGCGGACTCCTCGATGGTCGCCTCGGCAGTGGCCCGCGCTTCGGCGATGAGAGTCTGCGCACGGGACTTGCCATCGGCGATGATCTCATCGGCCTTCTTCACTGCGTAGGTGCGCGTTTGCTCGGCACGCTCGGCAGCTTCCTTCGCCTCGGTGTCGGCCTTCGCCGCACGGGCCTGAGCCTCTTCGACGAGCTTCTTGTTCTCGGCCTGTGCCTCTTCGTAGCGTTTCTTTCGTTCGGACTCGGCTTCTTTGCGCTTGTTCGCGAGTTCGACGTCGAAGTCGTTTCCGGCCTTCTTCGACGCCTCGTCACGGGCCTTTGCGGCCTTGAGCAGCTCATCGGCCTGTGCCTGTGCAGCGGCAACTGTCTCTTCTGCCTCGGTCTTGGCCTCGGCACGCAGGTCGGCAGCTTCCTTCTCGGCGGTCGCTCGCAGCTCGGAGAGCTCGAGATCCAGACTCTCGCGAGCTTCCTTCGCAGAAGCGGCATTCGCTTCCTTGGCCTGGTTGGTCTCGCGTTCGGTGGTCGCGCTGAGCTCGGCAGCGCGCTTCTCCGCGGCCTTGATCGTCTCTTCGGCGCGCAGCTCGGCCGAGGACGTGATCGCATCGGCTTCCGAGCGGGCATTGGACAAGGTGTCGTTGCTCTCGGTGTGCATGCGCGCACGTGCGGAGGCGGCCTCGGCGCGAGCCTTGTTCCGGATCGTCTCGGCGTCGGAATTGGCCTGGGCGAGGGTCTCACGGGCCTGCGATTCGGCGATCTTGAGCAGATGATCGATGCGGCTTCCGGGAGGGCCGGCGGCCTCCGCGTTGTCGTTGGCAGCCTTCTTCAGCTGTGCCTTGGCTTCGGACAGCTCTCCGGCGATTTGCAGCTTCGCCCGATCTGCATTGATGACCTGACTGCGCGCATCGGCCAGAGCCTTGCGGACCGATTCGACCTCGGTGCGCAGCTGCTGCAGACGCGAATCGACTTCACTCTTCTCGTAGCCGCGCATCGCTGTGCGGAATTCTTCGGTGGGCGTCACTGAAGCGAACTCCTGTCATCGTGGAAAGGGGGTGTACTTGGGCTGTCCTCGTCCTACTCTAACGGAGACTCCATGAGTGTTGGGTGCGAATGCGCGAGTGTGGACAGGGCCGCAGCCAGGGCTGTGGAGACCCAGTGATGCAGGCCACATGTGCCTCGACTAGGCTGGAGGACGTTGAAACGCATACGTGCTGCGGACACGAGTCCGCAGCGCGGAAATCCGAGGAGGAAATATGGCTGATGCAGTAATCGTGGCCGGAGCACGGACACCGTTCGGGCGGCTGCAGGGCGAGCTGTCGAAACTCAGCGCCGTCGAGCTCGGCGCCGAAGCCATCGCCGGTGCTCTCGATCGCGCCGGCATCCAGGGCTCCGACGTCGGCTACGTGATCATGGGTCAGGTTCTCCAGGCCGGGGACAGTCAGGGTCCCGGTCGACAGGCTGCAGTCAAGGCCGGCATCCCCATGTCTGTTCCGGCCGTGTCGGTGAACAAGCTGTGCCTGTCGGGGATCAATACGATCACTCAGGCCGCTCAGCTGATCCGCGCCGGCGAGTACGACGTCGTCGTGGCAGGCGGTCAGGAGTCGATGAGCCAGGCGCCGCACATGCTCATGAAATCGCGTTCGGGTTATAAGTACGGCGATGTCGTCGTCAAAGACCACATGGACTACGACGGTCTCTGGGACGCCTTCACCGATCAGGCCATGGGCGGTTTGACCGAGGAGGCCAACGCCGGTGACCGGGAGTTCTCCCGCGCCGAGCAGGACGCCTTCTCCGCTCGTTCGCACCAGCGCGCTGCGGCGGCACAGGAGACCGGTGCCTTCGCTGATGAGATCGTTCCCGTGACCATCAGCTCGCGCAAGGGCGATGTCACCGTCTCCGCCGATGAGGGGGTGCGCCCGGACACGACTGTCGACTCCCTGTCCACGCTGCGTCCGTCCTTCCGCAAGGATGGAACGATCACCGCCGGCAACGCCTCGCAGATCTCCGACGGAGCCTGCGCCGTCGTGGTGATGTCGCGTGAGAAGGCCGAGGAGCTCGGCGCTCCGATCCTTGCGGAGATCCGGTCGCATGCCTGGACCGCCGGACCGGACTCGACTCTCCAGCATCAGCCCTCCCAGGCCATCAAGGCCGCCGCCGAACGCGAGGGCGTTGCGGCCGACTCCTTCGATCTCTACGAGATCAACGAAGCCTTCGCCGCTGTCGGTCTGGCCAGCGCGAAGGACCTCGGCATCGACGAGGACAAGGTCAATGTCAACGGAGGCGCCGTTGCGCTGGGCCACCCGATCGGTGCCTCGGGTGCCCGAGTCGTCCTCACACTTGCCCTCGAGCTCCAGCGCCGAGGCGGCGGCACAGGCATCGCAGCGCTCTGCGGCGGCGGTGGGCAAGGCGATTCGCTCATCGTGACAGTTCCTGCTCGGTCCTGAGCAGAATCGTTCACTCGAAGCCAGAGAGATGAGACGGTGGGGAGTCGATCTGCTCCCCACCGCGCTCGAAAGGAAGGACCATCATGCTCGCAGCATTCTCAGTCGCGCCCAGCGGGGGAGAAGGGACCGATGCTTCGGTCCATGACGCCGTGGCCGCGGCCGTCGAGATCGTCCGCAGGTCCGGCCTGCCGCACCGCACGGACTCGATGTTCACGACTATCGAAGGCGAATGGGACGACGTCTTCGCGGTCATCAAAGACGCCACCGAGGCGGTCGGCGAGTTCGGCACTCGGGTGTCGCTGGTGGTCAAGGCCGATATCAGGCCCGGCTACACCGGAGAGATCGACGGCAAACTCGAGCGTCTGGAGAAGGCGATCGGCGCCCGCGAAGAGTCCTGAGTCCGATTCTTCCGAAATTCTCAGTGACGTGAGTCTCATCTGGCGTTAGTCCATCTCCATCGGATGCATCGAACGAAGGAGATGGACAATGAATGGTGCAAAGCTCTTCTCTGTTGCCACGGCACTCACGCTCGTCGCGTTGGTGGGCTTTATGCTCGCGGGATTCTTTCCGATCATCGTCGACTTCGCGTTCGGCATCGAAGCCGCAGCAGTCATCCTTGCGATGACAGGAGTGATTGCCGTGTCCTTTGTGACAGTGCGCAAGTCGATGGAGAACGCGGCCCGTCATTACTGAGATTCTCCTGCCGAGCTGCCACGGCAGCGATCCGGCCCTGATTCGCGGCGGCGACTGAGACAGTCCGCGTCGAATCGGGGCCGCTTTCTGTTCTCCTCCGGGCATCGGTTACGATGTTTGAGCCTCCGTAGCTCAGTCGGATAGAGCAACCGCCTTCTAAGCGGTAGGTCGCGGGTTCGAGCCCCGCCGGGGGCGCTTCCTATGCCCGCATCCGCCTATCGGGCGGAATCGGGCGGTCAGCTCAGCCGCTGAGCAATTCCGCGCCGATACGGCGTGGCAGTTGGTGCGGAGCTGGGTAAACATAGAGAGTGGAGGCGTGATGACTGAGAGTAAGAGTGCCGTGACGCTGCCGGTCGGCCAAGCGTTGAACGATATCGTCAAGCGAGTGTCGGAGACGCGCTTCACCCTGCGCAGCGACGACTTCGCCGACGCTCGCGCAGCACACTCGACACTGAGCTCCGAACTCAACGACTACGTGCTGCCGCGGATCAATCGATCACGGACTCCGTTCCTCATCGCAGTGGGCGGTTCGACCGGTGCAGGCAAATCGACCTTGGTCAATTCCCTCGTGGGCCGCAGAGTCAGCCCCGCCGGAGTGCGTCGACCGACGACGGGCAACCCGGTCGTCATCTTCAATCCCGCCGATGCCAAGTCCTTCGAGCCCGAACACTATCTGCCTGAACTGCCGCGCAGCTCCGACCCGCAGTCGAGCGTGCCCGGAGTCGTCCTCATCGCCGATGAGAACATCGAAGCAGGCACAGCCATCCTCGACTGCCCCGATATCGACTCCATCTCGGAGACGAATCGTGCACTCTCGCGCAGGGTGCTGCTCAGTGCAGACCTGTGGCTGTTCGTGACGACGGCGAACCGGTACGCCGATGCCGCCCCGTGGACCCTGCTGAAGACTGCGGCTGTGCGAAGCACCTCGGTCGCCATCGTGCTCGACCGGGTTCCGCCCGAAGCCAACCGCGAAGTCAGGCATCATCTGTCCAGCCTGCTCGCTGATGCGGGACTGGCGAACTCACCGATCTTCTCCGTCGCCGAGCTCGAACTCGAAGAGGGGCTGCTGCCTCATGCGGCGATCTATCCGATTCGGTCGTGGATCTCACAGGTCGGCACGGAGGGCAGCTCCCTCGAACGCATCCGCAATCGCACGCTCGCAGGTGCCATCGCCGCCCTGCCCGCACGAGTTCGCGAACTCGCCGATTTCGCTGAGAATCAGGAAGCGGCCCACAGCACTCTGGCCGGTTCGTTGGAGGCGAGTTTCCGAACTGCCCAATCGGGACTCGTCGACGTCTTCTCCGACGGACGGGTCCTGCACGGTGAGGTCAATGCCCGCTGGCAGGACTTCGTGGGCACCGGGCAGCTGTTCCGCGGCCTGGAGCCGACGATGGCTCGGATGCGCGATCGCATCTCCGCGGCGGTGACCGGCAAACATGACGCTGCCACACCTCTGCACGTGGCCATTCTGCGCAGTGCGGCGGTCTCGCTGCGGGAACAGGCCATCGACGCGGTCGATGAGGTCAATGCCGAGTGGCGCAATACAGCTGCAGGCGCGGCACTCATCGAAGACCAGCCTGAACTGCGCACGGTCGGTGTCGGGCTCGAGGATGCGGTGAAGTCGGCGGTGAGCCAGTGGTCCGACGAGGTCAATGCGCTGGTCCGCGATATCGGTCAGGGTAAGAAGTCCAAGTCCCGAATCCTCTCCTTCGGCGTTGCAGGCGTGTGCGCCGTCGTCGAATACGCGGCCTTCTGGGATCCGCAGCGCACCCACGACGCCGGGCAGACCACTTCGCAGGGAGCCGGAGTCGCACTCAATCTCGCAGAGACGATCTTCGGAGCGGACGAGGCTGCCGGACTCATCGCGTCGATCCGTCAGCGCTTCCTCGATGCCGCTGGCGGGATCGTCGCGGGCTGTCGGACTCCCTTCGACAACGCACTGAGCCTATCCGCGGTACCGGCGCGGCAAGCGGGCGCCCTGCGCGCCTCCGGTGAACGACTTGAGGTGGCATTGTGAACAGTTCTGCACAGACCGAGATCCGGCGCCTCGCCGAAGGAATCCGACATGCGCTGTCACTGAGTGAGGACAAGCTGGCCGGAGACGTTCGCGCCGATGCCCAGAATCTGCTCGACCGGGCCGACGACCGGCTGGGACTGGGGGAGGATTTCACGGTCGTGGCGTTCGCCGGCTCCACCGGGTCCGGCAAGTCCTCGCTGTTCAACGCGGTTGCCGGTCTCGAGATCGCCCGCGTCGGCGTGCGTCGACCCACGACCTCACGCCCGACCGCATGCGTCTGGGGCGAAGGCGGCAACGATGTCCTCGACTGGCTGCACGTGCCCGAACGCAGCCGCACCTGGCGCGAATCGGCCCTCGACGGCGACGATCAGCGACGCCTGCACGGACTGATCCTGCTCGACCTGCCGGACCACGACTCCACGGCTGTCGAACACCGTGTCGAGTCGGATCGGCTGGTGGGACTCGTCGACGTCGTGTTCTGGGTCGTCGACCCGCAGAAATACGCCGACTTCTCACTGCATTCGGAGTACCTGACCAAGCTCGCCGAAAACAGTGCGAACATGGTCGTCGTGCTCAATCAGATCGACAAACTCAGTCCGGAGGAGCAGAAGGCCGCAACCGATCATCTGCGCCAGCTGCTCAACGAAGATGGGCTGAGCGAGACGAACGTGCGCATCTCCTCGGCTACGACCCGAGAAGGCATCCCGGAGATCCGCAGCATCCTCGCCGATACCGTCGACTCCAACGATGCCGCTGCCGAGAGGCTGTTGGCCGATATGCAGGCGATGGCCAAACGGATCCGGAAGGATCTCGGAGAACCGGTCTCATCCCCGGACGAACTGCCAGGCGCATCCCGACTGGTCGAGACGATGTCGGAAGCCGCAGGTGTCGAAGCTGTGGCACAGACGGTGCACGACGATTACATCCGCCGTGCCTATCGGCAGACCGGCTACCCTGTCCTCGCATGGGCACAGCGCAACGCGCCCGACCCCTTGGGCGCCAAGCACGGTCAGGATCGGGACGAGCTCGTCCGCGCCTCGGTGCCGGCGACGACGCGGGCCCAGAGCTCCCATGTCCGTCTCATGGCTCACGAACTCATCGCAGGATCCGTGTCGACCATGCCGCAGGCATGGCAGAACGAGGCCGCGGCGGCAGAGAAGAAGAGCACGGACGAACTGTCTCAGAACCTCGACTCGGCCGTGACAGCTGTGGAGATCGCCCGGCAGAGTCCCGGTTGGTGGTCGCTGGCACATACCCTGCAGATCATCTTCTTCGTCGCCTCGATCATCGGTCTGCTCGGCATCATCGTCTCCGCGCTCGTCGCCGCGATCGGCTCGGGTGCGCTGCCGGCATGGTGCTGGATCGTCAGCGTCGGTCTGTTCGTGATCGGCTGCATCGGCTCCGTCGTGACCTCGCTGATGGCGAAGTCCGCGCGGGCCAGAGGTGCTGAAGAAGCGGCCGCCGAAGTCGACGGCAGGCTGCGAGACGCGGTCGGTCGCGTCGCCCAGAGTTCGTATCTCAACCCGGTGAAGACCGTCATCGGAGAGCACCGACGGGCCTACGAGATGCTCGGCTGAGTCGCAGACATGCACCTCGGACTCGAACACACAACGCGTACGACTCCGACCGTGATGCCCTGTGGACGCAGAACCACTGTCCACAGGGCATTTTCTGACCCTGGACACCGGACCGGAGGATCGGGCTGACTGGAGGTCCATGCGGACACCGAAGACCGCATGGTCCCAGCACACCGATTTGGAGTCACCGATGTCCGCAATCCCGATCACCGTCACCGGCACCATCGCCACAGAGCCGACCGCACGCACACTTCCCTCCGGACGTGCCTGTGCCTCCTTCAGGCTGGCCGTCAATCATTGGAGAGTCGATAAGAGCACAGGTGAGTTCATCGACGACGGAACCTCGTGGTTCGGCGTCGACTGCTACGGCGAGCTGGCCAGCAATTCCGCGACGTCGCTGACCACCGGGGCTGCGGTGATCGTGTCGGGCAGCCTGAGGAACCGGGAATGGGCCACCGAGGAGCGCAGCGGAATCTCGCCGACGGTGGTCGCCGAGCACATCGGTCCCGATCTCAGATACGGAACTGCTCACTACCAGCGGGCGAAGGCATCCGATCGGTCACAGCCGCCTGCCACACAGGCGAACACCGTGCCGACCGGCTCGCACGGTGCAGCCTGGGATGCCTTGGCCCCCACCCCGCCGGACACCGGCACCGGAGACAGCGAGAGCCTCGCCTCGCGGGGGCCGGACGGAGCGACGGGGACGAACGGTGAGGACGATCACACGACCGAAGCCGAGGGTGGGACCGAACGCGACGTCGCCACCGATGCCCCGGGAACTGCGGGGGCAGACAGCAAGCCGGGCGACGCAGACGATGCGATCGCACGTGAGACTGCGAAAGCCGCAGCACCGTTCTGATCACGTGGATACGACGGTTCGAGGTCGATCTGCTTCCGCCCTCGGTACGGGGGATCGGCTACAGTGAGATAGTCAATCGTCCCCTCTCGCCGAGGATTCAGATGCGTCTCGTTCCTGTGCTGGGTGCCGCAGCACTGACTCTGGCATTGTCAGGCTGCTCACTTCTCGGCTTCGGTGCCGATGACTCGCAGCCGCAGCCGAAACAGACCCAGGCGAAGCCCGTTGCCGAAGTCGACAAGGTGCTCACGGCACTCAAGCCGCTGACGGGCGACAAGGAATCGGTGCCGTCGACGAAGAAGTTCTTCACCACGATGCTGGACGCCGGATATGAACCCGAGCAGCTCGAGGCGACGATCGACGAGTCTCCACTGGGCAATGAGGTGCCGTCGAAGATGTTCGGCGTCAAGACCGACAAAGGCTGCGTCGTCGGAGAGATTCGGAAGGGCAAAGCCACCGCCGACCTCGTCCAGCCGACCGAATCGACGGGCTCCTGTCTGTTCGGCGAGGTCGAACGGCCGGAGGGCGTCACAGCGCCGAAGGGCGAGAAGCGCGACGAAGACGGTGACTCCAACGGCGCCGGCCACCTGCCCGGCGAGGATATCAACGGCGAAGACGGTGAGACCGAGAGCCCCCCGCCGAGCGGGGACGACTCTGAGTCGGCGAGCACCGGGGGAGCGGAAGGGACCGCAGGCTCCGAGGGGTCGGACAGCTCACAGGGCACCGGCGGGACATCCGGGGAAGGCGGTTCCGGGGAGACCTCGAACGAGGGCGACTCCTCCGGCGAAGCCCCATCACTCGGCGGCGGCTGAGCAGTCGCAGACGGTCGATGCACCGCTTCGGCGGCTGCTGAACAACCCCGGTGTCTGCCGGGCGTCAAGTAGCGCCGGGGTGTGCCGAACCGATAGCCTGAGTGCACTATGGCCGAATTCATCTACACCATGCACAAGGCGCGCAAAGCGCACGGTGACAAAGTCATCCTCGACGATGTATCGATGTCGTTCTATCCCGGAGCGAAGATCGGTATGGTCGGCCCCAACGGCGCCGGCAAATCAACGATTCTCAAGATCATGGCGGGAATCGAGCAGCCGTCCAACGGTGAAGCTCGACTCAGCCCCGGATACTCGGTGGGCATCCTCATGCAGGAACCGCCGCTGAACGAGGAGAAGACCGTCCTCGGCAACGTCGAAGAAGGCGTCGGCGAGATCAAGGCGAAAGTCGACCGCTTCAACGCGATCTCCGAAGAGATGTCCAACCCCGATGCGGACTTCGACGCCCTCATGAAAGAGATGGGCAAGCTGCAGGAGGCCATCGATGCCGCAGATGCTTGGGATCTCGACTCCCAACTCGAACAGGCGATGGACGCTCTGCGGTGCCCGCCGCCGGACGCTGACGTCGCTGTTCTCTCCGGTGGTGAACGCCGCCGGGTGGCGCTGTGCAAGCTGCTGCTCGAAAAGCCCGATCTGCTGCTCCTCGACGAGCCGACCAACCACCTCGATGCGGAATCGGTGCTCTGGCTCGAGCAGCACCTGAAGACCTACCCGGGCGCAGTCATCGCGATCACGCACGATAGGTACTTCCTCGACCACGTGGCCGAATGGATCGCCGAAGTCGACCGCGGACATCTCTACCCCTATGAGGGCAACTACTCGACCTACCTCGAGAAGAAGCAGGAGCGCCTCCAGGTCCAGGGCAAGAAGGACGCGAAACTCGCCAAGCGACTCAAGGACGAACTCGAATGGGTCCGTTCGAACCCGAAGGCGAAGCAGACGAAGTCGAAGGCCCGTCTGGCACGCTACGAAGAGATGGCAGCCGAAGCGGAGAAGACGCAGAAGCTCGACTTCGAAGAGATCCAGATTCCGGCCGGCCCCCGCCTCGGTGATGTCGTCATCGAAGCGGACAAGATCGAAAAGGGCTTCGACGGGCGCACACTCATCGACGGGCTGAGCTTCTCGCTGCCGCGCAATGGCATCGTCGGCGTCATCGGACCCAACGGCGTCGGCAAGTCGACGCTGTTCAAGACGATCGTCGGTATGGAAGAGCTCGACGGAGGAGACCTCAAGGTCGGAGAGACCGTGAAGATCTCCTACGTCGATCAGTCCCGCGGCGGAATCGACCCGGACAAGAACCTGTGGGAAGTCGTCTCCGACGGACTCGACTTCATCCAGGTCGGCAAGGTGGAGATGCCCTCTCGAGCCTATGTCTCCGCGTTCGGATTCAAAGGCCCGGACCAGCAGAAGAAGGCAGGAGTCCTCTCCGGCGGTGAGCGCAACCGCCTCAACCTCGCGCTCACCCTCAAACAGGGCGGAAACCTGCTCCTGCTCGATGAGCCGACGAACGATCTCGACGTCGAAACCCTCGGCTCGCTGGAGAACGCTCTCCTCGACTTCCCCGGCTGTGCCGTGGTCGTCTCGCACGATCGCTGGTTCCTCGACCGCGTCGCCACACACATCCTCGCCTGGGAAGGCACTGAGGAGAACCCGGCGAACTGGTACTGGTTCGAAGGCAACTTCGAAGCCTACGAGAAGAACAAGGTCGAACGACTCGGCGAAGACGCGGCCCGTCCGCACCGAGTCACCCATCGCCGTCTCACCCGAGACTGATCTCAGTCCGGTCTGAGCTGCCTCGGGTCCGACTCTTCCTTCGCAGGCACAGGGATGCCCCGGTCGAATCGACCGGGGCATCCCTGTGCCTGTGCTGATTCGCTAGTCTGCGAAGCCGAGGCCGTCCACAAACTCTGGGGCTGTCCGCGGAACCTGAGTCCCGAACCAGGCCGACCCGTCTGTGCGCCCGGGTTCGATGAGGCCGTGCGGGCGGGCCGGACTGTGAGTCAGTCCTGCGAGCGGCTGGTGAGTCCGCCGAGGCGCGCGATGCCTCTGAACAGGAGACGCAGGAGGATCGTGCCGATGACTCCGCACAGCACGGCGAGCAGGCCGCACACCGCCACGTGCAGATCCGTGCGTCCCATGAACGCCACGAGGCTGAGCAGCCCGATGACGAGGAACAGCGCCACGTTGACCAACCGGCTGAGGATGGTGCCGATGATATCCATCATCGTCGGGTCCTGATGCGTCATCGAACGTCCTTGACCCGGACCATGCCTTCCTGGGCCACGGTGGCGAGCAGGGTTCCGTCCTGAGCGAAGATGCGCCCGTAGCCGAGCCCGCGTCCGCCCTGCGCGGCAGGGGACTCCTGCACATAGAGCATCCATTCGTCGACGCGGACTCGGTGGTGCCACCACATGGCATGGTCGAGGCTGGCCACGCGCAGACCCGGGGTCCGCCAGGTCAGTTCGTGGTGGCGCAGGACCGGCTCGAGCAGATTGAAGTCGCTGGCATAGGCGAGAGCGGCGGCATTGAGCACAGGGTCGTCTCCGAACGTCGCGCCGGCCCGGAACCAGGAATGCTGTTCGGTGATGGAGGGATCGGACACGCCCGACGTGTGCAGGGACGGCTCGACCGGACGGACTTCGAAAGGACGCTTCTTCAGCCAATCGCTGACGAGCGGAGAATCCTCGTCGCCGAGGTAGTCGAGGAGTTCCGGGCAGTCCTCGGGAGCCGGCAGATCGGTCGGCATCTGCTCGGCATGGCTGAGGCCGGGCTGATCGTCCTGGAACGACGCGCTCAGCGACAGGATCGGCGCACCCTTCTGGTAGGCGTGGACTCGGCGGGCAGAGAACGAACGGCCGTCACGCAGCCGCTCGACTCCGAACTCGATGGGTTCGCTGACATCGCCGGCGCGCAGGAAATACCCGTGGAGCGAATGGATCAGACGGTCGCTGGGAAGCGTGGCCGCGGCTGCGACGACGCACTGTGCGAGGACCTGCCCGCCGAAGACCCGACCGTCTGGTTTGTACTGGCTGTGCCCGATGAAGAAATCCGTCTCGCTGGAAGCCGCGGTGAACTCGAGTCGGCGCAGAGCGAGGATCTCGTGCAAGGTCGCTACGTTCGCCTCCGCTTCGGTGGATGCTTCGTCGGTCATGGGCTTCTCCCTCGGATGACTGGACCAATCAAGCGTACGAACCACGATCTTATCGCGTGCGGCATCACCGTGATGAAGGTGGCATGATGGGGTGCATGCATTCAGGCTCCACCAACCCCCTTCTCGACGAATTCACCCGCGTACTGTTGGAACTGAGATGGGGTGACATGGACGCCTACGGCCACGTGAACAACGTCACTCAGCTCAAACTGTTGGAAGAGGCGCGTGTCCGGGCCCTCGGCTCTCCCACCCACAGCTCTGATGCGCCGACCACGCCGGGACAGCACGGGGTGTCCGCGACGGTCAGCGGGGTCGAGATGCCGACGATCTTCGCCGACGCCTCGGCCACGACCGAACTGCTCGTCGCCTCCCACGCGATCGAATACCGCTCCCCGATCCCGTATCGCACCGGACCCATCGCCGTCGATCTCGTCATCAGCGATGTGCGACCCGCGTCGGTGACGGTGGGTTATGTCATCTGCGAACCGGACGGTTCGCGCACCTACACGGTCGCCGAAACCGTCATCGTCTTCATCGATATCAGCAGCGGTCGGCCCCGACGACTCAGCGAAGTCGAGACCGCGGCCATGGACTCGGTGCTCGGCACGCCCGTGCCGCTGCGGAGGGCCGGCCGATGACCGAACTGCACATCACCGACCCGCTGGCGATGCGAGATCTCTCCGCATTCGCGTCGCTGGCCCACCGGGCGGATGCCGACGGAGCGATGCGGCTGCAGGTCGTCTCCGACGTCCTTGCCGCCACAGTGGCCCCGCTGTTCCCACACGGACTCGGCGACTCGACGCCGCTGGTGCTGGCCATGCGGATGCTGCGCCTGGACGACCACGAACAGGACGGCTTCGACGAGGCGGTGCCGCTGTCGAATCTCCTCGACCGCTTTGCACACGACGAGAACGGAACCACTCTGCCGGTGCCGCCGAATTCCGTGCTCGTGTCGTGGACGGGGATCGCGCCTCCGCGCGGAGGCTGGGCCGCATACGACACGATCACGGTCGGACGGCTCCACGAGACAGCGGAGACAGGGATCGCAGAGATCAGCACCGGTGCGCCCGAAGGATCCGGAGGGCACGCGGTCAAGGCCCTGCGCTCCCGTGTGTGGTCACGCGAGATGACCGGTGAGCAGTCCACCGCGATGCCCGGTGGACTGGCCTTCGCCGCCGCTGCGCTGCGTTTCATCCCGCCCGCTGGTCGCGATGACGATCGGCAGCTGCACATCATGGAATCCGGGGGTTGGCTGCGCCTCGTCGCCCCGGGCGGTCATCTGCTCACACGCGCTCGGAGCCGGTGATCAGCGGATGTGCGGATTCGTGTTGACCATCGCGGTCGCCGCCCGCTGGAAGTAGTCCCAGAACATCTCGTCGTACAGCGGCGGCAGGCTCACATCGTCGAGGGCTGCACGCATGCAGCGCAGCCAGCGGTCCCGGGCGTCGAAATCGATCGGATAGTCGAAGTGCCGCATCCGCAGTCGCGGGTGACCTCGTTGCTCCTGATAGGTCGACGGACCGCCGAAATACTGTTCGAGGAACATCTGCAGACGATGCTTGGCCCCCTCCAGCTCATGGCCGTCCGGATACATCGCGATGAGCTCGGCATCCGCGTCGACGTGCTGGTAGAACACGTCGACGAGGCGGGTGAACGTGTCATGCCCGCCGACTGCGGCGAAGATTGAGCCGTCAGCTGTCTGCGCCATCACTCGATCCTTCACTGGGGGAGTCTTCCTGGACGGTGCTGCGGATCTCCTGGTCACCCGGCAGCGGCGAGGGATTGTCGGTGTCGGTGGCGACCGCGGGAGCCATCGCCCTCTCCTCAGAGGGCAGGGTGCGCAGAACCGTCTCCTGCACCATACCGATCTGCCCGCCGTGCTTGGCCAGCTGGGTCATCAGTTCGGCGCGGAAGGCACGCTCGACCATCCACTGCAGGTTCGGTTTGGTCCTGATCATGGTGCGGATGACTCGGTGGGAGCCCGACAGCGACTGGACCCCGGCGATCTCCGGATCCTCGAGCATTGCATTGGACAGCTCGGGATCCTTCCGCAGCGAGCGTGTGACCTCATCGGTCATCGTACGGTACTCATCCATCGAGGTCCGGTAGTCGATGGGGATGTCGAGGACGGCGCGAGCCCAACCCTGGGACAGATTGCCCACACGCAGGATCTCACCGTTGCGCACGTGCCACAGGGTGCCGGTGAGGTCACGGATCTGAGTGCCACGCAGGCCGACGTCCTCGACTTCGCCGACGGCTTCGCCGAGGTCCACGGTGTCACCGATTCCGTACTGGTCTTCGATGACGATGAAGAATCCCGACAGGTAGTCGCGGACGAGCTCCTGAGCACCGAAGGCGATGGCCACACCGGCGATGCCGGCGGATGCGAGGATCGGGGCGATGTTGAAGCTCAGTGCATCGAGGATCATGAGGATCGCGATGACACTGACGAGGATCGTCGTCACCGATGAGAGCATCCGCCCCACGGTCTTCGCCCGCTGAGCTCGGCGCTGCTTGATCGTCTGCTGGTCGATCCCGGTCCGTTGCGCCTCGAGCGCCGTGGCCGAGAATTTCGTCCGGCCGGCGCTTTCGGCCTTCTCGCTGCCGACGGTGCCCTTGGCCACCGCGGTGGTGAACCGGCGGATGAAGAGTCGGATGATGAGATTGACGACGATGGCGCCGATGATGATGACGGTGATCTTCAGCGGCGCGCCGAGGAGGAAGGTTCCCCAGTCGAAGTCACTTGCTTTCTGAACAGTGGAATCTATTGCATCGGTTGTCATGATCTTTCGAGATTAGCCGTGAAGGTTCAAAGATCGCTTGGAACTGCTGGACACACGCTGAACTACCAGTGCGCGCTGCGCGTCGGCGAGGTTCTCCCGCATCAGCCGCACCAGGCCCTTCGGCGCGGAAGGATGATCGTTGAGCCACCGGGAAGTGGCGTCGACTGTGGCTGAACTCACCGGCGGGTACAGCCGCAGAGTCATCGTCTGCGCCATCTCCAGCGTGCGCGTCTCCCACCAGCCGGCCACCCGGGCGAAGTACTCCTCGGCGAACGACCCCAACGGTGCCTCGGCGGCGATGAGCTCGCCGGAGGCCGTCTGCAGACCGGTTCCGAAGCCGAGTGCGAGTGCCCCGAGTTCGGAGTTCGGCAGGTCGGCATCGTCGACGATGCGGGTGAAGGTCCGGGACTTCGACGCCGAGGTGGGGCGGCTGGCCCGTGCGGTCGCGGCGTGGCGCACACCGGTGGCGCTGGGGTCCTTCCTGCTCATCTCTTCGACTGTGGAATCGTCGACTGCGTCGTTCGAGCACAGCCCGATGATGATCTCCCACGTCAGGTCGGTGTCCAGAGTGATCCCACTGACGCGTTCCGTCTCCGGCCGCAGCCAGGACTTCAGCCGGTCCAATTGACCGGGCGTGGTTGCATGGCGGATGAACCCGCGCACGAACTGGAAGGCCTGATCGGTTCCCTCCTCGCCCGTTTCGAGCAGCTCGATGAAACGGTCGGCCACCTCGGCGTGCATCGTCTCCCGCTCCTGCGGCGGAAGATAGGAGGCGACCGCG
Source organism: Brevibacterium linens ATCC 9172 (assembly GCF_900169165.1). Classification (GTDB taxonomy): domain Bacteria; phylum Actinomycetota; class Actinomycetes; order Actinomycetales; family Brevibacteriaceae; genus Brevibacterium; species Brevibacterium linens. The sequence goes on from NZ_FXYY01000003.1 coordinate 207,834, forward strand.
GTGTCGAGCTGTCGCATCTGCGTGAGCAGTCCGGACGAATGGGTGATGGCTTGCAGGTGGGTGAGCACCGTGTCGATGTAATCGTGAACAGGACGTTCACCGTCACGGACCTCATCCCACAGGGTGGCCAGAACGAGCAGCTGGGTGAGCGAATCGTCGAAGTCACCCAGCCGGCGCGCCGCCGTCTCCATGCTGCGGGAGTCGAAGCGGACCTTCGCATAGCTGAGGTCGGCGTCGTTGACGACGATGACATCCGGCCGGGGCAGGCCTCGGGCCTCGTCCACCTCGGCGGATTCCCCGTCGATGTCGAGGGGGAACGAATGGGTGCGCTCGAGACGTCCCTGCCCGTTGTCCGAATAGAAGCCGACGGCCAGCCGGTGAGGTCGCAGGGACGGGGTGGGCTGCCCCGGAATCGACCAGGGGCGCTGGGTCACCTGCAGGGTCGCGATCGTCTGTTCGTCCGCCCCCGATTCCTCTGCTGCCGGCTGACCGTCCTCGGTGGTGATCACGGCCTCGAGGAGGTTGACCCCGGACTCTTCGAGCCACAGCTTCGACCAGCTCTCCAGATCCCGACCAGAGGTGGCCTCGAGCTCGGTGAGGAGATCGGAGAGCTCGGTGTTCGACCACGCATGCTTGTCGAAGTAGCTCCTCAGCCCGGCGAAGAATTCGTCCCGACCGACCCAGGCCACGAGCTGCTTGAGCACCGATGCTCCCTTGGCATAGGTGATCCCGTCGAAGTTGACCTCGACGTCGGCGAGGTCCTCGATCGGGGCGACGATGGGATGCGTGCTCGGCAGCTGATCCTGTCGGTACGCCCAGGACTTCTCGATCGTGGCGAAGGTCGTCCACGCATCGGCGAACTCGGTGGCCTCGGCCGTGGCCAGGGTCGACATGAACTCGGCGAAGGATTCGTTCAGCCACAGATCGTTCCACCAGCGCATGGTCACCAGGTCGCCGAACCACATGTGCGCGAGTTCGTGGAGGATCGTGACCGTGCGGCGTTCGACCAGCGCCTCGGTAGGGCGGGAGCGGAACACATAGTTCTCGAGGATCGTCACGGCACCGGCGTTCTCCATGGCTCCGGCATTGAACTCGGGAACGAAGAGCTGATCGTACTTCTCGAACGGGTAGGACACACCGAATTCTCGTTCGAAGAACTCGAAGCCGGCCTTCGTGATCCGGAACAGCTTCGTCGCATCGAGGTGTTCGAGCAGGGATGCACGGCAGTACAGGCCCAGGGGCACAATCGAGCCGTCGGAGGATGTCAGCTGCGAATGCACGGACTCATACGGGCCGGCGATGATCGCGGTGATGTACGACGAGATCGGTGTGGTGGGGGCGAACTGCCACACCGCCATGCCGTCCTGCGGAGCAGCTCCGAGCTCGGCGAAGGTCTCCTTCGGGTCGCCGGGTGTCGGGGTGGGCGAGTTCGAGACGACGGTCCACTTCTCCGGTGCGACGACGGTGAAGGAGAACGGAGACTTGATATCGGGCTGTTCGAAGACCGGGAAGACACGACGGGCGTCGGGGACCTCGAACTGGGAGTAGAGGTAGACCTCGTCATCGATCGGGTCGACGAATCGGTGCAGGCCCTCTCCGGTGTTCATATAGGTGAAGTGGGCGTCGACGATGAGTTCGTTCTCAGCGGCGAGGCCGGGAAGGGTGATGCGGGCCGGCGCGACCACCTCGGCGAGGTCGAGGTCGGTGCCGTTGAGGCGGACGCGCTCGACACTGGCGGTGATCGCATCGATGAACGTCGTCGAATCCGGTGCTGCAGTGAAGCGGATACGTGAGCGGACGCGGAAGCTCTCACCAACTCCTGTGAGGATCAGGGTGTGCTCGTAGCTCGAGACGTCCACGATGGCGGAGCGTTCGCGTGCCTCGTCGCGGGTGAGGTTGTGTTGCGGCACTGTGAGGTGACCTTTGCTTCGGGAACCGGGTGTACTCGGACATTCTTTCATGGACATTCACTCCTCGTGCGATCTCGGCGGCACTGATCATGATTCGACCGCTGTCCCCGCATTCGGTCGGCCTTGATAGATTGAGCACCGACACGATGGGTACCCGGCATGGGGCCCGCACACGTATGACAGAGGAGAGACAGTGAGCAGAGAAACACTCGATCTGTGGTTCGACACGGCCTGCCCGTGGGCATGGATGACCTCACGGTGGGGGCTCGAAGTGGCGAAGGTCCGCGACGTGGACGTGAAGTTCCACCCGATGAGCCTGAACTTCCTCAATCGTGACAAGGACATTCCGGACGACTACCGGGCACTGATGGATCGGGCACTGGCTCCGATGCGCATCGTCACCGCCGCGATCGCCGAACACGGAGACGAGATCGCCGAACCGCTCTACACCGCGATCGGCAATCGTATCCACCCGGGTGGGGAGAAGGACTTCGACAAGGCCGTGTCCGAGGCGCTGGCCGAGCTCGAGCTGCCGGCCGATCTCATGAAGTACGGCGAGACCGAGGACTATGATGCTCGGCTCCAGGCTTCCCACGATGAGGCGCTGAGCTTGGTCGGAGACGATGTCGGCACACCGATCTGCCGTGTCGCCGGAACCGCGTTCTTCGGCCCTGTCGTCACCCCCGCTCCGAAGGGAGAAGACGCCGGCCGGCTCTTCGACGGAGTCCTCGCGGTCGCCTCGACGCCGGGATTCTTCGAACTCAAGCGCACACGTGACCAGGGCCCGAACTTCGACTGAGTCATTTGGGCCGAACCAGCGGCCGCGACTCGACAGCCCGTTCACTCAGCGGACTCGATCGATCAAGAGATCCCACCGAAAGGCAGTTATATGAAGGTTCACCTCGGCACCGACCACGCCGGATTCGAATTCAAGGAGGTGCTCAAGGCGCACCTCGAGTCAGCCGGGCACGACGTCGTCGACCACGGCGCCCACGAGTACGACGCTCTCGATGACTACCCGGCATTCTGCATCGCCGCGGCACAGGGCGTCGTCGATGACCAGGCAGCCGGCGTCGAAGCGCTCGGCGTCGTGATCGGCGGATCGGGCAACGGCGAACAGATGGCCGCGAACCTCGTCAAGGGTGCACGCACCGCTCTGGCCTGGAACCCGGAGATCTCGAAGCTGGCCCGTCAGCACAACAATGCTCAGATCGTCGCCGTCGGTGCCCGCCAGCACCCCGAAGACGAAGCCATTGCGATCGTCGACGCGTTCCTGGCCGAGCCGTTCTCCGGCGATGAGCGTCACGAACGTCGCATCGACATCATGGCGAAGTATGAGGAGCAGGGCCCGCAGGCTCTGTGAGAGGGAGAACACTGTGAAGATCCACGGCGCCGTGCTGCGCGAGATGAAGCGACCTCGACCATTCACCCAGTCGCAGCCGATGACGATTGAGACGCTCGAACTCGATGAGCCGGGTCCCGGGGAGATTCGCATCCGGATAATGGCCGCCGGGGTCTGCCACTCGGATCTGTCCGTCGTCGACGGCAACCGTCCCCGCCCGCTGCCGATGCTGCTCGGTCACGAAGGCGCGGGAATCGTCGAGAAACTCGGCGACGGCGTCGATGACCTCGAGATCGGCCAACAGGTCGTCACAGTGTTCCTGCCGCGCTGCGGGGAATGCGCGAACTGCCGCACCGACGGCAAACTTCCCTGCACCCCCGGAAGCGCGACGAACGGTGCCGGGACCCTGCCGTTCGACGGACACAAGGTGCGTCTCCACGATGACACCGGCGCCGAGGTGCTCCACCACCTCGGCGCGTCCGTGTTCGCCACCCACGCGGTGGTCAACCGCGCTTCCGTCGTTCCCGTCGGCGATGATGTTCCCGCGTCCATCGCCGCTGTGCTCGGCTGCGCGGTGCTCACCGGCGGGGGAGCGGTCCTCAATGCCGGCAAGCCGGGGCCGGACGATGAAGTGATGATCGTCGGTCTCGGCGGCGTCGGGATGGCCGCGCTCATCACGGCGCTGTCCATCGAGACCGCTGGAGTCATCGGCGTCGACGCGAATCCGGACAAGCTTGTGCGGGCGAAGGAACTCGGAGCGATCGAGGTCTTCACCCCCGAACAGCTCGGGGAGAGGAAGGCTCCGATCGTCATCGAATGCGTCGGGCATGCTCGGGCCTTCGAGACCGCGCTCTCCGCCACTGCAGTCGGCGGGACGACCGTGACAGTGGGTCTGCCTGCCCCGGATGCGCAGGCACACATCACCCCGGTGACCCTGACGGCGGAGGCCCGGACCGTGATCGGCTCCTATCTGGGGTCGGCGGTGCCGAGCCGCGATATCCCCGTCTACGCCCAGCTGTGGAGAGAGGGCAAGCTGCCGGTCGAGGAGCTCATCTCCGACACCATCGGTCTCGACGATCTCAACTCCGCATTCGACGCGTTGGCCGCCGGATCCGTCGTGCGACAGATCATCGACTTCGGGGCCTGAGCCGCGCGACGCCCGCGGTCGCAGGAGATCCGAATCTCTCCACACCACCTGCGGCACGGGCATCTGCTCACGGCCGACCGCGTCTACTTCCGGGGCACGGCCACAACCGATCCGCCGGGGCCTGCGTAGACGGCGAGCCCATTGGACAACGTGCCCGTCGGGGCGACCTCCTTCTTCTCCCCTTCGGGGACCTCGAACTCGGAGATTCTCTGACCATCCCTGATCAGCATCCCCGGCTGCTTCGCCGGGTTGAAAGTCGCCGTGTCCTCGTGCCCTGAGTAATCAATGGCGATCACGGTGCCGTCGTCGTATACAGCCTGAGCCATGGCAGTGGTCCCGCCGTCGTCGCTGAGACAGGTGGGGTCTGATCCCTTCCACACAGCGTTGCCTGCAGCGACGAACTCTCCGTTGGGGCTGGAGAAGCTGTGGTCGAGCCGGAGAATCTCATCGGGGTAGCAGTCCTTGATGACCGCGAGGCGCTCACCCTTGCTGAGGTCGATCATCTCCGTCGCGCTCTCTCCCACTTCTCCGGAACGGATGATGGCGATGTCTTCGTCGACGACGACACGTGGCTTGATGCTGCCCGCTCGTTCGGTGCTGCCGGCGAAGTCCCGGTACGTCGTGGTCGTGCCGGATCGGCCACCGGTCGGATGCCAGATGAGCTCATTTCCGAATTCCTCCTCCAGCGTCACTGCGGACTTTCCGGTCGCGTACTGGAGGTGTTCGAACGTGTCTGTCGAACCATCGGAATTCACCACAAGATTCTTCTGGTCGTCGTCTTTGTACTGGAAACTCAGCCCCCACGTGCTTTCCCTCGTCGGCATGAAGTGAAACCTCCATCCGTCGGGGATTTCGACCTTCTCGAGGTTGTCCCCGGACTCGGCATCAAGGAGGAAGGTCTGAGAATGGCTGGCCAAGATCTCGGTGTTCAGTCCCAGCTTGCCGCCGGCCATCCGGCGTACGTCTGAAATCTCTTCATCGTCGTCGGAGAAGTGCTCCGCCAGATCCAGCTGCCACGCGATCGTGCCGTCTGGATTGCGGGATTCGAGCTTCGATCCGCCCCACCGGACGACACGGTCGTCGAAGACCTGCACCTGATCTTCGAAGTCATTCGTCAATGGACCTTCCTGCCACTCGGGCTCGCCGAATGCCGTGGAGGGATACAGCACGTCGACCTCGTCGGATCCTTCCGTCGGCGGAGCGGAATTCGCTTTGCGGTCGGCGCCTTCTGAACATCCGGTGACCACCAGTCCGACCGCAGCGAACACTGCCGCGCAGCGGGCCCCCATCGTCATCGCCATTTCTGACCCTTTCTGAAGCCGTTGCGACAAACGGAGCCACCATACGGCACATCTGATGACTGTTCACAATCGGGGGATCGAGTCATGCTCGCAGATGAGCGGGCATAAGAGGGAGCCGCGAGTGGCGGTCGAGCCGAAAGGTGGCTGAGCAGATCGGACGCACATAGAGAGAAGCCGCCCGGATCGATTGGTCCGGGCGGCTGGAGTCTGTCGGGATGACAGGATTTGAACCTGCGACCCTCTGTTCCCAAAACAGATGCGCTACCAAGCTGCGCCACATCCCGCGACGGCTCCTATCTAACCACAGGCGGGTCGCGACTCGCACCTTGCGAATCAGGCAAACCCGCCAATGCGACACACCTCACAGTTCCAGCGATCAAGTGACGCAGGTCACCGAATGTCGATTTGGCGGTCGAGGAAGTTCTCGACTATAGTCGAACTCACAACACGGGGATGTAGCTCAATGGTAGAGCCTCAGTCTTCCAAACTGATGGTGCGGGTTCGATTCCCGTCATCCCCTCCACAAGCCGGTCTGACCAGATGGTCAGGCCGGTTTTCTTATGCCCGGACGGGTAGGATCCTTCTCATGACCACTGCCGTTCGGCCGCCACGCGGCACGCTCCCGCGCGATGAGCGTGACACCGCCCGGCCCAGTCGGCGGGCGGTTCTCACCGGTGCCGCTATCGGAATCGGCGCGATCGGTCTCGGTTCAGCGATCACGACGGCCCTCGCCGAGGCAGCCCGACCGGACCCGGTCCGTTCGGTCACCGCCGCCTACACTCGTTCGGGCCTGCGCGAGGTTGTGGATGCCGAATCCGTGCAGATCCTGCCCGCACAGTCGAGAGTCATGCCGGACCTTGCCGATCCGGGTCCGGCGCTCGGGCAGCAGGAGTTCCTCGACGGCTGCGAGTCATGGCTGACAACGCTGCCCGCCCACCGTCGAGAGCTCGCGGTCGCAGCTCTGCTCGACCTGTGGGTGCTCAGCGACGGGCTGCCCGCTCCGGTCGCCGGATGGGCGGGTGCGTGGCGCTATGTCTGGCCGCGGGATACCGCCTTCTGCGCGGTGGCTCTGGCGCGGGTCGGGCTCTCGGGCCTGGCCTGGGGTCATCTGCGCTATCTGCAGTCCGTACAGGCGCCCGACGGGGCGTTCGCCGCCCGCGTCGACCCCGAAACCGGTCTGGCGCCGGACGATCGTGCGTCGCAGTTCGACTCACTCGGCCTCGTCCTCTGGGCGGTTGCCGAAGTGCACGCCGTCTCCACGGCGACAACCGGAGGCTCCGATCTCGGGGGACTCGACGATCTGCTGCGACGGACCAGTTCGCGGCTGTTCGATCTCACGTCCCGCGGCCGCCGTCTGCCTCCGGCCGGACCGGACTATTGGGAGGTCGGAGAATCACAGGTCACGCTCGGCTTGGCCGGACCGACTCTGGTCGGGATGAACTCGCTCACCGCGCTGACGAAAGCGGATCCGGGGCTGTGGAGCCGCCTCGGCGAGGAAGCCGATGAGGTTCTGCGGGGAGCCGATGACTATCGTCAGACCTTCAGCCGGACCTTCGGGGCCAATGGGATGCAGCGGTATCCCACCTCGGGCGGATCCGATTCGGCCATCGCCTACCTGCCCGCCGCCGGACTCGTGCCGAACGCGGAGGACGGAATCTACGCGCTCGACCCCGAGCTCCTCGCCGGAGTCTGGGACCGTCTCGAACAGCCGGCCGGCGGGATCAAGCCCGGGCATGGGTGGATCCTCGACCGCTCAAGTTGGACGCCGTCGACGTCGCTCATGGGGCTCGGCTTCGCACGCCTCGGACTCAGCGCCAGGGCCGAATCGGTCCTCGACTGGCTGACGGAACACCGCACGAGTGCCGGGTCTCTTCCGGAGAAGATCAGCGCGGACGGCGATCCGGTCTCTGCAGCCCCGCTGTCATGGACGGCGGCCAACGTCATCATCACCCTCGACGAGCTCTACGGGCACCGAGGCGGAGCGGCCTCGTGACAACACCCCGGTTTCGCGTAACGGCGGGGGTTTCGCGTAACATAGGTGATTGCGTCTTGCGGACGTGCGCGAACTATTCGTGGACTTTCGCTCCCTCCAAGGTCACGAGATGACCGATCAGGCTGTGAGATGGCCGTTTGCGGTCACGAACCCGGACGATCAGGTCGGAGATGACCGAAAATGCATGACTGTCGAATCTGAAAGGTCACACTGTGAAGAGCTCCGTCGAGCAACTCGACCCCACCCGGGTCAAGATCAGCGTGGAAGTCCCATACGCCGAACTCAAACCGAGCGTCGACGAGGCATACAAGACCATCGGTGCTCAGGTCACCGTCCCCGGCTTCCGCAAGGGCAAGGTCCCCGCGCGCATCATCGATCAGCGCATCGGTCGTCCTGCTGTGATTCAGGAAGCGATCAACAACGGTCTGGACGAGTTCTACCGCAACGCGGTCGACGAGCATGACCTCAAGCCGATGGGCCAGCCCGAGGTCGAGATCTCCGAGGTTCCCGGCCTCGACGGAACCGAAGACGGCGAGCTCGGCTTCACGGTCGAGGTCGACGTGCGTCCCGAGGTCGAACTGCCTGCCTACGACTCGATCACCATCGAGGTCGACCCGATCGACGTCACCGACGCCGATGTCGATGCCGAGCTCGAGCAGCTGCGCACCCGCTTCGGCACCCTCGTCGCCGTGGATCGCCCCGCGGCCAAGGACGACTTCGTCACCCTCGACCTCGTCGCCACCATCGGCGACGAAGAGATCGACACCGCCTCCGACATCTCCTACCAGGTCGGCGCCGGAACGATGCTCGAAGGCATGGACGAGGCTCTCGACGGCCTCTCCGCCGGAGAGACCACGACCTTCGAGACCACCTTCGCCGGCGGCGAGCACGCCGGCGAACAGGGCACCGTGAAGATCACCCTGGGTGCCGTGAAGGAACGGGAACTGCCCGAGGCCGACGACGACTTCGCTCAGCTGGCCAGCGAGTTCGACACGATCGCCGAACTGCGTGAGGATCTGCGCGTCCAGGCCGGCAAGTCCAAGGAGACCGAGCAGGGCGTGCAGGCACGCGACAAGGTCCTCGAACACCTCATCGAGACCCTCGAGGTCCCGGTCCCGGCCAAGATCGTCACCGACGAGGTCGAGCGTCACCTCGAATCCGAGAACCGTTCGGACGATGACGAGCACCGCAAGGAGGTCACCGAGGAGACCGAGCGCAACCTGCGCACCCAGTTCATCCTCGACGCCGTCTCCGAAGCCGAGAACGTCGAGGTCAGCCAGCCCGAACTCATCGAGTACCTGATCTCCGCGTCGCAGCAGTACGGAATGAACCCGAACGAGTTCGCCCAGATGCTCGACAGCTCCGGCCAGGTCAACGCCCTCGTCGGCGAGGTCTCGCGCCGTAAGGCTCTGGCCGCCGTCCTCGCCGGTGCCACGGTCAAGGACACGGCCGGAAATGTCGTCGACATGGAGGCATTCACCTCCGCCGGCGACGACGCCGAGGATGCAGACGCCGAGGCCGCCAGCGCTGACGCGCAGAGCGCGGACGCTGACGCCGAAGCCCCTGCAGAGGCCGCCGAAGAGAACTGAGGGTCAGCCGCCTCGGCGGTGGAATCCTGATGAGACGGTGGGTGCGGATTGCGATCCGTGCCCACCGTCTCTGCATCTTCAGGTCCCGATCACGCTGAGGGCGAACACAGGCCTCGCCGCGGACTAAAACCCGGGGGAGAGCGGTTAGAGTCCATATCAAGCCATCCACAGAACACAGGAGTGAAACGTGAGCGCATACGACACGACAGCTCCCGTCGGCCTCGACGCCGGTGGGGGAATGGGTCTGGACGACCACATCTTCAATCGTCTTCTCAAGGAGCGCATCATCTGGCTCGGTTCGGAGGTGCGTGACGACAACGCCAACGCCATCTGTGCGCAGATGATGCTGCTCGCAGCCGAAGATCCTGACGCGGACATCTCGCTCTACATCAACTCGCCCGGCGGATCCGTCACCGCCGGTATGGCCATCTACGACACGATGCAGTACATCAAGCCCGATGTCTCCACCGTGGCCATGGGCATGGCCGCCTCGATGGGACAGTTCCTGCTGTCCTCGGGTGCGCCGGGAAAGCGCTATGCCACCCCGCACGCCCGAATCCTCATGCACCAGCCGCTGGGCGGCATCGGCGGAACGGCCACTGACATCAAGATCCAGGCCGAACTGATCCTGCACATGAAGAAGCAGATGGCGGAACTGACCGCTCAGCAGACCGGCAAGTCGCTCGAGCAGATCCTCAAGGACAACGACCGCGACCACTGGTTCACCGCTGAGGAAGCGCTCGAATACGGATTCATCGACAAGATGGTCACCAGCGCGTCCGACGTCGAGAACAACTGAGCAGGAGTGAGGGAAGTATGAATGCAATGAACTTTATGCCGGGGTCGACGGCGTCGAATATGCCGCAGTCGCGCTACGTCATGCCGCAGTTCGAAGAGCGCACACCCTATGGCTTCAAACGCCAGGATCCCTACACCAAGCTCTTCGACGATCGTGTGGTGTTCTTGGGTGCCCAGGTCGACGACACGTCAGCCGACGATGTCATGGCTCAGCTGCTGGTTCTCGAATCGCAGGATCCTGACCGTGACATCACTCTCTACATCAACTCGCCCGGTGGTTCGTTCACCGCGATGACGGCCATCTACGACACCATGCAGTACGTCAAGCCGGAGATCCAGACTGTCTGCCTCGGTCAGGCCGCCTCCGCTGCCGCCGTTCTGCTGGCCGCGGGCACACCCGGCAAGCGTCTCGCTCTGCCGAATGCACGTGTGCTCATCCACCAGCCCGCGATGCAGGGCCAGGGGCAGGGACAGGCCTCCGACCTCGAGATCCAGGCCGCTGAGGTGCTGCGGATGCGCGAATGGCTCGAGGCAACTCTGGCCAAGCACTCGAACAAGGAAGCCTCGCAGATCTCGAACGACATCGAACGCGATCTCTTCCTCACGGCCGCTCAGGCCAAGGACTACGGTCTCGTCGATCAGGTGCTCTCGTCGCGCAAGGACGCGAACTGATCATCGTGCTGAGCACTGGCAAGCGCTGATAACGGGTTCGTACGATTGCGATCGTACGAACCCGTTCTCGGTTCTGCCCGCCGACACACCGAGACGTGGCTGGGGGCTCGTGTCCGCCGCGTATGGGAAGCTATTGAGGTACAGGAAATACGAGCGGTAGAGTTGGGACCAAGCGTCCCGGCGAAAGGTTGTGACAGTGGCTCGCAGTGCGGACGGAGCAGACCTGCTCAAATGCAACTTCTGTGGGAAGTCTCAGAAGCAGGTTCGGAAACTCATCGCCGGACCGGGTGTTTACATCTGCGATGAATGCATCGGATTGTGCAATGAGATCATCGAAGAGGAACTCAGCGAATCCAGTCCGGAGCAGGCCGAGCTCGAACTGCCCAAACCCCGCGAAATCTTCGACTTCCTCCAAGAATACGTCGTCGGTCAGGAACCGGCGAAGAAGGCGCTGTCCGTAGCCGTCTACAATCACTACAAGCGCATCCGGTCCTTGCAGTCGGGCGACGAGAAGACCTTGGGCACCAGCGATTCCGACGTCGAGATCGCGAAGTCGAACATTCTGCTCGTCGGACCCACCGGTTCGGGAAAGACCTACCTCGCACAGTCGCTGGCCAAACGTCTCAACGTCCCCTTCGCGGTCGCCGATGCCACCGCGCTGACCGAAGCCGGCTATGTGGGTGAGGACGTCGAGAACATCCTGCTCAAGCTCATCCAGGCCGCGGACTTCGACATCCAGCGTGCCGAGCACGGCATCATCTACATCGACGAGATCGATAAGATCGCCCGCAAGTCGGAGAACCCGTCGATCACCCGTGACGTATCCGGTGAGGGCGTGCAGCAGGCACTGCTGAAGATCCTCGAAGGCACACAGGCCTCGGTTCCGCCGCAGGGCGGACGCAAACACCCGCACCAGGACTTCCTGCAGATCGATACGACGAACGTGCTCTTCATCGTTGCGGGCGCGTTCGCCGGAATGGAAGAGATCGTGGCCGGCCGCAAGGGCAAGCACGGAATCGGCTTCGGCGCCCTTCTGCAGTCGAAGAACGACGAAGAGGACCTCTACGCGGACATCCTCCCGGAAGATCTGCTCAAGTTCGGACTCATCCCCGAATTCATCGGTCGCCTCCCGGTGCTGGCCACCGTGTCGAATCTCGACCGTGCCGCGCTGATGTCGATCCTTACTGAGCCGAAGAACGCACTGGTCAAGCAGTATCAGCGGATGTTCGAGTTCGACAGTGTCTCCCTGACCTTCGAGACCGAGGCGCTCGAGGCCATCGCCGACCTCGCTCTTCTGCGCGGTACCGGTGCGCGCGGACTGCGGTCCATCATGGAAGAGGTCCTGCAGCCGGTCATGTTCGACGTGCCCTCACGCGAGGACATCGCCGAGGTGGTCGTGACCAAGGAGGTCGTCGAATCGAACGTCGCCCCGACCCTTGTGCCGAAGTCACGGAACAGGACGAATAAGAAATCTGCCTGAGTCTCTCACGCATGAGACTCCTGGCTGACACACGTCCGCTGCGGTACGCGTCCTTCCGGCGGCTGTGGACGGCCAATATCGTCACCGTCATCGGTGCGCAGATGACCGTCGTGGCGATTCCCGCACAGATCTTCCACCTCACAGGGTCGTCCGGCTACGTCGGTCTCGCCGGTGCGTTCGGTCTGGTTCCGCTCATCGTCTTCGGGCTGTGGGGCGGATCCTTGGCCGATGTCATCGATCGTCGCAGGCTGCTCGTCATCTCGACCGTCGGGCTGATCGTCACGTCCGCGATACTCGCACTCATCGCAGTGCTCAGCGTCGACAATGTCTGGTTGCTGCTGTCGGTGTTCTCCATGCAGCAGGCATTCTTCGCACTCAACCAGCCGGCGAGGGGCGCCCTGCTGCCCTCGATCATCCCGCTCGATCTGCTGCCCGCGGCGAATTCTCTGAATATGACCGTGATGACGGTGGGCGCCGTCGTCGGCCCTGTCGTCGGCGGAGCGCTGATTCCGCTGTTCGGGTACCAGCTGCTCTACGTCATCGATGCCGTGTTCCTCTTCGCCACGCTCTATGCAGTGGTCCGACTGCCGTCGCTGCTGCCGCAGAAACAGCCCGATACCCGGTCGGGATTCAAAGGGATCGTCGATGGGTTCCGGTATCTGCGGACGAACACCGTCGTCATGGTCTCTCTGCTGGTCGACATCATTGCGATGGTCTTCGGAATGCCGCGGGCACTGTTCCCGCAAATCGCCGTCGAGACCTTCGACGGCCCACCCGAAGGCGGCATCGTGTTCTCGCTGCTCTTCGCCGCCCTGGCCGGCGGCAGCGCCTTGGCCGGGATCTTCTCCGGATGGGTCTCACGCGTGCAGCGTCAGGGGCTCGCCGTCATCGTCGCCATCGTCGTCTGGGGTGCGGCCATGACAGTGTTCGGGCTGTCGCTTGAGCTGGCGGCAGGGTTCTGGCTGACCGCGCTCGTCGTCGCATTGGCTGCGATGGCGGTCGGCGGAGGAGCCGATATCGTGTCCGGTGCTTTTCGGCAGACGATGCTCCAGGAGGCTGCCACCGATGCGATGCGCGGTCGGATGCAGGGCGTGTTCATCGTCGTGGTGGCCGGCGGACCGCGGATCGCGGACGTCCTCCACGGCTCCGTCGCAGCCGTCACCGACACCACGGTCGCCTCGGCGGGCGGCGGCATTGCCGTCATCGTCCTTGTGCTGGTCTGTGCGGCGATCTTCCCGACCTTCCGGAAATACCGGGTCGAACGCGGCGGCCGCGAACACACGGTCCCCACCGCCTGATCTTCTGTCGTGATGTCCGGGCGGCAACACATCTGCCACAGCATCACCCACAGCGTCACCCACCCTGCCAGCGGCAGAACCTCCCGGTACCGTCGTATCCCTCAGCGTTCTCCGCAAAGCACACCGATGCAGCGTGGTGGCATGGCACGACGGGCGAGGGATGCAGCAGACTACTTCGCGAACTCGGGGGAGGGATGCGCGATGAGTAAGCGTGAGTGCAGATGACGACACCCCCGACTCGCTGCCGAAGCAGCAGGTCGAGGGTGCGTGGTCAGGCAGCGGACGGCCGCCTGGCGTGTCAGCTGGTGGCAGCCGAGTAGACGGCGTTCTCCGCGGGCTGGACGACGACGAAGCCGGGACCGTGGAAGGCCAGCTGCACGGACTCACCGGAACCGCGACCGAAGAAGGTGCCGACGCTGACGTCGGTCTTGATCTGCGGGGCCAGTGCTGAGGACCAGCACACAGCGGCCTGCGGGTCGACGAAGGTCGGCTGCTGCGAGCAGTCGAGGACCATGGGCTCGCCCTTGCAGCAGATGGCGGCTGTACCCTGCCCGGCAAGTTCGAGGTTGAACAGTCCCGACCCGCTGACCATGGCACCGACTCCGCCCTTGATGCGCTTGATCTCCCAGTTGAGAGCGTCATCGAAGGCGAGCAGATTCGCGGTGTTGACGGTCAGCGCGTCCTGTGGACCTTCGAGCGCCATCATGAAGATGTTCGACGCCTCCCGGGCGAAGAACACTTCACCGTGTCCCTCGACGCGCATGACATTGCCGCCTTCGCCGGTGGCCGCCTTCTTCATGAACTGGCCGACCGACTTCGACCCCTGGTGGGTGAAGTGGACATCTCCCTGGTAGGCGACCATGGCGCCCTTGGTGGCGATCATCGGAGCGTTCGGCGTGACCACCGAACGCAGCATCTTGTTCGACTGGAGCGTCCATCGCTCCTGGTTCTGGATCTCGGCGTTGCGCTGGGAAAACAGTTCGCTTCTCACGGTTCTGGGAGCCTTTCGTTCAACGAGGACTTCGTGGTGCTTCGGTGGTCGAGAACCATATTACGGGGCAGAGGCCGCAGAACCCCTTCCGCTCGTGTATCCGTTCCGGAACATGCGACGAGCCCCACGGCACTCGCTGCTCCGTCTCTGCGGAGGAACGGGTGCCGTGGGGCTCCGGTGGAGCTGATCGGGACGCGGGCCGAATCGGAGGTCCGGCGCGTCCTCGGCTCAGCTCTGTTCGACGAACTCGATCGCGGCGATGGTGATGTCCTCACCGGCTTCCTCGGTCGTCAGCGACCTGATGCGGCCCGCTGCTCTGAGGTCACCTGCTGCCGCCGTGATCGCGGAGATGACGGAGGCCGGTGCCTGGATGGTCACCGAGGCGACCTCGGTCTTCTGCGAGACCTTGGCCTCGGTCTTCGTGCGGCGGATCTCGGTCAGTGCCGCAGCCACCGCAGCCAGAAGCTCGGGATCGACGGTCGAACCCGGGTGGCTCAGTGCCTCATCGGCAGGCCACTGTGCACGGTGGACCGAACCGGTGCGCCACCAGGACCAGACCTCTTCGGTGACGAACGGTGTGAACGGTGCGAAGAGACGCAGCAGCACGTCCAGGGCCGTAGCCAGGGTGACGTGGGCCGACAGCTGATCGTCGGACCCGACAGAACCGTAGGAGCGATCCTTGACGAGCTCGACATAGTCGTCGGTGAACTCCCAGAAGAAGCTCTCGGTCACCCGCAGAGCGTGAGAGTAGTCGTAGGCGGCCATATGCGTTCCCGCCTGTGCGACGACGTCGGCCAGCTTCGCCAGCAGGGCCCGATCGAGGTCGTGGGTGACGGCCCCGAGCTGACCGATGAGACCGGCGTGCACGCCCTGCGCGAGAGCGAACTTCGACGCATTGAGCAGCTTCATGGCCAGACGGCGTCCGATCTGCATCTGTGTGACGTCATAGGCGGTATCGGCACCGAGCTTCGCACTGGCGGCCCAGTAGCGCACGGCATCCGGACCGAATCCGGGCTTCGCCTCGCCGAGGATGTCCGAGGGCACGACCACATTGCCCTTCGACTTCGACATCTTCTTCCGATCCGGGTCGAGGATCCAGCCCGAGAGTCCGGCGTGTCTCCACGGCGCCGAATCGTTGAGCGAGTTCGCCCGGACGACGGTCGAGAACAGCCAGGTGCGGATGATGTCGTGGCCCTGCGGGCGCAGGTCGAACGGGAAGACCTTGTCGAAGAACTCCTCGTCCCGCGACCAGCCGCCGAGCAGCTGCGGGGTCAGCGACGACGTCGCCCAGGTGTCGAGCACGTCCGGATCGGCGGTGAACCCGCCGGGCACATCGCGCTGGTCTTCCGTGAAGCCGGCAGGAGCCTCGGCGATGGGGTCACAGGGCAGCGATTGAGGAACGATCGGATTCTCGTAATCGGGCTGTCCTTCGGCATCGAGGCGATACCACAGCGGGATCGGGACACCGAAGAATCGCTGCCGGGAGACCAGCCAGTCACCGTTGAGATTCTCCACCCAGTTCTCGTAGCGGGAGCGCATGTACGCCGGGTGCCATTCGATCTCGCGCCCACGAGCAATGAGCGCACCCCGCAGTTCGGCCGAACGACCGCCGTTGCGGATGTACCACTGACGACTGGTGACGACCTCGAGCGGCTTATCGCCCTTCTCGTAGAACGGGACCGGATGCGTGATCGGCTCGATCTCACCGATGAGGTCACCGGAGTCGATGAGCATCTGCGCAATGTCCTTGCGGGCGGAGAAGGTGGTCTTTCCGGCCAGAGCCTCATAGTTGGCCACAGCATCGGACTTCGGCGAGCTCGCGATCCACTCGGGCACCTCGAGGTTGAGGCGGCCGCCGCGGTTGATGACCGCGCGGGTCGGCAGATCCAGCTCTCGCCACCAGGTCACGTCGGTGAGATCGCCGAAGGTGCAGACCATGGCGATGCCCGTGCCCTTATCGGACTTCGCGAGTTCATGGGCACGGATCTCGACGCTGACGCCGAAGAGCGGTGAGACGACATTGGTGCCGAACAGCGAGGCATAGCGTTCGTCGTCGGGGTGGGCGACGAGCGCCACGACAGCGGGAATCAGCTCCGGGCGGGAGGTGAGGATGATGATCGGCTCCGCCGTGGTGTCGGCCAGGCCGTCGGCGCCTTCGGGGAAGAACTTCACCTTGTGATAGGCGCCCTCGCGTTCTCGATCTTCGAGTTCGGCCTGAGCGACAGCGGTGCCGAAGGTCACGTCCCACATCGTCGGGGCATCCTGCGAATAGGCATGGCCGTTCTGCAGGTCGGTGAGGAAGGCCCGCTGGCTCACCGCACGCGAATCGTCGTCGATCGTGCGGTACGTGAACTTCCAATCCACCGACAGACCGGTGGAGCGGAAGAGGTCCTCGAACACCTTCTCGTCCTCGGCCGAGAGCTGCTCGCACAGCTCGATGAAGTTCTGGCGCGAGACCTTGACGAAGTCGCGCGAATTCTTCGGTGCCTTCTCCGGCGGCTGGAAGTCCGGGTCGTAATGCCGACTGGGGTCGCAGGTGACTCCGTAGTAGTTCTGCACCCGCCGTTCGGTCGGCAGGCCATTGTCATCCCATCCCAGCGGATAGAACACGTTCTTGCCGGTCATCCGCTGATAGCGGGCGATGATGTCGGTCTGCGTGTATGAGAACACGTGACCGACGTGCAGCGACCCCGAGGCGGTCGGCGGGGGAGTGTCGATCGAGTAGACCTGCTCGCGATCGGTGTCGACGTCGAAGGCGTAGACGTTCTGCTCGCTCCACGCGGCGTCCCATTTGTCCCGCAGGCCCTCGAGGGCCGGCTTGTCAGGCAGGTTCACTGACTCGTGCGTCGAGTCCGAAAAGGCAGGTGTGTTCATAATTGCTGATTTTCTCACCCGGTTCGCGATCGGCCAAACCGGTTCGCGCCTGCAGCCGGGCGAAGCCTCACCGGAACACATGCGCGGCACTCGCGCCTCCCCAGGGGCTCGGTCGACGGCAGGGGAGAGCTCACACCCTGAAAGCGCAGTGAGTCGGCTGCGCCGCGGGCAATGACATCATGGATGCATGGCGCCCCTGGACCGAATTCCGACAGAGAATCCGCCGCCCACGTCGACCGCGTGGATGAATCCGGCACGTGCGATCGCGATCATCGCCGTCGTGGCCATCCATTCCCTGGGAACCGTCGTCGAAGAGAACTTCGCGGGATTGGGTCCCGATTGGTGGCTGGCCAACGCCGTCGACTCCGCCTGCCGGTGGTCGGTGCCGGTGTTCATCATGATCTCCGGCGCGTTGGCCCTCGACCCCGACCGGGGCGGCAAGCCGCGCACCTTCCTGTCCAAGCGGGTCCGGCGGATCGGCATCCCCCTCGTGTTCTGGACGATCGTCTATGTTCTGTTCCGCCGCTTCTACCTCCAACCTGATGACCAGGCGTGGAACCCGGGCATCGCGATCCTCACCGGTTCACCCTTCGTCCAGCTCTATTTCCTCTACGTCCTCGCCGGACTGACCCTGCTCACCCCGTTCTTCCGACTGCTGAGCGTCCACGGCTCCCGCCGTCTGCAGTGGGGGACCGGGCTGATCTTCCTCGGCATCGGCATGACCGACCAGTGGGTGTCGATGATCTTCGATGTCGGCGAAGCCAATATCGCCACTCGGTTCCTGCCGATGGCCGGTTTCTACATCCTCGGGTGGGTGCTGCGCGATATCGTCCTCTCCGCCAGGGGCGCCGTCGTGGCCTGGGCGAGCTTCATCATCGCGTCCGCCGCAACCGCAGTCTGGGCCGGCCTGGGGCCGGGGGAGAAGCCGTGGATGTTCCCCTACGAATATCTCGCCCCCGGAGTCGTCGTCGCCTCCATCGCTGCGTACCTCCTTCTGCATTTCCATATGCGCGAAGGATTCGGACTGCTGCACCGGTTCTACCCGTATTCCTTCGGAGTGTTCCTCCTCCATCCGCTCCTGCTCTACCCGGTGCGCAACGCCATGGGCCTGCCGAACACCGTGCCGGGAGTCCTCCTCCACGCCGTGATCATGCCGATCGCCTACGCGCTCGTCTGCGCCGCGATCACCTGGCTGGCCGTGAAGATCCCGGGTGTCCGCGCCGTCTTCGGCGAGGGCGGCCCGCGCAATTCGCACTCCCGACCGAGCACGCCGACGAACCCTGTCCCACCCGACTCACCCGATCCTGCCCGGAGCCGACCGAATGACAGCGATCCCGACTCAGAAGACACCGCTGCCGGCCGAGAGCCGACTCCGTAGACTGAGAAGCGGACAGGAGATCCCGCGACCGGAATCCCGACTCATGACCCACCGACAGACCCGACAGAGGAGAACTCAGATGGAAACTCTCAGAGCAGTCGTCACAGGAGCCAGTTCCGGAATCGGTGCCGCCGCGGTCAGACAGCTGCGAGACCAGGGCTGGGACGTCGTGGCGGTAGCCCGCCGTGAGGACAAGCTCAAGGCCCTCGCCGAGGAGACCGGAGCCGACTACATCGTCGCCGACCTCACCGATGACGCCGCCGTGGCGTCCATGGCCGAGCAGGTGCTCGCCGGGGGAGGCGTCCATTCCCTCGTCGCCAATGCCGGGGCCGCCTTCGGAACGGACACCGTCGCCGAGGCGTCGGTCGACGGGTGGCGGGACATGTTCGATATCAACGTCCTCGGTGTCCTGCGCGTCGTCAAGGCTCTGCTTCCGGCTCTCATCGACTCCGGCCGCGGAGACATCGTGGTCATGTCCTCGACCGCAGGTCATCAGGCCTATGAAGGCGGTGGAGGCTATGTCGCTGCGAAGCACGGCACCCACTCCGTTGCGGCGACCCTGCGCCTCGAACTCGCCGGCGAACCCGTGCGCGTCATCGAGATCGCCCCGGGAATGGTCGCCACCGATGAGTTCACCTACAAACGGGTCGGCGGTGACGAAGCGAAAGCCGCGAAGGTCTATGAAGGAGTCGAGAATCCGCTCACCGCGGACGACGTCGCCGATGCCATCGTGTACACGCTCACCCGGCCTCACCACTTCAACGTCGATCTCATGGTCATCCGGCCCATCGCACAAGCCGCTCAGCACAAGGTCGCCCGCAACCGCGGACTGTGAGTGCTCACGGCTGCTGCCCGCGGCCGCCTCGGGGATGGGTTTCGGCTGAACCCGCCGGGTGGTCTCGGGCGGCGTCGACGGTATACGATTGTCTTGTGTCGATCCGGCCATCACCGGGGAGCATCCGGAAGAACGGAACGAGCGTCCTGATCGCTGCGTTCTCAGTAGAACCGGACGGGTGGACCCGTCATCGTCTGAGTCAATGAGCGATCCGCGGATCGACCCGAACCGGTCGGAGCGCGGATAAGCGAGGTGGTACCGCGGCAGACTGTCGTCCTCGTGACAGTGACCGCAGTGACCCCGAAGGACGCTCATGACCCAGCCTCTCTATCCCAAGGTTTCGACCTCGACGTTCGGACTCTCCAGCTCCCCGAACTTCCCTGCCATCGAAGACGCCGTGCTGCGCTATTGGCAGGAGGACGACACCTTCAAGGCATCGATCGCCCAGCGCGACGCCGGTGTCAACGGCGAGAACGAATTCGTCTTCTACGACGGACCTCCCTTCGCCAACGGTCTGCCGCACTACGGTCACCTGCTCACCGGATACGTCAAAGACGTCGTCCCGCGCTTCCAGACGATGCGGGGCAAGAAAGTCGACCGTCGGTTCGGCTGGGACACCCACGGTCTGCCGGCCGAGCTCGAAGCCGAACGTCAGCTGGGCATCACCGATAAGTCCGAGATCGGCCGCATGGGTCTGGCCGCCTTCAACGACGCCTGCCGCTCCTCGGTGCTGCGCTACACCCAGGAATGGGAAGAGTACGTGACCCGTCAGGGTCGGTGGGTCGATTTCGACAACGACTACAAGACGCTCAATGTCGAATACATGGAAAGCGTCATCTGGGCGTTCAAACAGCTGTGGGACAAGGGCCTCGTCTACGAGGGCTATCGCGTGCTTCCCTACTGCTGGAAGGACGAGACGCCGCTGTCGAACCACGAGCTGCGCATGGACGACGACGTGTACAAGATGCGTCAGGATCCGGCCGTGACCATCGGATACAAGCTCAAGGACTCCGACGAATGGGTCCTCATCTGGACCACGACGCCATGGACCGTTCCGTCGAATCAGGCAGTGGCCGTCAATCCGGAGATCCCGCTCGTCGCGGTCGTGCCCGGAGAAGACGGAGCAGAGGACCTCCAGGGCAAGACGCTCATCCTCGCTGAGGCGCGCCTCGGCGCCTATGCCCGTGAGCTCGGTGCCGAACCCCAGGTTCTGCGCACCTTCCCCGGCAGCGAACTCGTCGGCGCCGCCTACGAACCTGCTTTCCCCTACTTCGAGGGCCGGCAGGACGAATTCGGCGAGAAGATGCATACGATCCTTGCTGCGGACTTCGTCACCGTCGACGACGGCACCGGAATCGTCCACCAGTCGCCGGCCTTCGGTGAAGAGGACAAAGAGCTCACCGACTCCTACGGAATCACCGCCGCTCGTCCGGTTGACGACGCCGGTCGCTTCGACACGACCGTCGCTGACTACGCCGGGCAGCAGGTCTTCGACGCGAACAAGGCGATCATCAAGGACCTGCGCAACCACACCGGGCCGATGGAATCGCGGAATGCGCTGTTGGTCCGCCACGAGTCCTATGAGCACTCCTACCCGCACTGCTGGCGCTGCCGGAACCCGCTGATCTACCGTGCCGTGTCGTCCTGGTTCGTCCGCGTCACCGAGTTCAAGGACCGCATGGTCGAACTCAACGAACAGATCAACTGGGTGCCCGACAACGTCAAGCACGGACAGTTCGGCAAATGGCTCGAAAACGCCCGCGACTGGTCGATCTCGCGCAACCGCTTCTGGGGTTCGCCGATCCCCGTGTGGATCTCCTCCGACCCGGCCTACCCACGCACCGACGTCTACGGATCTCTGGCCGAGATCGAAGCGGACTTCGGCCGACTGCCGCGCAACGATTCCGGCGAGGTCGACCTTCACCGCCCGTGGGTCGACGACCTCACCCGCCCGAACCCGGACGACCCCACGGGCAAGTCTGTGATGCAGCGCATCCCGGAGATCTTCGACGTGTGGTTCGACTCCGGATCGATGAGCTACGCCCAGGTGCACTACCCGTTCGAGAACTCCGAATGGTTCGACAACCATTTCCCGGCCGACTTCATCGTCGAATACGTGGGGCAGACGCGCGGCTGGTTCTACCTGCTGCACGTGCTGGCCACAGCGATCTTCGACCGTCCCGCATTCACGAACTGCATCTCCCACGGCATCGTCTTGGGCTCCGACGGGCAGAAGATGTCGAAGTCTCTGCGCAACTACCCCGATGTCAACGAAGTCTTCAATCGCGACGGCTCGGATGCCATGCGCTGGTTCCTCATGGCCTCGTCGATCCTGCGCGGCGGCAATCTCGTCGTCACCGAGCAGGGCATCCGCGACGGTGTCCGCCAGGTCGTGCTGCCGCTGTGGAACACGTGGCAGTTCTTCGCCACCTACTCCAACGCCGCCGACGGCCCAGCGGGGGAGAAGACCGGCTACCAGGCGCAGACGCGCTATGACTCCAGCCAGGTCCTCGACCGGTATCTGCTGGCCAAGACGCACGACCTCATCACCGAATTCGCCGAGGCGATGGACGGCCTGGACATCTGGGCGGCATGCGAACTCGTCCGCAGCTACCTCGACATGCTCACGAACTGGTATGTGCGCCGTTCGCGCCGCCGGTTCTGGGACGGCGGTGCCGACACGCATGAGTCCTTCGACGTGTTCTACACCTGCCTGGAGGCATTCTGCCGGGTCGCTGCACCCCTGCTGCCGTTCACGGTCGAAGAGATCTACCGCGGACTGACCGGTCAGCGGTCGGTGCACTTGGCCGACTATCCCGACGCCGATGTCTTCCCCGCCGACGCCGACCTCGTCGCGGCCATGGATCTCACCCGCGATATCTGCTCAACGGCCTCCTCGGTGCGCAAGGCCAATCAGCTGCGCGTGCGCCTGCCGCTGTCGCAGCTGACCGTCGCCACTGACTCGGACCTGAACTCCGACTTCACCGAGATCATCGCCGATGAGCTCAATGTGCGCACCGTCGAGGTCCTCGACGTCGCCGAGGCGGAAGCCGCCGGATTCTCCCTGTCGCAGAATCTCGTCGTCAACGCCCGTGCCGCCGGTCCCCGTCTGGGCAAGCAGGTCCAGCAGGTCATCAGGGCCTCGAAGACCGGCGATTGGTCCGTTGCCGACGGCACCGTGGTCAGCGGCGGAATCGAACTCGTCGACGGCGAGTACACCCTCGAATCCGTCGCCGAATCCGGCACCGAAGGCATGGAACTCGCAGCTCTCGACTCCGGCTTCCTCGCCCTCGACACCCGGGTCACCCCGGAGCTCGAGGCCGAAGGCATGGCCCGGGACGCCGTGCGTGCCATCCAGGGCATCCGCAAGCAGCTCGACCTCGACATCTCCGACCGGATCGCCGTCACCGTCGAAGCGGGCTCCGAGGCGGTCGCCGCCCTCGAACCCCACGCGGACCTCATCGCCGGTGAGACACTGACGACTTCGCTGACCTTCGGTCCGGTCGAGTCCGACGCCGAGGCCTTCACCCCGGAGGAGCTGCCCGGCGGCACCCGTCTGGCGGTGAAGCGCGCATGAGCGACGACGACACCTCAGCCGAGGATCCGCTGGCTGCAGCCGAGGAGCTGCTGGCCGCTGTCGAAGGTCCGCAGTACGGGGACGAAACGGATCCGGAACCTCTGCCCGAACCGGTCGTCGATGAGGCCACTCGCGCGGAACTCGCCCGGGTCTACGCTCTGCTGTTGGCCCGGGCGGGGGAGACCCAGGTCGAACTTCGCCTCGACGCGACCCGGCGGGCGTGTGAGATCCTCGGCGATATCCACACCGCGGCCCCGACGATCACGATCACGGGAACCAACGGGAAGACCTCGACGGCGCGGATGATCGATTCGCTCATCACCGCCCACGAACTCCGCGTCGGCCGGTTCACCAGCCCTCACCTGCATTCGGTGACGGAACGGATCTCCGTGGACGGTGCCCCCGTGTCTGTTCACACCTTCGTGCGCATCTACGACGAGATCGCCCCGTATCTCGAGATCGTCGATGCTCAGCTCGAGGCCGAAGGCCGTGCGAGGCTGACCTACTTCGAAGCGCTGACCGTGCTGGCCTTCGCCGTCTTCGCCGATGCCCCCGTGGATGTCGTCGTCACCGAGGTCGGCATGGGCGGAGCCTGGGATTCGACGAACGTCGCCGATGCTCAGGTATGCGTCTTCACGAAGATCGGACTCGACCATCAGGCGTTCCTCGGCGACACCATCGAGGAGATCGCCGCAACCAAGGCCGGCATCCTCGATCGCAGCGTCGCAGACGGCCCGGCCCCGGACCCCATCGCCGTGTCTGCCGTCCAGGACGAATCCGCCCAGGCCGTCCTCGATGAGGAGGCCGCCCGTCGCGGGGTTCCGTTGGTCACCGAGGACCGGGACTTCCGCCTCCTCGAGCGGCAGCGAGCCGTCGACGGTCAGCTCATCACCGTGCAGGGCCGCAGGGACGTCTACTCCGACCTGTTCCTGCCCCTGCACGGAGTCCACCAGGCCCATAACGCCGCCGTTGCGATCGTCGCGGCCGAAGCCTTCCTCGGCGCCGAAGACAAGCCGCTCGACCCGGTCACCGTGGCCGAGGGGCTGGCCCGGGTGACCTCACCGGGCCGTGCCGAACTCGTGCGCACCGGGCCCAGCGTCGTCGTCGACGGCGCCCACAACCCGGATGCCGCGCATGTGCTCGCCGAGACCCTCACCGAGGCGTTCGACTTCGACTACGTCGTCATGGTGCTGGCGATGCTGGCCGACAAGGACAGCGACGGTGTCATCGAAGAGCTTCACCGCAGCGCCGATGTGTTCGTCGTCAGTGAGAATCTCAACTCCCGTTCGC
Source organism: Brevibacterium linens ATCC 9172 (assembly GCF_900169165.1). Taxonomy (GTDB): domain Bacteria; phylum Actinomycetota; class Actinomycetes; order Actinomycetales; family Brevibacteriaceae; genus Brevibacterium; species Brevibacterium linens. The sequence goes on from NZ_FXYY01000003.1 coordinate 232,309, forward strand.
TGCCGGCAGGCGACCTCGCCGAGGCGGTCAGGGAATGGGTCGACGAGGATTCCGTCATCGTCGCCGCCGATCTCAATGCCGCCCTGATGAAGGCCATCGACCTGGCCAACAGCGTCGATGCGAAGAGCCCGGGGATCGTCGTCACCGGTTCCATCTACACCGTGGCCGAGGCTCGTGTGCTCCTCGGACGAGGGGAGGAGCAGTGAAATCGAAGTACCCCGTCCTGTGCGGATCGATCCTCATCTGCGAACTCGTCGTCGTCTACTTCGCCGTGCTCACGACATTCGGCCTGTCGGTGAAGTCTGCGCAGACCCTGACCCTGGCTCAGCTGCTCATCGGAGCCTCGATCGTCGCCGTGCTGGCGATCATCGCCGTCATCCTGCTCCCCCGGCGGATCGGTGAGAGACGCCCCGGCGTGATCATCGGCTGGGTCGTCCAGGGACTGCTGTTGGCCTCCGGCTTCGTGCTCACCTCGATGTTCTTCGTCGCAGCGCTGTTCATCGCACTGTGGGCGGTGGCCGTCTACTGGTCGGCGCGCATCGATCGTGAGGTCGCCGCGCGCGACTGAACCTCTTCATCGCCGGGGCGAGCACCGCCGGGGCGCCCGGGTAGACTGTGCACCGACGTCCACACGCAATCGGAAGGACCGGAATGGAACGTACGCTCATCCTCATCAAGCCCGACGGAGTCGCTCGCGGTCTCGTCGGACAGATCGTGACCCGAATCGAAGCCAAGGGCTATGCGATCGACGCCTTGGATCTCCGTTCGGCCACTGCCGCCGAACTGGCAGCACACTATGCCGAGCACGAAGGCAAGCCCTTCTACCAGCCGCTCGTCGACTTCATGTCCGAGGGCCCGATCGTCTCGATCATCGCCTCCGGACAGGGCGTCATCCCCGGCTTCCGGTCGCTGGCGGGCGCCACCGACCCGACGGCTGCGGCTCCCGGCACGATCCGCGGCGACCTCGGCCGCGACTGGGGTGAGAAGGTGCAGAAGAATCTCGTCCATGGATCAGATTCCACCGAATCGGCCGAACGCGAGATCGGGATCTGGTACCCGGCCGAAGTCTGACGGTTCGCAGCACATCGCACACGGCCGCAGTCCGGCCCGCACCGGTCGGATGCGGTGAGGGCGCCCCACCACTTGGTGGGGCGCCTTCGCTGATTCCGCAGCTCGAGAACAGGACGGCGACTGCCGGCTCGGATCACGATCACGTTCGCGGTATCAGAGCAGATTGGAGAAGAACGCCCAGAACTGCACGACGATGCACGCGAAGATGATGAGCATCCACAGCACGGACAGGGCGATGTTCTCCTTGGCCAGAACTCTCAGCACGGCATTGTCGGCGGCTCGACGGCCGAAGGCTCCGGTGAGCAGATTGCGGGCGGTGACGGCCATGAACATCGGAATCGTCACGGTCCACACGATGATGCACCACGGGCAGCCGACGCCGATCTTGTAGATCGAGATGTAGAACAGGAACATCACCAACGCGACGCCGCAGGCCAAACCGATGTTCAGGCCGACCATCACCCAACGGGGCAGGCGGGTTCCGGACAGGATGAGCACACCGAGCAGCAACGGGAAGACGAAGGCCGCGATGCCCATGAGCTGATTGGGAAAGCCCAGGAGCTCTGCTTCGGCGTGCTCCATGACCGAACCGCAGGAGAAGAACGGGTTGAGATCGCAGGAGAGCACGACGTTCGGATTCGCCAGCTTCTCGTACTTCTCCGCCGACAGAGAGAACGAGGCGAGGAAGCCGATGACGGAGGCGACGATGAGGAAGATCCCGAACGGTGCCGATCTGAGCACCCACGACGAGGCGGTATCGGCGGTTTCGAGGTCATCGGAGCGAGTCAGTGTTGTGTTCACTCCTCAAGAATGCCTGGCCGCGTCCCGCGCGGCAAACCCCGCACCACATGAAACCCCAGAGACAAGGCACTTCTGTGACATAATGGGGAGACGGATACCTGTTCTCACACCGAACAGGAGAAGTGCCTCCACCGAGTCGAGGGTACGACCTCGCAGGTCGACAACAAGATGAGGCAGCACGGAAGGCCTACGCGCTGAGCGCGAGCCTGATGTGCCATCCACAGGTTTCGGTCCATTGCGGACCATGCAAGGATCCGAAGATCCGTACGGTGTGGACGGCGTCTTCGGACTGGGAGATACGATGAACGATACCGACGGTACAGAGTCGACAGATCCGACCGAAAGCATTCTCGCGGACCTCGCGAATCTGCAGCAGACGGTCAGTGCCAAGAACGCCGAGCACGAGGATGTCGACGACACCGTGCGCGCACGCCTCGATGACATCGCCGAGGCGGCCGAATCGCTGCGCATCGGCGATGCCGACGACGCCGATGAGGACGAGCCCGCCCCCCGCCGAGGCAGCCCGAAGTCAGCACGTGACGCGGTGGCCAATCGGGGGCTCGTCTTCGAGGAATTCGTCCGAGGTGACTCGGACGACGACAGCGACGACGATTCCGATCACGATTCCGATGACAGCGCAGGCTTTGACAACGGGAACTCCGACCGCGCACCGGAGACTGCCCAGGCGGCGCCGAGCTTCGACCCGCGCAATCCCTTCGCGGCACCTGCGCCGCCGGCTGCCGCACCCGAACCCCGCACCCCCCCTGCGGCACCCTACGACGGCGGTCTGATCTTCCAGGTGCCGAAGGCCGAACACGCTGAGGTCATCACGATCGAGGACGACTCCGACGACTGGGACGATTCCCGCGACTCCGATGACGACTCCTCGTCCCCACAGGAGAACAGGCAGAACGACAACGATGAGGACGAGTCCGCAGCCGGACCGCGCAGGCGCCGAGGCGGGCGCGGACGTCGTTCGCGCAATCGCGATGACTCACACGACGATTCCGCGGACTCCGCCGACGACGCGAAGGACTCCGCGGACGAGACCTCGGATGCCGCCGACGGGCAGAGTTCGAAGTCGTCGAAGCGAGGAGCACGGTCGAACAGACGCGGTTCGAAGCAGAGCTCCGATGCGGACGACGATGACTCGCCGTCGAAGTCGGATCACAAGGACTCCGACCACAAGGACTCCGACGATTCCCATTCGGACGACGACGACGATGACTCCGACTCCGGTTCACGCCGGCGCCGCCGTCGTCGCTCCCGCACACGCAGCACCGACCGCGACGAGGTCACCTCGCTCAAGGGATCGACCCGGCTCGAGGCCAAGCGCCAGCGGCGCAAGGAAGGACGCGAAGCCGGACGTCGTCGTCCCATCATCACCGAGGCCGAGTTCCTCGCCCGGCGTGAGTCCGTCGACCGCACCATGCTGGTGCGGGAGAACGGCGACCAGACACAGCTCGTCGTCGTCGAAGACGGGATCGCGGTCGAGCACTACCTCAAGGAGAACCGGCAACAGTCATCGCTGATCGGCAACGTCTACCTGGGCAAGGTGCAGAACGTGCTGCCGAGCATGGAAGCGGCTTTCATCGACATCGGCAAGGGCCGCAACGCCGTGCTCTATGCCGGCGAAGTCAACTGGGACGCACTCGGCATGGACGGCAAGGCCCGCCGCATCGAAACCGCGCTGAGTCCCGGTGATGCCGTGCTCGTGCAGGTGACGAAGGATCCGGTCGGGCACAAGGGCGCCCGACTGACCGGTCAGATCTCACTGCCCGGGCGCTTCCTCGTCTACGTGCCCGGCAACTCGATGACGGGAATCTCACGGAAGCTGCCCGACAATGAGCGGGCACGCCTGAAGAAGCTGCTCAAACAGCTCGTCGGCGATGCGAACGGCGTCATCGTGCGCACCGCCGCCGAAGGCGCCACGGACACCGATCTCTCACGTGACGTCGATCGTCTCGCCAAGCGGTGGGAGACGATCGAGAAGAAGTCGAAGTCGACGAAGGTGCTGGCGCCGCAGCTGCTCTACAGTGAGCCCGACATGATCGTGCGCATCATCCGAGACGTCTTCAACGAGGACTTCAGCTCGCTCGTCATCGACGGCGACAGTGCATGGAACACGATCCACGAATACGTCGAATCGGTGGCCCCGGACCTGCTCGAACGCGTCCACAGCTACAACGAGGACGAGGACATCTTCGACCACTACCGGATCGAAGAGCAGATCCAGAAGGCGCTCCAGCGGACGGTCAGTCTGCCCTCGGGAGGGTCGCTCGTCATCGACCGCACAGAAGCGATGACGGTCGTCGACGTCAACACCGGCAAATTCACCGGTTCCGGAGGCAATCTCGAAGAGACGGTGACCCGCAACAACCTCGAAGCCGCCGAGGAGGTCATTCGACAGGTCCGTCTGCGTGACATCGGCGGCATCATCGTCGTCGACTTCATCGACATGGTGCTCGAATCCAACCGAGATCTCGTGGTCCGCCGGCTCGTCGAGTGTCTCGGTCGCGACCGGACGAAGCATCAGGTCGCCGAGGTGACATCGCTGGGTCTCGTGCAGATGACGCGCAAGCGCATCGGCACCGGACTCGCCGAATCCCTGGTCAGCGCCGGTGAGGACCTCACCGGTCGGGGACTGCTGCTGCCCGGATCGGAAGAAGACGGCTCGAAGGCTCACCGCGGCAACCGGTCCAACCACGACAACCGTCGTGATCGGAAGCGTCGGAGCGACTCGGGTTCGAAGACCAAACACGGCGAGTCCGAGTCGACCGAGGAGACCGTGTCATCGGATGCGTCCCGGTCGGCCGTCGCCGCGATCGCGAAGGCCACCCTGAAGAAGGACGACACCGAAGCGACCGAGTCGACGTCGTCCGATGCTTCGTCTCAGTCTGCCGACTCTTCGAGCAGCCACGAGAGCGGCAAGTCCCGCTCGCGTTCACGCAACGGTCGCCGCCGGTCCCGTTCGGACCGCAACGACGATTCACAGTCGGAGAAGACCGACGAGAAGTCGAACGCAGAGAAGTCGAGCAGCGACGAACAGGCGCCGGCTGCCGAACGGAAGCCTGCGGCCGATACGAAACCGGCCGCTGAAGAGCCGCAGGACCTGCCGCTGATGATCGGCGCGGACAGTGAGACGAAGGTCGCTGCCGCGGCACCGGTCAAGAGCGCTCCGGCGAAGAAGAGCGAACCGGTGAAGAAGTCCCCTGCCCCCAAGCAGGAACAGCTGCCGACGTCGTTCGTCATCATCGGTCAGGACTGACACCTGTCGTTCGCTGAAACGGCAAACGCCCCGTCGACGTCATCCGTCGACGGGGCGCTGTCGTGTTCGGCAGGCGCGGCTCGGACCGGTCAGCTTGCCGACTGCTGATTGCGGGTGGTGCTGATCGTCGGCTGCGCCGCCTGATCACCGCAGAGAACGATCATCAGATTGGACACGAGATCGCTGCGTTCGGACTGCCCGAGCCTGACGATCTGACGCCCTTCGATCTCTTCGATCGCTGTCTCCACCATGCCGACGGCGCCTTCGACGATGAGCTGACGAGCGGCAACGACGGCTGTGGCCTGCTGGCGCTGGAGCATGGCACGCGCGATCTCCGGAGCATAGGCCAATTGGGTGATGCGCGATTCGATGACGGTTACGCCGGCGGCCATGACTCTGGCGGCGACCTCATCGGAGAGTCGCGAGGTGATCTCGTCGGCGTTGTCGCGCAGAGACATGCGGTGTGGATCCGAGGAATCGTAGGCGTAGGAGTTTGCGATGTGCCGAACGGCGGTCTCCGCCTGGATGGCGACGAACTCCTCGAAGTCATCGACCTCGAACATCGCCTGCGCGGTGTCCCTGACCTGCCAGACGACGACGGCGCCGATCTCGATGGGATTGCCGTCGAGATCGTTGACCTTCAGAGTCGAGGTCTCATGATTGCGGATGCGCGTCGAGATCTGGTCCTTCGTATAGAAGGGATTGACGAATCGCAGTCCCGATTGTCTGACCGTGCCGACGTACTTGCCGTAGAGCTGGAGGACGACGGCATGTCCGGGCGCCACCGAGGTGCATCCCCTGAACAGGAACATCGAGGCGATGAAGCACAGCACGGCGATGACGAAGAGGACGACGCCGACGGCGACTTGGGCGAAGCTCATGACGAAGCCGATGATGCCCATGAGCACAGCGGCGAGGAGCAGGACGATGGCACCGACGATAGCGAAATAGCCCGAGACCCCGCCGGCCGGCTTCTCGCGCACGCGTTCACCGTCGGGGGAGACGATGCGCGTCGGGGCCGAGTTGGGCTGCCCCGGCCCCGCAGGAGGCCGACCGGAGTCCGGCGCCTGCACAGATGAGCGTCGGGGCCCGCGGGCCGGTGCCGGCGATACGGCGGGTCCAGCGCCGGAACCGGCCCCCGGACCTGAACCGGGAGCCTGTTCGAGGTGACGACGACTCCGCCGTGTCGACGGCAGGGGTGAGCCTTCACCGTGGTGCGGCGGGGCACCGGTGTTCGCCTGAGCTCCGGCGGGCGGACCATACTGTGCCGTCGCCTCCGAACCACCGATCGACGCGGATTGTGCTCCCTGGGATCCATAGTGCCCGTTGGGATTCGTCACTGCCTCCGCACCGGGGTATGCCGCAGGCTGACTGTGCCCGGCTTGGATGTGCGTGCTCGGATCTCCGCTGGGAATCGGCCCGCGATCGGCGGATGAGTTGGGAGACCGCGGCGGCCGCTGGCCTGGTTGCTGAGGGTTCTGAGTCATGGTCCCAGTCTAGCCAGCTGATGAGACACGAATCTCAAATGGCCGCAGAGCCGCCTGTTTCGTAACAGTTCGATAACTGAACGCGTCCCATCAGGTGGAACGCTTGAATGTGACGCAGGTCTCAGTAGATTGTCACACTATGAACAATTTCTTCATTTCAGCAGCGCCGGCCTCTCCGGTCGACGATGCCATCAACTCATGGTTCGATCCGATCGCGACGTGGTTCGGCAGCGTCATCTTCTTTCCGATCATCATCGGATCGATCTCGTTTCCCTTCGTCGTCCTGTGGCTGATCTTCGCGGCCGGGGTCTTCACCGTCTACTTCGGCTTCATCCAAGCTCGAGGGGCGAAACTGTCGCTCGAGATCATCCGTGGCAAATACTCGTCGAAGTCCGACCCCGGTGAGGTCACTCACTTCCAGGCTCTCGCCTCCGCGCTGTCGGGTACCGTCGGTCTCGGCAATATCGCCGGTGTCGGTGTGGCTATCGCCCTCGGCGGTCCAGGTGCGACCTTCTGGATGATCATCGCCGGTCTCTTGGGCATGTGCACGAAGTTCGTCGAATGCACCCTCGGAGTGAAATACCGTGAGATCGACGAGAACGGGGTGGTCCACGGCGGACCATTCAAGTATCTCCCTGTGGCCTTCCGCCGCTTCTCCAAGCCGGTGGCCACGGTGCTCACCGGACTGTTCGCCATCGCCATCCTCATCTTCGGCATCGTCGGCGGCGGCATGTTCCAGGCCAATCAGACCTTTGCCCAGGTCCGCACGGCCACGGGCGGCGACGACGGGATCCTCGCCGGGCCCTTCGCCTCGCTCATCTTCGGAATCATCTTCGCAGCGCTCGTCGCCCTGGTCATCCTCGGCGGGATCCGTTCGATCGCGAAGGTCACCGACAAGCTCGTTCCCGGTATGGCCATCTTCTACGTCATCTCATGTCTCCTCGTGCTCGGGCTCAACTTCTCGAACATCCCGGCCGCTATCGGTGAGATCTTCGCCGGGGCGTTCAACCCGCAGGGTGTGGCCGGCGGCATTGTCGGAGTCATGATCATCGGCTTCCAGCGTTCGGCGTTCTCCAACGAGGCCGGCATCGGATCGGCACCGATCGCCCACTCGGCGGTCAAGACCCGCCGTCCGATCTCCGAGGGATTCGTAGGACTCCTCGAGCCCTTCATCGATACGGTCGTCGTCTGCACCATGACGGCGCTGACGATCATCGTCGCCAATCAGGCCTCCTACCGAGAGGACCTCGGCGCCGGTGAGATCGGGGGCGTGGCCCTGACTTCGGACGCCTTCTCGACCGTCGCCTCGTGGTACCCGGTCCTGCTGGCCATCGCTGTCGCGCTGTTCGCCTTCTCGACCCTCATCACCTGGGCGTACTACGGAGAGCGGGCATGGAGCTACCTGTTCGGCAATGCGAAGGCCAGCGTCACCGTCTTCCGCACACTGGTCTGCCTCTTCGTCGTCGTCGGCTGTGTGGCGACCTTCTCGAAGGTCGTCGAGTTCGCGGACGCCGCACTCTTCATGTGTGCCTTCATCAACATCCTCGGCCTCTACATGCTCATGCCGGTGGTCAAGAAGGAGATGAAGAAGTACCTCGCCGACCGCAAGGCCGGAACATTGAACGACCCGGACACGACCGACGCGGTCCCGGTCGACCAGCCCGCCTGAATCCGAGCCTCCTCGACCGGAGAGGCAACTCAACCGGAGGGGACCTCCTCGATCAAGGATGCCTGTGCGCCGCGCCCATTCGGACGCGGCGCACAGGCATGTCCGGCCATCGATAGACTGGGCGCGTGGATGAGAACAGAGACGACAGAACACGCGCGGTCGAACGGCTGCAGGAGCTGCGGGGCAGCATCGACAATATCGATGCCTCCCTCGTTCATCTCCTCGCCGAGCGCTTCAAACTCACCGAGCGCGTCGGCGAACTCAAAGCCGACCACGGTCTGCCTCCGGCCGACGAGTCCCGGGAGGCCAGGCAGGTCGCCCGGCTGCGGGAGCTCGCCGAGGAGTCCCACCTGGATCCAGAGTTCGCGGAGAAGTTCCTGGCGTTCATCGTCGCCGAGGTCATCCGCCGGCACGAACGCATCGCAGAGGCACGCGAGAGCTGAGTCGCAGAAGCGAGGATCGCGCCCTTTCTGCGGACGAACGAGAGATGGCTCACAATACGCAGATCGTCCGCATGCCGATGGGGCGTGGGTTTGCCGATGCTGTGTGCTCTCGATTAGACTTGACCGTCGGTGCGCGTGACGCGCCACGGCTGGTGATTCCTCTCAATGGGATGTCTGCGGGTTCGTCCCGCGGCAGCCAAGGGACAACCGCCGTTCGTTTGTGTTTTAGCAGAAAGAGGGTTCGAGCATGGTCTATGCCATCGTCCGTGCCGGGGGCCACCAGGAAAAGGTGAGCGTCGGCGATATCATCACAGTCAACCGTATGAAGGCGAAGGCTGGAGACAGCGTCGAACTCGATGCCGTACTTCTTGTCGACGGTGAGACGGTCACGACCGATCCCGACGCTCTGGCGAAGGTCTCGGTCAGCGCTGAGGTCGCCGGTGAACTCCGCGGTCCCAAGATTGTGATCCAGAAGTACAAGAACAAGACCGGGTACAAGAAGCGTCAGGGCCACCGCCAGGACCTCACCCGCCTGAAGATCACGAACATCAAGTAAGAGGAGACTTCTCACATGGCAAGCAAAAAGGGAGTCAGCTCGACCCGCAACGGTCGCGACTCGAACCCACAGTACCTCGGCGTGAAGCGCTTCGGCGGCCAGGCCGTCAAGGCCGGCGAGATCATTGTCCGCCAGCGCGGAACCAAGTTCCACCCCGGAGCCAATGTCGGCCGTGGAGGAGACGATACCCTCTTCGCTCTGACTGCCGGAGCCGTGGAATTCGGCACCCGCAACGGTCGCAAGATCGTCAACATCGTCGGAGCCTGATCCTCCCCGGATCCGTTCCGTCGTCAATATGATCTCTCCCTGAGTCAAGGGAGCATGAAGGGTGAGTCGAACGACTCACCCTTCATCTGATATAAGGACATTATGGCCACCGAGTTCGTAGACCGTGTCACCGTTCATCTCGCCGCAGGCGCAGGTGGGAACGGGTGTGCCTCGATCAGGCGTGAGAAGTTCAAACCGCTCGGCGGACCCGACGGCGCCGACGGCGGCAACGGCGGGAACATCATCTTCCGCGTCGACCGCCAGACCACGACCCTGCTTCCCCTCCACCACCGTCCGCACGTCCGTGCCGATGACGGCGGGATCGGCAAGGGCGACCTGAAGCACGGCGCCGACGGAAGAGACCTCATCGTCGACGTTCCCGAAGGCACGGTCGTGAAGAACACCAACGGCGATGTCATCGCCGACCTCGTCGATGACGGAACCGAATTCACCGCTGCCGCCGGAGGTCGCGGCGGTCTCGGCAATGCTGCGCTGGCATCGGCGAAGCGCAAGGCCCCCGGCTTCGCGCTCCTCGGCGAGCCCGGACAGACGCTGAGCCTGGTGCTCGAACTGAAGACGATCGCCGATATCGCACTGGTGGGCTACCCATCGGCGGGCAAGTCGAGTCTCATCGCGGCTCTCTCGGCCGCGAAGCCGAAGATCGCCGACTACCCGTTCACCACGCTCGTGCCCAACCTCGGCGTCGTTCAGGCCGGCGACACGCGTTACACGGTCGCCGACGTTCCGGGGCTCATCCCCGGAGCATCGGAGGGCAAGGGACTCGGTCTCGAGTTCCTCCGCCACGTCGAACGCTGCGCGGGACTCGTTCACGTCATCGACATGGCCACGTGGGAGCCCGGACGCGATCCCGTCTCCGACCTCACGATCATCGAATCCGAACTCGCCGCCTATGCCGTCGACCTCGACGATGGCAGCGGACTCCTCCCGCTGTCCGAACGGCCGAAACTCGTGGCGCTGAACAAAGTCGACATCCCCGACGGACGTGACCTCGCCGATATCGTCCGACCCGACCTCGAGGCCGCCGGCTACCGTGTCTTCGAGATCTCCGCTGTCAGCCATGCGGGTCTGCGGGAACTCTCGTTCGCCATGGCCGAACTCGTGCTCGCCGAGCGGGAGCGCCGCGCCGAGCTGGAGGCGACTCCGCAGCGCGTGGTCATCCGTCCGAAGGCCGTCGACGATCGCGGATTCGAAGTCCGTTCTGAACGCAGCGCCGACGGTCCGCTGTTCCGTGTCCTCGGCGACAAGCCTCGGCGATGGGTGCAGCAGACGGATTTCGGCAACGACGAGGCCGTCGGCTACCTCGCCGACCGGCTCGACCACCTCGGAGTCGAGGAGGCCCTGTTCAAGGCCGGTGCCAAACCTGGTGACACGATCGTCGTGGGCGGAGACGATGGAGTCGTCTTCGACTGGGATCCCACGACCGTCGGCGGTGCCGAGCTGCTGGGCTCCCGAGGATCGGATGCCCGGCTCGACGAGGAATCGCGAGCCACTCGCAAGGAGCGCAAAGCCGCCTATCACGAGAAGATGGACGCGAAGGCCGCGACTCGGGCGGAGTTCGAACAGGAGCGCCTGGCCGAACGTACACACCGTGACAGCGCTGACGGTGCACCTGCGACGGAGTCTGCCGAGGGAGCCGGCGAAGAGTGAGCGCAGTGCAGGCGGACTCCACCGCAGCGTCCGTCCGTGACGACATCGCCCGCGCCCGTCGTGTCGTCGTCAAGGTCGGCTCCTCCTCGCTGACGACGATCGACGGCGGACTCGACGAAGCCAAACTCATCGCCTTGACCGATGTCATCGGTGCCCACCGGTCGGCCGGTCACGAAGTCATCCTCGTCTCCTCAGGTGCGATCGCGGCGGGGCTGGAACCGATGGGACTGAAGAAGCGTCCGAGGGATCTGGCCAGCCAACAGGCGGCTGCCGGGGTCGGCCAGGGACTGCTAATGGCCGCCTATACGCGGGCTCTGGGACGCTACGACCTCGTTCCCGGCCAGGTGCTGCTGAGCGCCGACGACCTCATCCGCCGCACCCAGTACAAGAACGCCCAACGTGCCATCGACAAACTCCTGGCCCTGGGCACGCTGCCCATCGTCAATGAGAACGACGCTGTGGCGACCGAAGAGATCCGCTTCGGCGACAACGACCGCCTGGCCGCGCTGGTCGCCCACCTCTCCCACGCCGATGCGCTGGTGCTGCTGTCGGATGTCGACGCGCTCTACTCTGGTCCTCCGGATCTGTCCGGCTCTCGGCTGATCGACCGCGTCCACGGTCCACGTGACCTCGACGAACTCGCCATCGGCGGCGTCGGGACCGCCGGCACGGGCACCGGAGGAATGGCCACGAAGGTCGAGGCCGCCATCATGGTCGCCGATTCCGGTATTCCGGCCGTGCTGACCTCGGCACCGCAGGCCGCCTCGGCGCTGGCCGGCGAGAATGTCGGCACGTATTTCGCGGTCACACACAAACGTCGGGGCACCCGTCTTCTGTGGCTGCGCCATCTCGCTCGCACCTTCGGCTCGATCACGATCGACCACGGAGCCGAGGCCGCTGTGCTCTCCCGTGGAACCTCTCTGCTCGCGGCCGGTGTCACCGCGTGCAGCGGAGAGTTCGAGGCCGGTGATCCGGTCGAGATCCGCAACCCTGCCGGTGATGTCATCGCTCGCGGTATGTCGAACTTCTCTTCGGCGGAGCTGCCGCTGATGTTCCGGTCCACGACCGAGGAACTTGGCACCCGTCTGGGAAATGATTACCGTAAAGAGGTCATCCATCGAAACGATCTCGTTCTCACACACGTGAGCGGGGGGAGATAGCCCATGACAGCAGCAGCCGAGATCCACCCGAAGACCGTGCGCGGAGTCACCCGCATCGTCCGCAATGCCAAGGCCGCGTCGAGTCTGTTGGCGACGACCTCGACCGCGGAGAAGAATGCAGCGCTCGGCGCCATCGCCGACGCTCTGCGCAGCAGCACCGACCGCATCGTCAAGGCCAACGATGCCGATATCGCAGCCGGCACCGGGAACGGGATGAGCGACGCTCTGCTCGATCGTCTGCGCCTCGATGCCGATCGCATCGCCGCGATCGCCGATTCCGTCGAGGACGTCATCGACCTGGCTGACCCCGTCGGCGATGTCGTCGTCGGCCGGACTCTGCCCAACGGCATCCGGCTGACCCAGAATCGCGTGCCCATGGGTGTCATCGGCGCGATCTACGAAGCCCGTCCGAACGTCACCGTCGACATCGCCGTCCTCGCCCTGAAGTCCGGCAATGCCTCGGTCCTGCGCGGCGGGTCGGCGGCCCAGAACTCGAACACGGAGATCATCTCCATCCTCCGCCGCGCAGTCGAATCGGCGGGACTTCCGGCCGACTCGATCAGCGGCATCGACCAGTACGGACGCGAGGGTGCGCACGTGCTCATGACTGCCCGCGACTACGTCGATCTGCTCATTCCCCGAGGCGGCGCCGATCTGATCAACATGGTCGTGCAGGAATCGATCGTGCCCGTCATCGAAACCGGGGTGGGCAATGTGCACATGTTCATCGACTCCACCGCCACCGTGAAGACCTCCGTCGACCTCGTCCTGAATTCGAAGACGCATCGTCCCAGCGTGTGCAACTCGTTGGAGACCCTCCTCGTCCACGAGAAAGCCGCGAAGCGTGTGCTGCCGAAGATCCTCGAACGGCTCGACGGCGCTGGAGTCATCGTCCACGCCGACTCGGACGTCTCAGCACTGGCACCTGCGGGGATGAAGATTCGCCGGGTGTCACGACGTGACTGGGCCAAGGAGTATCTGGGGCTGGAGATCGCCATCAAACTCGTCTCCGGAATCGAAGAGGCCATCGACCACATCCGCGCCTACAGCTCCGGCCACACCGAAGTGATCGTGACGAAGGACCTCGACAACGCCGACACCTTCGTCACAGCCATCGATGCCGCAGCGGTGGGGGTCAACGTCTCCACCCGATTCACCGACGGGGGAGAGCTGGGCTTCGGCGCAGAAGTGGGAATTTCCACGCAGAAGCTGCATGCACGCGGTCCCATGGGACTCGAGCAGCTGACGACGACGAAGTGGGTGATGATGGGCAACGGACAGGTCCGTTCCTGAGCCGCCGGCGATTCCGACACCCGCCCGATCGGTTGGGGACCCCCGATCGGGGGAGCCGTCGGAAGAGGAAGATGTCATGTCGATGCCGGATTCCTGGGTCGTTCATGAGAAACTGAGAAGGTAATGACGCCGACGCGCTTGTGCGCGTCGGACACTGAGTAAGGAGAAAAGACGTGAACGCAGCCATTATGGCCGCCGCAGCCGAAGGTGGGGAGCACGCCGCCCACGTCGAGCTGCCGATGGATCCGATCTGGTACGGACTCATCACCCTGGCGATCTTCATCACGATGGGCCTGGTGTCTCGGTCGTGGAAGGGCATCTCGCACCGCCACTGATATGGCAGAGCACAGACGCAGAGTCGGTGTCATGGGCGGCACCTTCGACCCCGTCCACAACGGCCACCTCGTCGCGGCCAGTGAGGTTCAGGCGACCTTCGACCTCGACGAGGTGGTCTTCGTCCCCACGGGACGGCCGTATCAGAAGGACGTCGAAGAGGTCAGCAGCGCCGAGCACCGGTATCTGATGACGGTCATCGCGACGGCATCGAATCCCCGGTTCACCGTCTCTCGAGCCGATGTCGACCGACCGGGCCCGACGTATACGATCGATACGCTGCGGGACCTCGCCCGCAGCTATGGTCCCGATACCGAGTTGTTCTTCATCACCGGCGCGGACGCTTTGGCTCAGATCCTGACGTGGAAGAATGTGGATGAGCTGTTTTCCCTGGCTCACTTCGTCGGCGTCAGTCGGCCCGGGCACGAACTCCATGGTGAAGGACTGCCGGTCGATCGGCTGAGTCTCGTGCAGATCCCTGCACTGGCGATATCGTCCACGGATTGCAGACAACGGGTGATGGATGGTGCACCTGTCTGGTACCTCGTGCCGGACGGCGTAGTGCAGTACATCGCGAAGTACGAGTTGTACAGGAGTGAGAATGGCTGAGGAGCAGTTCACGTCACGTCGAGCACGGCGGGAAGCCGAGAGGCTGGCGGCGGAACAGGCGTTCGAAGCACGAGAGGTTCCTGAGCAGCCGAAGGAGGCTCCGAACTCTCGCGCGGGGCTCCTCAATCCGCTGCCGCCGAAGAAGCCCGATGCGAAACCCGCTGCCGAGACCAGCGATGACACCGCCTCACGTATCGACCCCGATCCTTCGCCACGGACCAGCCACGAACGCGGTGCCCTGGCATCTGACCACCCGCAGGAGTCGCGGCCCCCGGTCCATGCCGAGGACCGTCTCGACCCGACTCGGACTCCGCTGCCGCACTTCCAGACCCGAGCAGAGAAGAAGCGGTACCTGCGCGAACACGGACTCTCGCTGAACGGCGATCTGTCCACCGGCGCGATGCCGGTTGTGGCCGACGAGCAGGAACTGGCCGAACGCCAGGCCGCTGCCGAGGGTCGCTTGACCGGTCCGATCCCGGAGGTCCCGGAATCGGAGGCCACACAGTCGGAAGCCACCGGCTCGGATGCCGTCGAGTCAGACGCATCCGACACGGACGCCGCAGCCGACCCTGCAGATGCCTCGTCCGTGTCGAGCCCGGATGCGAATGCCGCGGGCACCGAGCACGAATCCTATGACACCGCCGGTTTCGGGGGAGATACCGAAGAGGTCGCCGCCCGTGATTTCGAGGCCCCCGTCACTGCTGACTCGGCACCGCGGCCGACGACCGTGGACAGCGAGCCCTACGACGCGCTGTCGATGCCGTACTCGGCCCTCGACGCAGATGCTCCGGCGCTCGGAGACGAGTCCGAGAACGAGAAGCCGGCCGATGCCGCGGACCAGACCGAATCGGCGGATCAGAGCGGCTCGGCCGACAAAGCAGACTCGGAAGCTGCCGCTGGTGCCGTTCCCGCAGGCGAACCTGCTCCCGCGGACGAACCTGCTTCCGCGGACGAGCCGGCTGCGACGCCCGAGGCAGATGCCGCAAGCGAGCCCGAGCCCGCGTCCCGTTCGCGGCGGATGCCGATCGTGCAGCCTCCCTCGACGTCCGGAGTGCGCGTCGTCACCGCCGCGTCGGCTCAGATCCCCGAAGTCGATGATGCGCGCGGGAGCGAAACTCAGCGACAGCAGACCCCGGACTCTGTCCGCGGCGAAGAGTCGCAGACCGGCACGGGTACCGACGGTGCAGATCAGTCGCCGGGTGACGCCGGCTCCGATGACGCGGCGCGCGCATTGGCCGCCAACCCGGAGACCCGCCCGATGGACGCAGTGCCCGAAGCCTGGTCGCTGCCGAATGCCGACTACGAAGACGAAGAGACCGAGAACCCTCCCGGCTCACGCATCCGAGCCAGCTCGGTCACCGGGCAGGACGGTCAGATCCTCATGGGCGAAGAGCCCTCGAAGATGCCCTATATCGTCCTCGGCGTCGCCGCGTTCTTCGCCTTGGCCCTCATCGTCATCGCCCTCGTCATGTTCCTCTGAACATCACACGGGGACACACCACCTCCACCACCGCATCCATGCGAAAGGATCTTGTGAGCGAGATCGCCGAATCCACCCAGCTGCTTCGAACCGCCGCCAAAGCGGCGGACGAGAAGCTCGGAACCGACATCATCGGCCTCGATGTGAGCTCCACGCTCTACATCACCGACGCGTTCCTCATCGTCTCGGCCGACAACGAACGCCAGATCGGTGCGATCATCGACGCGATCGAACAAGAGCTGCAGCTCGTGCACGACCTCACCCCGCTGCGCCGCGAGGGTCGGGGAGGGGACTGGGTGCTGCTCGACTTCGGAGAGATCGTCGTCCATGTCTTCTCTGCCGAGCAGCGCGAGTACTATGCGCTCGAACGGCTGTGGAAAGACGTACCGGCTATCGACCTGCAGCTGCCCGAACCCGGCTCGGACGAATGACGAAGACGGTGCTGTTCTGGCGTCACGGACAGACGGACTTCAACGTCGCCGGTCGCTTCCAGGGACAGTCCGACGTCCCCCTCAACGACACGGGCCGAGCTCAGGCCGAAGAAACCGCTCGACTCCTCGCCGAGTTCGATCCGGAACTCATCGTCTCCTCCGACCTCTCCCGTGCAGCGGCGACCTCCGACAGCCTGGCGACGCTCGTCGGTCGCGAACCCCTGCGCGACGAGCGTCTGCGCGAGACCGCATTCGGTGAGTGGGAAGGGCGCACGCGCGCCGAGGTGGCCGAGATCTGGCCGAACGAACTCGCCGAATGGGCCTCCGGTGCCGATGTCAATCCGCCCGGGGGCGAGTCCCGTTCCCAGTCCGGTCACCGCGTCGCAGCTGCCATCTCCGAGATCGTACGGTCGACCGACGCCGAGCCGATCGCCATCGTCGCTCACGGTGCGGTCCTGCGGGCAGCCGCCGAAATCCTGTTGGAGATGAACGGGACCGGTCGGCTCGGCGTCCTCGGCAACTGCGGTCACGGAGAGTTCGGATTCACCGGCGACAGCTGGGTGCTGCGCAGCTGGGGCGCGTTCTCCCGCTGAGGCGAGGGTCAGCGGCACTGCCGGTTCGGTTCTCCGCCGTCCGGGCCGTCCGGGCCGCGCCGGACTCAGCTGTCGGCCGTCCGGGCCGGTGCGACGGATCTGATGAGCTCGACCAGCGAGTCCGCCGACCTCGCCCAATCGAAGGCCAGTGCCTGCACCTGTCCGGCCGCGGACTTCCCCGCCCATCTTTCGGCGTCCGTGAGCCGGGTGATCGCCTCGGCGATCGACTGCGGGTCCTCGGGGTCGAAGTATTCGGCCGCCTCGGCGGCGATCTCCCGAAAGATCGGAATGTCCGAGACGGCCACGGGCACGCCCTGAGCCATCGCCTCGATCACTGGCAGCCCGAATCCCTCTTCGCGCGAGGCCGTGACCAGAGCTGTCGACTCGTCGAGCAGGCGCGCGTACTCCTCTTCGCTGACTCCTCGGTGGAAGACGACCTTCGCGCGGTCGGGGATGAGGGCACGCAGCTGAGCTTCCCGACGTCCGTCGATGCGGCTGGCGATGTGCAAGGTCCACCCGGGCAGGTACTCGAGGGCGCGGATGAGGGCCTCGACGTTCTTGTACGGCAGGAACGCGCCCATGTACAGGAGTGTCTTCGCATCGTGTCGGTTCACCGTCCGCGTGGAGGTGGCGGCCACCTCGGCGGCATTGGACACCACCTGCACCGGCCTGCGAGTCAGGTGATGAGCGGCGATGAGATCCTTCGTCGTCTCGGACACTGCCGCCACCGCGTCGGCCCGATTGAGGAGCAGCCGTTGCGGGAAGAAACTCAGATGGTACGCCCGCCACAGCAGCCGGACCGGCAACGGCAGATCGCCGGGCGGCTTGGGGTGGGAGTAGTAGATGAGGTCGTGGATGGTCAGAATGAGCCCGTACCGGCGACCGAAGGAGCCCATCGTCTGCATCGTGGAGAACACGACATCGGCTCCCAGGGCATTGAGCTTCCCGGCGATGGCCACCTCAGCGGGGGAGGTGGGGTCTGACAACTCGACCCATGCGCAATCGGGCAGCAGCGCCAGCTGGGCCCGGTCGCTGATGATGACGGTGACGTCGATCTCCGTGCCCTCGACGGCCCTGAGCAGGGCCGAGAGCAGACACGAACCGTACCGGGAGATCCCGTCGTGGTGATCGGTGCGGGTGAAGCGCGCGTCGAAGAAGACCGACAGCCTCGAAGAGGGTTGACGGCTCTGTGTGCTTTTGCTCATGGAACTCCGAGTCGATAGTCTGATTCTTCGAAAGTCTGTGTCTGTCCGAATGCGTATTCTGCGACGAAGGATCAGTGAGTGAAGGAATCATCACCTGTGCCCGCGGCCGTTGAGGCCCGTTCATGATCCTAACGCTGATCGCTCTGGCGGGACTGGTCGTGCTCACCCCGGTCCTCACTCGTTTCGCCGGCCGGGAGAGCGGCTGGCCGCTCGCCGCCGCCTACCTGGGCGTGGCTGCGCTGTTCACCCCCACTGCCGCCGAGGTGATGGCCGGGAACAATCCCGAGACGTCCTATCGGTGGATTCCCAGTCTCGGCGTCGACCTGGCTCTGCGAGCCGACGGCATCGGCGTCGTCTTCACCTATATCGCCCTGATCATCGGGGCAGTCGTGTTCATCTATTCGACCCGCTACCTCAGCCCGGGCCGGAACACGAGCTTCTACTGGCTGATGGTGATCTTCACGTTCTCCATGGTCGCGCTCGTGCTCACCAACGATGTGCTCGTGCTGTTCGTGTGCTGGGAGCTGACGTCGCTGGCGTCCTTCTTCCTCATCGCCCGGTCCGGATCACCCGGACAGGCACCGGCCCTGCGGACGATGTTCTTCACCTTCATCGGAGGCCTCAGCCTGCTGGTGGCCACCGGTGTGATCATCGCGGTGACCGGGACGACGAACCTCGCCGAGGCGATCAGCTCCCCGGTGTGGACGGGCCAGCCCGAGGTCACGACGCTGGTGGCTCTGCTCGTCGGCGTCGCCGCCATGACGAAGTCCGCGCAGTTCCCCTTCCACCCGTGGCTGCCCGATGCGATGGCCGCTGCCACCCCGGTCTCGGCCTATCTGCATGCCGCTGCCGTCGTCAAAGCCGGCATCTTCCTCATGCTGCGGTTCTCACCGACCTTCCACGCCACGCCGGCCTGGAACGTTCTGCTCGTGACGGCGGGACTTCTCACTGCGTGTCTGGGCGGCTGGTTCGCACTCAACCAACATGACGTGAAGAAGCTCATGGCCTATTCGACGGTGTCCCAGCTGGGCCTCATCACCGCCGTCATCGGCGTCGGCACCGAGGCGGCCATCGCTGCCGCCACTCTCCACGTCATCGCTCACGCTCTGTTCAAGTCCGGCCTGTTCATGATGGTCGGAGTCGTCGACCACCTCGCCGGCACCCGCGACCTCGCACGGATCCCGAAACTCATGCGGTCCGCTCCGGCGGCGTTCACGGTGATGATCATCGGCTGTGCATCCATGGCTGGGATTCCGCCGCTGTTGGGCTTCGTGTCGAAGGAAGCCCTGTTCACGGCCCTGGGAGAGACGCCGGGCGGTCCCTGGGCCGGGTGGGTGGCTCTGCTCGTCGCGGTCGGTGCCTCCGTGCTCACCTTCGCCTATTGTGCGAAGACCGTCTGGGGCAGCTTCATCGACGGGCGCGAACCCGAGACGGGTGACATCCACCGCGGTTCTCCCGTCATGCTCATCGCGGCGGCCCTGCCGATCCTGGCCTCGTTTCCGCTGAGCTTCGTCCTCTTCCTCCTCGACACTCCGCTCGACCACGTGGTGCGCGCGGCGGTGCCGAACGCCACCGAACACGTCCATCTGGCGCTGTGGCACGGATTCAACATCGAACTGCTCGCCTCTGGACTCATCATCGCCATCGGCGTCGTCCTCATCCTGCGTCGCTCACGCGTCTTCGTCTTCTTCCACAAGGCCACGCTGCCGTTCGACGGATCCGATGTCATCGACTCGCTGACGACGGGCCTCGAACGTCTGGGACACGGTCTTGCCGCCTTCGTCCGCCCGATGAACTCCGGACCCTATCTGGCGATGTCGTTGGGCGGGCTGAGCGTGCTCGCCATCGGCTCGATTCCCGTCGTCTTCGCCGACTTGCCGCCGCTGCAGCAGAATCTCAGCCGTCCGGTGGACGTCATCCTGCTCGTCCTCATCACCGTGGCAGTCCTCGTCCTGTGCACCTCGCATTCGCGTCTGACGACCGTTGTGGCGCTGTCTGCCATCGGCATCCTCGCCACCGTGCAGATCCTGGCTCTCGGCGCCCCCGACGTCACCCTGACGCAGCTGCTCGTCGAAGCGATGACGATCATCGTCATCATGCTCGTGCTCCAGAAACTTCCCCGTTCGTTCTGGAAGTACCCGAAGCGCAAACAGACTCCGCGCCTTCTCTTTGCGGTCATCGTCGGTGCCAGCGCGGCCGGACTCACCCTGGTGCTCAACGGCCGGCGGGAACGTTCCGACCTCGGTCTGTACTATCTCGACAAGGCTCCGGAGATCAGCGGCGGAGACAACATCGTCAACACGATCCTCGTCGAATTCCGTGCCCTCGATACCCTTGGTGAGCTGACCGTCCTCGGCATGGCCGGAATCGCGATCGTCGCTGTGATGTCGACGGTCAAGGACAAGTTCATCGACCCGCCGGCCGAGAACATCCCGGAACCGCCGCGGCCTCCGTGGGTGTCCATCCGCCCCAAGGGCACCACTGCGTACCGCGGCGTCCACGAGGCGTGGCCGAACGTCATCCCGCTGCAGCTGACGCTGAAGGTCCTCGGTCCGCTGCTGGCGGTGAGCTCACTGCTGATCTTCTGGCGTGGTCACAATTCCCCGGGCGGCGGATTCATCGCCGCGCTCGTCGGTTCAGCCGTCATCGGCTTGGCCTACCTGTCGACGCCGAAGGATCGTGCGATCGGTCCGCCGCGGGCACCCCTGTACCTCATCGGCTCCGGCGTGGCCACGGCAGTGGTCACCGGCATCATCGGTCTCCTGTTCGCCGGTTCGTTCCTCCACCCGATGCACGCCGAGTTCGCCGGTCAGCATTGGACGACGTCGATGCTCTTCGATGTCGGCGTCTACCTGGCGGTGCTCGGACTCATGCTGCTCTCGTTCAACCTCCTCGGCGTCTCGGACTCCGCGGCGACTCCGGCCGGTGACGATGTGCTCACCAACGGCATCATCCGACGCGACGTCGAACGCACCCGCGAACGTGCCGATGAGCTGCTCTACGGGGAGTTGAGCGGTCCGATGGAGGCGATCCGCGGGGAACGCCCCGAACGCAGCCGCCGCCGCGGCGCTGAGGATTCCGAGGAAGCGAAGGTGCGGGCGAACTCGACGCATATCCTCCGCGGGGACTCACCGGCCGGCGGAGATGGGGAGGAAGCATGATCCTGGCACTGACGATCGGCGTCCTCACCGCCGGAGGCGTCTACCTCATGATGCAGCGCTCCATGGTTCGGGGAGTCTTCGGACTCACCCTCATCTCCCACGCCGCGAACTTCATCCTGCTCTCGGCCGGGGTCGGCGCCTGGAGAGGCGAACCGCTGGCCGGGCGCGGTTCCCTTGCCGACGCGGCCGACCCGCTGCCTCAGGCATTCGTCCTCACCGCCATCGTCATCACTTTGGCGGTGACGATCTTCATGCTCGCTCTGGCCGTGCTCGGCCATGACGACGACCAGAAACGCAGCCCCGAGACGGGGGAGGAGCGCGACTCATGAACTCAGCCCTGCTCCTACTGCTCATCGGCCTCCCGCTCCTGGCCTCCGCCCTGAGCGTGCTCATCACCTCACGCACCTTCGACCGACTGCTCCTGCTCGCTGTTCCCGTGTTCGTCGGCGGCAGCGGGATCGGGCTCCTCGGGCTGCACGGTTCGACCCCGGTGATCGCCCATTCTGTCGGCGACTATGTGCCCGGTCTGGCGATCGTGTTCGTCTCGGACACGTTCACTGCGCTCATGCTCGTGCTCACCTCACTCGTCGCGTTCGTCAGCAGCCTGTTCCTCATCTCCACCGGAGAGGATCAGTACCGGTTCGTTCCGGCGCTCATCATGATGATGCTCACCGGAGTCTATGGTGCGCTGCTGACCGGTGATCTGTTCAACCTCTTCGTCTTCGTCGAAGTGATGATGCTGCCCGCCTACGCGCTCATCGCCGTCACCGGCACCTGGCGCAGGCTCGGGATCGGACGACTCTATGTGATGGTCAACCTGCTGACCTCGACGATGCTGCTCATCGGCGTCGGATTCGTCTATGGTGCCACCGGCACGGTCAACCTCGCGGTTCTGGCAGGTCAGGGACAGCCGACCGGCCAGGCAGGGATCGCGCTGGGCGTGGTGCTGCTGTCGCTGTTCATCAAGGCCGGCGGCGCGCCCTTCCACGGCTGGCTCGTCCGCAGCTATCCGAACACCTCGGCGGGCATGATGTCGCTGTTCTCCGGGCTGCATTCTAAGGTCGGGCTCTACGCGATCTACCGCATCTACACCACTGTCTACGGTGAACCCGCCCCGTGGGCGACGGTCCTGGTCATCGTCGCGGTGGCGAGCATCCTCATCGGTGCGGTGTCCGGCTTCGGACAGGTGCGGGTGCGCAATGTGCTCGGATTCGAGATGACTGCCGGCGTCGGCCACATCCTCGTCGGCGTCACCCTGCTGACCTCGGCAGCCCTCGGCGCCGGTGCGTTCTACATGATGCACCATATGATCACGATGGCCGGCCTGCTGCTCATCATGGGCGCGGTCGAACAGACCTACGGCACCGGATCCTTCCGCAAGCTGTCCGGGCTCGCCTCCCGCGAGCGATGGGCGACCATCCTCATGATCCTCGGGGTCTTCTCCTTGGTCGGTCTTCCGCCGACCTCGGGGCTGTGGGGCAAGGTCGGACTCATCCGGGCCTCCACGGACACCGGCGGCGGCTTCGGATGGGTCCTTGTCTCAGCCATCGTCGCGGGCGCAGCGATCAGCCTGTTGGCGCTTCAGCGCACCTGGCGCAACACCTTCTGGGGACCGCCGATGCAGACGTACCGTCCGGACTCGGCAGAGACCGGACGTGCCCCGGCCGAACCGATCATGCGCAGCGTGCGCATCCCCGCCCGTCTGCTGGTGCCGGCGACGATCATGATCGGTCTCTCCGTTGCGCTCTTCTGCTTCCCGGAGCCTCTGCTCGACCTCACACTCCGGGGAGCCGAGGGTCTGCTCGACCATAGCGACTATATTGAGGCGGTGATGGCACCGTGATGCGTCTTATCCACGGCATCTCCTACGTCGGCTTCATCGTCCGGGCGATCATCACGGGGTCGGCGACCGTCGTCGCCCGACTCTTTTGCAGCGACTATGCCCAGCCGATGATCGTCGAGCTGCCGATGCGCTGCGCCACCGACCTCGAAGTCACGCTGTTCGCGTCGTCGATCACCATCACGCCCGGCACGCTGGTCACAGCGATCGCGGCCGGCACGGCGACGACCCCGCCGGTGATCTTCGTCCACGCCCTATTCGAGGAGTCGGAGGAATCCGCCCTCGACGGGCTCATCGACATGGAGTCGCGGCTGCTGTCGATGACCCGTGGACGTGCGCCGGGTCCACACACCGATCTGCAGGGAGGGCATCCATGATCGTCATCGCCGGCATCTGCTCGGTCATCCTCGCCGCCGTTATCATCATCGGCCTCATCCGCGTGCTCACGGCCCGGGATCAGGGTTCACGTGCAGTGGTTTCGGACCTCATCTACTTCTCGGCCATCGCGATCGTCACGATGCTCGGCATCATGGTGGCCTCGTCGATCGTCCTCGACGTGGTCTTCCTGTCCTCCATGGTGGGGATCCTCGCCACGATCGCTCTGTCGCGCATCCTCACGAGGGGGCACCGCTGATGAATGAAACACTGGCCACGACCCTCGTCGGGATCTTCGGCATCACCGGATCCCTGCTGCTGCTCAGCTCCGCGCTGGCGATGTTCCGTGTTCGCGACGCCCTGTCGCGGATCAACGTGTTCTCGCCGGCTACGGGCCTGGGCATGCCCTTCATCGTCATTGCGGCCTTCATCTTCGACCTCTATTCGTCCGGGTTCTCCTGGTTCTCGCTGATCATGGCCGTCATCGCAGTGTTGTGCCTGATCATCGTGTCCTCGGTCGCGAGCAATACCCTGGCCAGGTCGACGGTGCTGTCAGGACAGCCGGTGTTCCGCAAGACCTCACCCAATCGGCTGGCAGCGCCGCCGGAGGGCGTCGTCGACGTCGACCCCGACGTCAAGGACTCCTGAGCCGCCGCCCCGCACCGGGACCGCCGGTGACTCGAACTCAGTTCCGTCCGGTCGTGCGTATCGTGATGTTGATCCTGCCCCCGCCGAGGTGGTCCAGCCGTCCCGCATCCGGTGCAGTACCCGGTTGGATCGATCTGACCCCGTGGTAGGCGAAGCGGGCAGGGCCGCCGAAGACGAAGGCGTCACCCGAGGCCAACCGCAGGTCCTCGAAGGGACGGTTGCGATTGTCGGTATTGCCGAATCGGAAGAGGCATGTATCGCCCAGTGACAGTGAGACGACAGGAGCGGGGTCGAATTCGTCCTTGTCCTGGTGCATACCCATCTTCGCGTGTTCGTCGTAGTAGTTCACGAGCGCTACATCCGGATGGTAGCCGGCAGGGTCGAAACCCCATGCGGCGGCCGTTCCTGCAGCGAATTCCCAGGAGTCCTCGACGACCGTGACCGCCGTCTGCAGAACCTGACGGCCCAGGCGGGTCATCCAATCGGGGAAGGGCAGCACGAGTTTGTCGTTGACGTCGACGGCACGGCGGTCGTACCGCCCGGGTTGCCAATGCCAGCCCAGACCGATCGTCGTCACGCTCATCGGATAGCCCGCGATCGTTGCGGCATGAGGGGGAACCGGACCGGATTGCCATTCGGCATAGCGGGCGATGATCCACTGCTGTGCCTCGGCGGTGAGGAAGCCCGGCACCCAGACCGCACCGGGTGCGACGACTGCCGGTCGGCGGTCGAAAGCCTCATCGGCGAAGAGGGAATCCATGTCTACCAGGATGCCAGAGACGGCAAGGAAACCGCGGGGTCGGGGACTGTCTGTCACCGACCCCGCGGAGTCATCAAGCGAGAGCTGAGCGGTCCGACTCAGTGGCGGTCGGACTCAGAGGCAGACCGATTCAGAGTTCGCCGACGGGCACCTGTTCGTCGGCGAGTCGATCGGCGGTGACGTTGTTGCCGATGAGTGCGCGGAGTTCGTCGCCATAGTCCCAGACATTGACGTTCATGGCTGCGGTGACCGTTCCGTCACGGTGCCAGAAGACGATGAACTCGCCGCTGGACTTGTCGCCGCGGATGACGACGTCGTCCTCGGTGGCGCCGCGGCCGACGTATTCCATACCGAGGTCGAACTGGTCGGTGTAGAAGTACGGCTGCCAGTCGTAGGACTTGGTCCCTCCGCTGATCGTCGAGGCTGCGACCTCGGCCTGGCGCACCGCGTTGTCCCAGTGCTCGACGCGCAGACGTTCACCGCGCAGAGTGTTCTGCGCATTCGCAATATCGCCGATCGCCAGCACGTTGCCGTCCGACGTGCGCATCTGTTCGTCGACGATCACTCCGTTCTCGGTCGACAACCCTGCCGAGGATGCCAGGTCGATGGCGGGATCGGCGCCGATTCCGACCACCACGAGATCGGCCGGGACGCTTCCGGCGGACGTTTCGACGGCCTCGACCGCGGAGTCACCGGTGAACGCGGTCGTATCCGCGTTCTTGAGGAAGTTGACTCCGTTCTTCCGGTGCAGGTCCTCGAAGTATTCTCCAAGCTCCTGTCCGAGGACGGAGGAGAGCGGGGGAGCGTCGGTACGGAGGACGACCGTGACATCGCTGCCGTGGGACTTCGCCGCTGCCGCGACTTCCAGGCCGATCCAGCCGCCGCCGATGACCGCGACCTTCTTGCCGTCGCCGAACTGCGAGCGGATGGCCACTGCATCCCCGGCATCGCGGAGAGTGTGGATATTGCCCAGCTGGACGCCCGGGACGTCGAGTGTGCGGGGCACCGCTCCGGTCGCGAGGATCACCTGACCATAGGACAGTTCTCGTCCGTCCTCGAGGTCGACCGTCTGGGCATCCGTGTCGATGGAGGTCGCCGAGGTGCCGAAGAACGTCGACACGTTGTGAGCGGGATACCAGTCTTCGCCTCGGAGCGCCGAATCGGCAGGATCCGACCCTTCGATCATCACCTTCTTCGACAGGTCCGGCCGGTAGTACGGAGCCGCAGGATCGGCGCCGACGAGAGCGATCTGCGCCGTGTAGCCGGCGTCGCGCAGTGATTCGACCACGGTGCCTCCTGCGAGGCCTGCGCCGATGACGACTGTTCCGAATTCTTCTGCCATTGTCGGTCCTTTCGTAGAGGGGACTCTCTTTCGACTCTACTCGCCGGGATCAAGGGGCTCCACCGGATCCGCCCCAGGTGACAGGCCGTGCCGGTCGATCCCCGTTTGGGGCCGCGCGATTTTGGTCGAACGCCGGGAGCAGGCGTAAACTGAAACCGGAAGAGGGGCTTTAGCTCAGTTGGTAGAGCGTTTCGTTCGCAATGAAAAGGTCAGGGGTTCGATTCCCCTAAGCTCCACAAGAACGGATTCGGAATGACGATGAAGACGACGATCATGACCGGCATCCTCGGCCTGGCCGGCGTTGCCCACTTCTCCCGGCCCGCCCTTTTCGACTCCATCGTGCCGCCTCAGTTGGGCAACCCGCGCTTCTGGACCTATGCCAGCGGCATCGCTGAACTCGGCTGCGCGGGACTGATGGCGAACGCGGGGACACGTCGCCTCGGCGGCGCGGCATCCGCGGCGCTCATGGTCGGCGTCTTCCCTGCCAACATCTACACTGCGGTCAAACACTGGGACGATCCCAGGGGCCGGGCCATTGCTTTGGCGAGACTGCCGCTGCAGATCCCGCTCATCTGGGCTTCGGCCGCGATTGCCGCAGACACCGACTGAATCCTGCACCGCGATCAGATGCCTGCTACGCATGCCGATGAGGCGCGTGCCGGGTCAGGACAGACCGAGAAGCTTTCCGCTCTTCGACAGCTCCGGATCCGTGCACGATGACAGGTCGAAGCAGCAGGGACGGCGTTTGCCTGATTCGAGTTTCGAGATCGCGACATCGACTCGGCGCGCACGCGTATCGGCGTTCTTCGTCGCCTTGATCCACCGCACCCATTCCCACCGGGCCATCGGCGTGAGGCTGTCCCAGACATCGTCGAGATCGCCGGCGGCATCGAGGGCAGAGCGGAGGTCCGCGGGCACCGTCACCTCCGGCCAGGTCTTCGTCGGGGTCACGCCGACTTCGACGTCGGCACCTTCCGTCGCCCCGAGCGTCTCCCACTGGTCCTCATCGAGACTGATCCAATGGCCGCGTCGACCGTCGGGTTCGATGACAGTGCTGAAGGCGATGCCGTCGAGGGTGCCGTCGACGGCGACCTGTCCGCGGGAGGGCAGTCGATCGCTGGCGTCCTGGGGCAGGCGCAGAATCGGGCGGTCGCCCAGTACCTCGGTGGTCGCTGTGAACGTGACGTCGGCAGTCGTGGTGGTCATGGTGACTCCTCATGGAACGGATTCGGGTCCGGATAGTCGGCTTCGACTGAAGCGATGACTTTAAGAATAGCGGCCCGAGTCCGGGCTGACTTCTCGATTCCTGATGAGTCAGCCGATCGAGCGACCTACCCACTCCGGACGCTCCGCGACGACCTGAGAGATCCGCTCGGCCACGGTGTCCGGGAAGGGCACGACGCGATCCGTGGTCTGATCGACGTGGAGGGCCATGATCTCCTCGGTGGACACGAGCCGGTCCCCGACATACATCTCATAGGCCAGGTGCAGCTTCTTCTCTGCGGCACTGACGAGGCGCGGGACGACGGTGAGTCGGTCGCCGAGAGCCGCCTCGTCGAGGTAGCGGATATGGGATTCGACCGTATACAGGGACGCCTTCTGGGATTCTCGGTAGGCGGCATCGAGGCCGAGCTGATCCATCACCTGGTCGGTCGCGAATCCGAAGACGAGGACGTAGAAGGCCTCTGACATGTGACCGTTGTAATCGATCCACTTGGGCACGACCTCAGTGCTGTACGTGCTCAGCTTCGACGCCGAGGCGGTCGCCGCCGTCGGTGCGGAGGACGGGGGAGCAGAAACCGCGGCGGGGGATGCCGGGTGCCCCGAAGTGCCGTCCGCCGACTGGGCTTTGCTGGAGTCTGGCGTGGCGTCCAACTGCGCCGTGAGTCGACGCAGGGCGATGATTCCGGCATCACGATGAGCCACGAGGTCGGCAATGGAGCGTTCACCGGCTTCGATATCGCAGCCGGCCACAACATCGTCTCGCAGCTGCTGGCTGAGCTCGGGAGCGGTCAGCCGGGTCCACGGAGACTTCAGCGACGGACCGAAATGGTCGAGCATATGCGCCATACCGCCCTCACCGCCGGCGAGGTGGAACGTGAGCATCGGCCCCTGGAACGGCCAACGGAGACCCGGACCATCGGTGATCGAGCGGTCGATCTGCTCGACCGTGGCCTCGCCCTGCTCAACCATGTACAGGGCCTCCCGCCACTGTGCCTCCTGCAGTCGGTTGGCGATGAAGCCGGGGACTTCGCGGTCCATGCGGATGACGGACTTGCCGATGTGGGTGAAGAAGTCAGCGGCCCAGTCGACGGACGCCGCGGAGGTGGACTGTCCGCCGACGACCTCGACCAAAGGGAGGAGGTAGGGCGGATTGAACGGATGGCCGACGACGAGCCGTTCGGGGTGGGCCGCCTCGGTGGCCATCTCGGTCATGCTGTAGCCCGAAGTCGACGAACTGATGACGATGTTCGGTGGGCAGACCTCGTCGATCTGGGCGAGGAGACCACGCTTGAGTGCGAGATCTTCGGGAGCGGACTCCTGGACGAACCCGGTGCCCGCGACCGCCTCGGCGAGGTCGGTGTGGATCGACCACGCGGTTCGGTCGGCGCCTGCGACCATGTCGAGTTCGGCCAGGGCCGGCCAAGCCGCGTCGAGGAGTCGATTGAACTTTTCGCCGGCATCCGGAGCCGGATCCCAGATCTTCACCCGGTACCCCTGGGCGAGGAAGTACGCGGCCCATCCACCGCCGATCGTTCCGGCGCCGACGCAGGTGATGGAGCCGATCGCATCGAAGTCGGGGAAGACCGGCGAGCTGGGGGCGGGCGCGGCGTGGGTGGAATCGTTCACAGATCGTCTCCTGTGATGGTCGGTGTCTGCACGCGCAGATCGAGGATCTCGCGGGCCTCATCGGGGGTGGCCACGGACGAGCCGAGGCTTGTGATGATCTCGACGGCGCGAGCGGTGAGATCGGCGTTCGTGGCTTTCACCCCCTTGGACAGATAGAGGTTGTCCTCGAGTCCGACGCGGGCGTGACCGCCGGCGAGCACGGAGTGGGCCACCCACGGCAGTTGGTTGGCGCCGATGGCGAAGGACGTGAACTGCGCACCCTTCGGCAGCATGTTCACCATCGCCGCCAGCAGTCCCGGATCGGCAGGGGCACCATAGGGGATGCCCATGCACAGCTGGTACAGCGGCGGGGCATCGATGAGACCCTCCTCGACGAGGACGTTGGCGAACCACAGATTGCCGGTGTCGAAGATCTCCATCTCCGGACGCACGCCCAACGTCTGGATCCGCTTCGACCCTTCGCGCAGCATGTCAGGGGTCGAGACGTAGAGGTTCGACCCTTCGCCGAAGTTGAGGCTGCCGCAGTCGATCGTGCAGATCTCGGGCAGCAGCTCCTCGACATGGGGGAGTCGGTCGAGGGCGTTGATGAGGTCGGTGCCCGGCATCGTGGTCAGGGGGTCCTGGGGGTCGATGACGAGGTCGCCGCCCATTCCGGCGGTGAGGTTGATGACGGGGTCGACGTCGGAGGCGCGGATGCGGCGGACGACCTCGCGGTAGTAGGCGACCTCGCGTGAGCCCTGTCTGGTCTCGAGATCGCGGACATGGATGTGGACGACCGAGGCGCCGGCGCGGGCTGCTGCGATCGCGTCGTCGGCGATCTCTTCGGGTGTGACGGGAACGTGCTCGCTCTTGCCGGTGGTGTCTCCGGCACCGGTGACGGCACAGGTGAGGATGACCTTGCGGTTCATGATGACTCCTTGGATTGATCGGTGTTGGTGGCTGGCATCGAGGTGGTCTCGGTCGGTCGTTCTGGGGTGGTCGACGAGGCTGTTGTGGTCGGTGTGGCCGGTGCGGGCGACGGATGCCTGATCGAGCGGTCGAGGTACGTGCGCAGTCGCTGTGCGAAGGTGTCCGTGTCCATCACTCCGGTGAGCACCTTGATGCCGAGGCCGTCGAGCAGAGAGGTGAGTTCATCGGCCATGGCCCGCGGGTCGCCGGAGCGGAAGCGGCCGGTGCGCTGCCCCTCCTCGATCGTCGTCTGCACGGTCTTCGACCAGCGTTCATAGCTGAGCGGATAGTTCGACAACGTCGAATCCTCGAGCGACAGCCGAGCCCAGGTCTGCAGCCAGATCGACCATTCGCCGCGTTCCGTTCGCCCCAGCGGGGACTGCAGCTTCAGCAGGCGTTCGAGCCTCTGTGCCGGGTCCGCAATTTCATCGAGCCACGCGATCTGGCGGTCGAATGCGAGTTTGACCGAATAGTCGAGAGCGGCGTCGAAGAGGTCGGATTTGTTCGCGAAGTAGTAGTGGATGCTCGGGGCTGAGACTCCGGAGGCGGCCGCGATATCGGCGATGCGCACGGCGTCGAAGCCGTGCCGGCCGAACAGCGTCCATGCCGCTTCGGCGATGCTGCGTTTAGGATTCGCATCCTCGTCGCTGTCTGGAACGGTCGCCGTGTTCGGGGGAGGAGCGGAGACCTGTGACTCGTCGCCGAGCAGCCACCGGACGGTCACGCCGGTGGCGGTGGCGACGCCGAGGAGCTCATCGGCGGTGAATCGGCGGCGACCGGACAAGGCCTTGGACAGTTTCGTCTCATCGATGCCGATGGCCGCGGCGATCTTGCGCTGTTTGAGCCCCGATCGCCGGATGGCCTCCCGGACACGGAGTCCGGTGGCCTCGGAGCTCCGGCTGTGCTCGGAGCTCTGGTCGTCCTCGCGATGGGGATTATCCTCGGTGTCGGACGTCTGCGCACCATTCATGAGGTCGAACCTACCTCAGCATCGAGACCTGTCGCAAGGCAATATGAATAATAGTCAGAACTTGCGATTTGCGGTCCGGGCGAGGAATTCGTGTTGATCCGCACCGTCCGACCCATCACAAACCGGTTCTCTGCGGATAGTCTCGTTATCGGTGGGCGATCCCCACCCCCATCGACCGCCCCGAGGAGCACCCATGACCGACAGTCTTCATTCCCGCATGCACGTCGTCTCCGATGAGACCCGAAACCTCGTGAATCTCGTGCTCGAGTACTCGCGCCGTCGGACTCTGGCCGAGGACACCCCGCTCGACCATCCGACTTCAGAGACCGAGCTGCGTCGACTGGCCGGGCCCACCGTCACCGAGGAGGGGCTGGGGTCGGCTCGAGCGCTGGCGATCTTCGAGCACATCTTCGCCCCCGCCTGCATCTCCACCGACCATCCGAAGTATCTGTCGTTCATCCCCAGCGCCCCGACGAAGGCGGCGGTGGCCTTCGACCTCGTCGTGTCCGCCAGTGCCCTCTACGGTGGTTCGTGGCTCGAAGGTGCCGGAGTCGTTCACGCCGAGAACGAGGTCCTGCGCTGGCTGGCCGGAGAGTTCGGGCTGCCTGCAGGCGCCGGAGGGGTGTTCGTCCAGGGCGGGACGATCGGCAACCTGTCTGCCCTCGTCGCCGCCCGCAACGCACAGAAGGAGAAGCTCGGTGAGACTCGGCCGGGACGTTGGGTGATTGTGTGCAGCGCCGAGGCGCACTCCTCAGTCGCCTCTGCGGCCGAGGTCATGGATGTCGATATCGCACCCGTGGCCACCGGGGACCACGGGATCCTGCGCCCGGAGGGGGTGCGTGAGGCTCTGGTCGAACACGGGGATGCCGTGATTGCGGTGGTGGCCACCTCGGGGACGACGAACTTCGGCACCATCGACGACATCGCCGGCATCGCCGCACTCAAGCACGAGTTCGACTTATGGCTCCACATCGACGGCGCCTACGGTCTGGCCGCGATGCTCTCACCTCAGGCACGTCACAAGTTCGCCGGAGTGGAGATGGCCGATTCGCTCATCGTCGACCCCCACAAATGGCTCTTCGCCCCCTTCGACGCCTGTGCGCTCATCTATCGCGACCCGAATTCGGGACGGCGAGCGCACACGCAGAAGGCCGAGTACCTCGACACGCTCACCGATGCTCAGGACTGGAGTCCGTCGGACTTCGCCATCCAGCTGACGCGTCGGCCGCGCGGTCTGCCGCTGTGGTATTCGCTGGCCAGCTATGGTGCCGAAACCTACCGGGAGGCGATCGGCCATTCGATCGATCTGGCCCGTGAGATCGCCACGGAGATCAAGCACCGTGAGCATCTGCGACTCGTGCGCGAACCCGAACTCTCTGTCGTCGTGTTCGAACGTGACGGGTGGCAGAGGTCGGACTATGACGCGTGGTCGGATCGCCTGCTCGAGGATCAGCGGGCCTTCGTGGTGCCGAGCTCGCACCAGGGGCGACCGAATGCCAGGTTCGCCATCGTCAATCCGCTGACGACGTTCGACGACCTCACCGACATCCTCGATTCGATGGAGTGAGTGGACGCGTCGGACGTCTGGCCCCTCCTTCAGTGAGGTCCCCGGTCTTCTGAGGGCCGTGCAGAGGTGACGGTCGCTCAGTCTTCGGGGACATCCTCGGCGGCGGTCGTCGGCTTCGACCGGGGGCGGAGTTCGACGATGAAGGCCGGAAGGAGCGCTTGGGTGATCGGACCGATCCCCAGCGCATAGAGGACCGTGCCGACGCCGACGACTCCGCCGAGCAGCCAGCCGATGGCGACGACGCTGACTTCGATGAGGGTCCGCACCAGCCGGATCGACCGTCCGGTCACGCGGGAGAGGCCTGTCATCAGTCCATCGCGCGGGCCCGGCCCGAATTGGGTTCCGATGTACATCGCCGAGGCGGCCCCATTGAGGACGACGCCTGTGACCATGAGCGCGATGTTCCATCCGAGTTCCTCCGGTCGGGGCAGGAACAGGCGGGTGAGGTCGAGCGCGGGGCCGACGAGGAGCGCGTTGAGGATCGTGCCGATACCCGGCTGCTGGCGCAGGGGGATCCAGATGAGCAGCACGAGGAACGCCAGAATGGTGACGATGGTCCCGAAGGTCAGCGGCACATGATTCTGGATGCCGGAGTGGAGGACGTCCCACGGCATCATGCCCAAACCGGCATTGACCATCATCGCCATCGAGGCACCGAAGAGGTAGAGGCCGAGGAGCAGCTGGGGGAGGCGTATCCAGAGTCGTCCGCCGCGCAGCTGCGCGATGGGGCCGACATTGGCCAGCTGACGTTTCGGTGCTCTCATCGTGGTCATCCGGTGGCTTTCTGTGCTCTGAGGTAGTGATCCTCTCATTCTGACCGAAATTGGTCTTGCGTGAAATAGCCACTTGCAGGAAAGTGGTCCTATGGAGGTCGGATCATGAGCACAGTGGCCCTCGGAGCGAAACGTCTGGCCAGTGTCATCGGGGACGGCCCGTGGAAGACACCGGCCTTCGAATCCCTGGCGGCGGCCGTGGCCGCAGCGATCACGGACGGACGTCTGCCGGTCGGTGCCAGACTGCCGAGCGAACGGGAGCTTGCCGTGGCCGTGGGCGTGTCCCGGACGACGACGGGCCGGGCCTATGCCCACCTGCGAGAACAGGAATTCATCGTCACCCGACGCGGTTCCGGCAGCATCGTCCAGCTGCCCAGTGTCCCCGGCGGCCGCATCGACCACCTGCTCTCACCATCCGGTGCCGATGAGACCGAGATCGACCTCACCTGCACAGCGCCCGTCGCAGCCCCTGAGATCCTCGACGCCTATGAACGCGCACTCTCGCGTCTGGGCGCCTACCTGCCCGGGACCGGCTACTATCCGTCCGGACTGCCGGTGCTGCGTGAACTCATCGCCGAGCGCTACACCAGTCGCGGTGCACCGACGGATCCCGACCAGATCCTCATCACCTCCGGTGCCTTCGGGGCGGCCGCCATCGCTGTGCGCGCGCTCCTCGACGTCGAACCGCATGAGGTCAGGAATCGCGGTGCGGCGCGGTCGACATCGCGGGTGCTCATCGAAAGCCCGACCTACCCGAATGCGATCGCCACCTTGGAAGGCGCCGGGGCCTCTCTGGTGACGTACCCACTCGAATTCGGTGCCAACGGCCATCATTGGGATGTCGACGCATTGGAGCAGCTGATCCGCCAGACCCGGCCGCGCAGCGCCTACCTCATCCCCGACTTCCACAATCCGACAGGCTCACTGCTGCCTGAGGACCAGCGCCCGCAGCTGGCCGATGCGCTCAGTCGGCACCGCGTGGTCCCTGTCTTCGACGAATCGCTCATCGACCTCGGGCTGGAGGAGGATTCGCCTCCGACGCCGATGGCGTCGCTCGTTCCCGATTCGGTGACGGTGGGCAGCGTGAGCAAGATCTGCTGGGGCGGACTGCGCATCGGCTGGATGCGCATTCCCCGGCACCGCGTCGATCACTTCGCCTCTTCCCGCCTCGGACTCGACCTCGGCGCCCCGGTCCTCGAACAGCTGGTGACTGTCGAACTCATGGGCAGCCACGAGGCCATCGTCGCAGAGGCGCGGTCCCGCCTGCGGGCTGCGCGGGACAGTCTGGCCGCGCAGGTCAGAGAGTGGCTGCCGGACTGGAAGCTCGTGATCCCACCAGGCGGTATGGCGTTGTGGGCCGAACTTCCCGAGGCACGGTCCGGGGTGCTCTCGATCGCTGCGAGGAACCACGGACTCGGTCTGGTCGCGGGGCCGAACTTCGCCCCGGCGGGCGGACTCGATCGGTGGATCCGCCTGCCGTATACGGTTCCGGATGCTGAACTCGACCAGGTCGGTCCGCGGCTGGCTGCTGCGTGGAACGATGCGAAGTCGATGGCCGGACGGGGACCGTTGGGGCGGGCTCGCATCGTCGCGTGAGCATGTCCTGCAGGAAATCTGCTGCTGAGTACGATGGCACTATGGCAGACAACAGCGGACTCAATCACGATGAACAGTATGCGACGGCGATGACCGTCGAGGACTTCCGGACCAATATCGCCGAGGTGGAGCGCCGTATCGCTGCCTCGGCGGAACGCTCCGGTCGGGACCGCGCCGAGATCGAACTGCTGCCCGTGAGCAAGACCGTGCCCGAAGAGCGCATCCGACTCGCCGTCGCCGCTGGGTGTGCGAGATTGGGAGAGAACAAGGTCCAAGAGGCTCACCGGAAATCCGAGGAGATGGCCGATCTCGACATCGACTGGGCAGTGATCGGCCACCTGCAGTCGAACAAAGCCAAGTTCGTGGCGCAGTTCGCCAGCGAATTCCAAGCCCTCGACCGGCTCAAGGTCGCCAGAGCACTCGACCGCAGACTCGAAGCCGAAGGACGCAGCCTCGACGTGTACGTGCAGGTCAACACCTCTGCCGAGGACTCGAAATTCGGAATGCCGCCGGAAGACCTGCCCGCATTCCTCAAAGAGGTCCAGGCCTTCGAGACGCTCAAGGTGCAGGGTCTGATGACCCTGGCGATCTTCTCAGCCGACATCGACCGCGTCCGGCCCTGTTTTCAGACGCTGCGCACACTGCGTGACCAGGTCCGCGACACCGATGCTGAGCTGCTGGGCCCCGGGCGTCTGTCGATGGGCATGTCCGGTGACTTCGAAGTCGCCATCGAAGAGGGCGCGAACTGTGTGCGCGTCGGCCAAGCGATCTTCGGCAAGCGCTCCCTGCCGGATTCCTACTACTGGCCCGACACACACTGACTCTCAGGGGCCGATAAGTGCACAGTTCGACCCTGCAGGTGCTGGTGTGGTTCGGCGGAGCGGTGCTCGGAGGCATCCTCGGTGTTGGGATCGCTGGCTTCGCCGGCCTCGCCGAAGCGGCACTGACCCCGTGCCTCATCGCACTGCTCTTCCTCACGTTCTTGGAGCTTCCGTTCGACTCGGGTCTGCGTGCTCTTCGTGATCGTCGTTTCCTCGCACTTGTGGCCGGGATGAACTTCGTCGTCGTTCCCGCGGTCGTCGCTGGTCTCATCGCGGTCTTCGACATTGCTGATCCGATCGTGCCCGCAGTGCTCATCGTTCTGCTGTGCCCGTGCATCGACTACGTCATTGCGTTCACGCGAGCTGCCGGAGGTGCCGCCGACCAGCTGCTGATGCTCACCCCGATGCTGATGATCGCTCAGCTGCTGTTGCTGCCGGTCCTGCTGTGGGCGATCACCGGCGGGCGAACGAGCATCGATCTGCCGATTCGGCCCCTGGGCGAAGCGCTGCTGCTGTTCATCGTCATTCCGCTCATCGCCGCCGTCCTGGTTCGCACCCTAGCCCGCAGACAGCCCCGGGTGGATCGCGTCGTCGAATCGGCCGCAAAGCTGATGGACCCGGTGATGGCCCTGACTCTGCTAGTCATCACTGCCTCGGTCATTCCGGTGATCGCTGGTTCTGCTGGGCATTTGGGCACTGCGGCGTTGGTCTTCGCAGTCTTCGCGGTCGTGATGGCGGTCGCCGGGTGGATCCTCACACGCGCGACGCAGATGGCTGCAGACCAATCCCGAGCCGTGATCCTGTCCGGGGTGACTCGCAATTCACTCGTCATGCTTCCCCTCGTTCGGGCGATCACCGGAGAGAGGAGCGGCCCCGCCGCAGTCGTGACCCAGACCCTCATGGAACTGATCGTTCTGCTCATCCTTGTCCGCATTCTGCCTCGGCTGGTTCCCGCGACTGCCGTGTCCGAAAACCGCTAGTATTCCTGCGCTTCACGGCGGAGAATGGGACTATGTTCACGTCCGACCAGTGCTATCAGGCAGTCACCTCGCGTGACCGCCGGTTCGATGGCATGTTCTTCACCGCGGTGCGCACCACCGGGATCTTCTGCCGTCCCTCGTGCCCGGCGAAGACACCGAAGCGGGAGAACGTCGACTTCTTCGTCACAGCAGCTGCGGCCGCCGATGCCGGATTCCGAGCCTGCCGGCGGTGCCGCCCGGACGCCAGCCCGAATTCTCCACAGTGGGACACTCGAGGTGACATTGTGGCTCGGGCCGTAAGGCTCATCCGTGACGGTGCCGTCGACCGAGGGGGAGTCGAAACACTGGCCGCCGAACTCGGATACAGCACACGTCAGCTCGGACGCCTCATCCATGCCGAACTCGGCGCAGGGCCTTTGGCTTTGGCCCGCACTGAACGCGTTCGGACTGCCCGAACACTTATCGAAGTCACATCGATGCCGATGAGCGACATCGCCTTCGCCGCCGGATTCTCCAGCATCCGACAGTTCAACGACACTTTCCGCGAAATGTACTCGATCAGTCCCCGTCAGCTGCGCAGCCCCGGAACCGACCAACCCGTGGCCGATGAGCTCAACCTGAGACTGGCCTATCGTCCGCCGTCCGACTTCTCACATCTGCTCGAGTACTTCGCTGTCCGAGCCGTGCCCGGGATCGAAACGGTCGCGGACGGGGCGTACACCCGTTCGCTGCGACTGCCCCATGGCCCGGCAGTGATCACCGTGCGACAAGGAGCCGGAGATTTCGTCGATTGTCGCCTCCGCCTGGCCGATACCAGAGACCTCGGCAGCGCCGTAGCCCGGACTCGCCGAACCTTCGACCTCGATGCCGACCCCGCGGCGGTGGCAGAGACTCTGCGATCCGCAGGCTTGGCCCGCCTCGTCGACGACTGGCCCGGAATCCGTTCGCCAGGGCACAGCGACCCTGTCGAACTGGCCCTGCGCACCGTACTCGGGCAGCAGATTTCGTTGGCCGCGGCGAGTACTCACTTGGGGCGACTCGTAGCAGGAGCCGGAGAACCGCTGCCGCCGGAACTTGTAGTCAACGGCGTGGACAGACTGTTCCCCACCGCCGAGGCGATCGCTGCTGTCCCCGCATCGGACTGGGCTCTGCCAGAGAGCAGGATCCGCACAATTGCAGCTCTGTCGTCGGCTTTGGCAGATGGAAGCGTGGACTTGGGGGCTGGGGCCGACCGGGATGAAGCAAGCCGGAATCTGTTGGCACTGCCGGGGATCGGCCCCTGGAGCAACGGCTATATCCGGATGCGCGCACTTGGCGACCCCGATGTCTTCGTGGACTCCGACCTCGGCGTCAAGAAGGCGATCGCCGAACTCAATGAGACCTCAGCTTTCATCGGGGACTGGAAAGAGCTCTCGAAGAACTCCAGCCCGTGGCGTTCGTACCTCACCCATCTGCTGTGGGCCCATCACGCCCGCCGTGTCGAAAGGACACCCTGATATGACCACCTCGACGAACACCTCGTCTCACACTGATCCGACAACGGAACCGAGCGGAACCATCGGACTGCCGGTCGCCTCGGCGCCGGTGTATTCGACCATCATCGACACGGAGATCGGACCGGTCCTCCTCAACTCGGACGGAACCCACCTCACCGGTCTCTACCTCGACGTCTCCGAGGCGATCGATGCGCGCCTGCACAAGACGTTCGGCGTCGATCCGACACCGGCCGACGACCTCGAAATCTTCGAGCGCACGAAGGCCCAGCTGGGGGAGTACTTCGCCGGTGGGCGCACCCGGTTCGATCTGCCGTTGGCGGCAAAGGGCACCGAATTCCAGCGGCAGGTGTGGCAGGCACTGACTCAGATCCCCTATGGCAGCACCGCCGGCTACGGAGAACTCGCCGAAATGCTGGGCCGACCCGGCGCTGCGCGAGCAGTGGGCGCGGCGAACGGCAAGAATCCGATCAGCATCATCGTCCCCTGTCACCGTGTCATCGGCGCGGACGGCTCCATGACCGGCTACGCCTGGGGCGAGGCCAACAAGCGACACCTGCTCACCCTAGAAAACTCCCTCTAATTACTACCTGACGGCGGCCCAGCAACCTCGCGCGAGGTTGCTGGGCCGCCGTCAGGTAGCAATTGGGGAAGAGGAAGGGCCGGGAACCTTTTCGGATTCCCGGCCCTTCTGCGGTGGAGGTAAGGGGATTCGAACCCCTGACCTTCTCCATGCCATGGAGACGCGCTACCAACTGCGCCATACCCCCGCTTGCCTGAACAATACTACCCAGGTGCGGGTGGGAGACCAAATCGGCGGAGAGTGACGCTCGCCACATGGCATGACGCTGCTGAAAATCTGTTGGTGAAGTGCTCATCTAGGGTCGCTACACCCCCGCCAATGGTCGCTCCACGACCCGAGTCCCGTGAACCCGGGCCGTGACGAGTCGACTGCTCGAGGAGGATTCTCCACGGCGGCTCAGATGAACGGCCGGACCTGGCTGAGGTAGCGCACGATGTCCCGTTCGCGCAGTTCGCGCACACGCTGTTCGCGAGCGTGTTCGCGCAGGCGAGCCTGTTGGCGACGGGCTGCCTTGAGGCGACGGGTTTCCGCGGTCGGGGCCGGGCGGCGAGCCCACCGGATGAGCTTCATCCCGGTGGTCAGGGCCCAGCGGCGTGGATAGGTGAATGGGAACGTGGTCGACACAATTCTTCCTCGTGGTTTTCGGGCAGGGGATATCCGCAAAAGGGCAGGAGGTATCCCGGAATGACGGTGAGATAAACAGATTCCGAAAATGCCGTCTAATGGCAATGAATCACCCGAAAAAGGGTGCAATTAGCAAAGGCGGATAATTGCCATTGTCGCAATGGGCCAATGAGATGACTGACTCATTGAAACGGCAACGGAATCCGGAAGAGCTTTGAAGCCGGTATGGCCGGAGGTCAGGCAGAAGGCACACGATCGAACCGTGCGCGGACGCGATGACCGCCGGTCAGCGACCGAGCTCAAAGATGTCGGCGTGATGTGACCGGATCAGGACTGGCTGCTGGCGGCGCTACAGCGCCGAAGAGCATGCTGGAATGATCTGGACACGTGCCAGACGTGAAGAATGCCGGGTATCAGGCAACCGGTGGCTCAGAGGACAACGGTGGCCGGAAGCCAACCGGTGGAAAAGACGTGAGAGACGGCTGTGTCAGCCGACGAGTCCTTGTCCGCCAATCGGGCAGGCAGCATTTTCATGCCAAGCCGGTCGAAGGTCGGGGCCTGCAAGAAAGTTCATCATCGTCACTGCTCTCCTTTCATGGTCGTGGATCTCGTGGGGACGGCGTCAACGTCCGCTATTGTCAGGTTGCAATCAGGTTGATGTCTGCGAATCCGTAATTGCACTGTCGAATTTAGCACAGCTTTCAAGGCCGTGGGAGTTTTGTTCATTATTTTCCCAAACAATTTCACTTCGTCTGTACGTGCTTGAAAAGGGACTCTCGAAATCGTCAGGTCGATGCTCTGTTTGCGCCGACGTAGAATCGGGAGAGACGAGCATCAGTCGGACGCGCAGCTACAGGAGTTGAGGATGTCAGAGACCGCCACCACCAGACGTCTGGTCGTCGGATACATCGCCACGGATCGGGGCCGGGATGCGATCTCGCTGGCCATTTCGATCGCGCGGTCCATCGACGTCGAGCTCGTGGTCACGATCATCCGTCCCGAATCATCGACGATTCTCGCCGGCAGCGCAGTGCCGAAGGACGGCGCAGGGATCGTAGCCCAGCAGATCGACGACTGGCTTGACGAGGCCCTGGCCCTCATTCCCGACGACGTCCGCGCCAGGGGCTGCATCCACATCGCTTCGAACGAGTCCAAGGGCCTCATAGAGGTCGCAGAGAAGGAAGGCGCAGTGGGCATCGTCATCGGTGCGCGTGCCACCACCTTGATGCGACAGCTGCGCATCGGCACGGTCGCCTCGTCTCTTCTGCACTCGTCACCGGTGCCCGTCGTGCTCGCCCCGTCGGGGCGGTCGGATATCGGACCGATCTCGCGAGTGACCGCACTCTACGGTGCTCGCCCCGGGGCCTCGGCACTCATCGGTGCCGCCATCGAATCGGCTGTCGGCCTCGGCGTCGACCTCAGACTGCTGTCCCTGGTCGAGAACGACGGACTCTATGACGACGAGGTCGCCGAGATCACCGAATTCGCCGAACAGTACGGGGGAGCGGTGCTGGCAGATCGAGCATCAGAGATGCTGACCTCGGGCCGAGCCACGGTGAGAACCAAGGCCGGTGCCGACATCGAAGAGGCGGCCGAGACCATCGACTGGCAGCCCGGAGACCTCGCGTTCATCGGCTCGAGTCGCCTGGGCCGCGGCGGAAAGGTCGCGGTCGGTGCGCGAGCCCGCCGTCTGCTGCGTGTGCTTCCCGTCCCCGTCGTGGTCGTCCCTCGCCGGGCAGTGAGTCGCCCGCGAACCGCTGAAACCGACTGAGGTGCGGACACGACAATCACAGCGGACGGACATCCGGCTGGGCTCGCACAGCACGGCCGCGTGGCTCTACCCGGGTGACCGGCGTCGGCGTCCTCTGCTGATGGTGCATGGATTCCGCGGCGACCATCATGGAATGGAGCTGATCGCCGGCAGCATCACCGACCGTGAGGTGATCGTGCCCGATCTGCCCGGATTCGGGCTCACTGGTCCGCTGAACTCAGGCTCGTCGCTGTCGGCCTTCGTCGACTACCTCACAGCACTGCGCACCGAGGTCGGCAGACAGCGGGGCGTGAAGCCGATCCTCGTGGGGCACTCCTTCGGGTCGATCCTGGTCAGCCATCTCGCGGCATCGTACAAGGACGACGTCGACGAGCTCGTGCTCATCAACCCGATCACCAGCCTCGCACTGGAAGGCCCCGCGCGGTTCCTCACCGCGGTCACCCGCGCCTACTACGCCCTCGGTGCGCGGCTGCCCGAGCAGGCCGGCCGGTCCCTGCTGAGCAGCCCCGCGATCGTCCGGGCCATGAGCGTGGCCATGGCCACGACCCGCGATCCCGGGCTGCGTCGCTACATCCACGATCAGCACGCGCGGCACTTCTCGTCGTTCGCCGACCGGCGGTCCCTGTCGGAGGCGTTCGCGACATCCGTCGCACACACCGTCACCGAGGTGGCCGACCACCTGATCATGCCCACGCTCGTCATCGCCGGCGACAGGGATGCGATCGCGCCGATCGAGCCAACCCGCGCATTCGTCGCCGAACTCTCCGATGTCGAATTCGTGGAATTGGGCGGGGTAGGCCATCTGGTGCACTATGAGCGCTCGGTCGAAGCCGCCTCGGCGATCATGGATTTCTGTCACCGGCGAATCGACGGGTGATTCGGCGTGTGACAGGGCGACGAGACAGCCGGTGATTCGACGAGAAGGGCCGCTGCGCATCAGCGCAGCGGCCCTTCTCGTCGATTCTGAGATCAGCGTCGGGAGTCGCGAGCCCAGCGGTAGACGATCGGGACGAGGAAAGCGAAGCTCGATGCGAGCAGACCGCCCCAGAACACCCAGAACTCGGTTCCCTCGGGTGAGGAGAACGCGGCTCCGAAGAGGTAGAACCCGAACAGGAAGAGCACGAAGGCGACGATGAAGACGACGACATCGGCAAACGATGCCGAATTGCGGGTTCTCTTCGGGGCGGCGATATCGGACATGGTCTCCTCCGGCACAGTTTCTGGTGGTCAGCTGACTCTCAACAACAGTCTACATCCCGTAGAGGACTTTGCTCATCTCCGGTCGTGGTCGGCGCTTCGCTCCGGGACCAGCCATCCGAGCAGCGCGGAGACGATCGAGACGATGATCGCGGCGAGGATGGCGGAGAAGAAGAACGAATCGATGGTGAAGACGAAAGGAGTGAACCCGCTGAGCCAACTCGTCAGCGCCAACATGATCGCATTGATGACGATGGAGAACAGCCCCAGCGTCAGACAGGTGATGGGGGCGGAGACGAAGCTGAGGATCGGTTTGATGAAGGCGTTCGCCAACCCGAAGATGAGGCCGATGACAAGGTAGGAGATGATCATCGCCGGAATGGCCCCGGCCTGCTCCTCGACGACCCGGTTCCCTGTGATCGTCACACCCGGCAGAATCCAGGCGGCCACCCAGATCGCACATGCGTTGACGATGACGCGAGACAAGAAGTTCATAGTCGTCATCCTCGCAGACCGATCTGCGTTCTTTCTGAGTCGCCGATGGGAATGGGGTCTGTGCCATGGTGATGAAACTCAACGCCGCCGGGTCCGCTGCCGCTCGAATCGCGCGGACAAACGCAGTAGCCTGAAGACGAACCTTCCGGTTCGACTTTCTCAGACCAACTGCGTGCATCTACCGAGTGATTTGATCCAGGTCACCACGGCGGCACGATCTCCCGGACGAGCGGGAGCAGAAACTGGATTGATATGACAGACAGCGACATACCCGCCTCGACTCGGGACACGACCGCGCAGCAGTCCTCTCCGACTCTGTTCTCGGCCGTCGGACGCAGCTATTTCCCGATCGCCTTCGTCGCCCGCATGCCGTTCGCCATGATCGTCGTCGGTGTCCTCACCCTCGTTGTGGCCGGCCGCGGATCCCTGAGCCTGGGCGGAATCAACTCCGCCATGGTCGGACTCGGCACGGCCCTGTTCGGTTCCTTCATCGGGGCGGCCGCCGATCGTTGGGGGCAGCGCTACGTGCTGCTCATCGCCGGCATCCTCAACTGTGCGGCACTGACCTTCATGGCGTGGGTCGTCTTCAGCCCGCTGCCGGATGTCGTCGTCTTCATCGCCGCCTTCGCGATCGGCGCCACCTCGCCCCAGGTCGCCCCGATGTCGCGGTCACGCATCGTCGACATCGTCATGTCGGTGCTGCCGTCGCCGAGGCGGCCGAAAGTGCTCAATGCCACGATGGCCTACGAATCCGCCGCCGATGAGGTCATCTTCGTCTTCGGGCCCTTCCTCGTCGGACTCTTGGCGACCTTCTTCACCCCGGTTGCCCCCATCATCGGCGCGATCGTGATGACGCTGATCTTCGTCTCCGCCTTCGCACTGCACCCGACGGGGAGGGCGCGGCCGACCGGGAGGTCGAGCAGCCTCGGCGAGCGTGCCCCGGCCAAGGACATGTTCACCCCAGGTGTCTTCGTCATCATCCTCGGCGTCTTCGGCGTCGGAATGGTGTTCGGCTCTACGCTGACCGCCCTGACCGCGCTGACCAACGACATCGGACGACCGGAGGAGGCCGGTCTCATCTACGGGGTCATGGGCATCGGTTCGGCGGTGCTGGCGATCTCTGTGGCGCTCTTCCCCGCATCGTTCGCGCTGTGGGCCCGGCTGCTGTGCTTCGCGCCGATAATGGTCACCGGGTCGATCATCCTCGCGTCGACGGAGTCGATGCCGGTCA
This sequence comes from Brevibacterium linens ATCC 9172, assembly GCF_900169165.1. Taxonomy (GTDB): domain Bacteria; phylum Actinomycetota; class Actinomycetes; order Actinomycetales; family Brevibacteriaceae; genus Brevibacterium; species Brevibacterium linens. Next base: position 276,668 of record NZ_FXYY01000003.1, read on the forward strand.
TCGTCGTGGCACTGCTGCTCATGGGCACGGGAATCGGACCGAGCCTGGTAACCCTGTTCAGCCTCGCTGCCGAACGCGCCCCGCTCGGGCGGTCGGCGACTGTGATGTCGATGGCGGGGTCGGCGATCATCGTCGGCCAATCGGTGTCCTCAGCGGTCAACGGCATCCTCGCCGAGGATCTGGGGACGGCCGTGGCGATGGCTGTTCCGGTGGCCGCCTCGGCGATCGTCCTGTGTGCCGGTGTGCTCAATCTGTTCGTCGACAGACGCGGCGATCGACGAGGCGACAAGCCGTCACGCAGGCGCGTAACAGAGGCCGATGAAGAGATCTGAATCACTCTGATTTTCCGCTTTTTGGGACGGCGTGTCCCAGGCATTGCCAGGTGTGACCACGGCAAAACCGAGGAGTAGGATGTCCGCTGGTCCATCGTGAAGTGCGCCACGGATCGTGGCCTCTCACACCACTACGGAAAGCACACAATGTCTTCAAGCACCTCGACGACCGAGGCCGTCCGCAGCGATACCCGCTTCTTCGGACACCCTCTGCCGCTCATGCAGCTGTTCAGCCTGGAACTGTGGGAGCGATTCTCCTACTACGGGATGAACGGCATCCTCGCCATCTACCTCTACTTCAGCGTCACCGACGGCGGCATGGGGATGGAGCAGGGCACGGCCGTGGGGATCGTCGGTGCCTACGGCGGTGCCGTCTTCCTTGCCACCATCCTCGGCGCCTGGCTCGCCGACCGGCTGGCCGGAGCGGAGAAGGTCCTCTTCTACTCGGCCGTCATCATCATGATCGGCCACATCTGCTTGGCATTCATCCCCGGCTACGGGGGAGTGGCGATCGGCCTCATCCTCGTCGCACTCGGCTCCGGCGGTCTTAAGGCGAACGCCTCGGCACTGGTCGGTGAACTCTACGAAGAGAAGGACCCGCGCCGTGACGCCGGCTTCACCATCTTCTATATGGGCGTGAACATCGGCGCCCTCCTCGGCCCGCTGCTCACCGGTCTGCTGCAGAAGAACATCGGCTTCCACTACGGGTTCGGGGCCGCCGCAATCGGCATGGCCCTGGGCCTCATCATCTACCTCACCGGTCGCAGCAGCCTGCCGCCGGAGTCCCGTGTCGCGGTCAATCCGCTGCCGAAGAACAAGCTCTACCTCTTCTTCGTGGCCGTCGTGGTCGTCGTTCTCCTCTCCGTCATTCTGTGGATGACGACGATCGTCAACCCTGAAAATCTCGATTGGTGGATCGCCGGAGTCTCTGCCGGTGCGGCCGCCTGCTACTTCATCGTCATGTACACCTCGCCGCAGACGAATGGCGACGAGCGCTCCCGCGTCCTTGCCTATATCCCGTTCTTCATCACCGTCGTCATCTTCTGGTCGATGTACCAGCAGATCTTCGGTGTTCTGACCGTTTACTCGGATACGCAGCTCAACCGCTCGATCTTCGGGTGGGAGATGCCGATCAACTGGATCCAGCTGATCCCTGCGTTCTTCGTCATCGTCTTCGCCCCGCTGTTCGCCACGGTGTGGATGAAGCTCGGACCCAAGCAGATCTCGACACCGGTCAAGGCCGGACTGTCTCTCGTGCTCATCGGCATCGGCTTCCTCATGTTCCTGCCCTTCGCTGAGGCCGGTCCCAATGAGACGCCGCTGCTGTGGGTTGCTCTGACCCTAGCCGTGTTCGTCTTCGGTGAGCTGCTCATCTCGCCGGTGGGACTGTCGTTCTCGACGAAGGTCGCACCGAAGGTCTTCCAGTCGCAGATGATCGCCGTGTTCTTCCTCGCCTCGGGTGTGGGAACGGCACTGTCCGGTGTGCTCGGCGGGTATTTCGACACTTCCAATCAGACACCGTACTGGCTCTCTGTCGGCGGTTCGACGGTCGTGCTCGGCCTGCTCGCGCTCACCCTGACGAAGCCGATGCTGAAGCTGCTGCGCGGAATCCGCTGAGTCCGCTGCCGCGCGAACAGTCACCACCGTACGCAGGTCCCTCCGAGTCACCGACTCGGAGGGACCTGCGTCATCCCGGGCGACCATCGCTGACCGAAAGTGTCTCTTCAGCGCGTTGCCGCCGGGCGTCGAGAGGCTGCCCGCCGCGACTCGGACTCTGATGACGGTGTCAGACGCCGATGAAGATGGGCAGCGCGTCAGGGTGGTGGGCGTGGACGATCGTGAGGAACACGAGCGCGTCGAAGAGCAGATGCACCGTGACCGTATAGGGCAGTGACTTCGTGCGAGTGAAGATGAAGGCCTGCACGAGTGCGAAGGGGATCGTCAGCAGCGGCCCGATCGACCGGTAGCCGAGCTCCCAGAGGAACGAGACGAAGATGATCGTGGTGAAGACGTTCGCCGTCCAGAACGAGAAGTGTGTGCGCAGCAGGGCGAAGACCGTGCAGATGAAGAACAGCTCATCCCAGATGCCCACGGCATTGACCCCGAAGAACAGTCGGACGATCTCCGACCAGTTCGTCAGCGGCGGCCAGTTGAGGTAGACCCCGGTGCGCATGAAGTACTGCGGCAGCACCGCCCACGCGACCACGACGACGAAGACCAGCCATGCCCACTCCAGCCGCGACCAGGGTTGGCCGCGCCGCAGCGGGAATTGGATCGTCCGGTCCTGGAAGACGTACCGGGTCACCAGCCACGGGCCGATGACGACGGCGGAGAGCACCACACCCATGCGGGCGATGTTCGTCCAGGAGATATCGGCCTCGACCGAAATCGCCGAGATGAGTGCGAGACAGGCGGCGATGATGCTGAGGTCTCTGGCGAAGCGCCGATTGACACTCCACGCGGTGACCAGAGCAGCGAGCATCGGAACGTACCCGAAGGCGCGGACCTGCGGAAACGTCGTTCCCACACCGAAGAGCACAACTGCCGAGACTGCCAACAGGGCAGCCGCGGCAGCCTCCCAGCTGACCAATTTCAGCTGTGAGGACTCGACGGTTACTGCTCGGTCAGTGTCCACGCTCCACACTGTAGACGAACCCGGCCCGCCCCGCACTGGATGACCCGACGCGACTCGCGCCGTATGGTCCGGTCCCGGCCGCACCGGACCATCGGGCCCGGCCGTATCGAATCGCAAGTAGGATCGAACCGAGGGAAGGACATCATTGGACCCAGAGGACTACTCCGAGCTCATCGCCGATCTGGCGCCGAGTCTGCACACCGAAACGACGCCGCTGCGCACCGCCGCCGGACGCACCACGGTGACGGACATCACAGCCCCGCGATCGGTGCCCGGCTTCGCCGCCTCGGCAATGGATGGGTTCGCCCTCGACGGCGCTGCCCTGAACGCCGCCCGCGACGGCACGTCCATTCGAGTCGTCGGCGACATTCCCGCCGGTCACGGCCCCGTCGCCTTGCAACCGGGATGCGCGGTGCGGGTGATGACGGGAGCTCCCGTGCCCACCGACACCGAGGCGGTCGTTCCCGTCGAGCTCACCGACGCTCAGCAGGCCGGTCCGGCCCCCGAGGCCATCCGGATCGATTCTCTTCCCGAGTCAGTGCCTCCTGGCTGGAACATCCGTGCAATCGGCGAGGACATGAGCCGGGGGGACATCGTCCTGACCGCGGGGGAGCGGATCACCTCGGCCGGGGTCGGCACGCTCGCGATGCTCGGCATCACCGAGATCGGCGTCGTCCGCAGGCCCCGCATCGGCCTGATCGTCACTGGTGACGAAATCCAGGGTGCTGATCGGTCGGATGGGACCCTCACCGAGGCGGCCGCCGCCTCGGTGTTCAACTCGAACCTGCCGATGCTCGCCTCTGCCGTCCGCGGCTTCGGCGCCGAACCCATCGAAGCCACGAGCAGCGATGATGTCGACGAGCTGCGCCACAGACTTATGTCGATGCGGACTGAGGCCGACCTCGTCGTGACGACCGGCGGGATCAGCGCAGGTGCCTTCGAGGTCGTTCGCCAGACTCTGGAACCCGACCACTCGACCTTCCGCCGCTTGGACATGCGACCCGGATCCCCGCAGGGCTGCGGGCGATTCGGCACACTGCCGCTCATCCATCTGCCCGGCACACCTCAGGGCGCCTTCGTCGCGTTCCACCTCTTCGTCGGCTCGGTGCTGACAAGGAAGAGCCTGCGGCAGAGATGGCGGAAGGGCATTCTCGCCGGACCCGGCCTGAGGCCACACGCAAACGCCGTCACCGTCCGCCCCGGCAGTTTCACGGAATCGGGGGAGATCCGTGCCGCCGAACGGGCGAGACTCCCGAATTTCGCCGCCGCCGATGTGATCATCAGAATCCCGCGCCGCACCGATTCCCCGCACAGCCCTGAGGAGCTGATCGCGGGTACGGTCATCGACTACCTCGAGTGCTGATGCCCGACACCGGTGCAGACAGTCCGCGAACAGCACAGCCGATTAGGATGGAAGCATGTCCACGTCACGCCTCGCACCCGCCGACCGGGCCCGGTATGCTCGGCAGCTTCGACTGTCCGGGTTCGGTGAGAGCGCGCAGGCGGCGCTGCTCGACTCGCATGTCCTCGTCATCGGCGCCGGGGGGCTCGGCGCTCCGATCCTCAGCTACCTCGCGGCCGTCGGCATCGGCACGATCACCGTGGTCGATCCCGATATCGTCGAGCTGAGCAATCTGCACCGACAGGTCATCCACACCGAGGCGGCCGTCGGCTCTCGTAAGATCGATTCCGCCCGGCAGCGGATGAACGGGATCAACTCGTCGATCGAGGTCCGAACGATTGCCCAGCTGCTCACTGTGGACAACGCTCTCGACCTCTTCGACGGCGTCGACATCGTCGTCGACGGCAGCGACAACTTCGCCACCCGCTACCTTGCCAACGATGCCTGTGAGATTCGCAGGGTCCCACTCGTGTGGGGGACGATCCTCGGCTTCGACGGACAGGTCGCCGTCTTCGACGTCGAACACGGCGCTACCCTGCGCGACCTCTATCCCGAGGTCCCCGCCCCCGGCAGCGTGCCCGACTGCTCGGTCGCCGGAGTCCTCGGCCCCCTGTGCGGAAGCATCGGATCCGCCATGGCGATGGAAGCCATCAAGGTGCTCACCGGAATCGGCACACCGCTGTACAACAGCGTGGCGATCCACAGCAGTCTCGATGCCGGCTGGGAGACCGTCCCGGTGCAGCCGATCCCCGGTCGAACTCCGGTCACCGACCTCGAGATGCATCGCAGCGATTACACCCAGCACACGTTCGACTTGCTCGGCACCGACGACGGCACCGAGGGCGCAGCCGGCACGAACACCGGAGAGAGTCCTCTGGGGCCGGCCGCCGTCACCTGGTCGGAGCTCGACGAGACCTCCGTCCTCGTCGACATCCGCGAGGACGACGAGGTCGCCTCGGGGATGGTCCCCGGCGCCATTCACATTCCGATGGACGAGCTCCTCGCCGACCCCGGCAGGCTGCCCGTCGGGTCGGATCCCATGCAGCAGTCAGGGATCGCACTGTACTGCCGGTCGGGGGTGCGCTCGGCGAAGACCGCAGCACAGCTGCGCTCACAGGGCACCGCGGTGACCTCGGTCAACGGCGGATACCTCGCCTTTCTGTCACAGCCGACCCCGCAGCAGCGCTGACGAGGCGACCACCGGCCGGTCTGCTCAGAACCTCACCCGCCGGCGAACGGCGGGAGGACATCGACGGTGTCACCATCGGCCAAGTGCACCGACTTATCGGTCGCGGCCACGGAATTGACGAGGAAGCTCGAGCGCGACAGCACGGTCGCGGCTTGGGTACCGGCCGCCTCGGCGAGGGTCGTGACGAGCTCATCGACGGTCTCGGCATTCATCTGTGATTCGCGGGCGCCGAAGGCCTCGCGGGCTGCGGCGAAGAACCGAACGGTGATGGTGGGCACTTATCCTCCGATGGCGCTCATGGGACGCTGTGGCTGCTCGAACGAATCCGTGTCCATCCCGTGACCGGCGAGCTTCTTCCAATGCGCACCCTTCCACAGGTTCGCAATCGAATCGTCCGAGGCCCCCTCGCGCATCGCGGTGAGCAGATCGACCTCGGTGTGGGAGAACAGGCAGGTGCGCACACGACCCTCTGCGGTCAGCCGCGTGCGGGTGCAGTCCGCACAGAACGGACGCGTGACAGAAGCGATGATTCCGACGGTGCCGAGGATCGTATCGGGACGGCGTCGATCGGCGACGAGGAACTTCTCCGCCGGGGCGCCGTTGCGCGGAGCCGAATCCGGGGTGAGTACGAAGCGGGGCTCGAGGAGGGCGAAGATGTCCGCGGCGGTGATCATCGACGTTCGATCCCAGGAATGTCCGGCATCCAGGGGCATCTGCTCGATGAACCGCAGACTCAGATCCTGCTCGAGGCACCACTGCAGCAGATCCGGAGCCTGTGCATCGTTGACGCCGGGCAGCAGCACGGCATTGATCTTCACGGGCTCGAGGCCGGCGGCCTTCGCCCCGTCGATGCCCTCGAGCACCCGTTTGAGGAACGGACGTCGGGTCATGGACTCGAAGGTTTCCGGATCGATCGTGTCGAGAGAGACGTTGATGCGATCGAGTCCCGCGTCCTTCAGCCGTGCGGCGCGTTTGTCGAGCCCGATCGCGTTCGTCGTCAGTGCGATGTTCGGTCGCGGCTCCAGTGCCGCAACGCCGGCGATGATCTCGTTGATGTCCTTGCGTGTCAGGGGTTCGCCGCCGGTGAACCGGACCTGGTCGACGCCGAACTTCTCTACCGCGATGCGGACGAAGCGGACGATCTCGTCGCCGGTCATCGCGGAATCGCGGGACATGAACTCGACGCCTTCCTCCGGCATGCAGTAGGTGCAGCGCAGGTTGCAGAAGTCCGTGAGGGAGATGCGGAGGTCGCGAGCGCGGCGATCGAAGGTGTCGAGCAGTGCGTCCTCGGTGTGGCCGGTGAACTCCTCGCCCGGGTCGACCGTCGGAGTTCTGAGCACCGGCATGGGCAGGCCGATCTTCTCCATTGCGTCATCCTCCTTGAAAAGCGTGTCGATATCATCGTCCCATGACTACTGCGAAGATGCACCGTGAGCGGATATCCGAGATGATCGCGCCCCTGACCGGTCCGGTGAGCCTGCCGCTGAGTTCTCTGCTGGAGACGCCGAGGCGGCTGACCGCCGATGTGGAATCGCCGATCGATGTCCCCGGCTTCGACAACTCGAGCATGGACGGCTACGCCCTGGCCGCCGCCACCGTCGACGAGATGCGCGACCGCCCGATTCCCGTGCACGGGCGTGTCGCTGCCGGTGCACACGGTCAGCCGGTGCTGCCGGGCACTGCAGTGGAGATCATGACCGGGGCGCCGCTGCCTGCGGGCACCGATATGGTCGTCAAGATCGAGGACACCTCCCCGGGACGCTTCGGAGCCGATGCCATCACCCTCGACGCTCGTGCAGAACCACGCCCGGGAACCTTCGTCCGACGCCGCGGATCCGACGTCCGCACCGGTCAGACCGTGCTGAGTGCGGGCACCTTGCTGACACCGGCCCACCTCGGCGTGGCCGCCGCGTGTGGGGTGAACCAACTTCCGGTGCTCGGTCTCCCGCGCGTGCTCGTCGTGAGCACGGGTGATGAGATCGCCGCTGACGCGGCCGCCGGGATCAACGACGCGAACTCCGTGACGCTGAACGCCGGGCTGCGTCGCCTCGGCGTCGATACCGAGGCGACGTTCGTCCCCGACGACCCACAGCAGCTGCTCGACCGAGTCCGCGACAGCGATGCGGAGCTCGTCATCTCCACCGGGGGCATCTCGAAGGGAGCGCACGAAGTCGTCAAGCTCGCGGCCGACCTCGATGCGGATTCTTCGATGACCTTCGAACCGATCGCCATGCAGCCCGGGGGACCGCAGGGCTGCGGACGCCTGGCCGATCATGCGTGGGTCGCGCTGCCGGGCAACCCGGTGAGCACACTCATCAGCTTCGAACTCTTCATCCGGCCCGCCCTGCTCGGACTGGCCGACCACGAACCGCCCCGCGAGGCCGGCCTCCACCGACTGGCACACGGATTCGACGAAGCCCCTCCGGCCGGAAAGCTGCAGGTGCGCCGCGCCAGACTCACCGACGCCGGCCTCGAATTCGTCGGCGACTCCCGGTCCCACCTGCTCCACAGCTATGCCGAAGCCACGCACCTCGTCTTCGTCTCACCCGAGGACGCGGGAGCAGACGATCCGTTCTCAGCTGTGGGAGATAGGCTGTTGACGTGGAAGATCGCATGAAACTCAGCCACGTCGACGCATCCGGAACCGCCCAGATGGTCGATGTCGGCGACAAGGACGTCACGAAGCGCCGAGCCGTTGCCTCCGGCCTCATCACCACTCGTGCCGAGGTCATCGACCTCATCGCCGAGGCGGGGCTTCCCAAGGGCGATGCTCTGCCCGTGGCCCGCATCGCCGCCGTCATGGGCGCCAAGCGCACCAGCGACCTCATCCCGCTGTGCCATCCGCTGCCCCTGACGGGAATCGACGTGGAGTTCGAACTCCGCGAGGACGCGGTGGCCATCACCGCCGCGGTGAAGACCGTGTCGAAGACAGGCGTCGAAATGGAAGCCCTGACGGCTGTGACCACGGCCGCGCTGGCGATCTTCGACATGATCAAGGCCGTCGACAACCAGGCCGTCATCAGCGACATCAAGGTCGTCGAGAAGACCGGCGGAAAGAGCGGAGATTGGACGCGAGAGTCATGAGCACCGGCACAGTCGTGACCACGGGAGTCATCGAGTCCCCGATTTCGACCCAGGAACTCGAACCCCAGGTCCTCACGGAGACCTGCGGTGCCGTCGTCAGCTTCTCCGGAGTCATCCGCGACCACGACGAGGGTCGGGGAGTCGCTCGTCTGCACTACGAATCCCACCCCCTGGCCTCCACCCAGATCGCCGAGGTGGCTGCGGACATCGCCGCCCGGCACCCTGCGGTCAGGCTCTCCGTCGTCCACCGCGTCGGCGACCTCGAGATCGGCGATGTGGCACTGGCCGCAGTCGTCGCCTCAGCCCATCGGAAGGACTCCTTCCTCGCCTGCTGCGAACTCATCGACGAGGTCAAGGCTCGGGTGGCGATCTGGAAGCATCAGCACTTCAGCGATGGCAGTGACGAATGGGTAGGAGCCCTCGAATGACCCGACTGCGGATCAGCGAAGCGGCACGGTTCCTCGGCGTCAGCGATGACACCGTGCGCCGGTGGGTCGCCGACGGTCGACTGTCCCAGCACAAGGACGCCTCGAATCGGGCGGTCGTCGACGGCAGTGAGCTCGCCGCTCTCGCTCAATCGTCCTCCGAGGCTCTGCCGGACCCCAGCGGAGTCGTCAGCTCCTCACGCAACCGCTTCGCCGGTCTCGTCACGGACGTCAGCATCGACGGAGTGATGGCCCAGGTCAGCATGCAGTGCGGTCCCTTCCGCGTGGTGTCGCTGATGTCGGCCGAAGCCTGCCGCGAACTCGGGCTCGAGCCGGGCAGACTTGCGACCGCCTCGGTGAAGGCGACGATGGTGTCGATCGACACCGTTCCGAGTTCATGAGGACCGGCCGTGCCTGGCAGAACGCGAGCGTAGAGTCTCATAATCGGAGCTGAAGTCGACACGGAGTCGCATTTGCGGGTTCAATAGGAGTATGAAGAAAACCTTGCTGGGGCTCTGCACCGTCGCAGCCCTGACCCTGACCGCCTGTTCATCGGGATCGGATCCGCACGCCGAGGCGGACGAACCGGAGGAGATCACCGTCTTCGCCGCCGCTTCGCTCACCGAAGTCTTCGACGACATCGCCGATGAGTACACCGCCACCGATCCGAATGCACCAGACGTGAAGTTCTCTTTCGCCGGTTCCTCCGACCTCGTCTCGCAGATCTCCGAAGGCGCCCCCGCCGACGTCATCGCCACCGCCGATGAGAAGACGATGGACACGCTCGCCTCCGACGATCTGCTTGCCGGCGAGCCCGAAATGTTCGCTTCGAACACGCTCACCCTGGCCGTGGCCGCGGGAAATCCGCAGGCGATCACGAGCTCCAAGGACTTTTCCGGCAATGACCTCGTCGTCTGCGCGCCTCAAGTGCCCTGCGGGGCCGCAACTCAGAAGTGGGCCGACCTCAACGACGTCGCACTCGATCCGGTCAGCGAAGAGAACTCGGTCACCGATGTGCTCGGCAAGGTCAGCGCCGGACAGGCCGACGCCGGAATCGTCTACGTCACCGATATCGCCCGTGGAGGCGGCAAGGTCGAACAGGTCGATCTCGACGGCGCCGACAAGGTCATCAACAAGTACCCGGCCGCCACTGTCAGAGCCAGCGAGAACCAGGACCAAGCCGATGACTTCGTGAAGTTCCTCGGTTCCGACACGGCCCAGAAGCTGCTGCGCGACGCCGGATTCGCTGCGGGCTGACCATGCCTGCGCCTGCTCCGATGCGTCGCGAGACGTCCCCGGTTCGACCCCCGCGGCGGCCCAGATCGGAATCGCTCGTCCCCGGCTGGCTGTGGGTGCCCGCCGTCATCGGAATCGTCTTCCTGCTCCTGCCGATCATCGGCATGCTCACTCGGGTCGATGCCCAGAGTCTGCTCGCCGTGATCACGGCCGAGGAATCCCGCCTGGCGATGAGGCTGTCCCTGCTGACCTCGGTGACCTCGGCACTCATCAGCGTCGTCATCGGCTTCCCCCTCGGGTACCTGCTCGCCACTCGGCGGTTCCCCGGCCAGCGCATCGTGCGCACCCTCATCCTGCTGCCTCTCGTGCTGCCGCCGGTGGTCAGCGGTCTCGCGCTGCTCTACACCTGGGGTCGGTCGGCCATCCTCGGCGGAGGGCTCGAAGCGGCGGGCCTCAGTCTCGCCTACACCACCTCGGCGGTGATCATGGCGCAGGTCTTCGTGTCCCTGCCGTTCATGGTCATGTCCGTCGAGACCGCCACCGCGGGCCTCGGACGCCGCTATGAACTCACCGCGGCCGAGCTCGGTGCGAAACCCAATCGTGTGTTCTTCACGGTCACTCTGCCGCTGCTCCGACACGGAATCGTCGCGGGCGCCGTGCTGTGCTTCGCCCGTTCACTCGGCGAGTTCGGGGCCACACTGACCTTCGCCGGATCGCTGTCCGGCGTCACCCGGACGATGCCCCTGCAGATCTATCTCGTCCGCGAATCCGACCCGCAGGCGGCCATCGGCCTCTCGCTCCTGCTCATCGTCATCGCCGTGCTCATCATCATCGTCGCCTACCGGTCCCCGCACGCTCCCCGGCTGAGATCCCCTAACACCGCCCCGACCCCCAACCCCGCCGAGGCGGTCCCATCCGCCCTCGACGACGCCCCGAAACGCGGGGGAGCGACCGAACCGAAGCCGCGGTCCGTGGGACCTGCGAGACCTGCACAGAGCATCAGGGCCGAAGTCCAGCTGACTGCCCGCGGAATCGATCTGGATCTGACTTCCGCGCTGCCGGGGACCACTGCGATCATCGGCCGCAACGGGGCCGGAAAATCCACCCTGTTCCAGGTGCTCACCGGCGCCCTGGTGCCTGATTCGGGACGGCTGCGTCTCGGGGACGACACGGTCTTCGACATCGCTGCCGGACTGTGGCCGCCGGTCCACGACCGCGGAATCGTCCATCTCGCACAGAGCCCCCTCCTGTTCCCCCACCTGAGCGTCATCGACAACGTCGGATTCGGTCTGCGGGCTCACGGTGCGACTCGCCGCGTCGCACGTGAACAGGCGCAGGCGATGCTCGACCGCCTCGGCGTGGGACAGTGCGCGCACCGCAGACCCGACGCCGTCTCCGGGGGACAGGCCGCCCGCATCGCGCTTGCCCGTGCGCTCGTCGTCGAACCGAAGCTGCTGCTGCTCGACGAACCGCTGGCCGCACTCGACGTGGATGTCGCTGTCGAGACCCGTCGGGTGCTGTCCCGGCTGCTGAGCGGGCGCAGCGCACTGCTGGTCACCCACGACGTCGATGACGTCACCGCTCTGGCCGAGTCGCTGGTCCTGGTGGAGAGCGGCACCGTCGTCCACTCGGCTCCCGTCGGACAGGTCGACCCCGAAGCCGCAGGTGAGGGCGCCGAATTCCTCGCCAGCTTTTGCATGCGGGACCGTGACGGAATAGTGTGCAATCAGTCACAGTGAAAATTGGCATGCAAGGGAGCACACCGCAGTGTCCGAATTGTCCTACTCGTCGGGAACATCGACGGAACCGCTGCTCGGGATCACCATCGCCGAGCACATCAAACGCACCGCCGCGAGGAATCCCGAAGCGCTGGCATTGGTCGACCGGCATTCGAATCGGAGGTGGACGTACTCCGACTTCGATCGTGACACCGACGCACTGGCCATCGGCCTTCTCGAACGTGGAGTGAAGAAGGGCGACCGGGTCGGCATCTGGGCGCAGAACGTCGGCGAATGGGCGCTCGTGCAGTATGCCACGGCGAAGATCGGAGCGATCCTGGTCAACGTCAACCCCGCCTACCGCAGCCACGAACTCGAGTTCGTCGTCGAACAGTCCGGAATGAGCCTGATGATCTCGCAGATCGTCGCACCCCCGCACTCGGACTTCCACGCCATCGCCACCGAGGTGGCCGCCAAGGTCCCCAGCCTCGATCTCGTCTTCCTCGACACGGTCTCCGCAGACCTCATCGGCGGTGTCACGGTCGGCGAGCGCGAATCCTTCGCTCACCTCATCGGGCAGGGCCGCGAGATGCTCGACGACGAACGGGCGAAGTACGCGGTGCGGCTGCAGCAGGTCATCGACGACCTCTCGGCCGATGATCCGATCAACATTCAGTACACCTCCGGCACGACCGGGTTCCCCAAGGGTGTGACCCTCAGTCACCACAACATCCTCAACAACGGCTTCTTCATCGGCGAGATGCTCTCGTACACCCCCGCCGACACCGTGGTCGTTCCCGTGCCGTACTACCACTGCTTCGGTATGGTCATCGGCAACCTCGCCGCGCTGAGCCACGGCTCGGCGGTCGTGCTGCCGTCACCGGCCTTCGACCCGGTGGCGACGATGTCGGCGGTCACCGAGGAGAAAGCCACATCGCTCTATGGTGTGCCGACGATGTTCATCGCCGAACTCGAGCACCCGCAGTTCGCAGAATTCGACTTCTCGACTCTGCGCACCGGCGTGATGGCAGGATCGCCGTGCCCGGTGAACACGATGCGCCGAGTCATCGACGATATGAACATGTCCGAGGTCGCCATCTGCTACGGCATGACCGAGACCTCGCCGGTGTCGATGATGACGCGTGTCGACGACTCCCTGCAGAAGCGCACCGAGACCGTCGGCCGGGTCATGCCGCACCTGGAGATCAAGATCGCCGACCCCGTCACCGGGCAGACCGTTCCGCGCGGCCAGAAAGGCGAATTCTGCACTCGCGGCTACGCGGTGATGCTCGGCTACTGGAATCAGCCGGACAAGACGGCCGAGACGATCGACGCTGCCCGGTGGATCCACACCGGCGACCTGGCCATCATGGACGATGACGGCTACGTCGACATCTCCGGACGGATCAAGGACATGGTCATCCGCGGAGGCGAGAACATCTATCCGCGCGAGGTCGAGGAGTTCCTCTACCACCATCCAGCGATCCGCGACGTCCAGGTCGTCGGCATCTCCGACGAGAAGTACGGCGAAGAACTCATGGCGTGGGTGATCCTGAAGGACGGCTTCGACTCGCTCACCGCCGACGAGGTCCGTGAGTTCTGCTCCGGCAAGCTCGCCCACTTCAAGATCCCACGCTATGTCGAGGTTCGCGAATCGTTCCCGATGACGGTGTCGGGCAAGATCCGCAAAGTCGAGCTGCGCCGAGAAGGCGAAGAGCTCACTCACTCGGCCGGAGCCTGAGGGCAACGGGCGCGGTCCCGGCAGGGGCTGGGGTCGCGAACAGACCCTGCCGCGACCATGTATCGTTCACAGAGGAGACGGCCATGAAGGAGCGCACCAATGCCACAGCCTCAACTCAGCCCCACACCGGTCCGAGTCGTGAAGAACGTCGATCGCGAACGGTTCGAACTCTTCTCCGAAGAGACCCCGGGGGAGTTCATCGGGTTCCTCGCCTACCAGGTCATCGATGAGCACACCCTGGAGCTGCAGCACACGATCATCTCCGAAGGCTACTCCCGCCGCGGTTTCGCCCGCACTCTCGTCACCCGGGTGCTCGACCTCCTCCGTGCGGATGGGACGTCCATTGTGCCCACCTGTTCCTATGTGCAGGACTACCTCGAACGGTTCCCGCAGTACGGCGACCTCGCAGCCGATCAGTGACCGGCACACACTCAGTCGGCGGAGCCGGGCGTTTCGCTCCGAGCCCGAGCGGTGACCTCCACATCGGCAATATCCGCACCGGACTGCTCAGCTATGTGCGTGCCCGGCAGACGGGCCGCCGGTTCCTGTGGCGGGTCGAAGACCTCGATCGGGTGAAGACCGGCGCGGCCGACTCGCAGCTCGAGGTCTTCGCCGACCTCGGAGTCGTTCCCGACGAGCGTCCCCTTGTCCAGTCCGCACGCACCGCGGAATACTCGGACGCGATTGCGAGGCTGGCAGCCGACGGTCTCGTCTACGAATGCTATTGCTCACGCAAGGACATCGCCCAGGCCCCGAGCGCGCCCCATGCACCACCCGGGGCGTATCCCGGGACCTGTCGCAGTCTCGGCGAGGGAGAGCGGGAATCGGCCCGACGGAGACTCGAGGCGAACAACCGGCAGCCGGCGCTGCGTCTGCGCACGGACAACCGAGAGCACAGCATCACCGATGTGCTGCTGGGCCGAGTGGAGGCCCTTGTCGACGATCTCGTGCTGCGGCGAGGCGACGGCGTCTACGCCTACAACCTCACCGTTGTCGTCGATGATGCAGCGAGCGGAATCGACGAGATCCTGCGCGGGGACGATCTGGCCTCTTCTGCACCGCGGCAGGCATATCTGGCACAGCTGTTGGGTCTGCCCGCACCGGGCTGGGTCCATGTGCCCCTGGTGCTCAACGACAGCGGCCAGCGGCTGGCCAAACGCGACGGCGCGGTGACCTATCAGCAGCTGCGCAGCCTCGGGTGGAGCGTCGAGGACGTCTTCGCCTGGATGCAGCAGTCACTCGGGTTCGACGGTACCGGCTCCCGGTGGAGGTCCGTCGATGACATGATCAGGAGTGTCGACTTCACCGGGATGCCGACCGCCCCGACGGTCTTCGTCCCACCTGTGGGTGGTTAGGCCCGCGTTCGTCAGGCCGCCTGTTCGTCAGCTCGCGTGGCCGTCAGGCCGCGGACGAGTCGGCGGCGTCTCGGATGACTCCGTCGTAGATGGATTCGAAGGTGTCGAGCGTGTATTCGATATCGTGTTTGGCCACGACGTCGAGCGACGCTTTCGACATGTCATCGAGATCGGCTTCGGGCATCCGGCAGATGCGGGTGAAGCGATCGGCCAGGGCGTCGGTGTCGCGCGGCGGGAACAGATACCCGTTGACTCCGTCGCGGACGAGGTGCGGCAGGGCCACCGCATCGGCAACGACCACGGGTTTGCGCGAGGCCAGCGCCTCCAGCGTGGCGATGGACTGCAGCTCAGCGGTCGAGGGCATACAGAAGAAGGTGCAGCGCTGGTAGGCGTCCATGAGCGCCTTGTCGCTGATCTTTCCGAGCACATGCACTCGGTCGGCGATGCCGAGTTCCTCCGCCAGGTGCTTCAGCGGTTCCTCCTGGTCACCGCCGCCGACGATATCGGCTTCGAGCCCCAACTCCGGATCGGTCTTCGCCACTGCCTCGACGATGTCTGCGGCATGCTTCTCCGAGGAGAGGCGACCGACGAAGAGGACGCGCGGGGGAACGGCCCGTGACTGGGCGCAGTCGAGTTCGCGCAGATGAGCGAAGCGTTCCAGATCGATCCCGCACGAGACCGCTCGGATGGGAGAGGAGAAGCCGTTCTCGGTGAGCAGATCGGCCGCCAACTGTGTGGGCACCGTGATGAAGTCAGCGGACTGGAACTTCCGGCGCAGATCCCACCAGGCGATGGCGGTGCCGCCGTCGAGAACGGGCTTCGGAGCTCTGAGGTAGGGACGGACGTTGTCGGGCATGAAATGGTTCGTGGCCACGACGGGGATAGCCCGCCTGATCGATTCGGAGAAGGCAAAGCGGCCGATGACGAAGTGAGCCTGTGTATGCACGACATCGGGACGGATGCTGTCGAGGAGTCGGGAGAGTTCGGGCTTCGTCTCCCACGGTATGCAGATCATCCACGTCGGGTGCAACGGCCAGCGGTGAGCGGTGAGTCGGTGAACGGTGACCCCGTTCTCGACGCTGACCGAGGGTTTGCCTGTCGCCGAAGGGCAGGCGACATGGACATCGTTGCCGCGGGCGGCGAGGCCTGCGGCGAGCCGTTCGGCGAACTTCGCGGCACCGTTGACTTCGGGGGCGTACGTCTCTGCCGGAATGAGGATTCGGCGTTTCGGAGTGGGACGGTGCGCAGACAGGATTCAGCTCTCCTCGGTGTCGGTCATGGTGTCGGAACGGCGGGCGTTCCTGCGCTGAGCTTCTCGATCTCTGACATCGGGATGATACCGCGACAATACAACGACGGCTGCGCAGGCGACCAATCCGGTGAGCGTGATGGTCAGGATCAGCCAGATGGGGGAGTGGGCCGCCTCGCCGAGGACGATGGTGCCCAGGATGACGGCACCGATCGGGTCGATGACTGTCAGCCCGGCGATGACCATCTCCGGAGGGCCCGCCGCATAGGAGTTCTGGACGAACAGGGAACCGAGGGCAACCGCCGCCACCAGTGCTGCGACGTTGATCCAGGTGACCTGGTCGATGCCGGCCCGGAGGAACTGGACGCTGACCAGGTGGGCGTTCGTCGCCACACAGGCGAAGAGCAGTCCGGCCGCGATGATGAGAACCAGCTGCGGGGCATGACGGAAGACGAGGACGATCACCAGGCCGATCGCGACGGCGATGGCGGTGATCCAGAACAGGGGCATGGCATCGGCGCCGAGGTGGACCTCCGACTGTGCGGTCGTGGCCGAGAGCGCGACGAAGGCCGTCACCCCGGCGGTGCACCAGACGACGGACTGGACGAGTCGTCTGTTGACCTTGAGGCCGCGGTGACGGACGCCGAGCAGCACGGAGACGATGAGTGAGAATGCCCCGATCGGCTGGACGACCATCACCGGGGCCAGGGCCAGGGCGACGAAATTGCCCGCCGTTCCCACGCCGAGGATGGTCAGCCCGAGCAGCCAACGGCGGTTGCGGAGCAGGTCGGTGAAATGTGCCCAGCTCAGTCCGTTGTGGGAGTCATCCTGCCCGGCAACGGCTTCGTGCTGATACAAGGCGCCATAGGCCAGTGCCACGGCCGCGAGGACGGCGAGGGCGATTGCCGCTATGGTCACGATGAGTCTTCCGGTTTCGACGGTGCAGTTCTGGGGTGGGGATCGCTTTGAGTCTATCGCGCAGGACGGCGGTGAAGATGGCCGCGGACTGTGTTTGTCCTGACTGTAAGGCAACCCTGCGGCAACGGGTGGGGAAACCCTCAATGCTGTGGCCGAAGCACCCTCCACGCTGTGAGCTAAAGCACTTGTCTTGGTTTTGTTCGTCGGCCGGGAGGTTTGCTAAGCTGGAACACACATCCGCAGGAAACTGCGGTATTCCTCCGTAGCTCAGTTGGCAGAGCATTCGACTGTTAATCGAAGGGTCGCTGGTTCGAGCCCAGCCGGGGGAGCAGCAAAGGCCCCGTCCATCATGGACGGGGCCTTCGTCGTTGCCGGAGGGTCCCCGGAGCCGACTCCGGTGCGCCAGCCCCCGCGGGTTCAAAATTCATACGCACTGTTCAAGAACACCACGTAGGCATTTTGAGGCCGCTGATGCCGACAATTTGAGTGTGAACCATACGGAAGCAGCGGACCTCGGCACGCGTCGAGACGAAGAGGAATATGTGCCTCTTGAAGCGAGTTCATCTGGCATGAAGTCTTTCGGATTCCTCAGTTTCGGTCACTATGACAACGGCGGCGACCTCGACGCCGGGCAGATGCTGCGCGATGGTGTTGAGATCTCAGTGGGCGCCGACGAACTCGGCGTCAACGGCGCCTCCTTCCGGGTCCATCATTTCGCGCCCCAGGCAGCCTCGCCCATTCCGCTGCTGTCGACGATTGCCGGGAAGACCAGCAGGATCGAGGTCGGTACCGGAGTCATCGATATGAGGTATGAGAACCCGCTTCACCTCGCCGAGGAGGCCGCCGCCCTCGATCTGCTCTCCGACCAGCGGGTGGCGCTGGGCATCAGCCGCGGCTCCCCGGAGCCGGCCCTGCGCGGATGGGAGGCCTTCGGCTACGAGGATCACACCGAACCCAAAGCCGCGAACATGGCCAGGGAGAAGTTCGATCGGTTCCTCCGCGCCATCCGCGGCGAGGAACTTGCCCCGGCCGATCCGCAGCAGTTCGGTCCGGGGAAGCCTCTGCGCATCGAACCGCATTCCCCTGGCCTTGAACGCCGCATCTGGTGGGGTGCTGGATCTGCTTCCACCGCCGAATGGGCGGCACAGCAGGGTGTGAACCTGATGAGTTCGACTCTGCTCACCGAGGCGACCGGTGCCGCATTCGGGGACCTGCAGGCCGAGCAGATCGCCAGGTACCGTCAGGCATGGAGCGCCGCGGGGCACGAATGGACTCCGAGAGTGTCCGTCAGCCGCAGCATCTTCCCGATCACCACCGATCTCGACGACCTCTATTTCGGTCGGCGTGGGACCGGCCAGGGTGATCAGATCGGCATCATCGACGACACACGCTCGACGTTCGGCCGTACCTACGCGGGCGAACCGGACAAGCTGATCGAGGAGCTCCAGTCCGATGCGGCCATCCAAGCTGCCGACACCCTCATGCTCACGATCCCCAGCCAGCTCGGCGTCGACTACAACCTGCACCTCCTCGAGTCCTTCGCAGAGAATGTCGCACCGGCTCTCGGATGGGTGCCTGCCGGTGCGCACTGAAGGGTACCGTCGTAGGACCATCTCCGAACGTATGATGAGACCAATCGGAGATGAATCACCATAAGGGACATTTCACCATCAGGGGAGACTGAGTGAGCGAGCGCACGACGATGACGCAGACGCAGAAGCGCATCCTCATCATCGGCCTCGTCCCCCTCTTCATGTCCCTGCTGTCGGTCTCGAGCATCAATGTCGTCCTGCCCTCCATCGCCGCCGGCATCGATGCCTCCACCTCGGCCCTGCAATGGGTGCTCACCGGGTATGCGCTGTCCTTCGGCGTCGTCCTCGTCGCTGCCGGACGGGCCGGCGATGTCTTCGGGCGCGGCCAGCTGTTCGTCATCGGCGTCGGTCTCTTCGGGCTCTCCTCGCTGGTCGCAGGAAGCGCCCCGGATCCGCTGACGCTCAATATCTCCCGCGTGTCCATGGGGCTGGGCTCGGGGTTCCTCAACCCGCAGGTCGTGGGCCTGCTGCAGCAGTATTTCCAGGGTCCGCCGCGCGGTCGTGCCTTCGGGCTGATGGGCACCACCGTGGGCCTGTCGGTGGCCATCGGCCCGGTGCTCGGCGGCGCCCTCATCGCACTGTTCGGCAGCGAACTCGGGTGGAGGGCGACCTTCCTGGTCAATGTGCCCTTCGCGATCGCCTCTCTCGTCCTCGCCCGGGTCTGGCTGCCTGCCGGAGCATGGCGACCTGCCGTCGATGAGGACGCGAAGAGCGTCGAAGGCGGCAGGGATCTCGACCCCGTGGGAGTCATCCTCCTCGGTGTCGGCGTCCTGCTCATCCTCCTGCCCTTCGTCGAATCATCGCTGGGCTGGTTCATCTGGCTGTCCCTGCCGGCAGGAATCGGCGTGATCTGGCTGTGGGCATGGTGGGAACGTCGCTATGCGCGTCAGGGTCGCCCTCCGATGGTCGACCTCGATCTCTTCCGCATCCGCAGCTTCAGCAACGGGGCGATCATCATCGCCCTCTACTTCCTCGGCGTGACCAGCGTCTGGGTCCTCGTCGCCATCTACATGCAGCAGGGGCTGGGGCATACGGCCCTGGCTGCGGGAATGATCGGTCTGCCGGCCGCGCTGTGTTCGGCGGTCTCGGCGGATGTGTCCGGACGGTACGTCTTCCAGATCGGGCGCCGCCTCGTCGTCTGGGGGATCGCGCTGTGCCTCCTCGGTCTCCTGGCCACCATCGGGGTCGTCGCACTGCTGTCCCGTGGCATCGGCAGCGAATGGTGGATGCTGCTCACCCTGGCTTTCATCGGCACCGCACAGGGCATGGTCATCAGCCCCAATCAGACTCTGACTCTGCAGGAGGTTCCCCTGCGATACGCCGGATCCTCCGGGGGCGTGCTGCAGACAGGGCAGCGCATCGGCACCTCGATGGGGCTGGCGATCATGACCGCTCTGGCCTTCTCGATCACTGCGGTGAGCAATTGGCATTGGGCAATGATGGGAGCGTTCGTCGTGATCGCCGTCATCGTCATCCTCGCCGGAGTCGTCGGCCTTATCGAAGTTCGCCGAGGCGGCCCCCGCCGAGCGTGAGGAACCGTTCGCGGCACACCCGGTCGGTACGGCCAGCATCAGCTGTCAGCGCAATAATGTTACGGATTTTAGACAATCCGCTGTGTCCGAATGTGGAAGACTGTGAACGCACATCAGCCCATGGAAGGAAACACAGTGGTCGAGGCCGTACCCGAAGACGAGCTAGCGCTCGAAGAGCTCGTGCGCTCGGGCGGGATCGAAACCTATTTCGCCCCCGTCGTCGATGTATTGACTTTCCAACGGGTCGGCCATCAGATTCTGCAGGCCCCCACGGGTGATCCTGAACTGGGACGTGCCGAATCGGAGAACCTGCGCCACGCCATGCGCGCCTCGACGATCACCGGTGATATCGACGCCTCCCTGCGGGATTCGGCGCTGCGCACGGCCGAAGGCGCAGGACTGCCGAAGTCCAACCGCCTGTTCCTCCACGCCGAAGCCGAATCCTTCGCCACCCTCGAGGACCGTGCCGGGGAACCCGACCGGTCGGTGATCCTCCAGCTCGACGCCAACCGTGTTGCCTCGTCTCCGGCCTCGGTGCTGCGTTCGGTGCGCTCGGCGCGCGCCATGGGATGGGGAGTGGGCATGTCATCGGTGGGTGCCGACCTGCGCAGCACCTCCTTCGTCCCGCTGGTCAATCCCTCCGTCGTCGGACTCCACCCGGACGTCCTGCGCATCGCCTGCGACTCCCATCTGGCTGAACTCAACCGCCTCCTCCACGCCCATCTCGAACGCACCGGCGCGGTCATCCTCGCCGACGGCGTCGTGACCGAAGACGATCTCGACCGGGTGCGTGCCCTGGGGGCACGATTCATGTCGGGGAGCTATTTCGGTGAGGCCACGAAACAGCCGCAGCCGTTCTCCGAACCGAACGAGGACGCTCTCGTCTCCCACTACTCACGCAACCTTCCGGCATTGGGCACACCGTATTCGATCTCTCAGGGGCTCCGGCGTGAGCCGCTGGTGATGAACCGCGAGCTCCTCGTCGCCCAGATCGCCGCCCTGGAAGAGCGCGCTCTGGCGTCGGGAACTGCGACCATCACTCTCGGCGTGTTCGGGGAGGACGCCGAGTTCTCCGAGGCGACACGGCTGCGGTACGAGAAGATCCGTGACACCGTTGGGCTGACCGCGATGTTCTCCGGCGGGTTCGACGGTCCACCGATTCCCGGAGTGCGCACCGGGCTCGTCGATGCGTCCGATCCCATTCGCAACGAACACGGTGTCGTGGTCGTCGGACCGGACTGGTCGGGCATGGTTGCGGCGTCGAAACGCAGTGATCCGGGCAGCGACGGGCAGACCGTCTTCGATGTCTACATCACGACCGACCGGTACACATGCGTCGACGCCGCACGCAGCGTTCTCACTCGCGTCGCACCTCTCACCGCAACAGCGAGGCTGCGGGCCTGAGCAGCGCGAGTCCGGGTGTCCCGGCTTTGCAGAACGCACGTGTGATCCGAATGGGGGAGCGGACTCCGATGGTGCTAATGTTGTCTCGGCTGGCCCCCGTAGCTCAGCTGGTTAGAGCAGGGAACTCATAATTCCTTGGTCGTCGGTTCAAGTCCGACCGGGGGCACCATGCAGGACTCGACAGTCGTCTAAGCACTGGGGTCGAACCCTCAGTTGTCATCGCGCTCAGGACCTATCCTCTTCGTGCTCTTGCTGGGCCCCCAGGCCTTGATTCGGGTCGAAGACTGTCCCGGACAGGGGAGCGTAGGCGATCCAACTTCCGCCGGGATTGTTCCTCCTGCGCTCTTCGGCCTCGCGCTTTTCGGCCTCTGCCTCGTCGAACAGCCGTGTGAAGGCTGCTTCCGCCTTCGGGTTCTCGGCGGAATGCTCCGACCGCATATGCACAGTCTCCGCGCTGACCTCATGTGAAGAGAACTCCACGACGAACTGCGGGCCGACTTCGGCAGCGACAAATCGGGCGAGCCGGACGCCTTCCTCGGTGTACGTGCGTTCAGCTGTCGCCGTCACCCATTCGAAATCGGAATCGAGCGAGTCATAGTAGGACTGTTCCCATGCCTCCAGCTCCGCGACCAGCCACTCGGACAGTCCCGTGTCCTCGTAGTCGATCGGCATACTGATCCACAGCACCGTATCTGCATAGTCGGGGAACATGCGGATGGTCCGGAGCGATGCATCGTCGGCACTGTGAACGTCGGTCATGTTCCCACCGTAACGCCGATTGTCGGCCACCTGCAGACACCCGACGCCACCAGCACATTTGATGCTTGGCTATGGGTCGGACATCGACTATCATGTGGTCAGCACCTCCTTTCGGATCGTAGGGGAAGACGTATCCGAGGTAGGAGGCAGAAATGGATATGACACAGGGCGTACTCTTCGTCCACTCAGCACCTCGTGCGCTGTGCCCTCACATCGAATGGGCAGCGGGCGGGGCAATCGGCGCACAGGCACGCTTCGACTGGACTCCCCAGCCGGCAGCGCCCGGTCTCGTGCGCGCAGAAGTCTGCTGGCGCGCGCCCGCAGGCTCGGGAGCCCGTATCGCATCCGCACTGCGCGGCTGGGACTCGCTCCGGTACGAAGTCACCGAGGAGCCCTCGGCCGGAGTCGACGGCGGTCGGTGGAGCCACACACCCGATCTGGGAATCTACCACGCTGTCACCGACACGGCCGGAAACATCCTCGTCCCTGAAGACCGCATCCGCTCCGTGATGGAACGCGCGGCAGGCGATCCCGCGAAGTTTTCCTCGGAGATGGCGATCGCCCTCGGCGAAGCGTGGGACGAAGAACTCGACGCATTCCGCCACGCAGGAGAGGGCGCACCGGTGCGCTGGCTGACCAAGGTCGGCTGAGCCTCTCTTCACCGCGCCGGGACTGCCGGCACACGCGCTGATTCCGTTCGCCTGATTCTGTCGCTCGATTCTGCTCAATGGGCACACCCTCCTACCTCGGGTGTGCCCATTTCGCAAGCTCTCGTGCCTGCGCGCCTTATGCAGGAGGCTCTGCACAGACCACCTTCCTGGTTGCCTTAAGCAGATTGCTCCGCACAAACCACCTTCCCAGGTACAGACCGCGATCTGCGCCCTCATGGAAACGGCCCACTCTGAGTCGGAAAGCACAGTTTCAAAACCGTGCTCTCCGACTCAGAGTGGGCCGTAGCGCTGTCTGAGTTCGCGCAGAACCTCAGACGGAGCGGAATGCGACGACGGCGTTGTGACCGCCGAAGCCGAACGAGTTCGTGATCGCCGCGATATCGCCGGAAGGCAGATCCGCAGGAGTGTCACGGACGATGTTGATCCCCTTGACCTTCGGGTCGACCTCATCGATGTTGATGGTCGGGGGAGCGGTGCGAGTCTGCAGTGCCTTGACAGTGAGGATCGCCTCGACGGCACCGGTACCGCCGAGCAGGTGGCCGGTCATCGACTTCGTGGCCGAGACGAGGGCGTCGGAGACGTTGTCGCCGAGGAGTTCGCTGATGGCCAGCGATTCGGGGATGTCTCCGACCGGAGTCGACGTGGCGTGTGCGTTGACATGCTTGATCTCGGAAGCGGTCAGCCCACCGGCGTCAAGCGCCTGCTGCATGGCGGCCAGGGCGTGCTTGCCCTCGGGCTCTCCGCCGGTGATGTGATAGGCGTCGTTCGAGATTCCCCAGCTGGCCACCTCAGCGTAGATCTTCGCACCACGAGCCTTCGCATGCTCCTCGGTCTCGAGGATGAGCGTGCCCGCGCCTTCGCCCATGACGAATCCGTCACGGTCGATGTCGTAGGGACGCGAAGCGGTCTCGGGAGAATCGGTGCGACGTGACAGCGCCTGCATCGAATTGAAGGAGGCGAGCGTGATCGGATGGATCGCGGCTTCGGAACCACCGGCGATGATGATGTCGGCCTTGCCCGAAGCGAGAACGTCATAGGCGTGACCGAGGCTCTCGGTCGATGAGGCGCAGGCGGAGACCAGCGTCTGCACTCCAGCGCGAGCCTTGAACTCCATCCCGATGGCGGCCGCGGGGCCGTTGGGCATGAGCATGGGCACGGTCAGGGGCATGACCCGACGCGGGCCCTCCTCCTGCAGAGTGTCCCAGGCGTCGAGGAGAGTCCACACTCCGCCGATCCCGGTCGCCCAGGAGACGGCGGTGCGTTCCGGGTCGGTCTCCTCGAGGCCGGCGTCGGCCATGGCTTCACGAGCAGAGATGAGGGCGAACTGGCTCGACGGATCGAGGCGTTTGGCCTGGACCCTTTTGAGATTGTCGGGCACGACCTGTGGGTCGACCTGCGCGGCGAAGTCCACGGCGAGGCCGTACTTCTCCGACCAATCGTTGTCCATTGTGTGAACGCCGGATTGACCTGCCAGGATGGCTTCCCAAGTGGCATCGACAGTCGCGCCCAGGGGGGTTACCGCACCGATTCCGGTGACGACAACTTTAGATGTCATGGTACAAACCTCGTCGATAGTGTGGACACGGCCCGTCTGTGGACGGGCCGTGTTCGGCTGCTGTGTCTCAGGCTTCCTGAGCTTTGTTGATGTAGTCGACAGCGTCCTGAACGGTGACGAGGTCCTTGACGTCGTCATCGGGGATCTTCACGCCGAACTTCTTCTCGGCGTTGACGACGATGGTCATCATCGAGATGGAGTCGATGTCGAGGTCATCGGTGAACGACTTGTCGGCTTCGACTGCTTCGACAGCCAGGCCGGTCTCTTCGTTGACGATCTCTGCCAGCCCAGCGAGGACTTCAGCTTCGGTGAATGCCATTTCTTTCCTACTTTCTGATTTCGGTCGAGGGTTTTTCGACCGTTTGAGGAACTTTTCGACGAGTGTCCCGCCGAATATCTTAGGACATTCACGGAGAGTTTTCCGTGAATGGGTGTGTCTCAGGGCAGGCGTACGACCTGGGCGCCGTAGACGAGGCCCGCCCCGAAGCCCATCTGCAGGGCGAGACCGCCGCTGAGCTCGGGCTGTTCGCGCAGCAGCCGTTCTGTGGCCAACGGGATCGACGCCGCCGATGTGTTCCCGTTGTCAGCGATGTCACGCGCGATGATGACCGATTCGGGAAGCTTTAGCTGCTTGGCGAGCTCATCGATGATGCGCATGTTCGCTTGATGCGGAATGAAGGCAGCGAGGTCCTCGGCCTCGACCCCGGACGCGGTGAGCGCTTCCTTGGCCACCTCGGCGCCGTCCCATACAGCCCAGCGGAAGACGGTCGGACCGTCCTGGCGCAGGGTCGGGAACGGCAGCTCGCGGTTGTCGCGGATGTCCATGAGCGAATCGGTCATCCGGATGGTCGACCAGTTCTCACCCTTCGAACCCCACACGGTCTTCGATATGCCCGGTTCATCGGATGAGGTCACGACGACGGCGCCGGCTCCGTCACCGAGGATGAAGGAGATCGAGCGGTCCTCAGGGTCGATGACCTCGGAGAGCTTCTCGGCGCCGATGACGAGGATGTTGTCCATCGTTCCGGCGCGCACGAGAGCATCGGCCTGGGAGATGCCGTAGCAGTAGCCGGCGCACGCGGCGCTGATGTCCCACGCCGGGATCGGGCCGGTGCCCAGCCGCGCGGTGAGAGCGGCGGCTGCTGAGGGCGTGAAGTACTCGAAGGTGACGGTGGAGATGATGATGCCGCCGATGTCCTCGGGCTTGAGGCCCGCAGAGGCGATCGCTTCGAGCGCGGCCTCTTCGGACATATCGAGGACGCCGACGTCCTTGCTGGCACGACGGCGGGTGATGATGCCCGTACGCTGACGGATCCATTCGTCGGAGGAGTTGATCGGTCCGGCGATATCGTCGTTGCTGACGAGATTCTCCGCGCGGTAGGCGCCGATTCCGGCAATGCGGGAGAAAGTGCCGAGCTCGGCAGTCTTGAGTGTAGGCATGGCGTCTTCTTTCGATTCTCAGGCGTGGGCTGCCGCGAACTCACGCGCGCCGTCGAGGTCGGCGGCCGATTTGATAGCGAATGTCTCGACGCCCTTCATGGCGCGTCGAGCTATTCCGGTGAGTGTTCCACCGGGGACGAGTTCGATCATTCCGGTGACCCCGGCACTCAGCAGCGTCTCCTGGCACAGGTCCCAGCGGACCGGGTTCGTGACCTGCCTGACCAGGCGGTCGACGTACTCGCGCCCGGTTTCGACTGCGGTGCCGTCGGAGTTGCTGAGGATCGAGACGGTGGGATCGGAGACCTCCATCGCCGAGGAGGCGGCAGCGAGATCATCGGTGGCCGCGGCCATGTACTCGGTGTGGAAGGCACCGGCCACGGCCAGCGAAATGACCCGGGCGCGCTCCGGCGGGTTCTCGGCCAGTGACTCGAGAGCGTCGAGGGATCCGGCGGCCACTGTCTGACCTCCGCCGTTGACGTTGGCGGGGCTGGCGCCGGCGGCCTCGATGGCGGCGAGAACGTCCTCGGGCTGGCCTCCGACCACGGCGGACATCCCTGTCGGGGTGGTGGCGGCAGCAGCGGCCATTCCATCGGCTCGCACCTTGACGAAGCGCATGGCATCGGCAGGTGTGAAGACGCCTGCGATCTGCGCGGCGGCGATCTCTCCCACCGAGTGTCCGGCGACGACGGCAGGGCTGACGCCGAGTTCGGCAGCGCAGGCGATGGCGGAAGCGACGAGCAGAGGCTGTGCCACCGCGGTGTCCTTGATCGTCTCATCGTCGGATTCGGTTCCGTGCAGACGCAGATCGATCCCCGAAGCGGTCGAGAGTTCGTCGATCTGTGCCGAGAAGGTGTCGAGTTCGAGGAACGAACTCAGGAAACCGGTCTTCTGGGCTCCCTGGCCCGGACAGGTGATTGCAAGCACTCAGTTCTCTTTTCGTTGGGTTCCGTTGATCAATCTAATGGATGCTGTGCCGATCTCAATGAGATTTGTCGTTGTTCGACAATACGCCGTCCTCGGACAGTCGCCCATAGACCAAGGCGATGTGGATGACGAAGGCATCACGCGACGTGGTCGGATCGAGCCCGATGGCATCGGTGATCTTCCGCAGCCGGTAACGGACGGTGTTCGGGTGCACGGACAGCGCCTTGGCCGTGGCTTCGAGCGAGGATCCGAATTCGACATAGGCGCTCACGGTCTTCAGCAGCTGGCCCGTTCCCGAGGTCAGCGGCACGTAGTAGCGTTCGATGAGTTCGGTCAGAGCGATCTGGTCCCCGGACAGGGCGCGCTCGGGCAGAAGGTCATCGGCCTTGACCGGTCGAGGGGAGTCCGGACGAGCGGTCGCCGCCTTGAGCGCCCGGATCGCCGCCTTCGCCGAGGTGGCCGCCTCGGCGAGGCCCGGCACCGCGGGTCCGACGATGACTTCGGAAGGGCCGAAGCAGTCCGAGAGGTCCTCGACGGCATCGTCGAGCTCGGTGACCCCGCCGAGGACGATGAGCAGGCGGTTGTCGTGGATGCCGACGAGCGCATCATCGGCCCACCGACTCGCCTTGCGGCGGATGCCGTCCAATCCCTTCTTCGCCGAGCGCTGCGGGGCACGGCCTACGATGACGCATACCGGGCCCTCGGACTGCCACCCGAAGGCCGCAGTGCGGCTGGCGAGCTCGTCGACGGAGTCGCCGCGGACGAGGGCGTCGACGACCATCGCCTCGAGTCGGGCGTCCCAGCTGCCTCGAGCCTCTGCGGCGCGGGCGTAGACATCGGCCGCGGCGAACGCGATCTCACGGGAGTAGACGAGGACGGCCTCACGCAGGGCCGGCTGTTCGACGGGGCGAGCGATGTCCGGGACGCGCTCCTCGACGACCTCGACGACGATCTTGAGCAGCTGCAGAGTCTGCTGCAGGCTGATGGCGCGGATGAGGTCGCGTGGCGCGGTCTTGAAGATGTCGGAGACCACGCGCAGATTCGTATCGGGTTTGCGATACCAGTCGACGAACGAGGAGATGCCCGATTGGGCGAGCAGTCCCACCCAGGAGCGGTCGGATGATGACATCGTGCGGTACCAGGGCAGCTGCGCCTCCAGCCGCTGCAGAGTCACCGAGGACAGGACACCGACCCCGGCACGCAGTCTGCGGGCGGTTTCGGCGCGACGGCGCAGGGTCTCGGCATCAGACATCATGAGCACGAGTTTAGATGACTGAGGACAATCCGGTTGTCACCGACATACAAATATCCGGAAAAGATGACAAATATGGCCGGAGTCTTGGAGACTCCGGCCATATCAGCGCTCAGTGTGCGGGCGAGCTCAGGCGCCTGCCCCTTCGGTCGAACCGGAGTTGCCGGCACGGACATCGTGGAGCTGGTACTTCTCAGCCGCCTCGGCGGCCTTGTCGATCGAGATCTTTCCGGTGTCGGCCAGCGAGATGAGCGCCTGCGTGACCACGGACGGACCGTCGACGAGGTAGTAGCGGCGTGCCGCGGGACGAGTATCCGAGATTCCGTAGCCGTCGGTTCCCAGCGAGGTGAAGTGGCTGGGCACGTACTGACGGATCTGGTCGGGAACGGCGCGCATATAGTCCGAGGTTGCGATGACCGGTCCTTCGGTCTCGGCCATCTTCTCGGTGACATACGGGATTCGCGGTTCGGACTGCGGGTTCTTCAGGCGCTCGTTCTCCGCGTCGAGCCCATCGCGGCGCAGCTCGGTCCACGAGGTCACCGACCACACATCGGCCGAGACGCCCCAGTCCTGATCGAGCAGCTCCTGAGCTTCGAGCACCCACGGCACACCGACGCCCGAGGCCATGAGCTGAACCTTCGGACCGCCGTTGTCGGGGCCCTTCTTCAGCAGGTAGAGGCCCTTGAGAACGCCGTCGACATCGAGGTCCTCCGGTTCGGCCGGCTGGACCATCGGCTCGTTGTACATCGTGATGTAGTAGAGCACGTCGGGGTCACGCTCATCGGCGGGATCGTACATCCGGTGGATGCCGTCCTTGACGATATGCGCGATCTCGTAGCTGTAGGCCGGATCGTAGGAGACCACCGACGGATAGGTCGAGGCGAGCACGTGCGAATGTCCGTCGCCGTGCTGGAGACCTTCGGCCACGAGGGTGGTGCGTCCCGCGGTGGCGCCGAGGACGAACCCGCGGGCCATCTGGTCGCCTGCTGCCCAGAAGAAGTCACCGGTGCGCTGGAAGCCGAACATCGAGTAGAAGATGTAGAACGGGATCATCGGCTCACCGTGCGTGGCGTACGAGGTGCCGACCGCGGTCAGCGCCGCGGTCGCTCCGGCCTCGTTGATGCCGACGTGGAGCAGCTGACCGTCCGTGGCCTCCTTGTAGGCGAGGAACAGGTCGCGGTCGACGGAGATGTAGTTCTGCCCGTGCGGATTGTAGATCTTCGCCGTCGGGAAGAACGAGTCCATGCCGAAAGTGCGGGCCTCGTCGGGGATGATCGGGACGATCCGGTGACCGAACTCCTTCTCCCGCATGAGGTCCTTGAGCACGCGCACGAAGCCCATCGTGGTGGCGATCTCCTGCTTGCCGGACCCGCGGCGCCCGGCCTGATAGGCCTTGTCCGACGGCAGCTTGAGATCGATATGATTCGACCGACGCTCGGGGGAGTAGCCGCCGAGCGCCGCACGGCGCTCCTGCATGTACTTGATCTCGGGAGCGTCGACTCCCGGATGGTAGTACGGAGGCAGCTTCGGGTTGTCCTCGAGCTGCTTGTCCGAGATCGGGATCTGGAAGTGGTCCCGGGCGAGCTTGAGATCGTCGACCGTGAGCTTCTTCATCTGGTGCGTGGCGTTGCGGGCCTCGAAGTGAGGTCCGAGCGAGTAGCCCTTGACCGTCTTGACGAGGATGACGGTCGGCTGACCGGTGTGCTCCATCGCGGCCTTGTAGGCTGCGAAGACCTTGCGGTAGTCGTGGCCGCCGCGCTTGAGGTTCCAGATCTGTTCGTCGCTGTAGTTCTCGACCATCGCCTTCGTCCGCGGGTCGCGGCCGAAGAAGTTGTCGCGCACGAACCCGCCGGACTCGCCCTTGTAGGTCTGGTAGTCGCCGTCGGGGGTGGCGTTCATCAGGTTGACGAGCGCACCGTCGCGATCCTTGGCCAGCAGCGCATCCCATTCGCGACCCCAGACGACCTTGATGACGTTCCAGCCGGCGCCGCGGAAGTAGGACTCGAGCTCCTGCATGATCTTGCCGTTGCCGCGGACGGGTCCGTCGAGACGCTGCAGGTTGCAGTTGATGACGAAGTTGAGGTTGTCGAGCTCTTCGAAGGCGGCGACGTGGAGCATGCCGCGGCTCTCGGGCTCATCGAGCTCGCCGTCACCGAGGAAGGCCCAGGTCTGCTGCTGTGAGGTGTCCTTGATCCCGCGGTTGTGCAGGTACTTGTCGAACTGCGCCTGCGCGATCGCGTTCATCGGTCCGAGCCCCATCGACACCGTCGGGTGCTCCCAGAAGTCGGGCAGCTGGTGCGGGTGGGGGTAGGACGGCAGACCCTGCGGCTCGCCGTCGATGAAGTGCGACTGCTGCTGGCGGAATCCGTCGAGCTGCTCGGCGCTCATCCGGCCTTCGAGGTAGGCGCGGGCGTACATGCCGGGGGAGGCATGGCCCTGGTAGAAGATGTGATCTCCGCCGCCGGGATGATCCTTGCCGCGGAAGAAGTGGTTGAGGCCGACCTCGTAGAGAGTCGCCGAGGAGGCATAGGTGGAGATATGTCCGCCGACCTCGACACCGGGACGCTGGGCCCGGTGGACGAGCATGGCGGCATTCCAGCGGTTCCAGCGGCGGTAGCGGCGTTCGACCTCTTCATCGCCGGGGAACCAAGGTTCGTTCTCCGGACCGATGGTGTTGACGTAGTCGGTGGCCGTGAGACTGGGCACGCCGATCTGCTTCTGGCGCGAGCGCTCGAGCATGCGCAGCATGACATAGCGTGCTCGAGACCGACCGCCCTCGTCGATGAGGCCATCGAGGGAGGCCAGCCACTCAGCGGTCTCCTCCGGGTCGATGTCGGGCACCTGGCTGGGCAGCCCGTTGAGGATGGGTCCGCCCTGATTCCGATTGTCCACGATGTGGTCCTCTCTTCAGCTCCACGATCTTCTTTGGTGTAGAGACCGTGTCCACCGGATGGTGTGTGCTCCGCAGGTTGTCTGAGCCCAGAGGCCACCCGATACACCTGTCAGCCTAGTACGCGCAGCCGAACTTCGCGCTCCCGCGAAGTTGTGATCTCTCTGACGCACGTGCCCGACGATGAGACATGGTCGCAGTCCGGTGCGCTGTTTGGGTGCTGTTTGAGTGTGCTTGCCGCGCGAGGACGCGCGGATATTTGCACCTTGACCACTGTTGGCGGAACAATACAGGCATGAGCAACTCCGCTTCTGAAAGGACATCCTCCACTTCGACCCTCGCAAACGAGCTGGGACACAACCTCGGCTTGAACAAGGGCGACTATGTGCAAGAGGTCGGTTATGACGATGACGTCGATCAGGCACTCTGCGAGGCGATCGAGAACATCATCGGAGACAAGATCGCCGACGGCGAAGAGGATGATGTCTACGACGTGATCCTCATGTGGTGGCGGTCCGACGACGATGACCTCATCGACGGCCTCGTCGACGCCCAGACCACGTTGAAGGAGGGCGGAGTCGTGTGGCTGCTCAGCCCGAAGGCGAACCGCCCGGGACACATCAGTCCCGCAGACATCTCCGAAGCGGCTCCCACCGCCGGAATGCACGTGACCTCCACGGTCAGTGCCGCCGATGACTGGGCCGGATTTCGGCTCGTGGGCAAGAAGAACTATTCATGATCCTTCGGCCCGGTGACCGGGCCCCGGATCTCACCCTTCCCGATCATCTCGGATCGGTCATCACCCTCACCGAGGCTACCCCGCACACTGCCCGCGTGCTCGCATTCGTTCCGTTCGCCTTCTCTCCGATCTGCGGAGACGAACTCGCCGCCCTCGACGGGTGGCAGGAGCGGATGCGGCAGGGCTCGCATGCGGTCGACGTCATCGTGGTGTCCACGGACTCCAAGTACACCTTGGCGGCGTGGGCGGCGCAGGCGAGCGCCGACGTCACTCTGGCCTCGGACTTCTGGCCCCACGGTGGAGCCGCACGTGCCTTCGGGGTCTTCGATGAGATCCACGGAGTCGCCGAACGAGGAGTCTTCGTCATCTCATCTGCGGGTACGATCGTGAGTGGCAGGCAGGTCGCCCGCACAGAGACTCGGGACTTCTCCGAGGATTTCGCTGCAGCGCTGTCCAGCCTCTGACAAACGACCCACCACCGAAGTGCCGATCGTCGGCACCTTCGGAGACTGCTGAGGAGGACACCTCATGGCCACGCTGTTCACGAAGATCATCAATGGAGAGGTCCCCGGCACCTTCGTCTATCAGGATGACAAATGCGTCGCATTCCTCGATGTCGCTCCGATGACCGAAGGCCATGTGATGATCGTTCCCCGTGAGGAGATCTCCCATTGGATCGACGCCGATGCGGACCTTCTCGCTCATCTCACCGCGGTGGCGAAATCGATCGGCGAAGCACAGAAGCGAGCATTCGACTGCGACCGCATCGGCCTCCTCATCGTCGGCTACGAGGTTCCGCACCTGCACATCCACGTCCTGCCGACGACGTCGATGGATGACTTCGACATCTCTGACCGTGCTCCGATGCAGACTCCGGAACAGCTGGAGGCGCCTGCCGAGAAGATCCGACAGGCGCTCTCCGAACTGTCCTGAGCCAGTCGGCGCCGGATTCGGCCGGGTCAGAGACCGTGGGCCTCGAGCCAGCGGTCGAGCGCGTCTCTCACGAGCTCGGCGCCGACGGCTCCGCCGTAGTTGGCACCGAATCGAGGGTCGTCGACGTACATCTGGCCGAGACCGCGTACGTAGCCCGCGAGGTTTCCCTCGGGATCATTCGCTGGGGTGCCCGGAACCGCTCGCAGCCACTCGATATGGCGTTCGGCGAGTTCCTGGCAGCGGTCCGATTCGGGCCGTGCCCCATCCTCTGCGGCGGCGATCCAGTCCTCGGACAGAGAGCCGACGCGAGCCTTCCACTCCCGTTTCTCCTCGGGGGACTGCCGGGACCACCATTGGTCTCCCCGCCGGTAGGCGTCGGCACCCCAGCGCCTGGTCACTTCCTCTTCGTGTTGGCGATGGTCGAAGCCATCGAACATCTCTTCAGCCATGAGCGGCTCACCTGCTTTCAATCGTGTGATGGTCGCGGTGACGGCGGCGAGCTGTCGGTCGAGCCGGTCTCTCTCGCGTCCGAGCGAGACCAGATGCTGCGACAGCGCTTCGACCGGATCGTCTCTCCGATCGAGCACCTCGGCGATCGTCGTCAATGACAGACCCAGCTCCTTGAGCAGCATGATGCGCTGGAGTCGCACCAGTGCCGCTTCGTCATAGCAGCGGTAGCCGTTGGCGGCGATCGAGGTCGGCGGCAGCAGACCGATGGCGTCGTAATGACGCAGAGTTCGGCTCGTCGTTCCCGTCAGCCGCGCGATTTCCTGAATGGACCAGTCCATGTTTGACAGCTTAGAAGTTGACGCAACGTCAAGGTCAAGGCCGGATTGATCGACACGAGGAGAAAGTTCTGACCCTGTCTCGGAACGCCGACTCAGGCAGCGTCGCGAATGGCGTCGAGTGCCGTGAGCAGGTCTCGGGCGAGGTCGTCGACATGTTCGAGCCCGACCGACAGGCGGACGAGGCCGTCACCGGGTTTCGCGGTGGCCGCCACGGGCCGATGCGTGAGCGAGGCCGGGTGCTGGATGAGCGTATCGGCACCGCCGAGGGAGACCGCGTGCACGATGAGATCGCAGTGTTCGACGAAGGTCCTGGCCGCTTCGAACCCTCCGGCGAGTTCGATGGCGATCATCGCGCCGCCGCCGTGCATCTGCGAACCGACGAGCCCGCGCGGATCGGAGTCGGCGAGACCGGGGTAGTGGACCCGGGCGATCTCGGGGCGTGTCTGGAGGCGCCGGGCGAGTTCGCCTGCGGTGTCCTGGGCGGCGCGCATCCGCACTGCCAGCGTGCGCAGTCCGCGGTGCAGGAGATAGGCGCCCATCGGGTGCAGCAACCCTCCGGTGATGGCGCGGACCCGACGCAGACGCATCGTCCAGTCGCTGTTCGTCGCGATGATCCCGCCCATCGCGTCGCCATGACCGCCGAGGTACTTCGTGGCACTGTGCAGCACGAGAGCTGCCCCATGGTCGAGCGGACGCTGGAGCACTGGGGTGCAGAAGGTATTGTCGACCAGTACCGGCACGTCTCCTGCCGCTGCGACGACGGCGCCGATGTCCACGAGGTCGAGGCTCGGGTTGGCCGGAGTCTCGATGATGACGAGGCCGGTGTCCTCTCGGATCGCCGAGGCGATCTCATCTTCTTTCGCCCAGGTCACCGAGGTGCCGAGCAGTCCTGACTCGAGCAGGTGATCGCTTCCTCCGTAGAGTGGGCGAACGGCGACGATATGAGGAGTGCCAGCCTCGACCGCGGCGAGGAGCGCAGCGGTCATGGCTGCCATTCCAGTGGCGAAGGCGACGGCGGATTCGGCGTTCTCCAGTTCGGCGAGCGCGGACTCGAAGCGTGCCACACCGGGCTGCCAGAGCCGCTGGTAGACAGGAGAGTCCCCCTCTTTCAGAGCATGGCCTCCAGCGAGGCTCTCATAGGAATCTCCTCCCGTGCGGACATCGTTGACCGGGTTGGTGGTGGAGAGGTCGATTGCGGGAACGTGGACGCCTTCGTCTGCGAGACCGTCCATCCCGCCGTGGACCATTCGGGTCTCAGGGTGCATAGATGTCATAAGCGTATTCAATCCAGTTCTCCCGACGTGCGCAACGAATGTGCAATGACCTGCAGGTATTCGATGCTCTCCAGGAGAATCTGCAATGAGGTATGGGAGACTGTGACTCATGTCGCAGAATGTCTCACTCGATGGCACCGATCTTCGCCTCCTGCAGGAGCTCAATGCCGATGCACGCGCATCGGGCGCGGTTCTGGCCGCGGCCGTCGGCATCTCGGAATCGACGGTGTCCCTGCGTCTCAAACGACTGAGATCGCTCGGTGTCATCCGCGGCTTCCATATCGACGTCGATCCGACGGCGTTGGGAGTCGGCCTGCAGGCGCTCATTTCGATTCGGTTGGCCAAGCATGATCGGACCGAGATCGACGCGTTCACTGCGGCCGCGCCGAAGTTCCCGGGGGTGGTGCGGATGTACCATATGGCCGGAGCCGACGACTACCTGCTCCACATCGTCGCCACAGACACCGCGGCCGTGCAGTCCTTCGTCCTCGACTATCTCACTCGGTATCCTGCCGTGGCCCATACACGCACGAACCTCATCTATCGTGTCGAAGACGGCTCCGCTTGGATCCCCGAGGAATGATCCCAGAGGTGCCCTGAACTGCCATACTGTCCTCATGGCAGAGAACAAGACCCAGCCGACCGACGCCGATGTCGCCGCCTACCTCGATTCGGTGACTCCCGAGAAGCGCCGCGAGGACGGACTCGCCCTCGACTCGATCTTCCGTGAGGTCACCGGCGAAGAACCCGTGATGTGGGGTCCCTCGATCGTCGGCTACGGCCGCTATCACTATCGATCCCCGGTGAACCCGCGCAACCACGGCGAGTGGCCCGCGACAGGGTTCTCCCCTCGCAAAAGTCAACTCTCGCTGTACGGACTCAAGGACCTGCCCGAGGCGGCGAAGCTGCTCCCGGAACTCGGGAAGTACACAGAGGGTGCCGGCTGCGTCTATGTGCGTCGTTTGGAGAACATCGACGAGGCGGTGCTGCGCCGACTCATTGCCATCGCCGCGGCCCGTCCCGACGATCCGGAATCGGCCGACTGATCACAGGCACCGGTTGAAAGCCGATGGATGACTCCGGTTTGCTGATCACGGGTCCGTGATCAGCT
Organism: Brevibacterium linens ATCC 9172; assembly: GCF_900169165.1. Classification (GTDB taxonomy): domain Bacteria; phylum Actinomycetota; class Actinomycetes; order Actinomycetales; family Brevibacteriaceae; genus Brevibacterium; species Brevibacterium linens. Next base: position 312,816 of record NZ_FXYY01000003.1, read on the forward strand.
GCGGGCGGTGATACTCAGCCCCTGTTTGCGCTGGTGGACAGAGAAGTACTGCAGTCCCGCCTCGGCGTCGGCGAGGAATCGGCGGCGGGACTTACGGGGCAGCCACACGAGCTGGCCGGGGGACAGGTCGATCGTTGCCGTTTCGGTCTCAAGGATGCCTGCACCGGCGAGGACGTGGATGAGGACGTCGAGTGACGGACCGGTATGTTCTCGGATCTCCCCGCCGGGGGCCAAGGCAATGACATTCTCGTCTAGGTCACGCCGCTGCGTCGGCAGCTGCCAGACGGATCCGGAGTCCTCGGCGGTATCGCTGAGTTCGGTGACGTCGAGGACGACGCGAGGGGCCGGTGTGCCGGCGCGACGGACGATGCGCACCCGAGCTTCACCCTCTGTGCTCTCCAACGGCTCCCAACCGACCGCACCGGCGAACTCGCGGACCATCTCCACACGCAGGCCTTCGGGTACGTGATCGTTGACGAGGATCAGGCCTGTGCCGACCTCGAGTTCCTCATACGCCTTGATGATGAGCGGATGCCGCTCCGGCTTCGGTATGTTCCGGACGTCGATGACGGGTTCGTCTGCCACAGCAATACCTCTCAGTCGCTTCGATGATTCTGCATCGAAACTATCACCACAGTGGGAAATCGAGATTACGCTGAGGAAGGAGGCAAGCCTCCGAGCTGTACACCACTGAGGAAGGAATTCACGATGACCGAACAGGCGTCGGCACAGAACCTGGAGAGTCTCAGCGCAGAGCTGCTGGAGAAGGCTCGCGGGGTACGCAGCGGGCGGGCCGCTAAGGGCGTGTTCACCGGAACCTATCTTCGGCAGGCCCTGCTCACACTGCGAACGGGTGCCGAGCTCGCAGAACATGATTCCCCACCGGAAGCGACGTTGCAGGTTGTGACAGGTCAGGTGCGGATGGTGACGGCCGATGAGACCTGGGAACTGAGCGCCGGAGAACTCATCGCCATTCCCCCTCAGAAGCACTCGGTGGAAGCCCTGACCGATGCGGCATTCCTGCTCACGATCCGTACGGAGATCGACAAGGGGTGATCGACTCCGGTCCCGGTATTCGACTCCGGGGCCGGTCTGCGACTCCGACCCCGCCTCGGCGGATTTCGATTCAGCGCCAGCCCCGCCTCGGCGAGATTCGGGGCGAAATATGGAAAAGGCACCCCGTGCTCACGGGATGCCTTGACGGTGGGCCCAGAGGGACTCGAACCCCCGACCCTCTCGGTGTAAACGAGATGCTCTAGCCAACTGAGCTATAGGCCCCACCTGCGTCGTCGACGACTGCGACAGCGCTTGATCAGTATGCCATACCCGAGGGTGAGCAGCGAAACGGGAGCGCCGGCGTACACGGTGATGATCAGACCTGTGACCGGGAGGATCGCAGCAGCCGCGCCGCATTTGCTGCGAAGTTCTCTGCTGCATCGGCGGGGTCGACGTCGAAGAGTCTGCGGTTCTGTTCGACGGCCACGGAACCGAGAGTGAGCGTGAGGATTCCATGAGAGAGTTCGGCTCCCAGCCGATCGGTCGTCAACGCCTGCGGAGTGACATCCGTTGGGGCGATCGAATAGCCGAGCAGCACGATCTCGGCACCGTCACGGTATTTCAGCAGCACCTCGCGAAGTGACATCGCGGCAGCGAGTGGATCGACGGTGGCGGGACAGAGAGTATCGACTTCGGCCTTGAGGCTGCGCGAGATGAGGATGAGAAGAGACTGCTTGTCCTTGACGTGCCAGTACAGCGCAGAGGGCTGAACGTCGAGTTCACGGGCGAGTCGGCGCATGGACAGATCGCCGAGACCGTAACGCGAAAGGATGGTCAGGGCAGTGGTGGTGATGCTTTCGGCGGTCAGTGCCAATGAGACATACCTTTCATTCTTCCAAAGTGGCCGGTCCCGATTTTTCAGATCGCGTTCCCATCGCTATAGTAGTTCCTGGTCACGGGATATAGCGCAGCTTGGTAGCGCGCCTCGTTCGGGACGAGGAGGTCGTGGGTTCGAATCCCGCTATCCCGACCAAGGGAAAGTGCCGCATCATCGCTCAGGCGAGGATGCGGCACTTCTGCATTCACCGCCGGCTATCGTCGCGATGGGGGTGCACTGCACGAATGCAGCGCACCCCCATCTTCACGACTCGCGGTCAGGAGGGTGATCCTGGCTTCCGGGAGCCGGCATCGGATCGATGGGCCGCCTCGGCGAAGTTCTCTGCGAGGAGATCGGGATCCGTGCCCCGCCACCGGGCGATCGCCTTCATCACCTGGTAGATGATGATCGCCGAGGCGGTGCCCAGGGCGATGCCTTCGAACTGCAGTCCGCCCGGGGTCCAGGTGAAGTTCGCGATGGCGACGATGAGTGAGACCGCAGCGGTGTTGAGGTTGATCGGATTGGAGAAATCGACCTTGTTCTCCACCCAGATGCGCACTCCCAGCATGCCGATCATTCCGTAGAGAACCGTCGCCGCTCCGCCGAGGACGCCGGGTGGGATGGTGGCGATGATCTCGCCGAACTTCGGCAGCATGCTGAGGACGAGGGCGATGATCGCTGCGCACAGGTAGGCGGCGGTGGAGTAGATGCGGGTGGCGGCCATGACTCCGATGTTCTCGGCATAGGTCGTCGTTCCCGAACCGCCGCCGGATCCGGCGAGGATGGTCGAGAACCCATCGGCGAAGAGCGTGCGACCGGTCAGTCGGTCGAGGTCGCGGCCGGTCATTGCGGCGACCGACTTCACATGACCGATGTTCTCTGCGATGAGGACGAGGACGACGGGCAGGAAGAGGCCCAGGTAGCCCAGGTCGAAGGCAGGGGCATGGAATGCGGGCAGTCCCACCCAGTCGGCTTTCGTGACGGTGGAGAAGTCGAGCTCGCCCTGCAGCCATGCCGCGCCGTAGCCGACGAGCACGCCGATGAGGATGGACAGCCGTCCGAGCATGCCGCGGAATGCCACCGTGGTCAGCAGAATTGCGATGATCGTGATCCCAGCCGTCAGGGGAGCGGCCTTGACCCAGTCCCAGGCGGCCGGTGCCAGGTTGAGGCCGATGAGCGCGACGATGGCGCCGGTGACCACGGGAGGCATCGTCACCTCGATCCACCGGACGCCGACGACATGGACGACGAGTCCGACCAACGCCAGAGTCACTCCGACGGAGATGATTCCACCCTGAGCCAGGGCCATGGCATGAGGCTCGAGGTCGTCTCCCGACGTCGCCGAGAACCCCGTGACCGCACCGATCGGGGCGAGCAGTCCGAACGACGACCCGAGGTAGGAGGGCATCCTGCCCTTCGTGATGAGCAGGAAGAGCAGAGTGCCGATGGCGGTGAAGAACAGCGTCGTCGACGGCGGGAAGCCAGTGAGCAGCGGAACGAGGAATGTCGCACCGAACATCGCCACGACGTGCTGGGCCCCGACGCCGATGGTCCGCGGCCAGCTCAGACGCTCCTCGGGCAGAACCCTCTCACCGGGAGCGATCGTCCGCCCATCACCGTGCAGACGCCAGCCGCGGCGACTGCCTGTTCCGTTGCGAGTGTCCGTCTGTGCCGTATCCGCCATTGTGCTCCTCGTTCCGATCGTGCTGCTTCTTGGCCGTTGGCCGGCCGGAGGACAGCGTTCCGTGCCGGCGAGAGAAGTCTATGCGCCCGGGCACTGACTCGCCGAGTCGACGGCCGCTGAACGCGTTTCACGACGGTGCCGCCGGAACCTGACGCAGAGACAGCGATCACGGTTCTGATAACGCATTGAGGGGTGCTCAGGGGGCGTGACCTGGACTGACAGGGAGCCACTTCAATCGCACGGAGGCGAAGGACCAAACGATGACGCCTGTGAGCACCGACCAACTTGTGAACCCAGACCAGCTCGCCGAGTCCATCCTCAACGGGGAGAGTTCACCGAAGCCGAGGCACTTGCGCTTCTGTCGACGCCGGATGAGGACGTCTTCGGCCTCGTCCACGCGGGGTCACGACTGCGCCGGGAGCACTTCGGGATGACGATCAAACTCAACTACCTCGTCAACCTCAGATCGGGAATGTGCCCGGAAAGCTGCACCTACTGCTCTCAGTCGCTGGGCTCGACGGCGGAGATCCTCAAGTACTCGAGGCTGAGCTCCGACGAGGCCATGGATCAGGCGAGCCCGGGCATCGGCGGGGGAGCCTCCCGAGTCTGCCTCGTCGCCAGCGGTCGTGGCCCCAGCCGTCGCGACGTCAACCGAGTCGGAGAGATCGTCGAACGGCTCAAGGACGAGAATCCGGACGGCGAAGTCTGCGCCTGCCTGGGCATCCTCAGAGAAGGGCAGGCCGAATCGCTCAAGGAAGCCGGAGCCGACGCCTACAACCACAACATCAACACCGCCGAGTCCTTCCACGACACCATCGACAAGACCCACACCTATGAGGACCCGGCGAACACCTTCGAGCTGGCCAAGACCGCCGGACTCTCACCCTGCAGCGGCCTCATCGTCGGACTCGGCGAAAGCGACGAGCAGATCATCGAAGCGCTCTTCGCGCCCAAGGCCCTCGGCTCCGACTCGATCCCGATCAACTTCCTCGTCCCCTTCGACGGCACCCCGCTCGAGGGGCAGTGGAACCTCACCCCGATGCAGTGCATGAAGATCGTCGCGACGGCACGATTCGTCTGCCCCGACCGAGAGATCCGTCTGGCCGGCGGCCGCGAGATCCACCTCAGGTCGCTGCAGCCGATGGCACTGCAGCTGGCCAATTCGATCTTCCTCGGCGACTACCTCACCGCCGAGGGCCAAGCCGCCGCCGACGACCTCGCGATGATCCGCGACAACGGTTTCACCATCCTCGGACAGGAGACCGGGGAAGGAGGGGATGCCCGAACGGACGAATCCGCTGGAGGATGCGGTGGGGCAGCCGGCTGCTGTTCCTATTCGCAGACCACCGCCGAGGCGGCCACCCACACCGATCCCGTCATCCGCAGGCGCGGTGCAGGCACCGCTGAAGTCGCCAACGCCTGAGGGGCCGCATGCCCTCAGGCTTGGCGCAGGCTGCGCTTGAGGATCTTCCCCGCCGAGTTCTTCGGCAGTTCGGCGACGAACTCCACCCGCTTGGGCACCTTGAATCCGGCTAAACGCGACTTGACGTGGCCGGTGACTTCCTCGGCCGACAGTGACGGCTGGCCGTCCTTGAGGACGACGAAGGCGGCGACCGCCTCGATCCACTTCTCATCGGCGATCCCGACCACAGCCACCTCGGCGACCTGGGGCAGTTCGAAGATCGCGTCCTCGACCTGGCGGCTGGCGACCAGCACGCCGCCCGTGTTGATCACGTCCTTGACCCGGTCGACGACCTCGACGAAACCCTCCTCGTCGACCTTGACGAGGTCGCCGGAATGGAACCAGCCGTTGTCGAACGCCTCGGCGGTGGCTTCCGGGCGGTTCCAATAGCCTTCGCACAGCTGCGGCGACCGGTAGAGGATCTCGCCCTCCTCGCCGGGGCCGACGTCGTGACCGCCGGCGTCGACGACACGGGTCTCGACGAACATGACCGGGCGACCGGCCGAACCCGGATGATCGTCGTGCTCTTCGGGTCGCAGCACAGTGCACAGGGGCCCGAGCTCGGACTGGCCGAAGCAGTTGTAGAAGCCCAGCTGCGGAAGCCGCCGGCGCAGGCGCTGAAGGATCGGCCCGGGCATGATCGACGCACCGTAGTAGGCCTTGTGGAGGCTGTCGAGGTTGCGGGTGTCGAGGTCGGGGCTGTTGGCCAGCGCTACCCAGACGGTGGGAGCGGCGAAGAACGAATTGATCTGGCGTTCCTCGAAGATGGCGAGCAGCTGCTCGGGCACGGGTGCAGGGACGATGATGTTGTGCGCGCCGATCGACAGCAGCGGCAGCAGGAAGACGTGCATCTGCGCAGAGTGATAGAGCGGCAGGGCATGGACGGCACGATCCTTCGCTGCGAAGTCAAGGGACATGAGGGACGACAGGTACTCGTGCAGAAGGGCACGATGGGTCATCACCGCCCCTTTCGGCGCCGAGGTGGTACCGGAGGTGTAGAGCAGCTGAGCCACGTCCGCGTCATCGACGGTGAACTCGGCACTGTCGGCAGGAGCGATCTCCTCCGCGGTGGCGACCGGAACGAGATCGGCGAAGTCGATCACCTGCGCCTCGGCCCCGGTCGGTGTTGCGGTGACAGCGGACATGAGATCGGCGTCGGCGAAGACGATCTCGGCACCGGAATTGCTGAGGATGTAGTCGAGTTCGTCGTTCTTCAGCTGATAGTTGACCGGCACATGGATGAACCCGGCACGGGCGCAGCCGAGATAGAGGAGGACGAAGAGATCGGAGTTCTTCCCATAGGCGGCGACCCGGTCGCCCTTCGTCGCACCGAGACGGACGAGTTCGCGGGCCACCGCGGTCACGGCGGCGTCGAGCTCAGCATAGGTCCAGGTCCGGTCGCCGAACTCGATGGCGGTGTCGGTGGGGACACGACCAGCGCTGCGTCGGATGAGGTCCGAGACCGTGGACGAGTTTCTGATGACGGGTGATTCGGAGGAGGTGCCTGTAGTTGTCATGGCCCCAATATATGATCTGAATCACGTTCCCGGAAAATCGTCCGCCGATCTCTTCGTCATCCTCGGGGTGTTCCCGATTGCCGGATTCCGGGCCATGATCACCGACCCCGATGTAATAGTGTGGGGGGCATGAGACATCCGAAGGTGAGTGACTGCGTTGAGGTCTTCGACTCGCTGTGGCCGCCGGCTCTGGCCGAGCCCTGGGACTCCGTAGGACTGGCTGTCGGCGACCCGGATTCCGAGGTCCGGTCGATCCTGCTGGCTCTTGATCCGATGGACGCCGTGATCGCCGAGGCTGTCGTCCTCGGTGCGGACCTCGTGTTCAACCATCACCCGCTCATGCTCAAACCCGTGAAGTCGGTCAACGCCGCAACGCTCAAGGGCGGAGCCGTCCACACTCTCATCAGCAACGACATTGCTCTGTTCAATGCGCACACGAACGCCGATTCGGCTCGTGGCGGAGTCTCAGATGTGCTCATCTCGCTTCTGGGCATCGAGGATGCGCGGCCCTTGGCCGCACACTCCGGCGCTGACGATTCGGAACGCGGCTCGCCGGCGACAGGAATCGGACGCGTCGGCGATCTCGACCGGCCCACACCGGTTCGCGACCTCGCCAGGCGACTGGCGACGCAGCTGCCGCGCACCACGACAGGTGTGCGCATCGCCGGCGACCCGGCTGCGACAGCGACCCGTGTCGCGGTCTGCGGCGGCGCCGGCGACTCGCTGTTCGCCGAGGTCCGAGCCAGCGGCGCCGACGTCTACGTGACCGCAGACCTCCGCCATCATCCGGCCACCGAGGCTCTTGACACGGCGAATCGTCGCGCGCGTGGACTCTCGCTCATCGACGTCTCCCACTGGGCGTCTGAGACAGTCTGGCTGAATGCGGCGGCCGAGGCGCTCGAGACCGAATTCGCCCGGCGGGGCTTCGCTGTCTCGCTGCAGCACTCGGCGGTCAACACCGACCCCTGGGTCGAACGGTACTGACAAGGAGACCGACGATGCTCATCACCGACAGCCAGAGAACTGCGCTGCAGACCCTCATCGAGCTCACCGCCCACGGGCGCGCCCTGCAGTTCGAACACGACAATCCGAGACGGGCTGAGGAACTCCAGGAGCTCATCTCCCGTCACAAGGAGCTCGGCGAGAAGCGGACCGAGGCCGCTGCGGTCGTCGACGGCCACCAGGAGGCCATCGCCGAAGCCACCCGTCTCATCGAGGCACAACGATCGAAGGTCGAGAAGAAGACCGCCGAGCTCAACGACGGCACCGGTCTGACCAGCAGAGACATGGTGAATCTGCAAGAGGAGATCGCTGGTCACGAAGCTCGGGTCGCCGAGCTCGAAGAATCGCAGCTGGAGGAGATGGAGAAGCTCGAAGCCGCTGAAGACGAACTCGCGGCAGTCGATGACCGGATCGCCGAGGTCACGGCCTCCGGCAAAGAGGTGCAGACCGCGGTGAAGGACAGGAAAGCCGAACTGCGGGAACTCATCGCCGAGAACGAATCCGCAGCGTCGGGCGCGAGGAGCGAAATGCCGCAGCAGCTGCTGTCGGCGTTCGATGACAATGTCCGGCAAGGCGGTCCCGGAGCCGCACTGCTGAATGGACCCAACTGTCAGGCGTGCGGTCAGGAGATCGGCGGAGCTGTCTGGCATGAGATGCTCGGCGCCGACGTCAACGAAACCTATGAATGCGAAGAGTGCGAAGCGGTGCTGCTGCGTCGCAGCTGATCCTGTCTCGACCGATCTCGTCACCCCTGAAGGACGGGATCGTCTTTGCCACGCGTCTCAGTCGCGGAGGGCGATCATGAGATTCGCCGGCTTTGATTTCGTCGATGCGGTGAATTCGACCTCATAGAGTTCCTCAGCCCGAGACACAAGGTCATCAATGGTCTCCGGCAGGGCTCGATCGTCGGAGAGCAGTCGACCGGCGAACTCGCCTCGGTAGAACTTCGCCCAGTGGGAGACGACGCGACGCTTCCCACCACTGACGGACACAGCGCCCATGGTGACGACCTGATCAGCGGGACCCGGCCACACGGTACGGTAATCGCTCGAACGGCAGTCGAGGGCCACCTCGGCGGGATCGAGGGAACAGGACTTCGCCAGAATCGGCTTCCAATAGGATGTCAGCTTTCCCAGGGTTCCCAGATCGGTCTTCATCGCCAGTCGGTAAGCGGGGATCGCGTCGAGTCCGTGCACTCGGCCGAACAGGGCAGAGAAGACGTGGACGTCGTGGAGGCGGTGCCGCAGCGTCTCGTCATCATCCGACCGCGCCACCAGTTCTCTCGCGCCCATCGCCTCGTAGAGCACTCCGGAATAGGTGAGCAGTGCGGGAGCACAGGGGATCTCGTCGAGAATCGTGTTGCGTTCGACGTCCGCGGTCAGCGACGCGCCGACGCCGAGTTTCTCGAGGGCATCTCGACGCTTCGACACCTTCTTCAGCGCAGCGAGCACGCGTTTGCGCTTCGTGGTGAGCTCCGGAGCCGAGAGACTGTCGAGGTCGAGCGTGGGGCCGGATGACGACGGGGTCTTGCCCTCGGAGGGCGGCAGCAGGATCTTCACCACCCCATCGTATGATCACGCACTGTCGCGGCTGAGGCCGGGTGCGGATGAGGTTGATCACGTTCGATGTCCGGCATCCGCTGCATGTGGGTGCCGTGTGCGTGGGGCCTTGCCGAGCGACTACACTGGGATGCTTGAGGACAGGTCACCAGACGGTCGCGGCTCTCTTCACGAGGGCTGAGGAACGTCCGGGCTCCACAGAGCAGGGATGGTGGGTAACACCCACCCGGGGCGACCCGCGGGCCAGTGCAACAGAAAGCAGACCGCCCAGTTCCGACTGGGTAAGGGTGAAACGGTGGTGTAAGAGACCACCAGGGCGGCGGGTGACCGTCGCCGCTGGGTAAACCCCATCCGGAGCAAGATCAGACAGACGACGTTCGAGGCTGCTCGCCGAGTCGTCGGGTGGATTGCTTGAGGCCGGTGGCAACATCGGTCCCAGATAGATGACCGTCAGGCGAGAAGGGCGACCGACTCGTCGACAGAACCCGGCTTATCGGTGACCTGTCCTCACCCTCATGGTCAGCTGCGGCGCCCCAATCACGACGTGCTGCGACGGATCTTCGCCTTCCCGTCTTGGACCGCGACCATCGCAGCCCCGACGATTCCGGCGTTGTTGTACAGCTTCGCCGGCTTGAGCTTCGCTCGCGTCTTGATGAGCGGCAGATACTGGTCATGGGACTTCGAGACTCCGCCGCCGACGATGATGACGTCCGGAGCAACCAGCAGTTCGATCTGCGAATAGTACTGCTGCAGCCGGGCCGCCCATTCCGGATAGGAAAGTCCCAGCCGGGTCCGGACCGATTCCGCGGCCTGCGTTTCGGCGTCGGCCCCGTTCATCTCGATATGACCGAGTTCGGTGTAGGGCACCATCCGGCCCTGAGTGAACAGCGCAGTTCCGATCCCCGTGCCCAGAGTCGTCAGCAGCACCGTCTTCTTCCGATGCTTGCGTCCGGCGCCGAAGATCATCTCGGCCAGGCCCGCGGCATCGGCGTCGTTGAGGAAGTACACGGTACGGCCCGTGCTCTGTCCGATGATCTCGGCGATGGGCGAACCGATCCAACTCTGGTCGAGGTTCGCCGTGTATTCGACGCGTCCTTCGCGGATGACGCCGGGGAATCCGCAGCCGACCGGCAGGGAATCGAGAGCGGCACGGTCGGCGACGAGTTCGAGCTCCACGGCACGCTCACTGAGCGCATGGAGCAGCGTGGTGATCGTCGCAGCCACGGCATCCGGGGTGCTCGGCTTCGGGGTGAGCTCGCGCAGCCGCTTGAACGGCAGCTTGCCGGTCACTGTGTCGACGAGGGCCGCCTTGATCCCGGTCCCGCCGATGTCGATGCCGATCGCAAAGCGGGGGGAGGCCTCTGTGCTCATCTCATCTCTCCTCGTGTGCGGGTCCCGCGGCGATCGCGGTGTCGGCGTCGGGCAGGGTCAGGATCTCGGCGCCGGACTCGGTCACCGCCAGCGTGTGCTCGAACTGGGCGGAACGCCTGCGATCCTTCGTCACCACGGTCCAGGAATCGTCCCAGACGTCCCAGTCGATGGTGCCGAGGTTGAGCATCGGCTCGATCGTGAAGATCATTCCCGGCTCCATCGTCTCGGCGTGGGCGGGAGCGGCATCATAGTGCGGGATGATGAGCCCCGAATGGAATTCGCGTCCGACCCCGTGGCCGCTGTAGTCGCGCACGACGCCGTAGTCGAAGCGCTTCGCATACTTCTCGATCACCCGTCCGATGACGTTGATCTGCCGCCCCGGTCGGACCGCTTTGATTCCGCGCATCATCGACTCGTAGGTGCGTTCGATGAGCAGGCGAGACTCCTCGTCGACGTCTCCGGCGGTGAATGTGTAGTTCGTATCCCCGTGCATGCCCTGGTAGTAGGCCGTGATGTCGACGTTGACGATGTCGCCGTCTGCGATGACGGTCGAATCGGGGATGCCGTGGCAGATCACCTCGTTGACGGAGGTGCATACGGATTTCGGGAAACCGCGATAGCCCAGAGTCGACGGGTACGCTCCGTGATCACACATGAACTCGTGCGCCACCCGGTCGATGTCATCGGTGGTGATGCCGGGGACGATCATTTCGCCGACGGCGGCCAGGGCGTTGGCCGCGATCCGACCGGCCGCCCGCACCGCCTCGACCTCCTCGGGGCTGTAGAAATTGTTTCCCCGGCCTTCGTCGGCGTCGGCGCGACCGACGTACTCCGGGCGGGGGATGTTCTTCGGCACACCGCGTTCGGGCGAGACGGTGCCGGGCGTGAGCAGGCGAGAGTGAACAGTCATGATGGTGTCGATCCTATGCTGGAAACGCGGCTTTGTCCCGCCGGCCGCCCGCCTGTCGATGAGGGTGCGAAGGGCGCGTGGAGTCTAGAATCGGAAGCAGCCGTGCCAAGGAGACGGGAGGCAGATTGAGCGACGACACGACATCGGCGGGCCACGAGTTCGCAGGCCTGGGCGAAGTGGTGAGCCTGACGAGCGCACCGCAGCAGATCGCCGACCACATCCTCTCCGGCATCGCCGTGGGAGCGCTGCCGGAAGGCACACTGCTGCCGGGAGAGCGGGCTCTGGCCGCGGATCTGCAGGTCTCCCGCTCGAGCGTGCGCGCGGCCCTGCTGCGGTTGGAGCGTCTCGGTGTCGTCGAACGCCGCCGCGGCCGCGGGGGAGGGACGTTCGTCAAGACCGCCCGCCCCGAGGCGCTGGCCCCCATGGCCGGCAGGATCGACGAATTCCACGCCGAACGTCGCAACCTCCTCGATGCCCGCGCCGTCTTCCAGAATTCCCTGGCCGCGACCGCTGCGCGCAGACGCACCGAGGATGAGCTGAGCGAGCTCCGAGAGTTGGCCGAAGTCTATTCCCGACGCGCCGAGGCGGCCGCCGCCCGCACGGCGGACGCGCAGTTCCACTTCGCCATCGCCCGGGCCGGGCACAACCCGGAACTCGTGCGCATGGCCATCGACCTCGATACGAAGATCAACGCCGGTTTCCGTCACGACCCGTTCTCCGCCGAGCTCTTCGACCACGCCGTGGACGATCACGGCGCAATCGTCGAGGCGATCGCCGCGGGAGACGCAGCAGAGGCCGGACGACTGTGCGAGGAGCACTTCAGATACACGACCATCGTCCCCCGCCCCTGACCCACTTACTACCTGACGGCGGCTCAGCAACCTCGCGCGAGGTTGCTGAGCTGTGCTGTCTCACTACCTTGCTTACAACCTGTCTCAACACATTGCTGACACCATGTCTCATGACGTTGCTGACACCATGAAGCACACTTCGGGTCATGCCCGAACCTCTTTCACTGGCCACCCGCCGCGCGATCATCGACTTCGACCCCAACGCATCAGACTCTCCACCGATCACCGAGTTCTGCCGCCACCACGGCATCACTCGAACCACGTTCTACGCGATCCGCAAACGCTACAAAACCGAAGGACTCCTGGCACTCCACCCCCACTCATCGGCACCGAA
>NZ_FXYY01000005.1 GCF_900169165.1 Brevibacterium linens ATCC 9172
CGTGTGATTGAATAGCACCTGAGAGGTGCCCCTTTCTTGAACGGGAATGTTGACTTAGAACATCACCATTTTCCCAGCTCAGGAGGGGCATTTCCATTCCACGAACGGCTTGATCCGGCTATTTACATCGGTGGATCAAGGCTAAGAAAGTGAATCGTCGAGCATGAACGCAGATCCGAACGGCATCGATGTCTGGGAAGCGTTCCTCGACCCGCAGACCGACTATTCGCTGCCCGACTTCGCCGCGGTCACCGCAGAGACGCTGCTGACCGCGGTTCACACGGCCACCGATTTCGCCCGCGCCGAGGTGGCGGCCATCGTCGCCGACGACGCCGAGTCCACGTTCTTCTCCACCACGGTGAGATTCGAATCCGCGTCCGTGCCGATGACCCGCATCGCCTCCGTCGCCGCAGCCATCGAGTCGAATCATCTCCGTCCCGAACTCACCGACGCCATCTCCGAGATCTGGGAGCTCCTGTCGGCCGCCCAGACCGAGATCCTGCTCAACGTGGACCTCTTCCACCGCATCGAACAGGTCTCGGTCGCCGACCTCAACCCCGAGGACAAGCGTCAGCAGGAACTGACCATCGATCTCTTCGTGCGTGCGGGAGCCCGCCTCGGCGAAGAGGAACGAGAGCAGATGGCCACGATCGCGGCCGAGCTGACCACTTTGGAGAACTCCTTCTCCCGCGCTCTGCAGCTCGATACGCGCGAGTTGGCCGTCCACCTCAGCGAGGCCGATTCCCTGGCCGGGATGAACGACGATCAGATCGCGGCAGCGGCGAATCGCGCCGCCGAGCGCGGCGTCGACGGCTACCTGCTGCCGCTGAACAACTTCACCCAGCAGGGTGTGCTCGAATCCCTGAACACAGCGCAGACGCGCCGGCACGTGCTGAACAATTCGATGGCGCGCGGGTCCCGCGGCGGCGACGGCGACACCCGCACCCAGGTCGCCGACACCACGGCGCTGCGTGCGCTCAAGGCGCATCTGCTCGGATACCCCTCCTACTCGTCCTTCGCCATCGACAATCAGACCGCGGGCAACCCCGATGCCGCTGCCGATATCGTCTCCTCCCTCATCAATCCGGCGAACGCCCAACTCGATGAGGAGCTGGCACAGGTCAAGACCCGCTACGGCCTCGAGACGGTCGCAGCAGAAGACGTCAAGTACTACCTTGCGAAGTTCCGCGCCGACGAATTCGGCATCGACCCCGACGAGGTGGCCAAGTACTTCGAGTTCGACACGGTCCTGACCGAGGGCGTCTTCCGAGCCGCCACCGGCCTGTACGGCATCACCTTCGCCCCCTACGACGGTGTGACGGCCTGGCATGAGGACGTCCGCGTCTACGAGGTCACCGACGTCACCGAACGTCCCTTGGGGCTCGTGCTCATCGACCCCTATTCCAGGGACACCAAGCGCGGCGGAGCCTGGATGGACCAGCTGGTTCCGTCCTCCCGACTGACCGGGCTGCTGCCGGTCGTCACTCTCTCGCTCAACCTCGCCAAGCCGGGCCCCGGGCGGCCCACTCTGCTCAATCCGACCGAGCTGACGACCCTGTTCCACGAATTCGGGCATGTTCTCCACGGCCTGTTCGCGAACTCGACCTACCCGTCGACGGCGGGCACTGCGGTTCCGCGTGACTATGTCGAGTTCCCGTCCCAGCTCAATGAGATGTGGCGCTTCCACCCGCAGGTCCTCCCCCACTTCGCCAAGCACGTCGACACGGGGCAGCCGATGCCGGCCGAACTCGTCGACGCCCTCATCGCCTCAGAGAAGTTCGGGCAGGGCTTCGACACGATCGAATACCTGGCCGCGGCCATGCTCGACCTGTCCTGGCATTCGCTTGAGGGGGGCGAACACATCACCGAGGTGCTGTCCTTCGAATCCGAGGTGCTCGCCGCGGCCGGGTTCTCCCCGCTCGTTCCGCCCCGTTACCGGTCGACGTACTTCGGACACATCTTCGCCTCCGGCTATGCGGCCGGCTACTACTCCTACCTCTACTCCGAGGTCATCGCCGCCTGGGTGAGCGAATGGTTCGAGGCCCAGGGCGGGCTCAACCGGGAAGCCGGTGAGGCCTTCCGCGAGGCGATCCTCGCGCCGGGCTATTCGGTCGACCCGATGGCCGCGATCGAACGCTTCTTCGGCACCCGCCCGGATGTCGCCCCGCTGCTGCGCCGCCGCGGTCTCGCCGAACCTGTCACCGAGGCGGACGATCAGGACGAGGAGGCCACGACCGAGACCGAGCCCGGAGCCGCCGCGGCGAGGTGGGACCACCCCAACCACGAGGCGGTCGCCGCCGATCTCACGGCTGCGGGCATCGATCCGCGCATCGAGATCTTCGACGGCTCGACGCCGACGGCAGCCGCAGCGGCCGAGGCCCTGGGCATCGAGGTCGGGGCGATCGCGAACAGCCTCATCTTCTCCTCCGGCGGCTCCCCCGTGCTCATCATGGCCTCGGGCGCCCACCGGGTCGACACCGCCCATGTCGCCGAACTCATCGGCGTCGACTCCCTCGACCGGGCGTCGAAGGAACTCGTGCGCGAGGCCACGGGGCAGGTCATCGGCGGGGTCGCACCCTGCGGTCATCCGGGCCCGATTCCCACCTATGTCGATGTGTCGCTGAAGGACTATCCTGTTCTCTGGGCCGGCGCGGGGACACCGAATTCGATGGTGCCCCTGACGTACGAGCAGCTGCTCACGGTCACCGGAGGAAAGGAAATCACCGTTGTCGCAGAAGAGTCCTGAGTCTGGGCGCTCCGAGTCTGAGTCTGGGCAGCCGGGTCGCACCACCGATCCGGCGCACACCACCTCGGCTGCACGTTTCGCAGCTTTCGCTTCCTCTCGGGGCCGCTACTATGCGGTCTTCCTCGCCGTGTTCTGCGCGGTGCTCATCATCTCGAACATCTCGGCCACGAAGGTCATCGGCTTCGGCCCCGTAGTCACCGACGGTGGCGCGTTCCTCTTCCCCATCGCGTACATCCTCGGCGATGTGATCAGCGAGGTCTACGGCTTCAAAGCCGCTCGCAAGGCTGTGATCACCGGTTTCGGCCTGCAGATCCTGGCGACCTTCGTCTTCTGGCTCGTGCTCATCTCGCCTCCGGGACCAGGCTACGAGAACCAGGACGCCTTCGCCGCGGTACTCGGCTTCTACCCGCGTATCGTCGCGGCCTCCCTCGTCGGCTACTTCGTCGGCCAGCTGCTCAACTCCTGGGTGCTCGTGGCGGTGAAGAAGCGCATGGGCGAGTCGAAGCTGTGGGTGCGGCTGCTCACGTCGACCGGTGTCGGCGAGTTCGTCGACACCCTGCTGTTCTGCGTCATCGCCTTCGCCGGAGTCATCCCGGGGCTCGACTTCCTCAACTACATCATCGTCGGCTTCGTCTACAAGGTCGCCGTCGAGATCATCTTCCTGCCCGTGACCTACCGCGTCATCAAGCTCGTCAAACGCCACGAACCCAGCTACGAACTCGACTCCGCCAGGGCTTAGGTGAACCGGACGCAGTGTGGCCGGCCCCGGAAGCAGCGTGGTCGGCCAGGTACGAACGGTGGTCTGCGGCGAGTGTCATCGAGTTTCGTCCTCGGCCGCATCGACTTCTGTCCCTGAACGCATCGACTTCTGATCAGGTTATCGAGATAAAACTCGATGCGCTGATCAGAAGTCGATGACTGACCGGAACGGACCAGTCGAAGACCGACCGGCACGGGCCGGGGCGACCGCCACCACCGGGTCCGCGCCTACTTCTTCGCGTAGTACCGGCCGAGGACGTCCGTCTCCAGCTCTGAGAAGCGGCCGTCGACAATCGACTGCCGGATCTCGTCCACGAGCGAGACGACGAAGTGCTCGTTGTGGATGGTGCACAGGGTGGAGAAGAGCATCTCCTTCGCCTTGTACAGGTGCCGCAGGTACGCCCGTGAGTAGTTCCGGCACGTGTAGCAAGAACAGTCCGGGTCGAGCGGGCCGAAATCACGGCGGTACTTCGCGCCGGTGAGGTTGTACCGGCCGTCGCGGGCGTAGATCGCGGCATTGCGGGCCACACGGGAGGGCGAGACGCAGTCGAAGGTGTCCGCGCCGGTCTTGATCGCCTCGAACAGGTCGTCGGGTTCGGAGATGCCCAGCAGGTGACGCGGCTTGTTCTCCGGCAGCTCCTCGCACACCCAGCGGATGATGATGCCGAGGTTCTCCTTCTCCAGCGCACCGCCGATGCCGAAGCCGTCGAAGTCCATGTCGCCCAGGTCGCGGGCGGCCTTCCGTCGCAGGTCTTCGTACTGCGCACCCTGCAGCACACCGAACAGCGCCTGGTAGGGCCGGTGCGACCGCTCCTCGGTGAGGCGGAAGTGCTCCTCGATGCAGCGGATCGCCCACAGTCGGGTCCTCTCCAGGGATTCCTCCTGGTAGCCGCGGGTGTTGACCAGAGTGGTCAGCTCGTCGAAGGCGAACATGATGTCGGCGCCGAGTTCGTGCTGCACACGCATCGAGATCTCCGGGGTGAAGCGGTGCATCGACCCGTCGAGGTGGGACTTGAACGTCACTCCGTCGTCGTCGACGTTCGACAGCCGCTCCTTGCCGACGGCGACGAGTTCATCGTTCTGCTCGCCCGTCGACTCCATCGAGATGACCTTCTTGAATCCCGACCCCAGGCTCATCACCTGGAATCCGCCCGAGTCGGTGAAGGTCGGTCCCGGCCAGTTCATGAACCTGCCCAGACCGCCGGCCTCGTCGATGAGGTCCGACCCCGGCTGCAGGTAGAGGTGGTAGGCGTTCGAGAGCACCGCCTGACCGCCGAGTTCGGCGACCTCGTCGGGACGCACGGCTTTGACCGTGGCCTTCGTGCCGACCGGAATGAACGCCGGGGTCTGGATATCGCCATGCGGGGTGTGGATGACCCCGGTGCGTCCGCCCGTGTCCATGCGGGTGCCCACCTCGAATCCGAAGTTCGATCGGTCGTTGATGGGTGCGGTCTCGAATGCCGCCGAAGTTTCGTCTGCAGTCACCAGACAAGCTTAACTAAGTCCATGACGTTCACCCAGATGCTCACCCTCTCGGAGGCCGCCCCCATCGTCATCGACGGCGGTCTGGGCAGCGCCGCCGAAGATCGCGGCATCGACCTCGGCCACGCCCTGTGGTCGGCCGAGCTCATCCGCCGTGATCCGGACACCCTGCTGGCAGTGCACTCCGCCTTCGCTGATGCCGGTGCCCGCATCCTTACGACCGCGAGTTACCAGGCGACGCCGACGGGCTTCGTCGAAGCAGGAATCAGCGTCGCGGAAGGCAACCGGATCATCACCGACAGCGTGAGAGTCGCGCGCAGTGCCGCAGAACGCAGAGACGTCCTCACCGCCGGTTCCGTCGGCCCCTACGGCGCAGCTCTGGGCCACGGTGCCGAATACACCGGCGACTACCGCTTGTCCTCGTCCGAATACACCGCCTTCCATCGTCCGCGCATCGCTGCCCTCGCCGAGGCGGGAGCGGACCTGCTCGCCATCGAAACCCAGCCGCGCCTCGACGAGATCGCAGCGATCATCGGCCTGACAGACGAGACCGGACTTCCCTCCTGGGTGACCGTGACTCTACAGACCGGCACGGACACGAACGTCCCGACCTTGCCCGACGGCAGCACCTTGGCGGAGCTCGCGGAGGCGGCGGCCGCCTCGGCGAGTGTGCAGGCGATCGGAGTCAACTGTGTGCGCCCATCCCTGGTGACTCCGGCACTGAGAGAACTGTCCCGGCACACGGATCTGCCGCTCATCGCCTATCCGAACTCGGGTGAGATCTACGACGCGAACACCCTGACCTGGCGCGACGGCGCGGAAGCCGGCGTCGGTTCGTGGCCGGTGGCGGAGTGGACCCGCCTCGGCGCGCGGATCATCGGCGGCTGCTGTCGGGTGCGTCCGGAGGACATCGCAGTCCTGACGGAGCGGACCCGAGCCTGAGTCCTCAGGCCCGAGCTCTCACGAGGTCCGGATAGAACTTCTCGGCGACGTTCGGGTGGGACCGCAGCCGGGAGAGGAAGGCGTTCTCGCCGTACACGGCGTGCAGAGCGTCGCGTTCGTCCTGAGTCACACCGCGGGCATCGGCGGCGAGTTCGGCGGGCAATTCGACCTCGGGCAGACGAGCGTTCAGAGCCGGGTTGAAGAAGAACGGGATGGAGATGCGGTCCTGCCCGGGTCCGGTCGGCAGGACACGGTGGACGGTGGCTTTGAGGTAGCCGTTCGTGGCGACTTCGAGGAGTTTGCCGATGTTGACGACGAAGGTGTTCTCGATCGGATCCGCATCGATCCAACCGTCATCGGTGAGCACCTGCAGGCCGGTGGTGCCCGGCTGCGGGTAGAGCAGGGTGAGTGTGCCGGCGTCCCGGTGTTCGCCCACGCCCTGGGTGACGGACTCGGATTCGGCTTCGGGGTAGCGGACGATCTTGATGAAGGATTCGGCATCCTCGGCGAAGGCGGACGCGAAATGATCGCCCGCCTGACCGAGGCTCAGCGCCCACTGTTCGAGGAGACGAGCGCCGACCTCGCTCAGCTGCGCGTGCCAGGATTCCGTGGCCTCGCGCAGCTCGGGCAGCGATTCCGGGTACTGGTTGGGACCGGTGAGGTGGTCGAAGTCGTTGACCGGTTCGGTCACGGGTGCGCGTTCTGGGCCGATGTCGATCTGCTCCCGCCAGTCGACGCGGCCTTGGGTGCGTTCGCCGCCGGTACGAGTGTAGCCGCGGAAGTGCGGGGAGTTCGTGTTCTCGATCGCGAGCTTCTCTTCCTCGGGCAGAGCGAAGAAGCGATCGGCGACGTCGATGATGCGGGTGAAGTCGGCATCGGGAATTCCGTGGCCGGTGAGGTAGAAGAAGCCGATCTCATGGGTGATGCGGCGCAGGTCCGCACGGAATGCCTCGGCGGTCGCGGGGTCATCGGCCAGGCTGAGGTCGAGGATGGGGAGCTGGGTGACGGTCATGTCACAGACGATAGGCACGTCCGCCGTCGTCGCAGCGGCATTCCGTCATCGTGCGCAACACTCAGTCACAGTGTGCTCTCCCGGAACTCCTGCTTGAATGGTCGGGTGACCCACTTCTATCGCCCGTCCGAGGGCCACCGCCTGCCGCACGACCCCTTCAACGCCATCGTCGCACCGCGACCCATCGGCTGGATCGGCACAGTCGATGCCGAGGGCCGCCGCAATCTCGCGCCCTATTCGTTCTTCAATGCGCTGAACTACTCTCCACCGCTCGTGGGCTTCTCCAGCAACGCGTGGAAGGACACCGTTGCCAACTGCCGAGAGACCGGGGAGTTCACCTGGAACCTCGTCACTCGGACCCTCGCCGAGGCGATGAACGCCTCGTCGACCACCGCGGAGGTCGACGAGTTCTCCGCCGCAGACGTCGAGGCGGCCGAGTCCGTGGAGATCTCTGCGCCACGTGTGGCAGCCTCACCGGCGACCTTCGAATGCCGAGTCACTCAGATCATCGACCTGCTCACCGCGGACGGGGAGAGCTCCGGCTCGTGGTTCACCGTGGGTGAAGTGGTGGGGGTCCATCTCGACGAATCCCTGCTCACCGACGGGATCGTCGACACAGCCGCCGCCGAGCCGGTGCTGCGCGGCGGCGGACCGACCGCATACTTCGGGATCAGCTCGGATCAGCGCTTCGACATGCGCCGACCGGGCTGAGTTCGATCACCCGAGGAGCTCAGCCGAGCATCTTGCCGGGGTTGAGGATCCCCAAAGGATCGACCGCGGACTTGATCGACGACTGCAGCATCTGAGCGCCGGCATCGAGTTCGCGCACCAGCCAGTCCTTCTTCAGATACCCGACCCCGTGCTCACCCGTGATCGTCCCACCCAGATCCAGACCAAGCTGCATGATCTCCGCGAACGTCTCCTTCGCTTCGGCCACGCTCGCCGGATCGTGAGCATCGAAGAGCACACTCGGATGCATGTTCCCATCCCCGGCATGACCGGCCGTGGACACCTCCACCGAGTGCGCGGCCGCGATCTCGTCCAACCTGGCGAAGAACTCGCCGAGGCGGGACCGAGGAACGCACACATCATCAATGAGCTCTCCCCCACCAAGCCCCGACACGTACTTCTCCATCGCCGGAGACACCGCACGCCGGGCCGCCACCAGCATCTCCGAATCCGCCGGATCATCGGAGAAGAACACCTCATCGGCACCCTGCGCCCTGGCGATCGCCTCGAACGATTCCAGCTCGGTCACACCAGCCTGCCCCGGAGCATCCGACTGCACCAACAACAGCGCACCGGCCCCGTCGGGCAGCCCGAAATCACCATAGGCATTGATCATGCCCACGGTGCCTCCGTCCATGAGCTCGAGCATCGACGGGGCCGCCCCGGACGCCATGAACTCAGAGACCGTATGCCCGGCCGACTCCAAGTCCGGGAAGATCCCGACACCGGTCACCGGCGGAGCCAACAGAGGTCTGAGCCCGAGGGTGATCTCGACGATGACTCCCAGTGTCCCCTCGGACCCGACGAACAGACCCGCCAGATCGAGACCGGCCACACCCTTCGCCGTCTGCCGACCCAACCGGGTCACTGTCCCATCGGCGAGGACCACGGTCAGACCGCGCACATAGTCTCGCGTCACCCCGTACTTCACACAGCACATGCCACCGGCATTCGTCGCCACGTTCCCGCCGATCGTGGAGATCGCCACCGACCCCGGATCCGGCGGATACGACAGACCGTGCTCGGCCAGAGCCGATTTGAGATCTTGGTTGATCACACCGGGCTGGACACGGCACGTCTGGTTCACCTCGTCGATATCGACGATCGCGTTCAGCTTCGCGACGTTGAGCAGGATCGCCCCATCGGTGGCGTTCGCCGCCCCCGACAAACCCGTCCTGGAACCCTGAGTGACCACCGGGATCCGATGCGCGGTGGCGAAGCGCATCACCGCGACCACATCATCGACGTCGGCAGCACGAACGAGCGCCGAGGCAGTCCCGACCGGACAGAACAGGGCCTTGTCCGCCGAATAGGAGTCGATGACATCCCGATCGGTGACCAACGCTCCCGGACTCAACTCGGCGGCGAGTCCGGACAGATCCGCAGTCACTGCAGCGTCTGCACTCATCGTCACAGCGACGCAGCCACCTTGAGCACGCGCTCGAGTGCCTCATCGGGTCCGATGCTCACACGCACGCCGCCCTGCAGGCGACGCACGGCCACGGCCTGCTTCGCACACTCGCCTTCGAAGGCGACGGCCGCCTCGGGGTCGAGTGCGATCCACACATAGTTGCCCTGGGCGTCGGGCACGGACAGACCCAGCTCCCGCAGATCATGCGCGAACCGGTCGCGCACCGCGGCGCTCTCCTTGGCGCGCACGGCCACCTCGTCGACCCGGGACAGCGATTCCCGGGCCGCGGCCTGAGCGCCGGCGGTGACGGAGAACGGAGCGATGACCTGTCGCATCGCCGAGGCGATCTCGACATCGGCGATGCCGTAGCCCACACGCAGACCCGCCAGGCCGTGCGCCTTCGAGAAGGTGCGGGCGAGCACGAGATTCGGGTGCCGCTTCCGCGCGGCCAGACCGTCGGCCGCCTCGGTGGCGAATTCGAGGTACGCCTCGTCGAGGACGACGATGACAGACTCGGGCACCTCGGCGAGGAATCCCTCGAGTTCGGCGTCCGTGATCGTCGGACCGGTCGGATTGTTCGGCGAGCACAGCAGCACGAGGCGGGTCGTGTCATCGATCGCCGCAGCCAGGCCGGCGAAGTCGTGGCGACCGTCTGCCAGGAGATCGACGGGGCGCTTCTGGGCACCCCGCGCCGAGGCGAGGATCGGGTACATCTCGAACGACGGCCACGGATAGACCACGGAGGTGCCCGCCTCGAGGGTGATGTTCGTCAGCGCCGTGAGGACCTCGGAGGCCCCGGCGCCGGGGACCACCTCGGCGGGTTCGACATCGAGGTGGGAGGCGATATCGGCCACGAGCGCGGCCGCGGTGGGATCGGGGTAGTTCCCCGGAATCGCCGAGGCGGTCGCCACCGATTCGACGATGCCCGGCAGCGGCGGCAGGTGGTTCTCGTTCGAGGACAGTTTGAACGGGGTCAGGCCCGGGGATGCGACGGGAGGCTTGCCGGGAACATAGGGAGGGAACTCGGCGAGCGCGTCACGGAGCAGGAAACGTTTGGACATGTGCCCATAGTTGCACACCTTGTGGCGAGCAACACAGACTGTCTTGCCAAAGCGTCCGAATGGTCGGATTCCGACGGCTGGGGCGGACACTCATCCGCTGTGAGAATGCTCTCGCCACACGCTGTTGCCACTGCCCGAGTTACAGGAGTGCTGATGCCGGAGAGTACCCTGAGAGACGAATACACGTAGTCAGAGACGAGGAATGAGAGTCCAAATGCCCTCACCGCAGGAAAAAGTCGACGTCGTCTTGATCGGCGGCGGCATCATGAGCGCCACGCTGGGCGCCATGCTGACCGAACTTCAGCCCGAATGGGACATCCGTGTGTACGAGAAGCTCGACTATGTGGCCACCGAGAGCTCGGATCCCTGGAACAATGCCGGCACCGGCCACGCCGCACTCTGCGAACTCAACTACACCCCCGAGGACTCCAACGGTCAGATCGACCTGGAGAAGGCCTCGAACATCAACCAGCAGTTCCACCACTCGCGCCAGTACTGGTCGCACCTCGTCGACACCGGTGTCATCACCGACCCGAAATCCTTCATCAACCCCATCGCCCACGTCAGCTACGGCCGCGGCGACAAGGGCCGTGACTACATCAAGAACCGCTACGAGACGATGGTGCGCAACCCGCTGTTCGCGGACATGGAGTACACCGACGACCCGGCGACTCAGGCCGACTGGCTGCCGCTGATGTTCGACGGCCGCGGACCGGGACAGGTCAACGGCATCTCGCGGATCAAGAAGGGCACTGACGTCGACTTCGGCTCTCTGTCGACTCAGCTGCTCAGCTACATCGCCGACAAGGGCGCGACCGTGCGCACCAGCCACCAGGTCACCGATCTGCAGCGCTCCTCCGACGGATGGACTCTCACCGTCAAGGACCTGCTCTCGCACGAGACCCACCAGGTGGGCGCGAAGTTCGTCTTCGTCGGTGCCGGCGGCGGCGCGCTGCCGCTGCTGCAGAAGTCCGGCATCCCCGAGGGACGCGGCTACGGCGGCTTCCCGGTCTCCGGAATCTTCCTGCGCACCGGCAATGAGGATCTCGTCGCCCGCCACCAGGCGAAGGTCTACGGCCAGGCGGCACAGGGTGCTCCCCCGATGTCCGTGCCGCACCTCGACACCCGTGTCGTCGACGGCAAGGACTACCTGATGTTCGGCCCCTACGCCGGCTTCTCGCCGAAGTTCCTCAAGAAGGGACGCTTCACCGACCTGCCGTTCTCCGTGCGCGGGAACAACCTCGCCACGATGCTCAACGTCGCCAAGGACAACACGGATCTAGTCACCTACCTCCTCGGCGAGCTGGCTGCGACGAAGAAGGCGCGCTTCGAGGCGATGAACCAGTTCATCCCGAACATCGACCCATCCGACTGGGAGTTCATCCAGGCCGGTCAGCGCGTGCAGGTGATGAAGAAGGGTCCGAAGAAGGGCGGTGTGCTCCAGTTCGGCACCGAGCTCATCTCATCGGCCGACGGTTCGATCGCCGCTCTCCTCGGCGCCTCGCCGGGTGCCTCGACGGCGGTGCCGATCATGATCGAACTGCTCAAGACCTGCTTCCCGCGTGAGTACGCGGGCTGGGAGAAGAGCTTCAAGAACATGATCCCGTCGCTCGGCCGCGACCTCGTCGACGACGAGACGCTGCTCAAGGAGGTCTCCGAATACACCTCGCGGACGCTGCAGCTCATCTGACACTGGGCTTCATCTGACACAGCGCAGGCGAGAGAAGCGGCCTGCCGGAATCACTTCCGGCAGGCCGCTTCTTGTGTCAGGCCAGGTCCCTCAGCAGGGCCTCAGGCTAAGTCCCTCAGCAGGGCCTCAGAGCTCGACTTGGCGGTTGACGTCCTTGTAGAGCAGGTAGCGGAAGCGTCCGGGCCCGCCGGCGTAGCAGGCCTGCGGGCAGAAGGCGCGCATGGAGATGAAGTCACCCTCCTGCACCTCGACCCAGTCGCCGTTGAGACGGTAGACGGCCTTGCCCTCGAGCACGTAGAGGCCGTGCTCCATCTCGTGCGTCTCCTCGAACGGGATGACCGCTCCGGCCTCGAACGTGACGATGTTGACGTGCATGTCATAGGCGAGATCGTCCGGGTCGAGCGGACGGGTCGTGCGCCAGCGCCCGTCGGTGCCGGGCATCGGCGAGGGCTCGACATCGGCTTCGTTGCCGAACTTCGCCTCCGGGGTCAGCCCGGCCACGGGCTGGTAGCGTTTGCGCACCCAATGGAAGCGGGCCGCCTCGGTGCCGGTGGACTTCGCCGACCACGTCGATCCGGCGGGCAGGAACGCGAACCCTCCCGGGGTCAGCGTGTGCGCGGTGCCCTCATGGGTGACCTCGAGCGTTCCCGCCATGACGAAGAGGAACCCCTCGACCTCGGGCTGCGGTTCCGGCTTCTCGGAGCCGCCTCCGGGGGCGACTTCGAGGATCGTCTGCGAGAACGTCACCGCTCCCCCGGCCACGGGCTTGCTCAGCACCCACGACCGGGTCCCGGTCCATTCGGGCAGATTCGAGGTGACGATGTCGCGCAGCACTCCGCGCGGGATGACCGTATAGGCCTCGGTGACGAGCGCGCGGTCGGTGAGCAGATCGGACTGCGGCGGGTGTCCGCCGGTCGGGGCCCAGTAGGTGTACGGGTCGGTCGTCGTCATGGGCGGGGTCTCCTTCGGTCGGTGGTCAGTGCGCTCAGTCGAGCAAGCCGGTGCGGGCGAGCTGCCCGAGCTGGGTGAGGCTGAGGTTCGTCCGCGAGGTCACGAACTCCTCGGTGTGGGCTCCGCAGACGAGCCCCCGATCGAGGTAGCGGGCGAGCGCCTTCGCGGTGGCGGGTTCGTCGAGGACCGTCGAATCCGCCTTGAACACATAGTCGTGCAGGCGCTGCGCCGCCCGGGCCCCGCCTTCGCGGTAGAAGGCGAAGGTCGCCAGGAACCGGGTCGGCAGCTGGTGCGGGTGCAGGTCCCAGCCCTGGTAGATCCCCCGCTTGAGGTGGCGGCGGACGAGGCCGGCGTGCAGCGCCCAACCGTGGTGGACCTCTGCAGGCTCGCCGAGCGGGAGGATGTTCGTCGACCCGTCGGAGAGGTGGACTCCGGTGCCGGCGACGGCGAGCATCATCTGGTTCTTCGCGAAGTCCGCAACCGGATGGTCCATCGCCTGGTAGGCCGCGGCCACGCCCAGCGACGCCGAATAGTCATAGGTTCCGTAGTGCAGCGAGGTCACGCGCCCGGCCCCCGCCTGCAGTGCCGTCGCCAGGGGCACGGTGCCGTCGGCGGCGAGGACGATCTGCGGAGTCTCGACCTGAATCTCGAAGGTGATCGTCCCCTCGCCGAGGCGGTGCTCGGCTTCCAGCGCACGCGCGGCGAGCACCATCGCCCTCACCTGGTCGACGGTGCTGACCTTCGGAAGGGTGAGCACGAGGTTGTCCGGCAGACTGCCGCCGGTCTTGATGAGCTCGGTCAGGAACAGGTCGAGGGTGCGCAGACCGCGTTCCCGGGTGGCCTTCTCCAGGCATTTGAAGCGGATGCCGACGAAGCCGGGGGCTCCCCTCTCGGTGCGTCCGGCCACCGCATCGCGGGCGGCCTGGACGACCCACCGGTCCTCGGTCTCATCGCCCTGGTCGCCGAAACCGTCTTCGAAATCCAAGCGCAGGTCCTCGATCGGCTCACGTTCGAGCTTCGCGGTGACCGCCTCGGCGAGGAGTTCGGCCTCTCGTGCCACCTGATGGATGCTGGCCACCTGGCCGGGGATCGCGGGCCCGGATTCCTTCCGGGCGGCGGTGATGACACGTTCGGCCAGCTGCAGCATTCCGCCGTGGGCCTCGACGCATTCGAGCGCCTGCTGACCCCACTGGTACGGCAGGTCCGCACTCGTGCGGTGTCCGGGCACGTACACGGTGTGCACGGGCTGTCGGACGTCGCGATCTCCCGGATACGCGGTCGCCAGAAGCTCGTCTGTGTCCCCCAGCAGTGAGTCGATATCGGCCAGTGTTGATCGTTCCACTTTCATATTCTCTTTCTCTGCACGGGGTTCGACGGCGAGGCGGCAATGCCCGGCTCGGCCTCATTGTCTCTCATTCACCACCGCCTGGCACGTAAGGCTCTCCGGGTCATCGGGACGAGACGTGGGCGACCGCCTCGGCGACCTTCTTCGCCACCTCCGGGTCGAAGACCGAGGGGATGACGTAGCCGGGGTGGAGTTCGTCCTCGGGGATGCACGAGGCGATGGCATCGGCGGCGGCGACCATGATGTTCTCGTCGACGTCGCGGGCTTCGGCATCGAGGAGGCCGCGGAAGATCCCGGGGAACGCGAGCACGTTGTTGATCTGGTTCGGGAAGTCGCTGCGGCCGGTGGCCACGACGGCGGCGTGCTTCGCCGCCTCGGCGGGGTCGACCTCGGGGTCGGGATTGGCCATGGCGAAGACCAGCGCGTCCGTGTTCATGGCCGCGATATCGTCCCCGTTCAGCACGTTCGGGGCGGAGACGCCGATGAATGCGTCGGCACCGACGACGGCTTCCTTCAGCGTGCCGGAGAAGCCCTCGGGGTTCGTGTTCGCCTGCAGCCACCTCTTGTGGTCGGTGTCGACGGTCGAATCCGGGCCGATCGCTCCGTCCCGGCCGCAGGCGATGATGTTCGTGGCTCCGGCGACCTGGAGGAGGCGGATGATGGCGTTGCCGGCCGCGCCGACTCCCGAGACGACGATGCGCAGGTCCTCGAGCTTCTTGCCCACGACCTTGAGTGCGTTCTTCAGCGCGGCCAGGGTGACGACGCCGGTGCCGTGCTGGTCATCGTGGAAGACGGGGATGTCGAGTTCCTCGCGCAGCCGGGCCTCGATCTCGAAGCAGCGCGGGGCCGCGATGTCCTCGAGGTTGATTCCGCCGTAGGCCGGGGCGAGGGCCTTGCAGATGGAGATGATCTCCTCGGTGTCCTTCGTATCGAGGGCCACCGGCCAGGCGTCGACGTCGGCGAACTGCTTGAACAGCACGGCCTTGCCCTCCATCACCGGCATGGCCGCTTCGGGACCGATATCGCCGAGACCGAGCACCGCGGTGCCGTCGGTGACCACGGCGACGGTGTTGCGTTTGATCGTCAGCCGGCGGGCATCCTCTTTGTTCTCAGCGATCGCCTTGCACACGCGGGCCACGCCCGGGGTGTAGGCGCGGGAGAGGTCGTCACGGTTGCGCAGCGGCACCTTCGGGGCAGATTCGAGCTTGCCGCCGAGGTGGAGGAGGAAGGTCCGGTCAGAGACCTTGCCGACCTCCACGCCGTCCAGAGCATTGAGCGCAGCGGAGACCTCGTCGGCATGGGCGACATCTCGGGTATCGGCGCTGACGTCGATGATGACCGAATGCGGTGCGGATTCGACGACGTCGAGGGCGGTGACCGACGCACCGGTGGCGGCGGCCGCGGCGACGAGGTCGGAGGTCGAGGCCTGACCGACCTCGGTGCCGACGCGCAGAGTGATGGAGTATCCGGGGCTGGTGGCGACCATGGGCAATATCCTCCTTGATATCGAGTTTCCGTATTATGGACAATAACTTTTGCCTAGCGGAAATTCTAGTTGGTGTCAGTGAATTCGGAAAGTTTCTTCCATTTGAGGACTAGACTGAACGCAGTTTCACTGCCGAGACTCCCACAGATTAAGGAACATCGATGAGCAGCAAGGACACCCCGGCGATCCGCCAGTCCAAGGGCGGCGTACAGTCCGTCGAACGTGCATTCGGACTGCTGGAGTGCATTGCGAACTCCGCGGGCTCGGCAACGCTGAGCCATATCGCCGCGGACGTCAATCTGCCGCTGCCGACGATCCACCGTCTGCTCAACACCCTGGTCAACCTCGGTGTGGTCCGGCAGCTGCCCGATCGCGGCTATGCGCTCGGACCCGGGCTGGTCCGCCTCGGCGATATCGCCGGCTCGCAGCTCGGCGCGATTGCGCGGCCCTATCTGCGCGAGCTCGTCGCCGAACTCGGGGAGTCGGCGAATGTGGCAACGATAGACGGAGACATGGTCGTCTACGTCGATCAGGTCGCGTCGGATCGACAGATGAGGATGTTCACCGAGGTGGGACGCCGTGCCCATATGCACGCCACCGGGGTCGGAAAGGCCATCCTCGCGGGCCTCGACTCCGAGCAGGTGAGGCATATCGCGACCACCGCGGGCATGCCCACCCCCACGGAATACAGCATCGGCACGATCGAGGAGCTCGAGGCCGAGCTCGAGCGCATCCGCGAACGCGGCTATGCCATCGACGAACAGGAGCAGGAGCTCGGAGTGCGCTGCTTCGCCATGGCCATCCCCGACTCCCCCGCTCCCTTGGCGATCTCCGTATCGGGGCCGATCAGCCGCGTCGACCAGTCGTTCGCCGATCGCGCGGTCCCGCTGCTCAAAGACGCGGCCGCCCGCATCTCCGCAGAGATGCAGAGCGGCCGCTGACTTCAGTTCTCCGATCGGGTCAGGAGTCTCCGCCGGCCGTTCCCGAAGTGCCGGCGTTGACGTCGTTCAGACGATAACGTCGAGCCGCCTCGGCGGGGGTGGATCCGTCGATCTCACCGCGCTTGGCAAGCAGCTGCAGGGTGCGCACGACCATCGAGTGCGCGTCGATCTTGAAGTGCCGGCGAGCGGCGGCACGGGTATCGGAGAAGCCGAACCCGTCGGCGCCCAGCGTCGCGAAATCGTGCTCGAGGTACGGCCGGATCAGGTCCGGCTGGGTCGAGTCGAAATCGCTCGTGGCCACGATCGGTCCCGGCTGGCCCTCCAGCTTCTGCCGCACGTACGGCACGCGGTCGGCCGCCTCGGTGCCGCCTGCAGCGTTGAGTTCCGCGGCTTCGCATTCGAGGCCGTCGCGGCGCAGCTGGGCCCACGAGGTCACCGACCATACGGCGGCGTCGACGCCCCAGTCGGCTGAGAGCAGCTCCCGGGCTTCGAGCGCCCAGGGCACTGCCACGCCGGAGGCGAGCAGCTGCGCTTGCGGACGGTCGCCTCCGGCCGCCTCGGCGACGCGGTGGATGCCCTTGAGGATGCCCTCGACGTCGACGTCGTCCGGTTCGGCCGGCTGGAGCATCGGCTCGTTGTACACGGTGAGGTAGTACATGACGTTGCGCTCGTCCTCGCCGAGGTCGTGCTCGCCGTACATGCGATGCAGACCGTCGCGGACGATGTGCCCGATCTCGTAGCCGAAGGCCGGATCATAGGCGCGCACGGCCGGGTTCGTGGCCGCGAGCACCGGGGAATGGCCGTCGGCGTGCTGCAGGCCCTCGCCGGTCAGGGTCGTCCGGCCGGCGGTGGCGCCGATGATGAACCCGCGGGTCATCTGGTCGCCGGCGGCCCAGAAGGCGTCGCCGGTGCGCTGGAAACCGAACATCGAGTAGAACACGTAGACCGGGATCATCGGTTCGCCGTGGGTCGAGTACGCGGTACCCGCAGCGGTGAATCCGGCGGCGGCACCGGCCTCGTTGATGCCCACGTGGAGGAGCTGACCGCTGGTGGCCTCCTTGTAGGAGAGGAACATCTCGCGGTCGACGGCGAGGTAGTTCTGCCCGTTCGGGTTGTAGATCTTCGCGGTCGGGAAGAACGCGTCGATGCCGAAGGTGCGGGCCTCATCGGGGATGATCGGCACGATCCGCTCGCCCAGCCCCTTCTCTCGCATGAGGTCCTTGAGCAGCCGGACGAAGGCCATCGTCGAGGCGGCCATCTGCTGGCCCGAGCCCTTCTTCGTCTGCGCGAACGCCTTGTCACTCGGTGCGGGCAGGGTGATCCGATTGTTCTCCGGCTTCCGCGCCGGCAGGAATCCGCCGAGCTGACGCCGGCGGTCGAGCATGTACTGGATCTCCTCGGAGTCCTTGCCCGGGTGATAGTAGGGCACGGCATACGGATCCTCGTCGATGACCTTATCGCTGATCGGGATGTCCATCCGATCGCGGAAGGCCTTGACGTCGTCGGCGGTGAACTTCTTCATCTGGTGGGTGGCGTTGCGGGACTCGAAC
Organism: Brevibacterium linens ATCC 9172; assembly: GCF_900169165.1. Lineage (GTDB taxonomy): Bacteria > Actinomycetota > Actinomycetes > Actinomycetales > Brevibacteriaceae > Brevibacterium > Brevibacterium linens. Next base: position 18,106 of record NZ_FXYY01000005.1, read on the forward strand.
GTCGTGCCCAGACCGTAGCCTTTGACGGTCTGCACGAGGATGACGGTGGGCTTGCCCTTGGTGTTCACGGCCTTCTGGTAGGCGGCGAAGACCTTGTGATAGTCGTGGCCGCCGCGCTTGAGGTTCCAGATGTCGTCATCGGACAGGTGGTCGACGAGGCCCTTCGTCGCAGGGGTGCGGCCGAAGAAGTTGTCGCGGATGAATCCGCCGGATTCGGCCTTGAACGTCTGGTAGTCCCCGTCGAGGGTCTCGTTCATGATCTTCACGAGGTCGCCGGTGCGGTCGGCGGCCAGCAGGTCATCCCATTCGCGGCCCCACAGGACCTTGATGACGTCCCACCCGGCGCCGGTGAAGGTCGCCTCGAGCTCCTGGACGATCTTGCCGTTGCCGCGCACGGGTCCGTCGAGGCGCTGGAGGTTGCAGTTGATGACGAAGGTGAGGTTGTCGAGGCCTTCGTTGGCGGCCAGCTGCAGGGCGCCGCGCGATTCGGGTTCGTCCATCTCACCGTCGCCGAGGAACGCCCACACCCGCTGATCCGAGGTGTCGGAGATGCCGCGGTTGTGGAGGTAGCGGTTCATCTGCGCCTGATAGATCGCGTTGATCGGGCCCAGCCCCATCGACACGGTCGGGAACTGCCAGAACTCCGGCATCAGCCGCGGGTGCGGATACGAGCTCAGTCCGTGCGGGGCGCGAGAGACCTCCTGGCGGAACCCGTCGAGGTCAGCCTCGGACAGGCGGCCTTCGAGGAACGCCCTGGCGTACATCCCCGGTGAGGCATGGCCCTGGAAGAAGACCTGGTCGCCGCCGCCGGGATGGTCCTGGCCGCGGAAGAAGTTGTTGAAACCGATTTCGTAGAGTGTCGCGGCGCCGGCGTAGGTGGAGATGTGTCCGCCCACGGAGATCTCGGGCCGCTGCGCCCGGTGGACGAGCATGGCGGCGTTCCAGCGCAGCCATTTTCGGAAGCGACGTTCGACCTTCTCCTCACCCGGATAGAAGGGCTCCTGGTCGACGGGGATGGTGTTGACGTAGTCAGTGGTGGTGACCTTGGGCTGGGCGACGGAGTTCGTGGCCGCGCGTGCACGCAGCGCCTCCATGATCTCGGCCGCGCGCTGGGTTCCGCGCGCGTCGACGAGCCCTTCCCAGGACTCGATCCATTCATCGACCTCTTCGTCGGTGATTCCCCTCGGACTCGCCGAGGTTGTGTCCTGTGTCATATCGGGGTTTCCTTCTCACGGGGTCCGGGCTCCCGGAACAGTACCCCGGGAGCCCGGAGATGGAAAGTCCTGTCTCAGCAGGTGATGGTCAGGTCTCAGCAGAAGCCGGCGACCTGCGCCCACGCGTCCTTGTTCTCGTCGACGCCTTCACGGGTGAAGGTGGCTTCGATGAGGCCGTAGGGACGGTCGGCGACGATGAAGACCTCGTTCGGGTTCTCGAGCCCGAAACGGTCGATGTCATAGAGGAAGTGGTGTTTGTTCGGGCAGGAGAAGCGGATCTCGTCGATCTCCGGCACGGCCTCGATGACCTTCTCCCCCATCTGGTACAGCGTGTGCTGCAGGGCATGGGAGAAGTGGTCGGTGAATGAGTCGAGGATGATCTCCTTGACTTTCGTGTAGACGGCCTCGAAGTCGAGGTCGGTGGTGTTGTAGATCCATCGGGTGGCGATATCGGTGGCGAGGATCCGGTCGTCGGTCTCCGGCAGGGTCGTGTACTTGTCCTTCGGGTAGCCGACGAAGCCCGATTCCGTGGTCTTGAGCACGGTGAGCCCGTTGAAGCCGGAGATCAGCGTGTCCTTGTCGCCGTCGCGGGTGAAGACGACGGTGCGGACCTCGGGAGCGGACTTGAAGAACGAGTGCTTGTGGTCGTTGATCCGGTCCCAGCCGTATTCCTCGGCCTCCCAGCGACCGCCGGTGACCCAGTCGAAGCTCGAGGTGAAATGATCGGCCAGGCCCATGAGGAACTGTTCGGGCGAGCTCACGCCCAGCTCCTTGGCCTTCGCGAAGACCGTGTTCTTCTGGGTGTCGGTGGCGACGACGTGCTCGTTGTTGCCTTCGGTGTGCGCGGTCTCGAAATCGCCCCACAGCTGCGAGGTGACGTTGAGATCGCGGATCTCGTGGCGGTCGGTGTCGCGGTAGACCCGCATGAGTCGGTTCTCCGCCTTGCCGTACTGGTTCGATGTCAGTCGGACCTTGCTCATTTTCTTCCTCCAGTTCGTCGGCGTGCGGCCCTGCGCACGCCGTGACCATTCGATTGGCGAGGCCTGCCGGCAGTTCCCGGTCGGCTTCGGCGGTTTGTTGAGGATGCGATCCTGCAGGGGGCCTGCTTCCCCTGTGAGCGGTTGTGGGCGCGGCTCAGCTGCCGCGGTAGGTGCTGTAGGCGAAGGGGCTGAGCAGCAGCGGAATGTGATAGTGCTCCTGGCCGGCCTGGACGGTGAAGTCGATGGTGACCACGGGGTGGAAGTGGTCGACCTTTCGGGCTGCGAAGTAGTCGCCGGTGCCGAAGACGATCCGGTAGTTGCCCGGCTCGAGGTAGTCGGGGCCGAAGTCGGAGACCCTCCCGTTGTCGTCGGTGCGGGCCGAGACGATGACCTCGTCACCGGAGTAGAGAGTGACCTCGAGGTCGGCGGCGGGGGTGCCGACCATCGAGTCGAGGGCGTGGGCGGTGATGAAGCTCATGCGAGGATTCCTTCGAGTCTGAGTTCGGCGATCTGGATGAGCTGCTGCCCGACCTCGGCGGCCTCATCCTCTGCGGTGTTGTCCATGCGGCGCTGCAGTTCGGACAGGATCTCCTCAGGGGTGCGGCCGGCGGCGCGAATGAGGAAGACGCGGTCGAAGCGGGCTTCGTAGGCGGCGTTGCCCGCGGCCAGCTGGGACTGCACATCGGCTTCCATGGTGCCGAGTCCGGCCTGTTCACGGCTCGAATGGGCCGCCTCGGCGCTGTCGCCCTTCGCCTTCTCGCCGATGCGCGGATGATGGGACATCGCCGCGTCGATCTCGGCGCCGGTCAGCGGTGCGGCGGTTCGGGATGCCGCCTTGGCGGAGTCGAGGTCGGCCAGGGGGCGGGCGTCGACGACCGCGTCGATCCACCGGTCGACGTCGAGGCAGGGACGCAGAATTCCGCGGGCATCATCGGCTGGGAGTCGGTTGAACTCGGCCAGGTCCACGGTGACCTCCTTGGCAGGCGCTGAATGACTTTCACCGTTCGGAATACCATTTCCGAACAACTGCTCCGAGTCTGCTGGGCACCACCGGGAATGTCAAATTGCTCACATATTTTTGTGGAAACTTTCTTCCGTATGGTGGATACTGGGTGTGTGGCAACCGCCGCATACCCGACCATCGACGATGAGGTTGAATGAGTGCATGAGCCTGACAACCATTGATCCGACCCCGACGATCGTCTGCGCGCCCGACTCCTTCAAAGGTTCGGCCTCCGCCCCTGCCGCCGCGGCCGCCATGGCCCGCGGTGCCCGGGCGGTCTTCCCCGGAGCGCGAGTCGCCGAGCTGCCCTTCGCCGACGGCGGGGAGGGCACGCTCGACGCTCTGCTCGCCGTCTGGGGAACTCGGCCTCGCACCGTGGACACGGTCGATGCCCTGGGCAGAACCACCTCGGCGGACTTCGGTCTCTCCCCGGACGGACGGACCGCGGTCATCGAAGCCGCCCAGGCCAATGGCCTGCCGCAGGTCTCGGACGTGGAGCTGCAGCCCGAACGCGCCGCTACCTTCGGCGTCGGACTCATCGCGGCCGCGGCACTCGACCTCGGGGTCGAGGAGATCCTCCTGTGCATCGGCGGTTCGGCGAGCACGGACGGCGGGACCGGAATCCTGGCAGCCCTCGGCGCACGCTTCACCGATGCCGCAGGTCAGCCGGTCGCACAGGGCGGTGGCGGGCTGGCAGCGATCTCCGCGGTCGACACCTCGGGGCTGGACCGACGGGCCACGGCGGTGCGGTGGCGCATCGCCGTCGACGTCGACAATCCGCTCACCGGACCCCGCGGGGCCGCCGCGGTCTTCGGCCCGCAGAAGGGAGCGGATGCGGAATCGGTGGACGTGCTCGATTCCGGGCTCGGTCACTTGGCCGAGGTGCTCACCGGCACCTCTGAAGAGGCCGAGGCTCTGGCGGCGACTCCGGGATTCGGGGCCGCCGGCGGGATACCGCTGACGCTGACGACGCTGCTCGGCGCCGAGGTGGTTCCCGGGTCGACGATGGTCGCCGAGGCCGTGGGCCTGGCCGAGGCTCTGGCCGAATCCGACTTTGTGCTCACGGGAGAGGGATCCTTCGATTCCCAATCCTTGGGCGGGAAGGTCGTCGCGGCCGTACGGGACCACGCCCCCGCCTCGGCGAGGGTGATCGTCATCGCCGGTCGGGTCGGCCTGTCCGCCGCGGAGTGCCGGGAGGCCGGGATCACGGCGGCGCTGTCGATCGCACCGGGCCCCGCGGACCTGGCCACCCTGTCCGAGCGCGCCGAAGCGCTCATCGAGGACACGGCCGCGCAGGCGTGCGCACTCAGCTCGCCGCCGAACACACCATTTCAACGACGAAAGGACGCACCATGACCACGACCACTCAGACTCAGCTCACCGTCGGAGACATCGCTCCCGACTTCACGCTCACCGACGCCGAGGGACGGACCGTCTCGAAGGACGATCTCGCCGGCCGCGACGTCATCCTCTACTTCTACCCGAAGGCCGCATCGCCGGGCTGCACGACGGAGGCCTGTGATTTCCGGGACAATCTCTCCGCCCTGTCGGCCGCCGGCTTCGAGGTCCTCGGAGTCTCCCCAGACGACACCGAATCGCTCAAGGAATTCGCCGCTGAGGAGGGCCTGACGTTCTCGCTGCTCTCCGACCCCGGTGCGGCGGTGGCGAAGGCCTACGGCAGCTACGGGCAGAAGACGATCGGGGAGCACACGTTCCAGGGAACCCAGCGCTCGACCTTCGTCATCGGCGCCGACGGCACGCTCACCCACGCCGAGTACAACGTCGACGCCCGCGGCCACGTGGCCCGCCTCCGCACCCACCTCCTCCCCTGATTGCTACCTGACGGCGGCCCAGCAACCTCGCGCGAGGTTGCTGGGCCGCCGTCAGGTGCTTCTGGGCGCATCATCCGGTGCGCAGACGCGCGGCGAGGGTCCCGAGGATGCGTTCGAACGGCGCGGTGCGGAACAGGTCTCCGAAGGTCAGGCGAATGATCTTGTACCCCCGGGCCTCGAGCGCTGCTTCGCGCGCCTTCTCCGCGGCGAGGCTCTCTCGTGTCGAACGGCCGTCCATCGTGTACTTCTCCATGCCGTCGATCTCGACGATGAGCCGGGCATCGTGGTTGCAGAAGTCGACACGGGCGATGACCTCGCCGAGGTGGCCGAAGAACTCCACCTGCGGTTCGAATCCGGTGATGCCGTGTTCGAAGAAGCGCACCGCTGCGATCGACTCCGAGGGGGCTTCGCGCCTGCCGTCGGTGAGGTCGAGAGCACGCAGCACCGCGGCGTCACCGCGGGATTCGGGACACTCCGCCAGCACCGCTTCGATGCGGAAACGCGTGGTGCGGCGCCGGCGGATCACCTCGTCGAGCATCGGCACGGACACGTCCGGTGCGTAGTCCCGGGCGATGTCGATGAGCGTGCGCTCCATCGTCGTCACCGCATAGATGCCGACCATCTTCCGGTGCGCGGACGGAATCGCGCGATTGCGCACATAGAGGTGCCGGTACTTGCGGCTGACGTTCGGCCGGAACACCTCCACCCTCGTCTCAGCCGGATAGGCGATCGGGAGGTTGTGGATGAGTGCCGCCGACAGATGGGAGAAGACCTCGCGCCCTTTCGTCACCCGCCATCGCCCCGATGCGGTGTGGATCTTCTCGGCCCGCGTGCGGATGAGCACTCTCAGGGGTTCGATCTCATCGCGCATATCGCCCTGGTGGCCGAATTCTTCGAAGTCGGCTTCGGTCAGGGCCGCCCAGATCGGCTCATGTCGCGCATCCGCGCAGGAGCCGGTGGCCACATATCGTCCTCGCGCTACGCGTTCGAGACAGCACTTCTCCCCGCGCCGAATCTCGTCTTTGGTGAACCCGAGCCGATAGAGCTTTTGAGTCGTCATACTTAAGTACATGAAACCAAATTGCACTATCCGGCATCAAAGCACAATATGTGGGCGTAATCTGTGGATAACTTCTCCCCGGAACTACCCGACGGCGGCCCAGCAACCTCGCGCGAGGTTGCTGGGCCGCCGTCGGGTAGTAATTCAGCGGGCGGTGAGGAGGCGGCCTGCGGGGGCCTCGAAGTCGACCGGGGCACCGCGCAGCACGGTTCGCGTCACCCGACCGCGGACGGCGCGGGTGTCGTACGCGCTGATCTGGTTGCGGTGCCAGAGCTCCGCGGCCCGCACCGTCCACTCGTCGTCGGGGGCGAAGACGGCGAAGTCCGCGTCATTGCCCTCGGCGATCGCCCCCTTGCCGTCAACCCGGGCCACGGCCGCCGGCGCCGCGGACATCCAGCGGACCACCTCGGCGAGCTCGATTCCGCGCTTCGCGGCTTCGGTCCACACGAGCGAGAGTCCCAGCTGCAGCGACGAGATCCCGCCCCACGCCGCACCGAAATCGCCTGTGTCGAGCAGTTTGAGTTCGGCCGTCGACGGCGAGTGGTCGGAGACGATGCAGTCGATCGTGCCGTCGATGAGCCCCTGCCACAGCGCCTCCCGGTTCGATTCCTCACGGATCGGCGGGCAGCATTTGTGCGTCGTCGCCCCGTCCGGGATCTCCTCGGCGGTGAAGACGAGGTAGTGCGGGCAGGTCTCGACGGTGAGCTTGATGCCCTCGGCCTTGGCCGCGGCGATCTGCCCCAGCGCATCCGCCGAGGACAGGTGCAGGATGTGCGCCCGGGCCCCGGTCTCCCGGGCTGCGTCGACGACTCGGGCGATCGCGACGTTCTCGGCTTCGCGGGGGCGCGTGGCGAGGAAGTCGGCGAACTTCGGGCCCGAGTTCTTCGGCGCCGAGGTCATCACCTCGTGATCCTCGGCATGGACGATGAGCATTCCGTCGAAGGAGGCGATCTCGGCCATGTCCGCCTTCATCTCGGCCGGTTCCAGCGGCGGGAACTCCTCGACGCCGGAGTCCTCGAGGAAGCATTTGAACCCGTAGACGCCCGCTTCGTGCAGAGGACGCAGATCCGCGGTGTTGCCAGGAATCGCCCCGCCCCAGAAGCCGACGTCGACGAAGGCCTTGGGCTCGGCGACCTCGCGTTTCGTCTCCAGGGCTGCGACGTTGACCGTCGGTGGCAGCGAGTTCAGCGGCATATCGATAATCGTCGTCACTCCCCCGGCCGCGGCCGCGCGGGTCGCGCTGGCGAAGCCCTCCCATTCGGCGCGACCGGGATCGTTGACGTGGACGTGGGAGTCGACGAGACCGGGCAGCAGCACCTGATCATCCCCGACCTCGATGACTGTCACCTCCGCCGAGGCGATTGTGCCCTGATCCTGTCCACCGCGGGCGATCTCGGCGATCTTCCCACCCCTGACCCCGATCGTCACCGGTTCGATGCCGTCGGGCAGCAGAGCCTTCTCGGCATGGATGATCAGGTCGAAGTCGGCGTCGTTGCTCAATGTTCCTCCTCGGTCGCCCGTCCTTGAGGGCCGGGTGGATGCAGTTCCGGTATACCGTTCTAGACTACTCGGCTCGGGCGGTTCGGCCCAGCCCTCCCGCGGTTCGGGCCAGCGAGACCGGGCCCGGCCTATTTCGCTGCGGCCAGTTCGCCCATCGGGCTCAGCGCGCTCGGAGCGTCGGCCGGGGTCTGGGCAAGCGTCTCGAACTCGTTGATCTGGTCGAGGGCGATGCCCATCGAGATGTTCGTGACGCGTTCGAGGATGACCTCGACGACCACGGGCACCTGATGTTCGTCCATGAGTCCCTTGGCCACCCGCAGGCCTTCGCCGATGAGTTCGGGATCCTCGACCCGCAGCGCCTTGCACCCGAGCCCCTGGGTCACGGCCACGTGGTCGACGCCGTATCCGGAGGATGCGGAACCGGCGGCGTTGATGTTCTCGAATGCCAGCGACACCTCGTAGTCCATCTCGAAGCCGCGCTGGGACTGACGGATGAGGCCCAGGTAGGAGTTGTTGACGACGATGTGGACATAGGGGATCCGGTGCTGCGCGCCGACAGCGAGCTCTTCGAGCATGAATCGCCCGCGGAGGTCCCGTCAAGACCTTCCCCTCAGAACTACCTGACGGCGGCCCAGCAACCTCGCGCGAGGTTGCTGGGCCGCCGTCAGGTAGTAATTGGGGTCAGAGAGGGGTGCCGTCGACCCAGACGCCGGCGATGTCGCCCGGGGTGCCCATCGCGAAGATCTTTGCCAAGGCGTCCTCGTCGTCGGCAGCGTGGCGGATGCCGACGTCCAAGGGCTGCCCCGCGGCCGGGCGGATGAGCACGGCGTCGAAGCGCTTGCCCTCGCTGAGCACGCCGACATCGTCGAGCTCGAGCGCCTCGGCGCCGGCCGCAGTCGCCAGGTGCAGCAGATGCGCCGAGTTCAGTGCCACTCCCCCGGACGGATCGAGCTGCTGCATGAAGTACGACTGCACCCCTTCCTTGAGCAGGTTGAACCCGGTCCCCGCCCCGACGTCGGAGCCCAAAGCCACCCGGACACCCGCCTCGATATGCCGGCGCAACGGAAAGAAACCGCTGGCCAGAGCCGAGTTCGAGGTCGGACAGTGCGCGGCCACGGACCCGGCCTCGGCCATGCGTGCCAGTTCCCGATCCTGCGGGTGGACGTTGTGCGCGAGCACCGTGCGCCGACCGACGAGCCCCGCCCGGTCGTAGGTGTCGAGATAGTCACGAGCCTCCGGGTGGATCTGCGCGACTCCGGAGATCTCATCGACGTTCTCGTTCAGGTGCGAAGTCACCCAGATTCCCGGATTCTCCTCCACGAGGCGGCCGCCGGCGGCCAGCAGCTCGGGACCTGCGGAGAACGAGAACCGCGGCGTCACCGCGTAGCGCAATCGTCCCTTCCCGTGCCACCGGTCGATGAGCGCCTGACTCTCCTGCGCCGAGCGCTCCACGTCGGTGAGCAGCGCCTCTGGTAAGTTCCGGTCGCTGGTGACCAGGCCGGAGGTGATCCGCAGCCCCGACTCTGACGCGGCGGAGAAGAAGATGTCCATGGCGCTCGCGAAGTGCGAACCGAAGACCATCGCCGAGGTGGTCCCCGCCGAGATCAGCCCCGTGAGGAATTCGCCGGCCACCGCCTTCGCGTAGGCGGGGTCGGCGAGTTTCGCCTCTTCGGGCAGGGCGCACTGGTCGAGCCAGTCGAGCAGAGGCCGCCCGAGGTGGCCGATGGCACGGACCTGCGGCAGATGGACGTGCGTATCGATGAGTCCGGGGATGAGCACACCGTCGCGGAGGTCGACGACCTCGGCGTCCGGATGTGCTGCCCGGGCCGTGTCGACATCGGTGCGGGAGGTGATGAGCCCGTCGTCGACGACGAGGGCGACATCGGACGCCGAACGCAGCCGGCCTCCGGTGAACGGGTTGTCCGGCGTATCGAAGACGCGGGCACGGTAGATGACCACAGTGGTTCTCCTTGAGTCAGTGGTGGTAAAAATCAGCCGATGCGGCCGAGCAGGTCCGCGGCGACGCTCACGGCGATCGTTGCGGGCGCTTTGCCCGGCAGCTCGGGCAGTCCGATGGGGCACCGGATGGTGTCGACGGCCTCGAGGTCGAAGCCCTCGGCGGCGAGGTTCTTGCGAAAGCGCTGCCATTTCGCGTTCGAGCCGATGAGTCCGACCGAGCCGAGGTCGCCGCGGGTCAGCGCCGCGGAGCACAGGTGCAGGTCTTCGGCATGGTCATGGGTCATGATGACCACGTGCGCGCCGGCCGGCAGGCTCTCAAGCACCTCTTCGCCGACGACGGCGAATTCGCGGCGGATCCGCGCCACCGGCGCCTCCAACCCATCGAGAGCCTCGAGCTGCTCCGGTCGGGAATCGGACACGGTGAGGTCGAGATCGTGGCGGGCCAGGATCCGCGTGAGTTCGAGGCCGATGTTGCCGATGCCGAAGATCGCCACCGAGGCGGGCACGGGCAGGGGTTCGAACAGCATCGTGACCTCTCCGCCGCAGCATTGGCGACCGTATTTCGCCGGAGCCTTGTCGTTGAGCCGCAGGGTGAGCATCTCCGGGGCCGTCTGTCCCTCGGCGAGCAGCTCCCGGGCACGGGTGAGGGCCGTCATCTCGAGATTGCCCCCGCCGATGGTCCCGAACAGGTCATCGGCGGTGGCGATCATCTTCGCTCCCGCCTCACGTGGGGCGTGCCCACGCACCGCGGCGAGAGTGATGAGGACAGCCGGCACCCGAGCTGCGCGAAGCTCGGCTGCGGTGTCCATCCAGGTCATGACGGAATTCGTTGCCCTTCCCTCGCCGAGGCGGCCGCCCCCGAGCCCTGACCGCGGGCTTCTTCGATCGCCCAGAACACCGCTTCGGGTGTGGCCGGGGACGCGAGGTCGACGCTGTGACCGGGGCGTGCGAAGGCCCCGACGGCCTCGCGCAGGGCTTCGCGAACGGAGAAGGCGAGCATGAGCGGGGGTTCGCCCACGGCCTTCGACCCGTACACGGCTCCCTCTTCGTGCGCCTTGTCGAGGAAGGTGACATTGAAGACCTCGGGGACTTCGGAGAAGCTCGGAATCTTGTACGTGCTCGCCGCCTGAGTGGCCAGACGCCCCCGGCTCGGCTTGTCCGATTCGTCCCAGCGCAGATCTTCCAGCGTCAGCCAGCCGGCACCCTGGATGAAGCCGCCCTCGATCTGTCCGAGATCGAGCAGCGGCGACAGGGAGTCCCCGACGTCGTGGACGATGTCGACGCGACGCAGGGTGTAGGAGCCGTCGAAGCGGTTGACTTCGACCTCGGACACCGCCGCCCCGTAGGCGAAGTACTTGAACGGCTCCCCGCGCATCTGCGAGAGATTCCAGTGCAGTCCCTCGGTGCGGTAGAAGCCGGAGGCCGAGAGCTGGATGCGCTGGAAGTACGCGGTGTTGATCAGCTCTTCCCAGGTCACCGTCTTCGTCGACGACAGCGCGGAGACGATTCCGCGTGAGATCTCGACTTCATGCGCAGGAGCACCGAGGATGCCCGCGGCGACCTGTCGCAGCCGGTCGAGGATCTGGTCGCAGGCGTTCTTCACCGCTCCGCCGTTGAGGTCGGATCCGGAGCTCGCTGCCGTCGCCGAGGTGTTGGGCACCTTGTCCGTGCGGGTCGGCGCCAGACGCACCGTCGACAGGGGCACGCCGAGGGTGGTGGCCGCGACCTGCAGCATCTTCTGGTGCAGGCCCTGGCCCATCTCGGTGCCGCCGTGGGTGACGAGGACGGAGCCGTCCTTGTACACGAGCACGAGCGCTCCGCCCTGGTTGAAGGCGGTCAGGTTGAACGAGATCCCGAACTTCACCGGAGTGATCGCCAGCCCCCGCTTGATGTGCTCGTGGCTCGAGTTGAAGGCGCGGATCTCGGCTTCGCGGGCGTCCAGATCGGACTGGGAGATGAGCTGATCCCAGCACGCTTCGATCCGCTCGGGGTGGCGCACCGGCTGATAGTAGGGAGTGTCCTGGCCGTCGGCGTAGAAGTTCCGGCGCCGCAGCTCCCGGGCGCTCAGTCCCAGCTGCGGGGCGACACGTCCGATGATGTCCTCCATGACGAGCATGCCCTGCGGGCCGCCGAAACCGCGGAAGGCCGTCTGCGAGGTCTTGTTGCATTTGGCGATGCGGCCGGTGACTCGGATGTTGGGCACCCAGTAGGCGTTGTCGATATGGCACATCGCGCGGGTGAGCACGGGTTCGGACAGGTCGAGGCTCCACCCGCCGTCGGCGGTCAGCGTCGCATCGAGGGCGAGGATCTTCCCCTCCTCGGTGAATCCGATCTTCCACGACGAGTGGAAGCCGTGTCGTTTGCCGGTCATGGTGATATCGCGGGTGCGGTCGAGCCGCAGTCGCACGGGCCTGCCGGTGAGCTTCGCACCGAGCGCGGCCAGGGCAGCGTAGCCGTGGGGCTGCATCTCCTTGCCGCCGAAGCCGCCGCCCATGCGCAGGCACTGCACGGTCACCTCGTGGGCGGGGACTCCGAGGACGTGGGAGACGATATCCTGAGTCTCGGTGGGGTGCTGGGTCGAGGACTGGATGAAGACCTGCTCGTTCTCGTCCACATGAGCCAGGCAGGCCTGCGTCTCGAGATAGAAGTGCTCCTGACCGGCGAACTCGAATTCGCCTTCGAAGACATGAGCGGCGTCGGCGAACGCGGAGTCGACTTCGCCCTTGTCGATCGACAGGGGTGTGCCGTGGTAGCTGTCGGCGGCGATGGCATCGCGCACGGTCACCAGCGACGGCAGCTCCTCGACCTCGGCGGTCACTGCTGCAGCGCCTTCCTTCGCGGCCTCGAGATCCTCGGCGAGGACCCAGGCCAGGGGCTGGCCGAAGAACATGATCTCGTCGACCGGCAGCATCGGCTCATCGTGTTTGACGCCCTGGTCGTTGACGCCGGGGATGTCGGCGGCGGTGATGACCTTGACGACGCCGGGCACCGCATAGGCGGGTGCGACGTCGATGGCGCCGAGGCGGCCGTGCGCGGTCGTCGACTGCACGGGGAAGGCGTGGAGGACGCCGGTGAGGCGGCCGATGAGGTCATCGGTGTAGAGCGCGGTTCCGGTGACGTGGCCGAAGGCGCTTTCGTGGTGGTGGCGTTCGCCGACGACCGGGTCGGCGGGGCGGTGGGAGAGCTGGCTCATCACTGGACCTCCTTGCTGGTCACGGCCGGGTGGCCGAGCTGCTCGGCATAGAAGCGTTCAAGGGAGGACCGCAGCATCGCGGTCCGGTATTTCGCACTTGCTCGGTGGTCGTCCATCGGGGTGCCTTCGGCGGCCAGCGTCTCGGCCGCCGCATGCACGGTCTCCAGGCTCCACGGTCGGCCTTCGAGGAGGGCTTCGGTGGCGGTGGCGCGCAGCGGGGTGGCCGCGACTCCGCCGAGGCCGATCCGGGCCTTGGCGATCATTCCGTCGCGGATGTCGACGGCGTAGCCGATCGCCACCGAGGAGATGTCATCGAAGCGGCGTTTGGCGATCTTCTGGAACGACGTCAGCGGAGACAGCGGCAGCGGGATGCGGATGGCGGTGATGAGCTCATCGGAGGCCCGCACCGTCTGCCGGTATCCGGTGAAGTAGTCGGCCAGCGCCACGGTCCGGGACCCGCGCACCGAGGTGAGCACGAGTTCGGCTTCGAGGGCCAGCAGGGCCGGCGGGGTGTCGCCGATGGGCGAACCGGTGCCGAGGTTGCCGCCGATCGTCGCCCCGTTGCGGATGAGGCGGGAGGCGAACTGCGGGAACAGTTTGCCCAGCAGCGGAATGCTGCCGTTCAGTTCGCGTTCGAGTTCGGACAGGGTGTGGGAGGCGCCGAGTTCGACGAACGATTCGGTGCGGCGGATTCCGCGCATCTCCTCGAGCCGGTCGACGGCGAGGATGTTCTTCGCGCGCGCTCCCTTGATGTTGACCTCGACGCCCCAGTCGGTGGCCCCGGCCACGACGGTGACCTCGGGGTCCTGGCTGAGGATGGAGGTCGCCTCGGCGAGGGTGGCGGGACGACGGTAGCGTCCGATCCGGCCCGTGGCGGTGTCGGCCCGCTGATAATCGGTGGCCACGGGGGCCGGTGCCGGGCGGTCACGGCGGGCGGCCAGCGCATCGTCGGCGGTGGGCTGTCCGAGAGCGTTCGCGGCGTCGCGGATGGGACGGTAGCCGGTGCAGCGGCACAGATTGCCCGACAGGGAGTGGAGGTCGAAGCCGTCCTCGCAGCGATCAGGGCGGTAGTATTCGGCGGCCATCGACGAGATGAAACCGGGGGTGCAGTATCCGCACTGGGATCCGCCGCGCACGGCCATCTCTTCCTGGACGGGGTGGACGGTGTCTCCGTCGGCCAGACCTTCGGAGGTCACGACCTCTCCCCCGTCGAGGGCTGCCGCCGGCAGCAGGCAGGAGTTCACTGACGTCCAGCGGGTTCCGCCGGATTCGTCGGGGCGGGCGACCATGATCGCGCAGGCCCCGCATTCGCCTTCGGCGCAGCCTTCCTTCGCTCCGGTCAGCCCCTGACCGCGCAGGAAGTCCAGCGCATTCGTATGGGGTGGGCCGTCGAATTCGCGGACGGTCCCGTTGATTGTCACTTCGGCAGTTGACTGGTCCGTTGTCGCTGCGGACATCGCACTTCACACCTCCCGCGCCTCTTCACTGAGGCGCACAGTGCATGGTTGGAACATTGTGCTTCGTTCTTCGAGCTTCTGGTTATCCATGCGAACAGCGCAGAAGAACGTGGAATCAGGGGACGAGGCGTCCCCGCGGGTCAGGCCCCGTGGGCGATCTGACCCTTTCCCCAAGCTGAGTGTCCAACCATTGTTCTCATGCCCCCAAGATAGCCGAAATCGGGCCGCGAACGAAGTACAGGACGAATCCGGCCGAGACGACCCACAGCAGCCAGTGGACCTGACGGGCGCGGTTGCTCATGGCGTGGATGAGTGCCCAAGAGATGAATCCGACGCCGATTCCATTGGCGATCGAATAGGTCAGCGGCATCGTCACCATGGTGAGGAAGACCGGCAGCGAGGTGCGGAAGTCGGTCATGTCGATCTCACGGATCTGCGTGACCATCATGGCTCCGACGACGACGAGCGCCGCGGCTCCGGCTTCCATCGGGATGACGGCAATGAGCGGTGAGAAGAACATCGACAGCAGGAACAGCACACCGGTGACGCAGGCGGCCAGACCGGTCCGTGCGCCTTCGGCGATTCCCGCCGCGGAGTCGACGAAGACCGTATTCGACGACGCGGATGCGCCGCCGCCGAAGACCGCGCCGAGACCTTCGACGATGAAGGCTCCGCGGATGCGCGGGAACATTCCGTCGTCGGTCTGCAGCCCGGCGCTGCGGGCGAGCCCCGTCATCGAGCCCATGGCGTCGAAGAAGTTCGTGAACACGAGGGTGAACACGAGCATCGTGGCAGCGAGGACGCCGATCTGCTGGAATCCGCCGACGAGGTCGAAGGCGCCGATGAGACCGAAGTCGGGAAGCGCGACGACCTGCTGCGGGAATTCCGGAGCGGAGAGGTTCCAGCCCAGCGGGTCCGGATCGACGGGGTCGCCGACGGTGCCGAGCTTCGCGAACGCCTGGATGATGATCGCGGCGATCGTGGCCACGATGATGCCCATGAGGATGCCGCCGGGGATCCTCCGCGCCACGAGGATGCCGATGAGGACGAGCGCGAAGACGAATACCAGCGTCGGCAGGGAGCCGATCGATCCGTCCTGTCCCAGCTGGACTGGTGGTCCTGACGGGGTGCGGGTGACGAATCCGGCGTTGACGAAGCCGATGAAGGCGATGAAGAGTCCGATGCCCACCGTGATGGCGATCTTCAGCGCATGCGGGACGGCGTTGAAGATCGCGGTGCGGATGCCCGTGGCGCCGAGGACGACGATGATGACGCCGTTGATGACCACGAGCCCCATAGCATCGGCCCAGGTGACTTCCTGGACGACGGAGACGGCGAGGAAGCTGTTCATTCCCAGGCCTGCGGCGAGACCGAAGGGCAGTCTGGCGACGACGCCGAAGAGGATCGTGATGACGCCGGCGACGAGCCCGGTGACCGCGGTCAGCTGGGCGAAGTCGAGGCTGTCACCGGCGATGTCCTGGGAGCCGCCGAGGATGAGCGGATTGAGGACGACGATATAGGCCATCGCGACGAAGGCGACGATGCCTCCGCGGATCTCCTGCCTGATCGTCGACCCACGTGGGGTGATTTCGAAGAATCTGTCGAGAAGCCCCGGTCTCGACGATGCGGTCTTCACCGCTTGGTCATTGTCAGCCATTTTCATGGACCACCTCAGGTTGTTCGATTTGGTCAGCCGGCGACATCATCGTCGTCGGCCCTGCGCCTTGAACATGCGCAATGAAACAGGCAGGCATCGGTCCTCGACCGCACCGCGATTTCCACATCCCGGAAAACTCTTTCTGTTTCACCGAGCAAGTCTCGCCGCTCGACCCTGATGTGTCAATCATCACACCCCTGCCCGCACCGATGCCATCCTTCGACGGGACAGACGAAACCCCTGATCAGAATCGACTGATCAGGGGTTTCCCGTGGCGGTGGCGGTGGGATTTGAACCCACGGTAGGGGGTTGCCCTACACAACATTTCGAGTGTTGCACCTTCGGCCGCTCGGACACGCCACCGCCGACAACTGTACAGCGGTGGACTTTCTGCGTCCAAATCGGTTCGCCGTGAGCTGGGACACGTCAGCGTTTGGCCGCGAAGAACTCCCTCAGCAGGGCCCGACTCTCCTCCGCCCGGACGCCCGAGGTGACCTCTGGCTGGTGGAGTGCGGCGCGGTCGCGCAGCAGATCCCAGACCGAGCCGACCGCCCCGGCCTTGTCGTCGAAGGCGGCGAAGACGACTCGGTCGATCCGAGAGCCGACGAGGGCCCCGGCGCACATCGCGCATGGTTCCAGGGTGACGACGAGCGTGCAGCTGTCCAAGCGCCACGTCCCCCTCGCCGAGGCGGCAGCGGAGATCGCCATGAGCTCGGCGTGGCCGAGCGGATCGGCATCGACCTCCCGCCGATTGTGACCGCGCCCGATGATCTCACCGTACCCGTCGACGACAACGGCCCCGACGGGAACGTCGTCATGAGCGGGTGCCAGGACCGCCTCGGCGAGGGCATGTCCCATCCATTCGCCGAACCGGGCCGTGGTCGCAGCGGTCAGCGTGCGGCCTCGAGCTGATCGGCGAAGCCGACGGTCTCACCGACGTGGGCGACGACGCGGGCGGGATCGGATCGATAGCTCTCGACCTGGTCGATGAGCATGGCGGCGGGGACTCCGCGGTCGGAGTAGATATCGGCGTCTCCGCCCCATTCGGAGTCGGCGTCGAATTCGAGCATCTCGACCTCGTCTTCGTCATCGTCCTCGGCGGCGGCGTCCTCCTCCTCGGCGGCGCCGAAGTCCTCTTCGGGTTCGGCGTCGTAGGCGTCGGGGCGGGAGTCGAGGAAGTCGGCGAAGATCTCCGCGAACGGGCTCGCCTCGACCGCGGCGAGATCGGACAGGAAGACCTTGACCTCATTGTTCCCGCACAGGCGCACGAGCCCGAACCACTCGTCTTCATGTTCGATGACGGCCACGGCCTCACCGTCGTCACCGGCGGCCGAACGCATCATATCGACGAGGTCGTCGAGGTCGTTCGCGTCGCGGACGTCGACGTCGAGGGCGCGGAAGCCATCGCCGGAATCGGCCAGGATCTCAGTGAAGTACGACATGCCTCCATTGTGAACGCTTCGGACCGCATTGACCACTGCCGACGAGGCGAAGTTCTCCCGTACCATTTGGGGTATGCATCTTCACGTAGCCGATCACCCGCTCATCGCACACAAACTCACCGCTCTGCGCGATGCGAACACGGATTCCGCTCGCTTCCGTCAGCTCACCGAAGAGCTCGTCATGCTGCTGGCCTACGAGGCGACCCGATCGGTGGCGGTCGAGGACAAGGAGATCTCGACCCCGGTGACGACGACCACCGGCACCCGCATCGCCGAACCCCGTCCCGTCGTGGTCCCGATCCTGCGTGCCGGCCTCGGCATGCTCGACGGAATGCTGCGCATCCTGCCCACCGCCGAGGTGGGCTTCCTCGGAATGGTCCGCGACGAGACGACCTTCGAACCCAGCGCCTATGCCGACCGCCTGCCCGATGACCTCACCGGTCGGCAGATCTTCGTCGTCGACCCGATGCTCGCCACCGGCGGCACCCTGGCCATGGCCATCGACTTCCTGCTCGCTCGCGGGGCGCGTGACGTCACCGCAGTGTGCCTCGTCTCCGCCCCCGAGGGTGTGGCGCGCATCGAACGCGACTACAGCGATTCCGCCGAGGTGAAGGTG
The DNA here is from genome assembly GCF_900169165.1 of Brevibacterium linens ATCC 9172. Lineage (GTDB taxonomy): Bacteria > Actinomycetota > Actinomycetes > Actinomycetales > Brevibacteriaceae > Brevibacterium > Brevibacterium linens. The sequence goes on from NZ_FXYY01000005.1 coordinate 36,019, forward strand.
TACACGGCCGCACTCGACGAGAAGCTCAACGAGAAGGGCTACATCGTGCCCGGACTCGGCGATGCCGGGGACCGGATGTACGGAATCGTCGACTGAGGCCTCGCGGATGACGATTTCGGTCGTCAGCCTCGGCGACCGAAACGTCATATTTCGTCACAGTCGTCTCATTTTCGGGTTTTCCTTTGCGCGGCCGAAGTTTTGTGACAAATAATGAAGCCATGACTTCGACGATTCATCAGATGCGAATGCCGGGTGCACATATGTGTATGCCCTGCGTTCGTGGTCGGTGATCTCACTCCCGCTGTCCGGCCTCGAACGAGTTCACTCAAGCAGCGGACTCCTCCAGTCATATCGACCTCATGGTCGAAAGCAAAGGACAGCTATGCCGAATCCAGAACCCGCCTACGTCCACCCGCGCAGTGCAGTGGCCACTCGACGTGCAGGAGCCAGGTTGAGCGCAGTCGACCCGCAGAACGCACCGCACACCTTCGGACCGGCCGGGGTCGTCCCCTCGCCGAAGGCCGCTCGCGGAATCATCGTCTACATCGGACTCGATGAGTCCAAGGCCGCGGCCGACGGCACGAACCTGTCCGCGATCGCCGCCGAGCTGCAGGCCTACGCCAAGGAACTGGCCAGTCAGGCCGAGACCCAGGCCGTCATCGCCTTGGCCCCGGAGGGCCGCGGCAGCGACATCGACGCCGTCCGGGCCGTGGCCACCGGTTCCCCCGCCGCGACCGGTGCGCCGGCGGCGACCCACGGCCCCGTGCGTTCGCGCATTCCCAACCGCATCCACCCGCCGGCTCTACGCGAGGAGACCGCTCCGGCGGCCCCCGCGCCCCGCGGTTTCGGCGGTCGCGCCGGCGATGCCTACACCCAGGCGGCCGGGGAACGCCTGCGCATCGACATTCCCCGCCGCGAGGCCCGCATCGACGGTGACCTCGTCGATGTCACGACGAAGGAATTCGACCTGCTCGCCACCCTCGTCTCCCACGCCGATGAGACCCTGCCCCGGGAGGACCTCATCACCGCGGTGTGGTCCGGCGGTGAGGTTCCCGACGAACGCACCGTGGACGTCCACATCCGCCGACTGCGGCGCCGCCTCGGCGAGTATGCCTCCGTGGTGCGCACGATGCGGGGGTCGGGCTATCGCTACGACACTCACCCCGATGTGACGGTGTGGAGCGCGACGGCGCGTCGCTGATCTCATGCGGCTGTGAGCCGCATCGCAAGTCGCTTCCAGCGCGGGGCCAGACTTCCCGGTTAAGATCGTTGATCGATGAACCAGGCATATTCCGCACCGCGCAGAAGGCACAGCCCCGCGAAGGGCATCACCGCATTGATCTTCGGGATCCTCTATGCGGCATTCCTGCTCCTCCACAATCTGCTGCCGACGCGGATGGGCATCGCGCTCATCCTCGAATCGGTGCTGCCGTGGACGGGGATCGTCCTCGCACTCGTGCTGCTCATGTTCCTCATCCGCTTCTCGTGGCTCTCGGCCATCGGATTCCTCGTGCCCGCTCTGGTGTGGACGGGGATGTTCGGTCCCGCCCTGCTGCCGAACGATGATTCCGGTGATCCGGACCTGTCGGTGGCCACCCACAACGTGGGGGCGAGGATGCCGCAGCCCACAGCGGCCGCGCAGAACATCGTCGACCGTGATCCGGACATCGTCACGGTCCAGGAGCTCGAGTCGCTGTCGGGCAAGATCATCCACAAAGAGCTCGACTCCTCGTTCGAGCATTCTCAGGTCGTCGACACCATCGGCGTGTGGTCGAAATGGCCGATGTCGGAGCCCCAGGAGGTCGACCTCGGCCTGCAGTGGCCGCGGGCTTTCGCGACCACGATCTCGACCGATCACGGTGACATCCGCTTCTATGCCGTGCATATGCCGTCGGTGCGCCCCGGTCACGAATCGATGCGCAATGCCGCACTGCGCCGCTTGGCCACGACCGTGGAGACCGACAGCGCCGACCACGTCGTCGTCGCCGGCGACTTCAACACGGCGACGACGGACAACAACATGAAGACCCTGGTGCCGCCGCTGCAGGATACCCGGGAAGAGGCCCGAGGCGGCTTCGGCTTCACCTGGCCCGCCCGGTTCCCCGTCACGCGGCTCGACCATGTCCTCTATCGCGGTTTCGACGCCACCTCCGACGAGGTGCTCGAACGCGGATCGAGCGACCATCGCGCCGTCCTCGCCGGGCTCGACCTCAAGTAGGCGGAGTCACTTCGTGCACGCGTTTCAGTTCGTGCACGCGTTTCAGTTCGTGCACTGCCCTGTCGGCTGCGGTGTGCGCTCGGCGGCACCGGCGTCGAGTTCGTCGGCGATCTCGGCTCGGGTGAGCGCATAGCCGGTTTCGTCATCGGTGGCCGAACGGGCGAAGACCATGCCGACGACGTTTCCGTCGGCATCGATGAGCGGGCCTCCCGAGTTGCCTTCCCTCACGATTCCGCGCAGGGCATAGACTTCACGGACGACCGACTGCGAGTCGTAGATGTCGAGTCCGCGGGCGTTGATCTTCTCCCGCACGCGGGCCGGTGAGATCGTATAGGGACCGTTGGCGGGGAATCCCACGACGACGGAGTCGTCGCCGGGTCCGAGCCCGCTTCCGAAGTCGAGGGCGGGGGCCTCGAGCCCAGCGACTCGGAGCACAGCCACATCGGCTTCGGCATCGAATTCGACGACCTCCGCCCGGTACGGCCTGCCCTTGCCGCCGACCTGCACGGCCAGTTCCGTGGACCCGGCCACGACGTGGGCGTTGGTGGCGACGAGTCCGTCCTCATAGACGAAGCCTGAGCCTTCAGAACCGGTGGCGCAGCTGGTGGCCGTCGTCGTGATCTTGACGACCGAATCGTCGACGCTGCGTCCGACGTCGACCATACCTTCATCGGGTTCTCCGACTCCGCGGATCTGTTCGGGCTGACCGGAGAACACCTGAGGGAACCCGGAGGCGCTCAGTCCCTTCGCCAGTCCGCCCAGCGCGTTCTGGGAAGAGTAGGGAATGGTGCGGTCGATCGCGGCGATGACGGTGGAGTCGGCGACCCAGCGGTTGGGTTCGACGAGCGGGGAGGTGCGGATGAAGCCGGCGGCGAGCCAGACGACGAGGACATAGACGACTCCGGCGGTGATGGTGCCGCCGATGGCATCGATGCCCTGACCGAGGTCGGAGTCCATGTTGTGCTTGATCCACGCGCCGATGCCGCTGCCGGCGAAGGCGAAGAGAACACTGAGGACCAACGGCATCGAGGCCAGCAGCATGAGCACACCGGGGTTGTCCATGACGTCGGTGCCGGTGCTCAGCGATTCGACGAACGGGGAGAGCAGGCGCCCGAGAATCCAGCCGACGATGAAGCCGGCCGCGGTTCCGAGCGCGGTGATGATGCCCTGGCGGAACCCGGCGAAGAGCGCCCCGATGCCGAGGACGATGAGGAGGATGTCGAAGATCGTCACCGCTGGAACTTACCGCACAGTCTGTCTGGAGGCCGCGAGCAGTCGTTCGCGGGCGTCGGAGAACTGTTTGAGTTCGGCTCGTTCGATCTTGCGTTCCTGTTCTCCGCCGATACCCGCGAGCACACGCATCCGCGTCGTCGACAGTTTGCCGGAGGTGCGGATCATGGTCTTCATCTCCTCCTTGCCGCCGGGGAACGACTTCGCCCAGTCGCGGCCGTTCTTCCGACCCTTCCAGGTGCCGAGCATGTCGACCTCGGCGTGGGTGAGCCAACCGGAGTTCGCATAGTCGCCGAGCATGTTCTGGGTGTGCATTCGCTCGCTGCGGCGCAGAATGAGTCCCAGCGTCACCCAGGCGGCGGAGAGAATGGCGCTGAGCACGACGAGGCCGATGATCTGCGGGAGCATTCCGCCCATCACGTTGCGGGTCGCTTGCCCGAACGCACCGAGGAGAGTCATCGAGGCGTTCCAGAAGCCGTGCAGGACCATGCCGAGTGCGAGCCCGGGCAGCCACATGAGGATGAGCGACCACCACGGCCATTTGCGGGCGGCGAGGCCGATCGACACACCGGCGCAGGTCGAAAACGCAGTGTGCAGCAGCGGTGAGCCGAGGCAGCGCATGGCGAATGTCACTGCCAGTCCCGGAAGTTCGCCGTCGTTCCACGATTGGCCGAGGTAGAGGATGTTCTCGGTGAAGGCGAATCCGGCACCGATGAGCGAACCGTACACGAGCCCGTCGAGGGGGCCTTCGAAGTGGCGACGGGCGCCGAGGACGATGACGAGCAAGAGAACGGTCTTGGTCGATTCCTCGAGGATCGGAGCCTGAATGACTGCACCGATGACGTCGGGCACCCCATTGATGCCGACCATATAGAGCGCGATGTCACCGACGAGTGAGAAGCCGAGGGTGAGGATGACCGAGGCGACGGCTCCCCAGAGCAAACAGATACCGAGGAGGAGCTTCGGCTGCGGTTTCCATCGATCGAGCCAGAGCACATACGCGATGATTGCCAGAAGCGGGATCGCCGCAAGTCCGATGAGACCGAAGAGGCGGACACCGAAGCTCAGTCCGCCGAGCAGAGCGAGAAGGCCGAGCCCACCGACAAGAGCGACGAGAACGAGGATCGCGGCGACGAGGCGGACGATGTTTCCGGTCGAATCGGGTTCGGTCTCCGGTTGTGCCTTTCGCACGGCACCGGTCCAGGGAGTATCGGTGACGACCTGTTGAGGTGCCTGCATTCCTGCACGGATCCGCATCTCCTGAGTCACCGTCGGCGCAAACCGCGGCTGAGCATAGACGCGAGCCTGCGCTGGCGCGGGCGCATACATCACCGGCTGACCGGGCATGGGTTGCCCGGGCATGGGCTGGCCCTGCATCGGCTGACCTGGAACTGGTTGGCCTGGAACCGACTGCCCTTGCTGTGCCATCGGCTGGCCCTGCATGGGAGGCTGCCCCTGCGGCGGCATCTGTCGGCCGGGCGCCTGCTGGGGCTGCGGAACCTGTGGCTGCCTCTGCTGCATGGGAGGCTGCTGGTTCGGCTGCTGCGTTCCCTGTGGCCGCGGTCGGAACCGATCATGATTCGGCTGCTGATTCTGTGCCTGCTGGGGCGGAACCTGGCCCTGCGGCGGCACCTGCCCCTGCTGTCCCTGCGCCGGCGTCTGCCCCTGCACCGGTGGCACGCTCGGGTTCGGAGGGCCCTGCACGCGGGGCGGCTGCGGTCTCTGCGAACCGGGACCGTTCTGTGCCGACATAGGTGTGTCCTTCTGCATTGGGGAAATTGCCGCTCACCACAGTCTAGAGTCAGCACCGGCAACAGACCGCCTGACTGTGTATCCATCCAGCAACACTTCAGCCGACTGCCAACTCATGCGAATGCCGACGTCGTCCGAACACCTCGTATCCGAATTCGCCCTCACCCGAATGCCTACGCTCAGCTGACTCAAACATTTTCTGCTGTGGACGGCCAAGCAATCACGGGCGCAGATCCCACAAATGGTGGGACCGCCTTCGCGAGCCTGATCGCTTCTGGAACGCCAAGAACCGCGGACACAGCGCGTTCCACTCCCCCACCACTGCGCTGTCGGGACTCGCCCCACTCCAACGTCAATTCCTGTGGATACGCAAACCGCTTTCCACAGGTCCTCGTTCGCCCCTGGCCGCAGAGCTGCCGATCCATGTCGAATCGGTCCATGACTACTCTCAGACTCGCATCGCTGCGCACCGCACTGCTCTTCGTCGTCCTCTCCGTGGCCTCGCTCATCGGACTGGGACCGGCCATGGCCGCGGGACCGCCGGTCAGCCTCGGCGAGGTTCCGGTGCACACCGCCCCCAACGCCTATGGTCCAGGCATCTGGCATCACGCGAAGCAGGGCAAGACGTGGTACGGCTCGTATCGGACCTTCCCCGACACTTCCGCCTACTGCATCGATGCGGGGAAGAAGTCACCGCTGCCGAAGTACTTCCAGGGCGCGAAGGCCGAAAAGATCGCCTCGGCCCAGACGGCCTGGGCCCTCTCTGAATATGCGGGATCAAAGTCGAAAGATGTGCAGGCCGCACTGAGCGCGATGGCGCGCCTCGACAAGAACCTTCCCCACGATCACAAGGTGCCGCCGCAGAAGCCGGCCGACCTGGGCAAGAAGTTCGCAGCGGCGGCGAAGAAGCACTCGTCGATCCTCGCCGAAGCGAAGAAGTTCGCGGGCCCCTACACTCTCGACATCAGCCTCGAGTCGGTCATGCGGATGCCTGTTCTCGAGCCCTATGCCGCCCCGGAATCCTCCCCTTCTCCTGATCCCTGGGCCTCCGATTCGCCGAACAGCGACAAAGATTCGCCGAACAGCGACCAGGATTCGCCTGAGAGCAGCAAAGACGACGACCGCCCGAAGATCCTCGGCACTCCGACCGATGAGGCGACGCTGAAGGTCTCCCTCCTCAGCGCCTCCGGAGCCCAAGTTCCCGATGTCCCCGTCACCCTCAAGATTGCCGGAGCTGAGAAGGCCCCGAAAACCGTGACCACCGGAGCAGAACCAGTGGCTCAAACGCTCAAGGCGAGCGCGCCCGGGAACTTGTCCGTAACCGCCTCGGCGAAGGTCGCCCCGCATACCGTGCGTGTCTTCGAACCGACTTCCGGTACACGCGTGCAGCGAGTCATCACCCCGGACACTCCCGATTCCGTCACGGACAAGGCGTCGTTGGAACTGACGTCCCAGCCGAAGGTGACCACTGAGATCTCCGATCAGACCCCGACACCCGGCGGGTCCGTCACCGACGAGTTCACGGTCTCCGGTCTCATCGGCGACCACACGGTCACGGTCGAACACACCCTGTGGCAGACCGCGACGGCACCGAAACAGGGTGTGAAGAACGATGATGCCCGCGAGATCGGGTCCGTGACCTCGAAGGATGTCGGCAACGGCACCCACACGTCCGGCGAGGTCACCGTGCCCGAGGACTTCCGCGGCTGGCTCTACTTCACCGAGACGATCGCCGGGGACAAAGCGACGAAGGAATGGAAGGGAATCCACGGCCAACCCCGTGAGACCGGGTTCGTCCCGTGGGCTCCGACTGCCGACACCGAGGCGGTGTTCGAGGGCACATCGACCCATGACGAGGTGGCCGTGACGGGTCTGCGACCCGGTTCCGAAGCCGTGCTCACCATCACCGCCTACCATGTGGAGACCGAACCCGAGCAGTCGAAGAAGACCGACGGCACGGAGCTGTCCGTACAGGACTTCACCGTCATCGCCGATGAGAACGGCCACGTCGAGATCAGCACGGAACCGATCGATATGCCGATCGGTTGGGTCACCTATGTCACCGCAATCGAGGGCAGCGACGTCAACGCCGCATGGACGAGCGACTGGGGTGTCCCGGCCGAAACCGTGCACCGCCCATCTGAGGAGAAGCCGTCGACTCCCCCGGCACCCCCCGAGGAACCGAGCACTCCGCCGACGCCGCCTGAGCAACCCGAGCAGCCGAGCACTCCCCCGGCTCCTCCCGAAGAGCCCGAGACTCCGGAGAAGCCCGATACCCCGCCGGTCGAACCGGTCGCCGAGACTCCCGCGGCACCCGAGACCCCGGCAGCTCCGGCCCCGACAGGCGAACTGCCCCGCACCGGCGCGACCGGCAACGGCATGCTCATCGGACTGGGCATCGTCCTCGTCGGACTCGGCTCAACGATCCTGCTCATCTCCGGCAGCCGCCGCAGCAAATACTAGGAGACAGTGACTACACGACACCCCCGACCGCAAGACTGCAGTCGGGGGCGGAGTGTGCTCAGTCCTGAACCCAAGTCTCCGCCCAGGCGCGGGCGCCGTTCATCATCAGGCCGACGTCGGCCCCGACGAGGACGAAGGACGCTCCGGCTTCCAGGTACTTCCGAGCCTGCTCGGGATCGAAGGCGTTGACACCGACAGGTTTGCCGGCAGCCTTCACTGCCTCGAAGGTCCTGGCCACCGCGTCGGTGACGTCCGGGTGGGTCTGCTGGCCGAGCAGCCCCATCGACGCGGCCAGGTCCGAGGGACCGACGAAGATCTGGTCGATTCCGTCGACTGCGGCGATCTCGGCGGCGTTGTCCACCGCGGTCGCTGATTCGATCTGCACGGTCAGGGACACGAATTCCTCGGCACGACCGAGGTACCCGTCCACGGCGTTCCACCGGGAGGCCCTGGCCAGGGCCGAACCGACCCCGCGCACACCCTTCGGCGGATAATGGACGGCCGCCACAGCCGCCTCGGCGTCGGATTTCGTATCGACCATCGGCACGAGCAGGTTCTGCGCTCCGAGGTCGAGGTGCTGCTTGATGAGCACCGTGTCGTTGACCGGCACCCGGACGACGGGGGTTGCCGGGTAGCCGTTCATCGCGCGCAGCAGACTCGTTGTGGTCTCGAGTCCGATCGGGGAATGCTCGGCGTCGATGAGTACCCACTGCATTCCCGAGGCCGCGGCGATCTCGGCGGCCACGGGCGAACCCGAGCACACCCACATCCCGGCAAGGTACTCGCCGCCGCCGAGTCCGGCCACACGGTCGGTGAAGGTCTGCGGAAGCTCTACTCGAAACGGCATGTGATGACTCCCAGCTCTCCGTAGTCGGCGTGGACGGTGTCGCCGGGATGGACCCACATGGGGCGGGTGAACGATCCGGCGAGCACGGTCTCTCCTGCCCGCAGCACGTCTCCGTGTTCGGCGAGCTTGTTCGCCAGCCACACGATTCCGCGCGCCGGATGGTCGAGGACGGCGGCGGCGACGCCGGAGTCCTCGATCGTCTCATTGCGATAGAGCAGAGCGTTCACCCGACGCAGGTCGACGGCATCGACGGCGACCGGCCGACCACCGAGGACCATCGCCCCCAGCGCCGCATTGTCGGAGATGGTGTCGACGATCGTGCGCCCCTCCATCTCGATGCGCGAGGACAGGACCTCGAGTGCGGGGACGACGTACTCGGTGGCGCGGAGGACGTCGAAGAGACTGACATCGGGTCCGCGAAGCTCATCACGCAGCACGAAGGCGAGTTCGACCTCGATGCGCACGCCGGAGTACTGCGCATGATCGATCACGGAACCGGTGTCATAGACCTGGTCGGCGAAGATCGCTCCGTAGTCGGGTTCGGTGATGCCGGTGGCCTGCTGCATCGGCTTCGAGGTCAGTCCGATCTTATGACCATAGAGCCGACGGCCGGCAGCCTCCCCGCGACGGCGCCATTCGTTCTGCACCGCATAGGAGTCTTCGACCGTCATATCCGGATACTTCGCGGTGAGCAGACCGATCTTCGATCGTGTCCGCTCCGCGTGAGCGAGATCGTCGGCGATGGCCGCGATCGTTGCCTCATCGAGCATGTGGATTCCTTTCAGAGCTGGTTGCCCAGCTTGCCCTCGTTCTCGTCCGCGCGGGTGTAGGAGAAGCCGTCGGCACCGATCGTCACGGCCATCTCCGAATCCTCCGTGCGGGCGTGCACGGGCTGCGGGTTGCCGTCAAGATCGAGGACGAGTGAGGCATCCGTGTACCAGGACGGCACGACGGGATTGCCCCACCAGTCGCGGCGCTGATTGTCGTGGACGTCCCACGTAATGACCGGATTGTCCGGGTCGCCGGTGTAGTAGTCCTGCGTGTAGACCTCGACGCGGTGCCCGTCGGGGTCGCGCAGGTAGAGGTAGAACGCATTCGAGACACCGTGGCGTCCGGGTCCGCGTTCGATCGAGTCGGACCTGCGGAGGGCACCGAGCTTGTCGCAGATGGAGAGGATGTTGTGCTTCTCGTGCGTGGCGAAGCAGACGTGGTGCATGCGCGGTCCGTCTCCGCCGGTCATCGCCGTGTCATGGACGGTGGCCTTGCGACGCATCCACGCGGCGTAGACCGTGCCCTCTTCGTCCTGGATGTCCTCCGTGACGCGGAACCCGAGGTCCTGCATGTACTTCACCGCCCGCGGCACATCCGGGGTGACCTGATTGAAGTGGTCGAGGCGGACGAGTTCGCCGGGGATGTGCAGGTCGTAGCGCCAGGACATGCGTTCGACATGATCGGATTGGTAGAAGAACTCGTACGGGAAGCCGAGCGGGTCGACCACCCGCACGGAGTCGCCCACACCCTTGACGAAGCCGTCGGGGCTGCGGCGGACATCGCAGCCGAGTTCGGTGTAGAAGGCCACGGCCTGGTCGAGCTCCTCCGGGCTGCGCACCCGGTAGGAGAACGCGGCCACGGCAGCGACCTCGCCCTTGCGCAGGACCAGGTTGTGGTGGATGAACTCCTCCGTCGAGCGCAGGTAGAGCGTGTTCTCGTCCTCCTCGGTGACATAGAGTCCGAGCACGTCGACGTAGAACTCCCGCGACGCGGCCAGATCGGTGACGACGAGTTCCATATAGGCGCAGCGGAGGATGTCGGGCGGGCTCGCCTGCGGCGTTGCGATGGGATTGTCGGCGGCGATGCTCGTCTCCTGGCTGACAAAATAGCCGGCAGAGGTCCGAGTCATATCAGTGCGTTTGGTCATGGCTGCTTCACTGCTTTCCGAAGACGGGGTTGTGGACCTCGCCGAGGTTGATGTGCACGGACTGCTGTTCTGTGTAGAAGTCAATCGACCGGTAGCCGCCCTCGTGGCCGAGCCCCGAGGCCTTGACGCCGCCGAAGGGGGTGCGCAGGTCACGGACGTTGTTCGAGTTCAACCACACCATTCCCGACTCGACGGCCTGGGAGAAGTTGTGGGCGCGCTTGAGATCCGAGGTCCAGATATAGGCGGCCAGACCGTACTTCGTGTTGTTCGCCAACTCCAGGGCCTCCTCGTCGGAGGAGAACGGGGTGATGGCGACGACGGGCCCGAAGATCTCCTCCTGGAAGATACGCGCGTCGGGCTTCACATCGGCGAACACGGTCGGCTGGACGAAGTTTCCTGTCTCGAAGCCCTCGGGGCGTCCACCGCCGGCGACAAGGCGGGCCTCGGACTTGCCGATCTCGACGTAGGACATGACCTTCTCATGGTGCTCGGGGTGGACGAGCGCAGCCACCTCGGTATCGGGATCCGAGGGCAGACCGACCTTCACGCGCTTGGCCTGGGCCGCGTAGCGCTCGACGAACTCGTCGTAGATCGATTCCTCGACGAGGATGCGCGAACCGGCGGTGCAGCGCTCCCCGTTGAGGGAGAAGACGCCGAAGATCGTGGCGTTGACGGCAGCCTCGATGTCCGCGTCGGCGAAGACGACGGCCGGGGACTTGCCGCCGAGCTCCATCGACAGGCCCTTGAGCCAGGGAGCGGCATTGGCGAAGATCGTCTGGCCGGTGCTCGATTCGCCGGTGAAGGAGATGAGCGGAACGTCGGGGTGCTTGACGAGCGAATCGCCGGCGAAACCTTCCTCACCGAAGCCGTTGACCATGTTGAACACACCGGTGGGCAGTCCTGCCTCTTCGAAGATGCCCGGCCACAGGGAGGCCGAGAGCGGAGTGAACTCGGCGGGTTTGAGCACGACGGTGTTGCCGGTCGCGATCGCCGGTCCCAGCTTCCAGGACTCGAGCATGAACGGCGTGTTCCACGGAGTGATGAGCCCGGCCACGCCGATCGGCTTGCGGTTGACGTAGTTCGCCTGTCGGCCGGGGACCTTGAAGGCGTCATCGACCTGAGCGACGATGAGGTCGGCGAAGAAGCGGAAGTTCTCCGCCGCGCGCGCCGCCTGCCCCTTGGCCTGGGTGATCGGCAGTCCGGAGTCGAAGGACTCCATGGCCGCGAGTTCGTCCTTGCGGGATTCGACGATATCGGCGATCTTGCCCAGGATGCGGGCGCGCTCGCGCGGGAGCATCGTCGGCCACGGGCCCTCGTCGAAGGCCGCCTTCGCCGCGGCGACGGCGGCTTCGATATCGGCTTTCTTGCCCGAGGCCGCCGTGATGTAGGGCTCGTTCGTCACCGGGTTGAGGACGTCGAATTCGTCTCCGTCGATGGAGTCGACGAACTCGCCGCCGATGTAGTGGCGGATCTTCTCCGGCATTGCGGCCGGCAGGGTGGTGGACTGTGTCATGAGTTGTCCTTTCGTGAATCTGTCTGCAGATCCGTGGTCGGGGCTGTGGTCGTCTGGGAGTTCTGGAAGCTGTGCAGAGTGGCCGAGCGGTGCTCGCGCACGGCCCGTTCGACCTCCTGCGCCGAGGCGCGGGCTCGGATGAGGGCGACGATGCGGGAGTGTTCCTCCACCGATTCCAACGCCCGTTCGGGGACGAAGGAGAACGTCGAATCCCGCAGGTGGTTGAGTCGGTCCCATTCGAGTTCGACGAGGGTGCACAGCCGCTCGTTCGGGCAGCGCCGGTAGAGCGTCTCGTGGAATTCGTGGTTGAGTCGGGTGAACTCGGCCGGTTCGAATTCGTCGAGCAGCGCCCGCATCCGATCGTTGATCTGCTCCGCGGCATCGAGATCATCGGCGCCGAGGTGGCCCTGCGCTTGGGCGACGGCCGCGGCCTCGAGAATCGCGACCGCTTCCATCGACTGGGTGTAGGAGCCCTGGTCGACCATGGCCACGCGGGCCCCGACGTTGCGCTCGAAGGTCACGAGCCCGTCGGCCTCCAGCCGGCGGATGGCCTCGCGCACCGGCACCACGGAGGTGTCGAGCTCGAGGGCGATCTGCGCGAGCACAAGTTTGTGCCCGGGCTGATAGGTCTGGTCGGCGACGCGCTCGCGGATCCACCGGTAGGCGGTCTCGGCCTTGCTCAGGGACGGGGCCGCGGTCGTTGCCTGTTCGGTCTTCACCGTGAGGCCTTCCATTCGTCGAATTTCGCCTTCCATTCGCCCTTGGGCGGGAAGAGCTCTTCGATCGGGTTGCCGGCGGCGACCTGTTCGGCCACCCAACCGTCCTCGACCTCCTTGGCCAGTGCCGCGTCGACGACTTCTTCGACGAGGCCACGGGGGATGACGATGGCTCCATCGTCGTCGGCGACGATGACATCACCGGGCAGGACGGTGGCGTTTCCGCAGGCCACGGCCACGTCCGATTCCCACGGCACGTGCTTGCGACCGAGCACGGCAGGGTGCTTCGCGGTGGAGAACACGGGCAGGATCTCGGCCACCTCGGCGGAGTCGCGGACTCCCCCGTCGGTGACGACACCGGCGGCGCCGAGAGATTTCGCACGCAGGGCGAGGATGTCGCCGAGGGTGCCCGAGCCGGATTCGCCGCGGGCCTCGATGACGACGACCTCGCCGGGGCGGATCGAGTCGAAGGCCTGCTTCTGGGCGTTGAATCCGCCGCCGTGGGATTTGAACAGGTCTTCGCGGTTGGGCACGAAGCGCAATGTCTTCGCGCTGCCGACGATCTTCGCGCCCGGCTTCAGCGGGGCCACACCTTCGATGACGACATTGTTGAGTCCACGCGACCGCAGCTGAGCCGACAGGCCCGCAGTCGGAGCCTCGGTGAGCTTGGCGACGAGGTCGGCGTCGAGTGCCGTCGCGGCAGTGCCCTCGGCGTCGCCCTCCGGGGCGAGTCCGGCGGCAACACGCGAGCCCCAGGCATCGACGGTGAGTGCTTCGTTCGCAGCGGGCAGGCTGCCGAGGTTCTCGTCGAAGTCGCCGGGTCCGTCGACGACCGTGGTGGTCAGCCGTCCGGAGCTCAGCTCCTCCCCGTTCGCCGAGGCGGCCGTGACCTCGACCTCGACCGTGTCACCGGGAGCGACGACCGAGGATCCGGCCGGGGTGCCGGTGAGGATGACGTCACCGGGCTCGAGGGTGAGGTGCTGGCTGAGGTCCGCGACGATGCGCGGGAGGGTGAAGATGAGCTGGTCGGCTCGCGTGCCGTCGTCCTGGACGACCTCGCCGTTGACCCAGGTGCGCAGGCGCAGGGAGTCGGGGGCCGCCTCGGCGGCGGGAATGAGTTCGGGACCCAGCGGGGTGTATCCGTCGCGGCTCTTCGAGCGCACGTTCGACCCCTTGTCCGGGGTCTTCATGTCGTAGAGGCCGAAGTCGTTCGACGCGGTCACGCCGGCCACATACGACCAGGCGTCGGCCTCGGTGACATTGCGGGCAGACGTGCCGATGACGACGGCGATCTCACCTTCGAAGGCGAGCAGCGAGGTGCCTGCCGGGCGTTCGATGGACTGGCCGGAGGCGGCGACGGAGCTGGCCGCTTTGAGGAAGTAGGACGGCTGGGCGGGGCGCTTTCCTCGTTGCGCCGCACGGGACTCGTAGGCCACATGAACGGCAATGATCTTGCCCGGACGGGCGGGGACACCTGCTGGAGTCGACATCGATCTCACACCTCATTTCGATTGGCTTCACCTCAAATCGTATATGATATGGTTCCGGAGAGCAAGTAATCCGGGCCACAGAGAATGTGGCCGGGACGCACGACAGGACACAGGAGTCATGGCAGCACAGAAGCACACTCAGACCCGGGTGGCGTTCGCGACGATCGTCGGCACGAGCATCGAGTGGTACGACTACTTCCTCTACGCGGCGGCCTCGGGGCTGATCTTCAACCAGCTCTTCTTCGGCCCGCTCGGATCGACGCTGTCGACCATGGTCGCCTTCGCGACGGTCGGGATCAGCTTCCTCTTCCGCCCCTTGGGCGCATTCCTCGCCGGACATTTCGGCGACAAGCTCGGCCGCCGGGTGGTCCTCATCATCACGCTCATCGCCATGGGTGCCGCAACTGCGCTCATCGGCTTCCTGCCGACCTTCGAATCCGCGGGCGTGCTCGCCCCGATCCTGCTCATCGCTCTGCGCATCGTCCAGGGCATCTCGGCCGGCGGGGAATGGGGCGGAGCCGTCCTGCTCGCCGTCGAGCACGCGGATGCGAAGACACGCGGACTGCTCGGTTCCTTCCCGCAGATCGGCGTGTCCATCGGGCTCCTGCTGTCGTCGGGCGTACTCGCCCTGATGACGTCGATCGCCCCGGGCGACGCCTTCCTCGACTGGGGCTGGCGGGTGCCGTTCTTCCTCTCCATCGTGCTCGTCTTCATCGGCTACTGGATCCGCCGCGAAGTCGAGGAATCCCCCGTGTTCCACGAGATCGCCGAACGCAAGGAGCAGGTGACGAACCCGCTGGGCACGCTCATCAAGAGTCACTGGCTGCTCGTCGTCCTCGCCTCGCTCGTCTTCATGGGCAACAACGCCGCCGGATACATGACCACCGGCGGATACATCCAGAACTACGCCACGGACCCGGCCGGCCCCATCGGCCTCGAGCGCGGTCCCGTGCTCTGGGCCGTGGCCGCCTCGGCGGTGTCCTGGCTGGTGTTCACGATCATCGCGGGCGCCGTCTCGGACAGGATCGGACGCCGGACCACCTACATCCTCGGCTGGATCCTCCTGCTCGCGGGCATCTTCTCTCTGTTCCCGCTGGTCAACACCGGTTCGGTGGGCATGCTCCTGCTCGGACTCGTCGTCCTCACCATCGGCTTGGGCTTCACCTACGGTCAGCAGCCGGCGATGTACGCCGAGCTGTTCCCCTCCAGCGTCCGCTTCTCCGGAGTCTCGGTCTCCTATGCGATCGGGTCGATCCTCGGCGGCGCCTTCGCCCCGACGATCGCGAAGGGCCTCGTGTCATCGACGGGAACGACCGCCTCGGTGGCGGTGTACCTGGGCGTCGTCGCCGTACTCGCCCTCGCCGCGACCCTGCTGCTGCGTGATCGCACCGGAATTCCGCTGGGCCCCGACCACGAGGACGAGCAGGCGGTGAGCCCGATCATCGGGATCGGGGCGCCGCAGGTGACCTGCGATGACAGTGACCGGCGCCACCCCGCCGACACCAGATCGTATATGAACTGATAGCATTCGAATATCACGACGACGTGTCACGAACCGGAGGTTGACATGCATTTCCATCAGAACGGCTACGTGTCCGCGGACCCGCGGATCGAAGAGGCCGCTGGGTACGGAATCGAGCGCAGCGAGGAGCTGCCCGATGAGGTCGATGTCCTCATCGTCGGCAGCGGTCCCGCGGGGATGATCGCCGCGGCCCAGCTGTCGCAGTACCCGCACGTGAACGCACGAATGATCGAGAAGCGCGATTCGCGGCTGGTCATCGGTCAGGCCGACGGCATCCAGGCGCGTTCCGTCGAGACCTTCCAGGCGTTCGGCTTCGCCGAGGAGATCATGCGCGAGGGCTACCACATCACGGAGATGGCGTTCTGGAATCCGGATCCGGAGAACCCCGAACACATCATCCGCACCGGTCGGCCCAAGGACGACGAGCACGGGATCAGCGAATTCCCGCACCTCATCGTCAACCAGGCACGCGTGCTCGACTACTTCGCCCAGTTCGCCGCCCATTCCCCCGGCAAGATCACGCCCGACTACGGGATCGAATTCGTCGACCTCACGGTCGACCAGGACGCCGCGACCGCCTCGGCGAAGGATCATCCGGTATCGGTCACCGTCCGTTACACCGCAGGCGAGCGCACCGGGGAGGAACGCACCATCCGCGCCGGCTACGTCGTCGGCTGCGACGGTGCCCGGTCGAAGGTCCGGTCGTCGATCGGTCGGACGATGTCCGGCGATCAGGCCAATCATGCCTGGGGCGTGATGGATGTGCTCGCGGATTCCGATTTCCCCGATATCCGCACCAAGTGCGCGATCTCGTCGAAGCACGGCAACATCCTCCACATCCCCCGCGAGGGCGGGCATCTGTTCCGGATGTACGTCGATCTCGGCGAGGTGCCCGAAGATGATGCGCGCAAGGTGCGGTCGACGAGCATCGACGAGATCATCCGCCGGGCGAATGCGATCATCGCGCCCTACAGCATCGACGTGAAGAACGTGGCCTGGCATTCGGTCTACGAGGTCGGGCACAGGCTCACGGACGCCTTCGACGACACCGATGAGACCGCACCCGATTCGCATTGCCCACGCGTGTTCATCACCGGCGATGCCTGCCATACGCACTCGGCGAAGGCCGGACAGGGAATGAACGTGTCCATGCAGGACGGCTTCAACATCGCGTGGAAGCTCGGGCAGGTCATCTCGGGCCGGTCGTCGACGGAGCTGCTGCGCACCTACTCGGCCGAACGGCAGGTCGCGGCGAAGAATCTCATCGAGTTCGACAAGGAATGGTCGACGCTCATGGCAACTCCGCAGGAGGAGCTGCCGGATAAGACCTACCTCGAGGACTTCTACGTCAAGACCGCGGAGTTCCCAGCCGGGTTCATGACCGAGTACACGGCGTCGATGATCACGACGCCGACGACGCATCAGGAGCTCGCGGTCGGATTCCCGATCGGCAAGCGGTTCAAGTCGGCTCGGGTCAAGCGCAGCTGCGATGCGAACTTCATCCACCTCGGTCACGAAGCGCGTGCCGATGGTCGCTGGAGAGTCTATGTCTTCGCCGATCGGGCCGCTCCCGTCGTCGACAGCTCCGCTGGCGGCTCTGCTGGCGGCTCTGCTGGCGGCTCCGCCGGTGAGTCGAAGGTGGCGGCGCTGGCGGAGTGGCTCGAATCTGATCCGGCCTCTCCCCTGGTCGCCTTCCGCTGGGAGGGCGAGGATCCCGATGCCCTCGTCGAGCTCAGCGTCATCTACCAGCAGGAACACAAGGATTTCGCGTTTCCCGATGTGCCGAAGGTCTTCCGTCCGCACGTGGGCGCCTACGACCTCGAATACGTGGAGAAGATCTACGCGACCCTGCCCGACGAGGACATCTTCGAGGCCCGTGAGATCAGCCGCGACGGCGCCGTCGTCGTGGTCCGCCCCGATCAGTACGTCTCCGGCATCTTCCCGTTGGACGCACACGGCGAGATCGGCGACTTCTTCGCAGGGGTCTTCGAACCAGTGAAGTGATACAGCCCTCTTTCCGCCCTCAGTCGAATTTCTGTTCGCTGAGACTCAAGCGCCCTCGACCGTGTGTCGGGGGCGCTGTGCATTTGCCGCGAATCCGCAGATACCGGCCGCGGCGAGTGAGGCTGCTCCGATGAGCCACAGTCCGAAGCCGAAGGACGGCCGTCCAACTTCCATGCCCCCGATCGGCGTGCCGTCGGGCAGCTGACCGTCCCACATAATCGTCGGAGGGTTGAGAAGGATGGCGACGAAGATGAGGACGATGAGCGCGGCGATGAGCACGGCCGCCACGTTCCACCACTGGTCAGCGGCGAAGCCGAGGCCGAGCGCGGTAAAGCCGACCACAATCGCCCAGAGGAGAATGAAAGGCGGCAGCATTTCACCGCCGTCATCGAACGTCAAGTCCCCCAGCGAGGTGAATCGGATGCGAGGGCCGACGCTGTTGAAGCTGTCGACGACGGGGATGAAGATCGTGGCGATCCACATGGTGACCGCGATGAAAGGCAGCAGCCGGGCCAGCTGTTGCAGTTTGCGTTGGCGTCGGCGAATGATCTTTTCCGGCGGACGCTTTGCCTGCCGCTGCATCTGCCGCTGCCTCTGCCGATCTATCCGCCGCCGATCGCTGAGGAGTCCGCTGATGCCTGCGGCAACGAGTGCAAGGCAGCCGATCGTCCAGAGATAGTGGCCCTCTGACGGATACCCGACGATGAAGGCACTGAGCTTTTCGCCAGCGGCATCGGTGCTGGTCACCCGCTCTCGCGGAAGATCGGTGACCATCGTCGCCTGCTGGATGAACAGGCCGACTCCGGCTGCCACCGACAGAAGAGGCCAGTGGGCGAAGGTGTCGAACCGTTTCGCGGTAGTTGCGCAGACGAGAACGACCACCCAGGGCAGGATGATTTCCGGGGTGAGGTCGGCGAGATCGAAGGGTACCCGTCCGAGCGATGTCACCGTGAGTCGATCATCACCATGGTCGCCGCTGTCGAAAAGCGGTACCCAGATCATCAGCACCCAGCAGGCCAACGCGACCCACGGCAGCCGTTGCGCGAGGCGGTGCGTTCGGTTCCCTCGGGACCATGGGGTGATTCTCGAGTTTGCGTGGTGAACGGGTGCTGCTTCTTCGCGCAGTGCTGTCCCACTACCGGGGACAGCCCTCCTCCGCCTGACGTCGCCGAGGAGGCCGCAGACTCCCGCTGCCAGCAGACAGAGACAGCCGATGAGCCACAGCCCTGCGCCGATCGACGGTTGCGCGACGACCGTCCCGAAGATCGGCCGCCCCTGATCGTCGACGGCGTCCCACATGATCGTCGGCAGATTCATTAGCAGTTCGGCCAGGACAAGGAACGCACAGAGACTCAGAAAGAGGGTGCCGACAGACCACATACGTGCGACGACGTCCGGCCACGGGTGCATATCTGGCTGAGACCGGACGGTGAGGAGTAAGGCAGAAGCTGCGCACGCGAAGACCCCGAGTGCGACCAGGATGTACGGCATACGAGCTTCTTCGAGGTCGAATGGCGCTCCACCGAGGGCAGTGACGATGATGCGCGGCGGGTGCGGTGATTCGGAGGTGTCCTCAGCACTGGCGCAGATTGGCACCCACAGCATGACGATCCACAAGCAGAGGGCAGACAGAGACAGCGCTTGGGCGGATCGCAGCAGCCATCTGCCGTCCGCGACTCGCACCGTCGCGGGCCGAGACTCACGCGGCGGGACCATGGCGCTTCGACATGCAGCGTTTGATTCGTTCACGACGGTAATGGTCCTGTTGGGCGGCTGCGACCAGACCACAGATGCCGGCGGCGACGAACAGAAGGCTTCCCAGAACCCACAGGCCGAAGCCTGCCGCAGGATAGGCGACTTCCATGCCGCCGGTGGGCATGCCGTCGGCCGTCTGCCCGTCCCACATCATGATCGGCGGATCGGCGACCATCTGCAGGAGTCGCAGTCCCAGCACTGTGCCCAGAACGATGGCCGCGATCGACCACCACTTCGATGCGGACAGCAGCCAGGCAGCGAACGCGCCGGTGAGAATGACGACCCAGAGCACGAGGTAGACCTCATCGAGGTCATTCATGTCGATCGGCGAGAACCCGAGAGACGTCACACGGATCCGCATCGATCCGGGTCCACCGCTGTCGAGGACCGGCACGAAGATGGTGATCACCCAACAGGCCACCGCTCCTGATGGGAGCACACGCGCCACGAGGTTGAGACTGCGCCCCCGCGCAGTCGTCAGTGGTGTGCTTCCGTTCCTACCCGCCCTGTCCATAACCACAATTCTCCGCAGTATCTCTGTGACAGGTGTTACCGCCATGTTCCAGATCCGACACGCAGCTCAGTCGGGCCCGAACACCACCTGCACCAACTGCTGCTCGACCGAGCTGCCTCCGCAGTCCTTCGCGGACGGGCGCCGGTGCGCATTGCGTCTGCGCCAATCCGCGATCTTCTCGGCACGAGTGCAGTACCGTGGTGGCAGCTCATCCGGCTGAGCCGCCGGCTGCGGTTCGTCTGTGCCGACCTCTTCGGCGGCGGCCGTTGCCCCGCTGTCTTCCCTCGCTGCTCTCCTGGCTTCCTCCCTATCCGGTTCGAGGAACCGGGAGAAGAGCTGCTGCCAGTCCGATCCCGGCGGAGAACCGCCCGGTTCCGACACTGATGCGGGACGCGGGAACCGTATGCGACGGACCACCGCTGGCGTGGCCACCTCATAGGAACGCCCACTCGGCGTGGTGACGCGCAGCCCGTCCGCCGTGGCCTCGTGCGTCCATCCGGGATGTTCCTTCGCGTAGTTGCAGGACGCACACAGCCCGGAGCCGTTCTCCCAGGTGGTTTCTCCGCCTGCGGCGACAGGCTGAGCGTGGTCGGCGTGCCGGATCGGGGCATCGCACCACGGGGTCCGGCAGACATCGTCACGGAAGGTGATCATCTGCCGCAGTCGGCCGGTGAACTCCCGGCTCTTCGCGTCCATTCCCACCAGCTGCCCATCCTCGGGGCGGGTGAAGATCCGGCTGATGAACATCTGCGCTTCGTTCGCGGCGATGAACTCCCGGGCCGTCTTCGCCGGCAGCGGACCGTACCCTGGAAGGCAGGCCGGAACGAGTCCGTCGGAGAGCAGAGATTCGGTGTCGACGAGCAGATGGATCTCCGCGGGCACCGCCGTTGCGCTCGCCTGCCCGCTCAGCCGTTCGACGAACGTATCGGCGAGGACCTGCTGGCGGTTCCGTCCGCCGGCATCACCGGCAGCAGTGATCGTCTCAGCGCCGGCCCGGAGGCTCTCATAGGCGGCGACGGCCTGCGTCAGCGGCAGGATCGCGGAGATCCTGGCCATCCCGTCATCGATCACGGTCATGTTCACTCGACGATGGGACTTCGCTTTCGCTGCCCTCTTCGCGGCCGCCTCGGCGTCCATCTCCGCACTGAGCGCACGCACTTCGGCGCGCAGGCTCCGCAGCCCGGACGGCCCCAGACTCCGCTTCATCCGCGTATCGACCGTGCGCCGATCGGCAGAGACGAGGACCGCGGTCTCATCGACCATGATGCGCGCCTTGTCCTCGGAGATCTCCCCGCCGGCCAGAGCTTTGAAGGTATTGGGCATGCCCGTGACGATCGAGCGGGCAGTGCTGAGGAACCTCCGGCCCGATCCGGGCGAGACCTTCTTCGCCAGCCCGACCTCGTCACCGGCGCGTCTTCCGCAGTCGAGCGCGGGCACCCGGTTGAGCCGGTCCCGCTCGATGCGCAGTGTCTCGAAAGCCACTGCCTCTTTCGCCTGTGCGGCGGCGACAGCAGACTTGAGTTCTTCGAGCGCTGTGATCCGCTCCAGCGTCTCGGCCTCGGTCTCGCCCGGGTCGAGTGCGCGCAGGAAGGCACCGAACCGAGTGATCTCGGTCAGCGGAACTGGAACCGACGCTGGTTCCCGTGCGGGGTCGACGTCCATATGAAGACAGTACCCAGCGGCACTGACACGACTTCGCCGCCGTCCGCCGAAGAAGACCGTTCGCGCAGGTCACGAACTGTTCCCAGCTCAGCCGACTCCGTTTCAGGCTCAGCCGACTCCGCGCTGGATGCGGTTGAGGATCATGTCCATGGCGACGATGTTGTGGCCGCCGTCGGGGATGATGAGGTCGGCATTGCGCTTCGACGGCTCGACGTAGAGTTCGTGCATCGGCTTGACCGTGCCCAGATATTGGTCCTCCACCGACTGCAGGGTTCGCCCGCGGTCGACGACATCGCGTTTGATCCGGCGCAGCAGGCGCACATCGGCATCGGTGTCGACGAAGAGCTTGATGTCGAGCAGCCGGCAGATCCGCGGTTCGGCGAAGATGAGGATTCCCTCGACGATGATGACCGGTGCGGGCTCGACTCGCGTCGTCTCATCGCTGCGGTTGTGGATCGAGAAGTCGTAGACCGGACTGTCGACCGCCTGCGAGTTCCGCAGCGCAGTGAGGTGGTCGACGAAGAGGTCGTTGTCGAAGGCGTCGAGATCGTCGTAGTTGACCTTCTCGCGCTCCTCATAGGTGAGTTCGTCGCGCCGTTTGTAGTAGTTGTCGTGGAAGAGCACCGACGGCGGTCCCTCACACTTGTCCAACAGCGCCTGAGTCAGCGTCGTCTTCCCGCTGCCGGTTCCGCCGGCCACGCCCACAACCAAAGTCTCCACGCCACAAATATAGACCACGACCCCCGCCGAGGCGGCTCCCGGCTTCCGTGCTCAGCCGAGGCTGCGGGTCAGCTGAGTCCACAGCTCCTGGTCGAAGCGTCGCCTGCCGAGCAGACCGGCCATATGCCTCACCGCGTTGTCGACCTTGCCGCGCCAGACCTCGATCGCCGTCTTCGCATCCGCTCGGCTCAGCGCGCTGAACATGGCACGGTCGTCGCTGACGATGCGGTCGCTGGCCGGAGAATAGTCGAGCTGCAGGATGGAGATGAACAGACGCAGCCGCAGAGTCAGGGCCTCGAAGGCACGTGCTGATTCCCGCAGCCCCGATGCTCGGGCCAGCTCCTGCTGGAAATGGAGGTCGGCGTCCTCGACGTCGATTCCGCTGCGCGTCGGCGCCGAGGCCTCGACCTGCCGCAGAGCCAGCTGCACCGGCACGAGGTAGCGCTGCGGACGCAGGGCCAAGGATCGGAGCACGACCTCCCCGATGGCCATGCGCGCGGCATAGAGGTCGAGCACGTCGACCGTCGTGATCAAGGGGATCCGTGCACCGCCGCGAGAGCCGTCGAGGAGTTTGTCATCGACCATCCGTCGCAGCGCCGCGTCGACCGAGGCCCTGGGCACCTGCATGCGACGCGACAGCAGGCGCGGATTGATCCGATCGCCGGGTTCGTATCCGGAGTCGATGATCTCCTCACGCAGTGCGATCGCCAGGTGTTCGGTGATCGATCGCGTCTCCTTCGGCAGCCATGACGAGATCTCCATTGAGTCAGAAGTGATGGAAGTTCTCTGAGGCTCGTAGGGGACCGATTCCCGCCACAGCACTCCTTCGAGTCCGTGCCGGACGCGGTCGGCCAGCAGATCGAGAAGGGACCCGGGAATGTCCTGACACTCGCCGAGGCGGCTCTTGAGTGCGCTGACGAAATCGTCGAAATCCGCACACACCGCCACCCGGGCTCCCGACCCGTCGGAGAGGTCGTCAGGAACCTCGCCGAGGGGGTCGAAGACGAGGAAGTCACCGTCACCGTCGAGCAGGCCGAGCAGTTCGGCGGTGGGCACCTGTCGATGCTCGCTGTCGAAGCGCTGTGCCCACCGCCCGACTCCCGCAATCCGCAGGGCCGCGGTGATTCCGGCGATGCGTCGTTGGACCCGCCGAGGCGGGACGATCGTCGCTGACTCGTCACGGCTACCTGCCCCACCTGCATCGATTCTGCGAACGCCGACGATGACGAGGGGAAACCCGCTGGCCGCGAGGACGAGTTCGGAACCGCCGGCCACCTCGGTGACGGGGATCGTCAGCGCCCGCACCGACCGAGAGACGATGCTCTGACTCAGCCCCGTTGCCTCGGCCAGGGCACGGGTCGAATAGTCTCGCCCGGAGATCCTGGCTCCTGCGGTCGCGACGAGGGCCTCGACGACCCGGTCGGCGGTCTCCTGGATCGGCGGGCGACCGCTGCGGGGGCGATCCTCAAGGTCGGATCGACTCGCCCAGCGACGCAGGGTCGACGGTGATGCACCCGTGCGCGCGGCCGCCTCGGCGAGGGTCGATGTCGTCAGCAGCGACACCGCGTCACGACGGAACTCAGCGGAATACATCCCTCTATCTTAGGACTTCTGCCTCAAACATTCTCGGCGTTCCACTCCATCTCTTCACCCCCGGATTTCGGCGGCGCATACTGATCTCACACCCCGGCTCCACGGTCAGCGCCGATACGTGAGAGCACCGAATCCGAGCACCGAAGGAGCACAGTTGCTGCACACCGAAACCGACCTCGACTCGCTCACCGCCCAGTCGATCGACACCGTCCGCCGGTGGCTGCGAGTGTCGACGTCGATGACCACGGCGAAGAACCCCGCAGCCGAACGCCTCTCCGCTGTCCTCTCCGATGACAACGGCCTCGACTTCACTGTCGGGTTCGTCGATCGGGTCGTGCGCACCGATGATGTCCACGCCGCCGCCGACGCGCTGGCCGAGGTCGGCAAGCTGGCGCCGGAGACGATGTCGTACCTCGACCGCGCGCAGATCAAGGCCGGTGCCGCGCTGGCCAAGATCGCCCCGCAGGTCGTCGTGCCCGCCGCCCGCACTCGCCTGCGTCAGATGGTCGGGCATATGGTCGTCGACGCCCGGGACAAGCAGTTCGGCAAGACCGTGGCCGCGCTCACCGCCGACGGTCACCGGCTCAACATCAACCTCCTCGGCGAGGCCGTGCTCGGTGACGGTGAAGCCGACAACCACCTGGAGCAGACCCACCGGCTGCTCGCCCGCGACGATGTCGACTACGTGTCGGTGAAGGTCTCCTCCGTGGCTTCGCAGATCTCGATGTGGGCCTTCGACGAGACCGTCGACTATGTCGTCGACCGCCTCCGTCCGCTCTACAGCCAAGCCGCGAAAGCCCCGACCGGCGCGAAGTTCGTCAACCTCGACATGGAGGAGTACCAGGACCTCGAGCTGACGATCGCCGTGTTCACGCGGCTGCTCTCCGAACCGGAGTTCAAGGATCTCGAGGCCGGAATCGTCATCCAGGCCTACCAGCCCGATGCGCTCGGCGCCGTGCAGCGGCTGAGCGAATTCGCTTCCCGTCGCGTCGAGAACGGCGGAGTCGGGATCAAGGTCCGCCTCGTCAAGGGCGCGAACCTCGCGATGGAGACCGTGCATGCCGAGATCGCGGGCTGGCCTGCCACGACGTGCGATTCGAAGCAGTCCACGGATGCGAACTACAAGCGGGTCCTGCATTGGCTGTTCACCCCAGAGCGGATGAAGGGCCTGCGCATCGGCGTGGCCGGGCACAACCTCTTCGACATCGCCTTCGCCCACCACCTCTCCGTCGAACGCTCGGTGACCGACCGCGTCGAGTTCGAGATGCTCCAGGGCATGGCCAGCGAGCAGGCAGCGGCCGTGACCGAGGACGTCGGAGACCTCCTCCTCTACGTTCCCGCCGTGCACCCGAAGGAATTCGACGTCGCGATCTCCTACCTCGTGCGCAGGCTCGAGGAGAACTCGGCGTCGGAGAACTTCATGTCCGGCATCTTCGACCTCGCAAACGGCAACGACGTGTTCAAGCGCGAAGCCGACCGGTTCACCGCATCCGTCAACCAGCTCGAATCGATCCTCGAGACCGAGGGCGAAACCGCACCGGCCCCGAACCGCCACCAGAACCGGTCGACCGAAACACTCGGCGAGACCGTGGTGCCGACCCAGTTCTTCAATGAACCCGACACCGACCCGTCCCTTCCGGCCAACCAGGAGTGGGTGCGCACAATCATCGCCGAGGCGACCGCCCCCGGCTACCTCGACGACCGTCCGAACGCGCCCAAGGTCGAATCGTCGGCCGCACTCGATGAGATGATCGCCCGCGGTCGCGCCGCCGCTGCCGACTGGCGGGCCCTCGGCGCCGCCGGTCGCGCCGAGATCCTCCACCGAGCCGCGGACATCTTCGCTGCCCGTCGCGGCGAGTTCATCGCCGTCGAGGCGGCCGAGGTCGGCAAGATGCCGTCGCAGTCCGACCCCGAGGTGTCCGAGGCCATCGACTTCATCCGCTACTACGCGCTGAACTCGCTCGAACTCGACAACCTCGACGGAGCGGAGTTCACCCCGGACGAGATGGTCGTCATCACTCCCCCGTGGAACTTCCCCGTGGCGATCCCCACTGGCGGCACCGTTGCGGCTCTCGCTGCCGGATCCGCAGTCATCCACAAGCCTTCGAAGCCGACGCCGCATTGTTCTGCACTCATCGTCGACTGCCTGTGGCAGGCCGGAGTGCCCAAGGACGTGCTGCAGCTGTGCGCACCGATCGAGCGGGAGCTCGGCCAGCATCTCGTCTCGCATCCTGATGTCGACCGGGTCATCCTCACCGGCGCGTCGGAGACCGCGGCGATGTTCAAGTCCTTCCGTCCCGAACTCCACGTCAATGCCGAGACCTCGGGCAAGAACGCCCTGGTCATCACCCCGGCGGCGGACCGGGACCTCGCCATGGCCGACCTCGTGTACTCGGCGTTCGGGCATGCCGGGCAGAAGTGTTCGGCCGCCTCGTTGGGGATCATGGTCGGATCGACCTACGATTCCGAGCGCTACCGTCGCCAGCTCATCGATGCCGCCTCGTCGATGGTCGTCGATTGGCCGGCGAACCTCGCATCGACCATGGGCCCGCTGACGGAGGACCCCTCGGACAAGCTGCGTCGGGCTCTGACGACGCTGGAGCCCGGCGAGTCCTGGCTGCTCGAGCCCAAGCAGCTCGACGATACGGGTCGCCTGTGGAGCCCGGGGATCAAGGACGGGGTCAAGCCCGGTTCGTTCTTCCACCTCACCGAGGTCTTCGGTCCGGTGCTCGGTCTCATGCATGCCGAGGACCTCGATGAGGCCATCGAGTTCCAGAATGCCGTGGACTTCGGCCTCACCGGCGGCATCCATTCCCTCGACCCCGAGGAGGTCGCCACCTGGCTCGACCGCGTCGAGGTCGGCAACGCCTACGTCAACCGCGGAATCACCGGTGCGATCGTGCGCCGGCAGTCCTTCGGCGGCTGGAAGCAGTCCTCGGTAGGGCTGGGGTCGAAGGCAGGCGGCCCGAACTACCTCATGCTCTTCGGCCACTTCGCCGATGCCGGCGGCCAGGACCTCGAGGCGGCGAAGGCCGATGACAAGCGCTGGTTCGACGCCGAATTCGGTGCGGCGAAGGACCACACAGGGCTGCGCGCGGAGGCGAACATCTTCCGCTACCGCCCCCGCCCGGTCACCTTGCGCGTGACCGCCGAGGCGAGCCTGTTCGACCTCGAACGCTCCCTGCACGCAGCCCGCACGGTGGACTCGCCGGTGCAGCTGTCCGTGGCCGAGGATGTGCCCGCAGAAGTGAAGATCGCCGTGACGAATGCCGGTGTTCCCGCCCGCACCGAGACTGCCGCCGAGTTCGCCGAGATGGTCGGCCAGGGTCGCTACGACGACACCGTGGGGGCTCGCATCCGCGTGCTCGGTCGGTTCGAGGACGAGCTGCTGGCCGCAGCCGCGCCTCGCCCGGAGGTCGCGATCATCGATGAGCCGGTGACCACATCGGGACGTGTGGAGCTGCGCTACTACGTGCAGGAGCAGGCGGTGTCGATGACCTTGCACCGCTTCGGCAACCCGAGCCGCGACTTCCACGAGCTCGCCGCCACCCTCACCTCCTAATTGCTACCCGACGGCGGCCCAGCAACCTCGCGCAAGGTTGCTGGGCCGCCGTCGGGTAGTTCGGGGGCAGGGTGAGTTGTGTAGGATGAGTGCCACCTGCAGCACTCAGTGGACTGTCCGACTGTTCACAAGCTGTTCACATCTTCGCCGCTGTCGTCGTTGCGTGAGCCGCTAGGGTGCAAGGGACCGCGCACGTGGATCGTCACGATGCGCACAGCCGCTCATCCGCCCGAAAGGCTCCCATGAAAGTCACGACAACTCTCTCTTCCGCCGCGGCGCTCAGCCTCGTCGCAGGCCTGTCCCTTCCCCTCGCACCGACGTCCGCAGTCGCAGCAGACGCCGCCGCAGGGGGCGACATCCACATCTCCGAAATCGCCTACACCCTGGAGACTGACTTCATCGAAGTCGCCGCCGACCCCGGCACCGATGTCTCGGGCTGGACCTTCGGCTCGGTGACTCGCGGCGGCAGCGTCTATGCGCAGGAGAACACCGTCACCGTGCCCGATGACACGACGGTCGGCGATTCCGGTGCCGTCGCGATCGACGTGCCGATCACGAACTCCGTCAAGGCCGGTTCGGCCGCCGACGGCGAGTACGGCTCGAGCGCCTTCGTCATCGACGATGACGGCGAGCTGGTCGACTTCCAGCAGATCGGCGGCGTCGTCGACGGCAAGGGCGTCACCGGCACGAAGAACACCTTCACCCCCGCGCCCGTCATCGGCCAGGAAGCCGAACCGACCGGTGCGACTGCCGCCGGCGGCCAGTCGATCCAGCTCACCGGCGACGCGTGGACGTCGGCGGCGCCCACCCCGAACGCCCTACCCGACGGCGACGGCGACGACGGCGACGACGGTGACCCGGACCCCGAAGGCGTCACCCCGATCGCCGATATCCAGGGCACCGGCGACGCCAGCCCCATCCAAGGCAAAACCGTGACAACCCGCGGTGGCGTCACCGCCGCCTACCCCGAGGGCGGGCTGAACGGCTACTACATCCAAACCCCCGGCACCGGCGGATCCGACCGTGCCGACGGGGCAGCATCCGACGGCATCTTCGTCTACTCCCCCGACACCGTCGCCGATATCAGCATCGACGACCACGTCGAGGTCACCGGCACCGTATCCGAACACTACGGTCAGACCCAGATCTCCGTATCCGCGTCCGGTGTCAAAACGGTCGCCGAACCCGCCGAGGCGGTCAAACCCGTCGAAGACGCCTTTCCTGCAGGAGACGAGAAGCGCGAATCCCTCGAGGGCATGCTCCTGCAGCCCAGCGAATCGCTGACCGTCGCCGACAACTACAACACGAACACGTACGGTGAGGTCGTCCTCGCCACCGGTGACGGCACACTGCCCCAGCCCACCGACGTCCACCGCCCCGGCACCCCCGAGGCAAAGGCTATGGAAGCCGAGAACCTCGACCGTGAGGTCGTCCTCGACGACGGCGCCACCGTGAACTTCCTCAAAGCCGACAAGGACATCCCCCTGCCCTACCTCAGCAAGGAGGACCCGGTCCGCGTCGGTGCGCAGGCGAGCTTCACCTCCCCCGTCGTGCTCGGCTTCGATCACGAGAAGTGGCGGTTCCAGCCGACGACCCGTCTGACCGGGGACAACGCCGAGGCGGTCCAGCCGACCACCTTCACCGACACTCGCACCGAGATCCCCGAGGCCGTCGGCGGGCAGGTCAGCCTCGCCAGCTTCAACGTCCTCAACTACTTCACCACCACCGGCGACCAGCTCTCTGGCTGCCAGTACTACGACGACCGCGAGGGCAACCACATCACCGTCCGCGGCAGCTGCGATGCCCGCGGTGCCGCGAACGCGGAGAGCCTCAAGCGTCAGGAGACGAAGATCATCACCGCGATCAACAAGCTCGACGCCTCGGTGGTCTCGCTCATGGAGATCGAGAATTCCGCCGCCTTCGGCAAGGACCGCGACGATGCCCTGGCGACCCTGGTCAAGCGCCTCAACGAGGCCGCCGGAACCGAGAAATGGGACTTCGTCGACTCCCCTGCCGCCGTTCCGTCCGATGAGGATGTCATCCGCACGGCATTGATCTACCAGCCCGCCGAGGTGGCCCCGCAGAACGAATCCACGATCCTCGACGATCAGGATGCGTTCTCCAATGCCCGCGAACCCCTGTCCCAGGCGTTCGCCCCGAAGGACGGTACCGGTGAGATCGAAAAGGACGAGACCTTCGTGACGATCTCCAACCACTTCAAGTCCAAGGGATCCGGGTCAGGTCCGGGCAACGAGGACTCCGGTGACGGTCAGGGCGCGTCGAACGCCGACCGCGTGAAGCAGGCCGAAGCGCTCGTCGGGTTTGCCGGTGACCAACAGGAGGCAACGAACAGCGACCTGGTCTACCTCCTCGGCGATTTCAACTCCTACACTCAGGAGGACCCGATGCAGGTCTTCTACGAGGCCGGGTACAAGGACATCGCTGCGGAGAAGACGGACGAATCCACGTATGTCTATGGTTCGCGCACGGGCAGCCTCGACCACGTCCTCGCCCTCGACGCCTCGGACGAAGCCGACGGTGCAGGCACGGATGCAACGGCCTTCGACTCCGTCACCGGGGCCGATGTCTGGAACATCAACTCGGTCGAGTCCCTGGCTCTCGAATACAGCCGCTTCAACTACAACGTCAGCGACCTCTTCGCTCCGGACCAGTTCCGGGCTTCCGACCATGATCCGGTCGTCGTCGGTCTCTTCGACCCCTCAGATGAAGGCGGGGACGACGACGCCGGAGCAGACGCCGGGGATAACGCGGATGCCGACGGCTCAAGCGACCACCCCGGCGGAAAGAACGCGGGGAAGAACGGCGGCAAGAACGGCAATCATTGGGGCAGCCGCGACGGTGATCACCCTGGAGGCAAGAACGCAGGGAAGAACGGTCACCACAACGGCTGGTGACACCTAGTCGGTGACGGCCACCTGCCCTCGCATGAGCACTCGCGCAGTGCGGAAGAGGGAGGTGGCCGTCACCGTGTCCGCATCGAAGACGGCACCGGCCGTGACGACGCCCGAAGGGGTAGCCAGCCGCACTTCCGGCCCGACAGCCCCGGGCCGGGAGCGTCGGATGATGCGGTTGATGATCGTATCCGGGATCTGCGCGGCCGCGGCCAGGCACATGGCTCCGGTTCCGGGCACGGCGTTGTGTGTCTGCCCCATGGAGATCATTCGCACGGGCAGGTCGGCCTCCTCGGCGGCCAGGGTCGTTCCGTCGAGCAGTCGTGTGGGCTCTGGGGCGGTGACCACGGCGACCTTCGGCACGACATCCGGCGCTTCCTCCGGTGACTCACATAGTCCCATCCGCACGGCGGCGTTGCGGCGCAGCTGCTCGATCATGCCCATCGCATGCACGTTCGCGTCGATCTCCTCCGGCGATTCGGTGCCCTTGAGTCCGATCGCAGCACCCGGAACGATGACGACGGGCAGGGTGGCGTCGACGAGGCTGACCTCGAACATCGCCCCACCTGCAGTGATGGACTCAGCGGCCTTCCCTGTCGGCAGGAGCCCGACGGTGCGGCTGCCGGCCGGGTCGGGGTAGATGAGCTCGACCGGCGCACCCGTTCCGCTGACTCCGGGCAGCACCAGATCGCCCGCAACCTCGGCCTGCCCGTCGACGACGCGCAGTCCGACGTCGACGAGTTTCTGCGTGTTCGTATTGAGCAGCCGAAAGACGTGCCATCCATCGGCGGCGGAGATCAGCCCTGCCGAGAGGGCGAAGGGCACGACCCCGGATGACAGATTTCCGCAGTTGCCGGAGTAGTCGACGGCCGCCTCGGTGACGGAGACCTGACCGAACGTGTAGTCGAGGTCGACCCCGTCCCTCGCCGAGGCGGCCACGACGACGATCTTGGACAGAGAAGAGACTCCCCCGCCCATTCCGTCGAGCTGACGGCCGAACGGATCGGGCGAGCCCATCGCCGAGGTGAAGAGCCGGTCCCAAACCGCTGTATCCCGGTCCGCGTTCAGCGACGGCAGCGCGGATTCGCTGAAGAACAGTCCTTTGCTTGTGCCGCCGCGAACGAACGTGGCATCGATCCACCGAGTCATGGACTCAGCGTAGCGAACCCCACTGACGTCACTGCACGGATGCCAGCGGACTCAGCGTACGGATCTCGGCACGATCGCCATGGCCGCGAAGCCGAACATAGCGACGACGGCGAAGAGGTAGAAGCCCCACGGGTAGGCGATGCCTGCGGTGACGAGGGCACCGGTGATGAAGGGGCCGACGATGGCACCGATCCGCCCGATTCCCGAGGCCATGCCCAGCGCGGTGCCGCGGGCCTGAGGCGGGTAGACGGACGAGACGAAGGCGTAGACGAGCACCTGGGCGGAGAAGACGAAGACTCCGGTGATGAACACGGCGATATTGAGCAGGACCTGGCTGGTCATCGGGATCGACAGTGCGGCGAGGAAGATCGCGGCGAGGACGAACCACATGAGCACGATCTTCTTCGTCCCGTGCCTATCGGCCAACCAGCCGGCCAGGACGAGCCCGACGACGGCGCCGATGTTCATGACGAAGAGCATGACCAGCGAATCAGAGACCTCGTAGCCGGCGTCGGCCATGATCTTCGGCAGCCAGGTGTTGAGTCCGTAGACGAGCAGCAGGCCCATGAAGCTCGCCGCCCACACGCCGATGGTCACCAGCGCGAGCTTGCCTGAGAAGAGTCCGGCCATTCCGGTCTTCGCCTGTGCGTCGACAGTGCCGTCGACAGTGCCGGCCGGATCGGCGGCGTCTGCGTCCTTCGCCTGCGCGGCCGCCGGGTTGCGTTTGAGTTCCTGAGCGATGAGGAACACCTCGGATTCGGGCAGCTTCCAGATCAGAAGGGGAACCATGACGAGGCCCGCGATGCCTCCGACGAGGAAGAGCAGGTGCCAGTTGTGGGAGTAGGCGACGGCGAGCAGGGAGATCGCCACTGCACCGGCGTGGTAGCCGGTCATCGTCAGGGTCGTGGCCTTGCCCGTCTTGCCGGACTTGTTGTACTCGCTGATGTAGGCGAGCGCACTGGGCATCACGGCACCGAGGAAGAGTCCGGCGATGAACCGGTAGGTGGTGAACAGTGCGACGTTCGGGGCGAACGCGACGAGCAGGGTGAAGACGCTGAAGCCGATGACGCAGCCGATGATCGTCCACCGGCGTCCGATCCGGTCGACGACGGGGCCGACGGACACGGCGCCGAGGCCGACGCCGACGAGGCTGAGGGTGGCCACCATCGTGGCCGCCTCGGGGGTGAATCCGAGGGCCTCGGTGGCCAGCAGCTCGGGGATGACTGCGCCGAGGACGACGAGGTCGAAGCCTTCCAAAGCGACGGCCAGCCAGCACAGGACGGCCGGCCAGCGGCCCGCCGAGGCGAAGCCGGTCGTGGAAGCGGATGGGGAGGTTGCGGACATCGATGTCTCCGAGGTGGTGTGGTGTCGGTCAGAACGGGTACGGCGCGATGGACGAGCGCATCGTCACCCATTGGGTTTCGGTGAAGGCTTCGATATTCGCCTCGGCCCCGCCGAATCGTGATCCGTTGCCGGAGTCCTTCGTCCCGCCGAAGGGGACGTTGGCTTCGTCGGAGACGGTCTGTTCGTTGATGTGGATCTTCCCGGTGTCGACGAGGTCGGCGAGTTCCATGGCCATCCCCACATCGCCGAGGATGCCGAGCGAGAGCCCGTATTCACTGTCGTTGACCATTGCGGCCGCCTCCTCCAGGGTGGAGAAGCGGGCGACGGGTGCGACGGGTCCGAAGATCTCCTGGGCCCAGGCCGGGTTCGAGGGGCTCAGGTCGGTGAGCACCGTCGGTGGGATGAAGGCGCCTTCGCCCGGTCCTCCGGCGACGAGCCTCGCACCGTCGGCGGTGGCCTTGTCGAGGATGTCACGGACGTGGGTGCGCTGTTTCTCGTCGATGATCGGTCCGATCGCGACCTCCTCGGTGGCAGGGTTGCCGACCGGCAGGTTGCGAGCGCGTTCGGCCAGCTATTCGACGTACTCGTCATAGATGGAGTCGTGGACAAGGTGGCGGCCGGTGGTCATGCAGATCTGGCCTTGGTGCATCCACGATCCGAAGGCCCCCGCCGAGGTGGCCGGACCGACCTCGGCACCGGGAAGGACGACGAGCGCATTGTTTCCACCGAGTTCGAGGTGGCAGCGCTTGAGGAGGCGACCGGCGGCTTCGCCGACCTTGCGTCCGGCCGCGGTGGATCCGGTGAAGGAGATGACGGAGACCTCGGGTGCGGCGACGACGGCTTCACCGGCGTCGAGGCCGCCGGGCAGGACCTGGAGCAGTCCTTCGGGCAGGCCCGCCTCGGCGAAGACCTTCGCGATCGCCACTCCGGCGCACACGGCGGTGCGCGGGTCCGGCTTGAGCAGGACCGCGTTGCCCAGGGCCAGGGCCGGGGCGACCGAGCGCATGGCGAGGATGAGGGGGAAGTTGAACGGAGCGATGACGGAGACGACTCCGGCGGGCACCCGGCGGGCGAAGGACCAGCGGGGTTCGTTCGAGGTCAGCACCTGGCCCTTGGGGTGGCTGGGCAGCGCGGAGGATTCATAGCAGATGGCTTCAGCGGAGGAGATCTCGAGTGCGGCCTTCGCAGGGATGGAGCCGGCTTCGCGGATGATCCAGCCGGCGAGCTCATCGGCATGTTCGGCCCATAGGGCACCGGCGCGGCGCAGCACTGCGGCCCGTTCGGCCGGGGTGGTCTTCGCCCATTCCTTCTGTGCAGCAACGGCTCGCGTGGCGGCGGTGTGGACGTCGTCGGCGCTGGCGGCACCGAGACGGCCGAGAGTCTCACCGGTGGCCGGTTCGATGACGTCGTAGGTCCCTCCCTAGCCTGCGGTCCAGGTACCGGTGAAGATCTTCTCGCGCCAGTCGGTTCCCAGAAAATCAGTCATTGTCTGTCCTCACTTCTTTGTCGGGGCGGGACTGTGGTGCACCTCTCGTCAGAGTAGTGACCCGCACCACCCGAATCCACAGTGATCCTATTCATTGAGAATTTCAACTGAGAGCCGCTAGAATCCGAGGCATGGCGAACTCTCCTTCCGGCGACTCGATGATCGATCGACTGGTGCGTGTGCTCGCATCCTTCGACCCGGATCATCAGAGCCTGAGCACCGACGAGATCGCCGAGCGTTCCGAACTGCCGAAGTCGACGGCCTACCGGCTCATCGGTGAGATGATGCGTCACGATCTGCTCCAACGCGACCCCAACGGCCGCATCCGGATCGGAGTCGGAATGTGGGAGCTGTCGAACCGCGCCTCCGATGCCGTTGGTCTGGCTTCGGTGGCCAGGCCGCACATGATGGGCGTGCATGAGTTCGTCGGCGAGAACACACAGCTGGGCATCCTGCGCGAACGCGAGGTGCTCATCATCGAGCGCATGTCGGCGCCCAATGCGGTCGTCCACCGCTCGAAGACTGCCGGTCGACTGCCGGCACATGCGTCTTCGTGTGGGCTCGTGCTGCTGGCGTATGCACCCAAACATGTGCGCGAGGCGTATCTGCGCGGACCCCTGTCCGCGATCACGGAGAAGACGACGACGGATCCGGCGGCTCTGCGCACGATGTTCACCTCGATCCGGTCTCACCATTTCGCCGAACTGTCTGGCCATATCGATGAGGGCACGACAGGCATCACGGTTCCCGTCTTCGACGCCGGCGGGGCCGCGATCGCCGGGCTCGGCGTCGTCATCGATTCGGAGCACCGGAAAGGCGTGCCTGCGATCATGCGAGTTCTGCGGACCGCCTCGGCGAGGATCACGCAGGATCTGTGAGTCAGATCAGCACTCCGAGAATCAGGCAGAGCACACCGAGCAGCGGCAGCGTCCCCTGCTTGAGCGCGGAGGCGAGCAGCTCACGGCTTGAGAGTGCGAGCACCAGAGCCGCGGCGACCATCGAACCGGCCCCGACGAAGACGAGGGTGAGTCCGACTTCGGCAGCGCCTGTGCCGAAGACGATGAGGCCGATGAACACGGCGAGGGCGAGGAAGAGGTTGTAGAAGCCTTGGTTGAAGGCCAGGGACTTCGTCGCCTCGGCCTCGGCTTCGGTGGTGCCGAAGGTGGCGCGGGCACGTGGACTCGTCCAGGCGATGGATTCCAGGTAGAAGATGAAGACGTGCAGGGCGGCGGCAAGGCCGGCGAGGACGAGTCCGGCGATCATCATGCGCGGGCCGCGAATCTCGCTCGCCGCTTCTCGGCCTCGATTTCACGGTTCTTCGGCGGCGCATTCGTCACGAGCGCATCAAGGAGGTGCTGAGTGGTGTGCGCGATCTCCTCGACCGCGGCGTCGAAGGCCTCGGCATTGGCCTGCGAGGGTTTCGTCGTGCCGGCGATCTTGCGCACGTACTGCAGGGCGGCGGCGTGGACTTCGTCGGAAGTGGTTGCGGGCTCGAAATTATGGAGTGTTCTGATGTTTCTGCACATGCCAAAACGGTACTCCGCGGCACTGACGCAGAACAGACGTCAGTCCGCGAAAGCAGTATGAACCTCGATCATTCTTGTGGCGATGTCGTCAGCGGTCTC
The DNA here is from genome assembly GCF_900169165.1 of Brevibacterium linens ATCC 9172. GTDB lineage: Bacteria > Actinomycetota > Actinomycetes > Actinomycetales > Brevibacteriaceae > Brevibacterium > Brevibacterium linens. The sequence continues at coordinate 72,014 of NZ_FXYY01000005.1, forward strand.
TCCGCTTTTCAGGCTGATCAATGCTGGTTCCGGGGTGGCGATCACCCATTGCGCGACGTTGTTGTGTCTCGCCCACCCAAGCATGACGCTGCGGTCGCGTGGCAGCTTGATCTGGACGCCGACAGTCGGTTCGTCGACCTGAACAACCTGATCACTGAGATCAGGACGCTGTTTTTCAAGAGCGTTAGCGACGGAGTTGGCGAACAGTTTGTGCTTGAATGCGGACATCATGTCACTGGTTGGCGTGTTCATGGTCGACACACTAAGTTGCCGCACTCACATGGATGCCTTGCCAACCAGATTCCGGCCATGTCCATCTCGTTGGATATGCTCAGGACTGTGATTACAGGAGACGTGAAGAGCAAGGTAGACAAGGTCTGGGATACGTTCTGGACCGGGGGAATTTCGAACCCGCTAGAGGTGATCGAACAGATCACCTACTTGCTGTTCCTTCGTCGGCTCGACGAGCTTGAAACCCAGGGCGAGAGCCGGGCCGAGTTCACGGGGCAACCGTTTGAGAGCCGGACGTTTGGGCCTAGCCAGCAGGATTTCCGCTGGCGCGAGCTGAAGAACCTCGATCCCGAAGTGATGTTCGAGGTCGTCGCCGATGGAGTCTTTCCCTTCCTGCGCGAGCTCGGTGGTGAGGAGTCAACATATGGCGAGCACATGAAGAATGCTCGATTCACGATTCCCAGCCCGCATCTTCTCTCCAACGTCGTCGATCTGCTCAGCGACATTCCGATGGACAAGCGCGACACCAACGGCGATCTGTATGAGTACCTGCTCTCTCAGCTGGCCAGCTCGGGAACGAACGGGCAGTTTCGCACACCGCGGCACATCATCGAACTCATGGTGAAGATGACGTCGCCTCGGCCCGATGATGAGATCTGCGACCCTGCCTGCGGTACCGCCGGGTTCCTCGTCGCTGCGTCCGAGCATCTGCGGGAAGCACATCCTGAAGTTTTTACGAACAAAGAACAGCGTCAGTTCTTCCATAACAGCATGTTCCACGGTTATGACTTCGATTCGACGATGCTCCGCATCGGAAGCATGAACATGCTCCTCCACGGAGTCGAGCATCCTGACATTCGGTACCGTGATTCGCTGTCGGAAAGCGTCAGCTCAGAAGCGGAGAAGTACACGCTGATTCTCGCGAACCCGCCTTTTGCCGGGTCGCTGGACTACGAAGCGACCGCCAAGGACCTACAGAAGGTCGTCAAGACGAAGAAAACCGAGCTCCTCTTCATCGCGCTCTTCCTCAAACTCCTTAAGCCGGGCGGCCGAGCAGCGGTCATCGTGCCCGATGGCGTGCTGTTCGGTTCGTCGAAGGCGCATAAAGAGCTGCGGCGGATGCTCGTTGAGGATCAGAAACTCGACGGTGTCGTTAAGCTCCCCAGCGGCGTCTTCAAGCCCTACGCTGGAGTGTCGACCGCGATCCTGTTCTTCACCAAGACGAATTCAGGTGGCACCGAGGATGTCTGGTTCTATGACGTCCAGGCTGACGGGTTCAGCCTTGATGACAAACGGAACCCGATTGAAGCCAATGACCTGCCGGAGGTGCTTGAACGCTGGGCTGAGCGGTCGGGTGCAGAAAAGGACCGGTCGCGGACTGAGAAGTCATTCATCGTACCCAAAGCGGAGATCTCCGAGCAAGGCTATGACCTCTCGATCAACCGCTATAAGGAGATCGAGTACGAAGAGGTCGAGCATCGCGCCCCGCTCGACATCATCGCCGACATCGAAGAACTCGACGCCGAGATCGCCCAGGACCTCGCCGACCTCAAGGCGATGCTGTCATGAGCACGGTTCCGCTGGGTGAGATCTGCAATGTTCAAATCGGTAGGACACCTCCTCGCTCGGACCCTCGATACTGGGGCGGGTCGAATCCTTGGGCATCAATTTCGGACCTCAATCAAGGCCTACTCATAACAAGAACCAAGGAAGGCATCACCGAAGAGGGCGCGCATGCAGGAAAACTCGTCCAGCCTGGAACGGTTCTAATCAGTTTCAAACTGTCAATCGGAAAAGTCTCAATTGCAGGAATACCGCTGTACACGAATGAAGCAATTGCAGCGTTACCGATCAAATACCCCTCCACTCTTGACGCCCGTTACCTCCTCAGATACTTGGAGAGCCTCAGCCTAGAGGAAGGTGCCAACCGTGCAGCTATGGGCCGAACTTTGAACAAGAAGACGCTGTCGGAGCTTCCGGTCCCACTCCCACCCCTCGACGAACAACGCCGCATCGCCGCAATCCTCGACAAAGCCGACGCCATCCGCCAAAAGCGCCGCCAAGCAATTGCTCACCTGGACACCCTCACCCAGTCAATCTTCCGTGATCGATTCCTACAAGATCGTCAGTGGGAATCAGCACCGTTGGGCTCGATCAGCGAGATTTCTTCCGGGATCACCAAAGGGCGTAAGACGTCCTCCGCCCTCACCCAATCTGCACCTTACTTGGCAGTGGCCAATGTCCAAGATGGAAAGCTCGACCTAACGAATCTCAAGTCGATTGAAGTTTCCGATGAAGAACTTGAGAAGTACAAGCTACAAGGCGACGATTTAGTACTAACTGAAGGCGGCGACCCGGATAAGCTCGGACGTGGCACTATATGGAGAGATGAGCTTCCTGTTTGCCTCCACCAGAATCATATTTTCCGCATCCGACTACCAAAAGACTCCAACCTCGAGGTCGAATTCCTTTCAGCATACATCGCATCTTGGCCCGCAAAAGCATACTTCTTGCGATCGGCTAAACAAACAACTGGAATAGCATCCATTAACAAAACTCAGTTGAGCAAAGTTCCGATACCGCTCCCCCCTATAATCTTCCAACGCGAATTCACAAAACTGAGCCAACAAGTTCGCATCCAAATTGCGGAGCACGAACGGGCATTGGAGTTAGCCGATCAATCGTTTTCGTCGCTCCAGTCCCGAGCATTCCGAGGTGAACTATGACAAAGCCGATGCCCACCTGGGACGAGTTCATGGTGTCCGTTCTCCGTGTCTTCTCGGATGGTGAAGTCCGAACTCGACGCGAGACACATCCTTTAGTAGCCAAGGACGCCGGCTTGTCAGCAGAACAGACATCAGAGCTTCTTGGATCTGGACAGCCGAAATATATGAACCGAATCGGATGGGGTATGTCATTCCTCGCGAGGACAAACGCCCTGTCCAGACCATCACGAGGTTCATACGTCATCACTAATGGGGGCCGAGCACTCCTCAAAACATTCCCGAACGGCTTCTCCGAAAAGGAAGCCGAAAACTTTATTGATTCTGCTAAGGGCCATCATTCGGGTCTAGTTCCCTATACCCCATCAGTCAGAGCCTCGGACACGACGCCTACAGAAGACACGCCTGGTGAGACCGACACCGAACTCGACCCGAACGAGCAGATCCAGGCTGGCCTCAAACGCATCCACACTGCTGTCGCTGACGAGCTGCTGATCCGGCTCCACCAGAACGAACCCAACTTCTTCGAACAGACCGTCGTCGACCTCGTTGTCGCCATGGGTTATGCAGGCGCGGACGGAGTTGCCGCTAGAACTCAGCTGACGAATGATGGCGGAATCGACGGAGTCGTCGATCAAGACGCACTCGGACTCAATCGGGTCTACATTCAAGCCAAGCGCTACAGCCTCGATTCCTCTGTGTCTCGTCCCGATATTCAGGCCTTCGTCGGTGCACTGCATGGCGTCCAAGCCGATCGAGGCCTGTTCATCACAACAGCGAAATTCAGCTCAGGCGCGAAGTCCTATGCGAATTCAGTCAGCACAAGAGTCATCCTCATCGATGGTCCGCGTCTTGCCGACCTGATGATTCGATTTGGAGTCGGCGTACAAATCCAGCAGACGATCAACGTCGTCAAACTCGATGAGGACTACTTCGAATAGCACCGAGCATGTTCAGGGTGAGGAACAATTTCAGATGCGCTCTTCCCACAACGCAGCGATGAGTTCGGTGCCCTGAGCATCACTGAGTTCGACTGCCTCATCGTGGTCCCACTGTCGAAGATCTTTCCCGGTCTGCGCCTGGATCTCACCCAAGGCGAAGTCAATGTCCGAGACTGCGTTCTCCTCATGTCTACGGTTGTATCGAAGCAGGTACATAGTGCTCGAGTTCTTTCCTGGGACCTGGCGGGAGGCGACCACCTTTGCAGGTTCCCAAACCCGGACCAGCTGTCCTTCGTCATTCATGTTTACGAGGACAAACACGTCGCCAGCTTCTGCCCGCGCATCCGATCCAACCAGGTAGGTGTCGAGCTCGAACCTCGTCTTGAACGGGCGAGCCTCCTTGGAGCTGCGAATCGACCTAGCCACGGAATCTTCCTCTGCGGAGTATTCTTCCTGCCACTCAACCGCCAACCAATAACGGCCTCCTGGTTCAGGAAGGAACACGTCCTCGCGTGCTGGCGGAGTAGTGACTCCGACAATCTCAGGCGGCCGGTAGTGATCATCTGGCATCCACGTGGCAGCTGTCGTCAGGTACTCGTCATTGATCTCGGTCCCGGCCTCAATCGCTTGCCTGACCAGGCTACGGGCGTCGCTGATGAACGCCCGGTCATTTGAGACCACCACAGCCTCCAACGACAGACTTGAACTGCGCGAGGCATTCGCTGAGCCGACTGCGGCCGAGTTTCTCACTGCCAGAATCTTGGCGTGCAATGAGGCGCAGCTGAAAAGCTGAACTCCCCGATCCGCGAACTCTCTCAAGGCCAGGGGATTCGTTACCCCGTTTCTAATAGCGCCTTCACTTGCATTGCACACGAGGACATCTCCGTATTCCAGAGCAAGCATGTCCGGAGCATCTGCACCGATGAAGGCGAACGCCGCATAACGCGGCCCCTGGAGTTTCGAGACTCGCGTCAGCTCGTCCCATGGATGGAGTCCGTGCACCTTTGTACCCATGGCCACATTCAACCACTGTGAACAACTACTGGTGCCGAATCAGGCGAAGTTCTTTCTTCCCGCAACCTGAAATCGCTGTACACGATTTCCGCATCCAACACCGCCAAAGGCGGTTTCACCTGGCAGTATAGGTTGTGAGCACAGGTAAATTCTCGCGGCAGTGACGCGCAGGAGGAGAGATGTCGAACTTCGGGTTCATCAGGACCGAGTGGCCCTCGGTGTTCTCTGATTGTGCCCGAGCCGAATCGTACGTCTTCTCCGATCCACGCACTGCCTGCATTTATGCTCGCCGCAGCATCGAACAGCTCGTCACACACCTCTACACCGTTCTCGACATCCCCACCCCGTACCGAGATGACCTCAGCGCACGCATCAACGACTCCGAGTTCAAATCCGTCGCGGGCCATGTCATCCACCAGAAGCTCAACCTCATTCGCAACCTCGGCAACACCGCAGTTCACAAAGACACCCCTGTCGACGCAAACGCCTCCATCAAAGCTCTCAACGAGCTCTACCTCATCGTCATCTGGGCGGCATTCAACCACTCACGCATTCCCGATGACGTCCCCGCGGGAACGCAGTTCGATCCCGAACTCGCCCGACGTTCGGCACCGCTGAGCCCGAAGGAACTGACCACTCTCGTCGAGAAGTTCCGCACCCAAGATGCTGAACTCGCACAGGCGAAGAGCGACCTCAAACGCGTCACGTCCGAAAAGGACGCAGAGATCGCCGAGCTCCAACGCCAAATCGCCGAGGCACAGGCGGCCAAAGACAGCTCCCTGGACAGCCAGGACTGGAACGAAGACCGCACCAGAACAGATCTCATCGATGCCGACCTCAAGGCTGCTGGTTGGGACCTCGACGAGCCCAACGTCCGGGAATACCGGATCACTGGACTTCCCACAACGTCAGGTGCCGGTTTTGCCGACTATGTCCTGTGGGGCACGAACGGCAAGCCGCTTGCCGTGGTCGAGGCAAAGCGCACCTCGGCGAGTGTCGAGGCCGGACGGCGCCAAGCCGAGATGTACGCAGACGGACTCGAAGAGCTCTTTGCCCAACGCCCAGTGATCTTCTACTCCAACGGCGACGAACACCACTTGTGGGACGACTTCGGCAACTACCCGCCGCGGGTCGTCGGCGGCTTCTACACTCGGGACGAGCTCGAACTGCTCATCCAACGCCGAACCACCAGACTGGCTCTCACCGGCCGACCGATCAACCCCGACATTGCCGGCCGCAGCTACCAGAAGAGCGTCATCGCCGCTGTCGACGAAGCCTTCGGCGCGAAACAACGCGAGGCCCTTCTCGTCATGGCCACCGGCTCGGGCAAAACGCGTACAGCCGTTGCTCTCGTCGATCAGCTGATGAAAGCCAACTGGGTCAAACGTGTCCTCTTCCTCGCCGACCGACGAACCCTCGTGAAGCAGGCGACCGACGCGTTCAAGGCTCACCTGCCACACGTCACCACCGTCAATCTGCTCGACGCAGCCGAACGGGAGGCCGCCTCGGGGCGGGTCTTCACCTCGACCTATCCGACGATGATGGGGCTGATCGATCAAGGTGATGACACCGTGTTCGGCCCCGGCTACTTCGACCTCGTCATCATCGACGAGGCCCACCGCTCGGTGTACCGGAAATATCACGCGATCTTCGACTGGTTCGACAGCCTACTGCTTGGGCTCACCGCCACACCGAAGGATGAGATCGACCGCAATACCTTCGAACTCTTCCACATCGAAAACGGCGTCCCTACCGCCGCCTACACACTCGACGAAGCTATCGCCGACGGATATCTCACTCCCCCGAAGGAATTCAACCTCGGGACCCGGTTCCTCGACGAAGGCATCCGCTACGACGATCTTGATGATGAGGAACGGGAGGAATGGGACTCTCTCGAGTGGGAAGCGGGCGAGATCCCCGACGATATCCATGCCTCCGCTTTGAACTCGTATCTGTTCAATGAGAACACCGTCGACCTTGTTCTCGAACGGCTGATGTCCGACGGGCTCAAAGTCGAAAGCGGTGACAAGCTCGGCAAGACGATCATCTTCGCGCAGAACCAGCGTCACGCGGAGTTCATCCAGAAGCGATTCGACCACCACTACCCCGCCTACGCTGGGCGATTTGCCCGCGTCGTCACCCACCAGACCGACAGCGCACAGCACCTCATCGAATCGTTCAAAGATCCCGCGGCTATGCCGCAGATCGCGATCTCCGTGGACATGCTCGACACCGGTGTCGACATCCCCGACGTGCTCAACCTCGTCCTGTTCAAAAAGGTACGTTCGAAGAGCAAGTTCTGGCAGATGATCGGCCGCGGAACCCGCCTGGCACCTGACGTATTCGGTCCCGGTCACGACAAAGCCGAGTTCTTCGTCTTCGACTTCTGCGGGAACTTCGAATACTTCAGCGAACATTTCGACGCCCCGGAAGCCCGACAAGCCCGTCCGCTCAGCCACCGCCTCGTAGACGATCGTGCACAGCTGCTGAGCGCTGCTCGCGGGCATGATGATGTTCGCACCGCAGTGGCTGAAGAGCTCGCCCGATTCTCCGCAGGAATCCCACGGGACAACTTCGCAGTCCGCCAACATCGCCGATGGGTCGACGATTTCTCCACGCCTTCGGCCTGGGCGGACGCGGACGATGCAGACATCGCCGAAGCGGCCGGCCACCTCGGCGGTCTCCCATCGTCCGATATCGACGCTTCGGAAGAAGCCAAACGCTTCGACCTGCTTATCTTGCACTCACAGTTGGCAGCGCTCGAAGGCAAGTTCGACACCCAGGCGAGCAAGACTGTACAGATGATCGCCGAAGTGCTGCTGACCAAGCAGTCGATCCCGATGGTCGCCGCTGAGGCAGAACTGCTCACAGGAGTCGCTGGCGAAGAATGGTGGCAGGACGTCACCCTCGGCATGTTGGAAAACGCTCGTGTCAGGCTGCGCGGGCTCGCGAAATTCGCGAAGGGCCGACGACAGAACCCGATCTACTCGAACTTCGTCGACGAGCTGAGAGAGTCCGAACCGACCGCTCTTGCCTACCAGACCACCGGCGTCGACCTCGAACGATTCACGGAGAAGGCGCGAGCGCACCTCAACGCTCACCTTGATCACCTGGCAGTGCGCAAGCTCGTCCGCAACCACCAACTCACCGATACCGATCTCGACGATCTCAAAGGGATCCTGATTGCCGGAGGAATCGGAGACGACGAGACGATCGAGAAGGCCGCCGAGAAGGCACACGGATTGGGGCTATTCCTCCGTTCTCTCGTCGGACTCGATCGGCAGGCGGCTCTCGAACTGTTCAGCGAATACCTCGACGAGTCTCGTTTCTCTTCGATCCAGATCGAGTTCGTCCGCCAGATCATCGACGAACTCTCCCGCAATGGCATCGTCGAACGCGGTCGCCTGTTCGAGGAGCCGTACACCGATATCTACTCCGGCGATGTCTTCGAGCTCTTCCCCAACGGTGATCTTGCAACGATCGGAGCTCGACTCGACGAGGTCAGGCATCGTGCACAACCGATCGAGGCCAAACCCACAGCTTAGGATCATTTGTCACCGTCACAGGAGGCACACAATGGAGTGTAATTGGAACACCGACTCAGGGTCGTACTGGTCAAACCGGTGTGGTGCCCGTGAGCCGACACGGACGCGCCAAGTCCTCAGACCAGCAGGGCCGACCCTGGTAACTCTGCATTCCCTGAGGTAACGGAACGAATCCCTTATCCCACATTGCCAGCCAACTCCAATATCCCACCCGGCCAAATAGGCTGTCCCAGAGTTGCCCAGTCGTACTTGTTGATCCGAAACCCATCACATTTGGATAGAATCACCCAGCTGGTTGGTGCTCACCTTCCTGCACGCCTAGTGTGATACTTGTGAGTTGGAAAGAGCTTGACGACGGCACCGAGGTACTTAACGAGCCAGACGAATTGGTCTTGACTCTGTACTTGGCTATCGAGCAATCACTGCACATGCCGAAGAAGCTCCTCGACGTACAGGTTCTAAACCCTGAACTAGCAGAATTATTAACGTCTGCCCACCCTAGAATTCTGAAGGACCCTGCAACTGGTGAGCAACGGCGCCCATTGAACGAACTCGGGTTAATTAGAGCCGAAGTTGAATACCGAGAGACTACTATACCGGTGAGTCAGTCCGCGACGGCCAGACTCGCCGCTGAAGAATTTGGTTCTGACATCAGGCATGCACCGAATCTCGGTCGGCTACACGAGAAGGAAAGCCTTGAAGCCTCCGTCTTCGTCGTGTCAATTCACTTGAACACCTTGGTCATGCTACGGCCAGAGCTCCGCAATAGTTTTGTCTATTACAACTATCTACGCACGGCCGAACTTGTTTCTGAACGTGTTCTAGAAGCCTCACTCGAGGAAGCGATTCAGATCGTTTCGAGATGGTCGCAAGCCTCATACAAACTGGCGAGAAATACAGTTCATCTGTTCGGGTCTAAGATTCTTGATCCTCAGATCCCTTATGTTCTTCAACCAGGTGACAGCGATAACATTCTCCGTGCAGGATTCGTCAAAAACCGTTCGCGTACCGCTGCTATTCAGTCAGAAAGACTAGCACGTACGCTAAATACACTCGATGATTTCGATGTGGCAGATCGGGATGGGCCGCTAGATGAGTTTCTCATGACAATGCAAGAGGCAACGTCAGCGTTCAACCGGGGGCTGAATCGATCAGCAGTTGTGATGACCGCAACCGCGGCAGAATCGCTATTCAACACGCTGTTGCAACTGCTGCATTGGGAAAAGTGTATGTTGCCTGACGACATTGCCGAGCAGTGGGACGAATTGGCTGGCATTCAAGCGCGGGTGAAGTCCGAGTTCTCGTCGTTCTTGGGAGGCAACTGGGACTTATCGCAGCCCGGCCCTTTACACGACTGGGCTCAGCGTGTCGCAAACCTGCGAAACGATGTGGTTCACGGTGGTCTTATACCCTCAGACCCTGAGGTACAGGCCGCTTTCGAAACGACCTATGGGCTGGTGACGGAACTCGTTGATCGTCTAACCAATCAACGTAACTTGAATCGATTTACCAGGACTGCGGTCTTACTGGCGGGGAATCAGGGTTTGGAGAAGAGAAACCGCTGGACTCGACGTGTCCGGAACCTCCAAGAAATGGTAAGCGAGCCTGATTGGCACGCTTGCTCTCAAAATTGGATCGCGCAGCATCTCAACTGCTTAAGAGCCAAGCAAACTGGATGGAAGGAAAAACCCCTTAATTGCGAGATAATTCTCGTGATCCGCTCTGCGGATGGATTCATCGCTGCCCTGGAGCACGCTCCAGACGAAGGCTGGGCCAGATCTGTTCTGAACCCAGAGACATTAGTCGCGGAGTTGCCGACCAGCATTGCGCGCGTAATACTGGATGCCAAATCGCCTGACTCCGCGGCATACATCACATTACAAATTGAGCGAACCCGCAGTGTGCAAGGCATCCTTTTCGGGGAAAGGCTTCCCGCTTACCGTCTAGTTCCTAATCTCCGGATCATGGTCGGACCGCCTCGAAACCCGGAGCTTGAATTTAAGAAAGTTCCGACGATTACCGACCATTGGCGAGATTGTCAGTCCCGAGCCCAGTTGTGACCAGTGGCATCCCTTCGAGGACGGCCGGAGATAACAGCGATCTCCGACTCTCACCAAAACTCGGCGCTCTCCTCCTATTGGATCCCGCCGGACCGTTAACCGAACCGAATCTCAATTTAACAACAAGCACTGGTTGGATGCCAACAGCAATCCTCTGACGTCCACACGGTGATCCGGCTCGATAGACTGATCGAACTATGGACATCGGGAGAGAGATAACGCCAGCAGAGACTGCTCTGACACCGCAGCAGATCGAGGGTATCCGTCAGCTGCGGCTGGATTTCTCGAGGATGCTCATGCACCATCGCTTCGTCGTCGATGAGGTGCTCACGAAGCTGTCGATCCTCCGCGAGGAATCGGTCTTTGCCCACAGCTACAACCCGATCGAGCACATCTCATCGCGGGTGAAGTCACCGCGCAGCCTGCTGGAGAAGGTGCATCGTCGGGGTCTGCCGCTCGACACGGAAGTCATCCGCGAGAAGATCACGGACATCGCCGGCATCCGGATCACCTGCAGCTTCATCGCCGACACCTATCATGTGCTCGAGCTGCTCACCGCTCAGGACGACATCCGGGTCGTGGAGATCAAGGACTACATCGCCCGCCCGAAGTCCAACGGCTAACGCAGCCTGCACGCGATCCTCGAAGTGCCCGTATTCCTCCGCGGCGGACCGGTTCCAGTCATCTGCGAAGTGCAGATCCGGACGATCGCGATGGATTTCTGGGCCAGCCTCGAGCACAAGATCCACTACAAGTTCGACGGCGACGTCCCCGATCGCCTCATCGACGAACTCACCGAGGCGGCCGACGCCTCCGATCAGCTCGACCGGAGGAGGATGGAGCAGCTCCACTCCGAGGTTCGTGAGGGCGCTCCCGACATCGATTCCGGGGAGGAATTCGACGAGGAGGCCCTGCGGGTCCTTTGGGACCTCGGCCGGCGGGAGGGCTGAGCTCTCAGTCCCTCTTGGGCCGGTAGGTGCGGCCGAAGCTGAGCGGATTCGCCTCGTCGATCGCGGCGAGCTCCCAATCGAGGCGTCGCCCACCGGGGACATCGAAGATCCGTGTTCCGTCACCGAGGAAGACCGGGGCGACGTAGACCTGGAGTTCGTCGATGAGGTCGACCTCGAGTGCCTGCCGGGCGATATCAGCGCTGATGATCTGGATGTCGCGGTCACCGGCGATCCGCTGGGCCCGTTCGACCGCCTCGGTGATGGTGCAGTTCAGCGCCGTCACCGAGGCGTCTGCGGCCAATTCCTCGGGACGATGGGTGAGGATGATTTCCGTCCCCGACCATGCCCCTCCGTAGGGTTCGGCTGTCATCTCATCGCGGATGTCGGCCTGCGCCTTGGCCGCGTCATAGCCGCGCCGACCGGAGATGATGACGGCGACCTTCGATGCCATGTCTTCCGTGGTGCCTTCGGCGGGCTCCGCGGTTTCGCCCAGCCACGACATGTCATGGCCAGGCCCGGCGATGAACCCGTCGATCGAACACGTGAAACCCCATGCCACTTTTCCCATTACTCCCCCTCGAGCTGGCGTAATCGGCTCTAGTGATTGCAGATTGCAATTAGTCAACCACTGTTGAGCGCCTCAATCAATGCTTGACGCAATCAAGCAGCCCCGCAGTCAGTGGAATGCTCTCCGGAATTTCATCGTTATGCCTGATGAGGGCCACGTCAGCTGGACCCCGAATATTTTCGAGAAAGCAGGTCGTCATCATGGCAGATTTCACGAACAAGGTCGCACTCGTCACCGGCGGAGGCTCCGGACTCGGAGAGGCGATCTCCAAGGACCTCGCTTCCAAGGGCGCGAAGGTGGTCATCACCGACATCAATGTCGACGCCGCGCAACGCGTCGCCGATGAGATCGCCGAAGCCGGAGGGACCGCCTCGGCGATCCAGCAGGACACGTCCTCGAAGGAGGATTCGGAGAAGGTCGTTCAGTTCGCCGTTGACACCTACGGTGGACTCAACTTCGCTGTGAATAACGCAGGCATCGGCGGCAAGCAGGTGCCAGTCGGCGAGACCGACCTCGACTCCTGGGACAAGGTCATCGACGTCAACCTCAACGGCGTGCTCTACGGAATGCGTTTCCAGATCCCGGCCATGCTCGAGTCCGGTGCGAAGGACTCCGCCATCGTCAATATGGCTTCGGTTCACGGAACCGTCGCCGCGATCAACAACGGCGCTTACACCGCAGCCAAGCACGGCGTCGTCGGCATCACGAAGAACGCCGCCGCCGAATACGGCGCTGAAGGTCTGCGCATCAACGCCGTCGGCCCCGGTTACATCACGACTCCCCTGCTCGAATCGAGCCTCGATGCCGAGGTGATCGAAGGCCTCAAGGCCAAGCACCCCCTTGGCCGCCTCGGCACCCCGGAAGAGATCGCAAAGGTCGTGCCCGGCCGGCACTCCGACTTCTGCCTCCTGACCTCGCTCGATGACGACGAACTGGCCCATCATGCCCTCGTCTTCGTGCGGCAGCATGTGGCAGTGATACATGTACGGCAGGTTCAGATGCGGATGATCCCAGAGAGTCTCGGTCGCGCTGCGCTGACCGGCGGCTATTCCCATCGAACGTCCTCAGAGCACCCAGTGCACACTCTGTTTGCAGGCGTAGCGTGGCAGGCACAGCCCAAAAGGTTTGGACCGTGGACGACAACACAAGGTGATCGACCATGAGCACGACACAGACCTATCAGCATTCGAAGACCCTGCCGGTGGTTCTCGGCAAGAGGACGGCGCTGTTCCTGTTCATCGGCGTCCTCGGATTCCTCCTCATCAAGATCGTCGGCCCGATCCTGCAGTCCGGCCCCGAGTATGTCGTCGAGGCCATCGTCTCCGGGATTCCGCTACTCATCGCCGCCGGCAGCGCTATCGCCGCGCTGACGTTGGCGGTCGTGCACAGAGTGCGGCGCAAGGCTGCGTGAACACTGCCCCACATGGGTTCACTCCGGGTGCGCGACGATGTTGAACACGTTGCCGTCGGGTGCGCGGACGAAGAAGCGCCGCACTCCCCATTCTTCGTGGGTGAGCGGGTGGATGATCTCGATGCCCTGCTCCTGGGCGTCGGCGAAGGCAGCGTCGACGTCCTCGACGAGCACCGAGGCCACGGGATTCGTCTGCCCGGTCTCATCGCCGGTGAGCACCTGCACGCTGGCACCGGTATCCGGGGAGGTGAAGCGTTCGACCCAGCCGAGGTTGAATTCCTCACTGCTCAGCCCGAGGAAACCCGAATAGAACTCCCGCACGGCGTCGATGTCGTCGACCGCGATGTCCGGGATGATCCTGTTGACCTTCATGGCATCACCACTGATCGTGGTCGAAGATCTGGCAGAACACGCTCGTCATCTGATCGCTGAAGAGGACGAACTGGACCTCGTCGATCGATTCCCACCGCCCGCGGGACCGGCCGTCGACGATGACTGAGTGCGCCGCCTCCGCGACGTCTCTGGGTGACCAGCCGTAGACTCCGCCGCCGATGGCGGGGAAGGCTATCGAAGTCGCACCGAGCTCCCCGGCGAGGTTGAGACTCGATTCGAAACAGGACTCGAGGATCTCCGGGTCCGCCTCGCCCGCGTTCCGGTTCGGTCCGACCGTGTGGATGACCCAGCGGGCAGGCAGATCTCCCGCCGCGGTTGCCACGGCCTGGCCCGGCGGCAGACCGCGCACATGGGTCGACTGCCTGACCTCGCGGCAGGCTTCGAGCAGCGCGGGACCGGCCGCGCGGTGGATGGCTCCGTCGACCCCGCCGCCACCGAGCAGGGACGAATTCGCGGCGTTGACGATCGCGTCGACGGCCACCTCGGTGATATCGCCTTCGAGAACCGTGATCTTCATGTCTTGAGTCTAGACATCGGCACTGACATTGCCCACCGGACGCGGCCGCCCCTTCAGTTGCTGCTGCGACGGATTACTTCGGCGAACGAATCCAGGACTCCGAGCACGTCGGGCTGACGCCAGATACGATTTCGGCGTCGACCCGTCGACTCGCGGAGAATGTCTCGCTGCCGGAGCGTCTCAAGCGCCCGCAAAGCGGTCATATCGTTCGTCGACAGCGCTTCGGTGACGAATCTCAGATTGACAACGGGCTGGGAGATGAGCAGGCGAAGCAGTCTCCACGCGGACGAATCGCTCCTCACTCCCTCGAGCTTAGCCTCCAGGCCGCCCATCGTTGCAGCAAGATCGTCCATGAGCTTCCTCCCGGCGAGGCCGGCAAACCGGGCGGCCCCCGCGAATCGTGCGATGATCGGTCCCGCGTCACCTGAGCGGAATGCGTCGAGGGCGGCGAAATATGTCTCGACATCGCTGAGCAGACCCGCCGACAGAGGGACCACTGAATCCGTCACCAGCCCTTTGTCCTTGAGAATGGCATGAATGAGGGCTCTGCCCGTACGCCCGTTCCCGTCGGTGAAGGGGTGGATGGTTTCGAACTGAGCATGGGCAACGGCAGCCTGGATGAGAACCGGAAGATCTTCCCGTCCGATGAAGGTCATCAGGTCGGAGATCGCCTCGGGGATTCGCTGGTGCCGCGGCGGCACGAAATCTGCGAGTCGAGGGCCCCCGGTGCCGGGGCCGATCCAGACCTGCTGCCGACGGAATCTCCCGGCCTCCTCCGTCATCGACCGCGACTCGGAGAACAGCAGCCGATGCATTTCCAACAGCGTCTCCGTCGACACTGGGGCCCTGCCTCCGATGGCCGCCTGCATTGCCAGCACATTCCCCAGCACAGCGGCGGCATTGGCTTTCGTCGACTCATCGATGGCAGCCATGGCCAGCTGCAACGCTGATGTCGTCAACTGCTCGATCTGCGAACTGGATGCGCTCTCGCTCCGCAGCAGAATGGACGGCATCGGACCACTGACGCCCATGCCGAGCGCACCGGACGCATAGCCGTCCATGCGAGCAAGCTCTCTGGTGGCATCCTCGACGTCGGCCAGCAGCGGCGCAGGGACGTCCATCGACCACTCGGCCATGGCGGGTGTCACCGCGGCGCGATAGTCCCCGCTCTGGCGCTCGACCTCACGCCGACTGAACAGGTCCGGATTGGACGGCGACCATGTCAGCACTTCGTGCTCGAGCACGGGAAAATCCACACGAGCATCAGTCATATCAATGTCTCCTTACTAACACTTAAGTACATAAATGTTAGTTATCCCGCCTCCACTATACACTTCGCCGCCCGTCCCAGCGTCACCTGAGGTCAGCGCGAAGGAGGGCTCATGTGCAGACTGCTCGGGTTCATCTCCCCCACCCCGACTACGGCCGGGGATCTCATCGGGACCGATGAGTGCAGGCGATGGCAATCGATGGGGACCGTCCACGATGACGGATGGGGCACGGCATGGATCGACACCCGCGCCGAGGCGGTCGCGCGGTTCCGCACGCCCACGGAAGGAGCGGATGACCCCCGGTTGGCCCGGGCATTGGACACGGATGTCAGCGAAGGTCGGATCTGCCACCTGCGAATGGCGACGACGGGGCTGGCCGACCTCGAGGAGAACACGCACCCGTTCCTCGCCGACGGTGTGGCGATGGCGCACAACGGTTCTGTGCACCCGATCGAACAACTGCACAATTCGTCAGCGTCGCCGAGACGGACGAGGTGGGCGGAACGACGGATTCGGCGATCATCTTCGCCCTCGTTCTCCGGCGGTTGCGGCAGGGTGAGTCGCTGCTCGGATCCGTGGTCGGGACAGTGCGGATGCTGCGGGCCGGTTTCGATCACCCGGGCACGAATCTGCTTTTCCTCACTCTCACAGAGATGATCGTCGTCCACGCCACCGCGGGTACGCAGGTGCCGTATCTGCAGGGCCCACTGCCGACGGATCATCACGATCACTACTACCGAATGAGCTGGCGGCGTTTTCCCGACAACGCAATGATCGTGTCCTCCTCGGGGCTCGACCACAAGGGGTGGAGCCTCATCGAGCAGAACACGATCATGCGGCTGACCGTCGCCGATGGGGCGGAGACGATCGTCAGACTGTAGGCGTTCGGCCGGGTTGGGGCCGTCAGGCCGGTCAGGCTTTCTGGACGGTGATGGTCCAGCTGGCGACGGTGACGCGGTCGAAGTGGGTGACCGGGTAGCCGTTTTCTGCGGCCCACTGCGGGATCGCCTCGGTGGCCTAAGTGCAGTCGAAGTTGATGACGAGTTCGTCACCGGCCTCGAGACCGGTCATCGCATCCTTGGCTTCGACGAGGGGGAAGGGGCAGACCTGGCCGTCGGTTTCGAGTACTTGCTTCATACTGTCCTGCTTTCCGCCGCGGGCGCTGCGGCCTGCGACTTCTTCGGTTTGATGGAGACCTTGGCGGCGATTCCGGAGCCGACGATCATGAAGACCATAGACACCCAGCCCTGGTATTCGAACTGCGCGGTCGAGACCATCGCGTTGCCGGCGATGCAGCCGCCGGCGATGGCCGCACCGACGCCCATGCCGATGCCGCCGATGATCGACTTGATGATCGTGCCCTTGTCCGGCACGCGCACCCGGAACTCACCGGAGGCCTTGGCGGCGATGAAGGAACCGACGAGGATGCCGATGACGAGCATGACGCCCCAGTCGATGAGCTGCGTGTCACCCGTGGTGAGGTATCCGGCGAGGTTCGCCGAGGGGGTGGTGATACCCAGACCGGAGTTGCGGCCCGTGGCGGCCGACAGCGGCCAGGCGATCGTGGCGATGAT
The DNA here is from genome assembly GCF_900169165.1 of Brevibacterium linens ATCC 9172. GTDB lineage: Bacteria > Actinomycetota > Actinomycetes > Actinomycetales > Brevibacteriaceae > Brevibacterium > Brevibacterium linens. The sequence goes on from NZ_FXYY01000005.1 coordinate 89,212, forward strand.
GCCGATGACCACGGCCGTGGCGAAGGGGTTCCAGCGCTTCTCGGTGAGCAGGTGCGCCAGACCGGTTTTGCGAGGCGGCAGGGTGGCCATCGGGGCCTTGAGTTTCCGCTTGTGGTGGACGGTCAGCCAAATCGCCACGGCGGAGATGACGGCGACGAAGACCCAGGGGCTGTTGCCGGTGCTCGCCTGCAGACTGCCGTTGTCCAGGGTGATCCCCCGGATTCCTTCGGTGAAGCCGGCGAGCGGACCGAGCTTCATGACCGCAGAGAAGAGCGCGTAGAAGATGAGGGCGAACCAGCTGCCGACGAGGCCTTCACCGGCTCGATAGTAGGTGCCGGTCGCGCAGCCTCCGGCGTAGACCATGGCCCAGCCGAAGATCAGTCCGCCGACGATCGAGGCCAGCCACGGGAAGGGTTCCGCCTCGAGAGTGATGACGCCGAAGCTGTTGAGCAGAAATAGGCCGATCGAGTGGACCGCGACAAGAACGATGAGAGCGGAGAACCAGCGGGTGTTCCCCGTCAGGGTGAGATCGCGAAACGCCCGGTGACGCAGAATCGACCTCGCTGGAAGACGAACCCGAGGATCAGGCCGACAACAAGCCCAGTAATGATCATGGCACTGCTTTCTCTGGATGACAGATATGCAAGACGAGCAACAGCCCTCCATTTTGCTCAACAATCATCGTCGAGTCAGCGTCGCACCGTCATATGCCGCAATGCAGCGGGCCAACGGCGCACGATGTGACGCACGTCTCCCCCAAAGTATCTTGACGTCAAGATACTTTGGGGAGATGATTAGGTTAACCTAACCTACAGAGGAGAGGTCATCATGACAGACAGTCAGCCAAGGCAATCACTCACGGAAGTGCAGTCACTCGCCCAGTTCGTCGACAGAGCCTCGCTGGAGATGCTCAGCGACACGGCACTCGAACAGCTCAAGATCCGCGTGCTCGACACGATCGGCGTCGCCATCGGCGCCCTCGACGCGCAGCCGCTCAAGGAGATCAGGTCACTGATCCAGGACCTCGACGCCGGGCACGGGGCCACCCTCATCGGCGGCGGTCACGCCAGCCCCGAACATGCGGCCTTCTTCAACTCCGCACTGAGCAGGTACCTCGACTTCATGGATGCCTATCTCGCGAAGGGCGAGACGAACCACCCCTCGGACAACATGGGTGCGGTGCTCGCCGCGGCCGAACACGCCGACGCCTCCGGAGCGGACTTCCTCACGGCTTTCGCCGTCGCCTATCAGATCCACGCTCGGCTCTCGGACGTCGCCCCGGTCCGCGACCTCGGCTTCGACCACACGACGCAGGGCGCCTTCGCCGCCGGAGCCGCCGCAGCCAAGGCCCTCGGACTGAATGCCGAGCAGATCGCCAACGCCGCGGCCATGGCCGGCACCGCCAACGTCGCCCTGCGGGTGACGCGGACGGGAGACCTCAGCCATTGGAAGGGACTGGCCTATCCGCACGTGTCGAAGGAGGGGGTCTTCGATGCCCTGCTGGCCGCCCGCGGCATCACCGGCCCGGCCGAGGTCTTCGAAGGCAACAAGGGCTTCAAGGCCCTGGCGGGCGATTTCGAGATCGATTGGTCGGCCGAGGACCTCGAGAAGGTCACCGACACGATCATCAAGAAGCACAATGCCGAGATCCACTCGCAGTCGGCCCTCGACGCCGCACAGGCTATCCGCCGGCAGGAGGGATTCCGCGCCGAGGCCATCTCGGGTGTCGAGCTGACCACCTTCGATGTCGCCTATTCGATCATCGGCGGCGGCGAGGAGGGCGACAAACGCACCATCCGCACCAAGGAGGAGGCCGATCACTCGCTGCCGTGGATGGTCGCGGTCGTCCTCCTCGACGGCGAGCTCAATCCGGAGCAGTACGACCCCGACCGGATCACCGCCGAGGATGTGCAGGATCTCATGCACAAGGTGACGATCACGCCCTCCGACGAGTTCAGTGACCGCTTCCCTGATCACATGTGCGCCGACCTCGTCGTCACCCTCGACGACGGCACGCAGCTGCACGCGAGCACCGAGGACTACGAGGGGTTCACGACGAACCCGCTCGACTGGGAGGGAGCGCGCCGGAAGTTCGACGCTCTGGTCTCCCCCTTCGCCGAGGCGGAGCAGCGTGACGAGATCGCCGAACTCGTCCATGATCTCGAGAACCACCGGATCCGTGAGCTCACGGAGGTCCTCGCACGCATCCCCCAGACTCGCAGCTGAGGCTGCGTCACCCCGCCGGAGGATCCGGCAGCCGCCGGCAGAAAGCCGGCACCCCGTCGGCACCTGCGCCGACATTCGAAGAAAGGAAAGACCATGTCGAACGCAATTGATTTCGATGTGTCCATGAACTTCGTTCCCCGCGCATACCGCCCGGCCAAGCCACGCACCGTCGGCATGACCGAGATCCGCGCACCGTACTACTCGACCTACGGCACCCGTCACCTCCAGGATGTCTTCGACGTCGCCGGCCAGTGGGTCGACGGCATCAAGTGGGCGGGAGGATCCTTCTCGCTCGTCCCGCCCGAGCAGGTCAGGGCGTTCAGCGACATCGCACACGAGAACGGGGCCTATGTGTCCTCCGGCGGCTGGATCGAGACGGTCCTGCGCTATGGGGACGAGGCGGTCGATCAGTATCTCAAGGAGGCCAAGGAGGTCGGATTCGACGTCATCGAGATCTCGACCGGCTTCATCATGCTCCCGACCTCCGGTCTGGAGCGCCTCGTCGAGAAGGTCGTCAGGGCCGGGCTCAAGGCCAAGCCCGAACTGGGCATCCAGATCGGTTCGGGCGGAGACTCCGGTGAGGCCGAACTCGCCGCCGAGTCCGCGAAGGACATCGGCGACCTCGTCGATCGCGGACAGCGGGCGCTCGACGCCGGAGCTTCGATCATCATGATCGAGTCCGAGGGCATCACGGAGAACGTCGATGAGTGGAATACGGCGGCCGCCGCCTCCATCATCAACGGTCTCGGCCTGGAGAGCGTCATGTTCGAGGCCGCCGACGGACCCGTCTTCGAGTGGTACGTCAAGAACTACGGCAACGAATGCAACCTGTTCGTCGACCACTCGCAGATCCTCCAGCTCGAGGGCCTGCGCCAGAACATCTGGGGCAACAAGTCCACCTGGGGACGGGTGATCAACCCGGCTCCGTGAGCTGAGGCCGAGGCGGCTCGGTCAGACTGACCGGCCTTGCGAAAACGAAGGCACCGGCGGTTCCCGTCGGTGCCTTCGCCATACCCTCCGGTCTCTCATTCATTGAGAACGTCGTCGCCTCACGTCCGTGACTGGGAGCACACTGTTGAGAAGAGACAGGCAAGGAGGCCACAGTGGCACAACTTCAGACAGACGTCGCGATCGTCGGAGCCGGACCAGCGGGACTCATGCTCGCGCACCTGCTGCACAATGCAGGCATCGAGTCCGTCGTCATCGACAATCGCAGCCGCGACGACATCGCCCACACCCACCGCGCCGGCATCCTCGAAGCAGGATCGGTGCGCATGCTCGAGGCCGCCGGCGTCGAATCCCGCGTCCACACGGACGGGCACCGCCACGACGGCATCAACATCCGCGTCGACGGAACCTCCCACCTCTTCGACTTCCCAGAACTCGTCGGCGAATCCGTCTGGCTCTACCCCCAGAACGAGATCTTCGTCGACCTCTCCGCCGCCCGTGAACGGACCGGCCGCCCCACCTATTATTCGGTCACGGACACCCGCCTCGGCGATGTCGAATCCGATCGCCCCTGGGTGACGGCCACCACCGCCGACGGCGAGGACCTGCGCATCGACGCCCGGTACGTCGTCGGCTCCGACGGCTCCCGCGGACCCTGCCGGGCGATGATCCCCGAGAACACCCGGCAGCGCTTCTTCCACGAGTACCCGTTCGCCTGGTTCGGCATCCTCTGCGAGGCCCCGCCCAGCCACGAGGTGCTCATCTACTCCCGCTCCGAACGCGGATTCGCGCTCATCTCCCAGCGCAGCGACACCGTCCAGCGCATGTATTTCCAGACCTCCCCCGGCACAGACGTCGCCGATTGGTCAGACGACCGGATCTGGACCGAACTCCAATCCCGTGTCGCAGGCCCCGACGGCTTCGAGCTCAAGACCGGCCCGATCACCGACAAGACGGTGCTGCCGTTCCGCTCGGCTGTGACCGAACCGATGCAGCACGGCTCGCTGTTCCTCGCCGGCGACAGCGCCCACACCGTACCACCGACCGGAGCGAAGGGCCTCAACCTCGCCTTCGCCGACGTCGCCGTGCTCGCACCGGCCCTCATTTCGGCGCTCAAGGATTCCGACGCCGAGGCGCTGGCCGGCTATTCGCAGACCGCGACCAAACGCGTCTGGAAGGCCCAGAACTTCTCGTACCAGATGACACGGATGCTCCACACCGACCCGACTCAGGATGCCTTCGAAACGAAGCGCAGCCTCGGCGAGCTCCGGTCCATCCTCGAATCAGACCACGGTCGCCGCTACCTGGCCGAGTGCTATACCGGCTGGCTTCACGGCTGAGCCGCCACGACCCCACCACGACCTCAACGCAAGCAGAAAGGTTCGACGATGAGTGCACAGCAGAACTCGGACGCCGAAGATCAGACCGTGAAAGGTCCCGACGACGCCGCCGAATCTCAGGCGACGCTGTCCGCCGAGATCGACGGCATCGAAGCGCAGTACAAGCAGGACGTTGCGGGCGGCAGGAAGCCCGAGACTCAGCCGCGCCTGGACTACCGGCCCTACCGGTCGTCGATCCTGCGTCATCCGACGAAGGACCCCCGCCACACCGACCCGGAGACCATCGAGCTCTTCTCCCCCGCTTTCGGGCACCGGGACATCGGCACGCTCGAATCGGATCTCACCATCCAGGCCGACGGCGAACCCATCGGCGAGCGCATCCGCGTCACCGGTCGGGTCCTCGACGGCGAAGGCCGCCCTGTACGCAATCAGCTCGTCGAGATCTGGCAGGCGAACTCGGCCGGCCGCTATATCCACAAGCGCGACCAGCACCCGGCTCCGATCGACCCGAACTTCACCGGCGTCGGACGCACCCTGACCGGCGACGACGGCTCCTATTCGTTCACGACGATCAAACCGGGCCCCTACCCGTGGAAGAACCACCACAATGCCTGGCGACCGGCCCATATCCACTTCTCGCTCTTCGGATCCGAGTTCACACAGCGGATGATCACCCAGATGTACTTCCCCGGGGATCCGCTCTTCGCTCTCGACCCGATCTACCAGTCGATCACCGATCAAAAGGCGCGCGACCGCCTCGTGGCGACCTATGACCACAACATCACCGAGCACGAATTCCTCATGGGCTTTAACTGGGACATCGTGCTCACCGGCGCCAACCGGACCTGGATGGAAGAAGAGGACGATGACTGACACTCCCACGACCCCTGATCTGACTCCGACCCCGGGCCAGACCGTCGGTCCGTTCTACGGCTATGCGCTGCCGTTCGATCACGACAATGAGCTCGTTCCGCCCGGTTCGGCTCGCGCCGTGCAGCTGACAGGAACCGTCTATGACGGGGCCGGTGACCCGGTCCCCGATGCCATCCTCGAGATCTGGCAGCCCGATGAGCACGGCGTCGTCCCCCGCGAGACAGGCTCGCTTCGCCGCAACGGCTTCACCTTCACCGGCTTCGGCCGCGCCGCCGTCGACCCCGAAGGCGAGTTCAGCTTCTCCACGGTCGATCCCGGCCCCACCGAGGCGGGGAAGGCCCCCTTCATCAGCGTCGTCATCTTCGCCCGCGGACTGCTCAACCGCCTGTTCACCCGCATCTACCTGCCCGAGGACACCGCGGCCCTGGCCGCCGACCCGCTCCTGTCCTCCCTCGACGACGACGAGCGCTCCCGCCTCATCGCCACTCGAGGGGCTGACGGATCGCTGCACTTCGACATACGGTTGCAGGGTGAGGAGGAAACCCCCTTCCTCCGTTTCCCCAGCCACGAGGACTGACGCGACATGACCGACACCGCCCACACCCGGTTCCTCTTCGCCCCCGGCGATCTGCGCGGATCCGAAGCCATCGACGACGCCGCGTTCATCACCGCGATCGGCCAAGTCGAGACCGCATGGATCGTCGCGCAGGGACGGGTGGGGCTGGTGTCGTCGGAGATCCGCGCCGAGGTGGCCGCCGCCATCGATGCCACGATCCGCACGCTCACGGACGATCACACCCAATTGCAGACCCTCGGCGAGGATGCCGAATCCGGAGGCAACCCGCTCATCCCGTTCCTCGCTCTCGTCCGCTCCCGGCTCTCTTCTGAAGCCTCACGCTGCCTGCACCGGGGACTGACCAGCCAAGACGTCATCGATACGGCGATCGGTCTGCTCGTCTCCCGCGTCGTTCGACAGATGCAGGCCAGGCTCGAAGTCATCGGCGCCTCCCTCGTCGAACTCTCCGACGCTCACGCGAAGACCCCGTGCCTGGCCCGCACTCTCACGCAGCCGGCGCTGCCGACGACCTTCGGACTCAAGGCCGCAGCCTGGGCCGCCGAGGTCAATGAAGTCCAGGGGCAGGCGCCCTACGTCGACTATGTGCAGGTCGGCGGGGCCGCCGGCACCCGTGCCGCGATCCGCTGGTTCGCCGGCGACTCCACCGAATCCCTGCTGCGCGAATTCCACGTCCAGATGGTCGGCCCCGATGCGGCACTCACCCAGATCCCCGTTCCCTGGCACACCGATCGCGTCCGCATTCTCTCCTGGGGCTCCCACCTCGCCCAATGCGTCACCGTCGGGGCGTCCATCGCCCGCGACGTCCTCATCGGCGTGCGTCCCGAGATCGGTGAGCTGTCCCTGGCCTCCACCGGCGGATCCTCGACGATGCCACACAAGTCGAACCCCACCTCGGCGGTGCTGCTCCACCGCAACGGAATGCGCGTCCCAGGTTCCCTGTCGACTCTGACCACGGCCGCAGCCGAAGCCGTCGAAGAACGCTCCGACGGTGCCTGGCATGCCGAATGGCCGGCCCTGTCCGAACTCATGACCCTGGCGATCTCCTCGCTCATCATTCTCGATGAGATGATCGCGGGCCTGCAGGTCAACGCCGATGCCATGCGCGTCAACCTCGATGCCGCGTCCCCCGGGATCTTCGGGGAGAAGCTCGGCATCGTCTTCGGCGATCGCCTGGACAAGGACGCCCGCGCGGCCATCATCGCCCCCGGCTCCGACCCCGTCGCCGCCCTGGCCGCTGCGATCGGGGAGGAAGACGGAATCGAGGAGTTCTTCACCCCCGAGTCCTATCTCGGTGAGGCCGAGGACATCCGCCGCACCATCCTGGCGACCATCGACAGCTCCGGACCGCAGGAGATCGACCTGTCGTCCTTCGACTGAGACCCGTTATTTCGACTTGTGAACCGACCGAAGAAAGTGACATCCATGGACCTCACCGCATCCGTTCTTTCCGCACCCGCTTCCCCTGTCGCCGATGCCCGAGTGCTCGTCGTCCTGCCCTCGTTGGGCACCTCCGTGGCAGCCCTATGGCAGCAGGCCGCCACCGAACTGACCGCGCTCAGTCCGGAGACGGCGGTCATCGGCATCGACCTGCCCGGCCATGGTCGATCGGCTCCGATCGGTGTCCCCGCGGGGACGTCAGCGGCCCCGCGGATCACGATGTCCGACCTCGCCGAGGCGGTCCTTGACACCCTCGACCGGGTCCTTCCCGATGTGGCCGCCCCCGGCGCCCCCGTCGACCTCGCCGGTGATTCGATCGGCGGGGCCACGGCCCTGCAGCTGGCGCTCGACCACGGAGACCGCTTCGGCCGCATCGCCGTGTTCTGCACGGGCGCGAAGATCGGTGAAGCGACGGCCTGGGAGGAACGCGCACAGACCGTGGCGGCCTCGGGCACCCCGACCCAGATCATCGGTTCGGCACAGCGCTGGTTCGGCGAAGGCTTCATGGACCGCGAACCGGAGGCCTCGGCTGCACTCCTGCACTCACTGCAGGACGCCGACCGCTTCTCCTATGCCTCTCTCTGCTATGCGTTGGCCGACTTCGATGTCCGCGCGCGCCTGTCCGAGATCACCCGTCCCCTGCTCGCCGTCGCGGGGTCTCAGGACCAGCCGACTCCGGCGACGAAACTCGCCGAGATCGCAAATGGAGTTCCCGGCGCGCTCCTCGAAGTCATCGACGGCGCCGCCCACCTCGTGCCGGCCGAGGCTCCGGTCGTGACTGCGGGACTGCTCGCTGATTTCCTGCAGGGAAAGGGACTCGGCGCCGGTGCCGGCGGGGTGGCGTCCACCGAGGCCGCAACCGAGCTGCCGACCGCCTCGGGGCCGCGGGAAGCCAGCCGTGACCAGGTGCGCGAGGCCGGAACGACCGTGCGTCGGCAGGTTCTCTCCGACGCCCATGTCGACCGCGCGAATGCGAAGGTCGATGACTTCACGGCCGACTTCCAGGACCTCATCACCCGCTACGCCTGGGGAGAGATCTGGACCCGACCGGGACTCGAACGTCGCATGCGCTCGGCGATCACGCTCACGGCGATGATCGCCGGAGGCCACGAAGCGGAGCTGGCGATGCACGTCAAGGCTGCGCTGCGCAACGGGCTCACCCGCGATGAGATCAAGGAGGTCCTCCTCCAGTCGGCCATCTACTGCTCCGTGCCGAGCGCGAACACCGCTTTCTCCGTCGCCTCGCAGGCTCTGGCCGAATACGACGCCGAGGAAGCGGACGCCGACTGAGGCTGTTCGAATCGTCACATTGGGCGCCTCGGGGGTTACGAGGAATCGCTGGGGGCAATAGGCTGGTGCGGTTGCCTCGCCGATCCCGCTTTTCCCCTTGAAGGAGCCCTATGAGTGATGCCCCGGTCTCCCGCGGAGTCTACAAGTTCGCCGTCTTCGCCTTGGCGATCGGCGCCTTCGCCATCGGGGTGACAGAATTCGCGACCATGGGCCTACTGCCGATGATCGCCGAAGAACTGGGCATCACGGTCCCCCAGGCCGGACATGCGGTGTCGTTCTATGCGATCGGCGTCGTCGTCGGTGCACCCCTGATCACGACCATCGCCGCACACATGGATCGCAAGCTGCTGCTCCTGTGCATGATGGGCCTCTTCGCTCTGGGCAACCTCGCCTCGATGCTCGCCCCGACCGCGACGCTGTTCAATATCGCCCGCTTCGTCTCCGGACTGCCGCACGGAGCCTACCTGGGCATCGGAGCCGTCGTCGCCGCCTCCCTCGTCCCGGCCAACCGACGCGGCCGAGCCATGTCACGCGTGATGCTCGGCCTGACGATCGCGAACATCTTCGGCGTGCCCTTCGCCGCAGCCCTCGGCAATATGTTCGGATGGCGAAGCGCCTACGCCCTCGTCGCCGCGCTCGGAGTGCTCACCGTCATCATGGTCGCCATCGCCGTTCCGCGAGTGAGCGTCGGTGCCGGTGAGGTGCCTTCGGCCCGCGGCGAGATCAAGGCTCTCGGCCGGGTCCAGATCATCCTCACCCTCGTTGCCGGTTCCGTGGGCTTCGGCGGAATGTTCGCCGTCTACACCTACATCACCCCGACGATGACCGACGTCGCCGGCGTCCCCAGCGTCGCGATCCCGTGGGTGCTCGCCGTCTACGGCCTCGGTATGACCGCCGGATCCCTCATCGCCGGACCTCTCGTCGACAAGTCCATCGAGCGCTCGGCCACCGGCGGCATGATCCTCTCGGCCCTCGTGCTCGCCGCCTTCGGCGCCTTCACCCATATCGCGGCCATTGCGATCATCGCGCTCTTCCTCATCGGCATCTCCGGCTCGATGATCACCACGGCCCTGCAGATGCGTCTGTTCCGCGAATCCCACGACGCCCCGAGCCTGTCCGCGGCCATGAACCATGCCGCCTTCAACCTCGCCAATGCGCTCGGCGCGTGGCTCGGCGGAATCGTCATCACCGCCGGCCTCGGCTATCGTGCACCGGCGTGGGTGGGTGTGGGCCTGTGCGTGTCCGGACTCATCGTCATCTCCGTTGCGATCTTCCTTCGCCGAGGCGGCTCCCCCGACCCGAGCACCCGCACCTCCGTCGAGACCTGAGGCCCAGGCCGCGCCGAGAAACGGGCTGCGTGTCGAGAAACGCGTGTGCACGCCCGTGTCTCGACACCGCGCCCGTGTCTCGATGACAGTGCCGATACGATGAACGCATGGATCACTTCGCGCAGAGTCGCTCTCATGCCCTGACCCGCCGTCCGCAGTCAGCCGTTGTGCTGGCACTGGCGGCCTTCGCCGTCTTCGCTCTTCTGCTGCTGAGCGGATGCGGATCGTCTGATTCCGAGGGTGATTCCAGCGGCTCCGCAGCCGAATCCGACTCCTCGGCGGCAGCGGGCACCTGCTCCTACCCCGCCGATTCGCAGCCGGGCGCGAAGGAAGTCGACGCTCCGGAAGAGAAGCCGCAGGCAAAAGGCAGCGTCGACGCCACCGTTTCGACGAGCGTCGGGGACCTCGCAGTGACTCTCGATGCCGACCGCACACCGTGCACCGTCAACAGCTTCCTGTCGCTGGCCGCGCAGAAGTACTTCGACGACACCGACTGCCACCGACTGACCACCGAAGGCATCTTCGTCCTCCAGTGCGGCGACCCCACGGGCACCGGCTCGGGCGGTCCCGGATACTCGTTCCCCGATGAGCTCGACGGTTCCGAGACCTACCCGGCAGGCACTCTGGCCATGGCGAACTCCGGCCCCGATACGAACGGCTCCCAGTTCTTCGTCGTCTACGATGACAGCTCGCTGCCGCCCGACTACACGGTGTTCGGACAGCTGGACGAGAAGAGCACGAAGACCGTCGCCGACATCGCGGCCAAGGGCACGGACTCCGGCGCCGGCGACGGCGCACCCAAGGAGACAGTGACGATCACCGAGGTCACGGCTCAGAATTGAGCGCCGGGCGGACTCAGCGCCCGGTGGCCCGGCGGTCCGGTCCGAGTTGTCCAGAACACTTCGACCACCTAGTAATCCCAATTAGTGAGACTCGGAAATCGCGTTTCGTGAGACGGGCGTAGTGTCTATTCGTCGCCGTCGACGCTGTGCCCGACACAGCGCCGACGGCCTTTTCCATTGGCACGGACCACCCGCCCGTGCCTGCACTCACGAAACAGCGGAGCACCACCATGTCCACCGAAACACAGCCGGAGAATCCCTCCTCGGCAGCCGGAGTCGACGACGCAATCGCAGCGACTCGGAAGAACAACACCCGCGGCAAGGTCCTGACCGCCTCGATGGTCGGCACCACGATCGAGTTCTTCGATTTCTACGCCTACGCCACGGCCTCCTCGCTGGTCTTCCCGGCCCTCTTCTTCCCCAATCAGACATCGACGACTCAGCTGCTGAGCTCGTTCGCGATCTTCGGCGTCGCCTTCGTCGCCCGCCCCCTCGGCTCGATCATCTTCGGTCACTTCGGTGACCGCATCGGCCGGAAGAAGACGCTCATCGCCTCCCTGCTCATCATGGGCATCGGCACCTTCCTCATCGGCCTGCTGCCGACCGCCAGCACCCCGGGCTGGGTCGTCCTCGCGCCGCTGTTCCTCGTCCTCCTGCGCTTCTGCCAGGGCGTCGGCCTCGGCGGCGAATGGTCGGGCGCGGCCCTGCTGGCCACCGAGAATGCCCCGAAGGGCAAGCGTGCCATCTGGGGCACGTTCCCTCAGCTCGGCGCCCCCGTCGGCTTCATCATCGCGAACCTGCTCTTCGTCGCCCTCGGCACCTGGACCTCCCCCGAGGCGTTCCTCGCCTGGGGCTGGCGCATCCCGTTCCTGCTCTCGGCGCTGCTCGTGGCCGTCGGCCTCTACGTGCGCATGTCGCTCATGGAGACCCCGGCGTTCCAGCTCGTCGCGCAGAAGCAGCAGATCTCGAAGGCCCCACTCGGACGGGTCTTCGCCACGAGCTGGAAGCCGCTCATCCTCGGCACCTTCATCATGCTCGCGACCTACGTGCTCTTCTACTTCATGACCGCGTTCACCCTCACCTACGGCACCTCACCGGCCACCCCTGAACAGGCGCAGTCCCTCGCCGAGGCGGCAGGGAATTCCTTCGATCCCGCAGGCTTCGTCGCGGGGCTGGGGTACACGAAGAACGAGTTCCTCACCTACCTCATCATCGGAGTGGTGTTCTTCGGAATCTTCACCGTCGTCTCCGGACCACTGGCCGAGAAGCTGGGTCGGCGGAAGATGCTGCTGGGCGTGACCGTGCTCATCGCCGCCTACGGACTCGTCGTCAATGCCCTGTTCAATGCCGGCACCCCGGGAGTCATCATCGGCCTCATCGTCGGCTTCATCCTCATGGGGCTGACCTTCGGCCCGATGGCCGCGTACCTGCCGGAGCTCTTCCCCGCCAACGTCCGCTACACCGGATCGGCGATCTCCTACAACATGTCCAGCGTCATCGGAGCCGGTCCCGCACCGTTCGCCATGGTCGCACTGTGGCAGGCCGAAGGAGGGTCGATCGTCTACTGCGGCCTCTACATCATCGCCGCAGCGATCCTCACGATCATCGCCCTGTGGCTGGCCAAGGACACCTCGGAGATCGACATGGAGGACCAGCTCAGCTGAGGCTGCCGAGCTCGACCAATGCCCCGAGGGCCCGACCGACGTTGTCGTCGGTCGGGCCCTTTCGCGTCCGCGGTCGGCGGCTCAGGCCGGTCGCCCGCATACACGGCAACACTACGATTTCATCACAACCACCTCGGCGATCATCGACGCGACATGAGTATGACCCAGTTCACGGTAGGATTTCTCGCAGACACTGCTCAGACTGCAACGTCAGAGCGGACCGCGTACGTGACTCACCAGTCACCGATCTCCTGGAGGAACCATGAAACGACGCTCGAGCCTGGCCATTGCGGCCGTCGGCGCCCTGCTCACCTTGTCCGCCTGCGGCGGCGGAGGCGATTCCGAGGCGAAGAGCGACAGCGGCGTGCCGCTCGTCGAGGACGGGAAGCTCACTGTCTGCTCGGACATCCCCTACGAGCCGTTCGAGTTCGTCGACGGCGGAGAGAACGTCGGCTTCGACATGGACTTGGCGCAGGCCACCGCCGAAGACCTCAAGGTCGAGCTCAACGTCATCACCACAGCCTTCGAAGCCATCCAGTCCGGTTCCGCCCTCGATACCGCACAGTGCGATATTGCACTGTCAGGTATGTCGATCACCGACGATCGCAAGACGAAGATGGACTTCTCGGAGCCCTACCTCAAGGACAACCTCGGCCTGATGGTCACGAAGAAATCCGGAATCAAGGGAATCGACGACGTCAAGGGGCAGAAGGTCGGCGTGCAGCAGGCGACGACCGGTGAGACCTATGCCAAGGACCACGGTGCGACTCCAGTGCAATTCGAGGACTCGGGCCTCATGACGCAGGCGATCCAGACCGGCCAGGTGGATTCAGTGATTGGCAACATTTCGATCATTTCGACGGCTGTCGAGTCCGATGACAAGCTCGAGTTCGTCGAGGAGTACGACACGGGTGAGGTGCTCGGCGCCGGCGTGAAGAAGGGCAACAAGGAGTTGCTCGATGCCTTCGCATCGACTATGAAGCGCCTGTACGAAGACGGCGGCTACGACAAGTCGGTCGACAAGTGGTTCGGCGACGTTGCCGATGCCGCCCGCATCCCCGAAGCCGACCGCAGCTGATACGCGACTCCATCAGCAGATACTGATTGCATTTGCCCGCTTCCGGAGCCCCAGTGAGGGCTCCGGAACCGGGCCATAACTCTGGAGGCATCTTGGCTCTCAGCGTGCGTCAACGCCAACGTACGTCGCAAGGAATTCAATACGGAATTCTCATCGTCGCCGTTCTCGTCGCCGTGATCTTCGCGGACTGGAAGACGATCTACCTCAAATTCTTCAACCCTGATGTGATCGCCGCTCAGTTCCCTGAGATCATCACCACCGCACTCTTCAACACGATCATCTACACGGCGCTCGGCTTCGTCCTGGCGTTGTCCCTGGGCATCCTGCTGGCACTGATGAAGATCTCCTCGGTCGCCCCGTATCGATGGATTGCCACTGGTTATATTGAACTGTTCCGCGGGTTGCCGGCACTTATAGTCTTCCTCGCTTTCGGCTACGCGGTCCCTTATGCCTTCGGCATTCGGATGGACACGTATGTCACGGTCATGCTGGCCCTCGGCATCGTCGAGTCTGCCTATATCGCAGAGACCCTGCGCGCTGGCCTTCAGGCCGTGCCCAAGGGCCAGTTTGAGGCGGCACGATCATTGGGCATGTCCCATTCGCGCGCAATGATCACCATCGTCATCCCACAGGCGTTCCGTATCATCCTTCCGCCTCTGACCAACGAGATCATCCTCATGACCAAGGATTCGTCCTTGATCTACATCCTCGGCCTCACCGCCGCGCAGTATGAGCTCACGAAGTTCGGCCGCGAAGCGATTTCCAATCCGGAAGCCGGACTCACCCCACTGGTCGTCGCCGGCGTCTGCTACCTGATCATCACCATCCCTCTGGGCATGCTCGCCCGTCGGTTCGAATCCCGCACAGCCAAGATCAAGAAGTAGGTAGACATGTCGATCACATCAAGTCCTGTCGGCGAGATCCATGCCGAAGGCTGCACGATCACAGACCTCCACAAGTCCTATGGCTCGGTCGAGGTCCTCAAGGGAATCAACCTGAAGGTGGAACCAGGGCAAGTCGTCTGTCTGATCGGACCGTCCGGGTCCGGCAAGTCGACCCTGCTGCGCTGCGTCAATCTGCTCGAACAGCCGAACTCGGGCACGATCACCGTCGCAGGATACAAAGCCACGGACCCGGATGTCGAGGTCAACAGACTGCGCCGCCACGTCGGAATGGTCTTCCAGTCGTTCAATCTCTTCCCTCACCTCACGGTCGTGGACAACTGCACGATCTCACAACGGCGCGTGCTCAAACGCGACACCGCGGCAGCGCAGAAGATCGCCCTCGACCGCCTCGACCAAGTAGGGCTGGCGTCGTTCGCCGACCGTTACCCTGATCAGCTCTCCGGCGGTCAGCAGCAGCGTGTGGCGATTGCGAGGGCACTTTCGATGGACCCGAGCCTCATGCTCTTCGACGAGCCGACATCGGCACTCGACCCGGAGACCGTCGGAGACGTTCTGCAGGTCATGCGCAAGCTCGCCGAGGCGGGGATGACGATGGTCGTCGTCACCCACGAGATGGAGTTCGCCCGGCAGGTCGCTGACCGTGTAGTCTTCATGGACGGCGGAGTCGTCGTCGAGGAGGGCCCTGCCAAAGACGTCATCGGCAATCCACAGGAGCAGCGGACGAAGGACTTCCTCTTCCGCGTCCTCCATCCCGGCCAGCCAAGCTAAGACGCTGGGACCACGCATCACAAGATACCGAGTCACGAAATCTGCAGAACCTCACCGAGGTGATGAACTAGACATACTCCCGCATCAACTTGGCACGTTAAATACACTCACTGCCAACGGCGCCTGAAGGCGGGCAGAGCTTCTCACGCGATCGGGAACTGCATATTAAAGGGGCCCGCGCCGGAGCGCTATGGCAGTCTTCGGTTGCCCCGAGTTCATTAGCTCACCCTTCCGGCAAAATTGCCCGGGCGACGCGTCACCCGTTCCCAACACAAAGGAATGCGATGAACTGACGTGGCGCATGCAACTTCGGAAACGATAACTGTTCAGTTCACCATAGAATCAAGCTAGAGAATGGCATCCAACAAGATCGACTTCACAGCCTCGCTCCAGACAGGAATACACATTGCTACATCCAGCAACCGAACAAGCTATCTACATAGTGAGATAGGTAAGTATATAACGCTTCACCTGCGCCGATTTCCCCTAACCGCTGGGATGGTTCACCCGCATCATGCAACTCGAATCAGCGACCGTCAGAGCATGTTCTCGGGCAGTGAAATTGGCACCGGAAGAACCGCTTGAAATTGACCGCACCCCCCTTGCATCGGCGACTGCTATCGGTTAGAGTTCCTAAACATACCGAATGTGATTGACATCACATTATCGAATCCACCAGGGGTTAAGATGAAGCGAATTGCAGTCGCCATAACCACAGCTGCGCTTGTAGCTGGCATCGGTATTGCCATACCGGCAACGCCCGCAACTGCGGCAAGCTGGCATACAAGCCATTTAATGCGCAGCAAAGCTGAGTGCGAACGGACTCGAATTGCACATGTAAACAGGGGTGACAAAACCCGACCGTGTCGTGGGGGATACGCTGGCGTTGACCTCTGGTTCTTTCAGTACTATAGCTAAGGGCGACTCCCAGCAGGCAGGGCCTGCATATGGTATTGAGACATTGAACCTCTTCAGGAGTATAGATATTCACCAATGCTTTCAGTTGAAAGAATCTGTAGACACAACAGCAAGATGATTCAATATCTTCCTACAGAATGAGGATAGTTGGACTTTAACCGAGTGTCATCAGTTCAAATCTACCCTCCCAACAAATTCAGTTAATCGCGGGGGGGGGGGGGTGGGATACAGAAGTCTGTATCCCACCCACCCACATCAGCGTCTCCCCAAAATCTGAAGTCGGACCTCCCAAGAAGAGGGTCAAACCTGGTTGTCTCTCCGACAGTCAGAATCCGCGAGTCTCGATTGCTCAATCTCTGAGTTCAGTCGCGAACACCATGGTCTTCATGGACGGCGGAGTCGTCGTCGAAGCCGGACCGGCCAAGGACGTCATCGGTAACCCGCAGGAACAGCGGACGAAGGACTTCCTCTCCCGCGTCCTCCACCCCGGCCAGCTGGGATAGCCGCGGGCCGCAGGCTCAGAGTGTGAAGCCGGCGGGGAACGGGTCGCTGGGGTCGAGCATGAACTGCGAGGTCGCAATCAGCCAGGCGCTGCCGGTGATCGTCGGCACCACAGCCACATGCTCGCCGACTCTCGTCTCCTCTATCAGCCGTCCGGTGAACGAGGTGCCGATGAAGCACTCGTTGACGAAATCCGTGTTCAGGCCCAGCTGTCCGCGGGCGTGCCGGACGGCCATGAGTGCGCTCGTGCCTGTGCCGCCGGGCGACCGGTCGAGCCAGCCGGGATGGTTGATGAGCACATGGCGGGCATCCGGCGCTTCGCCATCGGGTCCGGGCTCCGTCGGCGGCGTCAGGAACACGACGTGCTCGCAGCCGCGGTACCCAGTCTCCGGATGCACGGGGTCGAGCTGCTCATTGACGGCAGCCATGATCTCGCGACCGGCGGCGATGAAGTCCTCAGCCCGGTCACGCTCGAAGGGGATGCCGACGTCGGCGGCGGAGACGAAGGCGTAGAAGTTCCCGCCGAAGCCGATGTCGCAGGCGATCGCCCCTCGCCCGGGCACCTCGACGGACTGGTCGAGGGCATGCGCATACGAGGGAACGTTGACGATGGTCACCGCCTCGGCGCGACCGTCCCGGACGACCACCTCGGCGGTGATGAGCCCGATCGGGGCGTCGAGACGCACGGTCGTGACGGGTTCGACGACGGGCACCATGCCCGTCTCGACGAGGATGGTCGCCACTGCGATCGTGCCGGCGCCGCACATCGGGAGCACGCCGGTGACCTCGATGAAGAGCACTCCCCAGTCCGCGTCGGCACGAGTCGGCGGCTGCAGGATCGCTCCCGAGAGCCACCCGTGGCCGCGGGGTTCACACATGAGAAAGGTCCGCAGATCGTCGGAGTTCTCGATGAACCACTCCCGGCGTTCGGCCATGGGCTCACCGGGGAATGGTCCCACTCCCCCGGTGACGACGCGGACGGGCAGCCCCTCGGTGTGGGCTTCGACGGTCTGGATGAGACGGTTGGTCTGCACGGCCGATCTCGCTCAGCTCTCCAGGACCTCTTTGAGGATGACGCGGTAGCCCTGGCGGGTGTCATAGCCGTGGATCTCACGGGTGTCGAGAGCCGACATGAAGTCGAGCACCTCAGCAGTGATGACCTGACCGGGCACAAGCACCGGGAATCCGGGCGGGTACGGAGTGACGAATCCGGCCGAGACCGGCTGTTCCCCGTTCTCGACCCGGCGTCGCAGCTCATGTGGGAGCACGTGCTCGATGTTCTGGCGACGCAGACCCGCATAGTAGGCGGTGCGCAGGTCGCCGTCGGGCAGCTGCTTCGACGGATCCTCGGCGGGCACCTCGGCGGCGTAGTCAGGGGCGAAGGCCGAGAAGTCGGGCAGCGGAGGCATCACCGCGGCCGGTTCGGTCAGCGCATCCTGCTCCTGGAGCTCATGCGGATCATTGAACTTCCCCGCCAGCTTGACCAGCACCTCGATGAGGTAGGCCACGGCCGAGCGCGAGGTGCCGATGTTCGTCATGAACAGCACCGTGTTCCGACTCGTCTTATTCACCTGGATGCCGTAGCGGTCCATGAGGTGCTCGTGCTTGAACGTATCCCCGTCGACTCCCGTGCCCGAGATCTCGACGGTGATGCGGCTGGGATCGACGACGAACTCGTCGCGGACCCAGGCGTCCCACATCGTCGAGAGCCCATCGCGCAGCGGCATCGTCCGTTCGGTGACCCGGTACTCCTCCGGGATGAGATCAGCGGCGGTGAGCACCTTGAACGTCTTCTTCAGCAGCGGATGACGCGCGATCGCCGAGGACAGGCTCATCGCCAGGTCGAGCTGCTTCTGCACGAGCGCGAAGCCCTCCATCTCCACCTGCCTGCGGCCGAGGTCGAGGGAGGCGAGGATCTGGTAGTTCGGCGACGTCGAGGTGTGGGTCATGTACGCCTCGTGGAAGGCCTCCTCGGCGCCGGTGGAGAACTCCTGATCGTAGACGTGGATCATCGACCCCTGGCGCAGCGCGGTCAGCGTCTTATGCGTCGACTGGGTCGCGTACACGCGGATCGTCGCGTCCGGCGGGGGCAGCAGGTCCTCGGCCAACCACACCTCGTCGGGTGCCGGAGCCCCGGTCTCCGGATCGAATAGGCGCTTGCGCTGCTCTCGGTACGCGGCGGCGTGGGCATTGGTGTCCAGCGTCTCCTCGAGTCGTTCGGCAGCGACCATGGCGGTGCGTTTGCGGGTGACCGGGTGGAACCGTGCGAAGGCGAACCAGGCCTCGTCCCAGAGGAAGACGAGGTCGGGTTTGATCGCCAGGCATTCCGACATGACCTTGTACGGGTCGTAGACGATCCCGTCGAAGGTGCAGTTGGTCAGGGTGATCATCCGCACCTCATCGAGGCGACCGGCCGCACGGTAGTCGAGCAGGAGCTGCTTGATCCGGTTCAACGGCACCGCACCGTAGAAAGCGACATCGTTGAGCGGGTACGCCTCGAGGTAGGCGGTGCGCGCACCGGTGAGCATGAGCGCATGGTGGTGGGACTTATGGCAGTTGCGGTCGACCATGACGACCTCGTCGGGTGAGACAACGGCCTGGTGGACGATCTTGTTCGCCGTCGACGTCCCGTTCGTGACGAAGTAGGTGCGTTTGGCACCGTAGGCCCGGGCGGCCAGCAGCTGCGCCTTCTTCAGGGTCTTCACCGGCGCCAACAGAGAGTCCAACTCGCCCGAGGTGGCACTGGACTCGGCCAACAGCAGGTTGAGGCCGTAGAAGTCGACGAAGTCCCCGATCCATTTCGATCCGACGACCGAACCGCCGCGAGAGACAGGCAGTGCGTGGAAGACGCCGGCCGGGCGCCGCGCATGCTCCCGGATCGCATCGAAGAAGGGGGTGTCGTAGAGATGCTGAGCGCGGCGCAGCAGGGACAGATGGAGTTCGAACTGGTCCTCGCGGCGGAAGACGCGACGGAACCGGTGCGTCAGGGCCCCGGCGAGGCTTTCGATGTGCGCACCTGCCATGAGGTAGAGATCGAGTTCGGGACGCAGGTTCGCGAGCGTATCGGCCAGCCGCAGCACCCGTCGCACCGAGTTCAGCGGGCTCATCGGACCGGTGGGGGACGCCTTCGTCGTCTCGTGGGCAAACGCCACGGCATCGCGCAGGTCACGACTGAGGACCTCACGGGTGTGGTCGGTGAAGCCGGGGCGGATGACGCAGGCGAGCAGGTTCGGGTTCGTCAGTGCCGCTGCGACGGCGTCGTCGGCGGTCGGGACGATGACGTAGTCGTAGATGAACTGGTCGGTGGGGTTGCGAAGCCTGAGCAGATCGGAATGGAGTTCGTCGCGACCGCCTTCGGTGGTTTCGTCGACGATGAGGACCTCGAAGCGAGGACGGGAATCCTGCCGATCCTTGAGTTCGGCGCGCTCGTCCTCGGTCAGGTCGTCCTCGCCGACATCGGGCACCGTGGTTCCGCGCAGCCGGTTGACCGCCCGCGTGATCATGTCGTGGGCCCGGTCGAACTCCCCACCCGAGAGCAGGTCGGTGATCTCTTCGACATAGCGCTGCCCGAAGCCGCCCCAGTAGAGTTCGATCGTCCGCAGTGAACGCAGGGACCGCCAGACTTCCCCGTCCTCGGCGATCATCGAGAAGTCCCCTCCGCTGGCGGCCAGCCGCTTGATCGCGAACTTGAGGTACTCCCAGGCATCCGAGCGCAGTCGCCAGGTGCTCGCAGGCATCCCTGGGTCGCGTTCGAGATTGGCCTTGCGCGGCTTCGACTGGAATCCTGCTCGCCTGCGCCCACCAGGACCACCGTCGCCGGTGGTGGAGATCGCCGAAGCCGATGGATGGTCGGAGTCGATGCCGGTCATGCGTGAGCCTCCTGGCTGTCAGTCGTCGTTCGTCGCCGGAACGGAGACGCGTCCCTGCTCACGGGCTCAGGCGGAGAGCCGCACTGATTCCGTTGTTGCACGATCATACGACCTTGCGGGTCCGAATGGGTCCGACGGTGACCGAATGAGACAAAAGAATGATAAGCATGGGGTATGGACACCTCCGCGTCTCTTACTGCAGGTCATCTCATCGTCGAGGAACTCGAAGCACACGGAGTCTCGCGTACCTATCTGGTTCCCGGCGAGTCGTATCTCGATGTCATCGACGGTCTCCGCGATTCGTCGATCACCCCGATCGTCTGCCGCCAGGAGGGCGGGGCCGCATATATGGCCGTCGCCGAGGGGCGGATGACCGGAGTGCCCGGAATCGCCCTGGTCACCCGTGGCCCCGGCGCTGCGAACGTCAAGGTCGGCGTCCACACCGCATTCCAGGATGCGACCCCGCTCGTCGTCTTTGTCGGCCTCATCCCCACCGATCATCGCGGCCGCGAATCCTTCCAGGAATTCGACCTGGACGGCTGGTTCTCCTCGACCGCGAAGAAGGTGCTCACCCTCGACGATCCCGATAAGGCCGCCGAGGTGGTCGTCGACGCCATGCACACCGCCGTGACCGGGCGGCCCGGTCCCGTCATCGTCGGTCTGCCCGAAGAGGTCCTTGTCCGCCCGACGTCGGGGACGGTGCTGCCCCCACGTGTGCACGGTTCGGCCTCACCGTATGCCGGGGACGTTACGGAGCTGCGTGCCCGCATCACCGCCGCCGACCGTCCCGTGCTCATCATCGGCGGCGAGGACTGGTCCCCGTCGACCTCGCGGCGCATCGCCCAATGGTCACGCGACCGCGGCCTCGGCGTGCTCGGCACCTTCCGTGCCTATGACGGCATCGACCATGACAGCCCGAATTTCCTCGGCATCCTGGGCTATGGCGCGTCCCCCGTGGCGAAGCGAGTCCTCGCCGAGGCGGACCTGCACATCTTCTTGGGCTGTGTCCGCACCGATGTGGCCACCGACGGGTTCAGCAACGGCGTCGACCAGCGCACCGTCGTCATCGGCCCCGATGCCGATGCGCACGGCCATTTCGGTCGTCTCGACCAGCACATCGTCACCTCGGTGAGCCGGTTCGCCCAATCCCTGTTCACCGAGGAGGGCACCCGCACCTATTCGGTCTCCTCCGACGGGTCGATCGACGAACCGCCGCTCGGTGATGACCTGTCCGAAGCAGCCGGGGATGCTGTGCCGCTGCCGGATTGGGTCGCCGAGGCCCGGGCCGAGCTCGAGGCGTGGCGGAAACCGCAGGTGGCAGATTCCGGGTCGGCCGCCTCGGCGGGGTTCGTCGACATGGACGAAGCATTCGTCCATGTGCACGACCTGCTGCCGGACGACGCGATCATCACCTACGGGGCGGGGAACTTCTCCGGCTGGGCGACCAGATTCCTGCCCACGCACGGTTTCCCCTCGGCGCTGGGCCCGCGCAACGGATCGATGGGATTCGGTCTGCCGGCCGCCGTCGCCGCCGCGCTCGTCCATCCGGAACGGTCCGTGTTCTGCATCGCAGGCGACGGGGATTTCCTCATGAACGGGCAGGAGATGGCCACGGCCGTCCAGTACGGCGCGAATATCACAGTGGTGCTGAACGACAATTCGGTCTACGGCACGATCCGCGGTCATCAGGACCGCGAATATCCGGGCCGGGCCACGGCCACGGCACTCAAGAACCCGGACTTCGCAGCCATGGCCACGGCCTTCGGCGGACTCGGCATCCGCGTCGAACGCACCGAGGACTTCCGTGACGCCTTTCAGCGGGCGCTGGAACACAAGGGGCTCTCGCTCGTCCACTGCATCACGGATCCGTCCGTTCGCGGGGCGCGCCTGCCGTGAACGGGCCGGTGCGAGCGGCGGGTGTGAACGGGCTGGTGTGAACGGCGGAGCGGACGACGTGCGAATCTGACTAAGGTGGCTCTATGAGAATCGACGCGATCTTCACCGACCTCGACGCCTACACGCTTGATCCGACGCGCCCGCGGGCGCAGAAGATCGGGGTGTGGGGCAACCGGATCATCGGCTTCGACGAGGAGCTCGACGGCATCGACGCCGACCAGGTCGAGTCCTTGGGCGGGGCGACGGTGCTGCCGGGCTTCAACGACGTCCACTGTCACACGACGTGGTTCGGTCTCACCCTCGCCTCGGTCGATGTCACGGCGCTGCCCGGCGGTCTGCCCGATGTCTATGCCGCGCTCGAGAAAGCAGCGGCGACGACTCCGTCCGGGGAATGGATCGAAGCCACGGGGTACGCCCACCGTGACTACGACGGGCAGTATCCGGACTTGGGCCGTCTTGACGAGATCACCGGGGACCGGCCCCTGTTCATGCGGCAGACGTCCGGTCACGCCGCGATCGCCAACACCGAGGCGATGCGTCGGGCCGGGATCCTGGACCCCGATTTCGAGGAGCCGGTCGGCGGGAAGGTCGTCCGTGACGCGGCCGGGCATCCGACGGGGCTGATCGAAGAGACCGCGCAGACGCTGGTGCAGGATCTCATCCGCCCGTATTCGCTCGACACCGTCGTCGACGCCCTCGATCTGGCGACGGCCTACTATGCGAAGGAAGGCATCACGTCCTTCGGCGAATGCGGAATCGCCTACGGTTGGATCGGCCACTCCCCCATCGAGATCAGCGGCTACCTGCGGGCTCGGGAAGAGGGCAAGCTGCGGGCGCGGGCTCAGCTCATGCCGCAGGCCGACGGGCTGCACCCGATCGCGGCGAACTCCGCCGACGGGTTCGGCATCGGTCTGGATGCGGGACTGCGCACCGGCCTCGGCGATGATCTCATCTCGATCGGGCCGGTGAAGTTCTTCATGGACGGGGCCCTGTCCGGCGAAACCGCGGCACTGCGGGAGAACTACGCGGGAAAGGACCACCCCGGCTATCTGCAGGACGACGCCGAGGTGCTGCGGCAGCAGATACTGGACACCTATGCCTCCGGCTGGTCGCTGGCCGTGCACGCCATCGGCGATGCCGCCGTGGATGCTGCGATCGCCAACATCGTCGAGGCGCAGCAGCGCTATGGCCGCCGGGCGGTGCCCAACCGGATCGAGCATGCCGCATTGGTCCATGACGAGCACCTGGCGACGCTGGCCGAGCACGGTATCGTCGTCACCCCGCAGGCGGCGTTCGCCGACGGAATCGGGGACGGGATGAACGCTTCGCTCGGCCCGGACCGCCGGCACCTGATCTACCGGGCGAAGTCGTTCGTCGACGCGGGTGTGCCGATGGCCGGCAGTTCGGATCGGCCGTGCGCCGACGGGAATGTGCTGCGCGGAATCGAAGCCTTCGTCACCCGCAGGACCCGTGACGGTGATGTCATGGGTTCGGCGGCCGAAGCCTTGAGCGTCGATGAGGCGATCGCGGCCTACACGGTCGATGCGGCAAAGGCCTCGGGTCAGGGCGCGGACAAGGGAACACTGAGCCGAGGCAAACTCGCCGACTTCGTCGCCCTGGACACCCACCCGCGCAACGTCGCGGCGGACGAGATCGCAGCAATCCCCGTCCGCGCGACCGTCTTGGGCGGCGAGTACACCCACCAAACCCCCTAATTGCTACCTGACGGCGGCCCAGCAACCTCGCGCGAGGTTGCTGGGCCGCCGTCAGGTAGTAACTAGTGGGGGAAGTTTAAGTCGGTGAGGACCTTCTCGAAGACTCCGAGGCCGCGTTCGAGGTCCTCTTCGCTGATGTTGATCGGCGGGACCACGTGCAGGCGGTGGTAGTTGTTGAACGGGATGACGCCGTGTTCCTTCAGCGCCGCCACCACCGAGGCGACTTCGGGTGAGCCGCCGCCGTAAGGGGCCAGCGGCTCCTTGGACTCCTTGTCCCAGACGAGCTCGATCGCCCAGAACGCTCCGATGCCGCGGACCTCGCCGACGTGCTTCGAATTCTCCGCGATCTGCCGCAGACGGGGTCCGATGATCGTCTCCCCGATGTGAGCGGCGTGTTCGATCATGCCCTCGTCGGCCATCGCGTTGATCGTCGCAACCGCCGCCGCGCACGCCAGCGGATGCCCGGAGTAGGTCAGCCCGCCGGGGTAGACGAGTTCGGCGAAGGTCTCGAAGATCGCATCGCTGATGATCACTCCGCCCAGCGGCACGTACCCCGAGTTCACGCCCTTGGCGAAGGTGATGAGGTCGGGCACGATGTCGAAGTGCTCGAAGGCGAACCACTTGCCCGACCGCCCGAATCCTGCCATCACCTCGTCGGCGATAAGCACGATCCCGAACTCGTCGCACAGCGCCCGCACACCCTGCATGTACTCAGCAGAGGGCACCATGATGCCGGCGGTGCCGGGAATGGATTCGAGGATGATCGCGGCGATCGTCGCCGGCCCCTCGAGTTCGATGGTCCGCCGCAGGTGCTGCAGTGCGCGTTCGGTCTCTTCGGCCTCGGTGGCGGCGTGGAACTCCGAGCGGTAGAGGAAGGGTCCGAAGAAGTGGACGACGCCGGAATCCCCGGTCTCGTTCTCCCACCGGCGCGGGTCACCGGTGACGTTGACGGCCGTCTGGGTTCCGCCGTGGTAGGACCGGTAGCGGGCGAGCACCTTCGTCCGTCCGGTGTGCAGCCGCGCCATGCGGATGGCGTGTTCGTTCGCGTCCGCTCCGCCGTTGGTGAAGAACACGTGGTCGAGCCCGGCCGGTGTCCGTTCGGTGATGAGGCGAGCCGCTTCGGACCGGGCGGCGTTGACGGTGGCCGGGCTGATCGTGCACAGCACATCGGCTTGGTCCTTGATCGCGGCCACGACGGCCGGATGCTGGTGGCCGATGTTCGTGTTCACCAGCTGCGAGGAGAAGTCGAGGAACTCCCGCCCCTCACCGTCGATGACCGTCGAGCCCTGTGCGCGGGCGACGGTCGGCGGGTCGATGAGTCGCTGTGCCGACCATGAATGGAAGACGTGCGCGCGGTCGAGCTCCCGGGCTCGGGCGGATTCGTCTTTGAGCGCTGCGAGGTCGGCCTCGCCGAGTTGGTGCACCATTGTCACCCTTTCACTGAAGTACCGGGGATGAGCGCGGAATCCGCGCCCGTGGGGTCATCGTAGAACACATTCGACTACAGTGACGAGCATGTCTTACCGGACCATCCTCAGCCCCGTCGAGGCCGAGATCGAGATCAAGAGATCCCGCTTCCTCACTCGCCTCTCCCCCGCCGCCGATGAGGCCGAGGCCAGGGCCGTCATCGCCGAGGCGCGCGCCGAGCATCCGAAGGCCCGCCACCATTGTTCGGCGTTCGTCCTCGACACCGATTCGCGCACTCAGCGCTTCAGCGACGACGGGGAACCGGCCGGCACCGCGGGCGCTCCGATCCTCGATGTCGTCACCGGCCATGATCTGACCTTCGTCGTCGCCGTCGTCACCCGGTATTTCGGGGGCACCCTGCTGGGCGCGGGCGGGCTCGTGCGCGCTTACGGTCAGGCCACCTCGGCGGCCGTGGAGAGGGCCCGGATCGTCACCCGTCGTGAGCGCGTCCCTGTGTCCGCACACGTCGACTATGCCCAGGCCAACGCCCTGGAGCGGACGGCCGGGAAGCGGGGGTGGGCGACGAGGGCCGACTACGGCGGTGAGGTCGGACTCGATGTCCTGGTTCCCCTCGCCGAGGTGGCCGATGCCGTGGCGATGTACGCCGACCTCACCGCCGGTCGGGCAGAGCCCGAGGTCGGTGAGGTCGAATGGGTGTGAGGCCGGGGATCGACGCTCGGATCAGCGAGAGCTGATCAGTCGAGCGCGGCGATCTTCGCGACCTGGGCGTTCGTGAGCATGACGAGATCCTCGGGGTGGATCTCGATCTCGAGACCGCGACGGCCGGCCGAGACGAACACTGTCGAATGGTCGAGCGCTGTGCGGTCGACGACGACCGGCACGGCATGGCGCTGTCCGAACGGAGAGACTCCGCCGACGGGGTAGCCGGTGCGACGTTCGGTCTCGGCCACACCGGACAGCTGGGCCTTCTTCGCTCCGCGCGCGGAGGCCAGGGCCTTGAGGTCGAGCTGACCGGAGACGGGGACGAGCGCGGTCACGGGCTGCCCGTCGACCTGGATCATCAAGGTCTTGAACACCTGGTCGGAGCTGACTCCGAGCTTGTCTGCGGCCTCCGAACCGTAACGGCGGGTGGCGGGGTCGTGGTCGAAGCTGCGCAGGCTGTAGTCGATGCCTGCCAGGTTGAGCACTCGCACGGCCGGGGTCGCCGCGCTGGAAGTCTTGGATGCAACTGTCATAAGGGGGTAGTGCCTCCTGCCCGCAGGTCAGCGGGGCCAGGAGGCGCAGCTTTCACGGCTCCGTGTCCCCGCGTCGATACGGACGGAATGTTGTATCGGTGCTGATAGGTACCCGCCCACAATAGGCGAAGTAGGCTTTCGGACGCCAATTCCCGTAACGTCAAGTGACTCGCCGGTAAGCCCGTCAGCCCCTTCGGCCGGGGACGCTCACCCCCACCCGAGCTCGTGGAGCCGGTCGTCATCGAGACCGTAGAAATGGGCGATCTCATGGACGATGGTGACGACGATCTCCTCGCGCAGGTGATCGACATCCTCGGCGAAGTCGATGAGGTTGTCTCGATAGATGAAGATATTGTCGGGCATCTCGAACCCAGCGATCCCCCGCTCCCCGATCGGTGTGCCCTCATAGAGGCCGAGCAGGTGCCGGTCGCCGTCCTCCGGCCGGTCCTCGACGAACAGGGCGACATTGTCCAGCTATTCGGTCACCCCGGTCGGCAGCAGATCCAGGGCTTCGCCGAGGATCGCATCGAACTCCTCTTCACTCAGAGCCTCCATGCCTCCCACTCTAATGGCCCCGATCCCCTCGCCGAGGCGGTCGCACGAAACGTCGAAATGCGCCGTTTCCGCCGTGTGACCGAGGACACCTCTTTTCGTTTTGCATTCCGCGAATCGGGTGGGATAAGCTTAACGTCGTTGCCCACGGGGAATCCGAGGACAACCTGGGCCCCCATCGTCTAGAGGCCTAGGACACCGCCCTTTCACGGCGGCGACACGGGTTCGAATCCCGTTGGGGGTACGGTGTAGGATCGTAAGGTCTTCCATCACAACAGCAAGGCCCTGTGGCGCAGTTGGTTAGCGCGCCGCCCTGTCACGGCGGAGGTCGCGGGTTCGAGTCCCGTCAGGGTCGCGGAGCATAAGGCTCTTCTTCGGAAGAGCCTTTGTTTCTCTCGACATACTTGATGAGTATGTCGGCGGCTCGGCTCTGTAGCTCAGTTGGTAGAGCGTTCGACTGAAAATCGAAAGGTCACCGGATCGACGCCGGTCGGAGCCACCACACGGAAGCCCCGTTTCCCAGTGAAAACTGGGGAAGCGGGGCTTCTCCGCGTCTGTGCGCACCTCTTGAAATCCGAATCACCTGGAGTAGGTTGAAGGTGAGTTCGATGACCCGCCCACGTCGTGGTGGTGCAGGGCGAGAGGAGGGCTGGCTCCCCGGGTCGACAGGCCATTGGCAAACCCGCTCTTGTGTGACCCACGGCACACTGATGTACGGTTGAGTAACATTTCGAGAGGTCCGCTTGAGCGGGTTCTGCTCGCGAGGGACAGCACTGACGCCGAACTGCAAGGACGCACAGACATGACGCGTGGAACGACGATCGCCGGCAACCGCATCCTCATCACCGGGGCCGGAAGCGGAATCGGCAGACTCATGGCTCTGGACGCGGCGGCCCGCGGCGCAGCCGAGGCCATCATCTGGGACCTCTCGGACGAACTCGGAGACGCGGTGCGCGCCGAGGTGGAGGCCGCAGGAACCAGGGCCCGATCCTTCACCCTCAACGTCGGCGATGCCGACCAGGTTGCCGCCATGGCCGAGCAGACCGGTCAGATCGACATCCTCGTCAACTGCGCCGGCATCGTCTCCGGCAAGAAGCTTCTCGACATGGAGGAACCGGCGGTCCGTCGCCTCTACGACGTCAACACCTTCGCCCTGTACTGGACGACCCAGGCCTTCCTGCCCGGAATGATCGAGCGCGACCGCGGCTCCGTGGTCACAATCGCCAGCGCTGCCGGCCTGACCAGAGTCGCTCGACAGACCGACTACTCAGCGAGCAAATGGGCGGCGGTGGGCTTCACCGAGTCACTGCGCGGAGAGCTGCGCGCCGACGGCAGCCGGGTCAATACGCTTGCTGTGTGCCCCTTCTATATCAACACCGGCATGTTCAGGGGAGTGCAGACGAAATTCCCCCGCCTGCTCCCGATCCTCGAAGAGAACGAAGTGGCCACGCGGGTCCTCGATTCCGTTGAATCCGGTCGTGAGCAGCTGGTCATGCCCTCGCTTGTCCGCCTGGTTCCGGGTGCCCGTCTCCTGCCGACCCGAGCTTTCGACAAGGTCATGGACTTCCTCGGTGTCAACCAAACGATGGACCACTTCACCGGCCGGACCGGGCCGGGCCAGAAGCACAGGTCACCGGACGGAGACGTGCCGGTCTCCGTGGCACGTCACTAAGCGGCAGATCCTCGGCCGGGGCCATCGTCGGTGACCGAAAGGACGGTGTTCGTCGACACGACCGGCCACAGCAGCACGGACTTCGCTTTGACGACGGCCGGCAAACTCGATGTCATCTCGGCGGGCCGAGGTGCCGGAGAGAAGTTTCTGGCGCACTGGGATCGGCAGGAGTGGAAGGACCGCTTTGACCGGAAATGATTCTGTCCCCCATGGCCTGCGGTCCATCAACGTGTAAGAATGAGGGGCCGAACCTGATTGCGAGCGAAGGAGAGATCATGAGCGAGTTCGATTCGGAAGCGGCCGACCGACTGGAAGACGACCCCATCCTCGGCGATCCCGATCTCGCCGAGCCGACAGGAGACGAACTGGACGATCCCGAGCTCGCGGCCGCTGAAGCCGAGGCCGAACAGGTCGACCTCGACTCCGGCATCGACGACGAGCCCGCCGAGGCTCCCGTCGAGCCCGGTGCCGAAGGGCCGGAAGGCACGGGCATCGAAGGGGCCGACGATGCTCTCGTCGACGACGCCGGCGGGGACGACGAGAACGAGGCTCCCGGCCTCTCCGACGAGTTCAACACCGATCAGTCGCCTGCAGCCGAGCAGGGAAATCGCGTCGGCGACGAGATGGTCTCCGACGACGATGACGAATTCGAAGTCGCCGAGCTCGATGGCGACGACCTCAATGTCGATGCCCTGGCCGACGACGGAACCGAAGAGGTCTCGGTGATCGATGGAATGCCCGAAGTCATCGACGATTCGTATCAGGAGGACTGAGCTCCACCCTCTCCGCCTGCGGCAGGCTCCCATGTGTTAGGACTGAAGGGGAAAGGAGCCGCCCATGCCACCCGGATCCCCGCGCCGGCGATCGACGTCCACCGCAAGCACGAACTTCGAACTCCCCAACGTCGGCACAGGTCGCCCCGTTCACCGCCTCGGCATCATCGCCACGGTCGCCACCTTCGGCGGTCTGCTCTTCGGCTATGACACCGGGGTCGTCAACGGGGCCCTCGAACCGCTGAGCGAGGACTTCGGCCTGACCGCGCTGAGCGAAGGCCTCGTCGTCGCCTCTCTCATGGTCGGCGCCGCCTTCGGTGCGGTCTTCGGCGGTCGAGTCGCCGATGCCTGGGGCCGGCGGCGCACGATCCTGCTGCTCGCCTGCGTCTTCATCATCGGCACGCTCGGGTGTGTCCTCGCCCCGGGTCCGGAGTTCCTCATCGGCGCCCGCTTCGTCCTCGGGATCGCCGTCGGGGGCGCCTCGGCGACGGTGCCCGTCTACCTCGGTGAGATCGCTCCGTCGGAGAAGCGCGGCAGCTATGTCACCCGCAATGAGCTCATGATCGTCGGCGGTCAGCTTGCGGCGTTCGTCATCAACGCCGTGATCTTCAACTTCTTCGGACACGTCGACTCGATCTGGCGTTGGATGCTGCTGGTTGCCCTGGTGCCAGCGATCGCCCTCCTCGTGGGCATGATCTTCCAGCCCGAGAGCCCGCGCTGGCTGATCTCGCAGGGGCGCACCGAGGAGGCTCTGGCCGTGCTCAAGCAGGTTCGCTCCCCCGAACGCGCCGAGGCCGAGATCGACGAGGTCACCCACCTCGCAGCCGAGGATGCTAAGGAGGCCACGGGCGGATTCTCCGACCTCGGCACCCGGTGGGTGCTGCGACTGGTCATCGTCGGTGCCGGACTCGGCTTCTTCCAGCAGCTGACCGGAATCAACTCGGTCATGTACTACGGAACTCAGCTGCTCACGAGCGCGGGCCTGGATTCCGGTGTCGCCATCATCGGCAACATCGCCAACGGCGTGTTCTCCCTGGCAGGCATCTCCTTGGGCATGTATCTGCTGAATAAGCTGCCGCGACGGGTCATGTTCCTCACCGGCTATGCCCTCATCGCGGTCTTCCACACGCTCATCGCCCTGACCGCGGTCATCGTTCCGCCCGGACCGGCACAGGCGTGGACGGTGCTCGCGTTCCTCGTCCTCTTCGTCTTCTCGATGCAGGGAACGGTCGGCCCGCTGACCTGGCTGATGCTCTCGGAGATCTTCCCGATGAAGATCCGCAGCTTCGCAATGGGCATCTGCGTGTTCGTGCTGTGGATCATGAACGCCATCGTCGCCCAGTTCTTCCCGCCGCTCATCGAGGCCTTGGGCATGACGGCGACCTTCGGCATGTTCGCCGGCCTCGCCGTGATCGCCTTCGTCTTCCTGGCACTGATGCTGCCGGAGACGAAGGACAAGGACCTCGCGGAATTCGAACGCGAATTCAAAGCCGAGTACGGACGCAGATAAGGAGCCTCCATGTCAGTCGCCGTCGCCGTCACCGACAGTCCCGAGGGCCGGCTTGCCCTCGAATCGGCCGTCGCCGAGGCGCAGAAGCTCGGTACCGGGCTGCTGCTCATCAACCTCACCCTCCATGACTTCGCCGAGGCGGAGGCCCCCTCCGGGCTCGAGGTCACCGTCATCAACCGGTCCGGACGCGGGGATCGCGACCCGGTCACCGCTGTCATCGACGAACTGAACGAGCACTCGGAGGTCGACCGCCTCGTCCTCGGCGTCCGTGCCCGGTCACGCGTGGGCAAGCTGATCCTCGGGTCGGTCGCTCAGCGAATCATTCTGCGCTCCCCCGTCCCTGTGCTCACCGTCCGCCGGGACGCGACCCGACGCTGACTCGGCAGACTCGTGCCACGGCGCAGGTGTCGCCGCGGGGCCCGTCGCCGCTCATCCATGGCTTAGGCTTGAGGACGGAAGTTCCGTTCGAGGTGAGGGGGCATGCGTGGCCAATACGACAGAGGGCACCGAGGCGGCCGACCGACTCGAATCCGCACTCACCGGCAGAATCGATCCCCACACTCTCGACGAGATCTCCGCTTTGGCCCGGCAGGTGCCGCGCGCTGAGATCGGGCGCCTCGTTCACACCTCGACGCCTCTGCAGTCGGCCATGCTCTTCCGGGTGCTGACCAAGGCCGAGGCCCTCGACGTCTTCGAGGACCTGCCGCCGGCGTATCAGGCCGAACTCATCGGCAATCTCCGCGAACCCGAGGTCGCCGACATCGTCGAGGGCCTCGACCCCGATGACCGAGCCGAGCTGCTCGGCGAACTGCCCGCGAGTGTGGCCAGTCGGCTGATGAAGGGGCTCACCGCCGACGAACGTGAGATGACCTCGGCAGTGCTGGGCTACCCGAAGTCCGCGATCGGCCGGTACATGTCTCCGGAGGTCCTCGGCATCCACGAGGATTGGACGGCGGCCCAGGCGCTGGAGGTCGTCCGTGCCCGCATCGATGGGCCCGAGACCGTCTACCTGCTGCCCGTGGTCGGAGCCGGCCGGGTGCTGCGGGGCGTGATTTCACTGCGCAACCTCCTCGCCGCCGATGAGGACACGATCGTCGAAGACATGGTCCGCGACTCGATCAGCACCCATGCGCTCAGCGACCGGGAGGAGGCGGCCCGTGAGTTCCTCTCCCACCGGCTCATCGCGATGCCGGTGACCGACCAGGAGGAACGACTCGTCGGCATCCTCACCATAGATGACGTCCTCGACATCATCGACGAGGAAGATGCGGAGGACTTTGCTCGCGGTTCAGGTACCGAACCGTTGGATCGCTCCTATCTGTCTTCGACCATCATCCGGCTGGTCAAGAGCCGCATCGTATGGCTGCTCGTCCTCGCGGTCTCCGCGATCCTCACAGTCCAGGTCCTCGAGGTCTATGAGGACCGGCTCGACCAGGTCGTCATCCTCGCCCTCTTCATCCCTCTGCTCACCGGTACGGGAGGCAACACCGGCAACCAGGCCGCAACGACCGTGACCCGTGCGCTGGCCGTGGGAGAGGTGAGGATCCGCGACCTGGGGAGAGTCATCTGGCGCGAACTGCGCGTCGGGGCGATGCTGGGAGCCGTACTCGGCCTCTTGGGCTTCGTCGTCGCAGGCCTCGTCTACGGGTGGGCGATCGGCCTGGTCATCGGACTCACCCTGCTGTCGGTGTGCATCATGGCCGCAACCGTGGGCGGGCTGATGCCGATCATCGCGAAGCGAATCGGCGCCGACCCGGCGGTGTTCTCCAACCCATTCATCTCCACCTTCTGCGACGCCACCGGCCTGATCATCTACTTCACCATTGCGACGACGGTCCTGGGACTGAGCTGAGGAATGTCAGTCGCAGGGTGCTCAGCTCAGGCGGACCAGGCCGACCACAGCTGGGCATAACGGCCACCAGCGGCGACCAACTCCTCGTGAGTGCCCTCTTCGACGATCCGTCCATGCGCCATGACGAGAACGCGGTCCGCGGTCTCGGCCTGGCTGAGACGGTGGGCGACGACGAGGGCCCCACGCCCGGCCACTGCAGCACGGGCAGAGGCTTCGAGCACGTGAGCGCCGGCGGATCCTGCCTCGGCGCTCGCTTCGTCAAGGATCGCGAAGTCCGGGTCTGCGAGCACCAGGCGAGCCAACGCGATCGACTGGTCCGCGACCGCGCTCAGGCGAATGCCGCCGTCACCAACCTCGGTATCCAGTCCTGTGGGCAGTTCGCCGACCCAGCCAGCCCCGACCTTGGTCAACGCCGCAGCGATCTGTTCGTCTGTGGCGTCCGGGACCGGCAGCGCCACATTCTCACGCAGGGTTCCATTGAAGGTGTGAACCTCCTGCGCGACCATGCTGATGTGTGAGCGCAGCACTGACTCCGGCAGCGCAGTCAGTTCCACTTCCCCCGCCGAGGCGGCCGTGCCCGAATCGAGTCCGGCCCACCCGCACGAGGGCACAGAGAGGCCCGCCGCGATCCGCGCGAGCGTCGACTTCCCTGCTCCCGTGGTGCCGACGACGGCGACAACTTCGCCCGGCTCGAGGCGCAGGCTCACACCCTTGAGGACATGATTACTCGACCCGGGATCCTCGTCATAGGTGAACCACAGGTTCTCCAGCATGAGAGCAGGCCGGTTGATGCAAATCTCGCCCGACCGCCTCGGCGACGTCGATGCCTCGTCAATAACGCCGACCATACGAGTCAGCGAGGCTCCGGCGGATTGGATCTGGTCGAAGAGCCCGACCAGAGCACCGATGGGATTGAACAGACGGTGGAAGACCAGAGCCGCGGTAGTCACAGCACCGGCCGTGGTCTGGCCGGAGAAGACCAGGACGAATCCGGCGATGAGGAGCAGGGAGAGGACGACAGCCTCGGCGCGGTTATTGCGTGAGAAGGCGCGAGTGAGGAAACTGAACACTCCGATCGACAGGTCCCGGGCCTGCCCCGAGGCAGCATCGATGCGGTCCAGCTCCCCCGCCTCGGCGCGGTAGGCACGCAGGGTTCGGGCACCGGTGAGACCGCCGAGGAGGCGTCCGGCACGCCTGCCGAACGCGGCGCGCTCCTCCTTGTAGATCGGTTCCGACCTGGGCAGATACCAGCGCAGGGTGAGCCAGTACATCGGCACCGCAACGAGACCCACGAGGCCCAGGCGCCAGTCGATCGCGGACAGACCTATGGCAGAGACAATGACGATGAGAAGTGATTCGACGATGAGCGGCAGCACCTGCGCGGCGGCCTCGCTGATCTTGCGGGAATCATCGGCGACCCTGGAGACCAGATCACCTGTACCTGTGGATTCGACGCGCTGCGATTGCAGGCTCAGTGCGGATTCGACGACCTGTGTGCGCAGGTCACCGACGATGGGCATCGCGATATGGGCCAGCGCCCACGCCCCGATCCAGGTGCCCAACGCCATGACCACACCGGCGATGGCCACAGCGATCGCGCACTCGATGACGACGTCTGAACCGGCCCCAGCTGGGAGCACATCAACGAGACGACCGATCGCCCATGGTCCGACAAGCCCGGCACCGGCGTTGGCGATCCCGGCGAGAACGAGCACGACGAGCCAGCCCCACCGTAAGCGAAGCAACGGGGCCAGATGCGCGAACGAGCGGCGTCTGGAGGCGATCGACAGGGTGGTCTGGTCGGTCTGCTCGGCAGATGCGCTCATCGGGTCACCGCGTTTCGGTAGGCCTCGGCGGATGCGCCAGCGGCGGCGAGGAGCTCGGCGTGCTTCCCGCTGAGGACAGGACCGGTGTCAGGGACGAACACGACGGAGTCGGCTGCTGCGAGAAAGGCCGGGGAGCTGGTGAGAATGATCGTGGCAGCGTTCCCGCGTGAGCTGCGCAGATCCTGGACTCGGTCTGCTATGCGTGCTTCGGTGACGGCATCGACCGCGGTGGTCGGTTCGTGGAGGACGAGAACCTGAGGATCGGCATGGAGGGCGCGGGCCAGGGCCACTCTTTGGCGTTGCCCGCCGGACAGGTTGCCGCCGAGTTCCTGGATTCGGTGGTCGAGCCCGGTGTCGACGAGGCCAAGGAGCTCATCAACGCCCGAGGCGGTGAGCACCTCGGGCGCCACAGGGGCATCGCCTGCGCCGAGGATCATGGTGATGTTGGAGCGGATCGTGCCTTCGAACAGGTCGACTGTGTGCGGTGAAACGAGCATCTGGCCCAGCCCGGTGCTGCGGGCATGGCCAGCCAGAGCCGTGATCAGCGCGGTCTCTGTCTCGGCTTGTTCGACGACAATGGCGGTCAGGGAGCCGAATTGAGTGGTGAAGTCGACCGTGCGCCCCTCCCCTGCCGCCCAGCCCCGGACGCTGATCTTCTCGTCGTCGATGTCGATGGTTGCTGCGGGTGCGGTCGTCGGCGCTGCTCCGGCGCCGTCGATGTCGGTCAGCAGCTGAGAGATCCGCTGGGCGGCTCCATGGGATTGGGCGAAGAGACCGACGATCTCGGCCAGGGCGCGCATCGGTTCGGTGAGGAACGCGGTCATGCCGAGGATGCCGATGAGTGCGCCGACGCTGAGCTGTCCGTCGATGAGGCGCAGACCGGCGACGATGAGGACGATCGCGAGCACGAGAGACATGACGAGGGCACCGAGCCCCGCGAGCCGCCCAGTTCGCTCACCGGTGGCGATGCCGGCGTTCGCGGCTTCATCTGAGGTGTGTCGGTAGCGGCCCACGGCCCAGGGTTCTCCGCCCATGGCCTTGATCACGCGCAGACCGTGCATCAGGTCCGAGGCTGATCTGCCGGCTCGCGCCACGGCTTCGAGCTGGGCGTTGGCCTTCGCAGACACCGAGCGGCCGGGCAGTGCCACGATGATCAGCCCGATGGGTACGGCGATGAGCACGACGAGGCCGGTCACAGGGTCCGCGATGAGAAGGAAGACGGCGGCCGTGATCATGCCCAGCACCGAGGCGATGCCGCGTCCGGCCTGGGCGAAGGACTGTGCCGCCGTGTCAGCGTCGGCCGAGGCGATTGACAGGACTTCGCCGGAGGCGCGGTCCGGTGGCAGGTTCGCCGAGGTGAGTGCGGCGTGGGTGATCTCGACACGCAGGGCGTGTGCTTCGTGTTCGCGGGCAGAATTGCAGAAACGGGCGCCGAAGCGGTAGCCGAGGCTGAGCACGGTGAACAGCAGACCGATGCCGACGATGGAGACGATGAGTGCCGGGACGGACAGCGGGATAATCGCGACGTCGACGACGATGCCGATGGCGACCGGGACCAGCGCTTCGCAGACCTGCCACAGCGACATGGTGATGATGCCGGGGAGCAGGAGACCGAGACGCCGCCGAGCGGCTCTGCGGAGGAGAATCGAACCTGATGAGGGAGTCTTCGACACGAAGGTTACCCTAACATCTTCTGGTGGGTCTACGATGGCGCCTATGACATCAGCAATTGAGTACAGCCTCCCTTCGATGACCGGTCGCACGGTCATCATCACCGGAGCGAACAGCGGAATCGGTCGGGTTGCCGCCCGTGTCCTGGCGGGGAGAGGCGCTCACGTCGTCCTGGCCGTGCGCAACCTCGACAAGGGCGAAGCGGCAGCAGCGACCATGCCGGGCAGCACCGACGTCCGCCTGCTCGACCTTGCTGACCTCGACTCGGTCCGGTCCTTCGCCGCCGCCTTCACCGACCCGATCGACATCCTCATCAACAACGCGGGAATCATGATCCCGCCGCTGTCGCACACCGTAGACGGATTCGAGTCCCAGTTCGGAACGAACCACCTCGGCCATTTCGCGCTCACCAACCTGCTGCTCCCGCAGATCCGCGACCGCGTCGTCACCCTCTCTTCCCTGGCCCATAAGTCGGGATACATC
This sequence comes from Brevibacterium linens ATCC 9172, assembly GCF_900169165.1. GTDB lineage: Bacteria > Actinomycetota > Actinomycetes > Actinomycetales > Brevibacteriaceae > Brevibacterium > Brevibacterium linens. The sequence goes on from NZ_FXYY01000005.1 coordinate 126,389, forward strand.
GAATTCGACGATCTCGATTGGACGCGCAGACCCTACAAGGCGATGGCCGCCTACGGGCAGTCCAAACTCGCCAATCTGCTCTTCACCTCGGAGCTCCAACGTCGGCTCTCGGAGAAGTCATCGCCGGTCATTGCGACCGCGGCGCATCCGGGGCTGGCGACGACGAACCTGTTCAAGGCCGGTGACGGCAATCGGCTGCGCGCAGCCGTCAGTCGGACCTTCATCGGACTGATCGGTCAGAACGAACAGGAAGGCGCGCGCCCGACGCTCTGCGCCGCAGTCGCCGACATCCCGGGCGACAGTTTCGTGGGACCGAAATCTCTGTTCGAGGTCCGCGGAGCACCGGGATTCGCCTCACGTGCGCCAGGAGCCAAGAACGCCGAGGTGGCTCGTCGTCTGTGGACCGTGTCCGAAGAGCTGACCGAGGTGACGTTCCCGCTGCCTGCACCATGAGGACCCGCACAGTGACAGCCAATTCAGTGACGATATGACTGTGCTGCGCAATGTCCGACTCGTCGATCCCGCAACCGAGGGTTCTGCCTCGCCCGATACCTGGTCCCGGGCCTCATCGACACGCACGTCCACCTCGGCGAACGATCAAGGCTGATCGATGCCGTCCGTGCGGGCCTGACGACCGTCGTCGACCTCGGGACGCACCCAGATTCGCTTGTCGACGGGTTGCGCTCCGACGCCGAATTGCCCGCGATCCTCAGTGCCGGCTCAGCCGCCTCGGCGCCGGGCAGCACCCAGATCGAGATGATGGGATTCCCCGCCGAGTCCGCGGTCACGGGTCCGGCCGATGCCGAGAGATTCCTCGATTGGCGGGTGGACAACGATGCCGACCTCATCAAGATCATCGTCGAGGATCCTGCTGCCACCGAGGTTCCGGCGCTGAGCATCGAGTCGCTGGCTGCTCTGGTCGAGGGGGCACATGCGCGTGGGCTGCTGACCGTGGCACACGTCGTCACCGCCGCAGCCTTCGACCGCGGTCTCGACGCCGGCGTCGACGTCCTCACCCATGCCCCACTCGACCGAGCGCTGGCACCGCACACCCTTGAGCGGATGCGGGACCAGGGCACTGCTGTCTCCCCCACGCTCGTAATGATGCGGGCGATGGCCGACGCCCGCCTCGGCGATCATGCTGATGCCGCCTTTGCGGTCGCGCTCGACAATGTTCGCGCCATGCTCGGTGCGGGGATCACGCTCATCGCCGGGACCGATGCGAACGAGACTCCGTTCGCTCCGGTCCACCACGGACCCTCGCTGCACGAGGAACTCGACTACCTCATCACCGTCGGCATGACGAGCGCAGAGGCGATTCGTGCGGTCACGTCCTCCGCCGCCGAGGTGTGGGTGGCGGGAGTCTCGCGACACCGGTCCTAGGTGTGGCCGTTCCAATCCAGCTCTTATCTGAACGCCTGCTCACCGGTGATGTGACGGCCGAGGATGAGAGTGTGCACCTCATCGGTGCCCTCGTAGGTGCGCACGGATTCGAGATTGTTCGCATGCCGCAGCGGTGAGTAGTCAAGGGTGATTCCGTTGCCGCCGAGCATTGTGCGCGCCTCGCGGCAGATCGCGATGGCCTCGCGGCAGTTGTTGAGCTTGCCCACCGAGATCTGCACCGGGTCGAGGTTCCCTGCATCCTTGAGACGCCCTGTCTGCACGGCCACGAGAATCCCCTTCTGGATCTCGAGGACCATATTCACGAGCTTCTCCTGCGAGATCTGGTATCCCGCCAGCGGCTTGTCGAACTGGAGGCGCTCCTGCGCATACTTCAGCGCCACCTCGTAGGAGTCACGGGCAGCGCCCATCGCACCCCACATGATTCCGTAGCGGGCCTCGTTGAGGCAGGAGAAGGGACCCTTGAGCCCACTGACCTCGGGCAGGATGGCATCGGCTGGGAGGACGACCTCGTCCAGGGTGATGTCGCATTGGATGGAGGCGCGCATCGACAGCTTCTGCTCAATCGGGGTCGCCGTGAAGCCTTCGGTCTCGGTGGGGACGAGGAAGCCGCGGATCCCGTCGTCGGTCGCGGCCCAGATGACGGCGACGTCAGCAATCGAGGCCAGTCCGATCCAGCGCTTGGCGCCGTTGAGAATCCAGGAGCCGTCGTCACTGCGGGTCGCGGTGGTGGCCATGGATGCGGGATCGGAGCCGGCGGTGGGCTCGGTCAGGCCGAAGCAGCCGATGAGTTCACCCTTGGCCATCCCCGGCAGGTACTGGTTTTTCTGGTCTTCGGACCCGAATTTGTGGATCGCGGACATCGCGAGTGATCCCTGAACGGAGACGAAGGTGCGCAGTCCCGAATCGCCGGCTTCGAGTTCGAGGGCGGCGATGCCGTATTCGACGGCGGAGCGGCCGGGGCAGCCGTAACCGTGCAGGTGCATGCCCAACAGACCGAGGTCGCCCATCTCGCGCACGATCTCGACCGGGAAGACCGCGTTCTCGTACCAATCGGCGATGTTCGGGCGGATCCGTGCATCGACGAAAGCACGGACCTTGTCGCGGAGTTCGATCTCGGTTTCGCTGAAGAGGCCATCGAGGTTGAGGAGGTCGGAGGGATTCGTCATGGTCATGTCATGCTCCAGCGGTTGTCGGGTCAGAGGTGATCGGGCGCTGCGGATGTCGTCCGTGGCTGCCGCGATTCCAACACTGCCATCTGGATTACCCAGAGTCCAAGAGATAATATCGAACATATTGATGCGTTTTTATTATCAGTGGAAAGTGATCGAGATGGATCTGCGCCATTTCTCAGCCTTCATCGCCGTGGCACAAGAGCTCCACTTCGGGCGTGCTGCTGAGAAGCTCCACATCGCCCAGCCGGCCCTCAGCCAGATGATCCGCTCACTCGAGGCAGAGCTTGATGCGCGCCTATTCGAGCGGACCACCCGGCGAGTCAGGCTCACCCCCTCGGGCGAAGCCCTGCTCGAACCGGCTCACACGATCCGGGATCAGGTCGAGGGAGCCCGTCGAATCGCCCGTTCGGCGCAGGAAGGAATCGTTGGGCGAGTGCGCATCGGCTTCGGCGGCACGAGCGGCTATTCGATCCTGTCACTGCTCGCACGAGAAGTGGCCGAGCGACAACCAGGAATCGAACTTGAGCTGCATCCTCAGATGTACTGCGGAGAAGCCGCTCTCGCGCTGCGCGACGGGGTCGCGGACCTGGCCGTGGTCTCACCCCCGGCGCCGGCAGGCATCGCCGTCCACGTCATCCGGCAGGAGAGGGTCATGGTCGCGGTTCCCACCGGCCACGAACTCGCCGGTCGGGACTCTGTGTCCATGGCGGACCTGGAAGAGCAGCCGTTCATCACCTATGCGCCCTCACATGGTTCGCAGGTGCGAGAGGCGATGATGCGGCTGGCCGACCAGGCCGGCTTCCTCCCGCGCATCGCGCAGGAGGCACCGGACCCGTACAGTCTGCTCGCACTCGTCGGCGCTCAGGTCGGGATCTCGATCGTCGTCGAGTCCTCGAACCATATCCGCATCGACGGAGTCACCTATGTTCGGCTCGCCGAGGGTGGAGACGCGTTCACCCTGGCACTCGGCTGGCGCCGCAACAATCCTTCGAAGGCCCTGACCCGAGTCGTCGAGATCATGCAGGAGATCCTGCCTGAGGCGGTACCTGCCGCAGTGTGAACCACTGCTGCGCTGCAGGTCTGTTGCTCTAGGTGAGGATGCTGAAGGGTACGGGTTCCTTCCCCACATCCCTCACAGCCTGTTCGAAGTAGTCCGGAACGAGCCAGACCTCAGCTGGGCCCACGACCCTCATACCCAGCAGAGCTGTCAGGTGCGCTTCATTCATGGTCAGGTCAGCGGCCGCCTCGGCGAGGGACAGGCCCGGCCGGTCGAAGTTGGACTGAAGTTCCGCGGCGGTAGGTCGCATTTCAATCCGATTCAGGGACATACGCGACTTCTTTCGTCAGCACCGACTGCAGGTCAACCAAGCACGGGCAACTGGAGATAGGAAGCATGCTTTCCACCCGTGTGAACGACGTGCAGCCCGCTGTTCGCTCCGACGTACTCGTGGATTCCGGGCATCATCGTGCCCAGGAGATTACCGGAGTTGACGATGAATCGCAGAGATTCGCCAGGGTGGAAAGTCAGACCGATGGGCAGCAGGTCCATCTCGATATCGACGACCTGACCCGCTGCCAGCTTCTCGACTCGGTCGAAGCTGTGAGCGGGAACGTCATCGGTCGAGAGTGACTCGTCGAGGTGGCGCATTGAGACGCGGAGACGACCGTCGGAGCCCTTGTAGCGCAGGATCGAGGCACCGTGGTCGGTGACATCGTGGATCTGCGCATTATGGTTCGGCACGGTGAAGGCCTGCAACGGTGTTCCATTCACATCAAGCTTCTGCACGAGGACGAACAGGTCCATGTCGTCGGCACCGCGTGCTTCGACCCACAGGTGGGCCTTCGGATAGCCGACGAGGACGGTTTCGTCCTCGAATGTGGTGATGAACGAGACCGCGGCCGGGTTCGCATCGACGTCGTAGCCCGCCTCCGCCGAGGCGGTCGGTGCGGTTGTCGTCAGAGTCCGTGAGTTCGCTTCGAGGTAGAACTTCGTCGCGACAGCCTCCGCCGGAGGGAACTGCGCGGCAGGGATCGCGGTCTTGTCGCCGCCTTCGAGATCGAGCGTCGAGTACCGCACGCGCGGCGTCTTGTCCCAGCCGTTGTCGTCACCCTTGAGGAAGCGGTCGAAGAAGCCTCGCAAGTCCTCGACGTTCGACTCCTCGTAGTAGTCGGGCCATTCCTGGCTGTTGTGGATGCGCAGCCACTTCTGCTCCGAAGCCATCCGCCGCCACGCACGGAAAGTGCCCGCTGTGTGGAGAGTGTTGGAGTAGCTGGCCACGACGTAGGCAGGAACGGCGATTGAGCCGAAGTCCGGGATCTTGTTCTCCCACAATTGCGTCATCAGCGGGTGTTCTTCGGCTTCGGTGAGAACGTCTTCCTTGTTGTTCTTGCCGAAGAAGCTGCCCTCTTGCAGCTGGCGGGTGAATCCGGTGTCGGGCATGCCGCCGCGCAGCACGAGGTCACGGTAGACGTCGCTGACACCTTCCCAGGGGTTGATGGCTGCCAGGTGGGGTGGCTGCTCGGCCGCGGTGAACCACTGCGAGACAGCAAGGTACGAAGTTCCGCTCATGCCGACCTTCCCCGAGCACCAGTCCTGGACGGCCAGCCATTCGATGACGTCGAAGCAGTCGCGACCTTCCTGCCGGTCCCAGAGAACGCTGTCACCGTCGGAGTCAACGACACCGCGGATATCGGGATTGGCGATCGCATACCCACGTGCACACCAGTAGGCCGGGTCCGGCCCCTCGAACTTCTCGAGCCCGGAGACGACTCCGTTATCGAGTCCGACCATACCGAAGACGCCCATCACACTCGCCGAGGTGCCCTGGGCTTTGCCGTAGGGACTCCATGCCACGATGACCGGTACTTTCTCCGTACCTGTGGGGCGGAAGACGTCGACATGGACGGTGGTGCCGTCGCGCAGCTGGACGGGCGTGTCCTTCTCGAAGATGATGTCGACCGGCAGTTCTCGGAACTGCGGTGCAATTCGGAACCCGGCTTCGAGAACTCGCGTGCCGGGATCGAATGCGGTGAGTACACCGGTTCTGGCCTCTGGCAGCGGGTTGGATGGAATGTATGTCTTCTGATCATCGCTCATGGTGAACTCCTTCTCTCCACGAACCCACAACAGGTTTCGCGTCTAGCTGAGAGCCTACGTCCGATCAGCCCTAAACTCAACACGCGTTGAGTTCAGTTTTCCTGGGAGATATATTGGTTCTATGACCAAGGAAAGCGAATCCTCATCCACGTCCAAGCGCGGCAGGCGTCCTGGATCCGGAAACACCCGCCGGGTGGTCCTCGATGCCGCGCGAGCCAGATTCGCCGACAACGGTTTCACCGATACGACGATCCGCCTCGTCGCCGCCGATGCAGGGGTCGATGCTTCTCAGGTGATGCAGTTCTATCGTTCGAAGGAGGAGCTCTTCGCCGCGGTGATGGCCGTCCCACAATCCGCGCTGGAGCGATTCGATACAGCCTTCGAAGGACCCGATGAGCGCCTCGGCGAACGAGTCGTTCGGGCATTCCTACGCGCCTGGGAGTCCGCACCCGAGGAATCGCAGCCGCTGATGGCGATGCTGCGCGGTGCCATCGTCAATGAGAATGCCAGCAAGCAGCTGGCTGACTTCATCCAGTCCCGGTTGCTGGAGGGCACCGCGGATCGCGCCGACGACGGTGCCGCACTGCGGGCAGCGCTGGCGTCGTCGATGCTCGTCGGTATCATCACCGGCAGGTCCGTCATCGGTGTACCCACTCTCGCCGAAGCCGACGTTGACGACATCGTCGCAATCGCTGCGCCGGCGATACAGAGGATACTGGTTAGCGACTAAACCTCCCCGGCGTCACTCAACCTCCCCGCCGCCGGGCGGGATCAGTGACGTCGGGGAGGTTGAGCGTGTACCTCGCGGAGCGGAGAGGGTTAAGGGACGAGCCGGGTGAGGGGAGCCGTTATCACCAGCTGATCACATGCGGAACGCTGACGTGCTTGAGGCCCTCGAGGCCGAACTCGAGTCCGAACCCGGACTTCTTCACCCCGCCGAACGGAATGCGCGGATCCACGGCACCGTGTTTGTTGATCCACGTCGAACCCGCCTCCAGGCGAGTCGCGACCTTCTTGCACTCCTCGAGGTCGCTGCCCCACACCGAGGACCCGAGCCCGACTTCGAGTTCGTTCGCCCAGCCGATGGCCTGCTCCAGATCCGTGTATCTGATGATCGGCAGCACCGGACCGAACTGCTCCTCGGCGACCAGCGGGTTGTCGTTGTCGATGTCGGCGACCAGCGTCGTCGGGTAGAAGTAGCCGGGCTGGTCAGCAACCGGATCGCCGCCCATGAGCACACGGGCTCCCCCGTCTTTGGCCGCCTGGACGAGTTTGGCGACGATGTCGTACTGCTGCTTGTTCTGCAGCGGTCCGAGAACGTTGTTCTCGTCCAATCCCACGCCCATCGGTGACTGGGAAGCCACCTCGGCGAGGGCATCGCAGACCTGATCGTAGAGGGATTCAGGCACGTAGAGGCGCTTCATCGCCGCACAGGTCTGACCGGTGTTGATGAACGCACCCCAGAACAGGTCACCAGCGATCGCCTCCGGATCGGCATCCTCGAGCACGATGCCCGCATCGTTGCCGCCGAGCTCGAGCGTCAAGCGTGCGAGGTTGTCCGCGGCCGAGCGCATGATGGCCTGCCCGGTCTTCGTCGACCCGGTGAACATGATCTTGTCGACTTGCGTATGCTCCGTCAGCGCCGCACCGACGGATCCGTCGCCGGGAACGACGGAGAGCACATCGGCCGGCAGTGCCTGATTGACCACTGCCACGAGCGCCTGGACGGACAACGGAGTGTATTCGGAGGGCTTGAGGACGACGGTGTTGCCCATCTTCAGCGAGGGCGCGAACTGCCACACGGAAATCATCATCGGCCAGTTCCAGGGCCCCACGGCACCGACGACGCCGACAGGTCCGTAGTGGAGTTCGGCGTGGGTCTCCCCGTCATCGACGAGGACTTCGGGCTCGAGCTCGAAGGCGGCATTGGCCCGCAGCCACGCGGCACAGGCGCCGACCTCGAAGCGGGCGTTGGGGCCGTTGAGCGGCTTGCCCTGCTCCCTCGAGAGCAGTTCGGCCAGCGCCTCGGCGGAGGCTTCGACGGCGTCGGCAGCCTGGTTCAGCAGTTCGCTGCGCTCCTGCGATGTCCGTGCGGCCCAGTCCGCCTGGACCTTGCCCGCGGCAGCAACTGCGGTGTCGATATCGGCAACGCTGCCTTCACGGGTACGACCGACGACCTCGCCGGTGGCGGGGTCGAGCAGTTCGCGGCCGTTGGGGTCCTCGATGGTCGACAGCAGTCCTGCGAAAGTGGTGAGGTCGGTGTTCATGATTCTCCTATTTACGGGGTGAAACGATTGGTCTCGAAGTTGGCAGCGGTGTCAATATGTCGGGAGTAGCCGAGGTTCGCTCCGGTCGGTCCCCCGTTGATGCAGAGATTCACATCCATGTGATTCACCCAGAGATTGACTGTGTCTTCAGGTTCTCTCATGGAGTGCCCTGTGTCTTGGCCCTGAGAGCAGAGACATTGATTGTCGGCGCAGGCGTGATCTGAAAGCAGGCAAATCGCAGCCCTCGCCCCAACTCCGGCTGACAGAGGTACTACGTCGACCGCCCGCCGACATGACGGAAGGTGAAGTGAGAGAGACGAGTGGGATCGCTCAGCGCGCTCCGATAGTGGCGTCGGGAACCTGGCGCTACAGCGGTCCAGAGAGACCACGAAAGCTTCTCTTGACCCAACGACGGCGGATCTCTCTCGCCGACGACCGACTTCCTTCCCGTTGACAATGATCCTCTACGCGGTGTTTCAAGGAGATGTGGAACTGACTCGAGGCAGTCGACCGTGGACCTCACCCAGGCTCTCCTTGGGGTGCAGTCACGCCGAGGGCGAGTTCTGCGTAGCTGCGCACCGAGGCTCGACACTCTTCGCGGGAGGTCGTGTCGCCGACCAGAGGATAGAGGTCGTAGGCATCCTCGAGGGCCACCAGATTCCGAGCGATCCTACTCGGCGGAGACGCCAGGATGAACTCTTCCGTACCGGATCCGATCTCCACCAGAGTCCGATAGAGCATGATCTGGCGCTCCGTCAGAGAACGGTGCGCATACAGGAATTCGGGATGTTCGGCAAGGATCGACACGCTTTCGTAGACGTGGCGCAATTCGGTGCTGATGACGTCCGGTACGCCAGCCTCGATCATCGCCCAGAGTCGTTCGGAGGCGCTGACCGGCCGATCCAGGATCGCTTGGCGCTTCTCCCCGAACTCATGCATCACACCATTGATGGCGACGAACTGCAGATCCTTCAGCGTGCCGAAGTAGTGCAGGACGTTTGCAGGGCTCATGTCGGCTTCACCGGCAACGGTCCGGATATTGACATTTCTGCCGGGATGCAGATTTGCCACTCGCCAATATGCGCGGACGATCTTGGTCTGACGCTCGAGACGGCGTTGACTGGCGGAGCTCATAGCCGCAAGTGTATGCGAGCGTGCAGGCGTTCAGGGCTTCTCACTCGCGTCCCCCGAGCCCGGGCCGCGGCTGATTGAGGCTCTCGTAATACCGGGGACTCTTCGCTCGGATGATCAGAGCCGTGACGATGCCGCTGATGAACAGCACCGGTGTGGGCACCAGCAGAATCTTATTGATCGGACCGTTCAGCCCCGTCACCACCTCGAAGTTGGTGGCGATGAGGAGGTAGCCGATGATGAGCCCGAGTGCGCCGAGGATCGGGGCGATGGTGACCCGCAGACAACTGTGCCCGCGCCTATCACGCAGAAAGTACCACACCACCGCCACAGAGGTGACCGCTTGGGCGAACACCAGGCCTTGGACACCGGTGGCGTAGGTCCACAGTGCCAAGCCGAGGAAGGGGTCGGCACCGATGACAATGGCGATGATGACACCGACAGCAGAGAAACCGCTGAGGGTCAGGCTCGCGACGGCCGGAGCCCCGTGCTTCAGGCTGGAACGGCCGAGTCCGCGAGGCAGAAGCCCTTCCCTGCCCAGCGCGAACAGGTATCGAGTGCAGGCATTGTGGAACGACAGGACACAAGCGAAGAAGCTCGTGACGATAAGGATCTTCATCACGAAGGCGGCCCACGCACCGGCCACCTCGCCGGTACCAGTGATGACCATCGTTTCGAACGAATCGCTGCGGGCCAGTTCGACGACGCCTTCGACCCCGAACGTCACTGTGAGAACCCAGAAAGTGAACCCGTAGAAGATGCCGAGGAACGCCACGGCAACGATCGTTGCCCGTGGGACGGTCTTCTCCGAGTCCTTGGCTTCCTCGGCATAGATGGCTGTGCTCTCGAAACCGAGATACGCACCGAAGCCCATGACGAAGAGCGTTCCCGCTGCCGGCGCGAAGAAGACATTGGCAGGATCGAAGGATGCCAGACTCCAGGGTTCAGGACCGCCGTCGGCAAGGGTGCAGACGGCTAAAATCAGCAGAATCGCCACCTCGCAGGTCAGGAGCACCGCAAGGACCTTTGCCCCCACGTCGATCTTGCGGTAGCCGAGGAATGCGACGGTCGCGACTGCCAGAAGGGACCACACGCCCCACGGAAGATCGAGGCCAAAGAGCTCGACGGCGGTGAATTGGGCGAAGAAGCCGATGAAGCCGTAAAACGAGATGACCAGCGACACGTAGGCGAAGACCGTGACCGAGGAGACGCCGATCCCCCACGGCTTGCCAAGACCGCGCGACACATAGGCATAGAACGCCCCCGCGTTCTTCACGCTCTTCGACATCGCGGTGAAACCGAGTGCGAAGAAGATGAGGATCATCGCACAGAAGACGATGGCTCCGGGCGCACCGATCCCACCCATACGAAACGAAGTGATCGCCCCACTGACAATGACTGTCAGAGGCGCCGCTGCTGAGATCACAAAGAACACGATGTCCCAGGTGCCGAGTTTGCCCGCAGCCAAGGTCGTGTCCTGCGAGCGTTGGGCTTTCGTCGTCAGTGAGAACATGGAGACTCCTTTGTCTACGTTTGTCTGCGTTGTCGACTGTACGAGTCGCACGGTCGCAATCCCAAGTGACCGCTGCTGCATGACTTCATGTGAACATTGTTCAAGTACAGGCGATTAATACCCTATTTCAATAGTGTATACACGGACGTTAGGATTAAACAATGTTCAATATCGATGACGATTCCTCAGGCGAACCGGCAGCTGTTCGCGCCCGTGACCTTTCGGTAACCTTCGACGGGAACCCCGGGAGGTGGAATGCGATCACCGACGTGCCGGGACTCGAGGTGGGTACCACAACCCTCGTCGCCAACGACCCGGTGGTCACTCGAACCGGGGTGACCGCCATTCTTCCGCGGGGGAAGTCCAAAGCCGCTCTCCCGAGCGCTGCCGGAATCTCCGTCCTCAACGGCAATGGTGAGCTGAGCGGACGCTCATGGATCGAGGAATCGGGACAGCTTCAAACCCCCATCGTCATCACCAATTCCCACGCCGTCGGAGCGGCGCACTCAGGAGTCGATCGATGGATGGCCGCAAATTTTCCGGCATCGGCGGCAGCCTGGATGCTGCCTGTTGTCGGTGAGACCTGGGATGGCTACCTCAACTCGATCAATGCCGAGACCGTCCGCCCCGAGCACGCAGTCGCTGCTTTGGACGCTGCCTCGTCCGGGCCCGTGGCTGAAGGCAATGTAGGTGGTGGCACCGGGATGAACTGCTATGGGTTCAAGGGCGGCTCCGGATCCTCATCAAGGATCGTCGATTACGGTACGACTGCATACACCGTGGGAGCCTTCGTGCAGGCGAATTTCGGAGCGAGGAAAGAACTTACACTCTCCGGTCACCGTCTGGGGCGCGATTCGCTGGCACCCAACCCGATGGAGACGACCAATTGGTTCGAGGCAGAGCTGACAGGAGCGCGAGCCGTCCCGGGCGCCGGCAGCGTTATCGTCATCATCGCCACCGACGCTCCACTCCTTCCCGCCCAGTGTGAAGCGCTGGCTCGTCGAGTCCCCCTGGGGCTGGCACGAACCGGTACGACCGGCAGCCACTTCTCTGGAGACATCTTCCTGTGCTTCTCAACTGCCAACGAAGGCGGTCTTCACTCGACCATGTCCGGGCAGGGGCCTGTCATTGAATCTCACGATTACCTCGCTTGGGGACAGATCGATCCGTTGTACGAGGCTGTTGTGCAGGCCACGGAGGAATCCGTCGTCAACGCTCTGGTTGCTGCCAAGGACATGCAGGGCCGCGAGGGACATATGAGCTTCGCTCTCCCACACGACGAAATCACGACGGCCTTCCAGTAAACGAGACGAGCCTACCCCGGACCAGTGCTGGTCCGGGGCAGGCTCTGATCCTGGCAGGCGCGGTGCGTTTCAGCTGAGCTCTTTCAGCACCCTGCGGGCGGTGGTGATTCCGGTTTCGATGGCACCGTCGATACAGACGCCGTTCCAGCCTTTGGCATAGTCGGCACCGGCGAAGTGCATCCGCGTCGTGGTGTCGTGGAAATTCGACCAGCCGTCGACGAACTGCCCCGACTTCACGGTCGCCCAGGTCTGTCCGCTCCACCGGTCGTTCGTCCAGTCGTGGCCATCGCAGTCGAGGACGGTGATGTCGTCTCGCCACCGATTCATGATCTCCTGCACCTGCTCCGTGTTCCGAAGATCGAGCTGCGAAGCATCTGTACCGAATCCAACCATGATGGTGGTGTTGTCATCGAGGAAGTATTCGCTCTTGATCATCGACAGCGGGCTACCCGTCGGTGCCGATGCCAGGAACGAATGGTGGCCGTCGATCTTGATCCAGATCTTACAGCCCTTGCTGTTCGTCTTCTCGTCTGCGATGCGCCGCATGGGTGCGGGCAACTCCGGCAGGAAGTCGATCGTGTTGATCGCACCGACCGGGGTCGTGACGATGACGGCATCGCCGTCGACGGTGGTCCCATCGGCCAGCGTGATCCGCGCCCCACCCTCGTGCTCGACTGTCGTCACCGGCGTCGAGAGGTGAATGGGACACCTGAGGTCCGCGGCGATCGACTCATAGAGTCCGCGCATTCCATCCGTGAGCTTGAACTCCAGTGTCTGCTCATCGAGCAGAGACAGGCGATGATCGGACAGCGATGCCCAATGCTTGGCCATCAGGGGTGAGGCGGTCTCCAGGTTGCCCTGGTAGGCGGCGGACCAGTAGGCATCGCAGAGATCGATCTCCTCCTGACTGAAGTCACCGTTTTGCAGAACATCGAGCACCCCACCCTTGTCGGCGGCTTTGAACCGGTCGACGACCTCGGCGGGGCCCTGGTACCGGTCGCTGAGGACGTACAGCGGGTCGTGCGGGTAGGGGAAGAAGTCCTTCGATCCTTCGAAGATCTTCTCTTGGGGACGTTCGAGGAGTTCGTTCATCCGCTCCTTGGCACCGGCGACCGGCGCACCATCGGTGATCCAATAGGCACCGTCATACTCGGGGCTGGGGTAGATCTCCTGCCCATAGCGGGCGATCTCCGCCCAGACGAAGGGCTGCATCCAATGCACCCAGGTCGCTCCGAGCTCGAGCGGACGGCCCATGCGCTCCTCGGTCCAGGCGCGGCCGCCGATCCGATCGCGAGCCTCGAAGATCTCGACGTCGACACCAGCGGTCTGCAGCTCGCGGGCGGCGATGAGTCCGGAGAACCCGGCACCGATGATCAGAATCTTCTTTGACATACCCGAGGAACTCCTTGTGTGCGTATGGTCGCTGTCCTTTTCATCTTCCCCCATCATAGGAGTGCTCGACTTGCGCACGCGTGCACGATCATTGGCCGAGAACGCGCAGAAACCAGCGACAGAACGAAACGACGTTCAGGCGACTTTCGCCAGACCGGAGACCAGCGCCGCGAATGCAGCGATTTCCTGCCCCGGGTCGGCAGCACCGCCGGCCACCTCGGTCGCGGCTTCACGGATGGCCCCGACGAGCAGAATGGCAAGGGCGTCCGGGGCGATCTGGAGCCGCAGTCGTCCTTGCTCCTGTGCGCGATCGAGGGTGTCGGCGATCATCATCAGGCTCGTCCCGGAGCCGATCCCCCGGGCCTCGCCGGTCGCGATGAAGGCCGGACCCGAGACATTGTAGAAGTGACCGCTGCGAGAGTTCGCCGCGAAGTCGAACATGGCTCTGGCGTGTGCGATGAGTTCATCGCACCAGGTGTCGGCCGCCTCGATATGGGCGGTGGTCGTCTCGACGATCAGACAGCCGATCTGAGCGTATGCGGCGCTGACCAGCTCCGTCAGCCCTCCCGGGAAGTGCGCGTAGACGGTGCCTCGAGAGACTCCCGCAGCCCGGGAGATCCTCTCGATCGTCAGTTTCTCAAAACCGAGGGAATCGATCACGTCGAGCACTCCGGCCACCAGTTCCGCCTGCGTCTGCTCCTTGCGCCGCTCACGCAGGCTGCGTGCCGGCTGCGGAGTCTCGGTCTGGCTGCTCACCCGTCGATCATCTCATAGCCGAGGGCCGCACAGGCAAAATATTTGAATAGTGGATACACTTTCTGTACTGAGAGTATAGTTTTGTTCAAGCAGGCTCCGCACAGAAGGGACAACGATGTCGAACAACGACGAGCTGGCCACAGAAACGTCAGCGGCTGAAGACCTGGCTCGTGAGGCACTGCCGGCCTTCGAGCTTCCGGCAGACACCTCATTGACGCTGCTCAAGCATCGCGAGAACAGTGTGTTCGCGCTCAATCACCTCGGCGACCACTACGTACTCCGGGTCCACCGGCAGGGCTACCACACCGATGAAGAACTCGACCGGGAACTCGAATTCGTCCGCAGCCTCGAACGGCTCGGCGTTCCCGTACCGCGGTTCATTCCGGTCACCAAGACCCAGAATTTCGTGCACGTCGGCCACGCCCACCCCGCCGGGGTGCATCAGGTCGACCTCCAGGCCTACATCGCCAACGACGGGAACTTCGGTGACGAGCATTCGGCTTTCCACGGCACCGCGAATCACACTCCGGACGATTTCCACCACCTCGGCGAACTCATCGCCCAGGTCCACCAGGCCACCATCGATTCAGGATTCGCCGTCAACGATTCGCATCCCCGCTGGAATGGCGAGGGGCTCGTCGGTGAGGACGCGCTGTGGGGAGCACCCCTGCGGGTGGCTGAACTGCACTCCGCTGACAACGCCGACGCTCTGAGTACACTCGCGTCCGCGATCGAGGTCATCCGGACCAGTCTCGACGAGTACGGTCACAGCCCCCACCGCTATGGGCCCATTCATGCCGACCTGACTCCGGAGAACGTCTTGCGCACCGAGGCCGGGCTCGTGCTCATCGATTTCGATGACTTCGCCTCGGGTTGGCATCTGTTCGACCTCGCCACCGCCCTGTACTTCTTCCTCCGGCACCCGCGCGGGAAGGAATACCAGGAGGCACTGCTGACCGGTTACCAGCAACACCGCCGCCTCGAACCGGCCGACTTCGCTGTCTTCCCCGCCCTCCTCGTCGCCCGGGGGCTGACCTACCTCGGCTGGGCAGCCGACCGTCGAGGCGAACCCGCCGCCGAGTTCCATGTCCACGAGGTCCTACCCCACCTCGTCGAGCTCGCATCCTCACTCATCACCGCGCAGAAGAACGCAGGAGCCACCACATGAACGACCTCATCACCCGCCGCAACAACACCATCGGCCCCTATTCGCCGCTGTTCTACGACGAACCGCTCGAACTCGTCTCCGCCCAGGGTGTGTGGTTCACCGACATCCATGGTCACAAGTACCTCGACGGCTACAACAACGTCCCCCATGTCGGTCACTGCAATGAACGAGTCGTCACTGCCCTGTGTGAACAGGCCCGCACCCTCAACGTGCACACTCGCTACCTCAACTCCCGAATCATCGACTACTCCGAGACTCTTCTGGCCACCTTCGATGACGGGCTCGATCGTGTGTTCTTCGGCAACTCCGGTTCCGAGGCCAATGAACTGGCCCTGCGCATCAGCCGTCAGCTCACTGAGGCGACCGGGCTAATCGTCTCCGACTTCAGCTACCACGGCACCACGATCTCCTTGGCCCAGATGACCACGGGCCTCAAGACCCGCGAAGGCCTCGCCCCACACGTGCGCACACTGCGCATTCCCGATCTCGACACCGATACGCGCCCGGAAGCGGAGGTCCTCGCCGCCACCTTGGCCGAACTCGACACCGCGATCGCCTCGCTGCAGGAAGCCGGATTCGGAGTATCGGCATGCCTCTTCGACTGGCTGTTCTCCACCGAAGGCATGCCCCGACTGCCCGAAGGCCTCGTCACAGGCATCGCCGAACGGATCCGGACCGCCGGCGGTCTCGTCATCGCCGACGAAGTCCAATCCGGATTCGGGCGCACCGGCACACATATGTGGGGCTACCAGCGTGTCGGTCTGTCCCCCGACCTCGCCACCTTGGGCAAGCCGATGGGCAACGGCCACCCCATGTCCGCCGTGATCACCTCGGCGAGGGTGATGGACGAATTCGGTCCGTACAACGAGTACTTCAACACCTTCGCCGGCAATCCGGTCTCCGCGGCCGTCGGCCAGGCGGTGCTCGACGAGATGGCGGAGAAGGACCTCATGGGTCAGGCACACCGTCTGGGCGAGAAGGCTCTGACTTGCTTCGACGACTTCGTGGCCGATCACGACTTCCTGCGCACGGCCAAGGGCGCCGGCATGTTCCTCGGCCTCGACTTCGCCGTTGACGGCAAGCCTGCTCCGGAACTGACCAGACAAGTCGTCGAGGCGATGAAATCCAAACATGTCATCATCTCGCGCATCGGACGCCATGACAGTGTCCTCAAGGTCCGGCCCCCATTGGCGTTCGGACCCGATGAGCTGCCGCTGCTGCTGGGCGCCCTCGAAGAATCACTGAGAGAAGTCGCGGTCTGAGCCGACGCGCAGCACTGTGTCCCGTCCAGCCTGTGGTCAGGGACAGACAATCAGAGGCACGTTGGCGCATACTGGGACTGCCGAGAGAGATCGATGAAGATGCGCAAGGAGGCATGATGTCGACAACGACCACCCCGGCTCGTCCGCCTTCGGCCGGGCCCCGGGACACGAGTGCACGGGCCGGGTCAATCCCCGAGTTCCGCGATATCGTCTCCCGTTCCTTCGTTCCCCTCACGGTCACCGGAGCCTCGGACAGACCGTTCGCAGCTCAGGTCAGCACCTCAAGCGCAGACAAGGCGGTCTTCACCAAGCTGACGACCCAGCCGCACCTGGTCGAGCGGACGCCGACGACCATCGCGGCGGGAGGCAGCGGCTATTTCAAACTCAATATGCTGCTCTCCGGCAGCGGGGTCATCGTCCAGGACGGCAAGGAGGTGCTCATCCGCCCCGGTGACCTGGCGCTCTACGACACGTCCCGACCCTACTCGCTGATGTTCGACGACGTCGTGTCCAATCTGGTCATGATGTTCCCCAAGGACCGTCTGAATCTGCAGGCATCGATCGTCGAACAGCTCACGGCGGTGTCACTGGGCGGCGACAGTGCCCTGGGATCGATGGTCACGAGCATGCTCGCGCAGGTGCCGGCGACGATCACCTCTCTGCCTCTGCATACCCGGGGACAGGTCGCCCAGAGCGGACTCGATCTGCTCGAGGCTCTGCTGTCGACCGTCCTGGGCGTCGATTCCGGAGTGCAGGACCCGAGGCAGATGCAGCTGGAGAAGATCTATCGCCACATCGATGCCAACCTGGCAGATGACCTGACACCCGGGTCGATAGCCGCGGCCCATTTCATATCGACCAGGCATGTGCACGACCTGTTCGCAGACACCGACACCACGGTCTCCGCGCTGATCAGGGACAAGCGTCTGGAACGGAGCCGTTCGGACCTGCTCGATCCGGCGCTGGCGGGGCGCACTATCGCCTCTATCGCCGCCGACTGCGGCTTCTGCGATCCCGCTCATTTCAGCCGGGTCTTCAGAGCCAGGTTCGCAATCTCCGCCAGTCAGCTGCGTCAAACGATGGCCGGCTGAGCAGTCACATTCCCGCGTGTTCGAAGCCCAGTGTGGGCAGGTCGACGATATGGGCGCCACCATCGGCGACGATTGTGGCGCCGGTGATGTACGAGGACTCCTGGGAGCCGAGGAAGCGAATCACCGAGGCAATCTCCGTCGGTTCGGCCGCCCGTTGCAGGGGCACGTCCTTCGTGATCTCGGCGTATGCCGCTTCGCGATCATCGATATGGGCGGCGTGGGAGGCGAATTCGTCCATTTCCCCATCCGCCATGGGAGTGCGAACCCACCCGGGACACACCGCATTCACACGGACTCCGCGAGGCGAATAGTCGCGTGCCAGCGACTTCGTCAAGCCGATGAGCGCGTGCTTTCCCACGGTGTACCCGACCACGGAGGGCCCGGCGAACAGTCCCGCCAATGAGGAGACCATGACGATCTGGCCACCGCTGGCCTCCAGGTGCAGCAGTGCCGCACGCGCGATGGTGAAGGCCGTGGTGACGTTGCCGTCGAAGGACTGCACCCAGGCTTCGTCATCGGTCTCTGCAGCAGCTGCGAACCCGTGCCCACCAGCATTGGCGACGAGGACGTCGAGGTGTCCGAACCGCTGAACCACCTCGGCGATGGCCGCCTCGCTGGACAGACGATCCGAGGAATCGGCGACGATCGGATGGGCACCGGTGGCCTCCGCCACCTCCTGCAGCGGTGCGAGCCGGCGTCCGAGAATCACGACCGCATCGCCGTCTGCTGCGTACCGGGCGGCGGCGGCGGCGCCGATGCCCGTGCCGCCTCCGGTGATGACGACGACGCGCGGGCGATGGTCGGCGGTATCGGGTGCTGTCATCGGATTCCTCTCGACGATGAGTGGGCCCGCCGGTCCGGGGACCGCAGCGGGTGTGAGTGTGCGCTTTCATTGTCACCCGCATCGGCCCGATGCGCCGGGGGGCCAGATCTTCCAACACTCTCAGCGCATAACTGTGCACGCAGGGACAACACCTGTCCAGGGGAGACGAATTAGGCTGAAGGGCAAGTTCGCGGAGGCTCCATCCGGCACAGTTACCGAGCCGCGCCGAGGCGCCTTCTGCACCTCTGTCAGCACCATTCACCGTTGAAAGGTCACGAATCATGCGCGGCACCTCAGCACCGCCCACTCTGTCCGGAGACGCTCTCTCACGCAGGATCTACGTCCTCACGGCAGTGTTCTCCGCAGTTCTTTACACAGTTCTCCTCGTCGCTCCGGTCATCGCCTTCCCGCTGACGGCGAAATTCGGGCTCGACGCGAGTCAGATCGGTTTGCTGTTCTCCTGCGAGCTCGGCGCCTTCAGCCTGGCCACCCTGCCGGCTTACCTCTGGCTCAGCCGCGTGCCCTTGGTGCACTCGGTCGGCTTCTGCACCGCGATCGTCATCCTCGGCAACTTCGCGTCGGGATTTGTCTCGAGTTTCGAAGTCCTCCTCATCGTTCGAATCATCACCTCACTAGCGGCCGGTTCGATCACCGTCGTTCTCCTGGCCCTGGGCCCGAAGGCTGAGAATCCGGGGCGGGCGTTCGGACTCTTCGTCGTCTGCCAGCTGATCATGGGCGCACTCATCCTCGCTGTATTCCCCGCCATCTATGCCGATGCGGATGTCTCCGCGATGTACTGGACTCTGGCAGGTCTGGCCGTGGTGTGCCTGTTCTTCGTGCCCATGCTGCGCGGCGTCTCGTTGACCGGACCCGATGCCTCGGCACGAACTGCCGAGGAGGTCGGCACCGGGGCAGCGAAGGCTGACCAGCCCGCCCGTATGAGCATCGGGCACTCGACACTAGAACGCTCGAAGATCCCGAACTTCGTGGCCGGGCTCATCTCCATCCTGCTCTTCTACATCGCCTTATCCGGTGTATGGACCTTCATGGGACAGCTGTCGACGGCGGCCGGCAACTCAGAGAACGCCACCTCCCTCGTGCTCATGGTCGCAACCGTCGCCGGCATCGCCTCGGCGCTGTTGGCAACGGTCCTGGGCTCGAGCCCCCGTCGCAGGCTCTACCTGCTCATCGGCTTCGTCGTCCTAGCCGTTTCGCTGCTGGTTCTTCTGGGCGGGCCCGCTCTGCTCCGCTTCGCTGTGGCGGCAATCCTATTCAAGTTCGGATGGACCTTCGTCCTGCCCTACCTCATCGGATCAGTGTCCGCCCTGGGCGGCGGACCTCAGACCATGAACACCGTCAACCTGATGATCGGCGGCGGGTTCGCCCTGGGCCCGATCGTCTCCGGTGCCCTCATCGCCGGCCCCGGCGGATTCACTGCACTGCTGATCACCGCCTTCGTCGTCTTGGTCGTCGCCATGGCCGGTGCCGCACTTCTCACCCGTGTTACCGGCCCGGCCGCCGAAACTTCGTTCCGGTCGACGACTGTCACCGCCGATGCCACCACCGCAGAAAAGGACCTGTCATGACGAGCAGCAGCCCAGTCGTCTCGAGCGCACTGAAGAAGAATGCCCTTGGAACGGCCGGAATCGTGTTCCTGGTCCTGGCGGCCGTGGCGCCGCTGACCGGAATCGTCGTGGTCGCCGGCCTGGCGATGGCCCTGGGCAATGGCGGTGGAGCAGCGGCTTCATTCTTCCTTATGGCGATCATCCTGCTCATCTTCTCCGTCGGCTACGCGCAGATGAGCCGGGAGCTCGTCAATGCCGGCGGCTTCTACGCCTTCGTCGTCAAGGGCCTGGGCCGCACGGGCGGGCTCATCGCCGGACTCATTGCGACCATCGGCTACAACTTCTTCGTCGTCGGCACGATCGGCACCAGCGGCTTCTTCATGCAGACCATCATCGCCGACCTCACCGGTCTCGACGTGCACTGGTACGTCTGGGGTCTGGCCTCGATCCTCGTTTCCTTCTTTCTGGCCCGACGCGGCGTCGACTTCTCATCGAAGATCCTCGGCATCGCGCTCGTGCTCGAGGTCGCCCTCCTCGTCGTCTTCGACGTCGCAGTGCTCGTGCAGACCGGTTTCGCCCTCGAGGCGTTCAGTCCCGCGGCCGTCTTCTCCGGGTCCTTCCCCATCGGACTGCTCATCGCCGCCACCGGGTTCCTCGGGTTCGAAGCCACCGCACTCTTCGGTGAGGAAGCCAAGCAGCCACTGAAGACAATTCCCCGGGCCACCTATTCCGCGATCATCGCGATCGGGCTGGTCCTCGGCCTGACCACCTGGGCGGTCGTGTCAGCCATCGGCGTCGCCCAGACGCAGGGAGTGGCTCTCGACCATCTGGCGGCCGGAGATCTGCTCTTCAGCCTCGCTGAGCAGTACGTGGGGACGACGTTTCTGACGATCATGCTCATCCTGTTACTCATCAGCCTCTTCGCCGCCATGCTCGCCTTCCACAACTCCGCCACCCGCTACCTGTACTCGCTCGGACGGGCCCGGATCCTGCCCCATGCGCTGGCTCGCACCGGATCGAATGGCACACCGGTCGTCGCCGGTCTCGTGCAGGCAGGTTTCGCTGCCCTCGTCGCACTCGTGTTCATGCTCACCGGCGCGAGTCCGTTGGAAGCGATCGTGCCGCCGATGCTCGGCTTCGGCACCCTGTCGATCATCGTCCTGCAAGCCCTGGCCGCCCTGTCGATCCTCGTCCATTTCCGACGGACCAGGTCTCCGAAGCTCCTGTCCACACTCCTCGCGCCGCTGATCAGCTTCCTCCTTCTCGGCACAATCGTCGTCATGGCCATCGCCAATTTCGACATCGTCGCCGGATCCGATGCCATGGCCATCCGCCTGCTGCCGTGGCTGCTGGCCGTCACGGCCTTCGGTGGGCTGATCTACGGGGCGTGGCTCAAGGCCAATCGACCGAAAGTCTATGCCGGCCTGGCCGATGACCTCGAACAGGTCGTGCCCGGTCACGGGCAACTCGACCCCGGCCACGTACAGGACACGGCCCCAGCGATCACCGGTTCCTGCACTGTCTCTTCCACTGCTTCCCAAGGAGAATCACCCATGCATCAGATCTTCCACAACGGTCGCATCCACACCGTCGACTCCACCCTGCCCAGTGCCCGCGGCTTCGTCGTCGAGGACGGCAGGATCACCGCGATCGGCAACGACGCCGAGGTGCTCGCCCACACCCGTGACGACACGGCGGTCATCGACTTAGGCGATGCCTTCGTCATGCCCGGTTTCGTCGACGTGCACAACCACCACTTCGTCTCCGGCAAAGAGGAACTCTTCGAGCTGAGACTGCCGCTCGGCGCCGATGTCGCCGAAATCATCGCCACGGTCGCCGCGCATGTGACCTCCGGCGCGGTGGCCCCCGGGGCCTGGATCGCCGGCTCCCCCTGGGCCTCGGATGCCCTGGAGTCCATCAACGCGCCCGAAGCACTGGCGCAGTTGGACTCCGCCTCCGGTGGCCACCCGGTAGTGCTCACCGACGACGCCCACCACAATCGGTGGGCGAACACGGCGGCGATGACGCTGGCCGGGATCACCGACAGCGCCACCGGAGTGCTCTTCGAAGCGGCCGGGCTGCCGGTCGCGGCGCTGCAGACGGAAGCTAGTGCGCTCACCGCCGACCAAGAGCGTGCGGCCTCGCGCCGCGGCATCGACGAGCTTCATGCGTTCGGGATCACGGCGTTCCAGGACGCCGGCGTCTCGACACAGATCATGCGCGCCTTGTCCTCCCTCGACGCGGAGGGGCAGCTCGATGCCTGGGTCGTGTCCTCGATGCTCGTGAACGACGAAATCTTCGGCTTCGACGCCATCGGAAACGACCTCATCTTCGACGGCGAGCAGTATCGCAGCCGACATCATCGGCCCGACTTCGTCAAGATCTTCCTCGACGGGGTCCCACCGACACAGACCGGGGCGTTCATCGAGCCCTATCTGTCCGACGGCCTCCATGCCGACCACCACTGCGGTCAGACGCTGCTGGATCCCGCGCTGCTGCTCGATTGGCTGCGGCGGGCGGCGACAGCCGGGCTCTCGGCGAAGATCCACTGCACCGGCGATGCCTCGGTCAACGCCGTGATCAATGCCGTCGAAGTCCTGCGCGCCGAAGGCGTCACGGGCACTCGTTATCAGGTGGCGCACGGTCAGTTCGTCCTTGATAGCGATATCGCGCGGATGGCGGCCCTGGGCGTCGATGCCGACATTTCACCCTTCATTTGGACTCCCGGGCCCATCTCCGAAGCGATCAAGCAGGTGCTGCCGGCCGATCGCGCCTCCCGCATGCAGCCGGTGCGTACCCAGATCGACGCCGGTGTCACGGTGGCCGGTGGCTCCGACTGGCCGGTCTCGCCGTCCCCGAACCCGTGGGAGGGCATCGAGGGTCTGGTCACTCGCCAGGATCCCAGTGGCCGCTACCCGGGGACGCTGTGGGCCGAACAGGCGATTTCCCTCGCCGAGGCGATCGAAGTCTTCACACTCTCAGGTGCAGTGTCGATGGGCCTTGACGACGAATGCGGCTCGCTGTCCGTGGGCAAATCCGCAGACTTCATCGTTGCCGATCGCGACCCCTTCGTCACGGATCCACACGATCTCGCCGGCGTTGGCATCGAGGCGACCTGGTTTGCCGGACGAAGGGTCTTCACACGGTAGACAGCGTTCGCGGCGGCCGACCCCTGCTCGGGCAGGGGTCGGCCTTCTTTGGGCCGAAAATGCCAGGTGTGTGTCCGAAGTTGCACGTCGAGAGGCCATTGGACTTCCTTAGTCTGGTCAATGTCAACAGGTTGTGATGACGAAGGAGTCAACGATGACTGATCAGATCAGGGATGGCAAAACCGCGCCGCCGCCACGGGGCGGTGCGTATCAGAACGTGCTGGTGGCAATCCTCTTCGCCGCGTTCGGCTTCGTGTTCTTCGACCGGCTGGCACTGGATTATCTCAGCCCGTTCTTCAAAGACGAACTGGGCATCAACAACACTATGCTCGGCCTCCTCGGCGGCATTCCCGCGCTGACGTGGGCTCTGTCCGGCCTCTTCATCGGAGTGCTGTCGGATAAACTCGATCGACGCAAGCCCCTGCTGGTGATCATGGTCCTGGCATTCTCCTGCTTTTCGGCACTCTCGGGCCTGGTGGGCGGC
The DNA here is from genome assembly GCF_900169165.1 of Brevibacterium linens ATCC 9172. Taxonomy (GTDB): domain Bacteria; phylum Actinomycetota; class Actinomycetes; order Actinomycetales; family Brevibacteriaceae; genus Brevibacterium; species Brevibacterium linens. The sequence continues at coordinate 149,967 of NZ_FXYY01000005.1, forward strand.
ATCGCCTCGCTGTTGTTGGTGCGTGCAATGATGGGAATCGCCGAGGGAGGCGTGCTGCCGATCTCCCAGACGCTTGTGCTGTATTCGTCCTCCGAGAAGCGCCGGGGCCTGAACATGGGTCTGGTCCAGGGTTCCTCCGATGGGCTCCTGGGCGGCGTCGTCGGACCGATCGTCACCGTGTCCATGGCCGAGGCATGGGGATGGCGCAGCGCGTTCCTCTTCACGATCGTTCCCGGGCTGATCATCACCTTGCTCATCCTGTTCTTGGTCAAAGAACTCCGGCTGAAGACCACAGCCGAGGCCACAGCAGCTCCCGGCGAGGAGCACATCGCGGCTCCGACCAGTTCGATCCCGATCGAGGAACGACCCGCTACATTCGGTGCGGCCCTGCGCAACCGCAACGTCATCCTCTGCGTCGTCCTCGCGGTCTTCTTCATCACCTGGTTCATCACCACGCAGACGTTCGCTCCTGTCTACCTTGCAGAGGTGAAAGGGTTCGACGCCGGCCAAATCCAGCTGGTGCTCAGCGGAATCGGGCTGGGCTGGGTGCTGTGGGGTGCATTCGTTCCCGCCTTCTCCGACCGGCTAGGCCGAAGAACCACGATCATCATCTTTGCATTCATCGCGACTCTGGCCCCGCTGGCCATCATCTGGGTCGACTCGCCCGGCTGGCTGTTCGCCACAGTGATCCTGACCTACACCGGCATGGGCTGCTTCGCGCTGTATATGGCGACGATTCCCGCCGAAACAGTATCTCCGCGCATCGTCGGCTCGATCCTCGGGCTCATCATGGGAGTTGGGGAGATCGGCGGCGGGTTCATCGCGCCGGCGATCTGCGGCGTCATCGCAGACAACGCTGGCCTCGATGCCACGTTCCTCATGTGCTGTGCGGCCTCACTCGTTGTGTTCGGGTTGGCTTTCTTCCTCCGTGAGACATCGCCGCGCGTCGCACGACGGCACGATCATCAACCGGAAGGAGCGCTCCGATGAGAACCGTGTCTGCGTATGAGATCCCCGAGCCCGGCCGAATACGTCTGGTGCAACGGCACCGTCCGGGACTCGGTCCGGACGATCTGCTGGTCAAGGTGCACAGGGTCGGGGTGTGCGCGACCGATCTCCACCTGATCGATGGCAACCTCGGGGTCACCTATCCCCTGATCCCCGGACATGAGCTCGTCGGAGAGATCGCCTAAATAGGATCCGCGGGTGCCCGACGGAGAGGTCTGCGGGTAGCAGACCGTATGGCTGTCGAGATGCTACTGCCGTGCCATGCCTGTGATCAGTGTCGACGCGGGCGTTACAACCTGTGCGAACTCGACGACAGATCGGTGGCCGCCGTCGGGCGGCAGTATGGAATCAACATCCCGGCCCACACCTCGCCCGGTCTCTGGGGCGGCTACTCCGAATATGTCTTTGTCCCTCAAGAGGCCCTCGTACATCGAGTTCCCGATAGTCTTTCGCGGGACCGGGCCTCACTTGTCGAACCCCTCGCCGTCGCCTTCCGTGCTGTCGATCGAGCCGGGGTCGACCCGGGTGACTCCGTCGCCATCATCGGTCCTGGGCCGATCGGCCTATTGACCGTCGCGGCGGTTCGGGCTCGTGGTGCCGGCACAGTAGTGGTGACGGGCACCCGAGAGGCTCGGCTGGCCATCGCCACCCGGTTCGGAGCCGACGCCATCATCAATGTTCACCACAATGCCGTTCCTACCGCTGTTCGAGAACTCCTGCCGAAGGGAGCAGACGTCGTCATCGAAACCGCCGGCCAAGCCTCGGCGCAGGAGGAATCGGTGCATCTTGCGCGGCGCGGGGGCGTCGTCGTTTTGGCAGGCGCATGCGGATCCAGAGTTCCGATCACGTTCCATCAGGACGAGGACATCCTCCCTGTTGAACGAGATCGACATCCACGGTTCGTTCCTGTCCGCAGGCGGGTTCGAACCCGCTATCGAGTTGCTCAGCTCATCAGAACTTCATTTCGAAGAACTCATCACCCACCACTACGACTTCGCCGACGTCCCCCCCCCCCCCTTGCCCTCAGCCACGTCCGTGACCGTGAGCAAGGAGTACTGAAAGCAGTCATCAACACCACTACAGGAGGATCATATGGTTGAAATCGCCAACAGCAACTCACGCCCAGACGCCGAGGAATGGAGGAGCTACGACGAGTTCTCCGCGGGCATCGACACCTAGCGACTGCCCGCAGCTTCCCTCGAGGGTCGGGATATCACCTTCAATCTGGACGAAGGGAGCACGATCTCACTGTCCTTCGGTGCCGAGCGCGTGTCATGGTCAGCATCGGGAAAGTGGGGCGATCGAGACCAGGCCACCGATCCCTACGATGCGGTCCGAATCCGTGAGGGAGCGTGGTTCCTCAACCTTCCTCTCACCAGCACAGCCGGTGAAGCGGTCACCATCACCTGGTCGGAGCGCACCGGCCGCGCCATCGTGGTCAACTCCGCGATCGCCGCAGAGAAAGCCGAGGGTGAGCCACAGGTCAGGCAGCGCTTCAACGCGGCAACCGTCGACGGCCTCAACCAGGTCGGACCGACCCCGGCCAAATCCCGTGACCTCATCGGGATGCGCAACATCTACCGCTGCAGCCCGAACCATCTGTACGAACATGTCTACATGTCGACCGAACGCTATGCTTGGCAGAACCTGCAGGGAGCTCAGCGCGGTCACGGCGACATGGACATGTCGACGGTGTGGAAGCTCGATGAAGGTCTCTACATCTTCTGCTTCCGGGAATTCCGCATCTCCGTCGCATCCGTGTGGTTGCACGACCTCGGGTACAACCTGATGACGACGGGGATCTTCCTCGGGGTCAACGCGGCAGGAGAGTCCGAGCACAAACGCGCAAGCGGACACGTCTACCCACTCGGTTCGATCCGCTACCCCGACGTGCAGCCGGTCTGATCATGCCGCGGACACTCAGAGACCTCGTGGAGAACCGCGTTGACTCATAGAAAACCTCCGCGTAACCCACATCGTTGCCTCACATGAAAACCTCCGCCACCGGAGTGGCTCCACACCATCGGCTTCGATGACGGGTACGCCTGATTTTCATGGAGTTGCCAATGAAGCAACGACAAGCCGTGACGAAGAAGAAGGCCCTCGCCTACAAGAACGCCAACCGCGCCGACAAGTCCCGGATCCTCGACGAACTCGTCGACCTCACCGGCTTCCACCGCGACTACGCCCGCACAGCCCTACGACAGGCACTCGTGCCGAAGATTGTGAAACCCAAATCAGGTCGGGCCCCGATCTACACTCCCGACCTGCTGCCGGCCCTGATCACCTGCTGGGCGATCCTGCGGGCACCCGCTGGCAAACTCATGGCCGCGATGCTGCCAACCCTGGTGCCCATGCTTCGCCGCGACAAAGAACTGGCCATCACCGATGCCCAAGCCGAACTGCTCATGGCGATGAGCCCGGCCACGATCGACCGGAAACTCGCCGATGAACGTAAGAAGATGCTGCCCAGAGGACGTTCGCACACGAAACCCGGATCGTTGCTGAAGTCCCAGATCCCGATCCGCACCTGGGCTGAATGGGACGACGCTGTGCCCGGATTCGTTGAAATCGACCTCGTCGGCCACGAAGGCGGAAACGCCTCCGGCGAATACTGCTTCACCCTGACCGTGACCAACATCAGCACCGGCTGGACCGTGAACCGGTCAGTGAAGAACAAGGCCGCGAAATAGGTCTTTGAAGCCCTCCAACACGTGACGAGCGTCTTCCCCTTCCCCATCATCGGCATCGACTCCGACAACGGGTCCGAGTTCATCAACGAACACCTCCTGGCCTACTACACCGAACACGAGATCACCTTCACCCGGTCCCGGTCAGGCAACAAGAACGATGGTGCTCATATCGAGCAGAAGAACTGGGCCAGAGTCCGTGAACTCGTCGGCTACCTCCGCTACGACACCCCTGCCGAGCTCGAGCTACTCAACGAGATCTGGGAACTCGACCGGATCTTCACCAACTACCTCCTGCCCCAGCAGAAACTGATCTCCAAGACCCGGCGCGGAGCGAAAGTGAGCAAGAAACACGATGCCCCGGCCACCCCGCATCAACGCGCAATCCGGCACAAGAAGACGCGCAAACGTCCAATCATCACCATGAACGCCGCATTCAAACGCATCAAACCCGCAGCCCTGTCCAGGCAGATCTTCGATCTCACCGGCCGCCTCGAGACCCTGTCGGTGGCGAAGAAGCCCGACACGGTCAAGCCCGTGGTCAATCGGGCCTGGAACAACGGGTGACGCATCCGGAGGTTCCTATTTAAGGCAACGTATCCGTGTTCCCGGAGGTATTGCAATGAGGCAACAGGGATCTCTTCTTCACCTGCCGATCGGACTGCCACAGGCCCCTCGGGACCCCACGACAAAGGCCCCGGACCTGCGCGTCGGTCCAGGGCCCCGCAGCGCTCATCGCCCAGTTGAGCTCGCGCCGCACCGAATGGACATCGATCGCATTGATCGCCTGAACAGAGCCGCCCACGGCTTAGCCATCAGTACGGAAGGGAGCTCGAGCGCCCCGACTGAGGGCATGCAGCGGATACTGCGGTTCACCCCTTCCGGAGGCATTCGATATGGCGCATCAGGGCCGCCTCGATCACCGTGTCGGAGGTGACTTCGGCCATGAGACACGCCTGCATCTGCCACCCGGCGTTCCGCGCCGCCAGCTCCGCGGCGGCAATGTCGATATCGACGTCCTCTCGGATTGCCCCGTCATCGCGAGCCTGCAGAAGACACAAACGCATGAGGTCGCGCCACCGATTGTTGTTCTCGAAGTGGACGGCCAGAATTTCGTCGTCCTGTGAGGCTCGCACCCAGAACGGGAGCACGACCTGCGCAGCCATCCGCCCACTCTCACCGAAAGGAAGGATCTCACGGCACATGGCCTCGAGCGCATCGAATCCGCGCCTGCCCTCGACGACGCGTCGGATCCGCTCGTCCGCCTGGTTGTACAGATGAAGGAAGGACGCGGTCAGCAGAGTCTGCTTATTCGGGAAGTAGCGGACCACCGCCCCATGCGCATAGCCGAGTTCAGCTGCGAGTTCGCGCATCGTCAGCCGGTCGAAGCCGACACGTGCGATCACCTGCACCACCGCCTCGGCGATGCGCTCTTTCCGTTCTTGATGATCTACGATCTTCGGCACAGGTCGCACCTTTCTTCACAGAACTCTTGATTTGTCGAGATAGCCAGGGAATAATCATATATGGTTTTAATCACCAAGTGGAGATTAACCTGTGCTCGCACTGGTACAGACCCTAGTCGACGAAGGAGTCGCGCATGCTCGAACACGTACCCCTAAGACGGGTGCTCGCCTCACTTGCCTCAGCAGCCGTACTGACGACGACATTGAGCGCGTGTTCATTCGAAGATGCCCGCGGTGGTGCGCAGAGCCTCGACCTGCTCAAGGTCTCGACCATCGGACTGACCAGCGACGGTTCGCTGGTCACCGGAATGAAGAAGGGCTTCTTCGCCGAAGAGGGCATCGAGATCCGAACCTCCCTGGTCAAGAACCCACCGGCCGGCCTGGCCGCCGCGCAGAGCGGGCAGGTCGATGTCGCCTATTCGCCGAGCATCTCAATCCTCACCGCGCTGGGCCGCCACATGCCCATCGGCGTCGTCGCCGGTGCCGACGGCTTCGGCCCTGAGCAGCAGGCTGCCGCCGACCCCGAGAGCTTCGACGACACCGCGCTGTTCGCCGCCCCGGACAGCGGAATCGAATCCCTGACCGATCTCGCCGGCAAGACGATCTCCGTACCGGCGCGCAAAGCTCAGCTCGAAGTCACCGTCGTGGATGCTCTCCGCGAGGCCGGAGTCGACCCCGAGTCCATCAACTGGGTCGTTCTCGACTTCACCTCGGCGACTGCGGCACTCAAACAGAGTCAGGTCGATGCAGCAGCCCTCGTCAATCCCTTCACTTCGAAGGCGAAGGCCGAAGGGGCGAATTTCCTCGTCGCTCCCTCGTTCAACTTCTTCGGCCCCTCGGCTGTAGGCATGTGGACGGTCGGCACCGAGACTTACCGGGACAAGCCCGAGACCATCGACGGTTTCAAGCGCGCCATCGAACGTTCGAATGCCTACGCCAACGACCATCCCGAGGAGGCCACACAGGCCGGCATCGATTACACGAAATCCGGGTTGTCCCTCGACGAGGTCACGATCCCCTACTGGCCTGAAGCCATCAGTCGTCAGGACCTGAGCAGAGTGAACGAGAAACTCGTCGGCCTCGACATCCTCACGGAGCCGGTCGATCTCAGCTCGGTCCTCAAAGGAGGTGGCCGACAATGAGCACGGCCCTCAAACGCGTCCTCATCGGCAGCCTCGGCGTGGTGCTCGCATTCGGAGCATGGCAGCTGGCCTCGAAGGTCGGCCCGCTCGCGGATTCGCCGATGCCCTCGGCCGGGGAAGCGATCGCCGCGATGTTCCGGCTCCTCACCACCGTCGACCTGTGGCTCTCAGCCCTCGACACGCTCGTCATTGCGGTCCTCGGTCTGCTCATCGCCATCGTCATCGGCGTGGCCTTGGGTGTTGCGATCGGCTCGTCACCGCTGATCATGCACGCGACTCGTGTCGTCGTCGAATTCCTCAAACCGATTCCCCCGATCGTCGTCCTGCCCATCCTCGTCCTCGTCCTCGGCCCCACTCCGATCATGGGGATCTTCCTCGTCGTCATCGGGGGTGCGATCGCCATCGCCGTCCAGACATCGGCCGGAGTCTTCGACACCGACCCCGTGCGCAAGGCCACCGGTGAGACCTTCGGAATGGCTCGCGCCGAGGTGCTTGCCCGCATCGTCCTGCCGAGTGCACTCGCCTACATCGGCACCGCCGTGCGCGTGGCCGCACCGACGTCCCTGATCGTCGCGGTCGTCGCCGGTCTCCTCGGCGGTGGGCCGGGCCTAGGGCAGAGCCTGCTGCAGGCACAGCTGGCGGGCAACCAACCCGAGCTGTTCGCCTACGTCCTCATCCTCGGCCTCCTCGGCCTCGCCTTCCAGGGAGTCAGTTCGCTCATCGAGCGACGCGTCCTCCACTGGCATCCGCAGTTCCGGAAGGAGAACCCGTGATGACCATTCTCAAGCCGACTCGTTCACGCACCCGGCAGGCCCGCCACCAGTGATCGGCCCACAGCCCCCGGTGGCTGCTGATCGTCGCCGAGGTAGGTGTCCCTCTCGTTCTCATCGCTCTGTGGTGGATAGTCTCGACGGGGTCGACGAACATCTTCTTCCCGCCGCTGCAGAAGATCCTCATCAGGTTGTGGCAGCTGACCCAGACATCCGAGTTCCTCATCGACATCGGCAGTTCGCTGGCCAACCTCGTCGCCTCCTTCGTCATCGCGTCCTTCCTCGGCGTACTGTTGGGGCTGGTCCTGGGCACCATGCGATTTCTGTCCTGGCTGCTCGAACCCGCCATCCACTTCTTCCGAGCCATCCCGCCGGTGGCGCTCGTGCCGATCTTTGTCTCACTGCTCGGGTTCGGCAACGAAACGCGAATCCTCGCGATCACCGTCGCTGCGCTGTTCCCGGTTCTCATCTCGACGATCGACGGTGTACGGGCCAACGACGAGACCCTCGACATGGTCAGCAAGGTCTACCGCCTGACCTGGTCCGAACGTCTGTTCCAGGTCACCCTGCCGGCAGCAGCACCGCGAATCCTCTCCGGCATGCAGGTCAGCCTCATCGCCGCGTTCGTGGTTATGATCGCCAGTGAGATGCTCGGTTCGTCGACCGGCCTCGGAGCCAAGACCCTTCTGGCGCAGCAAACCTTCGCAATCGCCGATATGTGGGCAGGCATCATCCTGCTCGGCATCTTCGGCTATCTAGCCACTTTCCTCTTCGACCTCTTTCGGCGACGTATCCTCCGCTGGTACATCGCCGCCCAGCAACAGGAGCGACAGCTATGACACACATCCACACAAGTACCACGGCCCCCGTCATCGACCGTCCGGTTCGCCTCGAAGTCTCAGCGCTGAAGAAGTCCTACACGACGAAGAAGGGTGACGTCCCAGTCATCGAGGACCTCACCTTCGACCTGCGGCAGGGCGAGATCGCCTGCATCGTGGGGCCCTCAGGCATCGGCAAGACGACCCTGCTCAAGTGCCTCGCCGGGCTGCAGCCGATCACCTCAGGGCAGGCGATGATCGACGGCAACGTCATCGACGGGCCACCGGAAGAGCTCGCGCTCGTGTTCCAGGAATACACGCGTTCGCTTATGCCGTGGCTATCGGTGGAACATAACGTCAAGCTGCCGCTCAAGCATCTGCACCTGCCCGCCGAAGAGCGCAGACAGCGGGTGACATCATCACTCGAAGCCGTGGGGATGGGCGATGCCGCGCAGAAGTACCCCTGGCAGCTGTCGGGCGGAATGCAACAGCGCGTCGCAATCGCCCGCGCCGTCGCCTACCGCCCCGAGGTGCTTATCATGGACGAACCTTTCGCTTCAGTCGACGCACAGACACGGTTCGAGCTCGAGGACCTGTGCCTGCGCATCCGCGAGCAATTCGACATGACGATTCTCGTGGTCACCCACGACATCGACGAGTCGGTCTACCTTTCCAACCGTGTCATCGTGCTCGGTCAACGACCCGCGAAGGTCACTGAGATCATCACTGTCGACTTCGAACAGCCACGCGACCAGCTCACCACCCGGGCACTACCGCAGTTCGCCGAGCTGCGAAGCAAGGTCTTCGAACTCATCCGAAAGGCGGGCTGAGATGACCGTCGATGTGTATGGCGACAAGACCGCAGTGTCAAGAACCGACAGGAAGTACACATCATGAAAGAGCGCCCCGCCGGATTCGAAGGACATATCGGCGAATTCACATCGGAGTCGATGCCACACTGGCCACAGAAGCCTCGCGCCGACAAGGGAGCACCCAACGTCATCGTCATGCTCGTCGATGACCTCGGCTTCAGCGATCTGGGGCCTTACGGAAGTGAGATCGAGACCCCGAATATCGACCGACTAGCCGACACCGGGTGGACCTTCACCAACTATCGGACAGCTCCGATGTGCTCTCCCTCGCGTGCCTCGCTCATGACCGGGCTCAACCCGCACCGAGCCGGCTTCGGTTTCGTCGCCCACGCTGATCCCGGCTATCCAGGCTTCACCTGCGAGATCCCCGACAATGCACCCACCTTGGCCGAATCCCTGCGTGCCGCAGGCTATGCCACGTTCATGGTGGGAAAGTGGCACCTGACGCTCGATTCGAGGCTTCATGATGCGGCAAATAAATCGTCGTGGCCACTGCAGCGCGGTTTCGACAGCTATTTCGGCCCAATGGACGGATTCACCTCACTGCACCACCCACACCGTCTGATTCGCGACAATTCGGTCATCGACCGCAAAGAGTTCCCGGCAGGATACTTCCTTACCGACGAACTCACCGAGGAAGCTCTCAACATGATCACCCGTCTGCGGTCCAACGATGCCGACAAACCTTTCTTCCTCTACTACGCCCATACCGCCGTCCATGGTCCGATCCAAGCCAAAGATGTCGATATCGCGAAGTTCGAGGGAAAGTACGCAGCAGGGTGGACTGTGCTGCGAGAGAAGCGCTTCACCCGGCAGAGAGAGCTCGGGATCATCCCCGATGATGCCCGGCTGCCGGGACCTGAGTTCAACGAGTCCGACCAGATCCCCGCCTGGGAGTCACTCAGCGCAGATGACAGGGCCCTCTTCGCTCGCCACATGGAGGTCTACGCCGCCTCAGTCAGCGAAGTCGACCAATCTGTCGGCAGACTCATCGACCGTCTCGAGGAGAACGGAGACGCCGACAATACAATTGTCCTCATCGCCAGCGACAACGGCGGCAGTGCAGAGGGCGGCCCGCGCGGGACTCGAAGCTACTTCGCCCAATTCGGTGGTCTTGACAGGCTCCCCGACGACTGGGTCACCGATGTGCCTCGGGCCCCCGAGCGCATCGGCACCGCCCGTGCGTTCAGCCAGTATCCGACAGGGTGGGCACGAGTTTCGAACACTCCGTACCGATCGTTCAAATCCACAACCTATGAAGGCGGAGTGCACTCACCGCTCATCGTGTCGTGGCCGGATGCCCCGGAGCACCTTCGGCCCGGGCTCAGAGATCAATTCGTCTTCGTGTCGGATCTGGCACCGACCATTCTTGAACTCACCGGGGTGGAGCCACTGAGCACACGGCACGGCACCGTCGCCGAATCGATGGATGGTCAGAGCAGAGCAGAGGCGTTCACCGACGAAACCCAAGGCGGCAGAAGTAGCCAATATTTCGAGTGCGTGGGCAGGCGCGGCATGATCGAAGAGAACCTCAAGCTGGTCTCACCCACGCCTCCGCTCAGGTCGCAAGGCGCCGCCGGTGGAAAGTGGGAGCTCTACGACCTCTCCACCGACCCCACCGAGACTGAGGACCTCGCAGCGGACAATCCCTCTGATGTCTCCCGGATGTCAAAGGATTGGCATGCTCAGGCCTGGAAAAACAACGTCTTCCCCCTCGACGATGACGGCAGTCTGCTCACCACTCGGCCGCAGACCGAGAACTCGCTGACACATCGAGTGGTCCTGCGGCCATACGAAACTGCGCTGGAGCGATTCCGCTCGTCGAAGCTCACAGTCCTCAGGTCATTTCACATCGACGTCCGGGTCGAAACAACCTCGGAGACCTCCGGCGTGGTAGTCGCCCACGGCGACCAAGGCGGAGGGTACCTCCTGAGATTGGCTGCGGGACGACCGATGATCAGCTATAACGCCTACGGGAAGATGTGCTGTGCAGAAGGGAAGAGGCTCGCCCCTGGGGTCCACCAGCTGCGCCTGGAGTTCGCCGAGACAGAGTACCTACGGTGGACTCTCAGTCTCACAGAGTCCCGAACTGAGTTGGCACGAGTCGATGAGGTTCCCATGCTCTTCGGAATGGCGCCCTTCACCGGGATCAGCGTGGGCTACGACTACGGCTCACCTGTGGACTGGGATCTGTACGAAGAATACGGGGCACACTGGTTCGAGCACGGCAGGCTGCACAGCGTGACTTATGTCCCGGGTGCAGTCTCTCCTCATAATCCGACACGTATCGCCGAGCTGACAGCACCGCTTAAAAATCTGGCCGACTGAGACTTGAATACCTAGTAGTGTGTCGCGTCTGTTATTCGGGGCACGCCTCGACTTCGCACTCGACGGCGGCAAGTGCCGCGTCGAGGAAGAGGACGTCGTGCGCCTGCCGACCTCGGAGACCAACCCGCGCGGCAACGCCTTCAGCCGCAAGCGCACCATTCTCGGCACTGAGCAGCAGGCTCAGCGGGATGCGGACCAGTCGGTGGCCAGGACCTGGGTGGTGTCGAACCCGGAGTCTCTCAACCGCCTCGGCGAACCCGTCGGATACAAACTCCATCCAACGGGACTGCCGACTCTGCTCGCGGCAGAGGACTCCTCGATCCACCGTCGGGCGACGTTCGCGTCGAAGGCGCTGTGGGTCTCGCAGTATCACCAGGACGAGCGCTACCCGACCGGTGATTTCCCGAACCAGCACCCCGGGCATGCGGGTCTGCCGGCGTGGACTGCCGCCGATCGCAACGTCAACGGTGAGGACATCGTCGTGTGGCACAGCTTCGGTCTCACGCACTTCCCGCGGGTCGAGGACTGGCCGATCATGCCTGTGGACACGGTCGGATTCAAGCTGCGGCCGGAAGGATTCTTCGATCGCTCCCCCGTCCTCGATGTCCCGGCACCGGCGTCGGGAGGGCACGGAGACTGCTGCGAGGAATGAGACACCCCGGCAGCGAGGGAAGGCTCTCGCCGAAGTGCTGATACAACTGGTAGCAGAGCACAACCGCCCAGTCTGATCAGGAGCACTCGCATGACGGCCCTTTCCCTCGAGAAGCGCGGACGAACTCCGTGCTCGTGCCCCGGCTCCGAGCGCTGATGCCCTCGCTGCGCAGATTCGGCAGGACTGGAGCGTTCTGGACCTCTGCCTCGGTGCTGGCGCTTGTGCTGTGGTCAAGTGGGGCGCCGAGTGTTCTCTACCCGATCTACGCTCAGAAGTGGGAACTGAGCTCGGCGGTCGTGACTCTGGTGTTCGCGTCCTACCAGCTCGCGCTGATCGTCGTTCTCCCGCTGTTCGGCAACCTCTCCGATCAGTTCGGGCGACGTCTCGTGATGATCTGGGGCGTGGCTCTGATCGCGGCGTCTGCCATCGTCTTCGCCATCGCTCCGAATGTCGCGTTCCTGTTTCTGGGCCGCGTGCTCCAGGGTGCGGGTTCGGGGCTGGCGATGGGCGCCGCGACGGCGTCATTGGTCGAAAACAACACGACGGGCAATTCCAGACTCGCCAGTTCTCTGGCGACCGTGTCGACCGCCGCCGGGCTCACCCTGGCCCTCGTCTTCAGCGGCGTGTTGGCTCGCTTCGCACCCATGCCCCTGTTCTGGAGCTACATTCTCCTGCTGACACTGACCGTCATCGCCATGATCACACTTGCCCTGACCCCTCACGACCGCCCCACCCACACACACAGATGGCGACCTCAAGCTCCGCGCCTTCTTCCCGAACTGCGCTTGAGCTTCTCGATCGCGACCCTGTCGGTGGCACTGGCCTACTGTGCAGGAGCGATCTTCCTCTCGCTGGGGGCACACATGATCGGCCAGTTCGCCGGCACCTCCGACGCAGCACTGGCAGGACTGCTGCTGGGATGCTCCTCGGCGACCATCGGTGTCACCGGCCTGTTCCTCTCCCGTCTCCGGCCGCACGTTTCGCTGCTGGTCGGAACACTCACGACGATCGTCAGCCTGGCTCTCATGGCCGCAGCAGCGACGTTCGGCTCGATCGGACTCTTTCTTGCCTGGTGCATCGTGGGCGGGGTGGCCTACTCGTTCACATTCACAGGCGGGCTGGGTGTGATCAACCAAGCTGCGCCGGTGCGCCACCGTGGCTCGACGCTGTCCCTGCTCTACCTGGTCGCCTATACCCTGCAGGCCGCCACCGCGATCGGCATGGGCGCACTCGCCACGGCCAGCACGCTGGGTACAGCAGTGGGAATTGCCGCTGCGACGATCACAGGCTTCTGCCTAGTGGTCCTGGTTCTCAGTTTCGTCGACGCACGGGCTCGCCGCAGGAAGCCGAAATCGTCGACGTCGCAGATTGAGAGGGTGGAGCACTCCCCCTGCCCACAGGCACCCAATTGACCTTGCGTGCACGGCTGAGGACTTCGCTTGCGTCTGCGCGCAGAGTCCCACCCCGCTCCCTTACCGGACAGTGAAGCAGGTCACTAGTCTGGCGTCATGAATGTCACCGAACTTCCCACCGAACACTTCGACTATGTGGTCGTCGGAGCCGGATCCTCCGGGTGCGTCATCGCTCGCCGGCTCATCGACGCAGGCAAGAAAGTGTGCCTCATCGAGGCCGGTGGGGACGAGACGAACCCGAACATCGACCACCTGAACACCTTGGGTCTGCTGTGGCATTCGGCCCAGGACTGGGACTATTACACGACCCCGCAGCCGGGTGCGATGAATCGTAAGATCCACCTGCCGCGCGGCAAAGTCCTGGGCGGCTCCAATGCCCTCAACGCCGTCATCTGGGTCCGCGGCGACGCCTGGGACTACGAGCAGTGGGTTCAATCAGGCTGCCCCGGCTGGTCCTGGGACGAGGTTCTGTCCGTGTTCAAAGCCATCGAGAACTATGACGGTGAGATCACGGACAGCCGGTGAGCAGACCGGCCTGACCTACAACCCGGACTATAACTCCGGCAGCGTCGAAGGCATCTCCCGGATCCAACTCAACGTCCGCGACGGCAAACGGCTGAACACGTGGCGGGCATACCTCAAACCCCGCCTCGGCGATGGGAATCTCACGATCCTGACCTCGACGCATGCTCGACGTCTCCTCATCGATGACAAGCAGGTCACGGGCGTCGAGGTCGACTTCCGCGGACGGGTGGGGACACTGTCGGCCCACGAAGTCATCCTCACATCTGGGGCCCTGGCCTCACCGGAACTGCTCATGCGCAGCGGGATCGGCCCCGCCGACGAACTGTGCGAGGTCGACATCGATCCCGTCCACGACCTGCCAGGCGTAGGCAAGAACCTGCAGGATCACTGGCTCTCCCCGGTCATCTTCACCACCGGATCCCAGCCAGTGCCGATGGGTGAGGTCGCCCCCGCCGAGGTGCATCTGTTCGCGAAATCCGACCCGGACCTTCCGGTCCCCGACACCCAGCCCCTGTTCTTCTCGGTACCGATGTATGCCCAGGATTCCGCACCGAATGTGCAGTCGGGACCGGTCAACGGCTTCACCCTGCAGGGCGGTCTCGTCCGACCGGCCAGTCGCGGCGAGGTCACGCTGAGCGGACCGAACCCGCAGGACCCGAGCCTGGTCAACCCGAACGTCCTGTCCGAACAGGCCGATGTCGACGCCCTCGTGGCCTCGGTCAGGCAGTGCCGTGAGATCGGACGCGCCGAGGCCCTGTCACGCTGGCAGCCCACCGAGATCTTTCCCGGTCCCGAGGTCAGCGACGACGAGCTCGAAGACTATGTGCGCGGCTCGGTCGTGACCTACCACCACCAGGTCGGCACGTGCCGGATGGGACAGGACGAGACATCCGTCGTCGACCCGTCCACGTTCAAGGTCCATGGGTTGGAAGGTCTGTGCATCGCCGACGCCTCGATCATGCCGCAGATACCCACCGGCAACACGAACGCCCCGACGATTATGATCGCCGAACGCGCTGCCGCCGTCCTCGTCGGCTCCCCACTCGAGGGAATCACCACCCCCTGACCTACCCAACTGCTACCTGACGGCGGCCCAGCTACCTGGCGCCAGGTTGCTGGGCCGCCGTCAGGTAGCAGTTGAGGGCTGGTAGTCTTCGATTTTGTCGGCCGGCCTGCGAGCGAGAGGGTGTGTGAGTGAACGAGGACACCGATTCACCTGTGGCCACGCAGCAGCTGCTGGTCACCATCGGGGCCGGGCTCCTCGCGAGCGGGATCTCCTCCGTCGACGTCGAGGACGCTCTGTCTGGTCTCGCACGCACCCTGGGCATCAGCAGACTCCGTGTCGCTGCTCTTCCCCGTGGCCTGTTCCTCACCTCCGGTTCCGGAGACTCCACAAAGTTCGAACGCATCGGCCCTGACCTGCGATTCGATCAGACGGCGAAGCTGCTCGACATCGTTGACGCCCTGCGCGCCCGCAGGCTTACGGTCTACGCAGCCACACGAATGATCGAATCCCAGGTCCACGCTGCACCGCCGCGCTGGCCCGGTTGGCTCTCCCAGCTCGGCGCCGTCCCCATCGGCATCGGGCTGTGCCTGCTGCTCGAACCCGGACTGGTCAATCTGGCCTTCGCAGCCTTCGGCTCGCTCATCGTCGCCGGCATCCTCGCCCTCAACGGTCGCTGGCCCAAACTCAATCCGCTGCTGCCGGTGAGTTCGGCATTCATCGTCTCCGTCATCGTGCTCATCGGCTACCGACTCGACTGGCTGGAGAGTCCCCTGCGCACGATCATCGCAACTCTCGCGCTGCTGCTCCCGGGCAGTGCCGTGGTCACCGGTCTGACAGAGATCTCAGCCGGAGCACTCTCGGCTGGCAGTTCACGGCTCGTCTCGGCCACAGTGCAGCTGGCGATGTTCATCGCGGGAGTCGCTGGTGCGGCAGCGATCACCGGTACCGGAGCTCAGGCCCTGCGGAACTCTCAGCTCGCCGATTCGACCTGGCAGCTCTCCGCCCTCGGCGTCCTCGCCGCCACCATCGGCCTCATCATCTACCTCTACACCCCACTCGAACACACCGTGCCGATCGTTCTCACAATCGCGGCGGCCGCACTGGCCCAGCTGGGCGTCGGAGCCGAGTTCGGTGCCGCCGTGGGCGGTCTCGCCGGGGCGCTGACCGCCTCACTCGTGGCCGTCATCCTCTCCCGCCTGCCGCGTGGACCGATCTGGCGCATCAGCTTCGTTCCCGCATTCCTCGTTGTCGCACCCGGTTCGTTCGGCCTGCTCAACGCCTCGCAGCTCGAGTTCGGCGACGGCAGCGGGGTTGCGGGCAGTCTGCTCGCCGCGGGCGCGACGTTCTTCTCCATCGCCATCGGCACGGTCATCGGTGCCGCGATCGCCCATTCCGTCGAACCGCGGGACGAGATCGTCGCCTGACACACTCCTGGTCGGCAGGGTCGGATCATCGTCGGTCGGCCGGGACAACCGTCTGGCGGCACCGGCCGGGACCGCTTCTGTTCAGGCGAAGGGCTCCGAAGCCTGATCGAGGCGCACGATTTCCTCGGGACTGAGTTCGAGATCCGGGGCCGCCATGAGGGCATCGAGTTGTTCCGGCGCGCGCGCCGAGACGATCGGGGCGCTCACGCCCTTGGCCAGCAGCCAGGCGAGCGCGACCGTGGCCGGTGCCGCGTCGTGGGCTTCGGCGACCGCGACCAGCTCATCGACGACCTTGAGGCCCTCGGCGTTGAAGTACCCCTTGACCATGCCGCCTCGGCTCGCGCCCTCCAGATCGGCCTCGGTGCGATATTTGCCGGTGAGGAATCCGGCAGCCAGGCTGAAGTAGGTGAAGACGCCGAGGTGGTGCTCCTGCGCCAACGGCTGAAGCTCGACCTCGTAGTCGCGGCGGCTGACGAGACTGTACTGGGGCTGGATCGCCACGGGCTCGGCGAGGTTCTCCCGCTTGGCCACGGCCAGCCATTCGGCGAGCCTGTCCTTCGAATAGTTGGACACGGCGACGTACCGGGCCTTACCGGCGCTCACGATCTCGTCGAAGACTCGGGCCACCTCGGCGATGGGGGTCACCTCATCATCACGGTGGGCGTAGTAGACGTCGACGTGATCGGTCTGGAGACGTTCGAGGGAAGCGTCGATGGCGGTGCGGATATATTCGGGATCCTGCGTCGTGTGGTCGGGATGGTCGCCGACCTTCGTGGCGATGACGACCTGGTCGCGGATGTCGCGGGCGGCGAGCCACGTGCCGATGATGGTCTCGGACTCGTGGCCTGTGTTGCCCGGCACCCACGCCGGGTAGGACTCGGCGGTGTCGAGGAAGTTGCCTCCCGCGGCGACGAAGGCGTCGAGAACGGCATGTGATCTGGCTTCGTCAGCGGTCCAGCCGAAGGTGTTCGTGCCCAGGTTGATGGGGAAGATGGTCAGGTCGGTGCCGGGGATGTGTACCTGCTGCGTCATGATGCTCCTGTGTCTGGGCGGCCTGAGAATTTCGGACGGCGGTTCACGCGGTGGTTGGCACGTGCTCGCCTGCCTGGTGCAACGACGGGCCCGGCAGGAAAATTTCGAGCATCGGTGAGGTCGGCTGTTCGAGCACCCGACTATTTGAGCAGCCTGTCCATTCTGCGGTCGCTCAGTTTCTTCTCGCCCGTCTGGCAACCGGGGCAGTATTGCAGGGACTTGTCAGCATAGGAGACCTCCGCGATGGTCGAACCGCACACCGGGCAGGTCTCGCCAGCCCGGCCGTGGACCTGCAGTCCGCGTTTCTTCGCCGCCTTGACCTTCGCCGGAGGCAGATCGATGAGGGAGTCTCTAGCCTGGCCGAGGACCTTGCGCATCGTCTCCAGCAGTGCAGGAGCATCGACACCGCTGGCCGGTGCGAAGGGAGAGAGCTTGGCCGCATGGAGGATCTCGTCGGAGTAGGCGTTGCCGATGCCGGCGATGAGCTGCTGATCCTCGAGCACGGTCTTGATCCGTGAGGTCGAGTCAGCGAGTGCCGCCGCGAACTGGTCCTCGTCGATGGTCAGCGCATCGGGTCCGGCGTTGCCGATGGCGGGCACCTCGGTGCGGTCGCTCACGAGGGACACCGAAGCGTTCTTCTTCGTTCCCGCTTCGCTCAGGTCGAAGCCGGCGCCGGAGGCCAGGTGGATGCGCAGGCCCAGCGGTCCCTTGCCCATCTTGACGGGGCCGGCGGGCACGTCCTCATGCCAGACCAGCCAGCCAGCGCGGGCGAAACGGCAGACCAGGTCGAGTCCGTCGAACTCGACGATGAGGGCCTTGCCGACCCGGGAGACCCCGCTGATCTCCAACCCGCTGATCGCCTCCAACGGCGGATCGGCCGTCTTGAGGATGCTCAGTTCGCCGACGTCGGCCCGGGTGATGAAGTCACCGACGACTTTCGAGCGCAGGAACGAAACAAGTGCGTCGACCTCGGGCAATTCCGGCATGGGCCCAGTATGCGCCCCTGCGCGCGAGGAGGCACCACACCGCTCTTGTGAGTTCCCTGCACGAGAGCTAACGTGGACAGACCACGTGAGAGCGTGCACCACCAGCAATTCGACCACTTCTTAAGGAGGGTGACAATGGCTGAGAACGTCGCTCAGAAGCTCATCGGCTCACATCTGGAATCCGGGACGCTTGAGCCCGGAAATGAGATCGGGGTCCGCATCGATCAGACGCTGACTCAGGACGCGACGGGAACGCTGGTGATGCTCGAGCTCGAGGCGCTGGGCATCGACCGGATCCGCACGGAGACCTCTGTCCAGTACGTCGATCACAACCTTCTGCAGACCGATGAGAAGAACCCGGAAGACCACATGTTCCTGCGCTCTGCCGCGCAGCGATTCGGCCTCTGGTTCTCCCCCGCCGGCAACGGCGTCTCCCACCCGGTCCACCAGTCGCGGTTCGGCAAACCGGGTGCCACCCTCATCGGCTCCGACTCCCACACCTGCGCGGCCGGCGCCTTGGGAATGCTGGCCATCGGCGTCGGCGGTCTCGAAATCGCGATGTCCATGGTCGGCGAACCCCTCTACATCAGCGCACCCCAGGTCATGGGCGTCGAGCTCACCGGCACGCTGCCGCCGTGGGTCTCGGCCAAGGACGTCATCCTCGAGATGCTGCGCCGTCACGGCGTCAAGGGCGGGGTCGGAAAGATCATCGAATACCACGGCGAAGGCCTCAAGAACCTCACCGCCATGGACCGGCACGTGATCGCGAACATGGGCGCCGAGCTCGGAGCCACGGCCACGGTATTCCCCGCTGACGACGCGGTCCGGGACTTCCTCGAAGCCAGCGACCGGGGCGAGGACTTCACCCGAATCGAAGCCGATGCAGGCGCGCAGTACGACCTCCACGACTCCATCGACCTCTCCCAGCTCGAACCACTCATCGCCGCTCCCTCGTCGCCGGGCAATGTCACTCCGGTGCGCGAGGTCGCCGGTGACGACGTCTTCCAAGTCGTCGTCGGCTCCTCGGCGAACCCGGGACTGCGGGATTTCGCCGTCGTCGCCGAAACACTTGCCGGCCGACAGATCCATCCGCAGATCTCACTCGACATCAACCCCACATCCCGTGAGGTCCTCGCCGACCTCATCGCCGGCGGATGGCTGACCTCGCTGGTGGGGTCCGGTGCCAGGATCCACCAGTCCGGCTGCATGGGCTGCATCGGCATGGGGCAAGCCCCGGCGGTCGGGCGCAACAGTCTGCGCACCATGCCGCGGAACTTCCCCGGCCGTTCCGGCACCGATGAGGACTCCGTGTGGCTGTGCTCGCCGGAGACCGCGGTTGCTGCCGCACTGACCGGGAAGATCACCGACCCCCGCGACCTCGACATGGACTACCCCCAGGTGCGGCTTCCGGAGAAGTACTCCGCGAACCGCAAGATGCTCGTCCCGCCGCTGGAACCGGAGGAAGCCCGAGGCGTCGAACTCGTCAAGGGATCGAACATCTCCACCCTGCCGAACTTCGAGCCGCTGCCCGATGATATCGATCTGGAGGTCCTACTCAAGGTCGGCGACAACGTCTCCACCGACGAGATCATGCCCGCCGGATCCCGCGTTCTGCCATACCGGTCGAACATCCCGAAGATCTCCGAGTTCGTCTTTATCCAGGTCGATGGCACCTATGCCACCCGCGCCGCCGAGCACGACGGCGGGCATGCGATCGTCGGTGGAGAGAACTACGGTCAGGGATCCTCACGTGAGCATGCGGTCATCGCTCCGCGTTATCTCGGCCTGCGGGTCGTGGTGGCGAAATCGCTGGCACGGATCCATTGGCAGAACCTCGCGAACTTCGGCGTCCTCGCCCTGGAGTTCACCAACGAGGCCGACTACGAGTCATTGTCCGAGGGAGATGTGCTTGAGTTCCGCGGTCTGCGCGATGAGCTCGGTGCGGGGACGACGATCACCGCCGAGGCGGCCGGACGGAAGTTCGAATTCCGCCATGGTCTATCGCCCCGTCAGGTCGAGATGGTTCTCGCCGGCGGTCGCATCGCCCAACGAGCCGCCCACCTCAGTTGACTCCACGAACTACCCGACGGCGGCTCAGCAACCTCGCGCGAGGTTGCTGAGCCGCCGTCGGGTAGCAATTGGAAAAGAGAAGGCGGCCCGGGATCCCCCTCGAAATGGAGGTTCCGGGCCGCCGTCTCGTGCGAGCTCTCAGGCACTCACGATCTCAGGCTGCTTCAGCCCTTGACTTTGGCCTCGATAGCCGCGCCGACCTCGGCGTCGATGTTCTTCCAGTACTGGATCGCGTTCGACAGCACCGGCTCTTCGACTCCGTCGGAGAGTGCGCCCGCGACGGTCTCGATGAGACCCTGGCGCTCTTCCTCGCTGTAGACCTCGCGGACCAGGGTGTGTGCCTGGCCGAAGTCGTCGTCCTCGGCGTGAAGGCTGTAGGCGCTGCGCACCAGCTCGCCGTCGGCCTCCCAGCCGTTGTCGACCGGGCCCTGCTCGTCCTGGTAGGAGCGTCCGTACGAGTTCGGGGCGTAGACCGGTGCATTACCCGAGTGGTGGTACTGCATCTGGCCTTCCTTGTCGTACGAGTTCGTCTTCGTGACAGGAGCGTTGACCGGCAGCTGGTTGAAGTTCGTGCCGATGCGGTTGCGCTGTGCATCTGGGTAGGAGAACACGCGGCCCAGCAGCATCTTGTCCGGCGAAAGCCCCGTTCCCGGCACGGTGTTCGAGGGGCTGAACGCAGCCTGCTCGATCTGTGCGAAGTGGTTCGAGGGGTTCTCGTTGAGGGTGAACTTGCCGACCTTGATGAGCGGGTAGTCCTTCTTCGACCAGATCTTGGTCAGGTCGAACGGGTTGAAGCGGTAGTCCTTGGCCTCTTCGTACGGCATGATCTGCACGCTGAAGGTCCAGGACGGGTAGTCGCCGCGATCGATGGCATCGAACAGGTCGCGGCGATGCATGTCCGCATCCTCGCCCGCCATCCGACCGGCTTCCTCGTTGCTCATGTTCTCCACACCCTGGTCGGTATGGAAGTGGTACTGGACCCAGAACTTCTCGCCCTCGGCGTTGACCCACATGTAGGTGTGCGAGGAGTAGCCGTTCATGTGGCGCCAGCTCTTGGGCAGGCCGCGGGGTCCCATGAGGTAGGAGACCTGGTGAGCCGACTCGGGCGAGAGCGACCAGAAGTCCCACTGCATGTTGTTGCTGCGCAGACCGGAGTCGGGCAGGCGCTTCTGCGAGTGAATGAAGTCGGGGAACTTCATGGGATCGCGGACGAAGAACACGGGGGTGTTGTTGCCCACCATGTCGAAGTTGCCCTCTTCGGTGTAGAACTTCAGCGCGAATCCGCGCACGTCGCGCCAGGAGTCGGGCGAGCCTAGTTCACCGGCGACGGTGGAGAAGCGGGCGAGCATCGGGGTCTTCTTGCCCGGCTGCAGGAAGTCGGCCTTCGTGTACTTGGAGACGTCTTCGGTGACTTCGAGCTCGCCGAATGCGCCGGACCCCTTTGCGTGGGGGCTGCGCTCGGGAACTCGCTCACGGTCGAAGCGAGCAAGCTTCTCGACCAGAGCCACGTCGTGGAGCATCAGCGGCCCGTTCGCGCCCACACTCAGCGAGTGAGCATCGGATTCCCGCGGCGCACCGGACTCGGTGGTCGTTGCCTTCGTACTGTCGTGGCCAGCATATTCATGATCTGTATGTTGCGTCATAATATCTCCTTCAACCGTTTGATTTCTGGCGGCGTCACTCAGCCGCGATCACGGCCACCGGTGAGATGCGGTTCCCAGCGGTGCAGCTGATCGGTCGGCTCAGCGCCGTTCGCCCAGTCTCGATATCCCGACTTCGGCAGAACACTGTCGGAGTTAATTTCAACCTAGCGGTGTTCTCTACTTCATACAACCAAGGCCGGGCTGTCTAAATTCCCGTCTTCGACGTGTCAGACTCACCCCTCCGCCGAGGCGGCCGGTCCACCACCGGAGACGCCGGTTCCGGATCCGCCCGAACCCGACGAGCCGCTGCCCGAACCATCCGAGCTGGATCCGGAGCCTGTGCTGCCGCTCGTGCCGCCGCTGGTGTCCCCGGTGCTGCCGGTGCCGTCGGTCGAGGTGGAACCGCTGCTCGCATCGGTCCCGTCCGTGGTCGTCGAGTCGCCGGTGGAGTCACTCGTGCCCGTCGTCGTCTCCGAGCCCTGTGAGCTCTGGCCCTCTGTCGCACCCTCGGTGCCGGTCTCCCCCGCCGAGGTGGACTGACCGTTCTGCGTGCTCGATCCGCTGTTCGCAGGGCCCTGGCCGCCGTCGGTGCCCGACCCGGATCCGCTCGACGATTCGTCCCCTCCCGTTCCGGAATCCGAGGTCCCGTCGTCGGTGACGGATTCGTCGTTCGTCGACTGCCCGGTCACCGATCGTGAGATCTGCGATGTGCCCGGTGAGATATCGGCTTCGGTGAAGTTCTCGGCCACGACGACCGCGCCGAGTCCGATCCCGAAGGCGGCAACGCCGATCGTCAGCGGATAGAGGACCCGCTTGCGGCGCAGCTTCTGCCACCAGGTGCGGGCTCCGCTCTCGGTTTCGCTGCCATCACCGTCCCCGGCCTCGGACTTCCCTTCATCCGGCGCCGAGGCGGCCATCACGTTCGCATTGCCCGCTGTGGGTTCCGGCGGGGCGAAGGCGGAATCCTCGACGAGCGAGGGATCGACGGCAGTGTTCTTTCCGGAGGGGTGCTTCGCGATCTTCGCTTTGACTGCCGGAGCGAGTTTGGACCCGACTTCTTGGATCTTCTCTTTGCCCTTGTCGAGGCTGCGGCCATAGAGGGTGACCGCCAGGGCAGTGACGATGCTCGCGACTCCGGCGCCTACGACCGTGCCGGCGACACCGAGCTGACCGCCGATGATCGACGAGGTCGCCGCGGCGCCTGCACCCGCAAGCAGCTGAGTGGCGGAGATCCGGCCTTCCGAGGACTTCTCCTCAGCCTTTTTGTCTTCGACCGTCTCTGCCGCTTCGTCCACGGCGGTCGGGGAGGCCGCCGTCTGAGTCTGCTGTTGTGTGGCCCCACCATCGTGGCGGATCGGATTGGGCGGCATCACCTTGGTGACGACGTGTTCGGTGGGTTCGGTCGCCGGGGCCGGGTGAGAGCTGACGATCTCTTCGGTGATCAGCGGCAGCGTCTGGGAATGCTCCGGCAGATGAGTTTCATCGTTGTGCTCGTGTTGCTCGTTCGTGCCACTGTTGCCTACCGTCAAAGTTCCTCCAAAATCCGGCGTGCAACCATTCTCGGACTCCCACGTTCAGGCATCCTGACACTTCACGTTGGAAGCTGAGAAAGACCTGATGGACATGCTCGAAATCGGGGCCGCCACCTGGGGCGATACGCAAGAATGTGACCTCGAGGACAATCGGTTCTCACGGACTTCTCAGATGTGCGTGTCGACACTTCCGGAGAGAAGAACGGCCACCGGAATCTCGTCTGGAATAGCCTCACCCGGTTCGAGTTCGAAGAGTTGAAAACGAGGGTGCTCAGCGCCGGATTCGAGAGTGAGCACGAACCGGGATCCGTCGGTGGGGACCGGTTCGCCGATGCTCATCTGCAGCTCACCGGAGGCAGACTCGGAATCCTGGCCCGAGTTGCCCGATTCGGTTGCGGCGTCACAGCCGGTGCTGCCTGTGTCCTCGTCGGCGATCATGAGATTGACGGCGAAACACGGTTCCGCCATGCCGACGAGGCTGACGGCCTGACGTCCGTGAAAGCGCTCTGGGTGGAGCGCGGGCACCGAGTGCACGTGCCCGTCGATGTCGAGTGTCACCTCGGCGGTGGGAAGGAAGGTGCGGGCCATTCCGGGCAACGCCGAGAATGGGCCCACACGCGAGAGCCGGGCGATGCTCAGCCGCCAAGGACGAAGCTCAGGAGTCAGCCGCACTGAGTCGGCCAGGGAGACGAGCTCAGTGGTCTGACCGCCGCCGTTGGCCCACGGGACGGGATCACGGTCGGCGAAGGAGGCGAGCGCGCGCATGACTCAGCCCACCGTGCGCAGGTGGGGCCGCCTCGGTGATGGTGCGGTCATCCCTTGCACAGGCAGAACGGGTGACCGGCCGGGTCGAGGAACACTCGGAACGTCTCTCCCGGCTGTTCGGGGGCTTTGCCTGCCCCGATCTCGAGCACGGCTTCCTCCGCGACGTCGAGATCGTCGACCATGACGTCGAGGTGCATCTGCTGCGGGTGGGCCTGACCGGGCCAGCTGGGTGCGTGATAGTCCTCGACCTGTTGGATGCAGATCGGCGGCCAGGAGTTGGAGACGACTTCTGCCCAGGTGCCGTCCTCGTCGACGGTGACAGACCAATCCAGGAGTTTGCCGTAGAACTCCGCGAGTTCACCGGCGTCGGGGGCGTCGAGCACGGCAACGGGCTGCTTTGCGATAGCCATGTCCCGAGTCTACGCCGCCGCACTGACACGACGAAGGCCTGGACACCGGGGCGTAGGATTGTTGAGCAGATCCGCCGATGCGTCCGCAGTCCGCATCGGCTCCCCATAGTGAAGGTTCGCGATGAGTTCTCATGCCCTGCCCGTCACCGGTGATCCGGCGGTCTACATCATCCACGACAATCCGGAATGGATCGCTCCGTTCACGGATGCGCTCGACCGCCTCGGCGTCGCCCATGTCGAATGGCTGCTGCCCGAGACCACGATCGATCTTGCCGCCGAACCGCCAGAAGGTCTGTTCTGGTCGCGGCTGTCAGCGTCGGCGCACACCCGAACCGATCCGCACGTCAAGGAGTACGGGCGAGCGGTCCTTGACTGGCTCGCTGCCGCCGGCCGCCGAGTCATCAACGGTCGCGACGTCTACGAGCTCGAGGTAAGCAAGATCCGACAGCATCGCGAGCTGGCCGGCCAGGGCTTCGACGTGCCGCGCACCGCGGCCGCGTTCGGATCGCGGGCGCTCGTCGAGGCGGCTGCCGGCTTCACTCCCCCGTTCATCACCAAGCACAATCAGGGCGGCAAGGGCCTCGGTGTGCGCCGTTTCGATTCCCACGCCGAGCTCGAGGCCGTCGCCGATGAGTTCGCGCCCGGTGGCACGAATGCGCCGATCGACGGCATCACGCTCATCCAGGAATATGTGCAGCCGGCTCAGCCGTTCATCACCCGCGCCGAGTTCATCGGCGGACGTTTCCACTATGCGGTCCGCGTCGACGTCTCCGGCGGATCGTTCGAACTGTGCCCGGCCGATGCCTGCGAGGTCCCCGGCGCCGGGGCCGGCCCGAACGTCGGGGAGGTTCCCCAGTTCGCCCGTCGAAACGACGTCACGGCCGCAACCCCGCTCATCGCGCGCCTCGAGACGCTGCTCTCAGGTCTCGGCATCGAGATCGCCGGCATCGAGTTCATCGAAACCGCCGACGGCCGGCAGGTCGTCTACGACATCAATACGAACACGAACTACAACCCGTCGGTCGAGTCCGCCGAACTGTCGGCCGGCCGGCAGCCCGCCGTTGACCGGATCGCGCAGTATGTGTCCGACACCCTCGCCGAGGCGGCCCCGCAGTCGGTATCCCCCGCCGGGCCCGCAGCCCGGTGAGGTCCCGGGACACGGTCCTACGACACCTGCTGGCTGAGCTCCGCGCAGTCCGGCCGGGGCATCGTGCGCTCATTGCCCTCGACGGGGTCGATGGGGCCGGGAAGACGATGCTCGCTCACGAGCTCGTGAATTTGGCCAAGACCGCTGCGGACGTTCCTGGACATGATTCCGACCGCCGGGTCACCGCCATCAGCATCGACGGGTTCCACCACTCTCGGGCGATCCGGTACGCCCAAGGCACGGGGCCAGACACCTTCTATCGCCGTTCCTATGACTACGGAGCATTCGTCGATTCCGTCGTCGAACCATTTCGACGAGGCGACTCGGTCGTTCCAGCCGTGTGGGACGTCGACGCGGATCGACCGATTGCGCCGGTGCCTCGCAATCAGCCGAACGACTGTGTCCTCCTCATCGACGGAATCTTCCTCCACCGTCCCGAGCTTGTGGATCTCTGGGATGCGAGCGTGTGGGTCGATGTTCCGTTTGAAGTCTCGGTCCCACGAGGAAACGAGCGGTTTGCCGGAGCCTTCGATGCCGACCCCGAGGCCGCGTCGAATCTTCGCTATGTCGGCGGTCAACGTCTCTATTTCTCTGAGGCGTCCCCGTGGGAGAAGGCAACATGGGTATTCGACAATCGAGACCTGGACCGGCCGAACCTGAGGCGGTCGACCACAGATTCGTCCGGGAGCTCTTCGCAGGCAGCATCGACGACACGGTGATGCGCGACTATCTGGTGCAGGACTATCAGTTCTTCGAGTCGTTCCTGTCCATGCTCGGCGCCTGCGCGGCCCACGCCGATGAACTCGACGCAAAGCTGCGATTCGGCCGACAGCTGGGAATGCTCATCGTACTCGTCGTCGCCGAATGGCTCTATCTCGACTGGGCCGAGTCTCGTGAGGACATGCCGCCGCGACAGGTCCACCGAGGATGGATCGACCTCCACCGAGGCGAGGCCTTCCACGGGTGGGTGCAGTTCCTCGTCGACGAGCTCGAGCGCGTGTTCCCGGAGGAAGAAGACCAGAGCTCAGAGGCCGAGACCCTCACCCACGTCTGGCAGCGGGCCGTCGACCTCGAATGCGCTTTCTTCGACGACGTGTACGACAACTGAGCCGCCAGGGAACGCACACCGCAGCCGTCCATCTCACTGACCTAGACTGGCCACATGAGCACAGGTGTTGATGCAGTCGTCGTCGGAAGTGGTCCCAACGGCATGGCCGCCGCGGTCACCCTGGCCCGTGCCGGGCTGAGCGTCGAAGTGTTCGAGGCTCAGCCGACGATCGGCGGCGGTGCCCGCACCCTCGACCTCGGACTGGCCCCAGGCATCACTCACGACATCTGCTCGGCCGTCCACCCACTGGCCATCGCCAGTCCCTTCTTCGTCGACTTCGATCTGCGCGCTCGCGGCCTCGGATTCACCACCCCCGAGGTCTCCTACGCCCAACCCCTCGATGGGAAGCCCGCCGCGCTGGCCTTCCACGATCTCGACGAGACGGTCGACCGCCTCGGCGAGGCGGGGCCCGAATGGCGGCGATTCTTCGCCCCGCTCCTCGAGCGTGTCGATGACGCGATCTGGCTCTCCCTCGGTGACAAACGTTCCATTCCCGAGACCCTGCGCGACGTTCCCGGCATCGCGAACGTCGTGAAATTCGGTCTCCGACTGCTGAGCCAGGCCAGTCCTGCCTGGAACATTCCGCTCTCCCACGAATCCTCCCAGGCCCTGTTCACCGGTGTCGCCGCGCACGCGATCGGCGGGCTGCCTGCCATGGGCACCGCGGCCACGGCCACGATGCTCTCGACCGTCGCCCATGCGGGCGGCTGGCCCTCCCCCATAGGCGGATCCCAGGCGATCATCGACCACCTCGTCGCCGATCTCGAGGCCCACGGCGGGACCGTGCACGCAAACTCCCCGATCGCCCACGTCACCGACCTGCCCAAGGCCCGCACCTATCTGCTCGACACCTCGGCGTTGGGTGCGGCGCAGATCTTCTCCGGCCTGCTGCTGGCCCAAGTCGACAAGAGCCTGCGAGGGTTCGAACAGGGCAATGCCGCGGCGAAGGTCGACTTCGTCCTCGACGGGCCCGTGCCCTGGTCCGACCCCGAGGTGGGGCGCGCCGGAACCATCCATGTCGGCGGCTCACGGGCGCAGATGGCCGCCGCCGAGGCGCAGGTGATGAATGGGCGCATGCCGGCCGATCCTGTCTGCCTCGTCTCCGACCCCACCATCTTCGACCCATCACGCGAGGTGGGCGGGCTGCGGCCACTGTGGACGTATGCGCACGTGCCCTTCGATTGTCCGCTCGACCCGACGGAATACATCACGAGGCAGATCGAACGCTTCGCCCCGGGCTTCCGCGACCGCATCGTCGCCCACAACGCGATCCCCGCCTCCGAGATGGCCGGACACAACCAGAACTACATCGGCGGGGATATCGCGACCGGCGTCGTGTCCTTCTACCGCATGATGGCCCGCCCGCGTCTGACCTGGGACTCCTACAGCCTCGGCGTGCCCGGGGCATTCCTGTGCTCGGCGGCGACCCCACCGGCCCCGGGCGTGCACGGAATGAACGGCTGGTTCGCCGCGCGCCGGGCTCTCAAGACCCGTTTCGGCATCGACGAGGCACCCAGCCTGTCCCCGGGCGACTGACTTTCATTCAGCTGACTCAGCCCCGCACCCACCGATCAGCGTCGCCGTCATAGCGCCATTCGGCCACCTCGGTGACGGCCTCGATGACGTTGTTCAGCCAAAACGTCGTATCCGGATGCCACCCTGCCACGAGACTCGCCGTCCGATCATCCGTATTACCTGCCGTGGGGACGGTCTCCGCTTCCTCGCCGAGGCGGCCCTCCGTCACGTCGATGACCGCACCGGCCGTACGCAGATAGCCGGAAAGCCCGACGTGGACGCCGTCGAATTCCTCGGCCACCCGTGACCAGTCGGGGATGACCCAGCGGCCCTTGCGACTGGTGGCCTCGAACCACACCTGACGGCGCTGTGCGGTGACGTCGAGCGGATAGCGCCTGCACAGATCCGCCCAATCCTCAGGTCCGCGAATCTCGGCGATGCGGGCATCCGGGCGCAGTTTCAGACGACAGGCTCGGGCACGCTCGAGACCGAAATCGTCCTCGACGAGTTCGACGCCGATCGGAGTCCCATCCGGCCACGTTCCCGTCGACGACCAGAGGCCGAATGGCGGAGTCGACCACCATTCGCCGCTGACCTCCTCGTAGGGGTTCTTGGCGAAGTCGTGACGGTACTCGGTTTCGGTGGTGAGGACATCTGCGAGCCACTCTTCCAACCTCCACGAGAGCCTCGCCCCGTCTCCCTCGAGAGGCGGATAGAGATCGGTCAGCGTGATCGCAGGCGCCGCTGTCGAATCAACAGGACCTAGGGGCCGGTCGAATACTGCAGGCAGCCCACTGCGATGATCTGCGTCATCCCAAGCCAGAGCCCATTGATTGCCCGGGTGCAGAGGCGCTGTCCAGACATCGAGCAGGCCAGTGGATATGAGCATCTCCGCGAAGGGGCGCAGAGCTTCCCGCACCTCTGGGGCAGCAGCGATCTGATCGGCACCGTGAGGAGGCTGCCAGTACATGGCGCCGGAGATGACTTCGGCCATCTCGTTCTCCAGGTCAATTTGAGTCGGCCTCAACGGTGTGACGCGTCGCAGGGTTGCCGCGACGTCCTGGGCAGTGACGTCTCCGGATTCCGGTTCGGAGTCTCCCTCGCCGAGGTACATCGCCACCGCAGCGCCCTGCTCCTTGTCGGCAAGGAAGCCGGCGATGAAGACATCGTGGCGAGCCTCGGAAAGCGCACGCGCCCCCTCGGTGAGCGGTTCGCCCTCCTCGTCGAATTCGTCGTCGCGTCCAATCAGGGCCAGCCCGAACACGAGCGAGCGTCCCCGCGGGGACGCGAGCAGATCCTCGGCGGACAGGCGGTCGTCATGAAGGGTCGGAGGCTCATCATCGGCGGTCATGACCTCAGGCTACGCGAATACCTGTCAGCTGGCCTTGATGGAATCGCCTGCGTCGGAATCCTCCGCTTGCGCGCTCACCGGCACGGCAACCTCGGCGGCGGCGAGAATACGGGCCCCCTTCGCAGCCTTGAGACCCGCTCCGAGGACACCGATAATGACGAGGGCTGCTCCGCACAGCTCCCCGAGGCTCACTCGCTCGCCGAGGAAGACGAATGCCGCGCTCATCCCGACCACAGGAACGAGCATCGAGAACGGTGCGACGACGCCGGCCGGGTTGCGCGACATCAGCCACGACCAGATGCCCGAACCGAGGATCGTCGCGATGACCACTGTATAGATCAGCCCAGCGAGGGCAAGAAGTCCGATCGGGGTAGTCAGCCCCGTGAACGACGCCCCGACCCGGTTGGGTCCTTCGACCGCGAGGGAGAGGGCGAGCATCGGCAGGGGTGGGATGACCGACATCCACATCGTCAGCTTGATCGGCTCGGTCGAATGGGACTGCCGGTTGCAGATATTGCCGATCGCCCAGCCGAAGGCGCCGGCGAGGGTGAGGAGGAAGGGCAGGAAGCTCGCGTTCGAGTCGAAGCGCTGCCAGCCGACGACGGCGAGCCCTGCCATCGCGACGAGCAGAAAGGTCATCTGCGAGCCGCGGACCCTCTCGCGCAGGAATGTCATGCCCAGCAGCACCGTGAAGGGGCCCGAGGCTTGGAGGACGAGGGACGCGAGTCCCGCGGGCATGCCGGCGGCCATCGCCCAGTAGAGGAAGAGGAACTGCAGCAGTCCGAAGCCGAGTCCGTAGCCGATGATCCACCGGAGCCCGACGTCGGGCTTCGGTACGAAGAGCAGCGCGGGGACCGCGAGCAGGGCGAAGCGCAGAGCGACGAGGAAGAAGGGCGGGAACTGGGCCAGAGAGAGATCGATGGCGAGGAAATTCAGTCCCCACATCACCGCCACCGAGGCGGCGAGCAGACAGTGCTTGAAGGACATGGCCCCATTCTCAACCGCAACCATTATGAAGCACAATCGCAGAGTGCTTCATCGACTCTGTAGCATGACTTCATGGTCATCGATCCGAAGCATCTCGAGCTGCTGCGCCTGTTCGACGAATACGGCAGCGTCACCGCTGTCGCCGATGTCACCCATCGCTCCCCTTCGGCCGTCTCTCAGCAGCTGAGGCAGGCCGGGAGCGAGATCGGCCACGCTCTGGTCGAACCCGCCGGTCGCGGACTCACGCTCACCGCCGCGGGACGGCTGCTCGCCCACGGTGGTCGGGACGTGGCCCGCACGCTCGCCCGGGTGCAGGCCCAATGGGAGGGCCACCTCGGCGAAGCTGTCGGAGAGATCACCCTGGCCGGACTGCCGAGCGCGCTCACCCACCTCCTCCCCGATGCGCTGCGCAGGCTGCGGGAGGACCACCCGCACATCGACCTGCGCATGGACGATGTCGACCTCGCCGAGCACGAATTCGCGGGACTGACCCGAGATGTCGATATCGTCGTCGCACACAGCCTCGTCGCCGAACGCCCCCTGGGCACCGACGGACTCACCGTCGTCCCGCTCGCCCGCGAACCCATCGACGTGGCCCTCGCCATCGGCCATCCGCTTGCCGATCGCGCCGAGCTGACCCCGGACGATATCGTCGATTGTCGCTGGGTCGGAGTGCCCCGAGGATACCCCTTCGACACGATTCTCACCTCGATCGAGCATCTCACCGGTCGCGACCTCGACGTCGTCCAACGCATCCGGGACAACCGGCTCATCGAAGCGATCGTCGCCTCCTCGGACCAGGTCGCGCTCCTCCCCCGGTTCACGACGCCGCGCGATGTGGGACTGTCGCTGGTGCCGCTGACGGGGGTGACGACGACACGCTGGATCGTAGCCGTGATGCGTCCGGACACGGCCGAACGTGTCGCAGTACGTGCTGTGATCAGTGCGCTCAGCCGGGTCGACGACGCCGCGGTTTAGGCGGTGCCCGTGCTGGTGAAGCGCTTGGGCACGAGCTTCTCCAGGGGCAGGAACGCCGCCCAGCAGATGACGGTCGGCAGGAAGTGGATGCCCAGCGCGAGATACGTCATGAGGTGGAAGAGGAAGAAGAAGGCGACGGCCCCGTAGAGCCACTTGCCCTTGAGGAACAGCACAACCGGCGAAAGGAACTCGAAGACGAGTGTCGCCCACTGTGCGGCGATGAGGAAGCCGGGCATCTCGAGGAACGGCTTCGACCATTCGGCGCCGCGCCGCATGAGCGCCCAGATGATGACCGCACCATTGGCCCAGCGGGTGATGTTGCCCGAGGCGATCCACTTCATCACCACCGAGTAGAAGTAGGTGAGCACGACCGCGATCTGCACGACGCGCAGTGCCCAGCCTGCCCGCGCCGAGGCGGTGCCGAGGTCCCGAAAGCGCGCCGTTCCGACCGTCGGCAGGACGAAGGCGGCGATGACGAGCGCCATATGATCATGAGCGACGTAACCGTAGCCCTGCGTGTAGAACATCCACGCACCGAAGCTGATCGCCACGGCCCACCCGCTGAGGCGCTGGAGGATTCCTGCGGCGGCGAGGAGGGAGAAGACGATGATGAGGGTGAGCAGGATCTGCGCGCCGAGGACGCTGACGGCTGGGATGTGGAGGAACCTTGCCAACCACAGCGGCTGATAGAACTCGGGTGTCCAACCGTGGGCGATGACGTCACCGGAGATCGTGAGCACATCGATGATGATGAAGACGTAGATGAAGACGCGGAACACGGCCACTCGGGCCAGGGGGACCGCGGGCATGAACCAGCGGAGGACCGGATTGGTGGGGGTCGCCTCGGCGGGGGTGGCCGTCAGGGTCGGTGTGCGGCTCATCGGACCTCCCATGTCGCCAGTGTCGTCTGTTCGGGTTCACCGACGGCGAGGCCGTCCTGCAGCTGCGTGGTGGTGCGGCAGAGGATCATCGTCTCCGGTTTCGGTTCGTCCGGATGCAGCCGGATGTACGAGTCGGCCATCGACTGCAGGAGTTCGGGGTGGGCGATGACCCGATCGAGCTGGGATTCGACGTCACCGCGTTCGATGCCGACGGTCGCGGTGTTGAACCCGAGGCGGCGCGGTTCGTCCTCGCCGGGGAACTGGGCTTCGAGGCACGTGGAGTTCACGGTGCCGTTGAGGTCTTTGGCGGTGGCGTACTGGGTGAGCGATCCGAGCGGGAAGAAGTCATTGGTGTTGAGGAACTGTCCGCAGGTGAGGATGACGAAGGCAATCGCGGGCACGACGATGCGCCAGCCGATGGAGACCTTCGACAGCGGTGTCACCCGCGTCGCGGGCTTCGGGGAACCGGTGGGCGCGGCAACGGCGGTCGCGGACTCACCGGAGGCGGACGATGCGGCAGGATCGGGCCTCTGAGCAGCGGGGTCCTGGCTTGTCAGGAGGCGGCGCTTCTTCTCTTCCATACGCTTACAGGACTCGTCCTCTCGGGTGCGGCTCGTTCGCAGACAATCCTATCCGCCCCAATTGCTACCTGAGGGCGGCTGAGCAACCTCGCGCGAGGTTGCTGGGCTGTGCTGTCTCACTACCTTGCTTACAACCTGTCTCAACACATTGCTGACACCATGTCTCATGACGTTGCTGACACCATGAAGCACACTTCGGGTCATGCCCGAACCTCTTTCACTGGCCACCCGC
>NZ_FXYY01000046.1 GCF_900169165.1 Brevibacterium linens ATCC 9172
ACGTTTGAGGGCAGAAGTGGTTCGATCTTCTCCCACTGCTCATCAGTGAAGACTCGGTGTCGTTGCTGTGTAGTCACGTCTCCACCGTGCCAGTCCTGGAATGGTCAATAAAGGAGACACGCCCTAGTGGCACTGGGCAACTACTTGCCGCATCGTGGGTTGTCGCACTCCGTCACCTGGTGATCGAAGGCGCTGACGACCAATGAAAACGAATCACCTCACCATCCGGTCCGTGAAGGCAATCCTCAAGCGTGCAGGGTTCGACTATTCAGAGCTCAGTTTCACGATCATCAACCGGTCTGGCTCTCATATGGGCGGCCGCTACACCGGGCAGCGTGTCGAACAATTTGACGTTCGGATTGCCGGCCAACCAGACAGCCGCAGGACAGTGCGCGCGATTCTCGGTGAACGCGGCCTAGAAGTAGCACCCATGCCGAACCATGACGATTGGAGCCGCGGCTCCGTTACGATACCTGCCCATGGATAACTCCGCGTCAGCACCGTGCAATAGCCTGCTGGATACAAACCGCACCTCAAGTCTAAGGAGAAGTCACCATGGACTTCGGAGTCATCGTTGCGCTAGTAATCGGAGGCTTCATACTGGTCGGCGTCCTCGGCATAGCTGTCAGGCTTGCCTTCTTCGCCTGTGCCGCATTAGCAGCAGCATCTTTCCTCCAAATTTTCCTGGTCGAATCATCGGGTCCACTTTGGCTAGCTGCCATAGGCGGAACGATCGGATTCTTCCTCTTCGGAGCACTCCTCGGCAGGCCTCGGTAAAGCCGAACAAGTTAGAACATGCTAAAAACAATCTCACTTCCCCTATTCGAAAGTGAGATCCCATGTCAGACCACCAGCTGACGAAACCACACCAGGCGCTCCACGACGCGTTCACGACAGCCCTATCGACCTACCGCTCTCCATACACAGTCGAGCTACGCGGCTACTATCTCCAACGGCTCATGACATGGGCTCAGGACACCACCGAGCATGGTTCTGTCCTCAGACTCACCCTCGAAGATTTCCACACTTGGCTTTCCAAAGACGTTGGTCCAGCAATCTCCACGAAACGATCTGCCCGCTCTACCCTCAGTGTGTTTTACGAATGGGCCGAAACGATCGGCAAGATCAAGAAGAACCCTGCGCGCAAGCTCCCCAGCATGCGCAACAGCGTCGGAATCCCGAACCCGTGCCCGACCGATGACATTCAACGAGCCCTCGACCGAGCAACACGCCCCATCGACGTACTGATGATCCTCTTCGGAGAACTCCAAGGAATGCGAGCCGGAGAAATCTCTCGAGCCCACTCCGACGACGTCATGCTTCCCACCAAGGAACTCCGCGTACTCGGCAAGGGCAACAAACAACGCCTCGTCCCCCTCCACCCCCTCATGCAGGAACTGTTGCCACAGTTCCCAACCGGATATTTCTTCCCTTCCGACCGGAACCCCTCGGGACACATGTTGCCCCGTTCAATCGGTCGACGTGTTCGGCATCTTCTTGGTTTCCAACCCGGAAGAAATGCACACTCGCTGCGCCACAAGTTCGGCGTCGACGCCCTCGAGCTCAACCCCGACCTCATGGGCCTGCGAGACCTTCTTGGCCACGCGTCCGTTGCTACGACGCAGATCTACACAAAAGCGTCCAGCAGTCGGTTGAGCAAGCTCGTTGACGACATTCCAGAACCGCCCGGGCACCGCGACAGACTCCAAGCGCTCAAGCGCGAAACAATCCCCTAATCACTGGCGTAACGATCCCCGCCACGTCTCCAGCGACAAACACTGACATCGCGTGTGCCCGAACTTCGTGCACAAGTCCACACCAACAAAGGAACCGTGATGAGCAAAATTCCCACCCACTACCCCGTCAAGTACAAATGCGGCCACACCGCCAGCACCGACCTCTCAAAAGTCCCGCCCTCGAGACGCGCCCAAGCGGCACGATCAGACTTCTACGCCACGAAAGCAGGCAAAGACCAGAACGGGATGATCTGCCCCAACTGCTTCAAGAAGCAACGAAAATCCGACACCGAGACCTTCCTTAACCAACTGATGCTCGACACCGAGGCCTTCGAAACCACGCACGACCTACCGGAACTTGAAGGTACCGATCGGATGGTTTCATCCGGTCTCGTCGAAAGCGCCCGCCGTGACCGGTTCAGCGTTCTCTCCACCCTCCTCGGCGACGACACTGAGTACCCCGACAACCGCGAAGAGGTCCTCACCGCAGCGCAATCACTGACCTGGGCCGGATGGTGGGCCAACACACTGTCCTACGGGATCCGGAAGGACAACGACTACGGGCAGGAAGAGTTCTACACCCTCGTCATTGACGGTGCAGAACAGGAAGCTAAACGCGATAAGAGCGAGCGAGTCGTGGCCGAAAACCCCCACGATTGGAACCCCAACGAAACAGAATGACGAGCCGAGGTGACCATCATGACCACCCCAACCGAGGAGGAACCAATGTCGAACATCACTGTGTGGTCGGCTCCACAATGCAGCAAGTGTAAAAGCACGATCGACTTCTTCAAGCGAGCAGGGTTCCCACCGACCGTGAAGGACCTCTCCGCTCCCGAAAACCTCGACAAACTCAAGGAGATCAAAGCCGCAGGCCACGCCACAGCACCCTATGTCGAAACACCCACCGACTCGTGGTCCGATCTCAGGCCCGACAAGATCGCCCAGGCAATCGCAGCCGAACGCGCTGCAGCACCATCACCGACCCTCCAGTCACCGACACATTCCCATGATCTGAGCGCATGAAAACGCTCATTTCACGCCTTGACCACGGCACCCGCCTCTCCACAGCGGTTGTCGTGGTCATTGCTGTGACCCTCATTCCCCTCGTCATCGCACTGTGGCCCCACCAACCCAGCACAACCGGTACGACTTACCCCTCTGCTGTTCTCTCTGACGTGTCCTACACCGACTGCGAGAACGTCACCGACGAAGTTCCCTGCGGCCAAGCCACCGGCACTCTAAACACCGGGCACCAAGTCGAGGTGATGCTCTTCCGCGACGCCTGGCTCTCACACGCCTCCAACGACGACCGAGCCATCCTCTACGCCTCAAATAGCCCCGACTCAGACACCGTGTACACATTCCACTCACACGACCGCGCAATCAAACTTGCCATCTTCACCATCATCGTCATCATCGTCGTCCTTCTCGTCATCGGCGGCAAAGGTATCCGCGCAATCGCCTCCCTCCTGGCCTCAGCCTTGTTCATCTGGGCCTTCCTGATCGGCGGGATCTCAACTGGCGGATCCCCACTGCTCTACACGACCGTCAGCATCGTCCTTGTGCTCACCGCGGTGCTGTTCTTCACCCACGGCCTCTCAACAAAAACACTCGCCGCCTGGGCAGGAACCATGTGTGGAGCCGCAACAGCCATGATCGCAGGCTCACTACTGTCCAGTTGGTTGCGACTGGGGCCCGCAGACGAATCCGCCTCCGCGTTGACCTACACCAGCCTCGACATTGACCTCTCCGCCCTGTCTCTGGCCGCACTGCTCATCGCTTTGATCGGGATCCTCAACGACATTGCCGCAGCCCAAGCCGCTACCGTCTTCTCTCACACCACACCGGGCACAAGACCAAACTGGAAAGCGATCGCCCCGACCGCCCTGGCCGTCGGCAGGGACCACTCGGCCTCAGCGATCTACACCATCAGCTTCTCCATCGTCGGCGCCGGCCTCGCCGCGTTCGTCCTCGCCCACGCCTACAACCAACCCTTGTCAGCGTTCCTCCAGACCGACACAGTTGCCACGACGCTCACTCAAATGCTGGCAGGCATCATCGGCATCATCATCACCATGCCAGCAACAACAGCCTTCGCACTCGTACTCTCCCGCATCCCCACCAAGCCGCAGCCCTTATCTGCGCACACTCACTGACACTCACCCCACGACGGCCCTGCACGAAACGTGCGGGGCCACTGTCCGTGTGATCTCACTCGCATCATTGACAAACATTCCCCCGCTCAAACGGCGCACAGAAGGCGCAACCCGAAAATCCCCTCAAGGCGGAGAGACATGCACGACACCACAGATACGACCCCAGACACCGTCTTCCCCGAGCTCGCCCCGAACGGGCTGATCGTCACCGCCGAAGTCACCCTCAGAGACCGGTCGAACGTCTCCGTGTCCAAACCCACCCTCGACGCAACCCTGGCCATGATTCGCCGCCGCCACCATAACCGGCCACCCGTGATCGAACTCGCACCCGTCCATGCCAAAGACACCGTGTGCTTCGCCCCTGGCCGCTGGCACGTCACCGCCACGGGTCTGGAGCTGCTCGACCCCTCAAACAAGACCCCCACCACGTATCAGATGGAGTTCCACAACTTCTCGATCATCACCCCCGGCGAAGGGTCAATCGCAGCAAAGTCCTCACTCTCGGTCGTCGTCGCTGCCGCTCAGTCACTGGCCAACCGCAACGTCGAAGAGTTCGAACTGACTTCGGCACTGCCCGGGTTCCGTGGCCTCGTCCTCTCCCCCGAGAGCTTCGACGACACCGTCGAGCTCTCAACAGTCCCAGAACTGCCGCCCAAACCCACGACCAAGCCACATACTCCTTCACGACTGCGCAGGTTCATCACACGGGCGAAGAAGCCGTGGGAGGCTGTCAAACCGGCACGCACCACCAAAATCCGACCACGGAAGCCAACCACACGTCGGAAGAATGCGCTCCTCCCCATCGAGTGGGCCAAGAAGGCACCGGTCATCCTGACCATCGGAGCCGTTGTCCTCGTCGGCCTCCTCATCGTCGGCCTGCTCCAGTTCGCACCATCGCGCGAGGCTGAACCCGCAGCAGCACCCACTTGGTTCACCCCAGCACCGACGGCAGAGCCCGCAGACGCAGAACTTCTCACCGGATACGACAAGAAACTGTGGGAACTGCCAGCCGATAAAACCGCAGCGCTGGGATGGTTCAAGGCCGGAGTCGCCTACGTCACTCCCGACAGTGGCGAACTCGCCCTCAATGACACCTCCACTGGAGACGAGATCGCGAAAGCAAAACTCGACGGACCCATCAAGTACACCGCCGAGTTCACCACCGGCGACACCCCAGCAGTCGCGGCACGCACCGACAAGTCCGTCACCGCAATCACCGCCGACGGAAAGACCCAATCATGGTCAGTCGCAAAGGATCAGAAACTCAACGTCACCGGCACCACCCCGATGATCACGTCGAAGAACGGTGACATCCACGCCCTGACTGTTGGTGAGAAGGCCCCGGTCGCGGTCACCGGCAATCCTCAGTTCCTGCCGGCGTCGATCGACGACCACTCCCTCATCCAAGTCGAGTCCGGGAAGCCACGACTCGTCAGCGTCCCGTTCGGCGAAACTGACGATGAAGCCACCACAATCACGTTGACCGCCCCGACAGACGATGCAGCGTTTGTACGGCACATCAGTGCTGGACATGGTCTGGCGGTTGCCGAATGGGCTGTCGAGGGCACCAACTTCATCGTCGTCCACTCACTGACCGAAAACGGTGCTATCACCGGGGCGACAGAAGCCTCCCCAACCAGCCAGGACTGGAAAGTCGGCCGCGGCCTCGAGACCGCGATCATCGGCGATACCGCGTTCAACCTCAGCAACGGCACCATCGCCGCCCAATCAACTACTGGTGACTTCACAACAGCTCTCGGACCCGCCGCGATCACCGAGGCCGGAGCAGAGCGCACTTACTACCTGAACAAGCACACCTATACCGATCCAGATCGTGTCATCGGCTTCACCAGCGAAGGCATCGCACTCGTGCGCGGCTCCAACGGTGTCGTCACCGCCAATGAGAAAGGTTCAACCAAATGACACAAGTAACACCCGCTAAGAGGCGAATCCTCGCAGCCGCGCTGGCTGTCGGCCTCGCCACATCAGGAACCACCATGGCCACCTCGCTGGCCCATGCCGATGAGACCAGTGAAGGGTCGGCTTCCGAAGACCCGGCCCCAGAGGTCGAAACACCACGAGCTGACACTCAGCCCGCCAAGAAACCCGAAACCACCCCACCGGCCAACGACAAGCCCGAAGCACCCACTAAGGCGGAAACCCAACCTGCCAAAAAGCCAGAACCGGCACCCACTCCCCCAGCCCCCGACAACGTTGACACACAACCCGCGAAGAAGACCGAGCCGAGCGTACCCGAGCAGCCGAAGGCAGACACTCAGCCAGCGAAGAAACCCGCCGAACCAGCAAAGGTCGACGAACCTTCTGCCCCGGTGGAGATCCCCGAGGCCCCCAAGGACGATGATGGCCAGGATGATTCCGATGGCCAAGCCCCAACTGAGAACCCCACCGAGGAACCAACAGAGGAACCGACGGATTCGCCCTCGGATGAGCCGACCGAGGAACCGACTGATGATCCCACAGAGGATCCAGGGGACGACCCGGATTCTCCCGAACCTCCGGACGAAGATTCCTACGACCCGACCGACCCCGGTGACCGTGGCGAGCCAGATCCCGAGGCACCGGCTCCCCCGCCTGACTCCGACCACCAGTACCCGGTTGACAATTCCGACCCGGTGACCGTCAAGCCAGCGATCCCACCCGAGGACTACGACCAGACCTCGATCGGGCTCGTCGACCCGAAGACCGGCAAACGCTCACCGAAGGCCACAGTGGACGGATACGGGACGTTCGTAACGCTGCCTGACGGATCGGTGACCTTCACCCCTGACAAATCGTTCGAGGGTTCCGTGACGATCAAGTACTTCGTCAAGAACAGCAACGGCGACTGGGTTGTCGGCTGGTTCACCGTCCACGGTGGTGGCACCACCCCGCCTGTCGACAAGGACGCTACCGCCGATAGCAACGGAGACGACTCTGCCTCGGGTGGTTCCACGGCGGACGGCGACAACAAGGACGCCAGCGCTGACGCCGGATCCAACGGTTCTGATGCGACCAGTAGCGCAGACGGAAGCGACAACGCAGGCGGCGGAACCGCTACTGATAACGGTGGTGCTGATGGTGCCAACGGAGATCAGAGCAGCGAAGGCGACAAGAGCGCCGACGGTGCCAACAGCGATGACACCGGCACTGCAAATGGCGACCGGGAAGCCGAAGCCGATGCATCTGGTACTGACGCGACGGCAAACGCACAGGGCCCGCCTCCTGCCGCTGACAGTGACAGCAACGCAGGCTCCGACGACGGAGGCCCGGGCACGGGCGTGAACCCCTGGAAGTGGACACATCAATGTGTACTATCAGGCGGCAATGTCCATCATAAATGTGTAATCGACCTCGAAGTCAACCGGTGCTCGATAACCCAGACTCGAATGTCTCCGCCTCGA
>NZ_FXYY01000022.1 GCF_900169165.1 Brevibacterium linens ATCC 9172
ACGGGACCAGCGAGTCAACGTCTGGTGTTCTTCATCGGTGAGGATCAGTTCAGCTTTCGGACGACCGGTGCGAGGCATACTCCATTCTACAACTTCTTACACGAATTTACGGCGCAGGACACTAGGCACTCGATGTCATAAATGTGCCCATTGCGACCAATTTCGACATACTTCCCGCTCCACTCCCCCGGGAGCGCCGACTGTGGATCAGAGCAGTTCGTCGAGTCCGCGCTCACCGGCGAGGGACACGGCCTTCTTCACGTCCTGGGCGTGTGAGCGGGAGGTGATGAGCAGGACGTCGTCGGTGTCGACGACGACGAGGTCATCGAGCCCGACGATGGCCACCGTCCGCGGTCCTTCGGAGAACACGACTCCCGAGGCATCGACCTCGAGCAGGTCGGTGTTCCCGCCGATCGAGATCACTCCCCGCGGTTCCCCGGGAACCGGCTGGCGCAGCCTGGCCACCGAATCGAAGTCGCCGACGTCGTCCCAGCCGAAGTCACCGGGGATGACGATGACACGACCGGCTGCGGCTGCCGGTTCGGCCACCACATAGTCGATGGCTCGCTTCTCCAGTCCGGGCCACACGGCACTGAGGACCTCGTCATGGTCTGGGGTGTCCCAGGCCTCGGCGATCCGGGCCAGCCCCGAATAGAGGGGCGGGTCCTCCTCGGCGAGGATGTCGAGCAGGGCGGAGGCCTTGGCGATGAACATGCCCGCGTTCCAGCGGTAGCGGCCGGAGTTCACATACTGACGAGCCGTGCTCGCCTCCGGCTTCTCCGCGAATGCCAGCGCCCGCCGGGCCGTGGGCGCCCCGTCGAGCCCGAGCAGGTCACCGGTCTCGATATAGCCGTAGGCCGTGGCGGGATTGCGGGGCATGATGCCGACCGTGACGATGTCTCCGGTCTCCGCGGCGGCGACGGCCTGATCGATGACGAGCCGGAATTCGTCGACGTTCGTGATCGAATGATCGGCGGAGAACGATCCGACGATGGCCTCGGGATCCTCACGGGCGATGAGCATGGCGGCCAGACCGATGGCGGCAGCGGAATCCTTCGGGGAGGGTTCGGCGATGATCTGGCCGCGGGCGATTTGCGGCAGCTGCTCGGCGACCTGATCGAAGTGGCTCTCGCCTGTGACCACCCAGACTCTGTCGTCGCCGACGATCGGCGCGACGCGGTCCCAGGTGGCCTGGATGAGGCTGCGACCGAGGCCGAGGACATCGTGGAGGAACTTCGGCGTCGCCCGACGCGACAGCGGCCACAGGCGCGTTCCGGATCCGCCGGCGGGGATGATGGCGTGGAAGTGCGTGTTCACGATCTCAGTGTCTCAGAGTTCGGGCACACCTTCCCCGAGGTTGCCCGCCGTGTCGGATGAGCCGATCCCCAAGCGCCCGGTGGGGATCTCCCCACCTCAGGACCGCCTCGGCGAGGGTGTGCCCGTGTTCCCGGGCTGACCAGGTCAGAACGGGAACGAGACAATTTAGAGCACACGACTGTGATGTAAATGAAATTCCGTGAGACGGTGAATCCCAGTTTTGAGGGAATTGCCAGGGTTGCGGTGTGATCCGGGACGCTCACCCGTGTCTCGACTGGCACGGAAGCGGTCTTCGGCGTAGTTTCTAGACGTACACACCCGAATTATCAAGATGGAGGATGCTCCGTGGCCAAAGCGTCTACGGGCACTCTGTACCGAGGAAACGAAGGAATGTGGTCCTGGGTCGCGCATCGCGTCACAGGCGTCGGAATCTTCTTCTTCCTTCTGGTCCACGTGCTCGATACTGCCCTCGTCCGCGTCTCGCCCGAGGCCTACAACGCAGTGATCGGAACCTACAAGACACCGGTCATGGCATTCGGTGAGATCGCGCTCGTCGCCGCCATCGCATTCCATGCGTTCAACGGTCTGCGCGTCATTCTCGTCGATTTCTCGAAGAGTGGCCCGAAAAATCAGAAGAAGCTGTTCTGGGGAGTCATGGTTGTGTGGCTCATCATCATGATCGCCTTCATTCCCCGCCAGCTGATGCACACCTTCGGAGGCTGACATGAGCACAACATCCATTCCGGCTCCGCGGACCGGCTACTCCCGGCACAAGTCGACGCGCTCGAAGTTCGAGATGTTCGCATGGC
The DNA here is from genome assembly GCF_900169165.1 of Brevibacterium linens ATCC 9172. Taxonomy (GTDB): domain Bacteria; phylum Actinomycetota; class Actinomycetes; order Actinomycetales; family Brevibacteriaceae; genus Brevibacterium; species Brevibacterium linens. The sequence continues at coordinate 2,127 of NZ_FXYY01000022.1, forward strand.
TGTTCATGCGCATCTCCGGCGTCGTGCTCGTCATCCTCATCTTCGGCCACCTGTTCGTGAACCTGTGGGCCGGCGACGGCGTCCAGGCCATCGACTTCGGATTCGTCGCAGGCAAGTGGGCCAGCCCGTTCTGGCAGATCTGGGATCTGCTCATGCTGTGGCTGGCGATGCTGCACGGCACCAACGGTCTGCGAACCATCATCATGGACTACTCCGAGAAGCCCGGCACACGCATGTCCCTGCAGGTGATCCTCTACATCGCCTCGGTCATCGTCATCGTGCTCGGCACGCTCGTCATCTTCACGTTCGATCCCTGCCCGGCCGGAGCGGACCCCTCGGTCCTGGCTGAGTTCTGCAAGGCCTAAAGGAGAAACATGCAGGTACATCATTACGACGTCGTCATCGTCGGCGCCGGCGGCGCCGGCATGCGTGCGGCGATCGAGTCGGGCCAGCGCGCCCGCACCGCCGTTCTCACGAAGCTCTACCCCACCCGTTCGCACACCGGTGCCGCCCAGGGCGGAATGTGCGCCGCACTGGCGAACGTGGAAGAGGACAACTGGGAATGGCACACCTTCGACACCGTCAAGGGCGGTGACTACCTGGTCGACCAGGACGCCGCCGAGGTGATGGCCAAGGAAGCCATCGACGCCGTCCTCGACCTCGAGAAGATGGGGCTGCCGTTCAACCGCACCCCCGAAGGCAAGATCGACCAGCGTCGCTTCGGCGGACACACCCGCGACCACGGCAAGTCCGCCGTGCGCCGCTCCTGCTACGCCGCAGACCGCACCGGTCATATGATCCTCCAGACCCTGTACCAACAGTGCGTCAAGCACGGCGTGGAGTTCTACAACGAGTTCTACGTCCTCGACCTCCTCATGACCGAGGTCGACGGGGTCAAGCGCCCGGCCGGAGTCGTGTCCTACGAACTGGCCACCGGCGAGATCCACGTCTTCCAGGCCAAGTCGGTCGTCTTCGCCACCGGCGGTGTCGGCAAGGTCTTCAAGACCACCTCGAACGCGCACACCCTGACCGGTGACGGCATGGCCGTGACCTACAACCGCGGGATCCCGCTGGAGGACATGGAGTTCTTCCAGTTCCACCCCACAGGTCTCGCCGGCCTGGGCATCCTGCTCTCCGAGGCGGCACGTGGTGAGGGCGGCATCCTCCGCAACTCCGAGGGTGAGCGCTTCATGGAGCGCTACGCCCCGACGATCAAGGACCTCGCTCCGCGTGACATCGTGGCCCGTTCGATGGCCAACGAGGTGCGGGAGGGCCGCGGCTGCGGACCGAATAAGGACTACGTCCTGCTCGACCTCACCCACCTCGAGCCCTCGCATATCGACGAAAAGCTGCCCGACATCACCGAGTTCGCTCGCACCTACCTCGGTGTGGAGCCCTACACGGAACCGGTGCCGGTCTTCCCGACCGCGCACTACGCGATGGGCGGCATCCCGACGAACGTCGAAGCCGAAGTGCTCGCCGACAACGACACCGTCATCCCCGGCCTCTACGCCGCCGGTGAGTGTGCCTGCGTGTCCGTGCACGGTTCGAACCGTCTGGGCACGAACTCGCTGCTCGACATCAACGTCTTCGGCAAGCGCGCCGGCATCGCCGCCGCGGAATACGCGCAGACCGCCGAGTTCGTCGAGCTGCCCGAGAGCCCGGAGACCGAAGTCGTCGAGATGCTCGAGAAGATGCGCACCTCGGACGGCACCGAGCGCATCGCGGCGATCCGCAAGGACCTGCAGGACATCATGGACGCCAACGTCCAGGTGTTCCGCACCGACGAGACGCTGCGTGAGGCTCTCGACGAGATCGCCAAGCTGCGCGAGCGCTACAACAACGTGGGCATCCAGGACCGCGGCAAGCGCTACAACCTCGATCTGCTCGAGGCCGTCGAGCTCGGCTTCCTGCTCGAGCTCGCCGAGGTCATCTCTGTCGCCGCCATCCACCGCAAGGAATCGCGTGGAGGACACTTCCGCGAGGACTTCCCGGATCGTGACGACGAGAAGTTCATGCACCACACGATGACCTACCTCGATCCCGAAGCGGAGACCGACGGCATCAAGGGCATGCGTCTGGAGACGAAGCCCGTCATCGTCACCCGTTACCAGCCGATGGAGCGTAAGTACTGATGAGCACCGATACCACCCCAGAGCCAGCGTCGAAGATCGACCTGCCGACCCACGTGTCGGGCGAAGGCGGAACCATTCCTTCCTTCGACTGCACCTTCCGGATCGCCCGCTTCGACCCCGAGGTCGATTCGGAACCGCACTGGGAGGAATACAACGTCACGATGTACGGCACCGACCGAGTGCTGGATGCCCTCCACAAGATCAAGTGGGAGATCGACGGTTCGCTGTCCTTCCGCCGGTCCTGCGCCCACGGCGTCTGCGGTTCCGATGCGATGCGCATCAACGGCCGCAACCGCCTGGCCTGCAAGACGCTGCTCAAGGACCTCGACACGTCCAAGCCGATCACCGTCGAGGCGATCAAGGGTCTTCCGCTCGAGAAGGACATGATCGTCGACATGGAGCCCTTCTTCCAGTCGTACCGCGAGGTCATGCCGTTCCTCGTCACCTCGGGACACGAGCCCACGCGTGAGCGTCTGCAGTCGGCCGAACAGCGTGAGGCCTTCGACGACACCACGAAGTGCATCCTCTGTGCAGCCTGCACCTCGTCGTGCCCCGTGTTCTGGACCGACGGCCAGTACTTCGGTCCCGCCGCGATCGTCAATGCGCATCGTTTCATCTTCGATTCGCGTGACGAAGGCGGAGACATGCGCCTCGAGGTCCTCAACGACAAGGAAGGCGTGTGGCGCTGCCGCACCACCTTCAACTGCACCGAGGCCTGCCCGCGCGGCATCGAGATCACCAAGGCCATCGCCGAGGTGAAGCAGGCGATCCTGCAGCGCGCGTTCTGATCGCGTAAGCGCAAGTCAGACCGCAGCGGCCCCGCACCACACGGTGCGGGGCCGCTTTCGTCTGCGTCCCTTCTGAGCGGGTTGGCGGCCGTCTAGCGGGACCTCCTCGGTGGGATCGGGCCGCCTCGGTGGTGGGAACAACTTCCTCAAATACACGGTTGAAGTCAGACAGCACTGATTTGAACATGTGCTATTGGACTTCAACTATGCATTTGCGGAGGTGGCCCAGTCGAGGGTGGATAGGCCACATTTGAACGTGGGCTATCCGCTTCAGACTGGGCTGCCGGCGGACGCTCGCTTCTCGTGTGGGCCGCCTCGAAGAGGGTGAGGGAATCCTGAGGACGAGCTGCCTGCGGCGAAAGTAGACTGGGGCGCATGCGTTTCACCCGCTCGACTGCTTCCTCACCGCGTGCCGCGCTCCTGCGTGTCCTCGGCTTCGCTGCCGCACTGCTCGTGCTCGCGGCCCAGCTCGTCCACTCCCCCGCCCCCGCGCAGGCGGTGGCCCAGCCGGCGGAGTCGACAGCACCGGCGTATGTCAGTCCCGACGACCTCGGTGACGGTGCGAAGCCGCCGAAGCCGACGGGCACGTCCTGGCTTGTCGGCGACCTCGACTCCGGGGAGCTGCATGTGGCGAAGAATGTGGAGAAGCGGCACGCTCCGGCGTCGACGATCAAACTGCTCACGGCTCTCGCGCTCGTCGACGGGTTCGACGACAAGAAGAAGAAGGTGACCGCCGAGTTCGAGGACATGGAAGTCGATGGGACGAAGGTCGGTCTCATGCAGACGAACAAATACTCCATCGACCTGCTCTTCCATGCGATGCTCATGTCGAGCGCCAATGATGCGGCGAATGCTCTGGGTCGTGCAGCCGGCGGGCAGTACAAAGCCGTGGACCTGATGAACGAGAAGGCTGCCGAGCTGGGCATGTCGAATACGCAGGCGAAGAACACCTCGGGACTCGACGCAAAGGGCCAGTACACGACCGCCGAGGACCTCATGAAGCTCGCATGGGCGGTGTGCGAAGACGACTACCTCATGAAAGTCATCGGCACAGAGACTTATCAATTCCCGGGCGGGACGAACCCGGAGACGAAAGAGAAGTTCAAAGGCTACGAGATCCAGAACCACACGAAGATCGTCGGCCAGGTCGACGGCGGGCTGGGTCTGAAGAACGGGTTCACCCGGGCCGCGAAGGGTTCGTATGTGGCCGTGGCCGAGCGTGACGGACACCGTGTGGTCGCGACGATGCTCGGCATCGACAACAACTCGCGTCAGGCCGCCGTCGACCTGCTCGAATGGGATTTCGCCCAGACCGACCCGAAATCGCTGCAGACCGTTCCCGTCGGGGTTCAGGCCACCGCCGAGGCGGTCCCCACCGCCACCGGCAGCTCGAGTGATGCCGGTGGCGCGGATTCGGATGCGAGCGGTGCGGCGGAGTCCAAAGTGACGGATGAGTCGGAGCCGTCGATGGCCGCCCAGACCCTCGGTGCGGCACTGGACAACCCCCTCGCGCTCGGCCTCCTGGCCGGTGGAGTGGTCCTCTTTGTCCTCACCGTGGTGCTGTGGGCACGTCTGCGGGCGCGCATGCAGGGGCGACGATAAGGATATTTCGCGCCGCCTCGGCGAGGATTTCGGAAATCCGGGGCGCCGCCTCGGCGAGGTTTTCGTTGTCCTGATTCGTCGACTCTGCGCTCAGGTGGACAATCCGAGCTTGGGCGCGCTATGCTGTTTCTTTACGTTCGAAGTTGTCCGCATTCATCGAACCGATCGTTGCGTTGCTCCTGACGACAAGCTTTTGAGGTCGTAGGCCCCGATCACGGTTCGACTTTGCAGATGAATGTGCCGGACACTGTGTCTCTTCGACTCGCAGATCCCCATGGCGACCACCCAATCGCCGACTTGAGAACCTGAAGAATAGCGCGCGTCGTTGCCTGCTATTCACAATTGAAGAAAGGAGGGAACCATGTCTGAGTTCCCACAGTGGGTCCAGCGCGGACTCGCACACGCAGGAATGATCGATCCCCAGATCAGCCGACGGGCTCCTGGTGAGATCACGATCGAGGATGCGACCGGCCGCGTTGTGCTGTTCACCGGCACTTCGCTGCGTGAGATCACGCCGATGGCCGCCGCCTGACCTCCAACGAGGTCACCCTGATCTGCAGGGATCAGCACGGCCTATCAGGGCCTGATCCGGACTGATTGAGTAGACGCCCACTTGCTGCCGGGTTTTACGCAGCGGGTGGGCGTCTGCCATTCACCCGGGAGTCGTCCGGGCCCGGCGACGGGCGACAGAGACACGGCGCTCGATCAGACCTGCAGATCCGTCGGCTCGAGCGCGTTTCACGCCTGTGCGTCGACGAGACTGTGCACCTCTGCGGGCTCCTCGTCATCGGCGCGTGGCTCGAACCGCACCATGACGGCTTTGAACCCCGGAGTGTTCGATTCTCTGGCCACGAGGTCCCGATGAACCAGAGCGTTCGCCTCCGGATAGTAGGCAGCGACACAGCCGCGCGCCGTCGGATAGGCAACCATCCGGAATTTCTCCGCCCGTCGCTCCTCCCCGTTGAAGACCGAGACGACATCGACGAGCTGGCCGTCGTCGACACCGGCGGGGCCGAGGTCGGCAGGATTGATGAGAATCACCCGGCGCCCGCCCGAGATGCCCCGGTACCGATCGTCGAGCCCGTAGAACGTCGTGTTGTACTGGTCATGTGAGCGCATGGTCTGCAGAACGAAGTGGCCCTCCGGCGGCGGCAGATACTCGAGTTCGCGCGTGCTGAACTGCGCTCGTCCTTCGGCTGTCGCGAAGGTGCGGTTAGGCAGAACGAAGCCGTACCTGTCCCGCACTCGCCGGTTGAAATCCTCGGCGCCTTCCACGACCTGCGAGATACGGTCACGGATGACGTCATAGTCGTCGGCCATCGCCTTCCAGTCGATGACGTGGTCGGGTCCGAAGACCGCCTCGGCCATCCGGGCGAGCAGCACCGGTTCGGCCAGGAGGTGGTCGGAGACCGGTTCGAGCCGCCCCTGGGTGCGACTGACGACCGACATCGACTTCTCGACCGAGAGGAACTGCGCTCCCCCGGGGTGCTTGTCATCCTTGTCGGTGCGTCCGAGCGTGGGGAGGATGATCGATGTCTTTCCGTGGACGACATGCGAGCGGTTGGGCTTGGTCGAGATGTGCACGGTGAGGCCGGTGCGTTTGAGTCCGGCCTCCATGGCGGCGGTATCCGAGTTGGCCATGGCCAGGTTCCCGCCCAAGGACACGAACACGTCGACGTCGCCTCGCTCCATCGCGTGCATCGCCTCTGTCGAGTCGTACCCGTACTGTAGTGGTGACGTGATTCCGAATTCGTCGTCGAGGCGCTGGAGGAAGTCCTCCTGCGGCTTCTCCCAGATCCCGAAGGTGCGGTCGCCCTGGACATTCGAGTGCCCGCGCACCGGACAGGCCCCGGCCCCAGGCTTTCCGAAGTTGCCCTGAAGGAGGAGCAGGTTGATGATCTCCTTGATGGTATCGACCGAATGTGGCTGCTGCGTGATGCCCAGAGCCCAGCAGAAGATCGTCGCCCGGGAACTCGCCAACAGTTCCGCGACGTGCTCGATCTCGGCCCGCTCGAGGCCGGTGGCCAGTTCAGTCTCTGCCCAGTTGAGCTCCTGCCTGGCTTCCGCATAGGCGGTGAAGCCGTCGGTGGAGGATTCGATGAACTCCCGGTCGACGACCGTTCCCGGGGCCTCTGCCTCTTTCTTCAGCAGCAGATGCCCGAGCGCCTGGAAGAGTGCCTGGTCACCGCCGACCCGGATCTGCAGGAACTCGTCACTCGTCCGTTCTCCATCGGCCAACACACCTTTGGGAGTCTGCGGATCTTTGAAACGGAGCAGTCCCGCCTCGGGCAGCGGATTGACCGCGATCACTTTCCCGCCGTTGCGGCGGCACTCCGCCAGGGACCCAAGCATGCGCGGATGGTTCGTCCCCGGATTCTGGCCGACGACGAAGATGAGTTCGGCCGTCTCGATGTCCTCGAGGGACACTGTTCCCTTGCCGATGCCGATCGTCGGAGACAACGCAGTCCCTGAGGATTCGTGGCACATGTTCGAACAGTCGGGAAGATTGTTCTTGCCCAGGCTGCGTGCGAACAGCTGGTAGAGAAATGCCGTCTCATTCGGGGTCCGACCGGAGGTGTAGAAGACCGACCGGTCAGGGTCGGTGGCGCGGATGTGGTCGGCAATGGTTTCGAACGCCTCGGCCCAGGAGATCGGCGAATAGTGCGACTCGCCTTCGCGGATGATCATCGGATGAGTGATGCGACCGGATTGGCCGAGCCAGTACTCCGTCTTCTCTTCGAGTACGGAGATCGGGTGCTGTTCCCACCAGCCGGGTGTCGCCACGCGGGTCGTGTTCTCCTCGGCGAGAGCCTTCGCGCCGTTTTCGCAGAATTCGATCGTCTTCCGGTCCTCGGTGATCGACTCCGGCCACGCGCATCCGGGGCAGTCGACGCCGTCGGGTTAGTTGACCCGGAACATCGACCGTACGGTCCGGCTCGCGCCGCCTTGTCTGAGTCCGCGTTCGAAAGCCACTTCGCCGGCTTTGAGTCCGGCTGCCGCAGTCTTCGGTTCGCTGATGACGAGGTCGTTCTCGTCGATATCATCGAATTCGACTCGACGTCCACGCACGTTCGACACTGACGATCACCTCTGACCTCGGAGAAAAACTGTTGAACGATCCTATCCGAGCACGGTCGGCGACTCAGAGCCACGGAGTGATCATCTCGCATTCCGGTCAGACTGTCGGGAGTACGCCCCTTCGTCGAACACAGTCGGACGACAGCGACGAATCCGCACGCCTCGGAATCCAAGTGGAACCCCTGTCACCAGCTTGTGAGGCAAGCGGTTGCAGCGGAAGCACTTGAACCTACGACCCGTGGGGGTCGTAGGTGCAGATCCTCAACCCGGTCGTCTCGGAATCCCTCGATTTCCCTCGTGGTGACGGGGTCTGGACGGTTCGCCTGCTCCGAGAGCGCAGTCGCTCATCGGCGGGCCTACCCTGGGTGATTCTGGTGGGTCTCCGGTGGGCGTCTGCGTTCATCTCGCCCGCCGCGGAGCAGCCGATCCCGGACGACTGCCAAGGCCTCCTGCGGGGACATGCCGTCCTCGACAGCCCTCGCACCAGCACGGAATGTGTCATCCAGAGCCTCTTGCCGATAGAGCGTCAACCCTGGCGTTGCCCGGATCGCAGAAGCCGACATGCGAGCTGATCGTACGTCGGATCGGTGATGAGGTCGTCGAGGGCCGCCTGCACCGCCCAACCGGCTGGTCCCGGGAATGGCTGCCGGAGCGGACTCGATCGATGACATGAACATCCTCCGCCACGGCAGCATGAAGCATCTCTTCGACCGTGTCCACGCGCCCTCGACGCTGGGCTCGTTCCTGCGCTCATCTGCCTTCGGTCACGCCAGGCAACTCGACGCGATCTCCTCCCGCTACCTGACCACCCTCAACGAGCACACACCGCTGCTGCCTGCCAGCGAAGACACCGATTAAGCGATGGAGTTCGTCGATGTCGACGACACTGTCATCGATGTCAATACCGCGTCGGAGCAGGGAGCCGGGTTCGACTGCCAAGGCAGTCGTGGACTCAACGCACTGTCAGCCACCACGACTCGAATCCGCTCTGGCACTTCGGTGTCGGTGCGCGGTGATTCGACGTACTACTCATCGACCGTGGCCAAAGCCGCCCACAGTGACGGGGCTCATGTGTCGATCACAGTACGCGCGGTACCGTTCACCCCTTTCACCTCGATAAAGGCGCGGCATGCCACCGGTCGGTGGCGACGGTCGCGAAGATCAATGTGAGCGAAGACTCCAGCATGTCGGCGCGTCCGACATAGATCGGATGGAGTCGTGACTTCTGGGGTCTCCGACAAACCGTCTGGCGAGAGTGTGACATCAATTTTGCCACCATCGAATGATGCAATGGCGCGGCTCTCCGTCAGTCATCAAGCTTTGTGGTCTTTCGTTGGCGCTGCTTCGCGTTCTTTCGTCCCAGCAGGCTTCCGCCGATCAATGCTGCACCTACAGCGGTTGCTCCTATTTGGAGTACGGTGAGCGTTGTGCCATCGGCGAGCCGGTTCAGGAGTCCGAAGTCGTCGCTCCACAAGCCGCCGACTCCGTTGATCATCAGAACGATTCCGATGATTTCTACTACTGCTCGCATGAGTTCTTTCCTTTCAGTGGTTGTTCTTCGGCCCGACCGTGACCGGCTCTGACCGTTGGCGGTGTATGGGTTGTGGGCTGATGGGTCTGCGGCTGTGAAAGTTCATCAGTCCCGTTCGACTTGGAGGTCCTGTGGCACCTCGACTTCAAAGCGGGCGTCGCAGATCGCGATGCCGTGACACCCGGCATCGATCTCCAGGGTGTTGCCGTCGAGTTCCCACTTGAGCCGTTTGACGCCTGCCGTGTGCTCGAACCAGCGGGTGACCTGGATATCCGCACGGTCGGTTGCGATGACATCTGTGGCAACTTCATTCGTCTTGAGAATCAAGGTCTCGCCGGACCAGGGGAAGGTCTTGGTCTCTGGATCGGCATTCGACGCTTCTGTGGTGCAGCCGACCAGGCCAAGTACTATGACGAGGGGCAAGGTAGCCGCGACAGGGAAGAACCTGTTGGCCGGTCGGATGGGGAGAGCGCGTGTCCTATTCATCGATAGTCTCCTGATAGTTCGGTGGGTGTCGACGGTCGGGGCAGCTCTGGATGAAGACGGCGTGTTGCTCATCCGCCGATCCACTCCAGCGCGGATATGGCTCGGAGGGCGAGGATCGCGCCGGCGATGCCGATGATCCATGCCGTCGTGGAGTGGGCATGCCGGGTGAGCCAGCGATCGAGCGTGCTCAGCGGCCCCTCGAGAGCGGAGTTGGCGATGCCTCGCCCGATCGTCAGGGCGAGAGCCGGGGCGATCATGACGAGGCAGTACCCAGCCAGCAGGGCAGTGTCTCCGGGCCGACCCGGACCCTGGACGGTGATGATTCCGATTGCCGCGAGGTAGGGGACCATCGTCGCGGCTTCCGCTAGGACTGCGGTGGCCGCCAGTGCCATCAGGGTTGCTGTCGAGCGGGCCGAGCTCGCGCCCTCCCCCATCGCTTTCGCCCGCCACCGTGAGATGCGCCCTTCGCCGTTCGCCGCCCGTTCAGCGGCTCGTTCCCTCGCGCCCTTGTTGTCCATCCGGATGCTGATGACGAACAGGCCGACCCCGACTGCGAGCTGAACGATCAGGAAGGCATCTGAGGACTGCAGCCCTTTGACCGTGTCGATCAGCGCGGTGGCACCTGCGAGGAGAGCCACCCCGATGGCGAAGTAGGTCGCCGTCACAGTGAGCAGGAACAGCAGCACTCGCCCCGGGCGCATCCGGCCCGGTGCCAACAGCAGCCAGATGGGGATGAGCAGCGTGCCGAAGCTCATGGAGTCGACCAATGCGAGCACGAGCAAGGTGCCCAGGCTTGTGGCGTCGGGCATGGGCGACCCTCCCTTCTCTACGCATTAGTACGAGTGTGCTTCTATTGCTGACGCCAGCGTAGCACGACCGTGCTAGAGTGTGCATATGCCTCGGACAATGGACAGGGATGCACGCAAAGCTCAGCTCGCCGAAGCGGTCTGGCAGGTAATCCTCGATCAGGGCATTTCGGCGGTGTCGGTCCGCACGGTCGCCGAGCGAGCCGGTGTCGCCGTAGGCTCCCTCAGGCACGTCTTTCCGACACGCGCGGAACTCGTGCAGTTCTCCGCCGAACTCATGATGGAACGTGCGACTGAACGCCTTCTCGCCACCACGCCCCGAGATGACCCGCGCGAGTACGCGCTTGCGATCATCACGAACGTCCTCCCTCTCGACTCGGACAGCCGAGCCGAATACGAGGTCAACCTCGCGCTCCTCGCGGAGCGCGCTGCGGTGCCGAGCCTGCAGCAGGTGAGCTTCGACGCACATCAGCAGCTCGCCGACCTCTGCACCCGTCTCGTCGAGATGCTGACAGGGCAGGCGGGGACGCCGGACGGGGCACCACGGGCGCGTCGACTCCACACCCTGATTGACGGGCTCGCGTTCCACCTGTTCCACCAGCCCGCCCACGGCGATGCCACCTGGGCGCTCGACATCATCCAGGACGAGCTGACCGCTACCGCCGGCGATGCGAACAACGACGGAGCCTCGCGCTGAGCCAACAGCCCTCGCTGAGCTCCTTCAGTCGCGAGTCGTGAATCGGGTAGCTATTTCGCAACGAGCAGCTCGGCCCATCGGGACCTGTAATCGGGGTGGTCACTCCACGTCGCCGCAAGAGCCGCCAGGAGCTGATCACTGAAACGGGCGGCTTCCGTCTCGGCATCGGCGCCGAACACATACTCGCCCGCCTTGACCAGTGCGCTGGTGCCGGTGATCCAGGACATCAGGTCGCCGTCTGCGCCGGCCCTGCGCATCTGCCGCGTGATCCTGAGGATGTGCTCATAGGCCTGCAGCACCTCGGTAGGAAGGCCCTCCTCGACAAGCCGGTCTTCCACGAAGCTCATCAGATCGCTCATTGCACAACCTCCCCGACATCAACTGCAGACCCCTGAGGATGCAAACGGCACGCCTCGGGGTGGACAGACCCCAGCCTAGCACGACCGTGCTAGTTTGAGCGTGCGTGAGACCGTGTCATGTTCAGGGCCCTTGTGCACAAGGAGGACTCGACGATCTCGGCGATCTTCCTGCAGGCGAATCCGAACGGCAGTGCGTGAACCCGAGCGCGGAGCCGGCTCGGTCGGATTGCTGGACCCCGGTTCTTGATACACTGCAGGCAGGGTTGCTCGATGGGCCTGCCGCCCGCGCCGAGATTCTCGGTCCGGTGAACACATCGAATGCATCTCCTGCCAGAGGTTCTCGTGACTGTCACGGTGCCCCGGACGGCAACGCGGGCACCGACCACGCCGGCGGCACCAAGAGAGCGATGAACAACTCATGCACCTCACCCTGAACGATGCCAAGACAGCCGCGCGGACGCTGCGACGATGCCTGGCTGCCGCCGACGCCACCATCAGTCACAGCCGCGCCCTGGAAATCGTCGCGCAACAGCTCGGCTTCACCGACTGGAACACCGCATCGGCTCGGCTATCCGCCGTGCACTCCGGTACGGGCGTTTCGGTTCCGGTGCTCCGCATCCACGACGCAGCTCTCGCCCGAGATTTCTACCTGGACTACCTGGGCTTCACCGTCGAGTGGGAGCACCGCTTCGAGCCCGGGATGCCCTTGTACCTGCGAATACATCGCGACGAGACGACTCTCGACCTCTCTGAACATCACGGCGATGGCACGCCAGGAACCGTGGTCTGGGTGCCCGTGGTCAACGCTGCCGCTCTCCTCGCCGAGATCTCTGCACGACCGCACCCACGCCTCAGCCCCGGCATCGACCGCCACGCTCCCGGTGGACCCACGGTCGAGGTCACGGACCCTTTCGGCAACGTCATGCGCTTCTGTGAGACGATCGAGTGACTCGGGCCCCTGAGCGGCAGAAGACCACCTGAGCGAAGCAGGAGCTGCGCACGTCACGACCTCGCCAGCACTGCAGTCGTTGTCGCCGCAGTTGAGTTAGGGCCGGCGCCCGCCGTTGGTCTGCTTCACTCGCCCCTCGCCGACACCGCAGGCAGCAGTCGTGCCGTGCCGAACCAACTTCAGCAGTCAGCGTCGAAACGATAGATGCATAATCATCTAGATGTGTAGTAGACTATCGTCATGGAGCTGAAACATGCGATCCTCGGTCTGCTGTCGATTCGTTCGCTGAGCGGCTACGACTTGAGCCGCGCCTTCGCCGGCACCGTGGCGCACTTCTGGCATGCCGACCGATCCCAGATCTATCGGACACTGGACAGACTCAGCGCGTCCGGGGCGATCACGACCGAGGTGGTTCCGCAGGACGGGAAACCCGACCGCAAGGTGCACTCCCTCACCGACGCAGGGCATCAGGAACTGACCGACTGGCTGTCATCCCCCGTGGAGGCAGACCAGCCCAAGGAGCCGTTCCTCGCCCGGCTGTTCTTTGCGACCCCGATCGGCCGCGATGGAGTGCAGCGACTGCTCGACGAGCGAGACCGACAGGTGAACGACTCGTTGACCGAACTGGCCTCGATCACGATCGAAGACGATGACATGAGAGCGCTGTTGCAGAAGGCGACTCTGCGCAACGGCCTCCTCCACGCCAGGGCCGAACGGGAATGGCTGCGCGAGACGCGACAGCTTCTCGGAATAGCCGAGCCACCCCAGAACCCGGAGGAGCGACCATGACCAGAAGAAGCACTCATACCGCCCCGACTGAGCACGATCCGCGGCCAGAGAGGAAATTAGCATGACAGATACGACTCCGCCTCTGGCCGTTGAAGCCCAGCAGCTGGTCAAGCGATACAAGAACAAGGCAGCGGTCGATAGCGTCAACCTGCAAGTCCCTGCCGGAGAGACCTTCGGTGTACTGGGAACAAATGGGGCGGGCAAGACCACCACGATGGAGATGATCGCCGGGTTGCGCAAGCCCGACGATGGCTCGGTTCGGATTCTGGGCTTGGATCCTTTCACCGACCGATCCGAGGTCCGTCAGGTGCTCGGCGTTCAGCTGCAGCACGCAAATCTGCATGATGCGTTGACGGCTCGTGAGCTCGTGGACCTCTACCGCAGCTTCTATCCGGACCCCCTGGACGCTCACCAGGCCTTGGCCATGGTCGAGCTGCAGGAGAAAGCCAGAACTCGCTTCAGCAATCTCTCCGGCGGACAGATGCAGCGCCTCTCGATTGCTTTGGCGCTGGTGGGTCAGCCACAGGTGGTGATCCTCGATGAACTGACCACCGGGCTGGATCCTGTGGCCCGGCGTCGAGTGTGGTCGACGATCGAGGCCCTTCAAGACCAGACGGTGATTCTCGTCAGTCATGCCATGGATGAAGTCGAACGACTCTGTGACCGGGTGGCGCTCATCGATGCCGGGCGCGTCATCGCCCAGGGCACCCCGGATGATCTGAAGGCTCAGGCCTCAGCGGCGACCCTGGAGGATGCCTTCGTGAAGCTGACCGGCAGAGCGCTTCCGAACGAGGAGGACCACGGCCGATGAGCACCATGACCATGCCTACCGTTCATGCCCGCCGGCCAGGGCCCAGCGCCTGGATGCGGATGGTCCAGGCCGAAGCCAAGATGATCACCCGCTCTACGGCCAACCTCATCGTTCCGCTGGGCCTTCCCATCCTGCTGCTGGTGATGCAGGGCCTGAGAACTGACGACCTCAGTCAGCAAGTGGCTCCTGGCGTCACCGCGATGGACTACTACGCACTGCCAGTCGTGCTGAGCATCGTGGTGACCTATATAGGGGTGATGAACTTCCCCAGTTTCCTCTCGACGTACCGCAAGACCAAAGTTCTGCGCCGCCTGGCGGTCACCCCTGCTTCTCCAGCCATGGTCATGGTGGCGCAGATGGTGGTCGGCCTGGTTCAGGTGCTCGTGGGCATCGCCCTCGCCTTCGGGGTCGCGATGTTGTTCTTCGATGCCAGTCTCCCCGCCGATACGTTCACGGCCCTGCTGGTGCTGCTGACGTGCTGCGTGTCGATGTACGCATTGGGCATGATCGTGGCCTCAGTGGCTCCCACGCCGAACACGGCTGCGGCTATCGGCTTGATCGCGTTCTTCGCTATGGCCGCGCTCGGCGGCATGTTCGGCCCCATGGAGAACCTGCCCGATCAGTTGGCTGAAATCGGCTCGTGGCTGCCTTTCGGCGCTGCCGTCGAAGCGTTCCAGTCCACCTGGATCGGCGAGACAGTGGACTGGGAGAACTGGGTCACCCTAGGAGCCACCACCGTCCTCGGCGTCGGTGTAGCGTCCGCGTTATTCCGGTGGGAATGATCAGGTAAGCGTCGTTGATAAACCGCCACCGACTGCTGGCCTGCCTCCCAAGAGGCGACTCAGGCCTGCGGACGGGCCGAAGCAACCATTCAGGCGGGCTGAAAATGATCAAGGATACGAAATCGGATACCCGGCAGAACGAGGGTTCCGGCGTGTCCTGCCGCCGATGCCAAGTGGCGCGACTTCGCCGGCAGGCCCATCCCGAGTTTCCTGCGGCGGACATTGTCGTTCCCACGTCGTGGGTGGGTACGTGCCACTCGCGTGCCGCTGTGAATGGGTGTTGATGTGCATCGTCGTCCTCTCCTGTCGTCCCGGAGAGGGCACGAGGAAGCCCCGGACCTGCGAAAACTCGCAGATCCGGGGCCCTTGACTACCCCCGAGCGGTCAAGAGGGGACTGGTATCTCTAGAAGTCCCAGTTCTTGTTCTCTCGGGATGCCCAGTCCTCGTCCTCCCTGATGAGAGGCGGAAATCCTGCGGATCCTCCAACTCCAATGGCCGCTCGTGCCATCTACGTGCCACTCGCGATCGAAGCCCCTCTCGCCGACAAGATCGCTGCCGTCGCACATGCCCAGCTTACCGCCGGGCGGCTCCATCCGCACGGGAACGACGAGACTCATAGATAGTCCCCGCGTAGCCAAGGGTCGTGCCTCACATAAATTTCCCCGCCAGACTCTTCACCCGGGGACATAGACACGACGACGATGGGGTCATGGTCGACAAGGACGTTTCCATGAACACCAGAATCGAGATCACGAAGAAATACGCCACCGCGTATGCCAAGGCCGGCAGGCAACAAAAGTCGGCCATCCTCGATGCCGTCACCGACATCACTGGCTGGAACCGCGACCACGCTCGCCAACAGCTCATGCGTCGGACTCGCCAGCCCAAGGGCAGAGCCAACGCCACCGTGGCCGTGATCGATCGACGCAAGACTAAGGCCCGTAAGTACTCCTACGACGCGATCAAGATCCTGCAGTATGTGTGGTCAGTTGCCGGTGGAATCTGCGGCAAATACCTCGCCCAAGCTATGGTCGATCTCCTCAACTCCCTCGAAGCCCACAACCACCTCGTGCCTGGCCAGGGCCGCTACAGCACGAACGTACGCGACGAGCTGGTGTCGATGAGTCCAGCCACGATCGACCGATACCTGGCACCAGCCCGGGCTAGAGACACCCTGCGTGGGAAGTCGGCAACGAAGCCTGGCACACTGTTGCGCAACTCGATCCAGGTTCGTAAGGCCGGTGATGAAGTCGAAGCCGAACCCGGATTCTTCGAAGTCGATACCGTTGCCCACTGCGGACCGACGTTGAAGGGCGAGTTCATCCGCTCGGTCTATTACACCGATATGCACACCGGGTGGGTCTACACCCGAGCAGTCAAGAACAATGCTGCCGTACACATTGTTGCCGCGTGCACTCATTTCGTTGAAGCGGTGCCCTATCTCGTGACCGGGCTCGACTTCGACAACGGTTCAGAGTTCATCAATCACGACCTCATCGACTGGGCGGCCCAGCGGAAGATCTTCTTCACTCGCGGCAGGCCTTATACGAAGAATGACCAGGCCACGATCGAGTCAAAGAACAACCATCTCGTGCGTCGGTACGGGTTCTACTACCGCTACGACACGACAACCGAACTCGGACTCATGACGACGCTCTGGGCACTGGTCAATGACCGGTTGAACTACTTCACTCCGACGAAGAAACCCACCGGGTATTCCACTGATTCGGTGGGTCGTCGCAAACGTGTTTATGACACCCCGCGGACCCCGTTCGTGCGTCTGCTGGATTCCGGGATCCTCAACAGAAAGCAAGTCGCTGAGCTCAGGGCTTACAAGGCTGGTCTTGACCCGGTCCATATCGCGGCCGAGATCGATCGGATCCAGCAGAGGCTGATCAAGCTCGCTGCCGGGAAGACCGCGCGTATGAAACGTGAGATCGAGGCCAAGCAGGCATTGCCCGATTCCTCGGGTATTCGGGTCAGGCCGAGTCGGGTGGGGTGAGAGTTGTTCCCGGGGATAATTTGTGTGAGGCACGACCCTCATTAGCCGGGGGTATTGACATGAGGCACTCCGGGGAACTTGCGCGGCCCACAGGCAGCACGTCGCACGTTCTCCCTCCAGTTAAGTGCCCCTCCCAGGTGGGTCGGTTGCTCGTCCCATCGTTCGGAGTACCACATGCCGCGTCTGCCACCCCTTCGCCAGCTGAGCAGCAAGCTCGCGTCCCCCTCGCCCCAAAGGTCAACCATTGAGTTCAGAGACTGAGACCTCTGGCACCATTGATGACATGGCACCACTTTCATCGTGGACGACTTCCACACACGAGCCGCTTAATCGGCACTCGATGGTGCACATGGTTGCCCCATCGGCGACCATCGGATCGGGAGTCGACTGGGCTGCGTCACAGATCCCAAACCAATACACGGATCCGGATCGCGTCGCCACGATCCTCGCCAAGCTGGGGAAACCTAAAGCAGCCAAGTACCTGAAGGGAAAGCTTCCTACAAGCAAGCGCACCCGCTCGGGCGACCTCGGAGAGATCATCGGAGCGCAGTACGCAACGCTTGAACTGGGCTTTCGAGTGGTGGAGCGGCTGCGGTGGAAGGACCACCGCGAGATGTCGATGCGTGGCGATGATTTGATTGGTGTGCGCGCGAGTACGAACGGAACGCTGGAACTATTGAAGGGTGAGGCAAAGAGCCGTGCAAGGCTCGGAACTGCAACGGTCACGGACGCAGATGATGCACTTAAGCGCGATCGGGGACGACCATCACCTCATGCTCTCAGCTTCGTCGCTGACCGACTCCACGAACTCGGTGAGCACACGTTGGCGGAGCTCATCGACGACGCCCAGTTAATTTCTGGAATCAGTCAACGGCAGGTGGTCCAACTGCTTTTTACCTTCACTGGTAATGATCCGAGGGCCCTCCTCCGCGCAAATACGACAGCGTACCGGGGACGTGTAAAGCGTCTCGCCGTCGGTCTGCAGGTCTCAAAGCATCAGGCGTTCATCGCGAAGGTGTACTCCAAGGCGATCGCTGATGCCTGAAACAGTTGATGAGATTGAGGCAGCGATCGGGCAGGCGACTGCACCCGGATTTCGTGAACAGCTTCTCGCGCGAGGAGAAGCCCGGTCGATGATCTGGCGGGACGGTGTCCTGCCAGAGGACGCGCCCGAATTCGACCAGCTGCTCAGCTACGACCTTCTCTCCTACGGCTACTC
This sequence comes from Brevibacterium linens ATCC 9172, assembly GCF_900169165.1. Lineage (GTDB taxonomy): Bacteria > Actinomycetota > Actinomycetes > Actinomycetales > Brevibacteriaceae > Brevibacterium > Brevibacterium linens. The sequence continues at coordinate 20,162 of NZ_FXYY01000022.1, forward strand.
GCTCCTAAGCCTGGGGCTGCGCCTCGTGGAGGCGAATGGATCGCGCAGCCTCGCCCAACGCGCCTTTGAGGGCGCAGCCACAGCCATCGAATCAGTGATCGCGAGGGGACCCAACTCGCGCGAACGAGGCTTCCACCGCGTCGTCGCGGCAGCCGCCTACCACCTCGGCGGCTACTCCGCGCGTGCATACTCGCTGCTTCAGACAGCGCTCGATTCCGGTGAAGTCACGATTGGCGAGCGATCCCTCATCCACATCATCCGCAGAGAACTCGACACCCTGGCTGCGCTCATCTTGAGCCACCGCTACGAGGACGCGGCAGCAGACGCCAACCTGGTTGAGACGTTGCGCGGGCTCCTCGAGCCGACGAGCGATGAGGACCAGGCTGATGACAGCGGCGACACCGATGTCGTTGACGTCGTCGACCTCGCACTGACGGACGCGTTCGTCGGTGCGATCAGCATGGCGCTGCTTGCGTTCGAACGGGGCGAGCAAGCGCTGCTGGATGAGGCCCTCAGCACGCTGCAGGTCGGTCTAGGAGCCGCCGGCGAACTGAACATGGTTCCGCAGTGGTGGTGCCATCGACTTGCGATTCACCTGCTTCGCGGTCTGTGGGAGGCCAGTTTCCATCGCCTGCTCCCGGACGCCCCAACCGACGGTGGTGGTGGCGACTGGGCACAACTGCGTGCGACGTTCATCGCATCCCTCTTCCGGAGGCGACGCTCGGAGATCGACCTATGGCCGTCGCAGCTCGCCGCAGCAGAGCGGGTGCTGAATACCAGCGAGAACTTGGTGCTGTCTCTTCCGACGAGCGCCGGCAAGACCCGGATTGCCGAGCTTTGCATCCTCGCATGCCTAGCCGAGGGCCGGCGGGTTGTGTTCGTAACCCCATTGCGGGCGCTGTCAGCTCAGACCGAAACCGCCCTGCAACGCACTTTCACCCCTCTGGGGAAGACCGTCTCATCCTTATACGGCGCGATCGGGGCCAGCAGCGCCGACGAGGATTTGCTGCGAGAGAGGGACATCGTCGTCGCTACTCCCGAGAAGCTCGACTTCGCCCTGCGCAACGACCCAACACTCCTCGACAGCGTAGGGCTTGTCGTCCTCGACGAGGGGCACATGATCGGGGCGGATGAACGTGAGGTCCGATACGAAGTTCAGATCCAACGACTGCTGCGCCGTGGGGATGCGGCTACCAGACGTATCATCTGCCTCTCGGCGATACTGCCAGACGGAGATGAAGTCGAGGACTTCGTCAACTGGCTCACCGATGACCAGCCCGACGGTCTCATCGCGAGCTCGTGGCGGCCGACGAAGCTTCGCTATGGCGAAGTGATCTGGCAAGGCGATCGAGCCCGCCTGAGCATCATCGTGGGAGACGAGGAGCCCTTCGTGCCCCGGTTCCTCGAACCCTTAGTTCCACCGATCGGTCGCAGGAAGACGCCCTTCCCCAAGAATCAGCAGGAGCTGACGCTGGCTACCGCCTGGCGGCTCGTCGACGACGGGCAGACTGTCCTGATCTTTTGCCCACTCAAATTATCGGTGAACGCATTTGCCAGAGTCATCGTCGACCTTCATACACGGGAAGCACTGCGAAGTGTCTTCGAAGGAGATCCGGGCGACCTCGCCTCGGCCATCACGATCGGAGAGGAATGGTTCGGCCGAGATCACCCGATCCTCGCCTGTCTGAGACTCGGCGTAGCGATTCATCACGGATCGCTGCCCGCACCCTACCGACGAGAGGTCGAAAGGCTGCTGCAGCGAGGGGCGCTGAAGGTCACGGTCTCTTCGCCGACCCTCGCCCAGGGACTAAATCTCTCAGCCAGCGCGCTCGTAATGCACAGCCTCTGGCGCAACCGAGAACTGATCAAGGCGTCTGAGTTCCGCAACATCGTCGGCAGAGCCGGCAGAGCGTTCGTAGACTCCGTCGGCCTCGTCGTCCACCCAATCTTCAAGGACGTGTCCCGAGGGAGGCGGAACTGGGGGCAGTTGGTCAAGGACACCGCTCTGCGCGACATGGAAAGCGGCCTACTGCAACTGGTGGCGAACCTGTTTGCCCGGATGCAGGCCAAGCACGGTCTCCGGGACCTGGACTCGCTGCTGGAATACGTCGCCGGCGCAGCGGCGTGGGATTACCCAGAAGTCGCCGCCGAGAGCGAGGAGGAAGCCGAGCGCTCCCGATTTGCGTGGCGCTCGCAGCTCGCTAGCCTCGACAACGCCCTCCTCAGTCTGCTCAACGACTCCGCGATAGCGGAGGACGGAATCGAGGGGGCTCTCGATGACGTGCTCGCCTCGTCTCTTTGGACCAGAAGCTTGGCTCGACGGCAGGAGCCCGTTCAGACAGCGCTTCGAGCCGGCCTGACCGCGCGTGCACGCTTCCTCTGGAGCCAGTCGACCCCGGCGCAGCGCCGAGGGTACTTCCTTGCCGGGGTCGGTCTCGAGACCGGACGCCAACTCGATGAGCACGCCAGCATCTTGGAGCAGCACCTGCGCGACGCCGACGAGGGCATCCGAATCAGCGACCCCGGTGCCGCAATCGACGCCCTGACCAGCTTCGCTGGGATCGCATTCGACATCTACCCCTTCGCGCCCCGCACTCTTCCTCCGCAGTGGGAAGGCATCCTCGCCGCATGGCTTCGCGGCGAGGATGCCACGCAGATTGCGGGAGAGGAGGTCACGGACACGCTGGAATTCATCGAGGATTCGCTGGCCTACCGGCTTCCATGGGCGCTGGAAGCGGTCCGGGTCCGAGCGACCGCCCACGAAGAGCCTGTCAACGGTCTTTGGGCGTTCCTCGCCGATGAGCACGGGCTCGCAGTTGCATCGCTAGAGACAGGGACGCTGAACCGATCCGCCGCGCTGCTCATGCAGGCCGGATTCTCCTCCCGAGCCGGTGCCCTCGCCGCCATCGCAGCCGGACGCGGCACCTTCACAACCGTGTCGGAGCTTCACCAGTGGCTGAACTCGGAGGAGGTGCGGCAACATGCGAACGACCCGCACTGGCCGACCGTGTCATCGCACGATCTCTGGGTCGATTTCATCAGCCGTGGCGCTGCTGCACCGGAGAGAACCTGGATCAACACAGTCGAGGATGCCGCGGTGACGTGGCTTCCCGATCACCAGCCGAGTAGCGGGACTCCCTATCGAGCCGTGTCCCTTGCGAACGGTGAGACCATCCTCCAAGCCGCGGACGGTCGACGAGCCGGTTCGCTTGAGGAACCACTCAATCCGAAAAGGCGCGGGTTGCTCATAGTCACCGGGACGAACGCCGCCAACAGCGTCGAACTCCGCTATCGAGGCCCATCCGACCTTCATGCGTAACTGTGTTGCATGATTCTCAGATCATGTTCGGATTTCTACGGGACAATGGGATTGCAACGGATACCACATGCTTTGCCTGACACCACTACCCAGCGGATCTGGACAGGGATCCTGGTCCGGGGCCGCAGGGCGGTGCCTCTGGAGTAGGAATGGGGCTGCCTGAGCGTGCAGCGTGAGCATGGTGTCTATTCACCCGTCCGTTCGGTGCGCATCGAATGACGGTGTAGGAGTACACGAGCGGATCACGAAGAGCCAGGTAGTCGACCTGCGCACGAGGATGCTCCAAGTCTCACTTCTTATAACCCTTAATCCTTCTGACCCATTCTTTGAAGCGGACCAACTCCGCTTCGAGTTCGTCGGGCTCCGGTGCGGTGAAGTTGGTCTCGGGGGCCTGATCGTGGCGAGGCGCCCACTCCGATGCCTTAGCGTAGCCAGATTGGTAGTCGTTGTCGTCTTGTTCCGTGATTCCTACGAGCATCTTGAACATGCGTGGCCGCACCTCGTTAGTACCGCGATCCACCAGCTCGTTCACAACATCGAGGTTGACCACGCGTTCCCATGCTTGAGACAACCGCCCGCCCCACTCCTGAGCACGCCGCGTGTACTCATCGGAGTCGAGCTGGCCCCGCTCCTTCTTGAGTCGTGCGATCTCGGCTTCCAGGTGGTTGATCCGCGACGGGATGTCTTTGACGCTCCAAGGATGCTTGTCAGCAGTTAGCTCTGGACGCTCGCCCTGTCGTAGAATTGCGCGCTCAGCGACGTCGACCCCAAGGTCCCGTGCCGCCTTGTTAAGGGCGTTCACGAAAGTTGCCTCGTGCGTGAAAACAACGACTTGTCTCGACCGTGCCAGTTCCGCGAGGCGGCGGGCCACGCGGGAACGGCGGCTGGCGTCGAGCGACGACACAGGGTCGTCGAGCACAACGGCTGACTTCGACTCATCAAACTCGACTTCGGTGAGGAATCCGGCCAACCCGAGAGCGGTCTGTTCACCCTCGCTCAGTACATCGTCGATATCGGCGTCCAAGATGGCTCCGAGTAGACGGGGCCGATGCTGGAGCGTGACGTCGCGTCTACCTTTAGTGGGAGCGAGTGTGACCCGGCGCAAGTAAAGCTGCTCAGTCTCGTGAGTGAACTGGTCTCGAACGATGCTCGTCACGTAAGCCGTGGTTAAGGCCGTTGCCTTGCGGGTAATCCCAGTAGTGTCAGTGAGTCGGCGAGCTTCTTCAATCTTGGTTCTCGCCTGGAGCCGCACCAATTCTTTGACAAGATTATCTTTGGCCTTCGCAAATTGCTCTGCCGCTTGGAGATCGGCAACCTCGGATTTCAGCGCTCGGACAGAATCGTTGAAGCTTGTTGAATCAATATTCGCGCTGGCGGTGATCAGCGTTTGTCGCCTCTCGCCGATGGTTGTGCCCGGAGCCACTCCAGAGGTCGTCGGACGCTCCTCTCTGGTGCCGTCAACCCACGCTACTATCTCAGTGGCGACCGTTGCCGCTTCGGTCATCCATGTCTGGCTTGCTGTGACATCCTCGCCACCAGCCTGCAGCTGGCTCAAGGCGGTAGTCACAGCCGCCGGCGCGGACTGGAGACGAGCAATCTCATCGCGACGCTGAATGACGCGACGCTCGGCAGCATCGGCATCACGCGAGGTGGTGTCCTTTATGAAGGCATCGAATCGCCCCAATCGGTTTGATCCATCCGGGCTCAGCGGTTGCTGGCATAGAACACACACGGCGTCATCGGTAGTGACTGGGAAGTCGTGTTCGTGATACGCCTCGGTCGTCGAATACCGACGTGCCGCATCCCAGAGGGCCCGCCACGTCGCCGACCCGACACCAGGCAATGGCTCGGCGTCGAAGTTCTTCGCTGACGCGATCTTTGCCGCCCCTCGGAGATCGATTGCACTTTTCGCGAGCGCGGCCACATTGTCGAACGACTGGTTCGTTACGGCCTCAGCCAGTTGATCGCTATGACTCTTGACTGTCGCCCAATGGGCTGCGAGCTGAGCGAGGCGTGTCTTCTCTGCATTAAGATCGCTGGCTTGCAAGCGCGTGAGTTCCCGCAGTTTGGCGGAGAGCGATACGTCGTGATCCGGGGACAGCGTCGTGGCCTCGTCGATCTGCTCACGCGTGGTGGTAGCACTGAGCTGATCAAGAAACTGCTTTGCCTTCGTGCCTTCCCCAAGGAGCGGAAGTTCCATACGGAGCGCCGCATTGTCACTCAGGCGCTGTGAGAGAGCTTGCCGCACCTGATCGCACGCGGCCGAGAGCCGATCGAGCAGAGTAAGCGCGGATGGGCGATAGCTGATCTCTGAGGCTGTGGTGACATAGGCGTCGCCGCACTCTTCGTCGTAGAACCGTACCGATGACAGATCGCGGCTGGTCCCCTGTGTGAGCGCCCAGGTCGTAGCCGTAGAGCCAACCACGTACTCGAAGACTGCCTTCTGATCGTGCACGCTCTTTGCGAAGACATCACCGAGAAGATCACCCTTGATTCGGGCAGTAACGGCCTGCCGAATGAGACGGGCGTAGCCGGACTTCCCGCTGGCATTGTCGCCGTAGATGATCGTCAGGCCCTTGCTGGCGAAGGTCAACCGCTGGCCCGTGATGAGCGCGTTCACGCCCTCCACGTCGGCTACGGCTGACAGCCGTATCGACTCTCCGCTCTCGGAGGTACCAGGGACATCGGCAGCGGTGATGGCGGCGACGGATGGATACGTCCCTGCGATCAGGTGATCGGCGATCTCGTTGACGGCGTCTTCAGACAGATTCTCGTTCCGGCAAAAGCGCCCGACGGCATCCTTCTGCCAGTCGGTGCGTTCAGCCACCCAGGTCGCCAGGTCGTTCGCGAGTGTCACGGTGTGATCCCCAAAGCGGTGAGTAGCGCAGCATGCGCCTGTTTCAGGGCGAGGATACCCTGCGGTCTGAGGGCCACCTCGTCGAGTTCAATGAGGTGGTTCGCGATCTCCTGCTTCGTCGGTGCCCGCCATCCCTGACTGGCAGCCCAGGCTTCCAGAGTCGTGGACCACGGTGCTGCCGTCGCATCGGGCAGGCTTGGTGGTTCACCTATGGTGACTCCGGCGTTGACGTCGCGGAGCAGCGCGGTAAAAGTGTGCAGGTAGAGATCCGAGTCCAGGGTGTTCTCAATGCCGTGCACGTCGAGGGCGACAATCCGGTCACCAGGTATGGCGCGACCGATCGTCTCGGCGAGCCTTTGTCCCCCGCCGTCGCCGTCGACGAGGAACGCGACCCTAGCCGCCTGGAAGTCGAGCTCCGGGTACGAGTCCTTCGGCATCTCTGAGAGGCCAGGTGCCACCTGATACGGCAGGCTGTCTTGTCCTATGGCGGCGCGCATTAGGGTCGGGAGGAGGATCATGTCGGTGGCGCCTTCCGCGATGACCGCGCAGCGTGCTGGTGTAAATGCTGCGGCCGAGGCACCCATCGCGAACATCAGGGAGGTGAACCCGCCGCCCTCTTGTCGCCAGAAGCTGTTTTCTACGTGGCTCGTCTCGTCGCTGTCGGGCACGACGGCTCGGATACCGACACCAAGATCGGCGGGTAGACAGCCCGGCGAGTGGGTGGTGTAGATGATCTTGTCGGCTTTGTCCTGTTTGGCGAACATCTGCACGAGATCGGCCTGCGCGTCGATGTGAAGGCGGGTTTCCGCCTCATCGATCAGGAGGATCGTCGCGCGTCCACTGTTTCGCGCAGCAAGGAAAGAGTTCAAAGCGACGAACATTCGCAACCCAGCGCTTCGTTCGTCGAACACGGATGCGTGTACACCGTCTTCGACGATGCCAATTCGGAGAAGCTTGTTCTCGACGTTGAGTTCGACCTTTAGGTCGGACTGCTGCCATGCGTTCTTGAAGTAGTTGCCGAGTGTGATGTTCGCCTTGTTCTTGATTGTGTCTCGTCGGGATACCTGTCCGGTCTGCACGGCCTGGGTTAGAGCATTCAGGTCAAGTCCGGCCAATCGCGCCAGGTTCGCAAGCGCTGTTGGCACGTCGCCAAGCAGTGCGTCATCAAGGGTGTAGGCAGAAGCCAGCGTGCGGTCGGCCTCAGTGAACATGACTACGTCGGGGGTGAGATTCCAGAGTGCCTTCTCGGTCCTCTCCGTGGGGTCCTCACGATCAACCCACGCTCCGAGTGAGAGAAGCAGTCGCTGCAGAACGTCGGTTTCGGCGAATGCACTCAATACCTCGACGTCTTTGTCAGCGCGTTCGCGCAAGGCGTCAATCGGTTCTCGCTCCCCGAGCGGGTTAGCGAGGTGGGTATCGAGATCTTGTCGCAGCAGGCGAAGTTCATCGAGCAACGGCGAACCATCCGGGGGCTCTGGTATTTCGTCTTCCTCGGCCATTTCGATGGGAAGCGGTTCTAAGACGCTGATTGCTGACAGGGATTCACCCAGGTCGGCTGCCAGTTGCTTCAGCTGCGCCTCGGACTTGCGAGGTGCGGGCTTGACAGTGAAGTTGGGTCCATCACCGTCGGCACGACGACTAACGAAGAATTCGATTGGAGTGTCCTCGAGTTCAAGGTCCTCCAACTCCTTACGGTCCTCGTCGCTGACGCGGTAACGCAAGCTGACGACCGGGGTGGAGTCGGCGATGCCCGTCGATGCGCGCGACCGCTGTGCGGGTCCGAGAGCGTCGGAGGCGTCCACATAGGCAAGTGACCTGAGGAGCGTCGTCTTACCTGCCTCGTTTGGCCCAACGATTGCGACAAGCTTCTGGTCTAGCTTGATCGTGGTATCAAGGAGCCGGCCGGCACCACGCACTCGTGCAGAAACAAGCCTCATGCAGCATCCCCCGATCCGTTGCGCTGGTCAGTCGCATCCTCTCGATCGGCGGCGTCGACGCTCAGCTGGTCCTAGCCTCGATGGGTGCCCCCAGAGCGTCGGCTCTGGAACCTCGTGGCTCATTGACGAACTCTACCGGCTAGGTCCGACTCAGCGATGCATCTCTGCGCACTCGGTGCTGTCGTTCCGCATGGGCATCGCTGACAAGTCATCCGCACGGCAAGGCTCTCGACCGGCCGACCCCGCGCTTGACCGGAAGGTGCGCTCGTGACACCCCGTGCCATACCGAACGGGTAATGATGTTCATCGGTGCTGTCCTCAGTCCTTCGGACGGAGACACGAAAAGGAGGCCGGACCTGCAGAAACCCGCAGGTCCGGGCCTTCCATCAGCCTTTTCGGGCCTCGGGCAAGCTCTGATCTTTCAGAACGCCCAGTCCTCGTCCTCCCTGATGAGAGGCGGAGAATCCTGCGGCTCCTCCAGCTCCAATGGCCGCTCGTGCCATCTATGTGCCACTCGCGATCGAAGCTAACGGTCACCGGCTCCAACGCTGTTGTCGCACAGCCCAAGTTTACCTCCGGCGCTCGGCACACTCAACGCGTTCAGTATTAAACACAGGCACGTTGGAGGACGATCAGCCGAGCTGCTCTCGCTACGTACGCGGCTAAGCCAAGCCGCTGGAAGTCTATCAACGTGGTGGTCTCAATGCTGCGCAAGTCGTGTCACGGGACGTACTCGACGGCGCCTGGGAATCCGGCAACGAGGGACGTCGACCAACATCTGTCGGCCGACGCGCTCGAGGGTCATTGTGCCAAGAAACAGGCTCCAGTTGAAGCCACCCAATTGGCTCTCAAGACGCTGGCGACCCACCCTCAGCCACCTGCTTACGTCCGATCGCCAACGCTCACCAATCCGGCACGTTCTGTGGTCACTAATGAGCGAGAGCGAAGCGGCGGACAATCCTAGCATCGCGAGCACCACCCTGGAGCAGGCTTGCCCCCGCCTCAAGCCCCGGTCACAACGAGCTTTAGAAACCCAACTCTATCAACGAATCAATTTGCATCCGGAAGGTAGGTAAAAACCCCTGATCTTCGGTCGACCTCTGGATCCTCCTATCTTCCCTGAGGCTCTCTCGAGCTACAGCAATTGCCTTATCTGCGTGGAGCAGAATGGCGCTCAACTCTATTAGGACACTATTGCTTGGAATTTTTGCAATCCTGATCCTTGAGTCATAGCCACGAATGTCAAAATTGGGATCCTCCGACTCGGCAAGAACCAGAGCCTGATTAGGCTGTATAGTTCCAGCCAATTGAGTAAAATCTTGCCTTAAATCCTGCGAATCGAGCTTCTCTGGCGCAATAAGGGGCGCCGCACTCCAGCCGAATATCGGCCCTAGCGGACCCGACATGAGTTCGACAAAAGGTCCTACAAGACCAGATTTGACTATTTCGCTAATGCTGCCCGGATCTTGATCGCCCCTCATTGCCTGTTCGACGATTGGAGGCGCCGTGCAAGATACCTTCTCGAGTTTCCCATCAGAGTTTCGCCCTAGAACCGCCGTGGCAAACACCGATGCATCCTCACGAAATTGCTCGGCAACTAGCTTTGCGTCGGCGTAGGTAGCTGGTGCCGATAGGATCATTGTGCTGGATTTCATCTTTCGCGCTCCTTCATCTCACTCGCACCAGCCTCGCCTGGCGCTCCGTCTTCGTAAGTACGGGATGGCCAAAAGTAGCTTCTGCCTAGAGTATTTGATCGCAGGTAGTTTGCGACCTTCGTGGTTGACATCGACGTTGCATGTCCATCAGGGAGCAGACCTTCACGCATTCTAATTAGTCGCATTAAGAACTGTTGCTCGCAGTCCCAAACGATCCACCGCCCGCCTGGCGCGAGCGAGGCTCGTGCAAGTCTGCTCTGAACGGTGGCCTTGACGTGGACTCTACACGATCGTAGGCTTCGATTAAGTGAGGCACCTCACTTATCGCACTCAGCACACACTCAAGGAGGAGACATGAGACGGCTCGCTACGATCCTGATCTCAGCTTTTACGAGTCTTGGATTGGTGACCTTCGGCGGCTCGACGGCCCTTGCATCAGAGCCCGCGGCTCAGTCTGTTACAGCGCACGTTGCGCCTGCATCGGTGGCCGCCCCGGCAGAGGTCGAACCTGAGATTGATTGGGGGGAGGTAATTAGAACATTTCACGATCAGGGAAGCTGCAACGCCGTCAGGGTCGTTTACGAATCAGTTCGGCCAGATCTTCCCAAGCTGAAATGCATCAAGGGCGACAATGGACTTTGGCACCTCGTTCGCAGGTAGTTCTATCACTAGAAACCGCGTGCGTGGCTGGATCGTACTTCCTGATGGGAGGTGCGATCCAGCTATTTGCCTACGCCCGCACGAGGCATTACCTCGCTCGTCTAGCCATTGTAGGTGCCCACTTCTTGAACGGCCTCCGCGCGAGTCTATTGATACAAGCTGCCACTATCCAGGACCAGTGACCAGTCGTTAGGGCCCCACGAATATATAGAGGCACCTCAACTGGGTGGTGACGTCTCTCGCCATGGCCATCAACCACGGTGCCGCCGTAATGAAGAGGTGTCGGTGCCGGTTCTAGACGCGGCCGTTTGGCCACCGTGGCCACATGATCGTCTGGCAAGACTGATCCGGTCCCCCTCGTTACGAGACTCCCCGTGCTCATCGATTGCCAACGCACGGGGGTCAGCGGCACCGTGTTTCTGATGCTCACATGCCGGGCCAACACGCGAGTCTTGGCCTGTGCTTGGAGTGCGGTCAAAAAACTGCCAGGACCGGTTCGTAGAAAAAGGAGCCATATGCGCAGGAGGAAAGCCAATGCCGACCGTAAACGAGTTGCAGGATTCCGGCAAGCATTCGGCGTGATGAGACCGTACCAGGCGGTGCTATGGTGGGCGCTGCTAATCGGAATATGCGCCGCGGGGATCTCCACCATCCAACCTATTTTCGTTTCCAGGGTCGTCGACGAGTTCAGCGGCGGAATCACCATCGGTCTGCCCATGCTCATCGTTTGCCTGCTTATTGTCGGCGCGGGGTTGACAGGAATGAAGGAACTGCTCATCGAGAGAGCCGGAGAGCGGTTCGCCTACGACACCCGAGTAGCCCTCGTCGAACTCATCTACAACCTACCAATTCCTAGACTCGAGAAACACGACAGAGCCGACATCGTCTCAAGAGTCACCTCCGACGTCACTGCGGCGCGAATGCTTCTGACGTCCGGCATTATCGACCTGGCGGTGGGGGGCGCCACTGTTATCGTCTCGGTGGTGATGATGGCGACGATCGACCCTCTCCTACTCTCGCTCGCCCTCGTCGCTGTGCTCGTCGTGGCGATCGCCGTCTACAAACTGGGCGAGAAGGCGCGCCCCATCGGTCTGAGCATGCAGGACTCGATCGGGACGCTCGCCGGGCACCTCTCTCGAGCGATCGGCTCCATCAAGACGATCCGCGCGGCGAGAGCAACCAAGGCAGAAGGACTGGGAGCGCAGGAACAGGCGGCGGCCGTTCGGCGAGCCGGGCTTGAAGCCGCCAATCTGCGGGCGATCATCCAAGCCACGACCGGCGTCGCAGTTCAGCTCTTGATCGTTGTGGTCGTCGGCATCGGTGCGCTCCGAGTCTCCGTGGGAGCCGTGTCAACAGGCGATCTTGCCGCATTCATCATGTATCTCATGCTGATCGTCACGCCCATCACGATGATGGCGACCATCGTTTCCACGCTGGGTGAGGCCTTCGGGGCGCTCTCGCGAATTCTTGAGCTTCAGAGAGAGCCGATCGAAGACCCAGGTCCCGACCAGGAAGCGGCGGCGGCCGTCCGCCCTCGGCTGGACTCGCCGGCGTTAGAGTTCGACACCGTCTCGTTCGCATACTCCTTGACGCGGGCGTCGAACCAGCCCGTTGCATTGACACTCGACAACGTAAGTTTCGCCGCTGCTCCGGGCGCTGTGACGGCGCTCGTGGGGCCTTCTGGGGCCGGGAAGACCACGGTCTTCTCGCTCATCGAGCGATTCTACGACGTCACGGAGGGAACGATTCGCATCCATGGGCGCGACATGGGATCGATGTCCCGCGACGAGGTGCGCTCGCGCGTCGCCTACGTCGACCAGGACGCAGCAGCGTTGTCCGGCACAATCCGCGACAACCTGCGCCTCAACGCTCCATCGGCCGACGACGAGACCTGTGCGCAGGCTCTCTGGAAAGTTGGCCTCCTAGCCGAGCACGAACAGGCACGCGAAGTGCTTGACAGGAGCGTCGGCGAGCTAGGGTCGCGCCTCAGCGGTGGCGAGCGCCAGCGCCTGGCCTTCGCGCGGGCCATACTCTCCCAGGCGGAGATCCTTCTCCTTGACGAAGTCACCTCTCACCTGGACGGTAGGAACGAATCGGCGATCCAAGACGTGATGCGGTCTGGCGACGACCAGACCGTTCTCGTCATCGCCCACCGCCTGTCAACGATCGCCGACGCGGACCGCATCATTCTCTTCGACGAGGGTCGGATCCGGGATGCCGGAACCCACCGCGAGCTGCTCGGGCGGTCGGAACTCTACCTCAGCCTCGCCCGCACGCAGTTCATCACCAGCGATCCCGACTGAACCAGAGCTCCCACGAACGGGAGGGTTGCCAAGATGCGATCCGGCTGCTAAGTTGGGTAGTCACCTTACTCTTACGCCTAGAGGGGAGGACGGACAGATGCCGCTCGACACTCGCTACCTGCACTACTGTCAGGCGGGGAAGCCCTTCTATCAGCCAGCTGACAATGCGGGCTCGTCCCCGGCGCTGGGCTCAGACATCGTCCAACTCACCGAGTGGACCGTCACCAGGAGTCAGCCATGGACCGTCTACGTCCCGTCCGATAGGCGATTGCCGCGCCAGGGTTGGAAGATCCATCTCTCAGCGACGAGAAGTAATCGCGCAGCAGTCCTCCGCGCAGCCTCTGAATATTGCTATCGCCACGACATTCCCTTCAAGCACCTGTCGACCGAGGCGGACTTCAAGTCGCAGAACAGCAAGTACGCGAACCGGGCATCGTCGGGGAAGTTTGTCACCGTCTATCCCGAATCCGTCGAACAGTTCGAGAAGACCCTGCGCGACCTCGACTCGACCATCGGACACCTCGAGGGGCCCTACATTCTCTCTGATCGACGATGGGGAACCGGCCCAATCTTCTATCGATACGGTGCGTTCGTACAGTCGAACTCGGAGACCACCTTCGTCACGACGCTCATTGCTCCCGACGGTACAGAGGTCGAGGATCCCAGGGAGCCTGCCTTCACGCCCCCCGCCTGGCTCGACTTCCCGACGTTCCTGAGCGAGCAGAGGGACCAGGCGGGTGGGCCTGAATTCCCGTTCGAAATGGTCAAGGCTCTGCATTTCTCCAACGGAGGAGGAGTCTACCTGGCTCGGGCTCTGACCAACGAGTTTGTCGGAGCCGGGACCGATGTCGTCCTCAAAGAGGCACGACCCCACACTGCCGTCGACGACGACGGCCTCGACGCCGTTGACCGCCTAGCACACGAGAACCGAGTGTTGCAGGACCTCGCATCAACCGGATTCGTCCCGCAGGTGCATGGAATCTTCCGGCACTGGGAGCACATGTTCTTGGTCCAAGAGCATGTCGATGGGCTCGACCTCAAGCGCGAGTGGATGAAGCGGACGCCGGTGCTCAAACCGCGACCCTGGACTCTGCAGGAGCCCGATTACCTCAAATGGCTTGAGAGAACGATCGGGCGCCTCGAGGCCGCCATCGGTGCCTTCCATCGTAAGGGCTGGCTCATCGGCGACATCCATCCAAAGAACATCATCATGAGAAACGGTGCGCACCCCGTCTTCATCGACCTCGAGTTCGCCCATGCGATGGACGAGCGGTGGCGGAGCACAAACGGTGCACCCGGATACGAGCCATCCAAAGGCCTGACGGGAGCTGCAGCTGATAGATGGTCGCTGGGCATCGTCGAGCTGGACCTCGTGCTCCCGCAGGCGACGATCGCCGACCAAGGGAACCACCAGAAGATCGTAGATCTAGTAGCGTTCGGGCAGGAGGAGCTCGGAGTTCCGGAGGCAGCCGCTGCCCGAATTCTCCGGAACACCGTCGAGGCGCTCCCTCATTCTGAATCGGCTAGGCCGACGATGCCGCCGCTGGAGATCGACCAGTTGCAGAGACGGTTTGCGACGGCTATCCTCTCGACGATCGACCTCGAGAATCCGCTTGCCCCGGTTCCCTCGGACATTGAAGTGTTCGAGGAGGGAGGAGACGAAGCCAGGATCGGCTATCCATACGGGATCGTCGGAGTGCTGGCGGCCTTAACCGTCTCAGGAGTACCACTGGAGGATCGACTGATCCGCCGCTCCACCGGATGGATTCGTGAACGGCTTTCTCAAATCCGCTCTAGCGGCTTCAAGGGAAGAGAAGGCATCCAGTACGGCCTCGAGCAGATCGGCTTCCACGCTCTGGCCGCCGAGGTGGAGCGGCTTGACCTTGCGCCGCCCTCGGACCACACCTATTGGTCGGGCTGGGCAGGAGTCGGGCTAGGCGCGCTGTCCCGAGACAGTGTCCATGCCAAGGAGATAGAGGCCGCGTCCGACGCACTGAGCCGACTGCTCGAGACCGACGTTGAGACCCCGGTGGCAGGCCTTCTCCACGGCTGGAGCGGCCCGGCGCTCTTCTGGACAACTGCTTTCCGACGCCATGCTCAGCGACCCGAGTACAAGGATCTTGCGAGACGAGCGATCGAGCGCGACCTCAGTGCGTGCGGCGAGACTCTCAACGGCACCATTGAACTCGACGAGGGTTGGCGCACCCTGCCTTATCTGGGCACTGGCTCGGCAGGCGTAGCCCTGGCCATTGAAGAGCTCAACGCCATCAGCGAGTCGCCGAGATTCACGCAGGAGCTCGACAAGCTTCGCCTTGCCTCGACGTATTTTCAGTGCGGCCAGGGCGGCTTCGCCCACGGCCTCACGGGCTTCATCACAATGCTTGCCCGCTACCCGGAGATGCACTCTGGCGCGAGAGAGGTTCTCGAATCTCACATGCGATCGCTCCAGCTGCACGCAGTCCCCTTCGGGGAGGGCCTACTCATCCGGGGGAACCAGAATCTCCGGTTGTCCTGTGATTTCCTGACCGGTTCTGCAGGTGTGCTCGGTGGGCTGTCCGCAGTCCAGGGCCGCTGGTCAGGTGTTCCGTTCCTACCTGGGACGGACGGATCGAGAATGGAGAGGAGGTGACTTTAATCGTGGACAAGATTCTTGCATTCCAGAGCATGGCCGGTGAGACCGAAACCCACGACGGAGCGCGCGTGAGCACTGTCAGCGTGATTCCGCCGTGCCCGGGTTGGCCGAGCGCCGTGACGTTCGGAAACTGCTGACGCAGTTTCGCGTCGGAGATGGCGGCCGAAGTGTGCTTCGGCCGCCTCTTCGTGCTTCCTGACAGGTCGCCGCAGCATCGGCGATTGAGCAACCCGAGAGCGAAAGCGACGGACATGACATGAACACCGCACCCACTATCCATGCCGAGCAGATTGTGAAGCTCCCCAGCGGCAACGCCTCGGCGCAGCAGCTACCGATCCTGCGCGACTGCTCAGTCGACCTCGGCGGCGGCCTGACCGCCGTCGTCGGCCCGTCCGGCGCGGGAAAGACGTCTCTGCTCTACTGCCTCAGCGGCCTCGATCGCCCCGATCGGGGCCAGGTCTCCATCAACGGTACCGACCTCTACGCGATGAGCGACGAGAGGCGCACCCGGTTCCTGCGCCAGACCGCGAGCTTCGTCTTCCAGCAGTACAACCTCATCGGCTACCTCACCGTCGAGGAGAACGTCCGGCTCCCTCACGCCCTGGCCAAACACCGAGTCGAGGTAGCCGCAGTCGAGGAGATCCTCTCCCGCTTCGGTCTGCTCGAGAAGAGGGCGGCGAGGGTAAACACCCTCTCCGGGGGCGAGCAGCAGCGAGCCGCCCTGTGCCGGGCGATCCTCATGCGGCCGTCAGTGATCTTCGCTGATGAACCTACCGGCGCCCTTGACACCGCCAACACCGCCGTCGTGCTGCGGGTCTTGCGCGAACTGGCCACCCAGGAGTGCTCCGTCATCATGGTCACCCACGACGTCGAGTCCGCGGCTCTGGCCGATCGGATCGTCTTCATGCGCGATGGAACGATCGCCCACGTCACCGGACAGCTCGGCGTCGACGATATCCTCCACACCATGGCGCGCTTGGGAGGCCGGTAGTATGTACAGGTACGCTCGCCGTATTCTCCTAGCCGACCTCGGCAGCTGGTGGCCGGCCATCGCCACTGTCGCCGCCGTGACTGCGCTCGTCGGCCTATGCGCCGCGCAGTTCGCCTGGACCCATGACGACCGCTTCGTCGCCGCCACCCAGGCGCAGGGCCACGCGATCACCGAATTCACCATCGTCTCCGAGACGATCTACATGCTCGTCGCCGTCCTTGCGTTGTTCTCGCTCACCGTCGTCGGCACCGCGACCGTGGAGTCGACCCGGCGCACTTTCTCCCAGTGGCGTCTCGTCGGGGCCAGTCCTGGCGACGTGCGCCGCAGCACCTGGGCGCTCGTCGCCACCGCCTCGCTCATCGGGGCAGTGCCCGGCTCCCTCGCGGGGATCGGCCTGAGCTACGTCGTCGTGCCCGCCTTTAACCAGATGGCCGCCCCTGGCTTCAACGCCCCGGTCTTGCCGCCGTCCATCCTCGCGTGGCTGGCCTCTCTTGTCCTCGGCGTGGCCACCTGCCTGCTCGGGGCGTTCGGACCGGCGCACCGAGCCTCGCGGACGCAGGCGATCGAGGTCTTCCGCGACATCCCCGGACGTCACAGGAAAGGGTGGTGGTGGCGAGTCCCGCTGGCGGGGCTCCTGCTGCTGTTTTCCCTCGGCATGGTCGTGACAGCGGCTGCGCTCGGCGCACATTCCGCCGGCGTAGCGGTGATGTTCAATCTCGCCCTAAACGCCGGAATTTCGGCCGTGTTCTTCGCCTACATCGTCGGCCCACTCTGCGTCCCTGGGCTCCTCGCAGGGCTCGGCCACCTTGCGGGCACGTTTGGCAACGTCACCGGCCGACTCGCGGCTCGGGCTGCCGTCGAGAGGGCAGGCACCAGCGCGAACACCGTCGCCCCGCTGGCCGCGGGCATCGGCGGGGTCGGCGTCATCCTCACCTCCGTCGAATCTGCGGCGGCCGTGGTCAGGGTTGTCGACAGCTCGGCGGAGACCAACCTCGCCGACACCGTGGTGATGGCCGCCCTGATTTCCTTCGTCCTCCTCGTCACTTCCGCCGCCGTCGTCTCGCTGGTCTCGCGCGACCTTGAGCGAGAGCATTCCCTGCTGCGGATCGCAGGGATGCCGAGCCGGCGCATCACTGGTTGGTATGCCTGGCAGGCACTCCTCCTCTCCCTGACCGCCATCCTGCTCGCGGCCGTGCCGATTATCGTCACGGTGGCGACGACCGCCATCAGCTCGGCCGCCTACGTCGGCTACCCGATCGTCGCGGTGCCGTGGACGACACTTCTCCTCGGACTCGTCGTCAGCTGGCTCGTCCTTTTCCTCGTCCAGTGGTGGCCCGCCCGGGCCTCGCTACGCGCTGACGTCGCCGTCGGCCTAAGGTCGGCGTGAGGGACCGGCATGGCGCTATCCGGCTCGGAAATCGCTGAACTCGCCTATGAGGTCGAGCGCAGACGGCTGCAACCCTGGCTCGACGAGCTACGCGAGGTCAAGGAGACGACGACCGCGGAGGTACTAGGCGCCAGCGACGAAGACCTCAGAGCTCACCTTCGGGTTGGTGATACCGGCGGCCTGGTGGCGCGCTTCCCAATGCCCGACCGGAGCTGGCAGGAGATGCCGCTGCCAGCTGTCGTGGCAACCGATCTGGCGGCGTGGGCGCCTGCTGCGGACCACCGGTCCGTGGCCCTGATCTCGCGAACTCTCGACGACAACTATTCGCTATCGATTTACACGGCCGGGACGAAAGTCGGAGCATCGTCTGTGACGCACACCGAACGACGAGTCTCTTCCGGTGTCTGGGCGTTCGGAAAGGGCTTCATCTGGGTACGCAGGGATGCCTCGCAGCGCCCGAGATGCGTCGTCTGCTGGAATCCTGGTGCTGTCAGGACATTGTTCGACGAGCCCGAAGCGCGTCGTCGGGTTTTCATCGCGGGAGTCCGAGAAGGCCGGGCGGTCATCGTCAGCCGGGGATCGGGTTCGTCAGCGATCTTCTTGACAGACGACGCACTCACTAAGACGGTCGAGATTGTGCCTCGATCCGCAGAGGACGACGCCATGGCGCTTCTCGTAGCCGGCGGCCTCGCCGTGCTCGACCGTCGGGCGCAGACTGTAACGATGCACCTGGCTGAATCGGCGCATGGGATCAAGCTCCCGCCCGACTTTGTAGCGACTGATCTGGGCGAGCAACACGGCGAGCTCTACGTGCGCGGGCGGCGCAACCACACAGCAGCAGTCTGGCTCCCGGCTGACGGGCCCGATGCCGTCTGGAGCGCACCCGAGGCAGGGGTAATTGAGATTTCTCAGATCTCCGATCGGACGATCGACCTCGCGGTCGCTTCCATGATCCACTCCCCGCAAACAGTGTCGGTCGAGCGCAAGACAGTCCCCTCGACGAACGCCGCCGCCCTTCCTGGGCTGATCAGCTGGACCGAGTGGGCCGTGGCGGAAGATGGGGTGCGGATTCCTATCACCCTCTGCGGACGGGTCGACACGACCGGCCCATCCCCTGTTCTCACCATGGTCTACGGATGTTACGGTCTTTCCCTCGACGCGATGCACGATCCATATCTGGAGCATCTCATGCGAGCCGGGATCGTCATCGCCATATGCCATGTCAGGGGCGGGGGCGACTTCGGACCACGTTGGCACGATGCAGCACGGGGATCTACGAAACTGAAGTCGATCACGGACTACGAGGCGTGCTTGTCGACGATTACGCAACTCGACATGGCCGATGCGGGGCGTATCGGCGCCCTGGCCTCGAGCGCGGGCGCACTCATCGCCACTAGCGCCGTCCTGCGGCAGCCCGGACTGGTCTCAGTCCTTCAACTCGTCCACCCTTTCCTGACGCCGGAGCGAATACTCGCCGATACACACGCGCCTTTGGCCGCAAGCGACTGGATGGAGTTCGGCGACCCGACGAAGAATCGCGCTGGAGTCGAGTCCATCTCGCCACTGGCTATGCTGGAGAGTAGTTCCGCAACCGGAATGGCAACGCCTCCGCTCTGGATCCGGGCAGGAAGCCACGACGATCGGGCTCCTCTCAATGAGATCAGGCTTTGGCTCGACGTCTACGCGAACCGACTTCGTGGTCGACAACCGGATCGGACGTCGGATACAGTGCTGCAGATTGGTGACCATGGACACCGAGGGCATGCCAATGCCGACGACGCCTCCGAGGCAAATGTGGTCGCCATGGCCTGGCTCAAGCGTGAGCTGCTGGCCGGCCCGAGCTCTCCAACAGCTGTCATCGATTAGTCGAGCATGGGATGATGAGTTAGGCGCACCACTTAGTCATGACAGCCAGAAACGGTCCAGGAGGGCAACGATCATGAACGCAACAATCGGTCAGGTTCCGATGACGGTTGCGGTTGCGGGATCGACGGGCTTCATCGGCAGCGCCGTTGTTGACGAACTCGTCCGAGTGGGACATCGGGTTCGAGCACTGCGCAGGCACAGTAGCAAGGCAAGCCCTGGGGTCGAAGAGATCGTCGCGCAGGACGGCGTCGCCGACCTTCGGGCGCTCGACCGGCTCCTCACGGACAGCGATGTCCTCGTTCACGCCGTCAGTTACACGGGCGAGGACGAGGAGCTCCAGCGAACGACGAACATATCGGGCACGCGCACGCTGTGCGAGCAAGCCGCTGAGCACTCGATCAGGCGCATAGTCCACATCAGTACGGCTGGCGTCTATGGAACGGCCTTCGCGCCGGGGGTCGATGAGTCAACGCCACCTGTTCCTCGTTCAATGCTGAGCCAGTTCCGCCTGGAGGCAGAGCGGATCGTCATCGATGCCGGCGGCATCGCACTGCGCCCGCAATTCGTTCTCGGAGCCGGCGACACTTGGGTCCTCAGTCGGCTCAGCGCTCTGATTAGGGCATGCGGTGCTCAAGGCGTCGCGAGCGGGGCACACGCCTCGGTAATCGGGCGGTCTAGCCTGGCAAGCGTCGTCGGCATTGTCGCCGCGGGGTCTGCTCGGCACCAGATCTACAACGTCGGAACTGCGGTTCCGGTGTCGATGGGTGACCTGGTAGAACAGGTTCTCACAGGCACAGGAGAGTTTCGCGAGGCCCCACGTCGAGTCTCCGTCGACGAAGTCCTGATTGCAGCCGACAAGATTGGTGTCCCGCGGCGCGCGGTCGCCCTGGCACTGGAAGAGTCAGTACTCGACTGTTCGAGATTGTGGACGGAGTTCCCGGAGACGTCGCGGCCGGCACAGATTCTCTCCGCCAATGACATCGCATGGTATCGCCGGTGGCTCGGCATCACGAACTGACAAGAGGAGATCGAATGGTGAAGGCACGACAGACGACACGCCGCACGGCGAGCCAGGACCGCGGGCGCAAGACGCAGTCGCAGATCATCGAAGGAGCGTCCGCAGTCTTCGAGGAGCAGGAGTACTCGGCGGCGAGTCTCGAGGATATCAAGGAGGCCTCTGGCGTGTCCCAGGGGTCAATGTACTTCCACTTCAAGCGCAAGGAACAGATCGCTCTAGCGATCATCCAGGAGCAGCACAATCGCATCTACGCCGGCGTGGACCCGGCGATCGCCGACCATGCCGATCCGCTCATCCGTTTAATGGCGATCTCCAAGATGATCTGTGAGCAACTGCGTACGGACTCCGTCGTGCGCGCGGGCATCAATCTCGCCCTCGGCCAAGGCTCACTGCGGGAAGCCAGCGCGCGCTCGTACGCGACCTGGGTCGATGGCGTCGGTCAGCTTTTAGGCAAACTCGACCGGGACGGCATGCTGAACTCGGACATCCCGGTCGACAGGCTAAGTGCTTCGCTAGTTAGCCATTTCACCGGCGGGAACCTCATGTCCCAGGCGATGACTCAGAGAGCTGACATGACCGACTACATCAGCACCATGTGGAGAGTATTCATCAACGCTGCTATCGCCGAGGCACACCGGGAGCGGTACAAAGCGGAGCTCGACTCGATGTTCGGCGGATTCGCTCAGGCGGAGTAGGCGAGTGATGCGGTACAGGCGAAGAGGCCGTCGAGCTCGAACTCCATGTCGAACGTTCGGAACCTCGTGTCGCCGCGGGCGAGCGACCTGGAACCGGCGATGCGCGACCGCATGCGCGCGGGTCCGTCGTGAAATTCGGCCAAGGGATTGAGCGCGAAGTCGGCGCTCCTCATCCAAACGTTAGTTGACACGTCCCGATCGACCCCGTCGAATGAGTAGATGAGGATCTGGGCCGCCTGGGCGGAGAGGCGAAGAAAGTCGTCATACCCGAGTGCGAGCTCGTTGCTCGATTCGGCCGCCTTGTGCTCAGAGGTGAGCGTGCCCTGCGCAGGGTCGAGGCCGACGATTTCCGATTTGATCTCTGTTGCTCGCGCCTCGCTGCACGACGGATTGGACCATCGCTGAACGCCGATCCTCTCGACGGCCGCGTCAGTCAGCGAAGGAAGCGCAGAAGCGGCCTCGACACCGGTGCTCACCGACATACGTCCGAATCGCATGTTGGTGAGCCGCTTGCCGGAGCCGATGGCTTCATTCCACTTGACCGGAACGGCTTCGAGGTCGGTCTCCGGCAACGCTCCCGCCCTGATCCGGATCGCGGTCAGGACCGGCGGGCCGGCCGGATCATCAGTAGGCGCGCCCGCCCGGGAACGGAGACACGTGAGCATGGCGCCGAGCGTCAAACCGTCCAGCGACGAGAGATGCGGAGGCATCGAGCCACCAGGTTTTTCCGACCAGTTGTCTGGATAGGCCACCGAGCCGATCACATTGCGGCGCTCTGAGGCAGCCAGGCTGTCGACAGCTGAAGAGCCGGCGAGGATCGTGTGGGTGACCAGTCTGTACCGATGCGACAGGTACCGCTTGGTTGGGTCACCAAGGATGTCGTCGAACGAAGCACGGCTCACGACTCCTCCCCTCTGCGGATTCGCAGCGCCAGCGGGTGCTGGCCAGGTCACGCGAAGCCGCAATCTCTAGATTAACTAAGGTGCCCATGTTAGTCTAGCTGAACCTCTCGGTGGCTCGAGCAGTGAGGGCTTCCATGCAATGGCGCAGGTTATAGGAGGGCAATGGACCAGAGCTACTACCTCCATCTTGGGGATCCGCAGTTCTATGCACCCCTGCCCGAACCCGACGATGCATTCGGCGTGCCGATGCCGCCAGGTTGGGTGTCGCGAGCGTCGTCCGACTGGCTGGCCTTCGCGCCGGCCGGGCATGAGGGCCCGAGGCAGGGCTGGAAGATCCATGTCACGGCGACCGTGGACGACGCGGCTGCCTGCATCAAGCAGGTCGCGGACGTCCTGTTCGACAAGGAAACCCCCTTCAAGGTTTGCCGCACACGGCAACGCTACGTGCGGTCGAATTCGAAGTACGGAAACCGAGCGGGGTCCGGCAAACTCATCACGGTGTACCCGGCGGACGACAACCAGTTTGTTGCTTACCTCGATTTGCTCGAGGCGTCCACAAGGAACTTCAGACCCGGTCCGTACATACTCACCGACCGTCGTTGGAGAGACTCGAACGTCTATTACCGATACGGTGCATTCGTCAGGCAGGAGTTCGAACACGAAGGGAAGACCCTTCTCGGCATCGCCGACGAGTCCGGCCAGATGGTCGAGGACCAGAGAGTTCCCGGGTACAGCGTCCCCGACTGGGTGAACGTCCCCGCCAAAGTCCGCGAGGAGGAGCAATTCCGCGACCAGGAAGAAGGCTCTGGGCGATTGATCAACTATGGCATCGAATCGGCACTGCACTTCAGTAACGGTGGTGGCGTGTACTCGGGCCGCGACCAGAGGACCGATGAATCCGTGGTGCTAAAGGAGGGCCGACCACGGGCGGGTCTGGACGGCACCCTCGTCGACGCATTCGACAGAATCGGGCACGAGGCTCGCATGTTTCACCGGCTCGGAGCCTGCGCATACGTGCCGCGGAACATCGACGATTTCGTGGAGTGGGAGCACCGATTCCTCGTGATGTCGCACGTCGAGGGCACACACATGGGCAGGTACATTGCTGAGAACTACCCGTTCCAGCGGTCTCTGGACCCCTGTGACTACGTCGAATCGATCACGGAGATCGTGGCAGATGCGGTCGCGGGTCTCACCTCAATCCACTCCCGCGGCGTCGCTCTCGGTGATGTCCAGCCGACAAACATCATCATCCGCGAAGACGAGAGTGAGACTCGCGTGTGCTTCATTGACCTGGAGGCGGCCGGCAACCCTTCCAGCCCGGGCTCGAAAGCCCTCGCCACTCCGGGGTATTTCGCCAGGTTCGATGACCCGTTAGGGCACAGGGACTGGGTCGGGCTGCTGCGCGTGATCCGAATGGCGCTGCTGCCCATGGCCACCATGGAATTCATGGCCCCCGAGAAACTGCCGGCGATGCGCGCTTGGATACGCGCAAATCTCGGTGCAACAGCCGACGACTGCTTGCAGCAGGTGATCGACGCCGCACTGCACGAGGGCTACTCGATCACGGATCTTCCGGAGACCGAACCCCGAGCCTGGAACCGAGACGCCCAGAATGCTGATCGTCAGGCAAGCCTCCTAGACCAGCTCGGAGGAATGGTCATCGACCACTGCGATCCGACGACGACGCGCCTTGCGCCCGGAGATGTCAGGCAGTGGACGCGGGCCGGCGGGGACCTCAGCGTGGCCTACGGCGGTGCGGGCATCGCGATGGCCCTGTGGCGCAGCGGGCTCTCCTCCCGCCTTCCCCAGCAATGGGCAGAGCACTTGGCGGTCGAGGATCTGCTGGACACAGCGCCTGGCCTGCTTGCCGGTCGAGCGGGGATTGCATGCGTTCTAGCCGAAGTCGGCGACGAGGAGCGGGCCAAGGTGGTTTTCGACAGCCTGCGCCACGGCGACTCGCAATCGCTGGGCATCGATCTGGACTCCGGGCTGTCCGGAATCGGCCTCGGTCTCCTCGGCGCTTCCGAGCACTTCTCGTCCGAGGCGTACCTCGAAGCCGCTTGCCAGACGGCGGACCTCATCATGGCGAAGGGAACCGAAGAGGATGCGCTTCGACTTGACGAGACTGACGTGACTCCCACAGGACTGTTCTACGGGTGGGCTGGCCCATCGCTGTTCCTCTCCTGCCTGTCACGTAAAACCGGGTCAACGAAGCATCGAGAGGCAGCGGAGTCGTTCCTCGACAAGGAACTCGACCGACTAGACGCCCATCACGAGACGCGCTTGATCAGAGCGCCCGACGGGCGGCTGATGTCATATCTCTCCTTGGGCAGCGCCGGACTGCTCCTGCCGATGGCAGCGCTGGAACCGGATGCGTTCGATCAACGCTGGGCTGACGAGGTCGCAGGCATCATGCACGCCTCTACAACTCGGCCCTGCGCCAACTTCGGGCTCTTCCGCGGATTCGTGGGGCTGCAGTGGGCTACCAATTGGCTGGAGGCAACTGGCGCGACGAACAGCGATGAGAATCTGACGTCAATCCTCGCCGACGAGCTCGATCTCTACCTTATCGACGACAAGAGCGGCATAGCGACTCCCGGCGACTTCATGCTCCGCCGGTCGTGCGACCTCGCGACCGGGGCCAGCGGGTTGATCTGCGTCCTCAATGACATCGGAACTCGTCGTCTCAGCTGGCTCCCAGTGCTGTGCGGTGAAACCTTGATCACCGCAGTTCCAGGCCATCAACCACAGCGAACGGAATGAGAGGAGGTGAGAAAGGTGAACAATGTGCTCGAACTCCAGAAGTTGGAGCTGAAGGATCATGCCATGGCCGCACATCCGATCTCGACGTCGAGTCTCTTCAGCTGCACTGAAAGCACGATTAGCTTCCTCAATTGCGGCTGAGTAAGCACAAGGCGTGGCGATGCCCTCCCGTTCAATAGTTCGAGAGGGCATCGCCACACTCGCGGGGTGGCGTGGAGGCTACCCGGGACGGCTACGAGGCCCTCCGGCAGGCCGTCGACGTGAACAGCCTGGCGCTGCCCGCGACCGACGGCAAGATGATCCGGCACCTAGACACCGAGTAGGCGGATGACTCGGCACACCTTGGGGTCGTAAGAATTTACTCTTGCATCTCGGGGCGAGATCGCGATTGGTTCCAATCTCTCCAAAGTTTCATGAGATCAAATGCCTCCTCGGCTTGGATGGATATTCCTCGTTCCCCTGTGCGTCGGGTGCGACCTCGAATTGTCATCATGCGCGCAGTGAAGAGGCCCGAGGCCGCCTCCTGTTGGGCTTCTTGGAAGAACGTTACGTCGATGCATCCGGTGCCATCGTCGAGGCTGATGAACACCGTTCGCCTCCCGCTGCGCATGGGAGGTGTCTGAGTGGCGACTCGGACTCCAGCGACGAGCACCTCCGTCCCTGAGCGAAGGCCCAGCAGCTCGGATGCGTGGGTGAGGCCGAGGCCCTCGAGCATCGGCCGGTACAGGTCCATCACGTGGCCATCGACTTCGGTGGAGAGCACCTCGAGGTCAGTGGCGATGCGCTCCTCAGCGCTCGGGTCGGGAACGGCCGCGTCCACGAGCACCTCGTCACCGAAGAGCGGAACCTGATTCGGCTGCGGCATTACGGCCTTCTTATGGGTGCGGGCCGTGAGTTGGCGGACGTAAGCGATGATGCCGCCGCGGTGGGCTTGCCCGTGTTCGTCGCGGGTGAGGCTGTCGAACGCGCCGATGCGGGCCAGGCGCATCATCAGTGGCCGCGACGGGCGGGCACGTTCATAGAGGTCTGTGATGGAGGTGTACGGCTGGCCGTCCAGGATTCGGGTGAGCTCGACATCGGTGATGCCGGAGATGTCTCGGAAGGAGAACCGGATCGCCTTGATCCCGGGCGAGACCTGTTCCACCCGGTATTGGTCGGAGGATGCGTTGATGTCAATTGGCAGCAGCGTGATCCCGAGGCGACGGGCCTCTGCGACGAGGAGCCGGCGCGGGTACATGCCCGGGTCGTGTTCGAGGATGCCGGTGAGGAACTCGACCGGATAGTGCTGCTTCAACCAGGCGCTCTGGTAGGTCGGCAGCGCAAAGCTGGCCCCGTGTGCTTTGCAGAACCCGAACGATCCGAACGCGGCCACGTTGGTCCAGATGCGGTCGATCTCGCGATCCCGAAACAACCGCCGCCCCCTCTCATCGACGCGGCCTGCGGTCCGGGCGCGGAAGCGAGCTTCGATGGCGGCGGAGTCGGTGGCGAGAGCACGGCGGATCTCGTCAGCTTCGGCGAGACTGATGTCCATGCAGTCAGCGAGAACCCGCATCAGCTGTTCGTGGTAGATCAGCACCCCGTACGTCTCGGCGAGAAACGGCCGGAACCTGGGGTGCAGGTAGATGATCGGGGCGTAGCCGAGTTTGGCGTTAATGAACGGAGCGACCATGTTCGCCTGAATTGGGCCAGGCCGGAACAAGGAGATATCGGCGACGAGGTCCTCATATTGATCGGGCTGCATCTTGCCGAGGAGTTCCCGCTGCCCGGGTGATTCGATCTGGAAGCACCCGAGCGTGTGCGTGGACCTGATGAGCTCGAACGTGGGCTCGTCGTCGTGCGGGATCTGCTCGAGGTCGACTCGACCATCGGCGGCAACATACGGAGCATCGACGGGCAGCCTGCCTTCGACCGCGGCGGTCGCTCCGTTGACGCGAGCGATCTCGGTGAGGGTGTGAGCGATGGACGATTGCATCCGGACGCCGAGGATATCGAGTTTGAGGAGTCCGGCGTCGTCGATGTCGTCCTTGTCGAACTGCGACATGGGCAGCCCCATCCCGGACGGCTGGGTCGCGGTCAGCGAGAGGAGGTCGCTGTCGCCGAGGATCACTCCACAGGGGTGCATCGAGATGTGCCGCGGGAGCCGATCGAGACGCGCAGTGAGGTCGACGAGCAGATCGAGCTGCGCATCAGTCTTCACCTGGGCGGCGACATCCCGCAGCTCTGGTTTCGTCTCCAGTGCTTGTCGGAAGTCCGCCGGGTTAAAGCGCCAGATGTTCTTCGCGATCCGGTCGATCTGTGCGAGGTCGAGACCGAGGGCGGCGCCGGCGTCGCGAACAGCTCCGCGGGCACGGTACGTCGACTGCATCGACAGCAGCGTCACCCGGTGGTGGCCGTACCGGTCGAACACGGCCCGATAGATGTCGTGGCGGCGCGCGGACTCGACGTCGATATCGATATCCGGCAGCGTGGAACGGGCGTTGCCGAGGAACCTCTCGGAGAGCAGGCTGTGTTCGATCGGGTCGACGGCGGAGATGCGCAGCAAGTGGTTGACGAGACTGCCGGCGCCGGACCCGCGCGCCTGTACCCGGACCCCCATGTCTCGGATGAGGTCGACGACATCGGCGACGGTGAGGAAGTAACTCTCGAACCCGAACCCGCCGATGGTGGCGAGCTCATCACTGAGCCGGTCCCGCACCCGGCGCAAGCCGGTGCCGTACGCGTGCGGGTACCTGTCGGTGATCGCGGCCTCGCAGCGCTGCCGCAGCACCCGCACCGGATCAGCCCCCGCGAGTCCGATCGCCTCCAGCTCAGGCACTTTCGGGTGTCGCCATCGCAGATCCGTCTCCGGGCCGAGACGACACCAGTCGGCGACCCGCTCGGTGTGAGCAAGCAGATCGATGGCGTCATCGCGGCGCAGCCCCGCGTAATCGCAGATGCGGTACGCCAGATCGTGCATGACCGAGGCCGGCTTCAACCACGCCTGAGCAGAGTGAGGTTCGAACGCGCCAAGGGGCAGGAGGAACGCGGCTGAGTCGAGGACATCGCCGGTGATCGCGTCGTCCGGGCGGAGAAATCGGACCACGTTGGTGAGCACCACCGGCACCCCCTGGACACGGGCCAGTTGGAGCATGTCGGCGGCTTGCTGCAGGCTCGCCGCCGTACCGGGGCGAGTGTGGTGGCAGACGATCTCCACGGCGATACCGCCGGGCAGCCTCCGCTCCCACGCCTCGAGCAGGGCCCGGGCACGCGGGCGGTCGCCGTTGAGGACGGCGCGGCCGACATCGGAGCCGGGGCCGAGGAGCACCGTGGCGACGGGACCGGTTTCGCCGCTCAGGAATGCGGGTGCTTGGTCGGGGGTGATCCAGGCGCTGCGGTGGGCGGTGCCGTGGAGGGTGTGCTGGCGGCGACGCGGCGAGTGGGCGGCCGAGATGAGCCGGACCAGGCCGGCCCATCCGGCACCATGGTTGTGGCCGTGCGCGAGCACCGTGACCGTAGAGAGCTGACCGTTATCGTCGCGGGTTTGGAGGTTCGCGCCGACGATCGGGTCGATCCCGGCGGCGAGGCACGCGCGGACGTGGCGGATCGCCCCGAAGATGCCGTCATGATCGGTGATCGCTGCCGCATCAGCGCCGGCGACGACAGCTGCAGCGACGAGAGTCTCGGGGTGGGCGGTGCCGTGGTGAGCGGTGAACGCCGAGGCAACATGGAGATGGGTGAAGGAGGGCACGGACGCTCTAGTCGGAGACGACCCGGATCGACCATTGCGGCCCTGCACCAACCGCGAGGTCGAAGATGAGCATCTCACCGTCATCGAGCGCCTTGGCTTGCACCTGCCACATCGGCCGCTCGACCATGAGGGCGTTCTTCGTGCCCACGAGGTCCGTGTTGTCCTTCCACCAGCGGACCCGGGACATCCACGGGATGGGGCGGGCGCAGACAATGAAACGGCGACGGTGCCAGATGAACCGCTCCGGGGCGCCAGAGGAGGTCGTCCAGACGGTCGCGACTTCCTCGCGGTGCATCGTGTCCATGGCCCACTCCCTCCAAATCGAACAAATGTTCGATGATTCAGTGTAGATCCATGCACCGACATAGCCAAGGGCACCACCGTTGTGATCGGCTGACCCACGCCTCTGATCTGCTGCGACCGTTCTACAGTCCACGCTCGGAAGTCCGTCGCGCAGAGGTGCGCTCTGGCCGTGGGAGCGAGCTCGAGGAGTGCTGCGTCCGCAGCCGCGAGTAGGCGACCTGCGCGGTTCGCCGTTCGTCTGCCTGCTGCGGGGACTCCACATCTTTGTCTGACCCGAGCGGCGCCGCGCTTTGGATGTCGTAGCGCTGTCGATACAAGGCGATCGTCACTGCATGGGCCCGCCACCACTCCCGCTCTCGGGTGCTGGGCCCCGGTGCTCCGAGCTGCGTCGCCCAGCCGACCTTATGGTCCACCGCCTCGTCGAGAGCGGCACCGGCCGCCGCGTCGATGAGAGCTTCACGTTGGCGTAATGCGGTGCGCATGTCCTCGTCCAAGGGCTCAGCGGGGCGGGCGATGAGGCCTCCGACTCGTCCCGGCGTCGAGGTTCTGCCGTGGGTCATCTGGGCCGTGGCGGTATCGATCATCGACGCCAGGTGTGCGGCGGGGTCGGCTTCGTCGCTGGTCGGTTGAAGGCGTGGAGCCAGCGCGGTCAGGACGCGGGTGGGCGAATGGCCTGTTGCCTCGTGGCGGGTGATGGCGGCTTCAAGTTGTTCGTAGTGCGGGCTGGTGAACACATCGTCCGCAACGGCTTCAGGGAAGGGTGCGACGTCCAGATAGGCGGCGCTCCGCTCGACCTGTGCTTCCCGGGCGAGCACGTCGTACTCGTGCACCAGCGTGGCCAGAGATGCGTGCCGATCGACTTCGTGCTTCAGGGTTTCGGTGGCCGAGAGGTCAGCATCACTGCGGGCCAGCACGCGGTGCAGTTGCTCGATTCGAGTCAGCGGTTCCGCCGTCTCCAGGTGGGGTTCGATCTCGTGGGGGTCGGGCTGGATGATGTAGGCGGTGTTGTTCTGCTTGCCGCGGGTCATTGCCACGTAGAACAGCTCGCGGGACGCGGTCTCGGGATCGACGAGGGCGTGGACGGTGTCCACGCTGGCACCCTGCGCCCGGTGCACCGTGGTGGCATAGCCGAGCTCGACGTCCTCGGCGACATACTCCGCTGGCAGGACCAGCTCAGCCCCAGCAGGCTGGTCTCCGGGGCCGAGGCGGCGCACGGCCAGCGCCCCGTTCTCGAGCCTGCGGGCGACGGACCAGCGGTCGCCGTTCTTCACCCAGGACCGGCCGAGACTCAGCTGGCGGTCGTTGCGCCGTGTCACCACCAAGTCCCCTACCCCGGCAGTGGTGCCATCATGCAGCCCGATCCCGTCGCGCTCGACGCGCCCGTCCGCGATGAGGTCCTCGCGGGCGCGGGTGTTCAGCTCGGCGACCATCTCGGCGTTGCCCGCGATCATCAGCGTCGCCAGGCCTTCATCGCGGTCCTGCTGCCAGGCAGTGTAGGCGGCATCAAGCATCCGCTCGATGCTCCCGTCGACCAGCCGGCCGTGGTTCTCGTAGTCCTCGAGCACGGCGGTCTTGCCGCGGCGCAGGTCGAGGCTGGCGGTCTTCTCCCACTCGTGGACGAACCGGCGCGCGTCGGTCAGCGTCGGTGGGCCGGGACGGTGGCGCACGAGCATCCCGAACGCCCCGCCGGTTTCTACGGAACTGAGCTGAGCCGGATCACCGACGAGCACCAGCTTCGCCCCGGCCTGCCCCGCGTGTTCAGCGATCCGATCCAAGGTCAGCGTCCCGGCGAGACTGGCCTCATCGAGCAGGATCAGCTGGCCGGGCTGGAAGTCCCACCGGCCTCTCTCGTGCTCGTAGAGGAACTTGGCGGTGTTCTCGGCCTGCACGCCCAACGATTCCCCGAGGACTTCCGCCGCGGCCGCCGAGGGAGCCAAACCGATCACGGAGCCCTGCCCATGGCGGGCAGTCCAGGCACGGTGCAGCCCGCGCAGCGCGGTGGTCTTCCCCGCACCGGCGGGGCCGACCAACAGGTCCAGGCTCCGCCCCGAACAAGCGATGCGAGTCACGGCGGCGGCCTGATCATCGGCCAGCCTCACGCCCTGGATCTTCCGGGAGACGTGCCGGGCAACCATCCGGGATGGCAGTCGCGGCGCGGATGTGTCATCGGCGTGTTTCAGCAGGCGGTGTTCGGCGTCGAGGATCTCCTGACTGGAATAGGCGACCTGGTCGCTGGACTGGAAGCGGTTCCCACTCCCGTCGACGTAGTGCCCCGGCACCGCACGGTCATATTCGGGTGTCAGGCGCAGCGACTGGGCTTCCGCCCCGGCCACGATCTGATCCAGCACTGCGGTGCGCTCGGCCGGGGTGGTGAAGCGGGTGGACATGAGCTGACGCATGGCTTCAGCGTGCAGATTCCACCGCGTCCAGGTCGAGCGCCGATCCGCGACCGTCATCACCACCACCGCTGCCAGGTCCTCGACCTGTTGCGCGCCGAGGTCCTCGGCACGCAACCGGGACGCATCGGGTGTGCGGGTGAGCACGTCTTGCGCCCAGGTGGTTGCATCGGTGCCCAGCAGCCGGGTTGCACGCTCCCGCCAGTCTGCGGTGAGCTCAGCCAGCGAATGCAGCTCTTTTTCGGGCCGAGTTTCCAGGGTTGCTTGCTGGCGCAATCGTGCGATGGTGTCCGGGCTGGGCGCGTGCCCGTGAGCGTCCCGGTAGTCACGGATGAGCCGGTTCTTCGCCTGCTCGATACCCTCCACTCCCCCACTGCTGCCGGTGGAGCGTCGGGAGAACTCCGCGATCAACTCGGCAGGGATGCCGGTG
Organism: Brevibacterium linens ATCC 9172; assembly: GCF_900169165.1. Classification (GTDB taxonomy): domain Bacteria; phylum Actinomycetota; class Actinomycetes; order Actinomycetales; family Brevibacteriaceae; genus Brevibacterium; species Brevibacterium linens. Next base: position 52,006 of record NZ_FXYY01000022.1, read on the forward strand.
ATTTCCCAGCCGGTGTTCCTGTCCTTGCCTCGGTCGACGGGCTCCCAGGTCAGGCCGAGCAGGTCGGCGGTGTGGTCGATGAGGTAGGCGTTGTAGCTGGCCGAGAGAGCGACGGTGGCCTTGTGCAGCCGCCGCGAGTCCAGGCTCCTCCACTTCCCGTCCTCGCCTTGGACCTTGTTCGAGACCACCAGATGCGTGTGCAGCTGCGGGTCGGCGGCTCTCGAGTCGTAGTGGTCGAAGGCGGTGGCGATGACGCCGGTGATCGGCATCCGCGCGATCCCACCCTTGCCGACCCGGGTCGAGGCCACCCGCTCTTCCAGCATCGCGACGGTGTCGCGCATCGCGGCGTGATGGGCCTGTGCCAGCAGCTCTTGCATCGGTGCATCCGCAACACCCCAGAGGGTGCTCAGGGACTTCGGCGGGGAGAACGTCAGGTCGAAACCTGCAATGGCGCTCTTGGGCTTCCGTGCAGCCTCTTCGTCGCGGATGTCCTGGATCATGACCTCACGTTGCGCCGCCGGCATGTCCGGGGCGAGCTTTGCAACCCGGTCGGCAATCCGCTCACGCGGTGGGCGCAGGCTCGGGTAGGCGTGGCCGAGTTTCGCGCCGGTGACCGGGTGCACGCCCTGCCCGAGCAACCGGGCCAGGTGCTCCTCCGTCACGGTCGACCCCTCATCGACTCCGGTGCCGGTGCCGTCGTCCAGGGATGCCAGGCCGGTGCCGAGCCAGGTCCCCGGTGGGCTGCCGGACTCGGTGTAGTAGCGGGTCAACGGGGTGCCCAGGTCGCGGTCGCCGTCGCCGGCGGCGACGGTTTTCAGGAGGTATTCGTAGCCGCGGCCGGCGGACATAGGGCGGATCGTCATCACCACGATGGCCCCCTCCCGAGACGGGCTCAGGAAGGGGCCGCCTCAGCGGGCAGGTGCGCGCAGCGCGCCGAGTCGCACCCTGGTGCCAACCGTGTGAGTGGTTCTCAAAGGCCTGGGGACCTCAGAAGCATCGGATGATCCAATGGGTCTATGGGGGCGTCCGGAGGCAGGACTGTGAGCGAGAAGCTCGTGAGGCGAACGGCTTAGGTGACTGACCCGGCTGGGGTCAACAAGTCGTCAACGACGCCCGCGAGGATCGTCCGCTCGACTCGGGCTGCGCACTTGACAACCTCCGAATGATCCCCCGGGATTCCGCCGTCCTGCTGCGATGGGCAGAATCCAGTAGCGGCGAGGTCCGCAAGGAGCCCGACCTTCGCCACGGGGTTGAGGGCCGCCGAGACATCGTTGAGTAGCCGTCGTGTAGCGGCTGCCGCCAGTTTGCCTGCGATTGCGCTGCCTGTGGCGCTCTGAACCTCTTTGCCGACGGCGGTGGCGATGTCCCCTGGAACGCTGGTGAGGGTTGCACATGCTTCGCCGATGGCCGCGGCTACGGCGCAAAGCAGATGGCTCTCGGAGCGTCGGAATCCGGCGGCAGCCTCACGACGACGCCTCGCCTTGGACCTCGCTCCGAGCACGTCTGCGACGCCTTCTGCAACTGATGTTCGTGCGCGTGCTGCGACCTCACTCCAGTCCTCGGTGCTCTTGGGATCGAGCTCGCCCGCTGCGAATGCGACGCCCACGTCCGCAGCTGCATTTGAGAGCCTGTCGAGGAACTTGCCCGTCGTCAGAGAACGCCATTCACAGCGATAGTAGTTCGGGTCAGACTTGGCTCGACACATAAGTCCCTCTCCTCACCAAACGCGGGACCAGAATTGACGGCCAGTCGTTGGCGCGTTCGGCGATGAAACTATCGCAACATCACCGGAGGAGGCCAACCACACCCTGTGAGTGACAGGCTTCGCTCGCAAGCCACCACTGCACATAGCGGTGACTCGATGGACAACAAGCCTGAACATCTAGGTACGGGACTGATGCAAGGAGAGGTGACAATTCGGGTGTCACGCTGCGACTGCAGGTGACTCAATAATTGCTTCGTACTCGACAGGTGTCAAACGACCCAACCGGGCTTGCCGCCGACGACGGTGATACGTCTGCTCGATCCACGTCACGATCGCGATTCTCAACTGCTCCCGACTCACCCACCGGCGACGGTCGAGAACGTTCTTCTGCAGCAGGGCGAAGAATGACTCCATGGCCGCGTTGTCGCCAGCAGCACCGACCCGGCCCATCGACCCAACAAGGCCGTGGCAAGCCAGACTCTGAGTGAATTTCCTTGATCGAAACTGACTGCCACGGTCGCTGTGTACCGTGCATCCGCCCACATCACCACCCCTGCGGGCCACCGCCATCTCGAGAGCGTCAACAGCCAACCGGGCCTTCATCCGCGCACTCATCGAGTAGCCGACGATCCGGCCCGAGTAGACGTCCTTGGTCGCACAGAGGTACAGCTTGCCCTCATCGGTGTGGTGTTCCGAGTAGGGTCGGACCGGGGCGCTCTGCCAGCCTCACGACTGGTAAGTTTCCCCGGCCCGCCCTCCGAACCGGACGTGCCCATTCCTGAGCATCCAGCTCTCCATGCCAATCAAGCCGCAGCACTGTCCC
>NZ_FXYY01000021.1 GCF_900169165.1 Brevibacterium linens ATCC 9172
TCGAGGCGGAGACATTCGAGTCTGGGTTATCGAGCACCGGTTGACTTCGAGGTCGATTACACATTTATGATGGACATTGCCGCCTGATAGTACACATTGATGTGTCCACTTCCAGGGGTTCACGCCCGACTCGCCGTGGACGGAATTGTCGGCAAGAAGACCTGGTGTGCGCTAGACGCCGTGTGACAGGTACCAACAGCTTTTGCTCCTAATGGCTGGGGGTAGACCATGTCTGGACATGGTCTACCCCCAGCCATGTTCAGTTGCCGCCGAGACCCGGTGCCTCACCGCCGTCTCCGCCGCCGTCACCGCCGCCTCCGTTGTCGCCGGAGTTGCCGCCGCCACCGCCGCCGTTGTTGCCGGAGTTGCCTCCGCCGCCACCGCCGTTGCCGCCGCCGTTGTTGTGGCTTCCTCCGCCACCGCCGCCGTTGCCGCCTCCGCTGCGGTTCGGGCCGGTCGAGGTGCCACCGCCTCCGGAGCCGCCGCCGCGGAAGTATTTGCTGCTGGGCTTCGGGAACGCGGTGTTGCCCTTGGTCTCTTTAACCGCCTGGCTCATAAAGGCCTGCCAGGTCTTACCGGAGATGGTCGCACCGTAGATCTGGCCGCTAACGACACCAGCACCATTGGTGCGCCAGTCGCGGGTTCCGCTCGGGTCACCGGTCCAGACTGCGGTCGACAGGGTCTTCGTGAATCCGAGCAGCCACGTGTGCCCGACCTCGAAGTTCGTCGTACCAGTCTTCGCACCGGCCGGCACTCCGATCTTCAGCGAGCTGGTCGTACCGCCGTTGAACGTCTGCGTCAGTGCGTAGGCGACACCTCTGGCGACGTCCTTGGAGAGCACACGCTTGCAGCCTTCGCCGGGAAGATCGAGCTTCTTGCCGTTGCGGTCCTTGATCTCGATGATCGGCTTGGGACCGCAGAACTCGCCCTCGTTCGCGAAGGTGGCGAACGCCGCAGCCATGGCAATCGGCGTCGTCTCGGTCGTACCGAGGATGGAGGACGGCGACAGGGCCTGGATGAAGCCTCGCTTGTCCTTGAAGTCGAGCGCCTCACCACTGCCGTAGCGGATGCCCAGATCCATCGCGGTATCCATGATGTCGCACATGTTCATCTGGTTGCCCATCGCGGCATACCCGGTGTTCACCGAATTCTTCGTCGCCTCGAGAGCGGTCATCGACCCCTTGCCTGGTCCGTCACCGGCGTTGTTCGGGTCCCAGGGGCCTGCCATATTCGGGCAGCCGTCGTACTTCCAGGAACTGGCCGGGAAGTTGCGCTTCGTAGCATTGACCGTGGTGTTGAGGCTCTTGCCTTCCTTGAGCCAGGCCGTGAGCACGAACGGCTTCCACGTCGAACCGACCTGGAACCCGCCGCCACCGTTGTGCTTCTTATCAACGGTGTAGTTGATCGAGGTCTTCTTGTTCTTGTCCTTCTTCTTCACATCGCCGACCGTGTACTCACGGTTCTCGGCCATCGCAATGACCTCACCTGTACCCGGTTCGATGGTCACAAGGGCGTGGCCTGCGCCGGAGGGATCCCCGACGGGCACACGCTTCTTGACCTCTTTGTCCGCGATCTTCTGAATATCGGGGTTGAGGCTGGTCTTGATCGTCAGGCCGCCGCGCTGCAGGAAAGCCAGGCGGTCTTCGGCCGTCTTTCCGAAGGTATCGTCATTCATGATGACGTTCTGCACATAGTTGCAGAAGAACTCTGCCTTGCTCTTGGCCGCCGAACACCCGTTCGGTGTCTCATGCAGATCGAGATCGAGGTCGGTCTTGACCGCCTTGTCGTATTCCTTCTGCGTGATGTGGTCGTACTTGAGCATCTGGCTCAGCACGATGTTGCGACGCTTGAGGACTTGGTCGGGGAACCGCTGCGGATTGAAAGCCCGTGGGTTCTGCACGATTCCGGCGAGCATCGCCGACTGCTGGATGTTGAGATCCTTCGCGTGGATGCCCCAGTACCGGTAGGCCGCGGCTTCGACGCCGTAGACGTTCGGCGAGCCCGAGTAGTTGTTGATGTTCATGTAGCGGTTGAGGATTTCCTTCTTGGAGTACTTCTTCTCAACCGCGACAGCGAGTTTGGCCTCACGCAGCTTACGCGCGTAACCCGCGGTGCCTTCGGATTCCTTCGCCGCAGCGACTCCCTCGGAGTCCTCTTCTGCGTGCGCGTTCTCGGCCAGCACGTTCTTCACATACTGCTGGGTCAGCGTCGACCCGCCCTGAGTCGTCGAGGACACCATATTGTGCACCGCAGCACGGGCGATGCCCTCGATGTCGACGCCGCCGTGTTCGAAGTACCGGTAGTCCTCGACCGCGATCGTCGCGTTCTGCATGTTCTTCGAGATCTTGTCCAGCGGCACTTCTTGGCGGTTCTGCCAATAGAAATCTGCGATTTTGGAACCGTCGGAGGCAAGCATCGTCGACTTCTCGCCGAGATCCTTGATCTCCAAGGTGGCGGGAAGCGAATCGAAGATCTCGACAGCACTGTTCGCGCTGGCTGTTGCGACGCCGACGCCGGGAATGGCCAGACCGGCAGCGACGATTCCCGCCACCGCACTGACGGCCACGAACTGCATGAACGCGCCCATTTTTGTGGGTGGGGCGTTTGACTCAGGAGACACCATGGTAGTCAGTTTAACGAATTCGCCTTGTGCAGATCTTCAGAAATCGCTGAACGGCCTAGGCTCTTGCAACGAGTTCCAGGACGCTGACTTCCGGTCGGCAGGCAAAACGCACTGGTGAGTACGGTGAGAAGCCGAGTCCTGCGGAGATCGTGACGAGACTCTGCCGGTAAGGGAAAACTCCGCGTGCGCGTGTCCGGTCGAGGTCGCAGTTCGTCACCGGTGCGCCCCAGAAGGGCACACGGATCTGTCCGCCGTGCGTGTGTCCGGCCATGATGAGATGCGCCCCCGCCGAGGCGAATGCCTCCAAGGTCCGCGAATACGGAGCATGTGTCACTCCCACTTTGAGACCGGCCGACGGATCGAATTGCGGATGCTCGAGGTCGCCCTCCCCCGGTTCTCCCCCACTCCAGCGGATCCGATCACGGTCGATATGGGCGTCGCCTAGGCCCGAGAAGTGGATCCGGGTGCCCTTGATCGTCAGCGCCGCCTCGGTGTTGTCGAGGAAATGCCATCCCTGCCCGCCGTTCGCCGTCTCGCCTTCGAACCCGCGGACGAGTGCCTTGACGTCGAGGTCGGGGCTGACGCGGTGCTTGACCTGGGACGGTGAGCGCAGATATTTCGCAGGGTTCTTCAGCTGCGGGGAGAAGAAGTCATTCGACCCGAGGACGAACACACCGGGGATGTTGAGGAGTCCCGAGTAGACGTCGAGGACCTCGGGCACGATGTCGGCGGAGAGGTTGTCGCCAGTGTTGACCACGAGGTCGGGTTCGAGGCGAGTGAGCGCTGTGACCCAGGAGGCGCGATGCTTCTGCCAGGGAGCCAGGTGCAGGTCGGCGACGTGGAGAATCCGGATGGACTCGGCTCCGGCAGGCAGGATCGGCAGGGTGTGGCGGCGGATGGCGAAGAGGTGCGGTTCGATGACCGCACCCCAGATTCCGGCGGCCGCGGGAACGGCAAGAGCACCGGAGAGGAGAGCGCGCTTCTTCATTCCCCCAACTCTATCCGCTCCTCCAATTGCTACCTGACGGCGGCCCAGCAACCTCGCGCGGGGTTGCTGGGCCGCCGTCAGGTAGCAATTATCAGGGGGTGGGGATGGGGGTGTTGTGTTCTTTTGCGGCACGGTGGGCGCGGCGGCGGTGCAGGGATCTCATCCGGCGGCGACCGACGAGGCGGCAAGTGACGTAGATGAGGAACGAGATCGTCGTGACGAACGGGCTGATCGGCACCACCGGCGAACCGAGGGCGATGAGGATGCCCCCGACCGAGGCGGTCACGGCGAAGATCACGCTGAGGACCGGCACCCACACCGGGGAGGCCGAGAGCTGAGTCGCTGCGGCGGCCGGGGTGATGAGCAGCGCAAGGACGAGGAGGACTCCGACGACCTGCACGCTCAGTGCCACGGCAAGTCCGAGGGTGAGCATGAAGACGATGGTGAGCACGCTGACCGGCACGCCCTTCGCCCGAGCCACGTCAGGGTCGAGGCTGGAGAACATGAGCGGACGCCACACGATCGCCAACACCACGAGCACGGCCAGCGCGCAGATGATGAGAGTGAGGATCTGGCCGGGAGTGATGGCGACGATCTGGCCGGTGAGCAGCCCGAACTTGCTCGCCGCCCGCCCGTCGTAGAGGGCGAGGAAGAGGATCGCCAGGCCCAGGCCGAAGGGCATGAGGACGCCGATGATCGCGTTCTTCTCCGAATCCTTGGCGCCGCCGATGCCGATGATGAGAGCGGCGACGATGGATCCGACGATCGACCCGGTCACGACGTCGAAACCGACGAGCAGCGCGAAGGCGGCACCGGCGAAGGAGAGTTCGGAGACTCCGTGAACGGCGAAGGGAATGTCGCGGGCCATGACGAAGACGCTGATGAGACCTCCGACGACGCCGAGTAGCGCAGCGGCGATGAGCGAGTTGGCCAGCAGCGCGACGAGTTCGCCGTAGTCCTCGAAGGTGAAGAGGTTGGCAAAGATCTCAGGAACACTCATCGGTTCGCCACCGTCCCGTCGAGGTCGAAGGAGTCATCGGGCAGATTGTGGTGGTCGACGCACTCCTCTTCACCGCCGACGACGACGAGGCGTCCGCCGACGCGGACCACTTCGACCGGGGAGCCGTAGAGCCGGGACAGCGATTCGGTGGTCATCACTTCAGAGGGGGTGCCGATGAGGAAATGCCCGCCGACGATGTAGAGGACCCGGTCGACGTACGGCAGGATCGGGTTGATCTCGTGGGTGACGAATACGACGGCGGCATCGCGTTTGACCCGCTGTTCGTGCAGCAGAGCGGCCACCACCTGCTGGTGGTGCAGATCGAGCGACAGCAGCGGTTCATCGCAGAGCAGCACTGCGGGATCATTGGCCAGGGACTGAGCCACTCGCAGCCGCTGCAGCTCTCCGCCGGAAACCGTGCCGGCGGGGGCATCGGCATAGTCGGTGGCGCCGACGGAGGCCAAGAGTTCCTCGACCTTCTTCTTCCGACCCCGGGACAGCAGGCCCATCCCCCACCGGTGACCGTCGATGCCCATACGGACCAGATCGCGGCCGCGCATCGGGGTGTGCGGGTCGATTCCGCGCTGCTGCGGAATGTAGCCGATGGCAGGGTTGCCCTTATGCACTTCCCGACCATCGACCTCGGCGGTTCCGGCCGACAGTGTGTTCTGCCCCAGCAGCACCTTGAGCAGTGACGTCTTTCCTGTGCCGTTGGGGCCGAGCACGGCGAGGAACTCCCCCGGCGCGACGTCGAGGTCGAGATCGTGCCAGAGCACCCGCGGGCCGAAGCGCAGTTCGGCATCGCGCAGTCGAATCACCGGCTCCCGGGGTGCAGGTTGCGCGGAAGCGTCGGATTCTTTGGCCATAGTCAGTGCTTGTGTCCTTCGAGTGCTGTCGAAATATCGGTGATGTATCCGTCCATCCAAACGACGTAATGCTCGCCGTCGGGCATGGTCTCGGCGAGGTCGACGACCGGAACATCGGAGTCGTCCGCGGCAGACTTCAGCGCTTCCGCCTGGGGACCTGCCGCCTGAGTATTGTATCCGAGCAGCACCGCCTCGCCGTCGGAGATCTGCTTCTCCGCTTCCTTGAGCACGAGCGGCGGCACATCGTTGCCTTCTTCGACGGCTTCGAGGAACTCGTCCGACGTGATGTTCTCCAGGCCCATATCGGCGAACAGCCACAGCGGCACCGGCTCGGTCGCCGCGACCTTCTCACCGTCGTGGTCCTTCTTGACCGCGTCGATCTTCGTCTGCAGTTCGCCGAGGCTCTTCTTGTACTCATCGGCATTGGCAATGAAGTCATCCTTGTGCTCCGGCACCGCCTCGCCGAGGTGGATCGCCGCCTCATCGACGAGTTTGGTCATCGTGGGCACCGAGTACCAGACATGTTCGTTGAACTCGCCGTGGTCATGCCCCTCGTGCTCGTCGGCTTCTTCGGAGTGCTCGTGTTCCTCCTCGGAGTGCTCGTCGCCCTCGTCGTGCGTGTGTCCGCCCGCCTGGGCCTCGTCCTCGTCCTCGCTGTGGCTGTGATCGTGAGGCTCGTTGCCGAGATCCTCGGAGCCGGGCAGGTCGGAGATCGAGACCGCATCGATCACCTCGGGATCGGCGTCCGAAGCTTCGAGCATTGTGGTCATGAAGGCGTCGTAGCCGCCGCCGTTCTCGACGACGAGGTCGGCCTTCGACAGCTTGAGGCGGTCCTGGGTGGTCGCTTCGTAGGAGTGCGGGTCCTGATTGGGATCATCGATGATTGGGCTCACCTCGGCGTAGTCGCCGGCGACTTGGGAGATGATGTCGGCGTAGACGTTCGTCGAGGTCACGACCCGCAGCTCGCCCGATTCCGAACCGGAGGCCCCTCCCCCGCAGCCGCTGAGGACCAAGGCCGTCGAAGCGGCGATGGCTCCGGTGGTGAGAGCGATTCGCGAAGATGTCATGAGGAGCCTTTCTAAGGCATCGAGGATCAAACAACATCATCGACGATACTCAGATCAGAACTCCGGCACTAATATAAATATTTATATATAGCAACCTTTTTATACGTCCCCGCTGCTCTCAGCATTCTGCGCGCGCTCAGGGGTTTTCGGCCGAATAGTGTGCATGAGCGGCTTCAGAATTCATACGCGGTGATCTTGATCAGGGCGTATGAACTTCGAAGCCGCGAGTGCCGACTTTCCGTTGGGCCGTGTGCCTTCCGCTCTTGCGCTTGTACGAGTCTGATGGGCAGCCGAGCACAGTCGCCGGAGACGACGAACCGCCCGGAAGCGGGTGCTTCCGGGCGGTTCGTCGGCCGCTTCGCCTTACCGATCAACACCGGCGGGCACCAGCAGAGTTTCTCAGGCGGCCTTCGCTTCGAGCTTGGCAGCCAGCAGGGCGGCGATCTGGACGGTGTTCAGTGCCGCGCCCTTGCGCAGGTTGTCGTTGGAGACGAAGAGGACGAGTCCCTTGCCTGCTGGTGCCGACTGGTCGGCGCGGATGCGGCCGACGTAGCTGTCGTTCCGACCTGCGGCCTTGAGCGGGGTCGGGACCTCGTCGAGGGCGACTCCGGGTGCCTGCGACAGGATTTCGGTGGCCTGCTCGGGGCTGATGTCGGAGTCGAATTCGGCGTGGATGCTCAGGCTGTGTCCGGTGAAGACGGGTACGCGCACACAGGTGCCGGCGACCAGGAGGTCGGGCAGGCCGAGGATCTTCCGGCTCTCGTTGCGCAGCTTCTTCTCTTCATCGGTTTCGTTCTGCCCGTCGTCGACGACCGATCCGGCCATCGGCAGGACGTTGAACGCGATCGGTTCGACGTAGTTGTCCGGTGCCGGCAGGCTCACGGCATTTCCATCGGTGGTGAGCTTGCGGGCATCGGGGATGCCGGCCTCGAGCTGACTGGCGAGTTCCTCGACTCCGGACAGACCCGAACCGGACACGGCCTGGTAGGTGGCCACGATGAGGCGGCTGAGTCCGGCCTTGTCATGGAGGGCCTTGAGCACAGGCATGGCGGCCATGGTCGTGCAGTTCGGGTTCGCGATGATGCCCTTGGGCGGCTCGTCGAGTGCGTCGGGGTTGACCTCGCTGACGACGAGCGGGACCTCAGGGTCCGAACGCCACGCCGAGGAGTTGTCGACGACGATGGCACCGGCGGCCGCGAAACGCTCGGCCTGCGCCTTCGACGTTGCTCCACCGGCGGAGAACAGAGCGATATCGAGTCCGCTCGGGTCCGCCTCGGCAGCGTCTTCGATGGTGATGGGCTGGCCCTTGAAGTCGATCGTCTTCCCGGCCGAACGGGCCGAGGCGAAGAGCCTCAGGGATCCGATCTCGAATCCGGGATCCTCGGCCAGGAGGTCGAGCATGACTCCGCCGACCTGGCCGGTTGCACCGACTACTCCGATATTGACGCTCATCGTCCGGTACCTCCGTACACCACTGCTTCGTTGTCTTCGCTGTCGAGTCCGTACGCGGCATGGGCGGCACGGACTGCGTCGTCGAGCAGGTCTGCTCGGGTGACGACGCTGATGCGGATCTCCGAGGTGGAGATCATGTCGATGTTGACCTGGGCTTCGCTGAGCGCCTCGAAGAGAGTCGCGGTCACGCCCGGGTGGGAGCGCATTCCGGCGCCCACGACTGAGAGCTTGCCGATCTGGTCGTCGTAGCGGACCTGGTCGAAGCCGATCTCGGCCTTGACTGCGTCGAGGGCCTCGAGCGCCTTGGCGCCGTCGTCCATGGGCAGGGTGAAGGAGATGTCCGTCTTTCCCGGCTCACGGGTCGAGATGTTCTGGACGATCATGTCGATGTTGGCTTCCTGCTTGGCCAGAGTCTTGAAGATTTCTGCTGCCTTGCCGGGGACATCGGGAACGCCGACGATCGTGACCTTGGCTTCCGAGCGGTCATGAGCGACGCCGGAGATGATTGCCTGTTCCATGGTGGGCTCCGTTTCTGGTTCCGCTGCCGGGGTCGATGATCCCCGGCCCTGGCGGAAGGCTTCGGGGATGGGTGAATCGGTCACCCAGGTTCCTTGGTTGCGAGAGAATGAGGACCGCACGTGCACCGGCACGTTGTAACGGCGGGCGTATTCGACACAGCGGAGCATGAGGACCTTGGCGCCCGAGGCGGCCATCTCCATCATCTCTTCGTAGCCGATCTCGTCGATCTTGCGAGCCGTGGGCACGATGCGCGGGTCGGCGGTGAAGACGCCGTCGACGTCGGTGTAGATCTCGCACACATCGGCATCGAGCGACGCGGCCAGTGCCACGGCCGTGGTGTCGGAGCCGCCGCGGCCGAGAGTGGTGATGTTCTTCGCGGTCTGGCTGACACCCTGGAATCCCGCGACGATGGCGACGTATCCCTCGTCGAGGGAGGACCGGATGCGGCCGGGAGTGACGTCGATGATTCGGGCCTTGCCGAACTGCTCATCGGTGATGACTCCGGCCTGGGAGCCGGTGAAGGACTGGGCTTCGAAGCCGAGGTTGGCGATCGCCATGGCCAGGACCGCCATCGAGATGCGCTCCCCGGCGGTCAGCAGCATGTCGAGTTCGCGGGCGGGGGGCATGGGGGAAACCTGTTGGGCCAAGTCGATGAGATCATCGGTACTGTCACCCATGGCCGACACCACGACAACTACTTCGTGACCGGCTTGACGGTACTCGACAATTCGTTTGGCCACTCGCTTGACCGATTCCGCATCGGCTACCGAGGACCCACCGAACTTCTGGACGACTATGCTCACTGCAGTATCTTCCTTATCGCTGATAAGTTCCGTGCCAGGCGATCGATTCCATGGTTCCAAACATGGAGGTCTCGTGCTGCATCGATCAGGATTTCAGCCGTGTCGGGCTCCCGGCACCTGAACCATTGTATGAGGTAGGTCATTTCGGTTCACCTTCGCCCGTCATTCAGACACCGCCTGACCGGGCCGAATGTCACCTGACGGCAACCCGCTCGATCAGCGCGCACATGGGCGAGCCCGGGGTCGACCACGTACCGTTCAGCGCCTGTTCAGAAATCGTTATATTCCGGGGTCGTGAACCCCAGACAGCAGCCCCTCGCCGAGGCGGCCCGCCGGCTTCGCGCCGACGGGCGCTGCCCTTGGCGGTCAGTCCGACCGTCGCTCCATGGTGAAGAGGTCACCGGGCTGACAGTCGAGGACCTCGCACAGAGCAATGAGAGTGGAGTAGCGCACTGCCTTCGCCCTGTTGTTCTTAAGCACTGAGAGGTTTGCGAGCGAGACCCCGACGCGTTTGGACAATTCGGTCAGGCTCATGTCTCGCCGAGTCAGCAGACTGTCGAGGTGGCAGATAACCCGGGAGGAGTCGAATTCCTCGGCCATCACACGAGCCCTTCGAGCTCTTCTTGAGCTTCGCGCCCTGATCTGAAGCACCGCCGCAGCAGTTCAGCGCCGCCGACGACCCCGAGAACGAAGAAAGCCCGGACGACGGTGACGCCTGGCCCAACTCCGTCGGCGATGCCGATATCGGCGGAGATCCAATTGCTGCCGAGGCCCATGGTGACGAAGTAGACGATCCATCCGATCGCCACGACCCACTCAAACGCAACGAATGCGCGGGCAGCCCGCGGAGTGAACGGCGTCCCCGCCGCTATGTCGCGTATGACAGGCACAAGGGAGACAGCGGCCGCCAGCACTGTGAGGATGACTGCGATTTCGGCGATTGTCACGAGCACAACCGCTCCGGCCGAGGCGTCCGCAGTCGGAACAACGATCTCGGTGACTCCGGTCAGCGATGCTGTTCCGCTCCCGGCCTCAATCGAAGAAGCCTCATCGTCGGAGAAGTTCACCATCACTGCCACTTCGGAGTGAGCTATTCGGGCAACGAGGTCAGTGATGGCGTAGATGACATAGAACCCGACTGCCAAACCGATCCAGAGTTCGTAACCTGTGCCGAACGCCTTGCGCTTCTGAGGTTCGTCGTCCGGCTTCTGTTCCTCTGTTGGTGACATGACAACGCCTTCCCGCCTCGGCGAGAAGCAGGCGAGCTTTCCGCCGACCTTCGCCGCATCCAATGACTTATCGTTTATCGATATATCGATAAACAACATAGTTCACGATTATCGATATGCTGTCAACAGCTCGGCGGACTTCGATTGGAATCGGAAGGGGCCGAAATCCCAGCCCCTCGCCGAGGCGGTCAGTCGATTTCGCGGCGCCCGGAGAATGCTCGGCCGAGGGTGACCTCGTCGGCGTATTCGAGGTCGCCGCCGACGGGCAGTCCCGAGGCCAGGCGGGTCACGGTCACGCCGAGCGATCCGAGGAGGCGGACGAGGTAGGTGGCGGTGGCTTCGCCTTCGAGGTTCGGGTCGGTGGCTATGACGGTCTCCTTGACCTCACCGTCCTGAAGGCGAGTCATGAGTTCCTTGATCCGCAGGTTGTCGGGTCCGACCCCGGCCATCGGGTCGATGGCTCCGCCGAGGACGTGGTAGAGACCCCGGTATTCCCTCGTCCGTTCGATCGCGACGACGTCCTTGGGCTCTTCGACCACGCAGATCATCGACCGGTCGCGGCGCGGATCCTGGCACACCGTGCATTCGGCTTCCTCGGAGACGTTTCCGCAGATCTCGCAGAACCGCACTCGCTTCTTCACGTCGGTGAGTGCCTGCGCCAGCGCATTGACGTCCTGCGAGTCCGTCTGCAGGATGTGGAACGCCAGACGCTGGGCCGACTTCGGCCCGATGCCTGGGAGCTTGCCGAACTCTTCGACCAAGTCCTGGAGGGCACCTTCGTATACAGCGCTCATACTTCTCTTTCGTCAATGATTTCGCCGCCGAGGACCCGTGCGATCACGTCGACGCCCATCTGCGGCGCTTCGGAGACGTCGAGGTCCGTTTCCGGATCATACTCGTCCTCAACCGATCCGGACTGCTGCGGGTAGGCGTTCGATCCCGGCGCCGAGGCGGCTCCCGGACCAGATCCGCTCGCCGGTTTGGCCCGTGGCGCGGATCCGTATCCGGATCCGACAGTCGGAGTGGTGGTGACACCGTGTTTCTCGGCCAGTGCGGCGAAGCGCGATTTGAACGGCTTCTCTCCCCCGTGGGTCGAGGCCGGTGGCGGAGACTGCACGTCTGGTGCCGGCTGTTCGAAGGCTCCTCCCCCGAAGTCGCTGCGGCTCTCTGCGAGGTCGGGGTAGTCGAGATCGTCGTCGGGCGGGGGCACGACGACGGCTCCGACGTCGACGGCTCCGCTGCCTGCGCTCGTCTCATCGACGTCGGCCGAGGCGGTGCCCGTCGATGCAGAGTCGACCGATGAGGGGTCGATCGGTGAGGGACCGTCGTTCCAATTCGGCTCTTCCCACCGCGGTTCGACGTACTCCATCGGCGAGTCGTCGGCGAAGCCGGACGACCCCGCAGACGCTGTTCCCGCATGGTGGTCGGGACCAGATCGAGCGTAGTCGCCGGCTGGTCCGGAGCCAACTGATCCGTCGCCAGCCGGTTCGGATGCGGTGTCGGCCGGCGGGCCGAAGAAGTCATCGTCGGAGAGATCGGGAACGACGACGTCCGGGGCGACCGAGGAAGCGGGCGCATTCTCAGCAACTCGGGCGCTCTCGGCCACAGGCTCATTTTCGGTTTCGGGAGCCGACTCGGCTGCAGGGCCTGCGTCATCGTGCGGTGAACTCGCGCTCACGCCATCAGTGCCGGACTGCTCAGCATCGGCAGATGGTTCGTCGGCCGGTTCGGCAGAGCCGAAGGAGTCGTCGTGTGTCGTGGGTTCAGTCGGTGGACCCGGCTGTTCTCCCTCCTCGTCGTCGGAGGACCAAGGACCCTGAGTCGGGCCGCTGGGCTCCCAGAACTTCTCGTGGTCGACCTGCGGCTTGTCGACCTCACGGGTCCCGACGACCGCGGCGACTTCCTGCGGGCTGGGGCGGCGCTGGCTCGGTGCCGGTCCGTGATTGCCGCCGGAGTCGTTCATGGGCGGAGCCGAGGATCCTTTGCCCTGGTTGCCGCCGCCGGCGCTTCCTCCGCCGATCCGACCGACATCGCCGACGTCGATTCGAGCCTGAATGCCGAGGACGTCATTGATCGCCGCAGAGAGTTTGGCCGCATGGTCGCGCTGCTGGAATCCCTGCACGGAACCGGCATTGTTGAAGCCGAGGTAGACGACCCCGTCGGAGAACGACTGGGGAATCGCATTGGCCGCGATGATCGCACGGGTCAGGCGGCTGCGCTTCTCCACCGAGGCGAGAATGCTCGGCCAGGCGCGGCGGATGGCTTCGATCTCACCACCGATGTCACCGGATCCCGCCACCGAGGTGGCTTCCGGTGCCGCTGCCTGCTCGGTCATCTGACGCTGAGGCTGGTCCGCCGGCGCCGAGTCCGGTCCGGAGTCCGTTGCGGAACTGGGCGCTGAGGCACCGGCAGGGTCGTACCTCTGCTGATCGTCCTGCACAGATTGCGACTCAGTTCGCGGCGCACCCGCCGCTTCGACCGAAGGCTCGGGCGACGGATCGGCCGAAGGCTGCGGTTCCTGCGTCGGCCGGCCCGCATCTGCGCTCCGGGGGTCCTCAGCAGACAGCTGCTGCGGCCCCGCGTCCGCGGTCTGAGATTGCGGCTCGGACTGCGACGCCGGCTCCGGCTCGGCCTGACGCTGTTGCCCCTGCTCAGATTGTTGCCTCGGCTGCGCCGGAGATTCGTTGAGCATCGACTCGGCGGCTGCTGCCATGGCTGCGATGTCGTCGAAATCGTCGTGAGCTGCACTCTGAGACTGCCTGGCGGGCGCGTTCGCGGCAGGTGCCTGCCCCTGGCCTGCCCCATCCGCCGACGTCCGACCGCTCGCGTGTCCCTGATCAGCTGCAGGTGCCTGCCCCTGCCCTGTCCCGCCGGCCGGAGCTCCCGGCCCAGCGCCCTGACCAGCACCCTGGTCCGGGGTCTGCGCCGGCGGCATGTTTGCGGCCACGCCGGTGGCCGACATCCCGATGCGACGCTCCATCCGCTCGACGCGGCTGAGCACAGCGTCTCGGCTGCGACCGGAGCCGGGCAGCAGAATGCGGGCACAGATGAGTTCGAGCTGCAGCCGCGGCGAGGTGGCACCCGACATCTCCGTCAGGCCCACATTCAGCAGGTCCGCGGCACGGGAGAGCTCACCCTGTCCGAAGCCGTTGGCCTGCAGGGTCAGCCTCTCCAGACGGTCCGGCGGCACTTCGGGCAGGAAGGCATGGGCCGCCTCGGGTGCGGCATGGATGACGATGAGATCTCGGAAGCGCTCCAGCAGATCTTCGACGAAGCGCCTGGGGTCCTGACCGGATTCGATGACCCGCTCCACCGCGCGGTACACCCCGGCCCCGTCACCGGCGGAGAACGCATCAACGATGTCGGACAGCAGTGAATCCGGAGTGTATCCGAGCAGAGCGACTGCTCGGCCGTAGTCGACCCCGTCGGGCCCGGAACCGGCGATGAGCTGGTCGAGGACCGACAGCGTGTCACGCACCGAGCCTCCGCCGGCCCGGACGACCAACGGCAGCACGCCCTTGGCCACCTGCACACCTTCACGCGTGCACAGCTCGTCAAGGTAGTTGCCCAGGGCCTCCGGCGGCACCAGGCGGAACGGATAGTGGTGGGTCCGCGATCGGATCGTGCCGATGACCTTCTCGGGCTCGGTCGTGGCGAAGACGAATTTGATGTGCGGCGGCGGCTCTTCGACGATCTTGAGCAGAGCGTTGAAGCCCTGCGAGGTGACCATGTGGGCCTCATCGAGGATGAACACCTTGTACCGGTCGCGCGCTGGCGCATAGACGGCGCGCTCACGCAGGTCACGGGCGTCGTCGACGCCGTTGTGACTGGCCGCGTCGATCTCGACGACGTCGAGCGATCCGGGTCCTCCGTTGGCCAGATCCCGACAGCTCGGGCACTCCCCGCACGGCACCGGAGTCGGCCCCTGCTCACAGTTGAGGCACCGAGCCAGGATCCGCGCCGAGGTGGTCTTTCCACACCCGCGCGGGCCGGAGAACAGGTAGGCATGGTTGATGCGGCCACGTTCGATGGCGGCCTTCAGCGGATCGGTCACATGCTCTTGACCGATGACCTCGTCGAAGGTCTCTGGGCGGTATCTTCTGTACAGTGCGGTGGACACGCCCCCTAGCCTAATGCCAACGACTGACACGAGATACGGCTCCCCGAGTCCCGCCGTTGTCGCTGACCTCCCGATCAGGCACGATAGAGATCATGAGCTCAGCCACCCCCTCCCCCGGCGAGAACGACCCCGCGAAGACCTTCCGCATCGGCCACAAGGAACGCGACGAGGCGATCGAGCTGCTCCGCGAAGCCGCCGGCGACGGTCGGATCACGGTCGACGAGCTCGACGAGCGGATGGAGAAGGTCCAGGCCGCGAAGTTCCCCATCGACCTCGACGCGGTGCTCGCCGACCTCACCACCGAGCTGCCCTCCAATCGCTTCCGTCCCACCTCGGCGATCGCGCCCGCCGCCGGCCACGCAATGGCGGTCAACGGCCACGACCGCTTCGACCCGCTCGTCATCAAGGCCGGCTGGGAGTCCGAAGTCCGCCGCGCCCGATGGGCTGTCCCGCCCTTCATCCGCTGCGAACCCTCGATGTCGAACATCGAGCTGAACTTCCTCGAGGTCGAGACCGATCTCGAGGCCATCGAGATCGAGGTCGTCGCCGGCATGGGCTCGGTCACCGTCGTCATCCCAGACGACTGGGCGGTCAACGTCGACCAGCTCTCAAAGTCCTGGGGAAGCGTGAAATCCGTCGTCGACGCCGTTCCGACCGGCCGCCGACCTCTCGTGCGCGTGGGCGGATCGATCGGAATGGGCTCCTTCAAGGCCCGCTTCGCGAACTACTTCGACCGCCGCCGATTGGCAAAATGATGGAACCCGGACTCGGCGCTGTCATCTTCCTCACCGTCTGCATTATCGTCGTCTTCAGCATCGGCGCCTGGCTCGTCTACCGGGTGATGACGAAACCGGGTGCGCACATCGGCTCCCGCCTGCCCAACCACGACCCCCACGCCGAGGCGGCCCCCACCGACCCGCCCGACCGCGGATCCGCTGCGGACCGAACCGAAGCAGACGACCCCGACGACCCCGACAGTCCCGATCACGGTCACCGGCATCCTTGAAAACCAGTCCCCGCCGTGATCGACTTTCACCATGTCTGAGATCCAGATCACGCGCATCGCCGCCGACGATGAGTCTGCGCTGCTGACATGGAACGACGTCATGCGCACCGCCTACACCGAGGCCCGCACCGCCGCCTGGTGGCGCAGCGCCGAGACGACGCTGACCCAATTCGCCCACCCGCGCCCGGGAGGACAGGACATCGCCCTGATGGGCCGCCTCGGCGAGGAGATCATCGGCGGCGCCGAGATCAGCCTCTCCCCCGACACACCGACCGATATCGAACTCGGTGTCCTCTCCGCTCACCGCCGCCGAGGTTTCGGCACGGCCCTCGCCGAGGCGGCCGCACAGTTCCTTGGACACGATGACCGATCCTCGGCGATCGTGCAGACCGAAACCTACTGCCCGGCCGGGGTCGCCTTCGCCAGAGCGCACGGGATGAGCATCGGCAACGCAGAGCACCGGCTGCTGCTCGACCTTCCCGCCTACCTGGAGGCCGATGCGAATCGGTACAAGGATTCGGGTGCGTCGACGGTCGTGCCCGTGATCAGGGAGGACCCGGACTTCTCGGTCACCTCATGGATCGGAGCCTGCCCCGAGGACGTGTTGGAATCCTGGACGCAGCTGCGGGAGCAGATGGATGAGGACGTGCCCGTCGGCGACCTCACCCGCTCCGCCACCCACGCCAGCACCGCGGCGATCCGCAGCCATGAGGAGCGGATGGAAGGGCAGGGCTGGACCTTGGTCAGCTCGATGGCGCACGTGGGCGACCTGGCCGTCGGCTATACGGAGATCATGGTCTCCGCCCACGATCCGCAGATCGTCATCCAGGAGGACACCCTCGTCGACCGTGCCTTTCGAAGCCGGGGGATCGGTCGGGCCCTCAAGGTCGCGAACCTGCGTCAGCTGCCCGCGGTCGCCGCGACCGCCGCGGCGGAATGGGTGCAGACGTACACGGCGACGGACAACGAACCGATGCTCGCACTCAACCGGGACCTCGGGTTCGCCATCGCCGATACGATGACCGCCCTGGAGAAGAAGGTCGACCAGAACTGTCAGTGACGTTCATTTCGACTAGAGTGGGCGATGACCCGTCCGGCCATCGAACCGAAGCAGACCGCTGTGCCCTCAGAACTCCTCATCGCCGTCCTCGTCTTCATCATCGTCGCCCTCGTGACCGTGCTCGTCATCCGCTCCCGCGCGAACAAGGCCCGCCACGACGCCGAAGCGAAAGCACCCGCCGCCCCGCGCGATCCCTTCGCTGCCGATCAGAACACCGGCGGTGACCCGGAGACCATCAAGGCCGGAGACCTCCTCGAGTTCGGCAACGAGAAGTACTTCGTCCGCGGCACCCTGCGCATCTCCGAGGGCGGCTACGACTGGGCCGAACACTTCTTCCAGGCCGACGCCTCGGCGACCCGCATGTGGCTGAGCGTCGAACGCGACCCCGATGTCCAGATCGCCCGCTGGCGCGACCGCCCCGACCTCGACATCGAACCGAAGGCCCGGACCATCACCATCGACGGCACCGACTACGACCTCGTCGAACACGGCACTGCCTCCTACCGGTCCGAAGGCACCACGGGACTGAACGAGAAGGGCGGGGTCGACTACGTCGACTACGAATCCGGCGACGGCCGCCTGCTCGCCTTCGAACGCTTCGACCACGGACGCTGGGAAGTGAGCACCGGAGAGACCATCCCGACCGGCTCGTTCACCATCTACTCCGGCAGCTGATGCTCACTCTCCCCCGCCCGCTCGACGTCCCCTTCACCGACACCAGTGCCGAGGCGCTGCGGCTGAGCCTCGACCACGACCGGATCGCTCCACTGGCCACCCGCAGCGTCGATGTGCCCACCGCAGCTGCACCCACTGACACAGCCTCCGCCCTCGCCGAGGCGGTTCCTGAGCTGACCCTGACACTGACCGTCATCGGTTCCTCCCACCAGGCGATCCTGACCGATGGCGCCGCTGATGCGTTCGTCGAGACCTTCGCCTGCCTCGGCGAGGGGGCCGACGAGTCCTCACCGATCCGACCACTGTGGAACCGCGAAGTCATCCGCCGCGGTCGGTGGGCCGGTTTCACCGAACACCGATTCACCGCGACCCGCACGGGTGTGCACGGAGACTTCCCGGATGCCGCCGCCGAGGTGCTCGCCGCCGGTGCCGACCGTGCACTCACCGCTGACGACCACCTCGCGGTCGCGTTCCCCGGACAGCCCGGCGCACTGACGGCACTGTCGCTGACGTGTGCGGGACCCGAGCGGATAGCCTGGCAGTCGTGGCACTGCTACCCGCAGCATCGGGAGATCGTCCACAGCAGCTCCGAGTTGAGGAGGTCGACATGAGTCAGGGACCGAACGTCTCGATGGGCGGAGGCTCCTTCGACTTCGACCGCGCAGGAGGCGGCGGGAACGGCCCGCAGCGCCCCGGCGGACCACATCGTCCCGGCAGCGGATCGGGGCGGAAGCCGCGCCGCTTCGGCTGCGGAACGATCATCGGAATCGTCATCGTCCTCATCGTCCTCGGCAACGTCTTCCGCGGCTGCGGATCGCCCGCGAGCGCCGACTGCGGTGACTACGACCTGACCAACGGCCAGTACGTCTCGAACCCCGGCAAGGGCGACTACGAGAAGAACGGCAGCAGCTATGACTACGTCGGCTGCGACACCTCACGCTCCGGAGGCGGCGGATTCTTCTTCCTCCCGTTCTTCTCCGGCGGCGGATCGAACTACGGCGACGGCTCGGGCTTCCGCGGCGGCGGACCGGGCACCGGAAAATAGGCACAGCGAAAGGCAGACATGCTCCTGAACTACCTCATCTACGAGACCGGAGTCGTCCTCTCCTATGCGGGCTGCGGGCTCCTCCTCATGGTCATCGGCTATTTCGTCGTCGACCTGCTCACCCCGGGCAAGCTCCACGTCATCCTGTGGGAGCAGAAGTCGCGCAATGCGGCAGTCCTCGTCGCCTCCGACCTGGCCGGAGTCGCGATCATCGTCATCGCCGCCATCCGCGCCAGCTCCGATGACCTGGCCGCAGGCATCCTGTCCACCCTCGTCTTCGGCATCCTCGGCATCATCCTCATGGGAGTGAGCTTCCTGCTCATCGGTCTGCTCACCCCGGGCAGGACCGGCGACCTCATCAATTCCCCGCAGATGCACCCCGAGGTCTGGGTCAACGCCACCGCTCATCTGGGCATTGCCGGCATCATGGCCGCAGCCCTCCTTTGAGCACCTCTGACGAATCCGGTCAGACGTCGGCCGCGGCCGCACCGACCGACTCGACCACGGACACCACCACCGAGGCGGCCCGACCGGTCACGCTGCCGATGCGGCCGGGTCCGGCTCGGTTCTTCGTCCTGCTGGCCGTGTTCATCTGCGCGAGCTGCGGAATGGTCTACGAGCTCGCGCTCGTGGCCTTGGGGTCCTATCTGCTCGGCGACACCATCGTTCAGGCCTCCATCGTCCTGGCCGTCATGGTCTTCGCAATGGGTGTGGGTTCGCTGGCGACGAAACGGCTGACTGGGTTCGCGGCGGTCTCCTTCGCACTCATCGAGGCGGCCCTGGGCATCATCGGCGGGCTGTCGGTCATTCTGCTCTATCTCGCCTTCGCCTTCGCCGATGTCTACACCGTGGCCATGGTGGCCCTCGCGTTCGTCATCGGCGCACTCATCGGCGCGGAGATCCCGCTGCTCATGGAGCTCGTCCAACGCATCCGCGCCCAGAAGGCCTCGAGCGCGGTGGCCGACCTCTTCGCCGCCGACTATGTGGGCGGACTCGTCGGCGGGCTCGCCTTCCCCTTCCTCCTGCTGCCGCTGCTCGGACTGCCGCGCGGCGCGCTGGCGGTGGGGATGACGAATGCGCTGGTGGGCATCCTCATCGTCCTCTGGCTCTTCCGCACCGAGATCTCCCGCACCGCACAGGTCATCTTGGCGGCACTGCTCGTCGTCATCCTCGGCGGGCTCACCGTGGTGTGGATCTACACCGACGACATCGAAGTCACCACCCGGCAGCGTCTCTACCGGGATCCGATCGTGTATTCGCAGCGCTCGGACTATCAGGAGATCGTCGTCACCGAAGCCCGCAAGACCGGCGATACGCGGCTGTTCCTCAACGGGGATCTGCAGTTCGCTTCGGCCGACGAATACCGTTATCACGAAAGCCTCGTCCATCCGCTGCTGGACGGTCCGCGCCGCAACGTGCTCGTCCTCGGCGGCGGCGACGGCTTGGCCGTGCGCGAGATCCTCAAATACCCCGACGTCGCATCCATCACGCTCGTCGACCTCGACCCGAAGGTGCTGGAACTCGCGAAGACCTCGGAGCACTTCACCGCATTCAACGACGATTCCCTCGACGATCCGCGGGTGAAGACGATCGCCGCCGATGCCTTCACATGGCTGCGGGAGGCGAAGCATTCTGCCTACGACGCGGTCATCGCCGATCTTCCCGACCCCGATGATGTGGCGACGTCGAAGCTCTACAGCATCGAGTTCTACGGGCTCATCCGCCAGGTGATGTCCCCGGAAGCGCGCCTCGTCGTCCAGGCCGGCTCCCCTTATTTCGCCCCAGAGGCCTATTGGGGCATCGGTGAGGCCGTCGCCGAGGCGGGACTGTCGACGACTCCGTATCACGTCGATGTCCCCAGCTTCGGTGATTGGGGATATTTCCTCGCCGATCTCGGCGGCGAGGGCCCCGAGGTGTCCGTGCCCGATGATGCCCCGAGCGGGTTGAAATTCGCCACCTCCGAGGTGCTCGCCGCCTCGACGACGTTCCCACCGGACCGTGATCGCGCGTCTGTGGGCACGGTCGAAGCTTCAACGCTGCTGCATCCGCGGGTCCTCGATCAGGAACGCGGCGCCTGGGTCGGATACTGAATTCGTCTGACACGGGCTTCTCACAACGGGCTTCTCACAACGGCGTCCGACTGCGGCAGAGGGCCGACCCACACGGGTCGGCCCTCTGCCGTTTCTCTGTCGGTGTTGCCTCGTTGTCGTGGTCAGCCGGCCATGAGGCTGGCCAGGCCGCCGACGATGCCGAAGGAGATTCCGAGTGCCCATCCGAGGACGAGGAGTCCGAGGAAGACGAGGCCCAGGATGAAGCCCCACTTGCCCATCTCGTTGTCTCCGTACGCGGCTTCTCGTGAACGCTTGCGCGCCATGTGTCCGGTGATGATGCCGATGACGGGTCCGATGAAGTTGAATCCGAGGAAGGTCGACAGACTCGCCACGAGCGAGACGATGCCGAGCACCTTGCCCGGATCCTCCTCGGTGCGTTGAGCATTGGCCGTATACGGATTCGGGTAGGTCTGCGGTGCCTCGTACTGTCCGGTGGACGGGTGGGGGTACTGTCCCGCGGAGGTCGGATCGAACTGATCGGGCGTCGGGCCGGGTGCTGCGTTCATGGTGCTGGTCTCCTCTGTATCGGCTGTTGGCACCAGCCTAGGAAGACCTCGCCGACCGCCGACAGGGACCAATCCCCCGACCTGGAGGGGGTTTTCCCGACATTCAGTGCACGTCAACGAGCGCGTGGTCGTCTCGTCCCATGAGGTAGAGAAGCAGTTCGAGCGGTGCCCCGGTGATCGTCGTGGCCTCACCGCTGCCTTTCTTCCCCGCGGTGCGGGTACCGAAGCTCGGTGCTTCGATCGTCACGGGACCCTTCGCCTTCGCGGCAAACGGCAGCAACGCTACCTTCGTCTGCGCCCAGACGGTCACCGTCTCTGCCTTGGACAGCTGGCGCGGAATCCATTCGATCGCGGCCCGGCGGATGTCTTCATGGTGGACGAGGAACTCGGTCGTGTTCATCACCGTCTCCACACCCGGCAGGGCGCCCGGAGTCCACTTCGGAGGTGCGGCGACGAGTCCGAGCAGCCGGCTGAACGGCATCTGCGCGTACTCGTCCTCCTTGGCCCGCAGGCGGTCGGAGAACTTCGGCATGAAGATGCCCGCGGCAGCGCGGGGATGACGTTCGCGGATGACGAGGTGGGTGGCAAGGTCCCTGACGTTCCATCCCTCGCACAGTGTGGGGGCGTCTTCACCCGCGCGGCGGGCGGAGTCGACGAGTCGCAGTCGTTCGGCGCGTGCCAAATTGTCTTTCATACCCGCCAGTCTTCCATCTCCGGCTTGGACTCGCCTGGACGCTTCGTCATCTCACCGCACGGTCGCTTCGCCGGCCTGTCACTTCACCGGCGGGCCCAGGTCGTGACGAAGTCGGCGACGCGGGAGATCGACCGGTAATCGGCGAGCTCGTCACCGCGGGTCGGCCCGTCGGTGACGATGACGACGGGTTTGCCCTCTTTTGCCGCCGTCCTGACGAATCGCAGACCGGACAGCACCGCCAGAGAGGAACCGAGCACCACGATGCCGGCGGCCTCGTCAGCGATCCGATTGGCCTGTTGGACCGTGGCCGCGGGGACGGAATCACCGAAGTAGACGACATCGGGTTTGAGCAGTCCGCCGCATTCGGGGCAGTCGGGGACGATGAAACCGGCGGTGTCCTCGAGTTCGACGTCGCCATCGGGTGCGGTTTCGACGTCGATCGGGTCGATGCCGACTTCCTCGGCGAAATCCGGGTTGAGCTCACTCAGTCTCCGCTGCACGAGATCACGGTCGAACAGGTGGCCGTTCTTCAGGCAGATCACCCGGTCGAGGCTGCCGTGGAGATCGATGACGGGACTCGGCGCCGGCGCTCCGGAATCGTTTCCGCGTTCGGCGGCGACCGCCTCGGCGGCGGATTGGTGGAGGCCATCGACATTCTGGGTGATGATCCCGGCCACCGGCAGCTCGGCCAGGGCGAGGTGGGCCCGATTGGGTCGGGTGCCGCGCATCCGCGGCCAGCCCGTCCATGACCGCGCCCAGTACCTGGCGCGCTGATCGGGGTGGGAGAGGAAGGTCTGGATCGTCATCGGCTTCCGCGGCGGGGAATCGGGTCCGCGGTAGTCGGGGACGCCGGAGTCCGTGCTCATTCCCGCGCCTGTCAGCACCGCCCAGTCCGCATTCGCATGCTGCCTGGTGAGGACGTCGATGATCTCGGCATCGGAGTGGCTGGCGTCCGGACGCACACGTCCGCGCAGGGGGTCGAAGATGACTGCCATGGCTCCACTGTAGACATGAGGGCTGACGGAAGGCACCGGGCGGGGCTAGGGTGGGGCCATGGTCAACGTTCTGCTCGTTCATCATTCCCCGTCCGCTGCGACGGTACGGATCGCCGAGGCGGCCGAATCCGGACTGCGCATGCCCGAGCTCGGCGACATCGACGTCACGGTCCGCCCGGCGCTGGAGGCGAGCGTCGAGGATGTGCTCGCCGCCGACGCCTATGTGCTGGGCACGACCGCGAACTTCGGCTATATCTCCGGTGCCCTCAAGCACTTCTTCGACACCACCTATGACGCGGTGCGCGAGCCGACCGCCGGCAGGCCGTTCTCCTATTGGATCCACGGCGGCTATGACACGACCGGGGCCGAGACCGCGATGAAGCAGATCACGACCGGCCTGGACTGGAAGCTCGCTTTCGATCCCCTAATCGTCACCGGCGAGGTCACGGACGAGCATCTCGAAAGGGCCACGGAGTTAGCCGCCACAGTCGCAGTCTCCACCCCCTAATTGCTACCTGACGGCGGCCCAGCAACCTCGCGCGAGGTTGCTGGGCCGCCGTCAGGTAGCAACGGGGAAGTTTGCGGTGAAAGTACTTTCCAATATGGAAAGTAGTTGGTACTGTGGAATTACTTCCACAGAGCAACCCCCAATCAGAGGAACCGACATGAACGCCGACCCCACCCCACACCAGGCTGCAGATCTTCTCAACCAGGTCGAAGCGAACCAGTCCCAGGCGCGCAGCGGCGATGCGTGGCCGCTGGTCACACTGCTCTTCGTCCTCTCTGCCGGGCTCTCCGTCGGACTCATGGCCATCGGCATCATCGACGACAACACCACCCAGCTGATCATCGCCGGAGCCGGACTGAGCTGGATCATTCCCGCCCTGGTCGTCTACCTCGCCAAGGCCCTGTCCTGGAGCCGCCGCTCCACGGCCCTGCTGCTGACATGGCTGGGCGTCATCATCGTCGCCTTCATCGCCGGCGTCATGGCCGATTCGTTCGCAGCCAGCGGTCCGATCCCGTTCATCGCCGCAGGACTGCTGTGGGTCGCCGCCCCGGTCTTCTCCCTGCTGGCCCTGCGCCGCTGAGGAGGGACCGACGATGACTGCGAAACAGAACTCCGCAACCGAACCAGAGGACGCGTACACCGAAGACGAAACGATCCCCCACCTCGGCGACTCTCTGACCCGCCTCGAACCGGAGCTCAACAACCCCACGCGGCTCGGCATCGTCTCGAGCCTGAAGAACCGGGACAGAGCCGAGTTCAAACTGCTGCGCGACAGTCTCGGCGTCTCCGATTCCGTGCTCTCCCGGCACATCACCGCACTCGAGAAGGCCGGAATGGTCGAGGTGAAGAAAGGGTACGTGGGCAAACGCCCGCGCACCTGGGTCTCGATCAGCAAAAACGGGAGCAGACGACTCGAGGCGCACATCCAAGCACTGCGGGAACTGGCCGGAGCATAGCCCTGGAAATCACTATTCCCCCTGGTGAGAAGATCGGCTAGGGTGAGGGAAACCGATGCTGGGAGGCATGATGACCACACCGACGAGCACCGAGATCCCGTTCCTCGAACTCCACGAAGTCTCAACACTCATTCGGACCAGGCAGCTGACCTCGCGCGAGGTCACCGAAGCGATGCTCGAACGCATCGCCGACCTCGAACCCCGGCTCCAGGCCTTCGCCACGGTCATGACTGAATCCGCCCTCGCCGAGGCCGACCGCGCCGATGCGCTCCTGTCCCGCGGGAACTGGCTCGGCGATCTGCACGGTGTCCCCGTGGCGGTGAAGGATCTTGCGAACACCCACGACGCACCGACCGGTGCAGGTACCACGATCCATGCCGACTTCCGACCAGATTACGATGCCACCGTCGTCGCTCGACTGCGAACCGCCGGAGCCGTCATCCTCGGCAAACTGCGTCTGACCGAGGGGGCGTTCGCCGGTCACCATCCCGACCTGCCGACCCCGGTCAACCCGTGGGATGCCGACGCCTGGTCAGGGGTGTCCTCCTCGGGGTCCGGTGTGGCCACTGCAGCCGGTCTCTGCTTCGCCGCTCTCGGCTCGGACACCGGCGGATCGATCCGCCTTCCGTCCTCGGCCAATGGCGTCACTGGGCTCAAGCCGACCTGGGGCCGGGTCTCCCGCCACGGCATCTTCGCACTCGCCCCCAGCCTCGATCACATCGGGCCGATGACCCGCAGCTCCCGTGATGCCGCGATCGTGCTACGGGCCATCGCCGGTCACGATCCGGCCGATCCCACCTCGTCGCTCGAACCGGTACCGGACTACCCGCAGACGTTGCGCGTCGACCGCGCCCCGGTCGTCGGTTTCGACCGCAAGCTGGCCGAAGAGCACTTCGACGCCGCGACGAATGCGATGCTCGAGGACACCATCGAAACGGTGACCGACCTGGGCTGGCGGGTGCTCGAGGTCGAGACTCCCGGATTTGAGGCCGCGGCCAAGGAATGGACTGCTCTGTGCGCGGTCGAGACCGCCGGTGTCCACTCGGAGACGTACACGGCCCGGGCGGACGAATACGGTCCCGACCTGTCCGGTCTCATCGAGATCGGGCGCGGACTCTCCGCCATCGACTACCACCGGCTGCTCGAATCGCGGAGAGACTTCACCGGCCGAATGCGCACCCTCATGGCCGATATCGATCTGCTCCTGCTGCCGGGAATCGGCGTCGGCTCACCGACGATCGCGCAGATGGCGAACCTGGGTTCCGACCAGAAGCTGTTCGCCGCGGTCACCGTGCCGACGGCACCGATCGACAACTGCGGAATGCCGTCGATCACTCCGCCCGCAGGGTTCACCGAACGGGGCACTCCCCTGGCAGCCCAGTTCGTCGGCGGTGACTTCCAGGAGGCGCACGTTCTGGCCGCCGGTCACGCCTTCCAGCAGGTCACGGACTTCCACACCCGCCACCCCGAGTTGTAGACGCAGCACCGCAGCTCACTTCGCCGCGCTGCGGGCCACCATCTCCGTGATCCAGGTCGGGGCGAAGGGTGAGGTGCAGCCGGGCGAAGTCGGGTAGTCGCGGAGCACGCCGAGGCGCTCTCCGATGTCGATGGCCCGGTTCCGCAGGTCCGGGTTCTCGATGCCGATATAGGACAGCGTCTCGTTCATCGCCCACTGCAGACGTTCGGGTGCCTGCGCCATCTCCGCTTCGATTGTGTCCAACAGTCCGGACAGTTCGAGGCCATCGGGTTTCCGGTTCACCCGCTCGCTCGTCAATGCCCATCCGGCGGAGGCAACCACCGGGTCCGGATCGTCCATCCAGTCCCGGCGCAGCGCCTCGGCGTGGGGCGACTTCTTGACGATGTAATTGACCAGCCACCCGTGGACCTTCGGGACTCGGGAGTCACGCAGCATCTCATCGAGCTGTGCTTGACTCCAGGCCTTCGGGCGCATGATGAGAATTGCGACGAGGCGGGCCGCGGTGTCTCCCGTCGCCCAGCGTCCAGCGGCGAGGTCATCCTTCTTCTTCAGGTCTTTCGCCACGGCCCGCAGCTTCGTGAGGTTGACCGCGTGGTCGTCGCCGTGGCGGGCGTTGACGGCACGGATCTTCTCATCCTCGAGCGAGGCCAGAGTGGCGAGCACTTCGGTGCTGGTGGTCATGGTGTCCTCTCGATCAGTCGTCAGCATCAACATGAGGTGAGGCATCGAGTTCGGTGTGTGTCTTCTTCGCATTGCTGAAGCCGACGATGACGACGATCATGCCGACGGCGGCACCGATGACGGTTTCGATGGCGCGGGAGGCCAGCAGCTCCGGAACCTGGTGCGGGGCGCCGATCTGAGTCATGAGCAGGGCCAGCGGTGTGATGAAGAGCAGCGCCACCGAATAGTTGCGCAGCACGTAGATCTCGGCGAGGAACTGCAGCAGGATCACCCACACGACCAACTGCCACGCCTCGGTGGGGAACGACAGCAGGAACGCGGTGACGATCACGCCCAGCAGGGTTCCGACCACACGCTGGACGCCGCGCTTGAGACGGGCCGAGCGGCCGGGCGGCGTGATCGGGGCGACCGCCGCGACCATCGCCCAATAGCTGTGGGACAGAAGCGGCAGCACATCGATGAGCAGGGTGCCCAGAACTCCGGCGATGAACGGGGCGATCGTGAATCGGGCGGCATGGGCTACCAGATCAGCCTTGCCCACCGGCGACAGCCCCACCCGAACATAGGTCTCCTTCTCCGGAGGCATGCGTTCCCCGGCTAAGTGGGCAAGCGCTCCGAGACCGATGCACACCAGCGCCGAGGCGGCCGCCACACCCATTGCCACCGGCACCGATGCGCCGCTCGGAATGGATCCGACGGCTCCGGTGGCGAAGATGAAGAAGATCGACCCGCCGGGTTTGAGCCGGAAGCGCAGGGCGATGGCCGCACCCGCGCCAGACACGAGCGAAGTGATGACGACGAGCACCCACACCGAGGCTCCGAGGCTGCTGAGCAGGGCCCCGATGCCCACGCAGACGACGAGGACGGCGGCCGCGATCGACTGGCGTCTGGTCCGCGATCGTGGGGATTCGAAGCGCGCGTAGATGCCGGTGAATGCGCCGAAGGCGGCATAGACGGCGAGGTCGAGGCGGTCGATTCCGAGCAACACGAGGAGCGGGATGGCGACTCCCAGGGCGATGCGGGACGCGGGGATATGGTCGCGTTCGCCCGGTGGGATGCGGAAGAACTCCTGCAGGTGGCTCAAACGGGTTCGGCCTCTTTCGGCATCGGGAACGGACCCCGGTGACGGGATCGCTGAGATGGGATGATGAGCCGACGGCTCCCTTCGATCGTAGTCCGCCGCAGCTGCACTTCGATGTCATCTGCCGACAGGAGTGATCAACCTCGCTCGCCGAGGCGGCCGACCGAGACCGTGAACACCACCGTCACCGTCGACGAGGCCGAATGCGGTCATCCTGTCCCGACCGAACGCGTGCCGCCTGCCGGTTGAGATGGTCACGTTCGGCGAGGCTGCCGGCGCGTTCGGCGGCCCGAGCGTAGAGGTCGGCGGCCGCCTGCGGCTCTCCTGCCCGTTCGCGCAGGTGCGCTTCGACGGCGAAGTAGCGCGGCAGGCTCTCGTCCAGGCCCCGCAGTTCGGTCAGGCCCGCCGCCGGCCCGTCGGCCTCCCCGACGGCCACGGCCCGGTTGAGTCGCACGATCGGTGTATCGCGCAGGGACAGCAGTTCGTCGTACCACTGAACGATCTGCACCCAGTCGGTGTCCTCGACGTTCTGCGCATCGGCGTGGAGAGCCGCGATGGCAGCCTGCGCCTGATATTGGCCGAGTTCGTCCCGGGCAAGCGCCGCCTGCAGGAGATCAATGCCCTCGACGATGAGCCGTCGATCCCACAGGGTGCGGTCCTGATCGGCCAGGGCGATGAGTCGGCCGTCCGGGCCGAATCGGGCGTCGCGGCGGGCGTGGTGGAGGAGCATGAGGGCGAGCAGTCCGTCCACCTCAGCGGAGTCGATCATCGACGTAAGCGTGCGCGTCAGGCGGATCGCCTCGGCGACGAGGTCGACGTCTCCCGAGTGACCTTCGTTGAACACGAGGTAGAGGGTGGTGAGCACCGAGGACAGGTCACCGGGTCGGTTGAGCCGCGCCCCTGCGATCGTGGCCTTGGCGCGGCTGATGCGCTGGGCCATCGTCGGCTCGGGCACCATATAGGCTGCGGCGATCTGCTTCGTCGTCAGTCCACCCACCGCCCGCAGGGTCAGGGCCACCGCCGAGGCGGGGCTGAGGTCGGGATGGGCGCAGAGGATGTAGAGGTCGAGGGTGTCATCGGCGTTCGGGACGCCGTCGGTCCCGGGTTCGGACGAGGTTCCGGGTGCGGCGAGGGTGGCGGCCATGACCCGTTCCTCGCGTTTTATCCGCGATCCTTCGGATCGCACGGTGTCGAGGAACTTCCGCCATGCCACCGTCACGAGCCAGCCGCGTCGGTCACGGGGCGGGTCGGTAGGCCACGATCGCAGTGCTTCGATGAGCGCGTCCTGAACGGCATCCTCGGCGGTCGGGAAGTCTGCTCCACGGCTGACGAGGATGCCGATCACGGCGGGGACGAGCTCACGCAGCTCCGCCTCGGCGAGGGGATCCGGATCGATCATCGCGGACTCCGTTCGCGTCCCTGCTCACTCGTCCACGCTGGGTGCGTGGTCGAGGAAGGGGCGCAGTTCGAGCCATTCGTTGATCGGCTCCCCGCCCTTGCCCGGGGCGGCCGACAGCTCGCCGGCGAGTTCGAGGGCGCGGTCGTAGCTGTCGACGTCGATGGCCATCCAGCCGGCGATGAGGTCCTTCGACTCGGGGAAGGGGCCGTCGGTGACCGGAGGCTCGCCCGGTCCGCCGGACTGGACGAAGGTGCCCTCGGGCGAGAGCGCCTGGGAGTCGACGAATTCGCCGGATTCCTTGAGCTTGTCGGCGAAGGCGTTCATGTACGCCACATGCGCGTCGACCTCCTCGGGACTCCACTGATCCATCGGGGTGTAATCCAAATACTGCTCCGGCATCCGATAGTGCTTGAGCATGAGGTACTTGGCCATGATGGTCTCCTTGTCTCGTGCCGCTCGCACGGGTTGTGCTCGCTGACATGTCTGGGACGCAGCCGGACAGGTGTTCTCGACATCAGCGCCGAAGAAGTCTCGATCTTCTTCGGCGCCGAAGCCGAACACAGTCCCAGAATAGGCCGACGTGTCCGTCCTGGAACATGCGTCACCGGATCCGAACACGAATCGGCCCAGGTCACGGCTCCGCGCTGAGAGGCTTGTCTTGTACGAAACACCGACAGCCTTTTGCACACGAGACCAGGAGCAGATCATGAAGGCACAGACACTTCTCAAGACCATCACCGTTGCCGGAGCCGTCGCCGCGACCCTGACGCTCTCGGCCTGCGATATGAATATCACCTTCGGCCCCGAGGGCCAGGGGCAGGAGCAGGGCCAGGGACAAGACGGCCAGCAGAGCCAGGAGCAAGACGAGAACACCGAGACGACCGCAGAAGAACCGGCAGCGGATTCGGAGTCCACCTCGGACTCCGCCGGTTCGGACTCCACCGGACCGGATTCGACGGGCACGACGGATAACGGCACCACCGACACCGGCACCACCGACAGCGACGGATCCACGGATTCGTCCAGCGCCTCCTCGGCGAGCGATTCCTCCACATCGAACGGATCGTCATCGAACGGCTCCTCGTCGTCGAGCGGAACGACCGACAACGGCTACCAGGGTCCGCGCATCGGCGAAGACGGAGTCGAACTCGACGCCGACGGCAACGGCAAGATCCCCGCCGACGTTCTCGAGGCGGACATCAAGAACGCCTACGCCAAGCAGGGCACCACGGTCGACACCGTCGACTGCTACTCCGACCTGCGCATCTTCTCCCACAGCGGCTCGCAGAACTGCACCGTCACCGCTGCCGGCACGAATCACTACGGCACTGTGAAGATCACCTCGGCGTCGCAGTCCGGCATCGGCTACAGCCTCGAATTCCCGAACATCTGAGCCGTCCGCCGAGCCCGCGAAACGTACCCCTCGAGGGTCTCGCATCCCCGAATCGGATTCCCCTGGTCATCCCGGCCAGGGGAATCCGTTCGTCGCGATCTGGAACAACTCTGCACTTTCCGTTGTTGTGCCCAATGTGCGCGTCGGCCGGGCTGCGCGTCGGCCGGGCTGCGCGTCGGCCGGGCTGCGCGTCGGCCTCGAGGTTTCGGCCAGCCGAGCCCATGTCAGATTCGACAATCTCACCAATCACAACCGACAAGGAGCACCATCATGGCACTCTCGGACAAGAAGATCGCGTTCCTCCTCACCCGCGGCGTCGAGCAGGTCGAACTGACCAGCCCCCGCACAGCCCTCGACGAGGCCGGAGCGACGACCGTCATCGTCTCCCCCTCAGAGGGGACTCTGCAGGCGATGGAAGGCGATTGGGAGCACGCGAAGACCTTCGACGTCGACGTTCCCGTCGCCGAGGCCTCGGTCGATGACTTCGACGCCCTCGTCCTGCCCGGCGGCACTCTCAACGCCGATGCCCTGCGTCTGAATGAGGACGCAGTCAACCTCGTCAAGGCGTTCTTCGCCGCCGACAAACCGGTCGCGGCCATCTGCCATGCGCCGTGGATCCTCGCCGAGGCGGGAGTGGCCAAGGGACGGAAGCTGACGTCGTTCATCTCGACGAAGACCGACCTCATCAACGCCGGAGCCGAGTGGACCGACACCGAGGTGGTCGTCGACGGCAACCTCATCACCTCCCGTGACCCCGGCGACCTCGACGCCTTCAACAAGGCAATCGCTGATAACTTCAGCTGACCTGGAACGATGCCTCTTTCGCCGAGGCGGAACCGCCTCGGCGAGGGAAACGTCGAACCGATCAGGGCAAGCCTCGACGATCTCCCCGGAACGATCGTTCCGGGGAGTTCGTCTGTTCGACACCTGAGGTATTGACAGCCCCGCTTATGATCTACTCATGCCAGCTTCCCCGTTCGTCAAGGCGACGACTCCTGCCCTCGCGGCCGTTCTCATCGGACTACTCCTCACGCTCTTCGCAGCCCCGTCCCCCGCGAACGCCGCGTATCCGACCGCGGGGGCGATCGGGACGGAGTGGAAGAAGTCCGGGGCGAAGGTGACGCCAGCGAAGCCGCCCTCGTCATTCGCGATCAAGGGGTCAGGCTTCGGCCACGGGGTCGGGATGAGCCAGTACGGAGCACGCGGGATGGCGGCGGCCGGAAAGTCCTCGACGCAGATCCTGCAGCACTACTACACGGGTGCGAAGGTCACGACGATGTCGAAGAACGCCGACGACAGGCTGCGGGTGCAGCTGCTGACCGGGAAGAAGTCGGTGACGATCACTCCCCGGTCCGGGAAACTGAGGGTCAAGATCGGGTCGAAGACCGTCGAGTCGGGGGCGACGGTCACGGTCGAGCCCACCTCGTCCGGTTCGGTCAAGGCGAAGGTCGGGTCGAAGAGCTATGCGGCCTCGAAGCTCATCGTCGAATGGCAGGGAACACGCTATTGGAAGTCATCCTCGGCGGCGACGGTGTCGGTCAGCGGTGCACAGAACGGGGCGACCGGCGTCTACCGGCACGGGCGGATCGAGATCGGGCAGCTGAAGAGCTCGCTCAATGTCATCAACGTGGTGGGTCTCAACAGCGGATATCTGCCGGGCATCGCCGAGATGCCGGCATCATGGCAGTCCGAGGCGCTGCGTGCTCAGGCCATCGCCTCCCGCACCTATGCCTATCGCACCCTCGGCACTCCGAAGTCCGCATGCGACTGCAATGTCTACGACGAAGTGGCCTCGCAGCGTTTCCTCGGGTGGACTCATGAGAACGCAGGCGATTCGGGTCCGTGGCGCAAGGCCGTGGCGGCGACCCAGACGATGAGCGGTCCGACGGTGAAGTCCGCGCGAGTCGTGACGTACAAGGGCAGCCTCATCGACGCCGTGTACTCCTCTTCGGCCGGGGCGACGACGCATTCGGCCGCCGAGGTGTGGGGTTCGGCTGTGCCCTACCTCGTCTCCGTCGATGACTCACCGTCGAAGTATGCCTCCGCGAAGAACCCGAACGCCTCGTGGTCGGTGACGGCTAAGCAGGCCGATATGGCCAAGGCCTTCGGACTGGCAGATGTCCGGTCTGTGACGGTGACGAAGACCGGCTCGGGTCTGGTGAAGACGGTGAAAGCCACCTCGGTGAAGGGAAAGACCGAGAGCCTCACCGGCGATCAGCTGCGGACGAAGCTGAAGCTCAGGTCCGCGTCATTCAGCGTGGCCTGAGGGAACCTCGCCTCCAGGTTCAGACTCCGGCAGACGTGAGCAGTCACCTGTTGACGAGTTCGGCTTCCTTCTCGTGCACGATCGGGATGACGGTCTTGCCGAACGCTTCGAGTTCCTCCTGGAAGTGGAGGAAGCCGGTGAGGATGAGGTCGACGCCGATCTTCTTGTATTCGATGATGCGGTCGGCGACCTGTTCGGGGGTGCCGATGAGCTGGGTGCGGAAGCCGTCGTTGTACTGGACGAGGTCTTCGAAGCTCGAATCCGCCCACATGCCCTTCTTATCGTGAGTCGAGGCACCGGCCTGCTGCACGGACTTGCGGAATCCCTCGACGGCGCCTTCGTCGGCTTTGGCGATGATCTCGCGCAGCTGTTCGCGAGCTTCGGCTTCGGTGTCGCGGACGATGGCGAACCCGTTGAGTCCGAAACGGACCTTTCGATTGCGGGCGCGGGCCACCTCGGTGACGTCGTCGTACTGTTCGCGGAATCCGTCGAAGTCCTTGCCGTTGGAGAAGTACCATTCGGCGTGCTTGCCGCCGTTGATGCGCGCGGCCGAGGAGTTTCCGCCTTGGAAGATCTCCGGGTGGGGGCGGCCTTCGACCGGGTAGGGGCCGGGGCGGAGGGTGAAGTCGTCGACGGTGTAGAAGTTGCCGCGGTACTCGACGTTCTCCACGGTGAAGAGCTTGCGGACGACGTCCATGAACTCCGCGGACCGGCGGTAGCGTTCGCCGTGTTCGAGCCACGGCAGGCCGAGGCGGGTGTATTCGTCCTTGAACCAGCCGGAGACGACGTTGATCGCAGCTCGGCCCTTGCTGAACTGGTCGGCGGTGAGGATGAACTTCGCGAGCACGGCCGGTTCCCAGATGCCCGGATGGATGGCGGCGATGACCTTTGAGCTTCTCGGTGGCCAAGGCGAGCGCGAGTGACGTGGAGGTCGATTCGTGCTGCTGGGCCGCGCCGCAGACCACACACGGCGGGCAGACTTCGCGAGCTGACGCGTGCCGTCACAATGACGCACTTCGCCATGAACCGTCATGTGATTTGCGTTCCGGCAACTGCCGTCCGCTGCACCCAGCTCCGCATCACTCACCCTTGGCGGCACACCACCTCGTTGCACCGGTGCGTTGAGCCACCACCGACGAGGGATACGAAAGCACCGGTAGCAGGTGGCACGAATGGTGCCAACTGTCACAATCGGTGCGGGATGTCCGAATACGAGCCTCCCGCGACCGTCATGGAGGTCCGCAACCGGTGAATCGACGAAGTCCCGGCCCGCAGAAACTGCGAGACCGGGACTTCTGTGGCGGAGGATAGGGGATTCGAACCCCTGAGGGCGTTAACCCAACCCGCGTTCCAGGCGAGCGCCATAGGCCACTAGGCGAATCCTCCGCGAATCAGCTTATCCGAGTCATGACGACAATGCGAAATCGCGGTGGCCGAGTGTGAAGCATCCCACTTCCCGCAGGTGAACACGCGACCTCATCGCCCGACGGCACGCGGTTCAATCGGCGACGGCGCGGAGATGCCGTTCTGCCGACGGCTGCGCTCCGTCCTCCCGTCTGCGCTCGATGCTTCCGTCGTTCCTTAGGGATGGGAAACGAGGATGCGTCCACACTATCCAGTGAATGTCCCGCTCAGATGATGTTTCTGTCACGAGTGGATAACAGTGTCCTTGTCGTATTCTTGTGGCCCCGCCCACTCGTTTTGTCCGCCGAGGCCGCTCTCGACTAGACTGAATCACGGCTCCCCGTGCGGCGTCATCTTGTGAACTCCCCCAGGGCCGGAAGGCAGCAAGGGTAAGCGAGCTCTGTCGGGTGCACGGGGAGTCCTCTATTCCCAAACAACTCCCCAACATCACAATTCCACAACTCCCCCTCTCCCCCATCTGCCCAGGTCAGCTCTGCCTCCACGACCTTTCGGGCGCCGGAATCGGAGCGAAGAAGCGAAAGCGTTAATACTTTCGTGATTTTGCTTCATTACCATTATTCGCAGTTCTCATCCCTGTGTTCTAACGAGGTTTCCCTGTTGTCCACGAAGATCCAAGGGGCCGTTGCCGCCCTTTCGGCGCTGGCCTTGCTCACGGCGTGCACGCCGTCGAGTGATGATCCCGACGCGACCCGCAATGGCGCGAACAAGACCGCCGAGGCGGCCGCGGATCCCGTGTTCCGCGTCGGAGCCATCACCTCCGAGGCAGCAGAATCCGCGTCCGAATCGACGCCGTCTTCGCAGCCCAGCGATGCGACCTCCTCAGCTGAGCCGAGCGAGTCCGCCGATGCGGCGGCCGCGATGCCCGGCGCCGGAGACTTCGGAGAAGTGACCGAATCCGGCGACGACATCGATCTGGAAGCCGGTCAGCGGATCGGCATCTCCGTCGAGAACGCCGACCTCAGTGACATCTCCGTCACCGAGGAGGCCCACCCCCGAATCGCGCACGATCCCGGCACATTCTTCGATGCCTCCGGCACCGCGCTCGAGTCAGATGAGGACGCCCAAGCCGGTTCGTCGACACCGAGCTCCACCGAATCCGGATCCAGCGACGACGAGTCCACGGAAGAGTCGAAGGGCAGCGATTCAGAGAGCAAGGACGATGCCGAAGCGGTCTCCGCCCCGGATGACTCCGCCGCCTGGATCTCGACCTACGGCCTCGTCGCCGACAGCGAATACACCGTGAAGGTCACCGCCACTGCTGCTGACGGAGACGAAGTCGACCTCGACGCAACGGTCATTGTCGGCGCCAGCGACGGGGCACCGATGTCGGTGCGCACGACACTCGCCGATGGCCAGACGGTCGGTGTCGCGGCCCCCATCATGCTCAACTTCGGTTCCACCGTGTCCGAGGAATTCCGTGACGATGTGGAACGTCGACTCTCGGTCAAGGTCACCGACGAAAACGGCGAGGAGCGTGAGGTCGAAGGCTCGTGGGGTTGGCTCTATGACGATCCGCAGTCCCGCCTGCATTTCCGTCCGAAGGAGTTCTGGCCCGCTCATTCCAAGGTCTCCGTCGACGTTCCGCTCAAGGACGTGCCGACGGGTGAGAACAGCGTGGGACGGAACGATCTCACCCTTGATTTCGAGATCGGACGCAAACAGGTCGTCAAGGCCGACGTGAAGACCCACCGGATGACCGTCACCCGTGACGGCAAGACGGTCATGGACTTCCCGGCCTCCCTCGGCGCACCGAAGTCACCCTCGTACAACGGCACGCACGTGGTGATGTCGAAGGCCGCTGACTACACGATGACCTCCGAGCAGTGGGACTACGAGACCGATGTCCAGTGGGCTGTGCGCATCCACAACAACGGCGAATTCATCCACGCTGCTCCCTGGTCGGCAGGCGTGCAGGGTTCTCAGAACGTCTCGCACGGCTGCGTCAACCTCACCACCGCACGGGCGAAGGAATACTATGACTCCGCGATCTTCGGTGATCCCGTCGAGATCACCGGTTCGCAGGTGAGCCTGTCGACCAATGACAGCGACATCTCGGACTGGGTCTATTCCTGGGATGAATGGAAGAAGCTGAGCGCCCTCGATTGAGAGCGCCCAGCTCGCCCGGCTGATTCGGCTGCTGCTTCGCCGTCGACCTACTTGTCGAGCTTCTCCACAGCTTTGTCGATCATCGGCACATAGCGCTCCAGAGTCCAGGGGACGGTGAGCGGGTTGATGATCGAGGATCCGGTGACGAAGGCCTGATCTTCGGAGGCCACGACGGCTCCGGACCTGATCGCCGGAATGTTCTTATACAGTCCCTGCGATTCGATCTCCTTTTTGTTCTTCGCATCGGAGTAGAAGGTGAAGATGAGGTCCGAGTCGTTGAGCTTGTCCGCGTTCTCCAGGCCGATGAGCGCGGAGTCCGTTCCCGGCTCGTCGTACTCCTTCTTCAGTTCGTCGATGACCGGATCCGGGGTCAGCCCGAGAGCCGAGACCATCGCCACGCGCTGTTCGGTGGGATAGAAGACGCCGAGGGTGCCGGGACCGGAGTTGTAGATATAGGAGAATGTGAGGTCCTTGTACTCGTCCCGCTCGGCCTCTTTCAGCTGTGTCTTGATGTCGTCGACGAGCCCAACGGATTCCTCTTCCTGACCGAGTGCCTTGCCGATCGTGGTGATCTGCTCATCCCATTCGATGGTCCACGGCTGCTTCGGGTAAGCCACGGTCGGGGCGATGGCATCGAGCTGCTCATACTGGTCGGCCGTGATTCCCGACCAGGGAGCGAGGATGACATCGGGTTCGAGTTCGGCAATGGCCTCGACGTCGAGTTCCGTATCGCCCTGGAACTGTTCGGGCAGCTTCTCGCCCTTGTCCTTCACGGCCTCGTAGATCCACGGCATATAGCCGGTGT
Organism: Brevibacterium linens ATCC 9172; assembly: GCF_900169165.1. Taxonomy (GTDB): domain Bacteria; phylum Actinomycetota; class Actinomycetes; order Actinomycetales; family Brevibacteriaceae; genus Brevibacterium; species Brevibacterium linens. The sequence goes on from NZ_FXYY01000021.1 coordinate 36,857, forward strand.
CATCGGATCCCCAGGCGTATTCCTCCATACCGACCGGAGTCTTGCCCAACGCGATCGCGGTCTCCGTCGATCCCTGACCGAGGGTGACGACGCGCTCGGGCTCGGACTCGATGACCGCTTCGCCGAGTGCGTGCTTGATCGTCACGGTCTCGAAATTCGCTGACCCGAACTCCTCCGCGGCCTGCGATCCCTGCCCGCAGGCGGCGGCGGTGAGCGAGAGTGCGACGAGCGCTCCGGCGATGACGGCCCGGCGGCTGTGAGGAACTGACATTCCTGTCCTTTCGACAGTGGTCGGAGCCGGTTGCGGCTCCTCGGCATTAACGTAGGACAGCCTAACTTAACCTACCGACGTTTCCGCAACACCTGTGAGCCACTTCACTTCAGTCACCCTCATTCCGATCCGAGCTCGCGGGTCGGACTGGGAGTCGATGACGCGATCGATGAGTCCGTACTCGATCACCTCCTCGGCGGTGAACCACAGGTCACGCAGGGAGTCGTCGAAGATGCGGTCGTAGGTCTTTCCGGTCGCCTCGGCGATCCGATGCAGGACGGTGTCTCTGACCGATCGGAGGCCGTCGCCCTGGAGTTCGATGTCGGCGGCTCCGCCGATCCCGCTCGACCCCTGGTGGCGGAGGATGCGCGCGTGAGCGATGGTGTCGGCGATCGCGTGCATCATCGACACGGGTCCGCTGGAAGCGGGACCGTGCCGCTATGAGCGGACGGGCACCGGCGGCTGAGGCTCCGGTGGCCCTTGACTCTTCGACCGGGCCCGGACATAGGATCGGCCGCATGAGCACACAGCGAGATCGGGCCGGTCGCCTCATCGATGTGCACGGTCGCACATTCGCCGCGGAGGCCGGGATCACACTCCGGGACAAGCCGGCCCCGCTGTGGCAGCTGCTCGTCCTCAGCCTGCTCCTGTCCACGCGCATCAGCTCCGACATCGCCCTCGCGAGCGCGCGCGAGCTGTTCTCGGCGAAGTGGAGAACGCCGCGGCGTCTGCGCGCGAGCTCGTGGCAGCAGCGCGTCGATGCGCTCGGACGCGGCGGGTATCGCCGCTACGACGAGAGCACCGCCACCCGTCTGGCCGAGGCCGCCGATCTGCTCATCGACCGATGGGACGGGGACCTGCGGAAGCTGCGCGATGAGGCCGAGGGGCAGCCTCGTCGGATTTCGGGGCTCCTGCAGGAATTCACCGGGATCGGTCCGACCGGGGCATCCATCTTCCTCCGAGAGGCCCAGCAGGTCTGGCCCTCGGTGAGGCCTGCATTCGACACTCTCGTTCGCAAGGGCGCGACGACGGCCGGGCTGCCGGAGCAGGACGAGAAGCTGGCCGCATTGGTCGATGACGACGACCTCGCAGGACTCGCGGCCGCGCTCGTGCGTCTCGCCCGAGACCCGGACCTCTCCGCCGACGCAGAGGACTGAGACCTCCGCCCAGGCCCGCGTGCTAGCATCGTGGCGTCTGAAAGGGGACGAGATGATGGCGAATATGTGGCTGACGCTGCAGCTGCTCGTCGTCGTGCTCTCTTCCGACCTCGACTCGGTCGTGCCCCAGTCCCCCACTCATCTCATCGTCCTCGCCCTCCTCGGTGCAGCCCTGCTGACGCCGATCGCCGCATGGGCGAGCATGGCCCTGCTGCGTGTGCTCTCGCTGTCGGCACGCCCGCCGTCTCTGCCGGGCACGCGCCGAAGCATCCGCGAATTCCGCATGCCGGAGGAACCCGGCACTCCGGGTACGGCTCTGCCCAGAGCCCCCTCTACCGTCGTTCACGCCATCGCCTGAACGACCTGTTCCGTACGGAATGTCTCCCCGCCTCGGCGCGGGCAATTGTCATCAATCGTCACGGTGATGGCCTTCAACGGCCCATTCAACCGCGCCTCAGTGCGCCTAAGTCCGAAGGACGATCACCTGTGAACATCTACGAATTCCTGCCCATCCGCCTGCTCGTCGAGGCCGCCTACACAGTGGTCACGGGGATCAGCGACATTCTCGAACCGCTCGCCGGCGGCTTCAGCGCCGCCCTGGCCGTCATCGTACTCACCGTGCTGGTCCGCGCCGTACTCATCCCCGTCGGGGTGTCCCAGGTCAGGGCCGGCATCACTCGAAAACGGCTGGCCCCGAAGATCAAAGAGCTGCAGACGAAGCACAAGAAGCATCCCGAACTCATGCAGCAGAAGCTCATGGAGCTGTACAAAGAGGAGAATGCCTCCCCTTTCGCCGGATGCCTGCCGGTGCTGGCACAGACCCCAGTGCTCATGGCCGTCTATGGCCTCTTCATCAATGCGACGATCGGCGGGCACTCCAATGAGCTGCTCGGTCACACGCTCTTCGGTCTGCCCCTGAACACGAGCTTCGTCAGACTGCTCGGCGGCGGGGATCTCACCGGCACGGCCATCACGGTCTACCTCATCCTCGTCGTGCTCATCACCGTCGTCGCCGGCTTCTCCCGCCATCTGCTCACTCCGGCTGCGCCCGAGACCCCGGCCGTTCCCGCGGGGAATCCGGGGAAGAACAGCTCGGATGCTCCGGCGATGCCGGATCTGTCCGGGGTGATGAATACCCTGAGCTTCATGCCCTTCCTCACCGCGATCTTCGCGCTCTTCGTCCCCTTGGCCGCCGCACTCTACCTGGCGACGACGACCACGTGGACGCTCGGCGAACGGCTCGTCCTCAACAAGCTCCTCGGGGCGAACGACCCCCAACCCGAACAGTCCTCGGCCACCCGCGGCTGAACCGGGACGCGACGCTGCCAGCAGCAACGACAGAGCCCGGGACGAAAGAACGGAATCTTTCGTCCCGGGCTCATGCGGGGACCGCCTCGGCGATCGAGGGATCAGGCCATGATCGGCTCCGGGCGAGCACCGGCCACGACCCTGAGGTCGCCGCCAACGACCGTGGCACGCACGGTGCCGCCCTCGTCGACCGCCTCGGTGACGAGGAGATCGGCGATGCGGTCGTCGAGTTCGCGCTGGATCACGCGACGCAGCGGACGGGCACCGAACTCGGGTTCGTATCCTTCATCGGCCAGCCAGTCGAGAGCCTCTGCCGAGACGTCGAGGGCGATGCCCTGAGCCTCGAGACGCTGCTTCGACGCGGCCAGCTGCTGATCGACGATGGAGCGCAGCTGCTCGCGATCGAGGCGGGCGAACATCACGGTGTCGTCGATGCGGTTGATGAACTCCGGCCGCATGAATTCCTTGAGCCGGCCCATGACCTTGGCCTTGAGGTCTCTCTCTGCGTCCTGCGCAGCACCGGAGGCGAAGCCCAGCGGAGTGCCGGACATGAACTCGGAACCGAGGTTCGAGGTCATGATGATCACGGTGTTGCGGAAATCGACCGTGCGGCCCTGACCATCGGTGAGCCGACCGTCGTCGAGGACCTGCAGCAGCAGGTTGAACGCATCCGGGTGGGCCTTCTCGACCTCGTCGAGGAGGATGACCGAATACGGGCGACGGCGAACCTTCTCCGTCAGCTGACCGGCTTCGTCGTAGCCGACGTAGCCGGGAGGGGCACCGACGAGACGCGACACCGTGTGGCGTTCGCCGAACTCGCTCATATCGAATCGGATCATGGCCGACTCGTCGTCGAACAGGGTCTGTGCCAGAGCCTTCGCCAGCTCCGTCTTTCCGACGCCGGTGGGGCCGAGGAAGAGGAAGCTGCCGATGGGTCGGTTGGGATCGGCCATACCGGTCTGGCTGCGGCGGATGGCGCGGGATACGGCGGTCACGGCTTCGTCCTGTCCGACCACCCGGTCGTGGAGGACCTCCTCCATGTTCGCCAGACGCGCCTTCTGGCTCTGCGTCATCCGCTCCGCCGGGATTCCGGTGGCACGGGAGACCACATGCGCGATCTCCTGCTCGCCGATGATCGCCTCTGCGGCAGCGGTCTTCGCGGCCTCCGCGTCCGGGTTCTCGGCTGATTCGATCCGAGCGGCCACCTCGTTGATCTCATCGCGAACGCGGCCTGCGCGCTCGTAGTCCTCGACCTCGATGGCGGACTTCTTCTCCGCCTCGAGTTCGGAGAGCTTGAGCTTGAGCGCGTCGATGTCGACCGCGGGTCCGCGCCCCAGCGACATCCGGGCGCCGGCCTGGTCGATGAGGTCGATGGCCTTGTCCGGCAGGAACCGGTCGGTGATGTAGCGGTTCGACAGCTCCACGGCGGCTCGGACCGCCTCGGCGGTGTAGGTGACCTCGTGGAACTCCGCGTAGCGGTCTTTGATTCCGTCGATGATCGTCACCGCGTCCTCGACACTCGGCTCGCCCACGGTCACCGGCTGGAAGCGGCGCTCCAGGGCGGAGTCCTTCTCGATGGTGCGGTACTCCTTGAGCGTGGTTGCGCCGATCATGTGCAGGTCGCCGCGGGCCAGGCGCGGTTTGAGGATGTTGCCGGCGTCCATCGAATTCGCTTCGCCGTTGCCGCCGGCACCGACGAGGGTGTGGAGTTCATCGACGAAGACGATCATGTCGCCGTCATCGGCGATCTCGTTCAGCGCTCCGGTCAGACGCTCTTCGAAGTCACCGCGGTAGCGGGTGCCGGCGAGCATGCCGGGCATATCGAGCGCGATGATGCGCTTGCCCTGCAGCTGCTTGGGCACCTGACCGGAGTGGATGGCCTGGGCGAGGCCTTCGGCGACCGCGGTCTTTCCGACGCCTGCCTCGCCGAGGAGGACCGGGTTGTTCTTCGTCCGGCGGGCGAGGATCTCGATCGTCTGTTCGATCTCCTCTGCTCGGCCGATGACGGGATCGAGTCTGCCCTCGGAGGCGAGTTCGGTGAGGTCGGTGCCGAACTTCTCCAGCACGGACTCCTGACCGTCCTCACCCTCGGCCTCCTGGCCCGGGTGCATGCCTGCGGCTTCGGCCGCCTCGGCGCCGGCCTGCAGTGCGGCCTGGGTGACTCCCGCCTGGGCGAGGATCCGGCCGGCGGGCATCTCCTGATTGAGCACGAAGGCGAAGAACATGTGCTCCGGATCGATGTAGGTCGATCCGAAGGCTCGCGCTACCTGGTAGGCATCGAGCAGGGCACGCTGGGCGGAGCCGGTCAGTGTGGGAGTGGAATCCGCCTCGGTGTCGGTTGCAGCCGGAAGCCGCTCTTCGATCGCATGGGCGATGGCCTCGGGGTCGGCGCCTGCCTGGCGCACGGCGGAGATTCCGGGTTCGGAGTCGACCATGGTGCGCAGAATGTGGAGTGCGTCGACCTCGGACTGGCCGTGTCGTCCTGCGAACTCCGCGGCCGCCTCGATGACCTCATGGCTGCGCTTGCTCAGCAGTCGGTTGATGTCGACGGAACGGCCTCGGCGGGCTCCGGTCTGTCCCTGGAGGAAACGAGCGAGGAACTCGTCGAACGAGTCTCCGCCCGAGCCTGCGGGTCCGAAGAATGTGGCCAAAGCTGACCTCCTCTTTCAAAGTTGAGCGTATACGACTCAATCAACAGAGGCGGGCGCGCGGTTATTCCCGAGTCGGCTGAGGTCGGTGTCACATGCGGTGACGGGCGGACGTGCGGTCAGCCCTTCGAGGGCCAGCCGTTGGGCTCGCAGCCCTGCAGACCCTTCGTCTGCTGCTGCATGAGCGGTGCCGTCCTGCCCGGCCCGGGGCAGGACTCGTGGCCGTGGCCGAGAGCGTGACCGACCTCGTGATTGACGAGGTACTGCCGGTACTGGACGATGTCGTCGAACTCGTCCGTGGCAGAGACCCAGCGCTTGGCGTTGAGGATGACATTGGGCCCGTTGCGGCACGAGAGCTTGCCCAAGGTCCGCAGCGGCAGACACCTCTCGTCGACGGTGTCGGGGCTGGCGATGGAGATCATGACGTCCTGACCGTCATCAACGAGTTCGATGGAGACGTCGTCGATGTCCTGCCAGCCGCGTTCGTCCTGGAGGGTCTTGATGATGAAGTCGCCTGCCTCATCGACGTCGATGGGCAGATTGTCCTCGACGCGCAGAGCGACCTTGAAGGTCTTTCCCTTGTCACGATTGGGTCCGGTCTCGTCTTTCGGCCGGTCCCATCGGCCGCTGCCGTGGGTGTCGATATCGTCTTCGCTCACCCCGGCGGCTCCCGCATCGTCAAGGCTCGCGGTCTCGGAAGGCGAAGGGGATGCCGTCGGCTCACCCGACTGCGTGGTCTCCCCCGTCGGGTCGGCGGAGGCGGCAGGAGTCTCGGCGGCCTTCGGAGTCGGTCGGGTCTCGTCGTCGGCGGCGGGCGCGCAGGCACTCAGCCCGATGAGCAGCGCGACTGCGGCAAGGGAGGTCAGGGTGCGGAGGCGTGGGCGGGAGACGGGGCGGGTTCGACTGAGCACGCCTGTGAGTCTATCCGGTGCCGATTCATCGAGAAACGGGTTGCGTGTCGAGAAACGGGCGCGCACACCCGTTTCTCGACACGCAGCCCGTTTCTCGGCGAGTGATCAGAACTCGAGGACGCCGCCGGGACCGCGCAGCCTGGCATGCAGGCGACATTCCGACCCCTCGACCACAGTGGTGTCCCCGGCCCCGAGCTCCTCGAGCACCTCCCGTGCGGCCTCAGGTTCTGGACTGTCCACACGGAAATCGAGCAGCTCGAGGGTGGGCAAGGCCGCCTCGGCGGGGTGGACGGATTCGCCCCAGTCGATGAGGAACGGCTGCTCACCTGAGCGGGGCAGCGGGGAACGCGTGGTCAGCCGCCACTCGAGACGGTCGCCCTCGGCGGTGTCGCGGGCCATGTCCTGAACCTCCCCGAAGTCGATGCCCGCGGTGTTCGCGGCCGCGATCTTCGCGAGGAATGCCGGCGGGTGGATGGCCCAGGTCTGCAGGGTCGGCTCGGAGGCCAGATGCGCGTCGAGCGGCAAGGTCCCGTCAGCGGGCTTCTCCTGCTGCGGGTCGGGGCCGAGGATTTCGAGATAGGTGCGCGCCCCCTCCGGCCAGCCCGCCGGGGCGAGCCCGAGGAGATGATTCGCGGTCCCCCGTCCCGGGTGCGAACCGCCGGGGACCGCGCGCAGGCCGGTGGCCTCTTCCACGGCGGCGACCCCGGCCTCGAGGTCGGGCACCGTGATGATGAGGTGGTCGAGCTGCGCGGGAATGGTGTTCAGAGTGTCCATGATCCACCCGGACCTTTCAGTTGAGCGTGCAGGCCTTCAGTCTCCCCCGCTTCGTCGCCCGGGGCAATGATGTCGAGTCCGATGCCGAAGAAGCCGAGGACCTCGCCGACCGCATCCGGTTCCCCACTCGAAGCCCAGAGCCGCTCAAGCCGGACCGAGGGCATCTCCTGCATCGCCGGATGTTCGGAGTCCTTCCAGTCGATGAGGAACGGCTGGATCCCCGACCACGGCAGCGGAGTGTGCCTGGTCAGCCGCCAATCGAGGACGGTGCCGTCCGGCTTGCGTCGGGTCATGTCATGAACCTCGCCGAGGCGGACGCGCGGTTCCCGTGACCGCGCAGCAGCCGTGACGAGTCCGTCGAAATCATCTGGTCGGATCGCCCACCTCTGCACGGTCGGTGCGGTGATCCCGGCCAGCCGAGTGGCTGCCGATGCTGGGTCCTGCTCGGGGTCGGGGCCGAGGATCTCGAGGTACGTCAGCGGGTTCGGACCACTCTGGTTCTTAAGTCCGAGCGAATCGGCGAGCTCATCGCTGAGCTCGAGCCCGAGCAGCGCATTGGCCGTCCCCAGACCCGGATGGGCGCCCCCGTCAACGGCCGCGACACCGAGGCGAACCTCACATTGCTCAACATATTTCCGAAGGTCGGGAACGGCGATGACCAGATGGTCGAAGCAGGAATTACTCAACATGTCTCAATATTAAGCCATGAATTGACTGCGATTGCGCAGATGCGCTTAACTCAGGGCATGCACATCCGCTTCGGGTTCCACACCGGACACTGCCGCTTCCTGCCGTCAATGGCACCCGTAATGTCCTCAGATTGTTGAACTATCTCGATCAGCTTCTCCTGTTCCACCCCTTTGACCCGAAGGACCTCTGCTATGACGGATCGCCGTCTCTCCACCTCAGCGCGTCTGACTCAGTGCCTGACCGACCGACGCCTCGACCGCCGCTCGGTACTGAGCCTCGGTCTCGGTTTCGGCACTCTGCTCACCCTCAGCGCCTGCACCCCCCATGACTCCGGTTCCTTAGCCGAGGGCGAACCCGTCCGCGGCGGGGTGCTCACCTACTTCGAACCCCAGACCTGGACTCTGCTCTACCCGCCGTCGGTCGGCTTCTACCCCAACGGCGGAATCATGAACAACATCTCGGCACGCCTGCTGTGGCAGGATCCCGAGACCCTCGAGCTCCATCCGTGGCTGGCCACGGACTTGCCGGAGACCGACGCCGACGCCACGACCTACACCTTCACCATCCGCAAGGGCGTGACCTATTCGGACGGTTCGCCGCTGATACCGGAGAATGTGGCGAAGAACTTCGATCTCTTCGGTCGCGGCGACGAATCGCGCACACTGCCGGTGTCCGAGCAGATCTCGAACTACGAACGCAGCGAAGTCCTCGACGGGAATCGGGTCCGGTTCCACTTCTCGGCACCCTCCCCCGGTTTCGCCCAAGCGACGTCGACGATGAACGCGGGCCTGCTCGCCGATTCCACTCTCGATCTCGACGCCGAAGGCTTCGGCCCTGGCGGAGCCACGCAGATCCACACCTGCGGGCCCTTCCACATCACTGCCGAGACCATCGGCACGAAGCTCTCCGTCCGTGCCCGCGAGGACTACGACTGGGCGCCCCCGCACCTGAAACATCAGGGCCGGGCCCACCTCGACGGCATCGACTACCTGACGAACAACGAATACTCCGTGCGCATCGGGGCCGTGCTCTCCGGACAGGCAGACGGCGTTCGCGACGTCCAGGCACCCGATGAGTCCCGCGTGACCGAACAGGGCCTGCGCCTCTATGCGAAGGCGACGAACGGAATCAACAACAGCATCAACTTCCGGTTCCGCCACGACCTGCTGGACGACATCGACGTTCGGCGAGCGCTCATCGCCGCCATCGATCGACAGGAGATCGTCGACAAGCTCTTCACCCCGAACTACCCGCTGGCCACCGGCCTGCTGGCCAAGGGCGCCATGGGATATGTCGACCAGTCGGGGTCCTGGGACTTCGACCCGGACAAGGCGAACCGTCTCCTCGACCAGGCCGGCTGGAGCGAGCGCAACGGGCAGGGCTACCGCGTCAAGGATGGTCAGCCACTGGCGCTGACGGTGAATATCGCGCTGCCGCAGCCCCGGTCGAACGAGGTTCAGACCCTCATCCAACAGCATCTGCGCCGCGTGGGCGTGCGCCTGTCGATCAACCCCGGTGACCAATCGAAGCAGACGCTCGACGCCCTCGAACTCGACACCGTGCAGATCTACCACTCGATGGTCGCCCGCGCCGACTTCGACAATCTGCGCTCGAACTACTCCTCGGTCAATCGCGACGTCTTCCTCAACGGAGTCGACCGCACCGACGCCGACGACGATTCGGTCGACCCGAAGATCGACGAACTCCTCGAAACGCTGGCTGCCGAACCGAACCAGGAGAAACGCCAACAGGCCGCCGAGGCGGTCCAGAACTACCTCGTCGACCAGGCCTATGTGCTGCCGTTCTTCGAAGAACCGCAGGTCTTCGCGTTCCGCCGCCGCGTCCACGGCTTCACCACCGAACCCGTGGGCCGCCCCGACTTCTACAGCACCTGGCTGGCAGGAGAGAAATGATCCTCGACACCCGCTACCTCATCCTGCGCCTGGGCCAAGCGGTCCTCGTGCTGCTGCTCGCGTTCACCGCGGCATTCATCCTGCTCAGCCTCATCCCCGGAGACGGCGTCACCGCCCGCTTCGCCGATCCCGCACTGGGCCTGTCCAACGACCAGATCGCCGAGATACGCGCAGCCACCGCCGCCGACGACTCATGGTTCGGCAAGTACCTCACGAGCCTCACCGGGTTCCTCACGGGCGACTTCGGCTACTCGGTCCAGACCGGTGCGGCCGTGTCGACGATCATCGCGGCGGCTCTGCCGTCGACCGCAGTTCTCGCGGCCTCCGGTTTCGTCACCGCCCTCGTCCTCGCCGTGATCATCGCCGTCTTCGCGACCTTCGGACCGGCCCCCGGGCCGACGGCCAAGGTGCGGCGAGTCCTCGACTCGGTGCCCAGTCTCTTCATCTCCATCCCGGTGTTCTGGCTCGGAATCCTGCTCATCCAGGTCTTCTCCTTCCAGCTCGGTCTCGTCTCCGTCGTCGACCCCGGCCCTGCCGAGGCGCTCGTGCTGCCGACCCTGACCGTGGCGGTTCCGCTGTCGGCCCCGATCGCCCAGGTGCTCATCCGCTCCATCACCGAGGTGCAGGCTTCCGGATTCGTCAAGGTCACCACGGCCAAGGGCGCCTCCGAACTGTGGATCCTCGTCCACACCGTCGCCCGCAATGCGGTGCTGCCGGGGCTGACGATCATCGGCCTCGTCTTCGGCGAACTCGTCGCCGGCGCCGTGGTCACCGAGACCGTATTCGGCCGCAACGGCATTGGACTCATCACCGCCCAAGCGGTCACCCACCGGGACAATCCGATCCTGCTGGCCGTCGTGGTCATCGCCACCTTCGGCTACGCCATCATCAACCTCGCAGTCGACCTCCTCTACCCCGTCATCGACGTCCGGCTGCTCACGAAACGCAGCGCCGCCTCGGCGGGCACAGCCCTGCGCAGCCACGACGAACCCACCCGTCGCGCCATGACGGCGACCGCGGCCAGCGTCGGCGTCGACCTCGACTGGAACGACGAGACGAAGGAGAAGAACTCATGAGCATCGTCTTCACACGCGGCCAAGGCACCGGCACCGACACCCGCCGAGTTCGCGGCGGCCGGGCACGCGCCGCGATCACCCCGGCCACCATCGCCTCCGGGCTGGTGCTGCTCATCGCCATCGCCTGGGCGCTGTTCCCCGGTCTCTTCACCCACTTCGATCCCAACGACGGCGGAGACACCCCTGCCCTTCTGGCCCCGAGCCTCGAGCATTGGTTCGGCACCGACCAGACCGGCCGCGATGCCTTCACCCGCGTCGTCTACGGCGCCTCCCAGTCCCTGCTGGCCGCGCTCGTGGCCGTCGGGGTCGGGCTGATCGTCGGCACCACGATCGGGCTCATCGCCGGCACCCGGCGCGGGTTCGTCGACGATGTGCTCATGCGCCTGATCGACGTACTGCTGTCCATCCCCGCGATCCTGCTCAGCCTCTCGATCGTCGTCGTCCTCGGTTTCGGAACGATCAACGCGGCCATCGCCGTCGGAGTCACCGCCATCGCCCAGTTCGCACGACTGGCCAGGTCCCAGGCGGTGCAGATCAACACGAGCGACTACGTGGCCGCGGCCTACGGATCCGGCGGCACCTTCTTCTCCGTCCTGGTCCGCCACATCCTGCCGAATTCGATCTCTCCCGTGCTCTCACTGGCGGTGCTCCAGGTCGGTTCGGCGATCCTCCAGATCTCCACTCTCGGATTCCTCGGATACGGCACTCCGCCGCCCACCCCGGAATGGGGCCTCATCATCGCCGAGGGCCGCAACTTCGTCGCCACCGCGTGGTGGCTGACCGTGCTGCCCGGCCTCGTGGTCATGGCCATCGTGCTCGCCACCCACCAGATCGGCAACACCCTGCGAAAGGTGACATCATGACCGAGTCCTCACTGCTGCGCATCGACGGTCTCTCCGTCGAATACACCCGCCGAGGCGGCTCCGCGGCACCTGCCGTGAGCGAACTCGACCTCGTGGTCCGTCCCGGTTCGATGACCGCCGTGGTCGGGGAATCCGGTTCGGGGAAGTCGACGACGGCGAACGCCGTCATCGGTCTCCTCCCCTTCTCGGCCAGGGTCGCGGCCGGGCGGATCCGCCTCGGCGAGGTTGATCTGCTCAGCCTGGGCACCTCCGGTTGGCGGGGTGTTCGCGGATCTCAGATCGGCTACGTCCCACAGGATCCGGGGTCCTCGCTCAATCCCCTGCAGACGGTCGGCAAGTCCGTCGCCGAGGCGCTGCGCATCCACCGTCGCGCGGGCCGGGCCGAGGCTCGCGCCCAGGTTATCGAGCTGCTGGACCGGGTCGGCATCGACCAGCCGGAGAAACGGGCCGACCAGTTCCCGCACGAGCTCTCGGGCGGGATGCGGCAGCGGGTGCTCATCGCCGCCGCCATCGCTCTGCGCCCGCGCCTGCTCATCGCCGACGAACCCACCTCCGCCCTCGACGTCACCGTCCAGAAGCAGGTCCTCGACCTCCTCGACGAACTGCGCACCGAGACCGGGATGGGCATCCTCTTCATCACCCACGATCTCGCCGTCGCCGGCGAACGCGCCGACGAGGTCGTGGTCATGCAGGGCGGACGCATCGTCGAATCGGGACCCGCCGGCCGTGTCTTCTCCGACCCGGCCACCGATTACACCTCCCGGCTCATCGCGAATGCTCCCGCGCTGCAGACGAAAGCACGTCCGGACCGCACCGAGGCGACCACGCAGACTGACACCCCGTTCGTCTCCGTCGAATCACTCACCCACATCTTCGACCGCACGGGTGATCAGATCACCGGCATCGAAGGTGTGGATTTCACGGTGGCGCGCGGGACCACGCACGGACTCGTCGGCGAATCCGGTTCGGGCAAGACCACCACGGGCAAGGCGCTGACCGGGTTCCTCACACCCCAGTCCGGGCATGTGCGCATCGGCGATTTCGACGCCGCGGAACTCGGACGCGGTCGTCCCTCACGTCAGCGTCTGCGGGAGTTCCGGAGCTCCGTCCAACTGGTCCATCAGAACCCGTTCTCCGCTCTTGATCCCAAGCATTCGATCCGCTCGACCCTGACCGAACCTCTGCGCAACTTCCGCCTCGGTGACCGCACCTCCCGACCTCGACTCGTCGCCGAGGCCATGGATCGAGTGGCGCTGCCGACCGACTTCCTCGACCGGCGTCCCGCCGAACTCTCCGGCGGGCAGCTGCAGCGAGTGGCGATCGCCCGCGCTCTCATCGTCGAACCCGAACTCGTCGTCTTCGACGAGGCGGTCTCGGCTCTTGACGTTTCGGTGCAGGCACAGATCCTCACACTGCTCGACGAGCTGCAGCAGGAGCTCGGTCTCACCTATGTCTTCATCACCCATGATCTCGCCGTCGTCCGTCAGATCGCTGATACGGTGTCCGTGATGTCGCACGGACACCTCGTCGACGACGGCGCGACCGAAGAGATCTTCACTCGCCCGCGGTCTGCCTATACCCGCACCCTGCTCGAGGCGATCCCCCGTCCAGCGACGCTGTCGGCCGCTGCAGCGCCTGCGAATGACCGACCCGCGACCCCGACCCTGCTCACCGCAGCAGCAGAAAGCTGAGAACCATGACCCCTCAACCGACCGACACCCAGGCGACCGGACCGAAGCTCGGATTCTTCACTCGCCTGCTCGAGGACGCCCCGGCAGCTCAGCGCTACCGCTTCGCCCTCGAACAGATCGAGACGGCCGAGGAGTTCGGCTTCCATTCGGCATGGGTCGCCCAGCACCACTTCTCCGCGGCAGAGGGCGGGCTGCCCTCCCCGCTCGTCTTCCTCTCCCATGCCGCCGCCCGCACCTCCCGAATCGACTTGGGCACCGCGATCATCACCCTGCCGATGGAGAATGCCGTGCGCGTGGCCGAAGACGCCGCCGTCCTCGACGAACTCTCCGCCGGTCGCCTCCAGATCGGTCTGGGCTCCGGCGGGAATCCGAAGTCCTTCCCAGCCTTCGGCACGAGCTTCGATGACCGTCGCGAGGTCTTCGCCGACAACCTCGCAACACTGCGCACCCTGTTCTCAGGCGACCGGCTTCCCACCGACCACAGTCTCTATCCCGTTCCCGACGCGGAGCGTCCGAGTCTCGAACGACGCCTGTGGCAGGCGACATTCTCCTCAGGCGGTGCCGGTGCGGCAGGCGCCGCCAGTGACGGACTCATGCTCTCGCGGACACAGCCACGGCCCCAGGACAACCCGTCGGCACCTCTCGATGAGGTGCAGCTGCCGGTCATCGACACCTATCTCTCGCAGCTGCCGGACGGAGCCGAACCGCGCATCCTCGCCTCCCGTACCGCAGTGGTCGCCGATGCTGAGGATCTGCCCCGGCTGCGTGAGATCACCGAACCGGCGCTGCGGGCCGAGGCCGACCGCCTCGTCGGCTATGACACGTCGTCGCTGACCCTCGATGAGCTCCTCATCGCCACCGACACCTACCTCGGCACGCCCGAGCAGGTGAGCGAACGTCTGCAGCATGACCGCGTCCTCGATCGGGCCACCGATGTCAGCTTCCAGGTGCACTCGGTTCCGGCGACGAACGAGACCGCCCTGCGGTCGATCGAACTGCTCGCCACTGAGGTGGCCCCGGCCCTCGGGTTCTCCGTGACCAAGGAGCGGGTGCACTGAGATGGCCGATATCATCAACCTCCTCGCCGGAATCGCGGCGAATGATCCGCTCGATGTGCTGCGTGATCACCGGGCACAGGCGAAGGAGAACGCCCAGCTGAGTTTCGAAGCTCTGCTCGAGCCCGAGGATCCGCGCGGTGTGTCTTACCGGGAGCGTTATGCCGTGGCCGCGTTCACCGCTGGTCTGCTCGGTTCGGACCGTGCCGAGGAGTTCTACCGTGACCTGCTTCGTGACGAAGATGAAGCCGCGTCGTGGGCGGTCGCGGAACTCCTCGACGAGGCGGTGCTCGCACTCGATTCGCGTGCCGAGGTGCGCGGGCCCTACGGGATCGTCGAATCTGCGGCACTGTCGGCGGAGAGTGTTCCCGGTCCCTGGTTCACCGCCGACGCACAGTCACGCCAGACGTTGGGATCCCGGCTCATCGCGGGGCTCGAGTTTGCTCATCTCCTTGCGCTCCATCCGCGCGATGCCAGGCCGGCGCACCTCGCCCTGCTGCTGGAGTCCGGATGGGACGAGGACGGCATCGTCACCCTGGCTCAGCTCGTGTCGTTCCTCAACTTTCAGATCCGCATCAGCACCGGGCTGGCCGCACTCACCGAGCCGGCGTCCACGGTTCCGTCCCCGGACGACGCAGCCCCGTCCTCACACGACACGGAAGACAGCCCCGCCTCGGCGAGAGTCGAAGAGGCACTGCAGTCCGTCGGGGACCGGGTGAAGACGTACCCGAACCTCAAGCGCCCCGAACTGTTCCAACAGGGTGGGCTCGGCTGGGTGCCGTGGATCGCTCCCGTCGCCGAGGCGGACCTCAGCGATGATCAGCAGGATGCCCTGATCGAGGCGGGACGGGCGAAGAACCCCTACTTCCGGCTGCTTGCGAGGGATCCGGCCGCACTCAAGGCACGAACTCTGACCGACTTCGACATCTTCTTCAACACCACCGATGGTCTCGGTCGGGCCGAACGCGAACTCGCCGCGACCGCGGCCTCTCGTCTCAACGGATGCCTGTTCTGCGCGTCGGTCCACGCGGACCGGGCCACCGAGGAATCCGGGCGTCGGGACCTCGTGCAGCGCCTCCTCGACGAAGGAATCGGCACGGAGTCCCGCCTCGGTGATCAGGTGTGGGACGCCGTCATCGATGCTTCGGTGGCACTGACGCTGACTCCGCAGACCTTCGGCGGGCGGCACGTCGATCAGCTGCGTGCGGCTGGCTTGGGCGACGGCGACATCATCGACGCCCTCAGCTGCGCCGCCTTCTTCAACTGGGCGAACCGGCTGATGCTCTCCCTCGGCGAGCCGGAGCAGCTGAAGTAGGCCTCGCCGAGAAACGGGCTGAGTGTCGAAAAACGCATGTGCGCACGCGTTTCTCGGCACTCAGCCCGTTTTTCAGTGGGACGGTGCAGACTTCAGCCGACGTCCATGAGCGTCGAGCGGATGATGAAGCGGTTTCCCGTCGGTGATTCGACGCTGAAGCCGCTGCCGCGGCCCGGCACCACATCGATCGTCAGATGCGTGTGCTTCCAGTACTCGAACTGCTCCGTCGACATCCAGAAGTCCAGGCCGGCCTTCTCGGCATCATCGATGGGCAGGTCGAAGTGGCCGAGCAGCACATCGGCTTCCGAGGTGAGGAAGTCGCCTTCGGGGAAGCACATGGGCGACGAGCCGTCACAGCAGCCGCCGGATTGGTGGAACATGAGCTGTCCGTGTTTGTCGACGAGACCTGCGAGCAGGTCGATGGCGGCCCGAGTCATCGCCACTCGCGATTTCTCTTCGCCCTCGATCGTCGGTGTCGATTCGAGGGCGGCTGTTTCGGTGGTGTCGCTCATCAGAAGAATCCTTGTGCATTTTCGGAGTAGCTGACCAGCAGGTTCTTCGTCTGCTGGTAGTGGTCGAGCATCATCTTGTGGTTCTCACGTCCGATGCCCGAGGACTTGTATCCGCCGAACGCGGCGTGGGCCGGGTAGGCGTGGTAGTTGTTCACCCAGACGCGTCCGGCCTGGATGTCGCGTCCGGCCCGGTAGGCGGTGTTTCCGGTGCGGGCCCAGACTCCGGCGCCGAGGCCGTAGAGCGTGTCATTGGCTGTGGTGATCGCGTCGTCGTAGTCGGAGAACGAGGTCAGGGCCACGACGGGTCCGAAGATCTCCTCCTGGAAGATGCGCATCTTGTTCGTGCCCTTGAAGATCGTCGGCTGGATGTAGAAGCCGCCGGCAAGGTCACCGTCGAGTTCGGCTTTGTCGCCGCCGATGAGCGCCTCGGCGCCTTCGTCCTTGCCGATCTTGAGGTACGACATGATCTTCTCGAACTGGTCGTTCGAGGCCTGTGCGCCGACCTGGGTGTCGGTGTCGAGCGGGTTGCCCTGCTTGATGGACCGGACGCGTTCGACGCCGGCGGCGACGAAGTCGTCGAAGATCGAGTCCTGGACGAGCGCACGCGACGGGCAGGTGCAGACCTCGCCCTGGTTGAGAGCGAACATCGCGAAGCCTTCGAGCGCCTTGTCTCTGAAGCTGTCGTCGGCAGCCATGACGTCGTCGAAGAAGATGTTCGGTGACTTGCCGCCGAGCTCCAGAGTGACCGGGATGATGTTCTGCGAGGCGTACTGCATGATCAGACGGCCGGTCGTGGTCTCACCGGTGAAGGCGACCTTGCGAATGCGTTTGTTCGATGCCAGCGGCTTGCCGGCTTCGACACCGAACCCGTTGATGATGTTGAGGACGCCGGGAGGCAGCAGGTCGCCGATGAGTTCGGCGAGGACGAGGATCGACGCCGGGGTCTGCTCGGCCGGTTTGAGGACGACGCAGTTGCCGGCGGCGAGCGCTGGAGCGAGCTTCCACGTGGCCATGAGCAGGGGGAAGTTCCATGGAATGATCTGTCCGACCACGCCGAGGGGCTCGTGGAAATGGTAGGCGACGGTGTCGTCGTCGATCTGTGAGATGCCGCCTTCCTGCGCCCGGATGGCCGAGGCGAAGTAGCGGAAGTGGTCGACGGCCAGCGGCAGGTCCGCAGCCAGCGGTTCGCGGATTCCCTTGCCGTTGTCCCAGGTTTCGGCGACGGCGAGCATCTCGAGGTTGGATTCGATGCGATCGGCGATCTTGAGCAGGATGTTCGACCGTTCGGCGACCGAGGTCTTGCCCCAGGCCGGTGCCGCTGCCCATGCGGCATCGAGTGCGGTCTCGACATCGTCGGCTGTGGAGCTGGGGATCTCGGTGAAAGCCTGCCCGGTGACGGGGGTGATGTTCTCGAAGTAGTTGCCGTCCTTCGGCGGCACCCACTCTCCTCCGATGTAGTTCTCATAACGGGGCTTGAACGTAACGAGCGCGCCGTCGGTACCGGGTGCTGAGTAGACTGCCATGACACTCCTTCGTGTGAGTCCATCCACCCCACTTCACGTGCCTCGTCCGATGGCGGTCGGAGGCGCGGAGCAGATGTGTCCGTGTCCTCTCACCTTAGGGCGGAACCGGGGTGCGGACAATAGCCGTCATTGCTTCGTGATCGAGTTCTGAGAGTCCGCTCACGCTTCGACAATGGTGCCATTGGTGGGCAGCGTATCTCCGAACCGAATCGGTACAGCGTCTGCAAGGGAGATGTCCATACTGCTGATCGCTTGGACATGCAGATGAGGTTCGGTGCTGTTGCCGGAATTCCCGCAGCGCCCGAGCCTCTGCCCGATCCGGACAGTCTGTCCGACCTGAACTTCGACACTCCCCTGTTGAAGGTGGCAGAGGGCAACAACAGTGACATCGCTTCGGATCATCACGTGGTTCCCGGCGAGTGCGGGCCATCCGGCATCGACCCGTCTGCGTTGAGTCATCGCATAGCCGAGCGAACGCAGACCACGGTAGGCCGGGTGATCTGCCGCGGAGTCGTGGATTGCCGCAACAGTGCCTCTGACAGGAGCGAGTACGTCGCGGCCGAAACCTATGAACTTCTCTGGCTGTTCCGGACGAAACAGCGACTCGAGTCCGAATGCGGCCGACCGCCCGGAGCCATCGACCGGCACGAAATCGATCGCGTACGAACTCGCGAACCGCTTGGTCCCGTGGCTCGGCACACGATCCCCCGGACTGTTCTGGACCAGCCAACGACCAGTGAAAGGGTAGGCGAGCACGAGAGGTTCAACTGTCATTTCCACCCTCGCCGCATTCCCCATTCGGAAGAAGAAGATGTGAAGTCGATTGCATCGCAGAGTCTGCCGCCGATTGTCTGGTGCTCCACGAACAACTGACCGCGGAGATATCCCGCACGTCCAGCCGTGCGAAGAGACGGAACGTTCCAGGGTTCGATATACAGATCGATGCGCTGGATCTGAGGAATCGACAGACCGAAATCCGTCAGCCCAATGAGGGCGTCTGTTGAGAACCCACGGCCTTCTGCGTGGCGGCCCTGCTGCCGGCGGACCCAAGAACTGGCTTCCGCCTTGTCGGCAGTGCCAAGCAGCGAACCGGTCAACGGCACAGAGGGGTCGGTTGACAGGCTTCGTGCCATTTCGACGTCATGTTGGTCAGCCGGGCGCTGCTGAATCGCCCCGTGGGCTGGAAGAATCTGTGCCCGATTCGGCAGTGTCATCCCACCGACTTCACCATGATCAGGCAGGGCGTATCCGCTCCCCACAGGTCGGTCTCCTCCAGCGGCAGGAAGCCCATCTTCTCGTAGAAGTGACGGGTCCGCGCATAGTTCGAATCGTCCCTCGACGGACCCAAGGTCTTCACTTCGAGCAGCCGCGACCCACGGGCCCGCACATCCTCGGTGATGGCCTCGATCATCGCAGTCCCGACTCCCCCGCCGTGGACGCAGCGATCGACGACGGTGAAATGGATCTCGCTGGTCTGCGGGAAATGATGCGTCACCAGCGTGACTCCGACGACTCGGCCATGTTCGTCGCGGACAGTCCACGTCTCCATGCGGCGCGCGTCGTCGATGTATTCGGCGTTGGATTCAGGTCTGCCGAACCATTCCGGCACGGTCGCGAGCAGCCGTTCCACATCTTCGGGGACGGCATCGTCGCGCTGAGCTCTCCAGCCCGCTTCAGTCATGGGCTCCACCTTAGACTCCACGTCGATGCTCCGGTACCCCGTTGCTAGACTCTGCCCCATGAACGAGCCCGAATCCCCCGTCCTCCGACTGATCCCGTACCTCGCGGCGATCTCTGCAGCAATCTTCGCGGGACTGGCCATGGCAGGAACCGGAGAGAGCAACCTGCTTGTCACTCTGGTCGCGGCAGGAGCCGGGTACTTCGGTGCCTACTTCATCGTCAAGCTCATCATCCACGTCCTCGTCACGCGAATCGATTCCGGCAGCAACGACGACCACGGCTGAGGTCCGATCCGCCGTTCCTACTTCTTCGCCTGCGCCGGAACGACGACCTTGCGGATGATGATGAGCGCCGAGGCGGCCACCGGCACCGCGACCACCGCACCGAGCACACCGCCTAAGGTTCCACCGGCGATGGCGGCGATGATGACGAGGGCTCCGGGCACGTCGACCGCGGCGTTCATGATCCGCGGGCTGAGCAGATACGCCTCGACCTGCATGTACACGAGATAGTAGATGCCGGCCGTGATGCCCAGCCCGGGCGAGACCATCAGACAGGACGCGGTGATGATGATCGCGCCGGTGATCGGTCCCACCAGGGGAATGAGCGAGGCGAGGAACGCCACGAACGCCAACAGCGCCGGCAGCGGGGCACCGATGATGGTGAGGAAGATCGCCGAGCACACACCGTTGACGACTCCCAAGGACACCTGGCCGAGGACGTAGCGTCCGATGGAACGGGTGACCTCCTCGGTGACGGATTCGACCGTCGGCCGTGATGAGGCCGCCACCAGCGAGAACATTGCGGATTTGATCGTCGGCATGGACACGGCGAAGTAGATGGTGAGGATGACGACGATGATCACACCGGTGAGGAAGCTCAAGATCCCCGCCCCGATGGACACGACGCCGCCGCCGAGGGAGAGCACATTCTTCGGATCCGAAGCCCAGTCCGAGATGTTGGCGAACACCGCATCGATGTCGATCGCGCCGGTGAACTGCTCCTCGAGCTCGGTGACCCACCCGGTCGTCGCAAGGTTCGCCACGATTCCGGGCAGATCCGCGATGAACGTCTGGATCTGACTGATCACGGCCGGAGCGATGAGCAGCGCAACACTGACGACGATGAGGATGAAGGCCACGACGACGATGAGCACCGACAGCGACCGCGGCACCTTGCGATCGACGAGCCACTGCACGATCGGTTCGAGCCCGAGGGCGAGGAACAGCGCCAGACCGATGTAGATGATCACTGTCGCCACGGACTGCAGCGCCGTCATCACCAGGATCGCCAGCCCCACGCCCAAGGCTCCGGTGAAACCGAGCCGGAACGCGCTGTTGAGTGTGAGGGACTTGCCCTGCCCAGTGCCCATGGAACCCAGTGTAACCAGCGATCATGCACTGGTCGGTCGACTCACGTTAGGATCGGAGCGAACCCTCAACCGCTAAGCCTTGATCCACCGATTCGCTTGATGGCAAGGGGCTCACTCGGATTCGAGTGCGAACGCGGTGCGAGGGCAGGAAGTAGTGTCCCGGTCTCTCACCGGTCTCTTCCACATAGATGATTCCCCG
>NZ_FXYY01000036.1 GCF_900169165.1 Brevibacterium linens ATCC 9172
TGCCTACGTCAAGCAATGGCGGGGGTTAGCGACGAGATACGACAAGCTCGCCATCACCTATCGAGCGGCCGTCGTGATCAGCGCGATCCTGACATGGCTCCGCCAATAAAGGAGACATGCCCTAGATCGTGGCCACCGATCCAGCGTCCACGCGGTAGTTCGAACCGTTGACGAAGCTCGCAGCGTCCGAGCAGAGGAATGCGATGACCTTGGCCACTTCCTCCGGTCGGCCGCGACGTCCGAGTTCCATGAACGGGCGTTCTTCTCGCAGGAAGGAGGCTATGGCCTCATCGAAGCTCGTTCCCTTCTGCTGGGCTCGCTCATTCATCATCTCGTCGGTCATCTGGGTCGCGATGAACGCCGGAGAGACCGTGTTGACCAGCAGTCCTTCGGAGGCGTAGGTGCGCGAGAGTCCCTTGGCCAAGGAGAGCATGCCGGCCTTGGCCGCACAGTACGGCAGCTCGTCGTCATAGGGCTGCACCGCGTCTTCAGAGGACACGAACACGATACGGCCCCAGCCGCCTCGGCGAAGTCCCGGAAGGAACGCCCGAGTGACACGGACCGGTCCCATGAGGTCGACGTCGATGGTTCGGTCCCAGCCCTCCTGGCTGATCTCATGGAACAGCCCGCCGGCCCCGTGGATGCCGGCGACATTGACGAGGATGTCGAGGTCGCCGACGTCGGCGGCGACGGACGCGGCGAGCTC
This sequence comes from Brevibacterium linens ATCC 9172, assembly GCF_900169165.1. GTDB lineage: Bacteria > Actinomycetota > Actinomycetes > Actinomycetales > Brevibacteriaceae > Brevibacterium > Brevibacterium linens. Next base: position 707 of record NZ_FXYY01000036.1, read on the forward strand.
GTCGACTGAATCGTCATCGGCGATATCGGCGTCGTGGGCGTAGATCCGCTCCTTGAATTCGGCGAGTTCGTCGACTGCGGCTTTGAGTTCGTCGGGCTCGGGCCCGGTCATCACGACGACGGCCCCCTCAGCGAGGAGCTGACGGGCCGTCTCCAGCCCGATGCCCGAACTCGCCCCCGTCACCAGTGCCTTGCGGTCGCGGATGTTGAGATCCATCTGTCTCCTTCCGGTATCTCGGACGACTGTCGGTCTGCTGTGTCAGGGCGTACGGATGAGCTTCTTGTTGACGAACTCGCGAACACCCTCTGCACCGAGCTCCCGACCGACGCCGGAGCGCTTCGTGCCCCCGAAGGGCAGGTCGGGTTCGGTCCAGGTGGCCTGGTTGATCCACACCATTCCGGTGTCGATGCGGTCAGCGACGCGTTGGGCCTTCTCGATGTCGTCGCTGACAACCGTGCCGCCGAGTCCGAACGACGAGTCATTCGCGAGCGCGACGGCTTCATCCTCGTCTGCGACCGAGTAGACGACCGCGACGGGGCCGAACAGCTCCTCCGAGTAGGCGCGCATCTGTTCGGTCACCCCGGTCAGCACCGTGGGTTCGACGAAGGCACCCGGCCTGTCGACACGATGCCCGCCGGTGTGGACCTTCGCACCGTGATTGATCGCGTCCTCGACCTGCTCCATGAGGTCTCGGGCGGCCTGTTCGGAGGACAGCGGTGCCATCGTGGTGACGGAGTCTGCAGGGTCCCCGGCGACGAACTGCGACATCTTCGCCGTCATCAGATCCACGAACTCGTCATAGAGATCGTCGACCACGATGAGGCGCTTGGAGGCGATGCAGCTCTGGCCGGAGTTCGTCATCCGCCCTTTCACGGCGGCGGTGACGGTCGCGTCCAGATCCGCGGAATCGAGGACGATGAACGGGTCGCTTCCGCCGAGTTCGAGGATCGACTTCTTGAGATTGTTCCCCGCACCGCCTGCCACGGCTGCTCCGGCACCTTCGGAGCCGGTGAGCGATGCGCCTCGCACCCGTTCGTCGGCGATGATCGTCTGGATCTGGTCGTTGTCGGCGAAGACGTTGCGATAGCAGTCGGACGGCAGCTGCGCATCGTTCATGACCTGTTCGAAGGCCAGAGCCGACTGCGGACAGTTCGATGCGTGTTTGAGGATGATGGTGTTGCCCGCCACGAGGTTCGGTGCGGCGAGTCGGGCGACCTGATAGTAGGGGAAGTTCCACGGCATCACGCCGAGGATCGGGCCGATGGGCTCGCACTTCATCACGGCGCTGCCTCCGCTGGACGGCGCGAGCACCTCGTCGGAGAGCAGCAGGGGTCCCTCTTCGGAGTAGTAGCGCAGAATCCTCGCTGCCAGTTCGACCTCTGCTTCGGCCTCGGCGCGCAGTTTGCCCATTTCGAGTGTGAGGAGCTCAGCGAGGTCCCACCTGCGCTCGTCCATGAGATCCGCCGCTCGGGCGAGCGGTGCAGAACGTTCCCGGACATCGGTCGTCCGCCATGTCTGGAAGGCCGCGTCGGAGGCGTCGATGACGGCGGAGATCTCCTCGTCGCTGGCTGTGGGAAATTCCTTGAGGACCTCTCCGGTCGCCGGGTTCGTGGTGTTGAATTTCGCGGTCACGGCTTCTCCTTTCCTCGAGGTTCGTCACGGTGCTCTGCGGAGCAGCAATCGTCTCCGCTCCGCGACCTCTGCCGAACCGAGACTCCAGCGTCCCAAACGTCGACGTCCGCGACCAGCCCCTTACGGTGCCCGACGATTGCCTCTACAATGCGCACGGAGATCGGGGTCGTCGATCACAAGCAGAATCGCTCCGTTGTCGAGATCACTTTCGAACTTCTCTATTTCATCGGAGTCGAAGCCGTACCGCTGAAAGCGGTTCCTGAGTTCGTCGCCTCGTTCGTTGTATCGCTCGGCCACGAGTTCTCCGAGACCCTTCAGGAGTCCGCCGCCGGTTCCGACCACTTCGTCGACGCCTTCTGAATCGTGGGCGAAGACGTGCAGGGCCGTCTTCGGTATGCCCTCCGACTCGAGCTTCTTCAGCTGATTGAGCACACCGATGTCGTCGTGAAAGGTCTTCACGGTCGGCTTCTGTCTCGGCACGTCTGACTGCTGCGAGTTGAGATCGTCATTGCTTCCCATGCCGCTCAACATAGCATTGCAGAGTCGTGTCAGCACCGCGGATTCTGTCGGGCCGGGAAGCGACTCAGGCAGGCACGCCGCCCAGCATGGTGGCGATCAACCCCAGTACCGCCAAGGCCGCGATGACGATCACGATCACACGTTTGCGCATGTTCCGGATTCTACTGCGACCTGCCCACCGGATGTCCAAGGCGCCCGACTACGGGCCACCGTCACCACAGAGTCGCCCATCACCACGGGTTGGCCTCCTGCCAGCGACTGAACCAATAGCGGTCGCCCTGGTAGTGCGACTTCTCCGGCTTGCACCCTTTGAGATCCGAATGCTCCCCCAACCACTCCCGCACGAGCGGCATGACCTCGTCCAGACGTTCGACCCAGTCATCGAGCGGCAGCAGCAGGACCGCCTCGTCGACAGACGTCAGCCGGCACGAATAGTTCGGCAGACCCTCGGTGATCTGAGAATGCGTGTAGCTGATCTGATCGCAGCCGGTGGTGAGGTAGAAGCGGATGAACTCGCCGCAGACATAGGAGCACAGAGTTTTGAAGTTTCGATAGCGGATCATCCACGCCGGAGGCTGGTACTCCGACTCACCGTCCGACCCGACACCCTCATTTTCGTACATGCGTTCTATTGTAGGCCGGGCGGCCGACACGGGGAAGATCACCCGCAGCCAGACTGATCCGCCCGAAGCCGCAGCCCTCAGGGCAGGGTGCAGCCGGCGAGCAGTACGCCGATGTACGTGGCGATGACCGAAGAGAAGAGGACGCAGAAAGCGGTCAGTGCGCTGCTCAGAGCCGCCGTCGGAAGCAGCCCCGGCGACATCTTCACGGGAGCGACGAGCTGTCGGACCCGGTCAGGCCCGGCGATATTCAGCGCATGAGAACCGCCGAGGTGACCGCCCTCCCTCACCTGCGGGCCGATCTTGAGCAGGGCACTGGCGAGCGCGGGAGTGCCTGCGACCTTTCGCGCACGATCATCGGCCGCGATCTCGAGGTAGAGCGGGACGGAAGCTGCAACCTCAGCGAAGAGCGGGATGAACCGCAGCGGCCGCACGAAGGTCTCCACCAGAGCCATGATCCCGTGATGACCCTGGTCGACATGAGCCCTCTCGTGTTCGAGCACTGCCGTCAGCTCGCCGGGTTCCAGCGCCGAACACAGATGCTCAGACAGCACCACTCCCCCGTACCTGCGCGGCAGGGAGAAGGCCAGATGCCGGTGGCCGCTGATCATCCTGACGGTCCGTCCTGCCAGCTCGACGTCGATGGCCTCCCGGCCGAGGATTCGAGCCGTCGCAGCGTTCTCGCGGTGCCGCCGTCTGGCCAGAAACCCACCGCGGATGAGGAATCCGAGGGTGACGAGCAGAGGCAGGAGGAGGAAGAGAACGACGGGGATGAGCGTGTCGATCTGAGCACCGCCGAACGGGTTCGCCGCAATGAGGCAGCGCTGGCACACATCACCGATGGGCATCGGCAGCACATCGGGGCCTTTGAGCAGCCAAGCCGCCATGAGGCTGAGAGCGGACACCACAGCCCAGGACAACATCGGCAGGGAGAGGAGCGCGAACACCGCCAAGCGCGGGACGCGCATGAGGACCGGCGCGGCTGAACGAACGAGGGCGGGCCCGGCCCAAGCAAGGACGAAGGCGAGCGCAGCGACGCATGCTCCGCCGATCAGCAGGCTCATTCGGCGACATCCTTCGCGTCGAGGTAGTCGCGCAGCAGTCGGATGTCGGCGGCATCTATACCCTCGACGAAGTGGAGGATCGACGCCGCGCGATCCCCGCCGTCGATCAGGGCCGCCTGCATCGTCCGCGCCGTGTGCTGCTCGCGGCTGACGACCGGAGCGTGGAGGACCGAGCGGCCGCGACGCTCGCGACTGACGAGCCCCTTGCGCTCGAGGTTCGTCAGCACTGTGGCGATGGTCGTGTACGCGGGCTCGGCCTCCGAGAGTTCGATGATCTGCCGAACCGTGAGCGGCTCATGGTCCCACAGCAGTCCCATCACCTGCTTCTCGAGGGCGCCGAGGCGAATCGGCGAGGAGCCCCCGCCCCGATCGTCATCGTTAGTCATGAGCGGACGCTCCTTTCGGGCGAGGGAAGCGGGCACGAGTACTGGCCTTTGAGGCGGATGATCACAGCCACCAGCAGGAGGGCGACCGAAGCCGCGGCCAGGATCGGCTGGAGGGGCGCGAAGTAGGTCAAGGCGCCAGTGTAGCCCAGGGCGAGCAGCGCGATCTTGTTGCACACCGGGCATCCGACGGCGAACCATCCGAGCACTCCGCCCACGCCGCCGAGAACACCCGTCCGTCTCTCGGAGGCGGCATCAACACTGCCCGAACGTCCCTCGGAAGCGGTTCCCGGGCTGCGAACATAGGTGGCGATGAGCATTCCGAGCAGCACCGCAGTGAGGATCCACACCGGGTAGTCCCACCACACAGGCGGGATATCGCGGGCGAAGAGGGAGTTGGGAATGAGCACTGTCGCGAGGCCGATGACCACAGCGGACCCCGCGGCCGCGGCAACCGCCGAAGCGATGCGCCTGCGGTCCCAGAGCAGGAGGCCCCGGCAGGCGTCCTTGACAGCATTGACGAGCATGAGGCCTCTCTTCCGATGCGGCAACCGATACGAGTCTACTATGCACATTAGTATACTATGCTTCATAGTAAACATCGGCATCGACCCGGTCACACTCCACCGACTTCACCCTCAGGAGGCTTCTGTGCTTCGCACCGAACGCGGCCCCATGTTCTGGCTCGTCCCTCTGACCGTCATCATCCTCGCCACCGTGGTCATCGGCATCGTCATCGCCAACCAAGGCGGCTCAGATGCCGATGCCCAAGAAGAGAGCTCGAGTTCGCAGAACGGCTCCGCCGAAGAAGACGTCGACCTGTCCTTCGTCGAGCACAGGGATCCTGACGAGGCGAATGCGGTCGGTGACGTCGACGCTCCGGTCACTCTCGTCATGTACTCCGACTACCAGTGCCCCTACTGCGCCACATGGAACGAGGACACCCTGCCGGCCATGATGGACTACGTCGACTCCGGGGATCTGCGCATCGAGATGCGCGATCTCGCCGTCTTCGGCGAGGAGTCCGAGCGGGCCGCGCGCGCCGTCTTCGCCGCAGGCAAGCAGGATGAGTACTGGGACTATCACAACGCCTTGTTCGAAGGCGGCAAGCACCGCCCGAAGTCCCAGCTCGACGACGACTCACTCGTCAGCCTCGGCGAGGACCTCGGCCTCGATCCGATGCAGTTCAAACAGGATATGAATTCGACCGAGGCCCACGAGCAGTTCGACACCGTCGCCTCCGAAGGGCAGTCGATCGGCGTTTCGAGCACACCGGCCTTCATCATCGGCGGCAAACCGCTGCTCGGCGCACAGCCGACCCAGCAGTTCACCGACGCAGTCGATGAGGCGCTCGCCCGAGCCGAGAGCTGAGACATGAAACGCCGCGCGGCAGCCGCCATGATCCTGCCCGCCTGCCTGCTCGCCCTGGGCTCGCTGACCGCCTGCTCGAGCATCGACGCGGACAGCGAATCGGCCGCCCCCCGGCCGGTGCACTCGCCGGCCGAGACACTCCGGCCGGCAGAGACGAACGGCTCGGGGACCACGAGTGCCGCGGAGAGCGGGGCCGGGGCCATCGACCCCGGCTGGGACGTGGCCGCGCAGGAAGCCGACGACGTCTTCCTGTCGCTGCACGAGGCCGAGTCCGATCTCGAATTCCGCGCCGTCGATTCGGACGGCACGATCCTGTGGTCGGCCCAGCGTCCGCGTGTGTGCTCCGGGTTCCTCGTCACCGACTCCGCAGACGGGCCGGTGGCCGTACTCATGGACCAGCAGTCCGGATCGAGCGGCTCGCTCAAGACGACGGCATCGGGCTTCGATCTCCACACCGGCGAGAATCTCTGGGGGCCCGTCGAGGTGCCCGGACCACTGCTCGGCAGCGGGCTCGTCTTCGCCGGCCCGCCGGAAGACTTCATCGGCGCCGGCGGCCCTCGCACCGCCCTCGATCCCGCCAGCGGAGCAGAACTGGCCGTCGAGGACGACGACTCACCGCGGATCCTCGCGCTCCTCGACGGTCATCTCGTCCTCGCAGACGGCAAGGAGCTCATCGGCAAGGATGTCGAGGGTCGTCGACTGTGGACTCGTCCCGTCGCGGACCTCGGGCTCACGGCCGCCGAGGCTCGCGAGACACCCTGGGAGACCGTCGGCGGCTCCCACGCACTCCTCGGCAGCGGCGGCGGGCAGCGCACTCTGATCGACCTGCGTTCGGGAGACACCATCGCCTCCGGCATCGACGGCGCCGGCTTCGATTCGCACAGCCGCACTCTGGTGACCAGTGACTCGAAGTTGCACGGTTTCGGCCTCGACGGGACGAAGCGTTGGGATGCACCGTTGGACGGAGGTGCCGGGCTCTCCGCCGTCGGGGCCGGCCTCGTCGTCACCGAAGCAGGCGCCGGAGGTGACGCGGCCGACGCGGGCACGCAGACGAGGTCGGCCGACGACGGGCGCATCCTCGATACCACCGAGGAGCTGCCCGAGCACGAAGACTTCGGCGCACCGCACCACATCGCCGACTCCGGCGCCCGACTCGTCGGCGATCCCGGAAGTCCCCTGCTCATCCCGCCCGTGGACCGATCAGCGAAGAATTGAACGGCCGTCGATGCCGGCGGTTGACGATCCGCAGCTTTCGGCGCGCGAGACCGATGAACTATAGTTTACTAAGCATCTTAGTAAACTAGGAGTGAGAGCATGGCCAAACATGCGGCACCGCGCCCGCAGTACCGCTGGTGGATCCCCGCCACGGTGGGCGCCATCGCCGTGGCACTCGTGCTCATGATCCTCGTCATCGACCGCAGCGGCGAGGAAGAGTCGACGCCCGCGGCCGGTGGTGCCGGCCCTGAATCCGAGGTCATCGTCACCGAGGTCGCCGACCCCGAGCAGTCCGACCTCGGCGACGTCGACTCCGGAGAAGAATCGGATCCGATGTCCGACGGTCCCGTCGACGCGCCCGTCAAGCTCGTAGTCTTCTCCGACTACCAGTGCCCCTACTGCGCCGCCTGGTCGCAGGACACGTTGCCGAAGATGCTCGACTACGTCGACTCCGGGGATCTGCGCATCGAATGGCGCGAGGTCAATGTGTTCGGCTCCGCGTCCGAACAGGCGGCGAAGGCCGCCTATGCCGCGGCCCTGCAGGACAAGCACTGGGAATTCCACAATGCCCTGTTCGCCGGCGGCGAGCCCCGCTCCCCCGACGAGCTCACGCCCGAAGCCCTGACCGCGGTGGCCGAGCAGATCGGACTCGACACCGAACAATTCACCGCGGACATGAACTCCGAAGAAACCGCCGCGGCGGTCGCGGACAATGCCGCCATGGGCACCGACCTCGGTGCGTTCTCCACCCCGACGTTCATCCTCGATGGGCAGCCGTACGTCGGGGCCCAGCCCACGGACGTCTTCGTCTATGCCGTCGAGGCGGCGAAGAAAGGACAGAACTGATGGACATCAGCCTGATCAGCGCCTTCATCGGCGGAATCCTCGCTCTGCTCAGCCCCTGTGCCGCGCTCCTGTTGCCGGCCTTCTTCGGCTCCACCGTCGGGGCGGGTTCGCGCCTGATCCTCCACGGCCTCATCTTCTATGTGGGCATGCTGCTCGTGCTCATCCCCTTGGGCATGGGCGCCGGCACGCTCGGGGCTCTGTTCACCTCCCACCGCGGCGCGATCGTCCTCGTCGCCTCGGCGATCCTCATCGTCCTCGGCATCGTCCAGTTCTTCGGCTTCGGCTTCGACCCGGCCAAGATGCTGCCGGGAGCCGATGCCGCCCGGCAGCGCTCCGCGCAGGCGACCGGGTGGACGAAGACCTTCCTCCTCGGCGCCACGAGCGGGATCGCCGGGGTCTGCGCCGGGCCCATCCTCGGCGCGGTGCTCACCCTGGCCGCGACGAAGGGCAGCTTCGTCCTCGGCGGCATCATGCTCGCCGTCTACGGGGCCGGGATGGTCGTGCCGCTGTTCATCATCGCGGCACTGTGGACCCGCGTGGGCACCCGGACCCGTTCGGTCCTGCGCGGAGGTTCGGTCTCTTTCCTCGGTCGCAGGCTGCCGATCATGTCGATGGTCACAGGTGTCCTGATGATCGCCGTCGGCATCGTGTTCTGGATGACCAACGGCCTCGTCTCGGCACCGTCGCTGGTGCCCACGACCGCTTTGGCCCATGCGCAGGAATGGGTGAGCTCGTGGTCGTCGACGACGACCGACATCATCGTCGTCTGCGTGCTGGCGGTGCTCGCGATCGTCCTGTGGTTCCGCCATGAGCGACGCCGCGCCCGGCGAATCGCTGCCGCGGCGGAGGACTCGGCGAAGCCGTCGCAGGCACCGAGGGCGAAGCACTGAACCATGCGCACCCGCAGACTCCTCTCCGCCCTCGCCGGACCGCTCATCGGCGTCTTCGCCCTCGCGGGCTGCTCCCAGGCCCCCGAGGACTTCGACCGGACGCCGGAGCAGGTCACGACCGAACTCGACGCTGTCGACGCCTCCGATCTGCAGCTGCCGCTGATCATCGAACCTCTCGAGCTCGTCGAGCCCGGGTGGGATCTGCCGCCCAAGCACCTCGGTGAGGTCTTCCTCTCTGCGAGCACCGGCGACGAGACTCTCGACTTCTCCGCCGTCGACGTCCACGGGTCCACACTGTGGCAGGCGAAACGGCCGAGCGGATGCACCGGATTCACCGTCAGCGTCGATGCCGACGGCACTCCGCTGGCCGTGCTCACCGATTCCGACTCGTCGACCGACTGCGACGAGGACGTCACCGCGAGCGCCTACGACCTCGAAACCGGCGAGCAGGAGTGGGGACCCGTCGACGTGCCCGGTCCCATGCGCGGACCGGGCACGGTCTTCGCCCCTGTCGACGCAGACCTCACCGAGGCGGTGGCCCTCGATCCGGCCACCGGGGATGAGGTGCCGGAACCGAGCACAGAGCCGAACCACGGGGACACGGATTCGGCGCGCCGCCTCGGCGAGTATCGAGGAATGTTCCTCGACGTTACCGACGGGAAGCTGATCGCCGTCGAGGACGGTTCCAGTGTGTGGGAGCATTCACTGGCCGACAACGACTGGACCGTCGATGAACTCGCGCCCGCCGCGGGCGCGAGCACCGGCGACGGGGTCGTCCACCTCGACACCGGCGACGGCGCGGGACCGGCGTTCGACCGTGAGACCGGGGACCTGCTCGATGACGATGCCCGCGGGGCCGCCCAGGATGCGAACACCGGGGCCATCGTCACGCTCGGCAAGCAGGGGCTGACGGTCATCGACGACACGGGTAAGAACGAACTGCCGGTCTCGGTGCCGCAGTCGGTCGAACTCGAGGCGGCGGTCGGAGGACTGATCTATCTGCGCGAGGAGGGCACACTGCGGGTCCACAACGCCATGACCGGCAGTCTTGCCCGCGGCTACCCGGCCGACGGCTCGGGTGTGGTCGCGGTGCCGGGGGCGTTCACCCCCGACGGCCTGGGCACGGTTAAGGCAGGCGATCGAACCCTGCTGGCCACCGACCGCGTTGTGGAGGAGGATTGATTACTCGTCGAGGAGTCCGCGGCTGATCGGTTCGCCTCGGCGACGCCGAACCAGCGGACTCGGCCGCGGACGCGCTCAGCGGCTCTCTCGCCGCCGCAGAACCAGCAGTCCGTCCTTGACCGTCGCAGTCTCCTGCCCATCCGGCCCCACGGCCTCACGAGGGCAGATCTCTTGGCGTTCGACTTCCCAGTCGACTCCGTCGAGCGCCAAGGCGGCGAGTTCCTCGGCAGGCTTGAGCAGCAGAGAGAACACCTTTTCAAGCGCGGGATCATTCGGGTCACTCACCCCGTGATACCGCAGCGACCAAGCCGGGATGTCCTCGGGGCCCTCGAAGACATGGGAGACGATGACCAGGCGACCGCCCGGACGCACCCGACCGGCAGCACGTCGGAGTATCTCGGTCCGCGGCAGCTCGACCTCGGAGTGGAAGAACGAGGCAGTGACGAGGTCGTACTCCGCTTCGGTCGCCCAGTCCGACAGATCCGCCGTGATCCACCCGATCGCATCCGATACGCCGGCCTCCCGCGCGAGTTCGGCTCCCCGCTCAATGGCTGACTCGGAGATGTCGACGGCGGTCACCCGCCACCCGCGATCGGCCAGCCAGACGGCGTCGGCCCCTTCGCCGCACCCGAGGTCGAGTGCCTCGCCCACCGACTCGCCCGGCAGCCTTGAGACCACCGCGGCCATGGTCGAGTTGACCCGCCCCGACCAACGGGCGGCACTTCCGGAATACTGGCTCTCCCAGTGCTGTCGGGCCGATTCCTCCTCGGCGACTGCGGTCCCATCGGGCCCCTCAGCGGCTGTGGCCTCCTCGCTTTCGTCTGCGCCGACTGCCCGATCGAATTCCTCGGTCACCAGCGCCATGTTGACCATGCCTGCCGTCATCGATCCGGCACCGATCGAGATGGGAACGTTCGCGGGAGGGTTGACGATGTTGCCGATCGCCCAGATGCGCGGATGACTCGTCCGTCCTGCAGGATCGACGGAGATGAAGCTGCCCATCGGGGTCTCATCGCGTGCGAGTTCCATCCCTTCGAGGTAGTCGTCATGGGGACGGGAGGACGGGGCGGTGAAGACGGCGTCGAGCTCGTGTGTGCTGCCGTCGTCGAGCCGGACTCCGGTGAGTCGATCGCCCACGGCCAGGACTTCGACCACGGGCGAGTCGACGAGCTTGACACCACGCGATCGCAGGCGGGCGGCGACCTCCGGCTCAAGCGGACCGCAGCCGGCGGTGAGGAAGACCAGGTCGTCGCTCCACTGTCGGATCAGCTCGGCCTGGTGCGGGGACATCGGCGAGGTTCCGAGCACGGCGAGGCGCTGTCCGCGAACCCCCCAGCCGTGGCAGTACGGGCAGTGCAGGACATCCCGCCCCCACCGCTCGGGCAGCCCCGGCACAGGCGGGAGTTCGTCACTGAGGCCGCTGGCAGCGATGAGGGACCGCGTCTCCAACGTTTCGCCGCCCGAGATCGTCACTCCGAGGCTTCGCTCGCGGTCCTCGACGTCGATGACCGTGCCCTCGCGGATCGTCACATCATAGGCCCCCAGCTCCTCCCGGCCGCGCCGCAGCAGCTCGGTCGGTTCGGCACCATCGCCTCCGAGCATCCCGTGCATATGGTCGGCGAACCGATTGCGAGGCCGGCCCGAATCGATCACGAGCACACGCCTGCGAGCCCTGCCCAATGTCAGTGCCGCCGAGAGACCGGCGACACCGCCTCCGGCGATGACGACATCCCATTCCTGATCTCTGACTCTCTCATTCATGCCTCCAGTCCAGTCGCTCACTTGCGGATGCGCAAACTTTCATGCACAATCAGCAAAAATTGACGCCGAAACCGGCCCGGCTCCGTCTCAGGCGGCTCAGGACGGAGACCACAGCCCGACCGGGCAGGTAGGGAGGACGAAATGAACGAGGAGCTCAAGCACATCGGCCCGCGACTGCGCGAGCTGCGGTCAAGCCGCGGATGGACCCTCGAGGCGCTGGCGTCCCGCGCCGGAATGTCCCCGAGCACCCTTTCAAGGCTGGAGTCGGGCAAGCGTCAAGCCAGCCTCGAACTCCTCGTCCCCCTGACGCGTCAGCTCGGCGTCAGCATCGACGGGCTCGTGACCCCGTCCGCCCCGGACCCCCGAGTGCGGCGGAATTCCGTGCGCCGGAACGGGATGATCATCACCCCTCTCGCCCCCGAAGGGTCCCTTGTCGCCACCTATAAGATCACCTACCCTCCGGTCGCCGAACCGCCGGAACCCAGAGTCCACGACGGCTTCGAATGGCTCTACATACTCTCGGGGAAGCTGCGGCTGCTCCTCGGCGATCAGGACCTCGTCCTTTCGCGCGGCGAAGCCGCGGAGTTCGACACCCGCCTGCCCCACAGCATCTCTGCGGCAGGCACTCGCCCGGCCCAGGCGCTGAGCATCTTCAACAGCGAAGGCATGCGCATGCACACGTATACTGCGGACGAATCGTGACGCTCAGCCGCCATGCGGTGCACGGCGATCACTACGACGAACACTGAGCACAAGTGATGCCGTTCGTCCGCCGCTGATCCACAGCGACTCCGCACATCCCGGACGCCGTCGGCAGCGCCCTCCACGCGGAAGCCTCAGACGCGGATGCGGATCCCTCAGACGCGGATCGTGATGAGGTGGTAGTCGACCGGAATGCGCCAGATCTCACCGTCCCACGCTCCGCCGGACTCGGCCACGTCGATGAGAGCCCTTCGCGCCTCCGACCATCGTGAGCCGATAGCGCGGGCACCGACGACGATCGGGGCACTGTGCCGCTGCGTGAGGTCGACGAAGCCCTCGGGGGACGGCACTGCCATCGTGAACGTCCGCTCCTCGACTTCGGCATCGGCACCGACCACTCCCCGGATGGTCTCCGGTTCCTCATGCCACGGCGTTCCCGCCTCGGGGAAGTACGGGGCGAGGGCCTTGCGGATCCTGTCAAAGAAACCGCCGCCCGCCCAGCTGGTGAGTGCGACCACACCTCCGGGGCGAGTCAATCGTCGCGCTTCTGCCAAGGCGACCTGAGGATCATCGGCGAAGACGAGTCCGACCGTCGAACTGACGATGTCCGCCGAGGCGGTCGGAAGCGGCGTGGAACTCATATCGGACCGCACGAAGGTGAGGTCGTGACCGGCGGCGAGCGCCCGTCGCCTGGCCTCGTCGAGCAGAGACGCGGTGATGTCGACGCCGGTCACGGATCGAGCACCCCTGTCTGCCATGGCGATCGCCGTCACACCGGTTCCGGTGGCAAGGTCGATGACGTCGGCCCCGGCAGGCTCGAGCGCATCCGCGAGATCCTCGCCGGGCTGCGACCACAGATCCCCGACGACCGAATAGTCGCCGACCGCCCAGAATTCCGCTGCATCCATGACATCCCCTCATCGGCCGCTTCACTGACAACGCCGCGCACCCGCCGGCCGGCCTGGCCGAGAAGCAGCCCACCTCGGCCCGATGCCGTCGAGTCACACCAGCAATACGAACAATGATTCTCATTATCTACAGATCGGCTGCCGCTGGCGCTCTCGCGCTCCGAGTTCGGAACGTCGTCGATCCGCACGTGGGACGAGCCGTGCGCCCAGGGCTACGCTCTCTGCGCACTCACGCGGATGAGCACGCAGGCGAGCACGACGCACAGCAGGTAGGTGATGCCGACGGTGATCCAGCCGAGGACGAAGCCGCCGGGTGAGCCGACGATGATTCCCATGAGCAGCGGGCCCAAGGCGAAGCCGAAGAACATTCCGGCCGTGACCATGCCGCTGGCCGAGACCATCGACGATGCCGGGATCGCCCGCATGAGCGCGGCCATGAGCACCACCGAGACGCCGAGCGCGGAGATGCCGTGGAAGGCCACGGCCACCCAGACGAGCAGAGCCCACCCGGCCGCGTCGGCGGTGAGGAACAGCACCGCTCCGCCCAGTGCGATGAAGGCCAGGACCAGCAGCAGGCGGGGCCCGAAGCGCCCTTGGCCATGCGCCTTGCCCAGGTGACTCGGGCGATGACGCCGATGACGCCGGCCAGTGCGGCCGTGGCGCCGCCGAGGACGAGGGAGAAGCCCATCTCGCGGACGGCGAAGAGCGGTATGTACACGTTCGTCGCCTGCACACCGATGCCGTTGATGAGCCCGAACAGCGCCAGGGCCCACACCATGCCGGGGTGCCTGGCCGGACGGTCAGGTCCCGGCTCGGGGTCACGGTGGGCCGCCTCGGCGGGGGTGTCGGTCGTGTCGGTTGGGATGGTGCCAGGGGTGGGGTCGGCCGCCTCGGCGGGGGTGTCGGTTTCGGGTTCAAGGGTGGTGTCGGTCGAGGTTTTCGGAGCTGTCAGCAGCGGGGTGGTGCGCAGGGAATACCAGGTCAGCGCGAGCAGGATGAGCGGGATGATCGCAACGGTGAGCGCGGCGCCGCGCCAGCCGATGCCGAGCGCGAGGACGGGGAAGGCAAGGCTGGCGACGAGCTGGCTGACCTGAACCCCGGACTGTTTGATGCCGACCCAGCCGATGCGTTTGGTGTCGGGGACGCGTTCGAGGAGGATCCGGTTGGTCACTCCGTTGGGAAAGGATTGGGCGATGCCGGACAGGGCGGCGGCCACCAGCAGCAGCCAGAATCCGTCGGGCACGGCCACGAGCAGAAGGGCGAGTGCGGCGAGGACGAAGATGAACGCCATGAGCGAGAGGTCGGAATGCCGGTCGGCGAGGCGGCCCAGGGTGGCGTTGCCGATCGCGGCGGCGCCGAAGCAGGTGGTGGCGAGCAGACCGAAGTGGGCTTCGGAGATGCCGAGCTCGGCGATGATCGAATCGCTCGTGGCGCTGAGGCCGTAGAGCATGATGGGCCCGGCGGCGACGGCGCCGAGGAGGACGGCGAGCAGACCGATGCCCGGGGTCTTCTGGTCCGGGTTCCGGCCGTGGTCGGCCATTGCTCATCTCCTGTCGCCGGCATGCGTCAACTCAGCATGCTAGCCGGAGGCGGACGGCGGGTGGTGGGGTGTCTCAGGTGCGGCGATGCAACCGCGGTGGCACGGCACTACGGGGGCAGAACGGGCGCGGGTCCGACTCAGCCTTTCGACCGGCGCACCAAGGACCGGTAGGCCAAGGCGATGTCGATGGCGAGGATGCCGGCGCCTCCGACGAGGACGGCGAGCGCCACCGCCACCGGGTGCGGTTCGTTCCAGGCCAGCAGTCCACTCAGCACGGAGGCGAAGATGATGATGAGCGCCCCGTTCCGGAGGCGCCTGACCAGGTTGGCCTTCTCATCCGAGTTCTCAACGGCCTGCAGCGTGTAGGTCATCGTCACTCCATCTTGTCGTCGGCATCGCCGCGTGCTGCGGTCGGCATGCGCCTGTATCTGTCGGTCGCGCCCGTTCCGTCGGCACGGAAAAGGCACCGAGAGTGAGAGTAGCCTCGAGTTCGCGCTCCGATCGCCACATGAAGAAATTGTTGAATGTTGCAGATATTTCACAATGGCCGCCCTGCGTCGGTCGGCGGGGCCGGATGGCTGCCCGCCGCCGGAGAGACGCCGGACGATCGTTATGGCCGTGTTATCGAATTGCTGAGGGTTCGGGGCTCAGCGTCGGGAGACGTCGGGGTTCAGCGTCGGGACAGGTCGGGGTGCGGGACGACCTGCCGTGCTTCAACCTCGTCCATCAGAGCTGGGTGGTCCGCGAAGGTTCGGAGACCGACCGGCCGGGAGACGGCTGAGCGACCGCTTCAGCCGGCGAAGCTTCCGCGATCGTCGGACAGTCCGGATTTCAGCCCTTGCGCCGCGTCGTCAGCCAGGATCTCATTCACCCCTCTTTCGAACTAGTCAAGAACGGTGGCAGCGAGTTCTTCGGGGCGATTCTTGGGAACGTCGATCCCTGCCATCATGTCGGTGTCGGTGCTTCCGAGCAGTACGGAGGTGACCTGAATGCCCGTCCCCGCCAGCTCCTCCCGCAGTCCGTTCGACATCGCCCAGTTCGCCGCCTTGGACGCGCCATAGGAGTTCGAGTGCTCGTAACCCAGCCAGGCCATGACGGAGGAGACGTTGAGAAAAGCCCCTCCGCCGCGGTTTCGCATGGTCGGTGCGAAGGCTCTGATCATCCGCAGGGTACCGAAATAGTTGACCTCCATCTCCCGGCTGATGTCGCTCATCTCTCCGTCGATGAGGCGGGCGAAGGAGGAGAATCCTGCGTTGTTGATGACGATGTCTGCGTGGCCGACCGCGTGAGCCGCGTCGTCGACCTGCTGCTGGTCGGTGACATCGAGGCGAATGACCTCAGCCCCGGGCAGGTCGACCAGCTCTGGACGGCGCGCGGCCGCATACACTTCTCCGGCACCTCGCTCGAGCAGTTGAGTGGCGAACTGCTTCCCCAGCCCGCGGTTCGCGCCGGTGACGATGGCGACCCTGCAGCGCGAACACAAGAAGCTACTGGCACAGGCACGGGAGCTCGAGGCAACTGCGGGCAGGCTCGTAAGCATCCTCGAATCGCTCTGAGTTCTCATCAGCCGATCGTGACCGCTCGGGCCTCGGACGGCACCCCGTCAGGCAGGCGCGTAATCTGTCACAGCGTTGAGCGCCACATCGACATCGGCCTCGTCGTTGAAGAGGTGGAACCCGAAGCGCATGTTCCCTCCGGCCTGCGAGTACCTCACTCCGGCTTCGTCGAGTCGGTCGGGTGCACCGGGCCAGAACCGGTTAGCGATGTCGAGGTCGATCGAGACGATCGCGGAGTTCGCCTCCTCTAGGCCGAGCCCGGTTCTGAAACGCTTGGCCAAGGCGAAATCGTGAGTGTGGATCCGGTCGACGCCGACGTCGAGCAGCAGCTCGAGCGCGGGCGCCGTGCCGACCCACGAGTGCCGGGCCGGTGAGATGTCGAAGGCGCGGGCACCGTCGGCCAGATGCATCGGCATCCCGTAGCTGGCCGCTCCCCCGGGCTGCGAACCAGCCTGCCGCCAGAGGCTTGAGTCGGTCGAAGAACTCAGCGCGGTGCGTTTGGTCATCGTGTGCGGCTGCCAACTGCGACGGCATCGTGAGGAACGCCGTCCCGCGAGGGGCGCACAGCCATTTGTAGGCGGCGACGGCGAGGAAGTCGACGTCGGCGGCGCTGATCGGCAGCCATCCGGCCGCTTGGGTCCCGTCGAGGACGGTGAGCGCCCCGACCTCTCGGGCGGCACGGGTGACCGCCGGAAGATCGGCGACCTCGCCGGTCGCGGACTGCGCAGCGGAGAAGGACACGAGCGTCGTGGACGCGTCGACCGCCTCGGCGAGGGTGTCAAGCGGCGCGGTGCGCACCCGCACGCCGCGGTCGGCGTGGACGGCGAATGGGTAGACGCCGGAGGTGAATTCGATGTCGGGGATGAGGACCCCCGCGCCGTCGGGAAGTGCCGTGGCGATCGGGGCGAGCAGCTGGGACACGGCCGCCCCGGTGGCCACCTGATCTGCGGGAACACCGACGAGGCGGCCGAAGAGTTCGCGGCTGGAGTCGACCGATTCCGCCCACCGCGGCCACGGCACGCTGCCGACCCGCTATTGGTCGAGGGATCGCTGCATCGCCTCCCACCCGCGCCGAGGCGGCGGACCGTATGAGCAGGAGTCGAGGAAGGCCGTCTGCACGTCCCATTCGGTGCGCGCCTGCGCGATGGTCAAGGGGTGGGCGGAAGGGGCCGCAGTTTCGAAGTCGGCCCGGGCGGAATCGGCATTGATGTCCCTGCCAGCGAATCTAGCACTGGAACGACGGGGGCGCCTCGGCGAGTAGACCGAGAGATCGATATCCCCCACGCCTCTCGACGATGCGCACTTGGTGGATCGTTATGAACGGCCGCCGTCGTTGGCAATTTCTCCCACCGCTTTACACTTTGAAACCTTCGTGCAATACTCATCGACATAGCTCCTCGCCGTCCTCCGGGACTGGCGAGGCTTTTTTACATCCAGGAGCCGCAATGTCGCAGCTGCGAACCGCCATCGTCATCGACTACCAAAATCTGCACTTGACCGCGCATGGCCTATTCGACAGGTACCGACCTCCTCACGAATCGCTCATTCATCCAGGCCAGTACGCCAAGAACCTCATACAGCGGCGAAACTCCATCATCAGGGACCGGTCAGAAGCTGTTCTCACAGAAGTCGACGTCTATCGAGGTCTTCCCAACGCCAAACACGACCCAGATTTCTATGGTCGAAACCTTGCCCATAAATCGCAGTGGGAGCGGGACCCATCGATTCACGTTACTCACCGCCCTCTTAAATACACCTACAAATATGCGGATGATGGCACCAGGGCCACCGATGGACAGGGAAATTTCCTCATTGCCAAGCGTGAGGAAAAGGGCGTAGACGTACTGTGTGCATTGGGTCTTGTGAGGCGCTCCCTTGAAGATGACATTGACCTCGTCATCCTCTGCACTCAAGATACGGATCTTTCTCACGCTATCGACGAAGTACTCCACTACGGACAGGCCAGAGTGGAGACGGCTTCATGGTTCGCTAAAGACGAATACAGGCGCAGCAAGGAGATTCGACCCAGCCTTAAGGGAATTCGGATCTGGAACACTCGCATGGGGCAGCGAGAATTCTTCGGAAGCATTGATCGCACACAATATTTCTAAGTCGGGCGACGAAGCCTTGCGTGCCGAGTCAACGCGACTGGCAAAGAGCTCCAACTGGGACGGGACAAGCCCTTCTTACAGGCAATCGCTTCGGCGAGGTCAGGCCACGCGCTCGGGGTACGAGTACGCGTTGAACTTGCCCTTGCGGTTGAAGCCGATGACGCTCACGCCGACGTCCTTGCCGTAGTCGACGGCCATCGCCGAGGGGGCGCTGACGGCGGACATCATCGGGATGCCGGCCATCGCGCACTTCTGGACGAGCTCGAACGATGCCCGCGCGGACACCTGCAGGATGGTCGACCGCAGCGGCAGGCCACGGTTGGCCATGGCCCAGCCGATGACCTTGTCGACGGCATTGTGCCGGCCGACGTCCTCACGACCGACGAGCAGTTCGGGTTCTGCGTTCGGATCGTCACCGACGGCGAAGAGCGCAGCGGCATGGACTCCGCCGGTCTTGTCGAAGATCTCCTGCGTCTGCCGCAGTCGATCGGGCAGCTCACCGATCCGAGCCGCGGAGAGCAGCTGCGGGAACTCGTACTCCCCCTGGTCCTCGACATGAAAGGAAGCGGGGATGAGAGGGAACGCGGAGGTCTTCGTCACGGCATCGGCGGCCGCGGTTCCACAGATTCCACACGAGGATGAGGTGTAGACGTTGCGGGCAGGCGCCGTCTCCGGATTCCAGATCCCAGGAGCCAGGCGCACCTGGGCCACGTTGTAGTTCCGGCTGCCGTCGGGGGCGAGTCCGGCGGAGAAGTTGACCTCTTCGATATCGTCCATCGAGGTCACGACCGCCTCGGAGAGCAGATAGCCGGCGATGAGTTCCACGTCGTGCCCGGCGGTGCGCATGGTCACGGTGTACGGCTCACCGCCCAGCTGGATCTCCAGCGGCTCCTCCCCTGCCAGGGAATCCGGGCCGGCGGAGATCTCACCGGTGGCGTCGAACTTATACACCCGGGCTCGCACGGCCTTGCGCATCTGCATGTTCTCGTTCCTCTCTCAGACTCGAGGACCGTGGTCGGTGGTGTCCTCGACGGAGGTCTGGATGTGTTCGAGGAGGTCGTCGATGACGGTGATTCCGTCCTTGACCCCACCCCTCGAACCGGGGAAGTTGATGACGAAGCTGCGTCCACGCACTCCCGCGACTCCGCGGCTCATCACCGCCGAGGATGTTGATTCGAGGCCCTTGCGCCACATCGCATAGATGAGGCCCGGGGACTGGCGTTCGAGGAGTTCGGCAGTGAACTCCGGAGTGCGATCATCAGGGGCGAGCCCGGTACCGCCGCTGGTGACGATGACGCGAGGGCGGTCGGCTTCAGGGGTGTCGACGAGGAGTTGCGTGAGTGCGTCGCCGACAGGTTCTCCGTCGCGGACGACGATGGCATCGGGAGTCTCATAACCGCGGCCGCGCAGCCAATCGACGAGGATCGGTCCCGTCGTGTCCGTGGCCTCTCCCCTGGCCGCCGAGGTGGAGGCGATGATGACCGCAGCCTTGCGTCCCGCTCCGAGGAGTTCGCCGTTCTCTCCGCTCACCTATTTGCCCTCTTCCCAGTTCAATTCCAATTGCGCCCGTGGGCAGCGCATCAGGTGCGTGCGCCTGCTCGCGGTCTCTGCGCTCACCCGCGAGGCACAGTCTTTGCCTCCATTGTCCCACTCCGGTCGGGGATGGCCAGAGCAATGACCACGCCCGGGCTGAGGGAATTCAGCGTCTTGCCATGTTCGGCACATACCGTGTGATTGCAATTTCAACCAATTTTGGAGATCACCGTGTACGCAACGACCGGACTGCCGACCTCTGCCCGCGACATCATCACCCTCATCGCCCGGATCGGCCTCGGCGCGATCTTCATCGCCCACGGGTGGCAGAAGTTCAACGAGTGGACTATCCCGGGAACCAGTGATTCGTTTGCACAGATGGGAGTGCCGATGGCCGATATCGCGGCCCCGGCTGCCACGTTCATCGAGCTCATCGGCGGAGCGCTGCTCATCCTCGGCGCGCTCACTCCCCTTGTCGGATTCCTGCTGGCGGCCGATGTCATCGGTGCCCTGATCATCGTCCACCTCACCCCGACCCCGTTCGTCGATCAGGGAGGCTGGGAACTCGTTGCGGCACTGGCCGCCGGCGCCCTGCTGATTGCCGCCGCAGGTCCTGGCCGTCTGAGCGTCGACCGCGTCCTCTTCGCCCGCAAAGCAGGCAAGGGACGCAAGCGCTCGAGCGCCTCTCGCGCCGTGACTGCCGATGCCTGAGCCGCTGGCTCGAAGCTTCCCACCTCGGTCAAATGGTGGTCACGTTCGGACACTTTCCTCCACCGGGAGGCCTCCGAACGTGACCACCATTTGCGTTCCAGGCTACGCAGGCGTGCGCGCCCCATCACGCACAGCGCAGGTAATGTGAAGGCAAGCCGGGATGGCCGCTTGCGGTGATCCACGCAGCCGACAAACACAGCTCGCAGCCAACGCAAGCAGAAGGAGTCACGATGGACGACCTCGACCTGAGCACGCTCATCTGGCTGCGCATGGCCCGCTTCGTCCAGAACAGCAACCAGCTCTCCAACGAACACCTGCGTCAGTTCGGACTCACCGTCGCACAGTTCGAGGCTCTTGCCCATATCCGCAACTTCGAACCGATCACGCAGTCCGCTCTCGCCGAGGGCCTGACCGTCAGCAGCGGCGGGATCTCCCGCATGCTCGCCCGACTCGAGGCCGAAGGGCTCATCTCCCGCGAACAGGACTGGAAGACCAAACACATCTCGCTGACGGACAAGGGCCGCGAACTCCTCGAGCGTGCTTTTCCCTCGCAGCTGGAACAGCAGTCATCTCTCTTCGACGAGTCATTGAGCGAGGACGAGAAGGTGCAGCTGCACGCACTGATGAAGAAGCTCTACGACACCAGCCGGAAGCGCGGCGGGAGCAACCGGGAATAATCTCATCACCTTCTCAGTTGACATGGCAAATGACATTTTCGTCGCCGTCACGAGGAGACACCTTGAGCGAGTCCGCGCAGCTGCACACCACCCCGTCGCAGCATTCCGGAACGGCTGGAGCCCAGCCGTCACAGCAGCCGAACTATATGCATGAATTCGGCCTCGACCGAGGTCAGGGACTGCAGTTCGGCATCTACAGCCTCGGCGATCATCTGCCTGATCCGCACGACGGATCACGCGTCGACGCAGGACAGCGCATCCACGAATTCATCGGCTATGCCCAAACCGCGGAGGCAGCCGGACTCGACTTCGTCAGCCTCGGCGAGAGCCATCAGGAGTTCTTCGCCTCGCAGGCCCATGCCGTCATCCTCGGCGCGATCGCCCAAGCCACGGACACCATCCGGATCGGCAGCTCCTCGACGATCCTGTCGACCTCGGACCCGGTCCGCGTGTTCGAGAACTTCGCGACGATCGACCTCATCTCCGGCGGCCGCGCCGAACTCGTCGCCGGTCGCGCCTCCCGGGTCGGCCTGTTCGAACTCCTCGGCTACGACCTGCGCGACTACGAAGAGCTGTATGAGGAGAAGCTCGATCTGCTGCTGACAATCAACCGCGAGAAGCGAGTGACCTGGTCCGGTCAGTTCCGGACACCGCTCAACGATGCCGAGGTCCTCCCCCGCCCCACCGGGCAGGCGCTGCGCATCTGGCGTGCCGTCGGCGGAGCGCCGGCGAGCGCGGTGAAGGCAGGACTGGCCGGGGTTCCCATGGTCATGGCGCACCTCGGCGGGACCACCTCGGTGTTCAAGGGCACCGTCGATGCCTACCGTCGCGCGGCCGCTCATGCCGGATTCGATCCGGCGACCCTGCCGATCGCCACGGCCGGATTCTTCCACGCGGCGGAGACTTCGCAGGAGGCGCTGCGGGGAATGTATCCGCACATCAACGAGGGGATGAAGCGCACGAACGGACAGGGCATGCCCAAGCAGCACTTCGCGCAGAGCGTCGACCCGGCGTCCATCGCGAACATCGGCAGCCCGCAGCAGATCATCGAGAAGATCCTCCACCAGCATGAGGTCTTCGGTCATCAGCGCTACCTCGCGCAGGTCGACTTCGGCGGGATGCCGTACGCGGAGGTGATGAAGCAGATCGAGATCATCGGCACCGAGATCCTGCCCGCCGTGAAGAAGTACACCGCCACCGCGCCTGCGGATTCTGTCTCCGAATCCGCCGGTCCCGCATCCGGCCCTGCCGGTTCCGCTGGCTCCGCTTTCGACTCCGCCGAGGAGGCCCTGTCATGAAGCTGGTTCTGCTGTCCGGGTCGAACGTCGGAACGAAGACCCGGACCGTGATCGATCACCTCGCCGAGGCGGTCGCCGCCTACGACCCCACCATCGACGTGAGCGTCATCGACCTCGCCGAGGTGGACATGATCTTCGCCGACGGGCGGAACTTCACCGAGTACACCGGTGACACCGGTCGGGTGGCCAAGGAGCTCATGGCCGCTGATGCGATGATCATCGGCACCCCGATCTTCCAGGCGTCGATCCCGGCGGCGCTGAAGAACGTCTTCGATCTGCTGCCGACGAGCGCCTTCCTCGACAAGGTCGTCGGCGTCATAGCCACGGCCGGTTCGTCGAAGCACTATCTCATTCCGGCCCAGCACCTGCTGCCGATCCTCAGCTATATGAAGGCACAGGTAGTCCAGCCGTATGTGTTCGTCGAGGGCAGCGACCTTCACCGGGGCGAGATCGTCAGCCACGACGTACTCCAGCGACTCGACCGCCTCGTCGAGGACACGATCGTGCTCACCCGCACGTTTGCCTCGATCCGGGAGGAGCGGGACGCCGCCTACGGGTTCTGATTTCGGGTTCTCAAGCGCCAGCCCTTCTTGAAGTGACCGCACCCGGCCAAAACGGCACTGGTTGAGTTGAATAGCACCGTTTCAAACATGGGCTATCCAACTCAAACTGTGCCGTTGCGGCCGGTGCCCCAGACCACCGGATTTGCCGGGCAAGACGCCCCTGGATAACCTGACAGCGGCAGGTACCAACCGGGACGACCCGGCTGAGTGAGACTCACGATGAGGACGGCCTCAGAGACAGGAAGACCTCTCATGACCGCCGCCCTCCGCACCATCATCACGCCGACCGCAATCCTGCGACTCCTCCTCGGCTGGGGCGTGTTCATCGCCCTGCAATTCACGAGCTCCCTGCTTGCGCAGCCGGTCCCCCTGCCGCTGCTCGTGACCGCACTCGTGGTCATCATCGCGGTCATCCTCATCTGCGCTTTCGGAGTCGTCACCGAGGCCGAACACTTAGCGAACCGCCTCGGCGATCCCTACGGCTCGCTCGTGCTGACGATCTCGATCTGCCTCATCGAGGTCATTCTCATCGCCGCGGTCCTGCTGGGTCCCGGCGACCACGCGACGATCGCCCGCGATTCGGTGATGGCGGTGTCGATGATCATTCTCAACGCTGTCATCGGCCTCTGCCTGCTCGTCGGCGGACTGCGCCACGGCGCACTCACCCACAACCGCACCGGTGTCTCGAACTACCTGGTCATGATCGTCGTGTTCGCCGCCCTCGCATTCGCCGTGCCCGCCCTGATCGGCACCCCCGATGGGGCCTACGAGATCCGGCAGGAGATCCCGATCATCGTGGTCACCGTCGGTGCCTACGTGCTCTTCCTCTACCGACAGATGGGCCCGCAGGCCCACGAATTCATCGAGGTGGCCCCCGTCGGGACTGCTTCGTCAGGTGCCTCATCGACTGCAGGAACGACGCAGTCCTCCCCCACCGAGGCAGCCGACCAGGCCGACGACGCACCTCAGGGAATCGTCGAGATCCTCTCGACCCACCGCGTGGAGATCGTCGTTCGGCTGTTTCTCCTCGTCGCCATGGTGCTGCCAATTGTGCTGCTCTCCCATGACATGGCCACGCTCCTCGATGACGGCCTGGGCCGCCTCGGCGCTCCTGTTGCTTTGTCAGGGGTGGTCATTGCGATGATCGTGTTCCTGCCGGAGACGCTCACGTCTCTGCGCGCGGCGTGGAACGGGGAGATCCAGCGCGTGAGCAACCTCTGCCATGGAGCACAGGTCTCCACGGTGGGGCTGACGATTCCGACGGTGCTGGTCATCGGCATGCTCACCGATCAGCCGATCGTGCTCGCCGAGTCACCGATCAACCTGGCGCTGCTGGCGATCACCCTGCTGGTCTCTGTCATCGGTTTTTCCGCCAAGAAGGTCACGGCTGTCCAGGGGGCCGCTCATCTCATCATCTTCGTCGTGTTCGGTCTCGCGCTCTTCGCGTAAGAGCGGACTGACCGAGCGGACGCGATCTGCGTCAAGGTTTGAGCTGCCCGGAGGGCGGACACCCGACTGCGGTTCGGGAAATGTAGTCTGGCGAGGACAACACATCACCGACCTCAGGAGATACGATGACCGACCGGGCCCCGTCCGCACAGCAGGAATCCACGCTGCAGAAGTCGGCACTGCCCGATGTCTCCCTGGAGGGCTCGAGCCGGTTTGTCGCGGCGACCGGACTTATCGTCGAAGAGGTCAGCACCACCTCGGTGCGCGGTCACGCCGACCTCGACGAGCACCACCACACTCCGTGGGGCGTCGTCCACGGCGGCGTCTACACCTCCATCGTCGAAAGCGCCGGCAGCATCGGAGCGAGCCATGCCGTGGCAGAGCGCGGTGAGTTCGCTGTCGGAGTCCACAACGCCACGGACTTCCTTCGCCCGACCTCGGCGGCCCGGGTCACGGTCACCGCCGAGGCGCTCCACCAGGTCCGCAGCCAGCAGCTGCGGGATGTCGTCATCGCCGATTCCGCGACAGAGAAGGTACTCGCCCGTGGTCAGCTGCGCCTGCAGAACGTGCCGCTGCCGACCGACGCGAAGTAGGTGCGCACTGGACCAAACAAAGCCCCGTTACCTTTTAATTAGCCCCACCATCCGTCAGGATTGAAGGGGTCGCTGGCCTGAGGACCCCGGCATGATTGATGCCCCCAGTCATCATGATCCGGGGGGTGTAGTCACCGGGGTTCGAAGGC
>NZ_FXYY01000010.1 GCF_900169165.1 Brevibacterium linens ATCC 9172
TGGACATGGCATCATTGAAACCGTCGATGAATCGACTCCAAACGAATTAGTGAACCGTAAGCCTCACGCTCAAAAATGCTGAGGCACCAACACGGATCACGCGCTCACTCCTCAGTGAGGCACCTCGATCGGCGAACCGTGACCCCTCTCACACCCGCCAATTGCTACCTGACGGCGGCCCAGCAACCTCGCGCGAGGTTGCTGGGCCGCCGTCAGGTAGCAATAAGGGAGGGGTCAGTCGTCGGTGAGGGTGAGGCTGAATCCGCCGGCAATGAGGGAGCCGATGTTGTAGATGAACGCCGCCAGAGTCGACAGCGCCGTCATCAGCACGATGTTGATGACCGCGATGATGAAGCCGGCCGCGACGACTCGGCCGAAGCCGAAGATCCCGATGATCCGCTCGGCCGACTCCGCGCCGGCGAGCTCGCTCATCGTCGATTCGAGGCCGCTCATCACACCGGTCGCCTGCAGCACGACCCAGAGGACGATGAAGGCGACGATTGTGGCGATGCCGATCGCCACGGACATGAGGAACGACATCTTCATGACCGACCAGGGGTCGACCGCGGAGACGGTGAGGCGAACCGTGCGGGGGCCCTTCTTCTTGCTGCCTTTCCCGCTGTCGACCATGTTCTTCACGCCCATCTTCACGCTGCCGGAGCTGGCGCGGACGGTGTTCGCGGCATTTCCCATCACCGAGGTGGCGCTGCGGTTGCCGCCGCCCGATCCCTGGGAACCCGATCCCTGGGAACCCGATCCCTGGGAACCGGCAGTCGTTGCGCCGGATCCCTGCGACCCGGTCTGAGCACCCGAACCCTGAGAGCCGGTGTGTGCCGACGGCGTCGACCCGGCCGAGGGCGCGCGGTTGGGCTTCGGCGAAGCCTTCGGTGCGGGAGGTGCGACGACGGTGGCGTTCTGGCTGTCGGGCCCCGAGGAACCGCGACCGGAATCGGATCCCTGTTTCGAGCCGGTTCCCGACCCGGAGTTCGAGCCCGACCCGGAGTTCGAACTCGCTCCGGCCGA
Source organism: Brevibacterium linens ATCC 9172 (assembly GCF_900169165.1). Classification (GTDB taxonomy): domain Bacteria; phylum Actinomycetota; class Actinomycetes; order Actinomycetales; family Brevibacteriaceae; genus Brevibacterium; species Brevibacterium linens. The sequence goes on from NZ_FXYY01000010.1 coordinate 1,024, forward strand.
CTTCTCGTCCGACTTCGACGAGTCGGCCGTCAGACGGGTCGAGCCGCTCGACGTGCGTATGATCTTCCCTGAGCCTGGCTGTTTGCTATCGCTCACTCTTCCACATCCTCGTTGCCGGCCTGAGGCTCTGCGACCTCACCTTCCGGGACTTCGGCATCGTCTTCGCTTTCGATCTCGTCGTCGACCTCGGCTTCGGGCCCACGGGTCACTGCGATAATACGATCTTTCTTGTCCGGTTTCGCGAACACCACACCCATGGTGTTGCGTCCCTTCGCCGGAACTTCATCGATGCTCGATCGAACGATCTTACCGCGCTCCATGACCACGAGGACCTCCTCACCGTCTTCGACGATGAGTCCGCCTACCAAGTCTCCGCGCTGTTCGGTGATCTTCGCAACCCGGATTCCCAGGCCGCCGCGGCCCTGCAGACGGTATTCGTCGACGGGGGTGCGCTTGGCGTATCCGGCCTCGGTGACGACGAAGACATAGGTGTCGGGCTGGACGACGTCCATCGTCAGCAGCTCGTCGTCGTCCTTGAACTTCATACCGGTCACGCCCCCGGTGACCCGGCCCAGGGGACGGATCGACTCGTCGTCGGCGGCGAAGCGGATCGACATGCCCTTGCGCGAGATCAGCAGCAGGTGGTCATCGGCGCCGACGATGCGGGCCGAGACCAGTTCATCGGGCTGACCCTTGTATTCGCGCAGGTTGATGGCGATGACACCGCCGGTGCGGTTCGAGTCGTACTCACTCAGACGGGTCTTCTTCACCACACCGGAACGGGTGGCGAGGATGAGGAAGTCGGCCACCTCGTAGTCACGGATCGACAGCACCTGTGCGATCGACTCGCCCGGCTGGAGGGCGAGCAGGTTCGCCACATGCTGGCCCTTGGCATCGCGTGAGCCCTCGGGCAGCTCATAGGCCTTCGCCCGGTACACGCGTCCGGTGTTCGTGAAGAACAGCAGCCAGTTGTGGGTGGAGGTGACGAAGAACTGTTCGACGACGTCGTCGCCGCGCAGCGCGGCACCCTTGATGCCCTTGCCGCCTCGGTGCTGGGCACGGTAGAGGTGCGTCTGGGTCCGCTTCGCGTAGCCGCCGCGAGTGATCGTGACGACGACCTCCTCCTCGGGGATGAGGTCCTCCATGGAGACGTCTCCGTCGAAGCCGGCGAGGATCTTCGTGCGGCGGTCATCACCGTAGCGTTCGACGATCTCGTCGAGTTCCTCGGACACGATCTCACGTTGGCGAGACGGGGTTTCGAGGATGTGCTTGTATTCGGCGATCTGCGCCTCGATCTTCTCGGCCTCTTCCTGGATCTTCAGACGTTCCAGGGCGGCCAGACGGCGCAGCTGCAGATCGAGGATCGCATTCGCCTGGATCTCGTCGACCTCGAGCAGCTCCATCAGACCGGTCCGTGCCTCGTCCGAGGACGGGGAGCGGCGGATCAGGGCGATGACCTCGTCGAGGGCGTCGAGGGCCTTGAGGTAGCCGCGCAGGATATGGGCGCGTTCCTCGGCCTTGCGCAGACGGAACTGAGTGCGGCGGACGATGACTTCGATCTGGTGCTTGACCCACAGGCGCAGGAACGAGTCGATGCTCAGCGTGCGCGGCACGCTGTCGACGAGGGCCAGCATGTTCGCGGAGAAGTTCTCCTGCAGCGAGGTGTGCTTGTACAGGTTGTTGAGCACGACCTTGGCCACGGCATCGCGCTTGAGCACGATGACCAGGCGCTGACCGGTGCGTCCCGAGGACTCATCGCGCAGATCCGCGATGCCGGCGACCTTGCCGTCCTTGACATAGGAGGCGATCTTCGCGGCCAGAGTGTCCGGGTTGACCATGTACGGCAGCTGGGTGACGACGAGGCAGGTGCGGCCCTGGATCTCTTCGACCTCGACGACGGCGCGCTGGGTGATCGATCCGCGGCCGGTGCGGTAGGTGTCCTCGATGCCCTTGCGGCCGAGGACCGTCGCGCCCATCGGGAAGTCCGGTCCCTTGATGAGGCCGAGAAGGGCCTCGAGCGCCTCTTCCTTGCTCGCCTCCGGGTGGGACAGCAGCCACTGCGCGCCGGCGGCGACCTCGCGGAGGTTGTGCGGAGGTATGTTCGTGGCCATGCCCACGGCAATTCCCGCCGAGCCGTTGACCAGGAGGTTCGGGAACCTGGAGGGCAGAACCATGGGTTCTTGGTTGCGCCCGTCATAGTTGTCCTGGAAGTCGACGGTGCCTTCTTCGATGTCCCGGACCATCTCCATGGCCAGGGGCGCCATCTTGCACTCGGTATAACGGGGGGCGGCCGCACCGTCGTCGCCCGGGGACCCGAAGTTGCCCTGACCGGAAACGAGAGGGTAGCGCATCGTCCACTGCTGCACGAGGCGGACCATGGCGTCGTAGATCGCCGTGTCGCCGTGCGGGTGGTACTGGCCCATGACGTCGCCGACGACGCGGGAGCACTTGGAGAAGTTCCGGTCGGGACGGTAGCCGCCGTCGAACATCGCGTAGAGGACGCGACGGTGGACGGGTTTGAGTCCGTCGCGGACGTCCGGCAGGGCACGTCCGACGATCACGCTCATCGCGTAGTCGAGGTAGGACCTCTGCATTTCGAGGTTGAGATCAACCTGTTCGATCCGGTTGATGTCTGTTCCGATATCGTTCTCGTCGGCCAATGTGGGCTCTTCCCTTGTGTTCGAACCGTGTCCGGTTGGATCTCAACCGTGTGCGGCGGCGATTGGTGCGTGCAAAGAATGGGTGCGGTGCATCCGGTCTCCCACCCTCACCGAGGCGGCTGCCCGGTGAGGGTGGATGCTCAGATGTCGAGGAAGCGGACGTCCTTCGCGTTCTCCTGGATGAAGCGACGACGCGAATCCACGTCATCGCCCATGAGGACGGTGAAGATCTCGTCGGCGACGATCGCATCGTCGAGGGACACCTGCTTGAGCAGTCGGTGGTCGGGATCCATCGTCGTCTCCCACAGCTCCTCGTAGTTCATCTCGCCCAGACCCTTGTAGCGCTGGATCGCGAGGTCCTTGGGCAGTCGCTTGCCTGCGGCCCGCCCGGTCTCGAGCAGTCCGTCACGTTCCTTGTCCGTGTACGCGAACTGGTGTGGAGCGTTCGACCATTTGAGGCGGTAGAGCGGCGGGGTGGCGAGGTAGACGTAGCCGTGCTCGATGAGCGGCTTCATGTAGCGGAAGATCAGCGTCAGCAGCAGGGTCGTGATGTGCTGACCGTCGACGTCGGCATCGGCCATGAGGACGATCTTGTGGTAGCGCAGCTTCTCGAGATCGAATTCCTCGCCGATGCCGGTGCCGAAGGCGGTGATCATCGCCTGGACTTCGTTGTTGCCCAGTGCCCGGTCGAGTCGTGCCTTCTCGACGTTGAGGATCTTCCCGCGCAGCGGCAGGATCGCCTGAGTGTTCGGGTTGCGGCCCTGAGTCGCCGAGCCGCCGGCCGAGTCGCCCTCGACGATGAAGACCTCAGAGATCGTCGGGTCCTTCGACTGGCAGTCCTTGAGCTTGCCGGGCATGCCCGAGGACTCGAGCAGCCCCTTGCGCCGGGTGGCTTCGCGGGCCTTGCGGGCGGCCATCCGCGCTTGGGAGGCCTGCAGGGCCTTGCGCACGACGTCCTTGGCCTGGGCCGGGTTCGACTCGAACCAGTGACCGAGTTCGTCGCGGACCACGCGCTGGACGAAGCCCTTGACCTCGGAGTTGCCGAGTTTCGTCTTCGTCTGACCTTCGAACTGCGGATCGCCGAGCTTGACGGAGATGACGGCGGTGAGACCCTCGCGGATGTCGTCGCCGGTGAGGTTGGGATCCTTGTCGCGCAGCAGCTTCTGTTCCTTCGCATACGCGTTGACCAGCGAGGTCAGTGCGGTGCGGAAGCCCTCTTCGTGAGTGCCGCCCTCGTGGGTGTTGATGACGTTGGCGTAGGTGTGGACGGATTCGTTGTACGACGTCGTCCACTGCATCGCGATCTCGAGGGCAAGAGTCTGTTCGCCCTCTTCGGCTTCGAAGACGATGACGTCGGGGTGGACGAGATCGGCCTTCTTCGTCGAGTTGAGGTACTCGACGTAGTCGAGCAGACCGTGCTCGTATTCGTAGGTGGCGGTGCGCGGCTTCCACTCGGTCGCCTCGTCCTCGTCGATCTGGACCTCGTCGTCATCGACCTCGTTGTGGCGCTCATCGGTGAGGCTGATCTTCAGGCCCTTGTTGAGGAAGGCCATCTGCTGGAAGCGCGCACGCAGGTATTCGTAGGAGAAGTCCGTGGTCTCGAAGATCGACCCGTCGGGCCAGAAGGTCACGGTCGTGCCCGTCTCGTCGGTGGCTTCGCCGCGCTGCAGTTCGCCTGTGGGCACACCGCGGACGAAGTCCATCGTCCACGTGTACCCGTCACGTCTGACCTCGACAGCGAGTCGTTCGGACAGTGCGTTGACGACGGTCGAACCCACACCGTGGAGACCGCCGGCCACGGCGTATCCGCCGCCGCCGAACTTGCCGCCGGCGTGGAGGATCGTGAGGATCACCTCGACGGTCGGCTTGCCCTCGGTGGGGTGCATGGCCACGGGCATTCCACGTCCGTCATCGGAGACGCGGACGCCGCCGTCGGCGAGGATGGTGACCTCGATATGATCGCAATAGCCGGCCATCGCCTCATCGACGGAGTTGTCGACGATCTCCTGGACGAGGTGGTGGAGACCGCGTTCCGAGGTCGAACCGATGTACATGCCGGGTCGTTTCCGGACTGCCTCGAGACCCTCGAGTACAGTGATGTCGCCGGCATCATAATGAGGCTGATCCTCGGTCGTCATATGACTCCTTGTTCGGATGGTCGCTATCAGCTCCCCATTCTACCGCGCCCGACGCTGAAATGCCCGTAAGCGGCCTGTGAAGGCGTATTTCCCGAATTTTCGTGCCGCAGATGTACCCCCGGACAGGTCGGGGAGCGCCTATGGCCGTTTAAGGCCTTCTGTGTTCTTCTCAGAAATGCAGAGGGTTCTCCTCAGAAATGCAGAGCCGCTTCCCGGAATCTCGCCGAGGCGGCTGTCCGCTTCATCCGAATGTGTCCCTGGGTCCGCGGCCGGCCACCGATCGTCGGCCGCGTTTGAAGCTGCGGCCCTGTGGCCCCTTGATCTCGATCTCGGTGATCGTCGCCGAGCCCAGTCCCTCTTCCAGTCTGCGCAGGATCGTGGGTCTGAGCACCCGCAGCTGGGTCGCCCAGGTCGTCGAGTCCGCGGCGATGACGAGCAGCGGAGGAGAGAAGTCGATGGGAGTCGCGTGCTGGGCCACTTGGGGTCCGACGAGGTCGGGCCACCGGCCGAGCACCTTGCCGATGTCGAGAGACGACGACCAGCCGCGGGCGGTGATGAGCGAGCCGAGCACGGATGACACCGTCTTCGGGTCACGGCCGTCTCTGCCCGATCCGGAGTAGACGACTTCGCCGCGCAGGCGGGAGCGTCGACGGCTGCGGACGAACTTCGCTTCGGTGACTTCCATCCGCCGTACTCGGTCGAGGGCTTCGAGGGAGGCGACGGGAGTGGAGTAGTCCCGGGCGATGCCGCTCATGATGCGCTGCTCTGCAGGAGTCGGGACTGGTCGATCCGGATTCCCTCGAGTCCATCGGGCAGATCGGAGTCGACGGCTGCGGTGATGAATACCTGTTCGGCCGAGGCCACTCGTGAGGCCAGACGCTGTCGCCGACCGGTGTCCAGTTCGGCGAAGACGTCGTCGAGGACGAGGATCGGCTGTTCGGCGGCGCTTCCGGCATCCGCGGAGAGCAGATCCCAGCCGGCCAGCTGCATGGCCAGCGCCAGAGACCAGGTCTCACCATGAGAGGCGTACCCCTTCGCCGGATGGTCTCCGATCATCAGCGACAGATCGTCGCGACCGGGTCCGTGCAGGGTCAGTCCGCGCTCGATCTCCGTCGTCCGGCGGCGGTCGAGGGCCGCAAGAAGCAGTTCCCTGCAGTCGGCGGCGGATTCGGCCTGCGAGTAGTCGATGCGCGAGTCATAGGCGATATGGGCACCTTGCCGCTCGAGTCGGGCGTCGGCGGCGATATAGGCGAAGTTCGTCTGCAGCGGCTCGACGATGTCGGCGAGGATCCGCTGCCTGCCGAAGACGAGCTCGGCCGCGGAGTCCGCATAGGCCATGTTCCAGATGTCGAGAGTCGCCTCGAGGCCGGGATCGCGATCCTCACGGAGTCGTTTGAGCAGAGCATTGCGCTGTTTGAGTGCTCGTTCGAAGTCCGTGATGATCGAGGCGAAGCGCGGATTGCGCGCGACGACGAGGGTGTCGATCCACGACCGGCGTTCGGCCGGTTCCCCGCGCACCAGGCTGAGGTCCTCGGGAGCGAAGACGACGCAGGAGACGAGGCCGAGGATGTCTTTGAGCTTGACCGCATTGCGGTTGACCCTGGCCCGGTTGGCGCCTTTGGCCTGGATGGTCACCTCGACGGTGGCGTGCCGCTGATCCCGGTTGACCAGTGCGGACACGGTCGCAGCCGGTCTGTCCTCGTGGACGAGCGGAGCGTCGAAGGCGACCCGGTGCGAGCGCTGATGAGCCAGGTACCCGATCGCCTCGACGATATTGGTCTTCCCGGTCCCGTTGTCGGCCACGAATGTGGTGACTCCGGGTGAGAACTCGAGGTCGAGCTCGGGATACGACCGATAGTCACGCAGGGAGAGTCGGGATATCCACATTCAGATGCGCGTGGGCATGAGCAGATAGCGATAGGACTCGTCGGCGGGGCCGTCGAGTTCCTTCTGCCCGGAGATGATGACCGGTTTCATCGGCTGGGTGAATGAGAAGTTCACATACGGGCTCTCGACGGCGGCGAGGCCCTCGGCGATGTAGTGCGGGTTGAATCCGACGGTGATCTCGTCGCCCTGCAGGGTGGCTTCGAGGGCTTCGGAGGCCTGAGCGTCGTCGCCGGTGCCGGCGTGCAGGGTGAGCATGCCGTCGGTGACCTCGAAGCGCAGCGGGGTGTTGCGTTCGGCCACGAGCGAGACGCGGCGGACGGCTTCACGCAGCACGGCTGTCTCGACGATGGCGTGGATCGGAACCGAATCCGGGAACAGCGACCGGACCTTCGGGTATTCGCCCTCGATGAGCAGCGACGTGGTGACTCGACCGGCCGAGGTGAAGGAGATGAGGTCCTTGCCGGCATCGGTGCTCAGACCGATCGTGACATCACCGCCGAGGGACTTCGAGACATCGGAGAGTGTGCGCCCACGCAGCAGTGCCACGGCCGAGACATCGGGTCGTCCCGGGGTCCAGGTGAATTCGCGAACGGCCAGACGGTAGCGGTCGGTGGCGAGCATAGTGACCTTCTCACCCTCGATCTCGACGCGCACGCTGGTGAGGATCGGCAGGGTGTCGTCCTTCGAGGTCGCGATGGTGACCTGTGAGACGGCGTTCTGGAACTCTCCGGCCGAAACGGTGCCGGAGTCGTCGGGGATCTGCGGCAGTGCCGGGTACTCAGCCACGGGCATCGTCATCAGCGAGAAGCGGGACGAGCCGCAGGTGACGTCGACCTTCGCATCGATCTGCTCGAGCGTGACCTCCTGGTTGGGCAGCGCCTTGGAGATGTCGGCGAGCAGACGACCGGAGACCAGCACAGTTCCCGCGGAGGCGACATCGGCGACGATCTCCACGCGGGAGGAGACTTCGTAGTCGAAGACGGCCAGGCGCACTGTGCCGCCTGTTTCGGCAGTGATGAGGATGCCGGTGAGCACCGGAGCGGAAGGGCGGTTGGGCAGAGTCTTGGTCGCCCAGGCAACAGCGTCAGCGAGAACGTCGCGATTGACTTTGAACTTCAAGGGGGATGCTTCCGCGTTCACTTTACTCCTTCGGGGTGGCCACCCGACCTGCACTGGGCATCTGGCACAAGATTCCGGGTTGCGAGTCACAGGCTCGATACTGCTCGGAAAACTTTACACAGCCTATCCGATTTGTGCCCACCTCAGGAGTGCCGGCCGAAAAGGGCTGCCAGGGGGTGCCAGCCGGATGAATCTCGCATTCGAGAATCGCTCGAGATCCTGTGTTCGAATATTCGGCGACTCTGCAACCGACGTGAGCTCGAGGTCCCGAGCTCGAAGCTCATCCACCGCAGCAGTCGGTGGCGGTCGCCCTCTTGAGAGTTGAATTCACTTGGTAGAAGTATCAGCACCTGTGGAGACTGTGGACAAGTGCCGCTTACCCCAGAGTAATCAAGGGTTCTGACCGACTATGGACTTGTGGATGCCATGTGCACCGCGACCGAGGCGCCGGTGGGCGCTTGGGTAAACACAAGCATGTAGTTCACATCTTTCCACCCGTGCAGCAGTTCTGTCCACCGGTCTGTCCCCAGCTGTGAGCAATTGTCCCCAGGGTTATCCACAGATGTGTATGACGTCTTCTATAGGCGGTGCTGTTGTTTAATGCGGTTTGTGAGTTCGGTGACCTGCGTGTAGACGGCCCGTCGTTCGGCCATCTGAGTTCGAATCTTCTTGTTCGCGTGCATCACGGTCGTGTGATCGCGTCCACCGAAGGCCTGTCCGATCTTCGGCAGGGACAGGTCGGTGAGCTCACGGCACAGATACATGGCGATCTGTCTGGCCGTGGTCAGCGTCCGGGACCGGGAGGTCCCGCACAGGTCGTCGAGGGTGAGGCTGAAGTAGGCAGCGGTCTGGCCCATGATGTCCGCGGCCGAGACAGCGGGGGTGTCATCCGGGGTGATGAAGTCCTTGAGGACGGTCTCGGCCAAGGATACGTCGATCTGCTGATCGTTGAGGTTGGCGAAGGCCGTCACCCGGATGAGGGCGCCTTCGAGTTCGCGGATATTCGAGGACACCCGGGAGGCGATGTATTCGAGGACGTCATCGGGGACGTCGAGGTGTTCGGCCGCGGCCTTGCGGCGCAGAATGGCGAACCGGGTCTCCATATCCGGCGGCTGCACGTCCGTAAGCAGACCCCATTCGAATCGGGAACGCAGCCGCTCCTCGAAGCCCTTGAGCATCTTCGGCGGCTGATCGGAGGTGATGACGACCTGTTTGGCCTCATTGTGCAGAGCATTGAAGGTATGGAAGAACTCTTCGACGGTCGCATCCTTGCCCTGCAGGAACTGGATGTCGTCGATCATGAGGATGTCGACCTCACGGTAACGGCGCTGGAAGGCAGGCCGCAGGGCGTTCGACGTCTTCGACGAGCCGATCGTGTTGATGAAGTCGTTGACGAACTCTTCGCTGGAGACGTATTTCACCCGGATCTCGGGGAACAGCTGAGTCGCGTAGTAGCCGATCGCATGGAGCAGGTGAGTCTTGCCCAGTCCCGAGTCCCCATAGATGAACAGGGGGTTGTACGCCTTGGCCGGAGCCTCGGCCACGGCGAATGCCGCGGCGTGGGCGAACCTGTTGGACGCGCCGATGACGAAGGTGTCGAAGGTGTACTTCGGGTTGAGCTGGGCGACGCCGGGAGCATCGACGGGCGGACCCATCGGGGCGGCGGTCGCCTCGGCGATCTTCATCTCACGGTCGGTCATGCCCGACTCGGCCGGGTCCTGAGGCAGCTGCTGGGCGGGCATCTGCCTCGCCGGAGGTGCCGACGTCTCCGCCTGCGGCATCTGAGTACTCGGGGTCTGCGCGGCGGGTCGGCCCTGACCTGGTTGGCCCTGGTTCGGCTGGGGGATTTGAGGAGTCGACTGATCGGCGGGGGTCGGTCGCACCGGTTCGGCCGCCTCGGCGGGGGCGGGTTCCGGTGTGCCCGTCGTCGAGGTGGAGGTGACCGGATCGACGGGAACCTGGGTTCCCGGGGTCGGCTCCCCGATGAGGTCTTCGAAGCGGATCGGCACGTCGAGTTCCGGATCGACGACGAAGCCGAAGGTCACGTCGAACCCGAGAACCTTGGAGAACTCCCTGGTCAGGGGGCCGAGCAGCCGGGTTTCAATGGTGCGGCGGGTGTGCTCTTCGCGCACGGCGAGAAGGATGAGGGCATTGTCGACGAGGGCCTTCGGCACGGCGAGGGAGAGGAATCCCTTCTGGTGCGACGAGAGGTCCGGGTCCTGTTCCAGGTTTGAGACCACCGTGCGCCAACGGCTGATGAGCTCATTTTTGGAATTCGACACCGTCACATTTCCTCAGCTTTCAAAAAATTCGTTCTGGCGTGATCCACACCTGTGCATGACTTCCACATAGTTTTCCACAGAATGTGGACTCTTGCCGACTCAGCCCAGTGAATCTCCACACTCGTGGATAAGCTTGTGGAAAACTACATGGGTGTGACTTGTGGACGAGCCTCGGTGACGGGAACGCGAACGTCGGTGAATTTCGGGCGAGCGTGACGTGAAACATGCGGATCCTGTTTGACCGCTCGGATTGCGCCTCGCTAAGATGGAGTGTCCTGTGTACCGGGCTTCATCCGATTATCCTGATTATCTTTTGGCTCTTATGCACAGGAGTGCTCGGCGGTCGAGACTCGCACCGCCGTTTTTTGTGAGAACGCACCGGCGTTCACCCGCAACCTAGAAATCGGAGACTGAAGTGAGCAAGCGTACATTCCAGCCCAATAACCGTAAGCGCGCCAAGAAGCACGGCTTCCGTCTGCGTATGCGCACCCGCGCGGGCCGCTCGATCCTGGCTGCACGTCGTCGCAAGGGACGTTCCGACATTTCGGCCTGAGCATGCTTGACGCGGCACATCGGATCCGCAGCGGCGAAGACTTCAGACGAATCTTCAGAGCCGGGGTCCGGGTGCGCACAGAGCATCTCATGGCGCACAGCCTGAGAGACACCGATGATACCCACGCTGCGCGCGTGGGTTTCATCGTATCCAAGGCCGTCGGAAACGCCGTGGTGCGCAACCGCACCAAGCGTCGCCTGCGCGAGATCATGCGTGCGCGTCTCGGTGAGCTGAGAGCAGGAGATCTGTTCGTCATCCGGGCGCTGCCGCATGCGGGACAGGCCGACTTCGCCGTTCTGTCCGCCGAAGTCGACGAGCTGCTGATCAAGGCAGAGAAGAAGCTGGAACGTCGTGGACGCCGAACATGATCTGAAACATGTCTCCGAGGTGCCCCGTCGGCCGGCCGGCTTCTGGCCCACACTCGGCTGGATCGCCCTGGTCGGTCCGAGGATGCCGTTCGTCTGGTTCATCCGCGCCTATCGGATCGTGATCTCACCTCTCTACGGCCAAGTGTGCCGCTACTATCCCAGCTGCTCCATGTACGGTCTCGAGGCGTTCGAGATACACGGAGTTCTCAAGGGAGTGGTGTTAACTGGGTGGCGCGTACTGCGCTGCAACCCGTGGTCGCACAGCGGCGTCGACCATGTGCCGGGATCAGCGCGGGAGGCCAGGTCGAAGACCATCCACCGCGGTCAGGCACACAGTTAGAACATATTGAACTCGCAGTCCGCACGCGAGCGCGAACAAGCGGACTGCCTCGGGGCACACGTCGTGTCGCGCAGACCTGTGAACAATGGCAAAATGAACGACGCGCCAGCATCGTTGTAACGAGGAGAACTGAATGGACTGGATGGACAAGCTGCTCTACCCGCTGCAGTGGGTAGTTGCTTGGATCCTCGCGATCTTCCACGAGATCTTCACCGCGATCGGCCTGCCTGCCGACAGCGGGTGGACCTGGGTGCTCTCGATCGCCGGCCTGACCGTCGTCATCCGCGCTCTCCTCATCCCTCTCTTCGTCTACCAGATCAAGTCGCAGCGCAAGATGCAGCTGCTGCAACCGGAGATCCAGCGTCTGCAGGCGAAGTACAAAGGCAAGAAGGACCAGTACTCTCGCCAGGCCATGGCCGAAGAGCAGATGGCACTGTTCCGCGACAACAAGACCAGCCCCTGGGCATCGTGCCTGCCGCTGCTCGTGCAGATGCCGATCTTCTTCTCGCTCTTCCGCGTCATCCACAACATGCCGAAGGTCGCCGAGGGCTCTGTCGGCGCGATCGGTGGCTTCACTCAGCAGCTGGCGATTCAGGCCGAGAGCTCTTCGATCTTCGGCATCAGCCTTTCGGCCGTCTTCACCGACCCAGGCTTTTCAGTCAAGCTGCTGACCGGTGTGCTCATCGTCGTCATGGCCGCCACCATGTTCATCACGCAGAAGCAGATGATGGCGAAGAACATGTCGGAGTCGGCGATGGCCAACCCGATGATGCAGTCGCAGAAGATGCTGCTTTACGTGATGCCTATCGTCTTCGGCATCGGCGGCATCTACTTCCCGCTCGGTGTCCTCATCTACTGGCTGGTCTCGAACACGTGGACGATGGCTCAGCAGCACATGGTCATCCGCAATATGCCCGCTCCCGGCTCGAAGGCCGAGAAAGAGATGCTTGAGCGCAAGGCTCGCAAGGGCAAGACTGTGAAGCAGGATGAGCTCAAGGGATCGACCGTCACCGAGGAGGCCCCGAAGAAGAGCGGCCAGCGGCAGCAGCCCGTGAGCAAGAACCGTAAGAAGAACAAGAAGCGCTGAGGACAGACATGACCGAAGAGAAGATCGACGAGACCTCCGAACAGACACCGGAAGAGACTCCGGAGGAGACCTCGACGAAGCCGAGCCGTGCCGAACTCCTCGAAGAAGAGGGCGAGATCGCCGCGGACTACCTCGAAGAGCTGATGGATCTGGCCGACATCGACGGCGATATCGACATCGATGTCGCTGACGGCCGTGCCCAGCTGTCCATCGTCTGCGAGGACGACGAGGACTCGAACCTGCGTACCCTCGTCGGCCGAGAGGGCCGCACACTCGGCGCGCTGCAGGAACTCAGCCGTTTGGCCGTGCAGACGCAGACCGGTCAGCGGTCGTGGCTGATGCTCGATATCGACGGGTTCCGCAACAGCCGTCGCGAAGAGCTGATCAAGAAGGCCAAGCGTGCCATCGACGACGTCAAGGACGGCGGCGAAGAGTTCGCGTTCAAGCCGATGAACAGCTTCGAGCGCAAGATTATCCATGACCAGGCGGCCCGTGCCGGCTTGGTCTCGGAGTCCGAGGGTGAGGGCGACGGTCGTCATGTCGTCATCCGGCTCGCCGATGACTGATCAGCCCGAGAACGACCCGGAGCTCTCGAACGAAACAGAGCTCTCGACCGAAACGGCGACTGTGGAGATCGAGTCGCCTCCGACCGGCACCGAAGAGTACTTCGGTGCGGCGTATCCTGCCGCGCAGCGGTATGCCGAGCATTTGGCCACGACCGGAATCGAGTGGGGACTCATCGGTCCGCGTGAGGTCGATCGCCTGTGGACCCGGCACATCCTCAACTGCGCCGTGGTCGCGGAGTACATCGGTGAGAACGATGTCGTCGGCGATGTCGGCAGCGGAGCCGGCCTGCCGGGAATTCCGATCGCACTGCTGCGCCCGGAGGCGAAGATCGTCCTCATCGAGCCGATGGAGCGTCGCGTCGAATGGCTGAACCTGGTCGTCGATGATCTGGGACTGAAGAATGTGCGCATCGTTCGTGCACGGGTCGAGGAGCTCGTCGACGAGGAGATGTTCACGGTCGTGACCGCACGTGCGGTCAAGGCGATGACGACCCTCATCGAATGGACTCGCGAGGTCATCAGCCCCGGAGGACGGATCCTCGCCCTCAAGGGAGCTTCGGTCGAAGGGGAGCTTGCCAAGGCGAAGAAGCTGATCACACGGTATCGACTGTCTCAGCCCGAGATCCATATCGTCGATGGCGGCGGCATCCTCGAGGTTCCGAGTCGTGTCGTCGAGATCGTCAAGAAATAGTACGAAGTAGAGTTGGTCTAGGCTGGATGAGAGCCTTGTGAAACCGATGGATGATGGAGTGCGCCCTATGCCGATCATGGATGAGTCGTCTCCCATTGGTGCCGCGATTGCACGGGACAACCGGCGAGCGGATCGACTGTCGCAGACAACCTTTCCACGGCCGGACTCGACCCGCATCTTCACGATCGCGAACCAGAAGGGCGGCGTCGGAAAGACCACGACGGCGGTGAACATCGCGGCGGCCCTGGCCAATCAGGGGCTCAACGTCCTGCTCATCGACATCGATCCCCAGGGCAATGCGAGCACCGCACTGGGCATCGACCACTATTCCGAGGTCACGAGCATCTATGACGTCCTCATCGACGATGTTCCGATGCGTGAGGCTGTGGCACAGTGCCCGGACTTCGACACTCTCAAGTGTGTGCCGGCGACCATCGACCTCGCCGGCGCGGAGATCGAACTCGTGTCCCTCGTCGCGCGTGAACAGCGACTGCAGCGTGCCCTGGGCATCTACCTCAAGGAGGAGGAAGCAGCCGGAGACCGCGTCGACTACATCATCATCGACTGCCCGCCCAGCCTCGGTCTGCTGACAGTGAATGCCTTCGTGGCAGCTCGCGAGGTGCTCATTCCGATCCAGTGCGAATACTATGCGCTCGAAGGGCTGAGCCAGCTGCTGAAGAACATCCAGCTCATCCAGAAGCATCTCAATCCTGAGCTCGCGATCTCCACGATTCTGCTGACGATGTATGACGGCCGCACGAACCTCAGCGCTCAGGTCGCCGAGGATGTGCGCACCCACTTCCCGGAGCAGGTGCTCGGCACTGCTATTCCGAGATCGGTGAGGATCTCCGAGGCACCGAGCTATGGACAGACCGTGATCTCATACGACCCACATTCCAGCGGTGCCCTGTCGTATCGGGAAGCCGCTGAAGAAATTGCGAATCGAGGAGTAAGTCGTGGCTGAACGCAAGAAGAGGGGCCTCGGACGCGGGCTCGGAGCATTGATCCCCGACGCGAACTCCAACGACCGTCCGGTCGATGTCTTCTTCTCCGGTGGGAGCACGGAAGACGGCCAGGCCGAGACGAAGACGCCACGCTCTGCGCGGACCGACCCCGCTGCGTCGATGCAGTCATCTCGGCGGCGCAAGCCGAAGTCCGGGCCGGCCAAGACTTCGACCTCCAACACCGCATCGTCCAATGCTTCCCAGTCCACATCGGCCGATACGAAGACGGCTGACACGACGTCGACCGGTTCGACATCAGCGTCGAAATCGTCGTCTGCCAGGACGTCTGCGTCCACCTCTGCAGGGTCGAAGTCCACCGCCTCGAAGACCAGAGGCACGAAGTCGACGACCTCCAAGTCGAGCACGTCGAAGACATCGACGGCCAAGACGGGTGCCGCGAAGGCCAGCGGGGGCAGTGGCTCCAAAGCAACTTCTGCTGGCAAAACGACCACACCGAAGACGAAGTCAGGCTCATCCGCTGCCGCGGCACCAGCTGAGAACGCAGAGAAGGCTCCTGCAGTCGCGAAATCGAGTACACGGAAGACTTCCACCCCTGCTTCGGTTTCCGACTCGACAAGGGGCGACAGCGATGCCGGAACAACAGTGTCGAGGACTGCTGCACAGTCCGATTCGACTGACGCAGACAACAACGTATCGGCTGACTTCGTCCCAGCCGAGCGTACTGATGCGCAGGAGACTGAATCCGCAACGGCGGCCGCGGCGGCTCCGTCGCCCGAGGATGATGTCCGGGAGACTCATCCCGGCGTGTACACGTCTTCTGGTCGCAGCAGCGACGACGCCGGGGTTGATGAGAAAACACCGTCAGCAGACACGGGCGGTGACAACGATGTAGAGACTACTGATGTAGTGAATGGTGACCCAGCCGCTGAGCCAACCGCCGCTCAAGACGAGCGCGAGCCCGTGACTTCGGGGGCAACGGATTCCTCGTCCTCAGCGCCTGCGGAATCGAATGAGCAGTCGAGTTCCTCCGGCACGACTGAAAAGTCCGGTGAGTCCCACACGGCGGAAGTCGCTGATGGCGGCGATGCCGACGAGTATGACGGCGTTGAGTCCATTCCGGATACCGAGTTCGGTGAGATCGATGTTGATCTCATCGATGCGAACCCACGGCAGCCGCGTACTGTCTTCGACGAAGATCTGTTGGCCGAACTCGTCCACAGCATTCGTGAGATCGGTGTCCTTCAGCCTGTCGTCGTCAGGCAGAAGCCCAGCGACCGTTCGCGGTTCGAGCTCATTATGGGCGAGCGTCGTCTTCGAGCGACGAAGGATGCGGGCCTGTCGACGATTCCGGCAATCATCCGGTACGTCGAGGATACGGATCTCCTCCGTGACGCACTTCTGGAGAACCTGCACCGTGCGGAGCTCAACCCGCTTGAAGAGGCTGCGGCTTACGGACAGCTGCTCGAGGATTTCGGGTGTACACAGGAGGAACTCTCGGAGCGCATCGGCCGTTCGCGTCCTCAGATCTCCAACACCTTGCGTCTCCTCCGCTTGCCTCCTTTGGTGCAGCGTCGCGTAGCGGCCGGGGTCATTTCCGCCGGCCATGCTCGGGCCATTCTGGGACTACGGGATCCGGAACATATGGAGGTGCTGGCGCAGCGCATCGTTGCCGAGGGCCTGTCAGTCAGGGCTTCGGAGGAGGCAGTCGTACTGCTCAATCGCGGAGATTCGATCAATGTTTCACGTGCAACCACGAAGGTGGCGCCGGAATTTCTTGCTGTCGCTGAACGCCTGGGCGATCGACTCGACACCAAGGTGAACATTTCCGTCGGCAAACGCAAGGGCAAACTGAGCGTAGAGTTCGCGAACCACGAGGATCTCGATCGCATTCTCAGTCTCCTGGGAATCTCAAATGAGGATGCGATCTGAACATAGCACTACGAGAAGAGATGGCCCCCGCGGGTATGCTCGCGGGGGCCATTCTACTGTCGTCTGGTGTGACGTCATTCGGTGAATTGTCCGTGTGGCGTTGTGATGTCGGTCGAATCCCCCGGTAGTGGGATCGCGCGGTCGGCGGCTGTACCGGAGAGATGGAATCCGTCCTGGTCTGCTATGGGCCGCCAGGAGTTTCACGTGAAACGCTGAGTCGCCATTCGTATCGGGCGGACTTGCCAGGTGGAAGTTGTCAGTGCCCGGGTGATCCAAGAGTGCCGCCGGAGAATCTCCCCGCTCGAGTTATTCGCGTGCAGCGGGTCTTCGCTGCTGATCTGTCATTTGTCTCTTGCGGCGATTGTCATGTCCGGCAGACTCGAGATTGCGGCGGTGGGGACGTTGATCGTGTGTGTGAGCGATGTCGTCCGTGACGTTTCGAGTGTTCTTACGGCTACGTGCGAAGTGCTCCGAGGAGCGGAGGTCGAGACTGTGCGACACGATATAGACACCAGTGGTTCGATCGGTGGCCAGTTCGAGAGTTGGGCGAAGAGTCGATTCGACGGTCTGATGGAAGTGAGTTCTGGCGTTTCACGTGAAACTGAGCTTAGGGGCATCTGGGTTCTCTTCCGATAGACGAGTCGCCTGAGACCGTCACAAGACCGCTAGCACCTTCTGCGATGCCTTCGATACATGCCGCCGTTTCACGTGAAACGGCGGTTTGGTGGGTCCGGACAGCGATCACTCCGACTGTGTCCAGCAGCTGGTAGAGATTCCGGCGAGAGATACGAATTCAGCTACGCGCCTACTGCTCGATCAGCGATCTTGCAAAGCTTCCCCTGGAGACCCGCAGAAATTCTGGTGACGATCCTTCTCATCGTGCTGTCAATGGACTCCGTAGTCACCTTGTTTGCATCGTTTGGTTGGTATCCGAGGCATGGCAAGGGCGGGCCAGAGACATTTTCGGTGCATGGCGCGAGCGTCGGAAGCAGAGAGACTATGGCATAGACGCGCCAGGTGTCTGAGATCCGCGACCCCAAGACTCGCTGTGGGCCGAATTGTTTCACGTGAAACACTTCGGAGTGCAACTGATCGGCATCTGTCCACTGTGAGTTCCGCATGTCTGGATGTCCGTAGCGCTTGAAGTAGGACACTTCGAGCTCTGTGACCGATTGGAGCCGCTGAGACAAAATGATTGTGCCATCGCTTGGCACTTTCATATTGACCTATTCGGAGTCCGGATGACCGGATCGCCCGATCGAGTGTCAATGGTGGGGGCGTTCTCGCATCTGGCCCTATTCGTCACGGTGATCTCCGCGTTCAGATCATCGGATGTGCCCCATTGTTCCACGTGAAACGGCCTATTTGTGCAGGCCATTTGCAGTCCTGCAGCCCAGCAGGGAAAAGCAGTTCGGTGAACTACCGACTTGTTGATGAAAGGTCTGGGTTCCTGCGGGTCAATGGTTGTATGTCCAGTTGGTAAGGCTGGTTAGTCACTTGGGGTATTCGGGGATCTTGGCTTTTGCGCGTTGAGATTGCTTCCTCCGGCATTGGGTTCTCTATGTAGTACTGGTACCGAGTTGCTGGTTCATAGTTCTGGCCATTTGTACTGCCCCTCCTGCGTTCGGCATTCCGATCCACATTGCCGAATGCGCCAGTACTAATGGTGCTGCTCAGAGGGATTGCGTATTAGTGGCGGTCGTCGGGAACGTTGATAACTGAGTATGAATTCCTCTGAAGACCTGTCTGATGGGACTCTATACATGGTTCGCATCGGAACCGTTTCACGTGAAACTCCGGCTGGTCAGGCACGGAGGTGTCAGTCCTTCTCGTCGCCGCTCCGACCAGGATGTATCCGGCCGTAGGGTGAAGTTGGTGTACGCGAGTATAGCCGGCTGTATGTTGAAAGGCGCTTGGGCTACTGTGTTTCCAGGATCGCGGCTACTACTGCGTCTCATCATTTCTGGCTCAGCGACCCTGAGTTCCGTCTATTATTGCGTTTCATGTGAAACAGTCATTGTTGTGCCCCTCGATGCGGTCAGACGGTCCTGGACCGACGTGGCGCCCGTAGTGCGCAATCCCGTCTTGGATCTACGGAGTGTGTATGACTTGTTTGCGAACACGTAGTGGGGCCTGATGCCAGTCATCGACCGCAAGAGAATCGTGGACGCACTTCGTCTTGGGCGATGTATTGTGCGGTTGGTTCCCGGGCAGCGCGACGTCTCGTGTTGGCCCGCGGGCCACATTGGACAGTCAACCCTGCATGAGCTGTGCTATCCAAGGTTGCAACGCCCATACACTTCGCCGATCGCCGCGGTTATTGTTTCACGTGAAACCGAAACGGGCTCTCTGCATTGGTAGGAAAGGTGTACGCTGCCGTCGGCTCGCAACGCTGGGAGCTGCGGCGAGGATGAGGCTGGTAGCTACGGCGACTGCTTCGGGTGTACTTCGGCGCTAGCGCTTCCGCCCGTGAGGCGGACGGTACTTGCACATGGCGAAGCTTACTTATCGGTATGCAATTCACACTCAGATACGATTCCGTCCGATCGGAGAACTGGAGTCTGCTGCCTGTTGGAGTCGTTTCACGTGAAACACAATGGAACGGGCGGGATAGTGGATGGGGAGGCAACTTCTCGGTCGGGACTCAGAGACAGTTGTCGGTGGGGACTCAGGGACAGGGCGCCGGCGTTTCACGTGAAACCAATAGCCATCGTTACAGAGCACTAGTCGCTTCGAGGTGGGTTGCGCCGCCGACTCGTCTTTGCGTGTCCTGTTCGTGATTGGTCCACCGATCTCTTTGATGCCAGGATCAATTGCGTTGCGTTCTGTCGCCAGGGCCAATTGCATCCGGTCGACCGTCCTGTCGCTGAGTTGTCGGCTTATGTGAGCGAGGATGAAGCTGAACTCTCTGCAGTCGGTCAAAAATGATGGCTGTTCGGGACCGATTGATGATGGCCGTAAGGTGTTGTCCAATTGGGCACCGATCACCCCAGGCTGTTCGATTGGGCAGCGATCACCCCGGGTTGTCCGATAGGACACCGATCATCCCAGAAACTTCAATGCGCCGTGCTCCTCTGAGGGAGCACGGCGCAGATGAGTCAGTCGTGGTTGTGCAATTCAGTTGAGAGCTTTGATGGCATCGAGGCTGAGTGTTCCCGTCTGCGGATCCTTGTCCTCGCGGATGTAAAGTCGCTGGAGGGCAGCTGCGATTCCATCCGCAATGGCATCGCGGACATGTGGATCTTGCAGGCTCTCAAGGTCGTCGTGATTAGTGAGGTAACCGCTGACGACATGGACCTTCGGAGTCCTCAGTCGTTTGAGCGATGACCAGGTGCGTGCATGGGTCCGGCAGTCCAGCATTCCTGTTCGCGCGACCACCTCGCCTTGGATGAGCTCGGCGAGCTTCTGTCCGGTCGGTGAGTTCAGATCTGACTGGCGTTCGTGCCCGAAGAAGAAAGTAGCGATCCCGTTGGCGTCCTTGGACTTGCTGACATCCGCGGTCACGGTGATCACCGCCGAAGCGTCGAGCGTATCTGCCCGGTTGACCTCGACCGCATCGCCTTCGAGTAGAAGTGCTCCGGCACCGACCGCCTCAAGTCGACCAACAAGCCGGCTTGCTATATCAAGAGTGATCTGACGTTCGAGAGCAGACTGCTCATCGGTCATCGGCAGGTTCTGGAAATCTACAACTGTAGTGGCGGCTTCGATGACAAAGGTGCGTCCGACGAGCGATGTACCCGAAGCGGCTACGCGCGCTCGCTCTTGGAGCGCAAAGAGATTGCCGGTGTCCTGATTGCGGTCGATCGCATTCAGTCCGCGCAGGGTCTGCGGACCGGTGACCCCATCGACTTTCGTGCCCAGGCTCATCTGGAGTTCTTTGACGGCCGTTTCGGTGAGAGCTGCGTACTGTGCGTCGATGCGACCCGGATAGAAGCCCAATCCCGCGAGCTTGGTCTGGAGGTTGACGACGTCATCGCCCGTCAGCACCCTGACAGGGTCGAATCGGAGCACACGGTCGCCGAGCTGATATCGAGCCTGTTCGAGCTCTGAAAACGTCTCAGGGCCCAATACACCGTCGCAGAGGATCCCACGATCCTGTTGGAACTGTCTGACCCCGAGCTCAAAGGCTCGATCGAAATCCGCGGTTTCGGCATCTCCGACATGGAGGCCGAGCCGGGCCATCTGAGCTTTGATATTCGGCAGCATCTCGGAAATGTCGCCGCGCGTGTAGCGCGGTAAGTTCGTGTTCGTCAATGCGGTGCCAATCTTCGGTGATGCGGTTCGAGGGTCGGTGTCGGGCGGCGCCCGGAAATGCCTAAGGCGCCTGTTGATAGTACAACAGGCGCCTTAGAACTCGATCAGATGAAGTCGGAGAGCTCATCCTCGAGGGCCGGTTTCGGACGTGCGCCGATGATAGTCTTGGCGACCTCGCCGTCCTTGAAGACGTACAGGGCCGGAATCGACGTGATTCCATACGTGCTGGCGGTCTCGAGGTTCTCGTCGGTGTTGACCTTGACGACGTTGAGCTTGTCTGCGTGTTCTTCAGCGATCTGGTCAACGATGGGGCTGACCATACGGCAGGGGCCGCACCAGGGAGCCCAGAAATCGACGAGCACGGGCTTGTCGGACTTCAGTACGTTCTCTTCGAACGTTGCGTCAGTGACTTCTGTCGACATGAGTTACCTTCCTTCACAACGAATGTCTCTAGCGGAACAGTGGAACTGGGTCTTTCATTCCCCGGTGAATCTGCACGGTGCGGTCATGCCCGGGAGAGCATCGATACGAGCGGTCGATCCGAGATCAGGATGCGACGACTGTTTCCGCTGGTGCAGCTTCGGCCACAGCAGGCTTGGACGCCGCTTCGAGATCACCGAGGTAGTGTTCGGCGTCGAGCGCCGCCGAGCACCCCGAGCCGGCCGCAGTGATCGCCTGCCGGTAGACGGAATCGATGACATCGCCGGCCGCGAAGACACCTTCGACCGACGTCTTCGAGGTGCGCCCATCGACGCTGAGGTATCCGTCGGCGCGCATCTCGAGCTGATCGGCGAACAGACTGGTGCGCGGGTCGGAGCCGATGGCCACGAACATGCCGGTCACGGGCAGCTCGGAGGTCTGCCCTGTGACGGTGTTCCGGATGGTCAGCCCGGTGAGTGAGTCCTCACCATGGACTTCGGCGACTTCGGAGTCGAGCAGGAACTCGAGCTTCTCATCGGCGTTCGCACGATCCTGCATGGCCTGCGAAGCACGCAACTCCTGCCGGCGGTGCACCAGAGTGACCTTGGACGCGAAGCGGGTGAGGAAGGTCGCCTCCTCGAGCGCGGAGTCGCCACCGCCGATGACAGCGATATGCTGATCGCGGAAGAAGAATCCGTCACAGGTGGCGCACCAGCTGACTCCGTGACCGGACAGCTTCTTCTCGTTGGGCAGGCCGAGCTCGCGGTACGCCGAACCCGTGGCAAGGATGACGGCCTTCGCCGTGTAGCGCGAGCCCAGAGCGGTCTCGATCTCATGAGCGCCCGGATTGAGCTTGAGGGTCTCGACGTCGTCGTAGATCACCTCGGCGCCGAACTTCTCGGCCTGCTCTCGCATGCTCTCCATGAGTTCGGGCCCCTGTACACCGGCGGGGAATCCGGGGAAGTTCTCGACATCGGTGGTGTTCATCAGCTCGCCGCCTGCGGTCACCGATCCCGCGATGACGACCGGCGAGAGGTTCGCGCGGGCCGCATAGACGGCTGCGGTATAACCGGCCGGCCCCGATCCGATGATCACCAGTTGAGTATCAGTCATGTGAAAAGTTCCCTGCTTCTATCTGCTGTGCTCGGCGCGCCGCGGAGTGGCGCACGCAACGACGTTCGTATCTATAACGGTACGGTGCCGAGGACTATTCCGCACCGGTCGGCTCAGAAGAATCTCACGGAACTGATGGTGGCCCTGAAGCCGCCGTCCGTCTGCGGCAGTTCTGTGATCCAGAGGATGAGCTTGTCGGTCTCGACCTCATCATCGAACTCGACGGTGACAGCCCCATCGGCATCGAAGACGCCTTCGCCGATGACTTCTGCGTTCTCCGGGTCGTCCCCGTCGCGGATCTCGAACTTGCCTCCGGAGTTCGCCGATGCCACCTTCATCTTGCTGATGGTGGTCGTGTCCTCGAACTCGAAGAGCAGGCCGAGACCCGACTTGAGATTGCCGAAGTTCGCAGAGTTGTACCGGTCCGTGTTCCACGACCCCTCGGTCTTGGGAATGACGTTGTCGGTTTCGCTGTCGTGTTCCGATCCATCGCCCTCGGGGTCGAGGGATTCGACAGATTCGATCTTCGGCGGATCGGCCTCCGGAGTCGTCTTCTCTTCCTTCTTCGTCGGCTGCTCGCTCGGAGCCGAAGTTTCGGAGACCGGGGTGGGCTCCTCGTCTCCGGAGTTGTACCCGATGATGACGATGCCGAGCACGATTGCGGCGACGACCGCGAGGCCGAGAACCAACCACAGGAAAGGCTTCCGAGTGGCCGCGGGATCACGCTCGTCGGGATCTGTTCCTCCCGAACCGCCGCTTGCACCGCCAGAAGCAGGACTGCCGCCGGAACCACCGGCGCCGGCACCTCCTGCCGTCGAAGCAGCAGCGGCTGCGGAGCTCGCGCCCGCTGAACTCGACGACTTCGCTGCACCGCTGCCTGCACCGGCAACGCCTGCTGCTGCCGCAGCACCGACTGCCCCGGCGGCCTTGTTCCGGTTCTTCGCAGACGCAGCCTGTGCTGCATCGGTGGAATCGCTGTGCTGCTGGCGGGGTTTCCCGGCCTTCCGCTCGGCCGGGCGGACCGACGAGGAGGCCCCGGCCGCCTCGGCGCTGGGCTCACCGACGGAGTGCTGATCGTCCGCTGCACTGCGATCATCCACGGAATCCGGGGACAGTCGACGCATCTCCTTCGGTGGGGCGGCAGCATCGGCGTCCTGCGCTCGTGTGCCCGAACTCGCTTCGAAGGCAGCGAGGCGCCTGCGCGCCTCGTCCTCCTTGGCCTTCGCGATCCGACGTTCGCGTTCATACTCACGTCGCTGATGCTCGCGCTGCTGTTCGTTGGTTTCGAACATGCCGCCGAGGAACCAGGAACCGTCGTCCTCGTCCTCGTCGTTGTCCATGATCACGCGCGTATCGTTCTCATCACCCTCGTCGTCGTTGTCGGGGATGATCTCGAGTGCCTGAGTATCGGGATCCGAATCGTCGTCGCGACTCATGATCGGGGTCGTGAGGTTCTCGTCGTATTCGTGCTCTGCGTATTCCGAATACTGCGAATACGTCTGCTCCGGCTGCCATTCCTCCCAGTCCTGGGCGGCGCTGTCGAGCTGTTCCTTGGCGATGGGGAAACTCGAGGCTTCGCGCATCTGCATCCGGTCGGCATACCGGCCCGTGGTGTGTCCGATCACACCGGCAGCCAGTCCCCGAGTGCCCGGTCGGGTGATGCCGATACGCACGAGCGCGGCCTGCACCTGATCTTCGCTCGCGCTGGCCGAACCGTCAGGACCGGGCCCGATGGACTTCGATCGTGGTGCGGGCAGGCTGGTGGCTTCGTCGAAGCTGCGCGGCGACTGCTCGAACAGATGCTCGTTCTCCGCCGCAGGAGCACGATTGACGTAGCGCAGCAGTTGGGCATCCCAGGAGTCGATGTAGCCGAGGACCTCGGCGACCGAACCCGGGCCGGGATCCGCACCCGTGATGATTCCGCTGACGAAATCATCGAGTTTGTCAGGGACGTCGGGATTGAGCGCCTGCGCCCGGGCGATCCGGGCATTCTCCCTCTCCGCAGGAGGAATGCCGTCGAATGGCTCCTCACCTGGCCAGAACCCGGTCAGAGCCGCATAGAAGAGCTGAACGAGAGCGAGGGCGTCCCGCCGTGATGCCTTCGTCGGCGTGTAGTCCTTCTGCTCGACGAGCCCGGTGTCCAGCGCCAGTGCCGCATCGATGCCGATGCCCGCGATGACCACCGCACCCTTCGAGGTCAGACCGACCACGCTCGGCCGCAGGAACATATGGAACAGGCCTCGCCTGGCCGAGGTCACGAGGGCCGTGCCGACTTCCCCGATGAGCGCGCACGCGGCATCGACGGGCAGCGGCGAACGCGGCAGGATCTGGTTGAACGGCGTCACCGCGATACGTTTGATGACGATGTAGTCCAGCCCGTTGGAATGACCGACGTCGAGCGTCGGTGCGATGCGCGGGTCACCGAGGATCGATACGCGACGGGCGGCTTCGAGAACGTCGTTGGAGCCATCGGCATCGGCGACGAGGATGAGCACGGGCTCGTCGAGGATCGCATCGAGACCTGTGCAGACGGCGCCGACCTCGGGTTTCTCGGGAAGCCACCGACGGTCGACGGTCGATACGACATAACGGCCGGCCACCACCATGCCGGGTTCGATATCGATCAGGGCGACCACCTCCGGTGGGGATTGACGGGGCTCAGGCTGTTTTTCTTAGTTTTCCAGCAACCACGCCAATTATCGAATGCAACTCTCTGACTCTGAGCAAATAACAAGCTCCGATGAAGAACAGGAGCATCACGGTGCCGACGACGGCCGTGGTGATGAACGCCTGCCAGCGTCCTGCCAAGGCGAAGTCCGGGAAGAAGTAGAGCAGACCGAAACCTGCCCCACCGGCAATGATCGCGGCGAGGAGGAACTTGAGATGCGACGTGAGGATCTCACGCAGATCGATGGCGCCGAGGCGCTTCTTCAGGACCGCGAACGAGATGATCATGGCCATGAGGTATCCGAGGCTCATGACGAGCCCGATGATCGCCACCGTCACCGACTTCGGGAAGATCGTGGCCGAGAGCACCGCCAGGGACTGGAAGATGATCTGCGGCAGCTGGATGAGGAACGGAGTCTTCGCGTCCTCGTAGGCATAGAAGACCCTCTGCGCGAGATAGTTCGCGCTGAAGGGAATGAGCCCGAAGACCATTGTGATGATGACCAGACCGATGGCTGTGGCCTGTTCCCGACCCTCACCGGCGATGATCATCGCGACCGGGGTGGCGAGGACGATGAAGGCCACTGCGGCGAAGGAATTGACGAACCCGACCATCCGCACACCCATGGAGAAGTCGTTGACGACGGCTTCGGTGTCATCGTTCGCCGCGTCCTTGGCCAAGGAGGTGAACAGAGCCGTGGCCAGAGAGACCGCAATGAGCGAATGCGGGAGCATGAACACGAGGTAGGCGGTCGTATATGCGGCGTTCGAGGCGTTTCCGTCGCCGGGGATCGACGCCCCCGAGGCGACACGGGAGACGACGAGGAAGCCGATCTGGCCGATGAGCATGGCCGAGAACGTCCAGAACGCGACCTTGCCGGCCGAGCCGAGACCGACCCCGCGGAACCCGAATGTCGGCTTGTACTTGAATCCGATCCGCTTGAGTGGCCAGATGAGGATGAGAGCCTGGGCCGCGACACCGAGAGTGGCCGTGCCTGCGATGAGCGCGATCTTGTCCGGGGTCCATGTGTCGAGATCGTGCGGTGAGGCGTTGTTCGTGCCGAAGATGAGGATGAAGGCGGCAAGACCGGCGATCGCCACGACGTTGTTGAGCACGGGCGCCCACATATAGGGGCCGAACGACGACTTCGCATTGAGCACCTGGCCCAGCAGCGTGTAGAGACCGTAGAAGAACAGCTGCGGCAGGCACCAGAAGGCGAAGGCGGTGGCCAGGGCCAGCTGTTCGTGGCTCCACCCCGATGAGTAGAGCCAGACGAGCAGCGGTGCCGCAGCGGTGGCGATGATGCTCACGCCCGCCAGCAGCAGGAACGACAGGGTCAGCAGCCGGTTCGTGAAGTCGGCGCCGCCGTCGTCCCGTTTGGAGGCACGCACGATCTGCGGGACGAGCACGGCGTTGACGACACCGCCGGCCAGCAGCATGTACAGCGTGTTCGGCACCTTGTTCGCGATATCGAAGGCATCGGCCTGGACTGCGGTGACACCGATCGCGGTGGCCAGCATCGAGGCCTTGACGAATCCGAGCACACGCGAGGTCATGGTGCCGGCGGTCATGATCGCCGAGGACCGGGCCAGGGATGAGAAGCTGGACACGCTCTACCTCTTTTCGTTCTCGTCGGTCGTGGCGCGAGCCATCGCGTCGGCCAGCTGTTGTTCGGGGATCTTCGGTCGCCCGCGCGAAATGGTCTTGATCAAGCCGATCACGAACACGACGGCCAGGCCCAACCCGATCACAGCGGTGCCGATGTTCTCCCAATCGGCGCGCACCCGAACCATGAGTGATTCCTGTTCGGGCAGGACCACCTCGTCGGCGGTGACCATCTCGATCGTCGTCGGCACATCGGCGTTGGCGAGGCCTTCGACGGGCACATCCACACGCATCGTCTCCGCGGCGGGCACCTTCACGGTCTCCGTCTCCTGCGCTCGCAGCTGCGGGGTCTTCGGCTTCATCCTGATCCGCAGGGTCGCCTCGGCGGGGGAATCATTGACGATCGTCACCGGAATCGTCGTCTTCTCCCCGGTGACGAGGAGGACGGACGATCCCTTGCGCAGACGGAGGCTGTCCATGAGCTTCTCGCTCTGCTCACGGGCCTGACCGGCGCAGATGTTCGCATTCCGGCCCAGGGTCCACGCCGCCGAGGTGCAGGTGAGAAGCTCGCGGTCGAGTCGGATATCGGCGCTGTCACGGTCGCTGAAGACGCTGTTGAAGTCCTCTTGATTCGCCCGGGTCTCGGCCAGTGACTTCACGGCCTTCTTCCGGATGTGCGGAGCGTCGGAATCCGTCCGCAGCAGTCCGCGCTCCTCGGAGTCGGAGTCGAGGATCTCATCGACCCCGGTGGGGGCGATCCACGGTGCCGAGCTCAGTTCCTCGACGGTCTGCTCCCAATTCGCCGAGGCGGCCGCGCGTGGGAGCGGAACGAACAGGCTCCGGGAACGGTAGGGGGCCTCGGATTGGATGACCGCGGACTCGGCGACGAGTTCGGACAGAAGCCCGGCGGGGTTGTCCTCGGCGATGACCTCGGCGCTCATGTCCGTGAGCTTCGAATCGGAGATGAGGGTGTCGATCGTCGACTCCCCGTCATCGGTGATCGTCGTCTGCGAATGCGCATCATCGTGGATGCCGGTGATCGAGGGCTGCTGAGCATCGCTGATGATCGCGGTGGAATTGCCCGACTTCTTCAGCGCTCGCAGCCCGTTCTTCGTCGCGCTTCCTGCTACTGGCCAAGCGATGTCCGTGCGGGCATCGGGGAAGACATCTGTGACGATCGTGCGCTGCTTCTGAGCGAAGGTGCTCAGTCGGTCGATCTTCGTCCCGCGCAGCGCACTGAGGTCGGGATCGCCATAGGGCAGAGCGACGACCGTGTGCTTCTGTGCCAAGTCCACGAAGTCCTGGTACCAGGAGTCGAGACGCTTGCGCTGGTCTTCTGCGGCTTCGAGCTCGGCGTCGCTGGAATCGGCGTCGTCGTTCTCGGGCGCCCCGATCGGCGGCGACTGGGTCTCTTCACCGTCGCCCGTGTCGGGGCCCTCGGTCTCGACCGGTGAGTCGGCGGACGGAGATTCGGCAATCGCGGCTTCGAAGGAGACGATGACCCGCGGATCGATCGCCAGAGCGAGCTCTTCGTGTTCCAGCAGCTTCGCGATCATGTCGAGCGAGCCGCCTTCGGCGATGGCGGCATCGAGCCTGTCGGCGGGGATGAGTCCGCCTTCGGAGTGGCCGGGCAGGGTGACGGGAGCGAGCAGGCTGATCTTCGTCTGATCGAACTGCGGCTCCGGGTACCACGTGGTGAAGCCGAGGGCAGAGGCTCGCAGTCCGGTGTCGTCGCCGAGCTGGACCGCCAGCCCCCGTGGCCCCCACGTGCTCACGGGTGAGGACGTGCTCAGATCGAGGTCGTCGGCGGGCACACGGAACGTGAACTCTGCGGTGGCGCCGGGATCGATGGTGTCGTCGAACGAGGTGTCGAGGGTGCTTCCCGAAGAGTCATCGGTGTCGTTGTCCTTCTGCGCCTTCTTCCTCGCCTCGGGGCCATCATGGTCGAGATCGGCGACGGTGCGGTGCCGTGCCTGACCCTGCTTCCAGGAACTCAAGTCGGATTCGGAATCGAGCTTGCGGGTCGACATCTGCAGACTCAGGCTCGGCTTCTCGACTGCCTTCGTCGTCGTGTTCGAGATCTTTCCCCGCACGGTCAGCGTGCCTTTGTCATCGACCCAGGGAGTCACCTCATCGAGGGTGATCGAAACCTCGTCCTTGTTCGCATCGGTGCTCGCCTCGGTGCTGGCAGCGGCCGGGGCGGCTGTGATCAGCGAGTACGCGAAAACCGGCCCTGCGAGCAGCAGGAGCGTGCTCAGCAGGGCGGTGAGGAATCGCAGTCGGCGGATGGGAATGGGTTTCACTGCTCCAGTCGGGACACCATCGGTCGGGCGGCGGCGACGATTCGGCGCTCATTGGCGAAGGAGAGTCGTGAGCGCAGGTCATTGAAGGGCACCCACGCCGCATCGATCGCTTCTTGGTCAGGATCATTATCCACGGTCAGAGTCCCCGACTGTGCGCGCAGCAGGAAATGGTGGACGAGTTTGTGGATCCGGATTCCGGTCACGGTGAACCAGTAGTCGACGGTTCCCAGCGGGCAGATGATCTGCCCGGTGATCCCGGTCTCCTCTTCGACCTCACGGCGGGCCGCCTCGGCGGGGGTCTCCGTTCCCTCGAGATGTCCCTTGGGCAGGCACCATTCGATCCGTCCGGCGCGATTGATCCGGGCGATGACGGCCACGGTCAGCAACGGGTGAGAGAAGTCGACAACGATGCCACCGGCGGAGATCTCCTCCACTGTGGTGCGGCGGGACGTGCGGGGTCCCGGCTTGGGCATCGGTGTGGTCATTCTCCTACCTTAGTAGGCGAAGCTTGGAAGTTTCGTGTCATCTGCTCCCGGTAGTCTTATGGAGACCGGAACTCGCGCCTGGATGCGGGAGGTGAGTTCCCCTGGGCAAGAGCAGAAATCTGAAGAACCGAAGGAGCTCGGTGGATCCGCAGACCGCGCACAACCGACTGCACGACAAGCTCGACGAACTCGAGCACATCCTCGGCCCGCTGGGTCAGAGGTTCTCCTCAGCCGGTTTCGAACTCGCCCTCGTCGGCGGTTCCGTCCGCGACGCGCTGCTCGGCCGGTCCATGCCCGACCTCGATTTCACCACCGACGCGCATCCCGATGACATCCTGGCCCTGATCGCCGACTGGGTCGACACGCACTGGGACATCGGGCGCGAATTCGGCACCATCGGGGCCGTGAAGTCCGGGGTGCAGATCGAGATCACGACCTACCGTGCCGAAGCCTACGAAGAGGATTCGCGCAAACCGGTGGTCGCCTTCGGCACTGACCTCGACGCCGACCTCGTCCGCCGCGACTTCACGATCGGGGCGATGGCGATCCGTCTGCCCTCGAAGACCTTCGTCGACCCGCATCAGGGATTCGACGACCTCATCGCCGGTCGCATCCGCACTCCGGGGGCAGCCGCGGACTCGTTCTCCGATGATCCGCTGCGGATGATGCGCGCGGCTCGGTTCACCTCCCAGCTCGGGCTCGATCCCGTGGCTGAGGTCGAAGAGGCGATGACGGCGATGGCCGATCGGATCGAGATCATCTCCGCCGAACGCGTCCAGGTCGAACTCGTCAAGCTCATCACCGGCATCGACCCGGTGGCCGGAATCGACCTGCTGGTGCGCACCGGCATCGCCGATCATGTGCTCCCCGAGGTGTCCGGACTGCAGCTCGAGACCGACGAGCATCATCGGCACAAGGACGTCTACCAGCATTCGCTGACCGTGCTGCGTCAGGCCGTCGAACTCGAGGGCCGGTATGCCGCGGCCCAAGAGGAGGCCGGAATGGCCGACGACGATCCGCAGCGCCTGCGGGTGCCGGACTTCGTCGTTCGCTTCGCGGCGCTCATGCACGATGTCGGCAAACCCGCCACTCGGCGCTTCCAGCCCGGTGGTGCTGTGACCTTCTACCATCACGATGCGGTGGGTGCGAAGCTCACGGCCAAGCGGATGAAGGCGCTGCGCTTCGACAAGGACACGACGAAGGCGGTCGGTCGCCTCGTCGAACTGCATCTGCGCTTCTACGGCTACGGCGACGCCGGGTGGTCCGATTCGGCGGTGCGCCGCTATGTCACGGATGCCGGGCGGCTGCTCTCGCGGCTGCACATCCTCACCCGCGCGGACGTGACCACCCGCAACAAACGCAAAGCCGACAGGCTGGCGTTCGCCTATGACGATCTGGAAGAGCGCATCGAAGCCCTGGCGAAACAGGAGGAGCTCGATGCGATCCGTCCGGATCTCGACGGCAAGCAGATCATGGCGATCCTCGACATCGAACCATCGCCGCTGGTGGGCAAGGCGTACAAACACCTGCTCGAGCTGCGGATGGAGCACGGACCGCTCGGTCCCGAACGCGCCGAGGCGGAACTGCGGGAATGGTGGGAAGCCCACGGACAGTGATGGGCCCTCGCTGGGCCGTTGGCCTCAGATGAGCGGTGCCGTTGGCCTCAGATGAGGGTCAACCGGGGTGGAGAGCCGTTCCTGAATTGTTACTGAAAGTACTTCCGTAGTAATCTGTATTCGGCGGTAATCTGCCGATGACAATGGGCATTGTCGCTGTAGTAATTGAGAACTTCCCTTTTGCAATGACCAGTTGACTGGGGGGACCTCTGTCTCCCCGCTGATCGTTTTGGAGAGAGTACATGGACGTACCATTCAGACGCGGACGCGTCGCCATCACCGCGGGGGCAGCCGCTCTGGCTCTCGTCGGTATGAGTGCCTCTTTCGCCCAGGCCGCTCCTGCCGACCTGCGCGAACAGTCGGCTCAGCAGCAGGTCGGCAGCCAGGCCTCCCCGGGCCAGAGCGCCGCCGATCTCACAGGCGGCCTCACCGCTGAAGGGCTCGTCGAACAGATCGTCGGCTCCGGAGTCGACGTTTCGAACGTGACCTACACCGGTGCCGATACTGCTGCCGGCACGGTCTCAGGTGTCACCGACCTCGGCATCGAATCGGGTGTGGCGCTGTCGTCGGGAGCCGTGAGCGGGGAGTACTCCTCACTGCTGGGCCCGAATTCCGATGATTCGATGTCGACCATCTCAGGCACCGCCGGAGATGCCGATCTCGATGCGATCGTCTCACCCAATTCGACGAACGACGCGGCGGTGCTCGAATTCGACTTCGTGCCCGAGACCGATCAGATCGCCTTCACCTATGTGTTCGGCTCCGAGGAGTACAACGAATACGTCGACAGCTCGTTCAACGATGTCTTCGGCTTCTTCGTCAACGGTGAGAACTGCGCCGTGACCGATTCAGGTGACCCGGTCACGGTCAACACCATCAACAACGAATCCAACGCTGGCCTCTACAATGACAATTCCCAGGAGGCCGACACCCCGTTCGACACCGAGTTCGACGGATTCACCGATCCGCTCGTCTGCGCAGCTGCGGTCACGGCCGGTGAAGCCAACCACATCAAGCTCGCCATCGCCGATACCTCCGACGAGATCCTTGACTCCGCTGTCGTGATCGAACAGGGCACGTTCAAGGCGAACACTGCTCCGGTGGCCGAGGACAGCGACTTCACGACGACGCTCGACACTCCCGTGGAAACGCCGCTGGATGCCAGTGACGTCGACGGCGACGCCCTGAGCTACACCGTCGTCGATGAACCTGCGAACGGCACGCTCACCGGCACCGGGGCCGATCTCACCTTCACCCCCGACTCGGGCTTCCTCGGCGAGACGAGTTTCACCTTCCGGGCCAATGATGGAGCCGCCGATTCGAACCTGGCCACGGTCACGGTCACGGTCGCCGAGGAGCCCACCGAGGCTCCGACGGATGAACCCACCGACGAACCCACCGAAGCTCCGAGCGATGAACCCAGCGATGAGCCGACCGAGACTCCGAGTGACGAGCCCAGCGATGAGCCCACGGACGAACCGACTCCCGGCGGTGAGCTCCCGCGCACCGGTGTGGACGCCGCGGTGACGATGGGAGCGGCCGGCCTGCTGCTGCTCCTCGGCGGTGCTGCAGTGTTCCTCACCCGCAGGAACCGTCGGAGCTGACCGAGTGACCTCGGCAGCGAACTGAGCGACCTCCATTACGGTCACTGACAAGGGCATCGGCCCCGGACGAATCCGGGAGCCGATGCCCTTGTCATCTGTGTGCGGCCGAAGAAATCCCACCCCGGCGGAAGTCGGATCAGACCGACTGGTAGATTCGACACCACAGACGAATGTGCCAGACATCACATGACGACACAGTCGGTGGCGTGGCCGATGACGTGAGGAGATCACAATGACAGTGACCGACGAGTTCAGGGCAGCCCGAGATCAGCTGATCGAGCTCCGCAGCGACTACGATGCCGCCCGCGAACAGTTCGAATGGCCGCGTCTCACGCACTTCAACTTCGCGCTCGACTGGTTCGACAAGATCGCCGTGAACAACGACAAGCCCGCCCTGTGGATCGTCGAGCAGGACGGAACCGAGGGCAAGTGGAGCTTCGCAGAACTGTCCGCCCGGTCGAACCAGGTGGCGAATCATCTCCGTCGAGCCGGGGTCAAGCGCGGCGACCACGTCATGGTCATGCTGAACAACCAGGTCGAGCTGTGGGAGACGATGCTCGCCGGCATCAAGCTCGGTGCCGTGCTCATGCCCGCCACGACACAGCTGGGCCCCATCGACCTCACCGACCGGGCCGAGCGCGGTCGGGCCGAGTTCGTCGTCGCCGGCGCCGAGGATGCCGCGAAGTTCGATGACGTCGATGTCGAAGTCGTCCGCATCGTCGTCGGCGGGGAGCCCACCCGCCAGCAGGACTACAGCTATGCCGACGCCGATGACGAGAGCACCGAATTCGACCCCCAGGGCAGCTCGCGCGCCGATGACCTGATGCTCCTCTACTTCACCTCGGGCACCACCTCGAAGGCGAAGATGGTCGCCCACACGCATGTCTCCTACCCGGTGGGTCACCTCTCGACGATGTACTGGATGGGCCTGACGCCCGGCGACGTCCACCTCAACGTCGCCTCGCCCGGGTGGGCCAAGCACGCCTGGTCGAACATCTTCACCCCGTGGATCGCCGAGGCCTGCGTCTTCCTGTACAACTACTCGCGCTTCGACGCCAACGCTCTCATGGAGACGATGGACCGCGTGGGAGTGACGAGCTTCTGCGCCCCGCCGACCGTGTGGCGCATGCTCATCCAGGCCGACCTGGGCCATTTGAAGAATCCCCCGTCGAAGGCCCTCGGTGCCGGCGAACCCCTCAACCCCGAGATCATCGATCGCGTCCACAGCGAGTGGGGCGTGCTCATCCGCGACGGGTTCGGCCAGACCGAGTCGACGCTGCAGATCGGCAACTCTCCCGATCAGGAGCTCAAATACGGTTCGATGGGCAAGGTGCTGCCCGGTTTCGATGTCGTGCTCATCGACCCGGCGACCGGTGAGGAAGGCGACGAGGGTGAGATCTGCCTGCGCCTCGATCCTCGGCCCATCGGTCTGACCACCGGGTACTGGAGCAATCCGGAGAAGACCGCCGAGGCCTTCGAAGGCGGTGTCTACCACACCGGCGACGTGGCTTCCCGCGATGAGGACGGCTACATCACGTATGTCGGTCGCGCCGACGATGTGTTCAAGGCCAGCGACTACCGACTCTCCCCCTTCGAGCTCGAAAGCGTGCTCATCGAACACGAGGCCGTCGCCGAGGCGGCTGTTGTGCCCTCGCCGGATCCGGTGCGACTGGCTGTGCCCAAGGCGTATGTCGTCGTGTCGAGCAAGTTCGCTGCCGATGCCGATACTGCACGGTCGATCCTCGCCTACTGCCGTGAGCACCTGGCACCGTACAAGCGCATCCGACGCCTAGAGTTCGCCGAGCTGCCGAAGACGATCTCCGGCAAGATCCGTCGCGTCGAGCTGCGGGCCCGCGAAGACCAGCTGCATCCGTTCAGCGGCAAACCCGTCGTCGAGGGCAACGAGTACGCCGATACGGACTTCGACCTCAAGGGCTGAGGGCGAGGCTGCGCTCGTTCAAGCCGGTGGACTGTTGAATGTGAGCAAACACGCATCCGTCATAGTTGATTCTCAAGTCGTGAATTAAAATTCCTGGTGAGATGCCGAATGCAGGGTTAGTCGGAGAACTATTCGGTAACCCGGCAAGTCTGCAGGGCCTCAGGCTCAGCACTTTTTCAACCTCTACTAATGAATGCGTGCGAGACTGATTGGCGTCTTTGACCTTTTTCGGACCTCGTCGCCACGCATTGCGGCAGGCTGACTGACCTGGAGGACCTTGGGTGGCTAAGGGACAACACACAGCCAAGAACATCGGCAGGAATACGAAGAATCTGCTCAACTACCCCAGAGCGGGTGTGAGCGGATGGACTCGCTTCCTGCCGAGCATTCGCATACTCGTCGTCGGCGGGCTCAGCCTCGTCATCGCCCTGTGCGTGGCATTCGCCGTCGGGTATGCCGCAACGGACATCCCCGAGCCCAACCTCGAGGCCACCGGTCAGACCTCGACGATCTACTACAGCGACGGCAAGACGCCGATCGGCCAGTACAAGGTCGAGGACCGCAAGTCCGTGGACATCGACGAGATCTCCGAACCGATGCAGAAGGCCGCGATCGCCGCCGAGGACACCTCGTTCTACGAGAACCGCGGCATCTCGATCAAGGGTCTCTCCCGCGCCGTCGTCGGTGTGGTCACGAACCAGTACGCGGGTGGCGGTTCGACGATCACCCAGCAGTACGTGAAGAACTTCTATCTCACGAACGAGCACTCGCTTGATCGCAAGATCAAGGAGATGTTCATCTCGCTCAAGATCGACCAGCAGCAGTCGAAGGACGAGATCCTCGCGAACTACCTCAACACGATCTATCTCGGCCGTCGTTCCTACGGTGTCGAAGTGGCAGCGCAGAACTACTTCGACAAGCCGGCCTCGGAACTCAACGTCAGCGAATCCGCTCTGCTGGCCGCGATGATCCAGCGTCCCGGTGCCGCCGATCCCTCGGAGAACCCCGAGGCTTACGAGGACCGCTTCGACTACGTGGTCAAGTCGATGGTCGACGAGGGCTTCATCACCGAGGAGCAGGCCGCCAAGGTCGAGATGCCGAAGGTGCAGAAGCAGAACAAGGAGTCTTCGCTGTCGGGCCAGAAGGGCTACATGTGGGACTTCGTCCGCCGTGAGGCGCTGTCGAAGCTCGACATCGATGAGGCTCAGCTCGACCGCGGTGGCTACAACATCGTCACCACCTTCGACAAAGACCGGATGAAGGCGGCCGAGCAGGCCATCAAGACCCTCCCGCAGGATCAGCCCGAAGGCATGCAGGCCGGGCTTGTCTCGATCGATCCGGACAACGGCGGAATCGAAGCCTTCTACGGGGGCAAGAACTACCTGGACCAGGCGTTCAATGCCTCGACGCAGAGCCACGTCCAGCCCGGATCGACCTTCAAGCCCTTCGCACTCGTCGCCGGGCTGGAGAACGGAGTGCGGCTGACCGATACATATCCGGGATCGAGTCCCACGACTCTGGACAACAACGGTTCGCCATGGAACGTGCATAACTTCGCCAACACCAGTTACGGGCCGGTCAACCTGCTCAAGGCCACACAGTCGTCGATCAACACGGCCTATGCCGCGCTCGATCTGCAGGTCGGCAATGACAAGGTCATCGACGTGGCGACGCGAGCAGGTGTGAGTCAGAACTGCACGGACGAGCAGAAGAATTCCGGGAACACTGGTCAGTGTTCATTGGGACTTGATGAGGCTCACCCCTCTATCGTGCTCGGAACGGCCAGTGTCAAACCTTTGGACATGGCCAACGCCTACGCGACCTTCGCCTCCAACGGTGTGCATCACGAATCTCATTCGATCAAGAAGATCACTCAGGGTTCAGATGACGAGGAGGTGTACAAAGCCGAGAACAAGGGCAAGCGCGTCTTCGACAAGGCAGTTGCCGCAGAGACCTCATACGCTCTGCAGCAGGTCGTCAACGGCGGTTCAGGCAGCTATGCGCAGAACCTCGGTCGTCCTGCGGCGGGAAAGACGGGAACCACTGACAACAACAAGGCGGCCTGGTTCTCCGGCTACACGCCGAACCTCGCGACCTCGGTAGTCCTCTACCGTGAGGTCGATGGCAAATCTGTTGCCATCGGGCCCTACGGCGGCCGCGGCGAAGTCACGGGTGGTTCGTTCCCCGTGCAGGTCTGGACGAACTACATGCAGAGTGCTCTTCAGGGCGAGGAGGTCGAGCAGTTCCCGGCCCGCGGTGAGCTGCCTGACAAGCCCAAGCCGACGAACACGAACGAGCCGGTCGCTCCGAAGCCCGAACCGAAGGCACCGTCGGGCAGCAACGACGGCAGCGATGGTGAGGACGAGTCTCCGAAGACCAAGGCTCCGATCGAGGAGCCGACCAAGGAACCGGACGACGAAGCCGACAAGGGCAAGGAAGAGGACGCCGAGGCCGACACCGACGGCACCGAGTCTGAAGCCGACGCTGATGACAGCGGCTCCGGAGACGACGAAACTCCCGGTGTTTCGGGAAGCTCGAACCCCGATGATGACAACAGCACTGACAACGACAATGAAGACTCGAAAGACGAGGACACTCCTAACGTCCCCGTCAAGCCAACGAAGTCGCCTGGTGACAACGGCTAGTAATCTCGAGTCATGCCCTCGAAGTCCAGCACCCGGATCGCCAAGCCTCTGCTCGGCGGTCCGGTCGGCATTCACCTCGGTGCCGCCGGCCGCCGGTTCGCCAGTGCGCAGGCCACAGCGCTGGCTGCGGTCCTGGGCATCACCACCTTCCTCGCCCTGGCGCTGCAGGGCCCGTGTCTGAGCTCGGGATACGAACAGCCGTCCGCCTCGGCGAGGATGTGCGCAGGACCCCTGTCCACGGCGTTCCTCGGTGACACCAACCCCGAGGTGCTCGGCCGGGCACACGGCGGAGCGGCGGCCTTGGCCCCGCTGGAAGCTCGCCTGGTCGACCTGTTCCACCTGTTCACCGACGACGTCTCCGTGTTCATGGTCGGCGTGCTCCTGCTCAATACCGCAGGCATCGCGGCACTCGGCGCCGGACTCCTCGTTCTCGCCCGCTTCCGCGGGTGGCTGGTCGCGGTCTTCGCTTCCCCGCTCATCCTCTTCACGCTCGGCTCGACTCTCGACCCGCTCGCCCTGGCCCTGGCGGTGTGGGCTGTGGTCCTCTTCGTCGGAACGCCTCCGCTGCGCCCGCGCGGGTGGTTGGCCGGTGTGCTGCTGGGCATCCCGACGTTCATCAATCCGCTCGCCCTCCTCGTCCTCCTGGCGCTGACCCTGGCCGGACCGAATCCGGCCCGGGGACTCAAATCCCGCAATCCGCGGATGATGCTCGCCGCGGCCACGATCACCTCGGCGCTGCTGCTCGTTGTCGACCTGACCGCGATCGACCGGATCATCCATTGGTACTCCGATGCCGTCGACGGCGGATCCTTCGCCTCGATCCTGGTCATGGCCGAACTCGGCGACGGCTCCGTCTGGGCACCGCTGTGGATCATCGTCAGCGCCGGAGTGGTCCTCGCCGTCACCGTCTCCCTCTACATGGTCCGCCGCACCGGCCTCGACCCGGCAGTGGCCGCCTGCCTGCTCATCGGCGGCTGCCTGCTGCTGGCACCGGGCCTCATGCCTTGGGACAGTCTGTGGCTGCTGCCCTTCATCGCCCTGTCGGTCCGCCGCTGGTGGGTGCTCATCGTCTGGACCCTGGCCGAGGCGGTCTTCGCCATCGCCATCCAACTCGGTGATGTGTCCGGGTTCGAAGCCGACGAGGGGCTCGACTCCACTTTCGTCGCCCTGTTCACCCTGCTGCGGCTGCTGGCCCTCGTCCTCGTCGTGATCATGGCCGGTGAGAACCTCTACCGCCGTGGTATCCGCGGTGTCACGGTCACTGCAGCGCCGCCCCGGCGAGGCGACGACGGCGCAGTCGACGACGGCGCTGTCGACGATTGGGGACAGCTCCCTCGGCGAGGGGACGAACCCGGGAACTCGGCCACGGATGGTTCCAATGTGGGGTACCCGGATGATCAGGCCGTGGGACGTAAGGAAGAGCACGGATTCGGACATGACAGCCAGCGCACCGGTCGATTAGACTAGTGAGGTCTGTTCCCATTTCGTGACCATCACGTATTCGGGACGGACATGCATATACCCTCCTGCCATGGACCGACCATGGCCGCAAAGACCAGAGGAGGTGGGTGACCTATGCGCAAGTACGAGCTCATGCTCATTCTTGATAACGACCTCGAAGAGCGGACGCTGGCTGACACCGTGAACAACCTGATCAAGGTTGTCCCGGCTGAGAACGGCACCGTCGACAACGTGGATATCTGGGGACGTCGTCGCTTCGCGTACGAGATCCAGAAGAAGTCCGAAGGCTACTACGTCGTGGTTGATTTCCACGCCGAGCCTGCAACGACCAAGGAACTCGATCGTCAGCTCGGACTCAACGAGTCCGTTCTGCGCACGAAGATCCTCCGCCCGGACGCCAAGTAAGGCATCTTAAGCTACCTCGCTTCTAGGAGATTCAATGGCAGGCGAAACAGTCATCACGGTCGTCGGGAACCTCACCAGCGATCCCGAACTGCGCTTCACACCTAACGGTGCGGCAGTCGCTAACTTCACCGTGGCCTCGACGCCGCGTATCTTCGACCGTCAGGCCAACGAGTTCAAGGACGGGGAGACCCTGTTCCTGCGCTGCTCGGTATGGCGTGAAATGGGAGAGAACGTCGCCGAATCTCTGCAGCGCGGTACGCGGGTCATCGTTCAGGGCCGACTGAAGTCCCGGTCCTTCGAAACCAAGGAAGGCGAGAAGCGCACGGTCATGGAGCTGGACGTCGACGAAGTCGGCCCCAGCCTGCGACGCGCCACCGCTCAGGTGACGAAGAACAACCCCAGCGGCGGAGGAAATTTCGGCGGTGGCGGCGGCTTCGGTGGAGGAGGCCAGGGCGGAGGCGGCCAGCAGGGCGGCTTCGGCAACCAGCAGTCCTCCGGTTGGGGCAACAACCCTCAGCAGGGTGGACAGCGCCAGGGCGGTTACAGCCAGGGCGGCAACAACGCACCCGCCAATGACCCGTGGGCATCATCGAACCCGCAGAGCGGGAACGGCGGCTGGGGCAACCCCGGCGCCGATGAACCACCGTTCTGATCCACGTCGTCAAGACATTTCGAGACAATCGTCAACAGGAGATACTCATGGCAAAGCCAGAGATCCGGAAGCCTATCAAGAAGAAGGCTAATCCGCTCAAGAAGGGCGAAGCGGCGAACATCCACTACAAGGACACCGCTACGCTCCGTAAGTTCATTTCCGACCGCGGCAAGATCCGTGCACGTCGCGTCACCGGTGTGACCGTGCAGGAACAGCGCGTCATCGCAAAGGCCGTCAAGAACGCCCGCGAGATGGCACTTCTGCCCTACTCGAGCTCAGCTCGCTGATCGGAGGGAAAGAATAATGCCTAACCGCAAAGTGATTCTGAACCAGGAAGTCGACGGACTCGGTGCCGCCGGCGATGTCGTCGAGGTTCGTGCCGGATACGCACGCAACCTGCTTCTGCCTCGTGGCTGGGCTTCGGCCTGGTCCGCCGGCGCTGAGAAGCACATCGAGTCTCTGCGCAAGGCCCGTCAGGCCAAGCAGATCGCTGATCACGATGAAGCCATCAAGGTCAAGGGCGAACTCGAGTCGACCACGGCTCGCATCGACATGAAGGCCGGTAAGAACGGTCGCCTCTTCGGCGCCGTCACCCCCGCCCTCGTGGCCGAGGCCCTGCAGACCGCGACCGGACGCGACTTCGATCGCCGTCAGGTCGCCCTGACCGGTCACGTCAAGACCCCCGGCAGCTACAACGCTGTTGTGCGCGTCGGCGACGAGATCACCGCGAAGATCAAGTTCGAGGTCATCGGCAAGGCCTGATCCACGCCTTGTCCGGATGATTCGGACGTGCTGAGCGGACCCTGAGGGACCGCAACAGCACACCACCGCCGAGGCGGTACCTGAGACAGGTGCCGCCTCGAGGCGTCTGTCAGGACCTGAGATTCGCGAGGTCGGTCGCGAGGAGCGGATGAGAGAACCGCTCATCGACGTCGAACCGTTCGGCTCGGTGTGATCCGACCTCGGTGAAGAATCGGTTCGTGTCGATATACTGATCGGTGGCGCCGAAGTCGGCGCACGGCGGAATCGAGTCACGGAGGTATGTGGGTGAGATCGTCGCTTCCGCTGTATGCGAAGGTCCGCAACGACCTTCGCTCGCGAATCCAGTCCGGTGAGTTCACGGATGGTGAGCCTCTGCCGCCCGAACCGGAGCTGCAGACGGAATACGAGGTCTCCCGCATCACCCTGCGACGGGCAGTCGAAGAGCTGGCTCAGTCGGGATTCGTGACCAAGGTGCCCGGGCGTGGGACCTTCGTCACTCGCACGGCGTACGACGCAACGCTGATGACCCTGGGCAGTTTCGGATCCGATGCCGGCAAGTTCAAGGATGCCCCGCGTCGCAGAGTGTTGGAGAAGTTCTCCGAGGACGCCACAGCTGAGGTGGCCGAACAGCTGCGGATCGGTCCCGGAGGCCCCATCATCGGTCTGCGCAGGCTTCTCCTCGATGGGGATACGGCCATCGCCTATGACACGACACGGTATCCGCTGGACCTGCTTCCAGGATTTCTCGACCACATCGACGATGATGTCTCCACCTTCGGCGTACTGCAGGAGGTCTATGGCCACGGTCCGATCACGTCGACCGGAACCATCAGCGCTCGGAGCGCGGCGACGGAGGAGGCACGGATCCTCAAGGTGTCGCCCGGTGACCCGCTGATCGTGATCGACAAGGTCATCCTCGCCGAGGCCGGAACGCCGATCGCGCTGTCGACTCTGTTGGTCGATCCCTCCCTCGTCCACATCTCCTTCAGCACGGACTGACTTCCGAATCGAGCCTCCCATCGGGAGATTCCCATGAGCACTTTCAAGCTCCTTCACGTCCATCCGCGGCGCCCACCGCCATGCCGACGTCGCGCAGAACCTGAGAACCGCGAGCCCAGAAACCTCATTAGGTCACGAAACGGTCACAAACATCATAGAGACGTATGCAGACGTCATAGAGAGGTGGTAGTTTTAAACGCATCACGGATGTCAACAACGAATGAGGATCACATGACGGCCGACGTCAACAGGAACAGTGTCGATACGATCGAAGCTCAGCTCGCCAGCGCCATCGAGGCTGTGAAGGCCAAGGACCGTTTCGCCAACGTCTATCTCGTGGCATGTGGGGGATCCTTTGCGAACATGCTTCCGATCGAACACCTGTTGGAGACCGAGACCGGTCGGGTGGCCGTCCACGCACTCAACGCGCGGGAGTTCACCACCCGGATGCCGAAGGCGCTCGGCGAACACAGCCTGGTGATCTCCTGCTCCCATTCGGGCGATACTCCGGAGACGGTGAGGGCCACATCGGTTGCGCGAGAAGCGGGGGCGACGACGATCGCCCTGACGAACCTCGGCGGGTCCCCACTCGACGAGGCGGCCGAATTCGCCATCTACTATCAGCACGGGGAGGGCAGGCTGTACGCGTATTCGGCCTCCCCGCTGCTCTACCGACTGTCCTGGGCGATCATCGATGAGCTGGAAGGAACAGAATGGTCTGCCCGTGCCTCCGCGGCAGCCGCCGAACTCGACGGGATCGTCGCGCAGCTCCAGAAGGAACACGGCGGACCGGCAGATGTCTGGGCCAAGGCCCATCGTCGAGAAGCGCTCATCTACACCCTCGGCTCAGGGCCGAACTACGGCCAGTCCTATGCTTTCGCCATCTGCTTCCTGCAGGAGATGCTGTGGGTGCACTCCCAGGCCATCCATTCGGCCGAATACTTCCATGGACCGTTCGAGATCACCGAAGACGACGTGCCCTTCATCGAACTTCTGGGTCTGGGGCCCAGCCGTGAGATCGATCAGCGGGCACACGACTTCGTGACTCGGACCTCCGAGCACGTGCTCACCCTCGACGCCGAGGAGTGGGATCTGTCGCGAATCGACGCAGCACTCCGACCCTCCTACACGCAATTGGTCTTCGGGCCGCTGCTGAGGGTGTATGCCGACGCCCTGTCCGACCACCGGGGGCACCCGATGACGGTGCGCCGCTATATGTGGAGGACCGAATACTGAACCCTTGAGGGGCCGGGCAGAGGTTCGGCGCCGGACACATCAGGCGAACCACGGCGAGTCCGCCGTCATCGCCGGGAAGAGGAGCAGCCAATCATGCCGGGACTACTGGGAATAGGCAATGTGGTCGTCGACGTCTACCGAGATGACCTGCTGGCGTATCCGGGTGGAAATGCGCTCAATGTGGCCGTCTACCACCGGCTGCTGCACTCTTCGCCGGCGGGATTCATCGGACTGCTGGGTACCGATCGCTACAGCGATCACATCACCGATGTCTCTTCGGCACTGGGCGTGGACGTCTCTCGGTCACGCCGAGTCGTCGGAGAGACCGGACGGACCCTGGTCGATATTTCCGCGGACGGAGATCGCGTGTTCGCGGCGACGAACCGGGGAGGCGTCCAGGCCGAGGTGAGTCTTCGCCTCAACGAGGATGATCTCGAACTCGTCGATGACTACGACTTCGTCCACACCTCGGTCTACGCAGGACTGGATCCTCAGATTCCGGCCCTGGCGGCGCGGACGCGAGTGGCCTACGACTTCTCTGCGCCCGGCACCCGTGACGTCGACCTGTCCATCCTCGAACACATCGAATGCGCATTCTTCTCCGCCAGTGACATGTCGGAGCCCCAGCGCGAGGAGTTCGTCCGGACGTGCTTCGACTTCGGTGCGACGACAGTCATCCTCACTGCCGGGGTCGAAGGGGCCTACGGCTATACCAGGGAGGAGGCGCATCATCAGCCGAGCGATGAAGCGGAACTGGTCGACGCCCTCGGTGCCGGTGACGGATTCATCTCCGGATTCCTCCATTCCTGGCAGCGCGAATCGGACCTTCGGACGGCACTGCGTTCGGGCGCTCGGTCGGGCGCCGAGGCGTGCGGCTTCCGCGGTGCCTTCGGCCATCCACTGCCGGCGACCCGAGACGAGATGGCCGCACTCCTGCGCAACCCCGTCTGAAACCTCAGCACGACGTTGACCGACGACTTTAATGGAGAACCAGGTGATCAACATGAACAGACGAGTCCCGGCGATCGGTGCCGCAGCCACAGCGCTGGCGATCGTCCTCACTGCGTGCACGCCTCCCGGCGGTGGCGGCGACAGCGCTTCCGAGCAGAGCATGCTCAACATCGGGTGGAATGAGCCGCTGAGAAGCATGAACAACTCCACGGCCAATGGAGCCGCCGTGGCCAACTCGATCATCATCTACATGATGAATGACAATTTCGGATACTACGACGACGAACTCGCCGTCCAGGACGGACACCTCGGAACGGTCGAGAAGATCTCCGATGATCCGCTCAAGGTCAAGTACACGTTCAGTGAGGATGCCGACTGGTCGGATGGGACTCCGGTCGATGCCGCCGATCTCGTCCTGCAGTGGGCGGCGAAATCCACCCACTTCAACACGGTCGATGAGAACGCGAACGAAGAGGGCGAGGTCGCCGAGAACGACGAGTCCACCGTCTATTTC
This sequence comes from Brevibacterium linens ATCC 9172, assembly GCF_900169165.1. Taxonomy (GTDB): domain Bacteria; phylum Actinomycetota; class Actinomycetes; order Actinomycetales; family Brevibacteriaceae; genus Brevibacterium; species Brevibacterium linens. The sequence goes on from NZ_FXYY01000010.1 coordinate 45,241, forward strand.
GACGCAGCGCGCCCGGGGGCCGCTCTCATCGAAGACTTTCCGGAGATCTCCGACGACGGGAAGGAAGTGACCTTCACCTATTCGAAGCAGTACGCCGATTGGCGATTGGAACTCGGCTTCGGAACCGAAGGCGTCGGCGTGCCCGCCCATATCACCGCGAAGAAGGCCCTGGGGATCGAGGATCCCCAAGAGGCGAAGCAGGCTCTCCTGGCGGCGTTGAAGTCAGAGGACACGGCCGCACTGTCGAAGATCTCCAACGTCTACAACACCGGCTTCGACTTCACCTCGATGCCCGAGGACGAGGATCTGCTCGTCCACAACGGGCCCTATGCGATGACCGACTACACCGAGGGGCAGTTCCTCACCCTGGAGAAGGATGAGAACTACACCGGTCCGACCGAGGTGGGAGTCGATCGGGTGACCGTCCGCTATATCGCCGACGCGATGGGGGCGGTGCAGGGAGTCGAGAACGGCGAAGTCGATGTCATACAGCCGCAGGCCACAACGGACGTGCGCAAGGCGGCTGAGGCACTCGACGGTGTCACGGTCGACATGGGAGACGGTGCCTCCGACGAACACATTGACCTGAGCTATGGCAACAATGGTGCCTTCGACCCGGCCTCCTACGGCGGTGACGAGGACACAGCACTCAAGGTGCGACAGGCCTTCCTCAAAACGGTGCCGCGACAGCAGATCGTCGACACGATCATCAAGCCGCAGCAGGAGTCCGCCGTGGTCCGCAACTCCTACACCCAGGTGCCGGGCTCCCCGATGTACGAGGGCGTCGCCGCAGCCAACGGCAGTGATGAGTACTCCGGTGCTGATATCGAGTCCGCCAAGAAGCTGCTCGATGAGGCCGGCGTCTCCTCACCGAAGGTGCGGATCCTCTACGATGAAGTCAACCAGCGCCGCGAGCAGGAGTTCACGCTGATCAAGGAACAGGCGGAGAAGGCCGGATTCGAGATCATCGACGAGGCGGATGCCAACTGGGGAACACGGATGGGCGACGGCAGCTACGATACTGCCATCTTCGCCTGGCAGCCGACGACCAAGGGCGTCACCGACCCCGATCAGAACTATCGCACGGGTCAACAGAACAACTACGGGCACTACAGCAGTCCGCGGATCGACTCTCTGCTCGACAGTCTCCAGGCCGAACTCGATCCGGCGAAACAGGAGGAGATCCTGGGCCAGGTCGAGCGACAGCTGCTCGACGACGGTTTCGGGCTTCCGCTGTTCCAGCATCCGGAGATGACGATCTACTCCGATCGGGTGAGCGGGGTGGAGAACACAGCGGTCTCGCCGACGATGTTCTGGAACTATTGGGACTGGACGGTTCAGTAGCCTCAAGGCGAAGTGAGGATCACCGCTTGGACGCGGCCTCTTAACCGCTGCTCGGGTAGGTCACGCGCGCATCCTCATCGACCACCGCCCCCGCACTGAGCCTCGCTTCATCAATGTGGCCCGGGCCGAGCACATGGGCAACCTCGAGCCCGCGGGCGAGCAGATGGTCGGCGATGATCCGGCGATGGCAGCGCCACCAGACCGCCTCGGAGCACATGAGCACGCAGCGCGCGGACTCGCCCCAGCCGATGAGTGTCTCGACATCGGTGTGGAAGCCGGGTGAGAGGCAGTGATCGGCATAGTTATGGAAGCTGCGGTTCTGCCACCACCCGTTGACCTCGAAGGGCACGGTGCGGCTGACCGGTCGACGTCCCGTCAGGTTCTCGAGGCGACGCAGGTCGATACCTGCTTCAAAGAGTTCAGTGGCCAGGGCATCCGCGTTGAACTGGGGGTTCCTGTTCGACCCTGGCAGTTTGCGGACGTCGACGACGACCTCGGCTCCGGCCTCGTCGAGCAGCTCGGTGAACTCGTTCAGTGAACGGTTGGAATGCCCGATGGTGAGGAACTGCGCGGCCTTGGGCTCGACCGTCACTTCTTGCCCGCTTCCGAGTTCCATCCCACGTGATCACCGACGTTGAATTCGGATCCCATGCTGCCTCCTCGACTTCGATGGCTGTGTTCCCATCCAAACACGAAGGTCGACCGAAGGGAACCAGGTACCTCGGGGTCCTCGCTTCCGACCGACGGGCCGGTGTGCAACAGTGGAAGGGTGGCCCGCCGATCACCGGCATGAGCGAACGGAGAGTCCATGAACAGGCTGTTCATCAGCGCTGGCAACCGATTGGTCGCCTCGATCGTCCTCGGTCTCGTCGTCGGCGTCGTCATCGCGCTGGTCGAAGCCGCCGCATTCGCGACACTCGTCGGGATCACCGTTGTCACCACGACCTTCGTCATCCCGGGCACGGCAGTGCTGTGGCCCATGGACGCCGAGGCGACTCAAGCGAATGCGAAGCGGGAGGACTTCCGGCCCATCATCGACGAGGTCGTCGTCACCGTCGCCCAGCTGCTGGGCATCGGCGGCATCGTCGGTCTGCTCATCATGGGAGGATCCGATGCCGGACCCCTGCCGGCGGCGATCGCCCTCCTCGGTGTGTTCATGTCCTGGGCCGGCCTGCAGCTGCTCTACTCCGCCCGGTACGCCTTCTTATACTTCGACGGTGACGAGCCGGCGGGCATCGACTTCAACACGGATGTCCCGCCGAGATATCAGGACTTCCTCTACTTCGGGTTCTCCGTGGGCATGTCCCTCGGAGTGCCCGATACGAGTGTGTCGACCACCGAGATCCGGGCCGTGGTGCTGCGCCACAGCCTCCTGTCCTACATCTTCAACGCCGTCATCCTCGCCACGGCGATCAACCTCGTCGTGGGAGTGTTCATCGACTGAGTCCGCGGGAGGCGTCGGGGAGCTCAGTCGGTGCTGAGATCGGCGATGAGGGCGTCGATGAAGGATTCGCAGGCGGCGATCTGCTCGAGTTCGATGAACTCATCGGGAGCGTGCGCCTGGGCGATGTCTCCGGGCCCGCAGACGACGGTCGGGATGCCCGCGTTCGAGAACAGCCCCGCCTCGGTGCCGTAGGTGACCTTGTCATCGGTGGCGATGCCGCCCCAGTTCGCGGCGAGGTCGACGATGTCGGCATCGGCGGGGGTCTCGCAGCCGGGGGCACCGGCTTCGATGGTGAAGTCGACGCCGGCGGTGTCGTTCTCGGCCGCCATCTGGCGACCCAGGCGCTCGGCTTCGGCGCGGAAACGGGTGATGAGCTCTTCCCGATCGACCGAGCCCAGGGATCTGAACTCGAACTGCACGCTCGCCTCGGCGGGGATCGTATTGACGGCGATGCCGCCGCTGAACGTGTTCGCCGTGATCGAGGTGAACGGCACGACATAGGCCTCGTCGAAGGGTCCCTCGGTGCGGAATTCGGCGGCGACCGCGTGGACGAAGGCGACGAACTCGGAGGCGTAGGCGATGGCGTTGACGCCTTCGGGAGTGAGCGAGGAGTGAGCGGCCACACCGTGGAAGTCGACGCGGAAGACGTTCATCGACTTGTGACCGCGGATGACGCGCATGCTCGTGGGTTCGCCGACGACGCAGCCGCGAGGTGCCAGCTGCGCCTCGGTGATCGCTTCGACGAGGGACACCGCACCGACGCATCCGATCTCTTCGTCATAGGAGAAGGCGAGGTGGATTGGTTCGCGCAGCTTCGCGGCCGCCAGGGTCTCGAGGCGGGAGAGGATGACGCCGACGAAGGACTTCATGTCCGCACTGCCGCGCGCATAGAGCTTCCCGTCGCGGATCTCAGGGGTGAAGGGATCGCTCGACCAGTCCTGGCCGTCGACGGGGACGACATCGGTGTGACCGGAGAGGACGACTCCGCCGGTCTTCGTGCCGTCGCCCGCCGGGATGGTGGCGAGCAGGTTGGCCTTCGTGCCCTCGGGATTCGGGATCCGCAGGAAGGTGATGCCGGCGGCTTCGAGGCGGGCTTCGACGTGCTCGATGAGCGGGAGGTTCGAGTCCCGGCTCGTCGTGTCGAACGTGATGAGATCGGTGATCTCGGAGATGGTGGCCTCGGCGGGCTGAGCTGGCACGACTGCTCCTGACGGTCGGATGCTGATGGCGTCGATCCGGTCGTCTCGCTGAGTCTGTGGCGCAGAGCCCGTGCGGCCCCCGGCGCAGGACAGCGGTGACCAGACCCCTCTCACTCTACGGGTCGGGCTTCGCCACCGCGCCACCGGCCCAGTGCCTGGACGCGGAGCACCCCGGCCCGGTGCCTGGACGCGGAGCATGCTGGACCGCCAGCGTCACAACCTCCCGCCAGCCCCACAACGCCTCGGCAGCCGCACAGCCTCCCGTTGCACCGGTGCGTTGTGGCGGTAAGAGTCCGGCGTGGCGGGAACGGTGAGGGATGCTCAGCCCCTGGCAGGGGGTGTGTCGGGCGTGCGAGCGGGAGACCTTCAGACCCCAGCGAGGATCACCAGGGCTTCATTTCGTGCTTCGAGTCCGTCGTCAGGGATTTCGGCCGACAGCTCTTCGCGCATGACCGCTCGCTTCACCGGATCCATCGTCAGCTGAGCCGAGTAGGTGAACAGCATCGACAGCCAATTGTGCCTCGAATACCAGAGGTCTTCGGCGAAAACGGATTCGTGCGGCGTGAAACCGGAGGCGCGCAGCTGTGTGAGGGCCGGATGCTCGACAGCTTCGAAGTTGCCCGCGGTCTCTGCCGTGCCCGGGCCCGCTGGCGTGCTCGGATCCGCTGGCGTGCTCGGGTCCGCAGCAGTCCTCGGATTCGGTGCAGCACCCAGACTCGCGGTCGTGCCCTCGGCGTGGAAACGAGCGGAGATCGCATCGAGCCGGTCGCGGAACTCACCCTTCGGTTCGATATCGTTCCAGGCCAGGGCCAGTTTTCCCGCGGGTTCGAGCAAGGTGCGGATTCGCGGTAGAGCAGCAATCGGGTCCACCCAGTGGAAGGACTGTCCGAAGCTGATGAGGTCGAACATGCGGCCGTGTGCCTCCCACTCCTCGAACGTCGAGATCTCCACTTCGAGGCCCTTGGACCTGGCGACCTGTGCCATCGCGGTGACCGGTTCGACCGCGAGGATCTCAGCCCCTGCGTCCCTGAGCTGAGAGGCGAGGATGCCGGTGCCCGAACCGACGTCGAGGATGCGCGGGTCGCCCGTGCGAGACTCGGCGGTCGCCCTGGCCGCCTGCATGATCTCCGTGATGAGTGGGGCAGGATACTTCGGCCGGTAGGCGTCGTAGTCTCGGGCCACCTCGCCGAAGGATTCCGCCCGCTCACGATCCTCGAAATACTCCATCCACCGAGCCTAGCGTTCATCGGCGGCTCGGAGCCGCCTCGGCGAGTTGGAGATTCTGATCAGATACTGATCGACTCAGGCTCGGGGAACTCCGCGAAGCTCGCATCGTCATCGATCGGGGCCAACTCGAGATAGCTGGGAATGTCGTCGTCGATGAAGAGCAGGAGCATCGCCCCGGATACACCGGCAGTGAGGACGATGCGATCCGACCAGTCCCCGTCGCCGCCTTGGTCGTTGCGTTTGTCATCGTCGGTGCGATGTCTGGGGCGCATGCCGATGCTCGGGCAGATGCCGCAACCACATTCACTCGTCACCAGCACCTCGCCGAGACTGTTCTCCCAGGTCCGTCTCTGTTCGGCCGTGATCGGCACCGGCGGGTCCCAGGCGTCTCGCTGCTGAGAAGTGAAGTTCGCGTAGTCCGATTCGTCGGGAGAGGTCGTGGCACAACGGATGATGAACAGCGCGACACTGTGTTCTCGGGCGGTCAAGGGGCGGGCCATGGTGGCACTTTAACCCGATTGACGGCGCGCGGGGAGCTCTTCTCCTACAGGCAGCGGCTCAACCACCCGGTGCAACGGGGCGCTATGTCGGTAACGGGGCGTTGTGCGGTCAACGGTGCGTTATGTGGCCGGCGCTCGGACTCCCCGCCGAATTCCCAGGTGCGAACCCGTCTGCGGATGCGTGTGCAGCCGCAGGGTTTCGCTAAAGTCGTGGAGCAGGGGGTAACGATGTCGATCGAGAAGACACCATCCGTGCCGCGCTTCGGCGCCGGCGGCGGAACCGGCGGGCCGGCCGAGCTGACGCCGGAGGATCAAGAACGCGCTCGCGGGCTGAAGAAGATGCGCACGCTCGCGCTCTCACTGCTCATCCTCGCCACCCTCATCTTCCTCTCCACCCACCTGTTCACCGACAACACCGGCGTCTGGGGGTTCGTCTCCCGCGCCTCGGAGGCGGCGATGATCGGCGCGATCGCCGACTGGTTCGCCGTCACCGCCCTCTTCCGGCACCCTCTCGGGCTGCCGATCCCGCACACCGCGATCATCCCGCGCAAGAAGGACACGCTCGGTGCGAGTCTGTCGGCCTTCGTGGCCGCGAACTTCCTCCACGCCGAGGCGGTGTCGACGAAGATCCGATCCGCCGAGATCTCCCACCGAGCCGGGAGTTGGCTGGCCAAACCCGCCAACCGAGACATCGTCGTCGACCGTGCCGCAGGAGGCCTCGAATATGTGCTCGCGCGCATCGATGACGATTCCATCAAGGCGCTGACCAGGAACGTCATCATCCCGCGGCTCGTAGCCACAAGGAAGACGCCCGTGCTCGCGCAGCTGCTGCGCCAGATCGTGCTCGACGGTGCCCACCACAAGCTCGTCGACCTCATCGTCGCCGAGGCCTATTCCTGGCTGCGTGACAACCCGCAGGTGATCGACGAGATCGTCCACAATCGGGCCCCGTCCTGGGTGCCCGATTTCGTCAACGAACAGCTTGCGAACCGGCTGCAGCGCGAAGTCCTCGGCTGGGTCGCCGACGTCCGCGACAACGAATACCACAAGGCCCGTCAGGCCCTCGACGCCTGGCTGGTCGACCTCTCCGACGACCTCGAATCCGACTCATCTCTGTCCCAGCGTGCCGAGGAGATCATCAACGACCTGCTCAGTCAGGACGGGGTCGTCGATTCGGTGCTCGAGATCTGGGTATCACTCAAACAGCTGCTGCGCGAAGCCATCATCGACGAAAGCGGCGAAGTCCGTGCCCGCATCTGGCAGCTCATCGGCGAATTCGCCGAACGGCTGCAGGCGGACTCGGACTTCTCCCGCCGCATCGATGACCGGATCGCCACCACTGCCGGTGACCTGGCCGAGAGCTTCGGCCCAGAGATCGCCAGCGTCATCTCCGACACCATCGAACGCTGGGACGCGAAGGAAGCCGCCGAGCGCATCGAACTCTACGTCGGCCGCGACCTCCAGTACATCCGCATCAACGGCACCGTCATCGGCGCGCTGGTCGGCCTCGTGATCCACACCGTCATCGTGCTCCTGCCGGGGTGAGATCGGCAGACCCGCACCGAGGTTGCCCGGTCCTCTGCGGCGGAGACGATCAAGATCACTGCCGAACCGCGGCTTTCCCGCAACAGAAGTTGGGTTTTCCTCTCCCCACCTGTGGGCTGACTTCATGGCCGGAGCGCAGACTGCGAGAAACCATGGAGACATGACTTCTTCACAGCATCCTGCCGCAGCGCAGCAGTCAGCATCTCAGCACCCGATGACCCAGAACTCTTCGCCCCAGCACCCCGCCATCATCACAGCCGGCACCGTCACGAAGCACTTCAACCAGACGTATGCTCTCGCCGGAGTCGATCTGACGATCGGCCTCGGCGAATCCCTGGCGATCATGGGACCCTCCGGTTCCGGCAAGACGACTCTTCTGCACTGCCTGGCCGGCATCATCAGTCCCGACAGCGGCCGCATCCGACTCTCGCCGACCGACCGCAGCGCCGCCGCCGAGATCACCTCCCTCAAAGAATCCGGCCGCACCGCTCTGCGCCGCGAGGTCTTCGGCTTCGTCTTCCAGCAAGGGCTGCTCCTGCCCGAACTCACCGCCATCGACAACGTCGCGCTCGCCGCCATGCTCGCAGGCATGAACCGCTCGGACGCCACCCAGCACGCCCGGGCCTGGCTCGACCGTCTCGGTCTGAGCGAGCACGGACACAAACGGATCGGACAGCTCTCCGGCGGTCAGGCACAGAGAGTGGCGATCGCCCGCGCCCAGGTCACCCAGCCCGTCGTCACCTTCGCCGACGAACCGACCGGTGCCCTCGACTCCCGCACCTCGAATGAAGTCCTCACCGAGCTGCTGGGCTCCACCGTCGGACGCGGATCCACTCTCGTTGTCGTCACCCACGATGAGAACGTCGCCGCCCGCTGCTCCCGTGTCGTCCGACTCGCCGACGGTCGCATTGTCGCCGACTCCGCACTGCAGGAAGCCGCACAGTGATGAATCTCCTTCCCCTCCTCCTGTCCAAGCAGTCCCTGACCTCGACGACGTCGCGGCTCGTCGGGATCGCGTTCTTCTCCTGCTCGACGATCTTCCTCACCGTGGCCGCCGGCGCCTGGGCGTTCATCGACCGCCCCGAGGTCACCGGATACGCCGAGGTGGCCGAGCTCTACCAGCTCCTCGCCGTCCTCGCCACGGTCTTCCTCATCGTGCCCGCGACCAGCCTCGGGGCCGCCTCGGCGAAACTGAGCGCCCGCCGTCAGGACGAACGACTCTCGACCCTGTCCCTGCTCGGGGCGCAACGCAGCACGATCCGCCTCGTCGCCGTCGCCGAACCCTTCATCCCCGCCTCGGCGGGCATCCTCGCCGGAATCGGCGGCTACCTGCTGGTGGCGTGGCCGCTGAGCTTCATCACGTTCGTCGGCGAACCTTTGGGCTACCAGGCACTGCTCATGCCGGTCTGGCTGCTCGCCGCGGTCGTCGCCGGCCTCCTTGCCGTCTGTCTGATCGCCTCGCTCATCGGCCTGCGCAAGATCCAGGTCTCCCCGCTGGGCGTGCGCACCCGGTCGCTGCCCCGGAGATTCCCCCTGGCCCGCATCATCACGGTCATCGTGCTCATCCTCATCGTGGCCATCGCGACCTATGTCTCCACCCAGATGGAGCTGCCGATGGCGGTGACGATCATGTACAGCATCGCCACGATCGGCATCACCCTCCTGCTCATCAGCGTCCTCGGCGTCCTGTGCATCCGCGTCCACGCCGGCATCGCCGGCAGAATCGCCCGCGGTCCCGCCTCGGTGATGGCGGCGGGAATGATCGCCGACGCTCCCGGACAGTACTGGCGCCGGGTCGCCGGGCTGGCGATGATCACCTTCATCGCCGTCGTCGGCGGGGCGGGAACGGCGATGATGCGCAGCGGTCAGGAGGACTTCTCCGCCGAGGACCGCGCGGTCATGGGTCCGTACGTCCACCTCGGCGACGATATCTTCACCGGACTCATCCTCACCCTGGTCATCGCCTTCGTCCTCGTCATCGTCTCGGCCACAATCAACCAGGCCGCAGACATCCTCGACCGTGCTCAGACCTACCGCGAGCTCCACGCCGCCGGAATGACCCAGCAGATGATGCACCGAGTGACCGTCAACGCCGTGATGTCGCCGATCCTGCTGGTCACCGTCGTCTCCCTGTTCCTCGGCGGAATCCTCGCCTGGCTCATGGCTTCGGTGAGCGACCTCGGCGATCCCTTCACCATCGGAACCGTCGCCGCCGTCCTCGTGGCCGGGGTTGCGATGGTGTGGCTGGGGCTGCAGGTCACCCGCCCGCTCGTCCGCCGGGTCACCGAGATCGATCCCGACAACCGCACCCTCGCCGAGGCGGCACCCGAGAACCGGGCCACCGCCGAGGCGACCATGGCCTGAGAGGAGACCCGATGTCCACGTCGTTGACAGCCGTTCCCCTCGTCCTCGGCCGGAGATCGCTGACTTCGGCGAGCTCCGTGCTCGTGGCCGCCGCGTTCTTCGCGTGTGCCACGCTGTTCCTCACCGTGGCGGCCGGGACCTGGATGTTCTTCCAGATCCCACCGAGTCCCGATCCCGCGGACGAGGGTCTCGACATCATGTACAAGACCCTCGCGGCCCTGTCCACGGCTCTGCTGATCATCCCCGCCTCCACCCTGGCATCGGCCTCGGCGACCCTGTCGGCACGTCGCCAGGACGAACGGCTGTCGACGATGTCGCTGCTCGGGGCCCGACGCTCCCAGATCACTGCGCTCGCCGTGACCGAACCGCTCATCCCGGCCCTGGCCGGCATCGTCCTCGGGGTTCTCGGCTACCTGGGGCTGGCCCTGCCGGTCAGCTTCATCCACTTCATGGGTGAACCCATCGGGTACCAGAACATGCTCATGCCCGCGTGGCTCATCCTCGTCGTGGTCGTCTTCCTCGCCCTGGTCTGCGCGGGCTCGGCCCTGCTGGGTCTGCGCAAGGTCGCGGTCTCTCCGTTGGGGGTGCGGACGAAGAGTCTGGAGCGGAAGTTCCCCGTGGCCAAGGTCATCGTCACGGTGCTCGTGATCTGCCTGCTGCCAGTCGTGTACGCGCTCACCCAGAGCGGCGGTCTCGGCGTGGGGATCGTGCTCGGCGCGATGGTCGGATTCTTCGCTCTCGGGCTGGTCGTCGTCGACCTCCTGGGCGGGCTCCTCGTCCGCTGGTTCGCCCACCTGTCCGGTCGGCGGGCCGCCACCCCGGAGCGCCTCATCGCGGCCCGCCTGGTCTCCGACGAACCGAAACGGTTCTGGCGCCGGGTCTCCGGCCTGGCGATGGCGGCCTTCACCGCAGCCGTCTGCGGGTCCGGGGTCGCCCTGTCCCAGCTCGGAATCGACGCCGCCGAGGACTCTGAAGTGGGAGTGAGCGAGGCCGAGACCCACCTCTTCCACGACATGTTCACCGGGGTGCTGCTCGTCATGGGCATCGCGATCGTGCTCATCGGTGTCTCGGCGGTGATCAACCAGGTCGCCGACATCTACGACCGAGCCGACACCTTCTCCGATCTCTATGCCGCCGGCGCCGATCCCAGGCTTCTGCACCGTGCGCTGGTCCGCGCCGTCATGGCCCCGGCGATCTGGGTGTCCCTGCTGGCCGGAGGCCTCGGGCTGCTGCTAGTCCTGCCCCTGGCCGGAGCCGCGCTCGTGTTCAAGCCGGTCACCTTCCTCACGATCCTGCTCACCGTGGTCGTCGGCATCGGAATCATCCGCGGTGGACTGCAGCTGACGAAGCCGATTCTGCACTCCGTGGCCACGGCCGGGAGGTCTCGGGACTGAGATTCGGTGTCAGTGCCGCATTCTACGATGGCAGGTGTCGAGCCGATGGGACCCTCCCCGGGTCTCCGGGTACAGTTGGAGCGCACCACATGAGGGTGGGCGATCCGATGCTGTGAGGAAGTGGAAATCGAGTGAGCAACGACCAGGGCTATGACGGTCTGAGGACCCCTCCGCAGGACGTCGAGGCCGAGCAGAGCGTGCTCGGTGCGATGCTTCTGTCGAAGGACGCCATCGCCGACTGCGTCGAGACGATGAATGGCGATGACTTCTACAAGCCCGCTCACGAAACCATCTACGAGGCGGTCCTCGACCTCTATTCCCGGGGTGAGCCCGCGGACTCGGTGACGGTGGCGAACTACCTGACGAAGACCGGCGACCTCGCCCGCGTCGGCGGTGCCGCCTACCTGCACACCCTCATCTCGTCGGTCCCGACCGCCGCCAACGCCGGATACTATGCCGCGATCGTCAGCGAACAGGCCGTGCTGCGCCGCCTCGTCGAGGCCGGCACCCGCATCGTGCAGATGGGCTACGACGCCGAAGGCGACACCGATGACGTCGTGAACTCCGCTCAGGCGGAGATCTACAAGGTCACCGAACGCCATACGACAGAGGATTACGTCATCCTCTCCGACATCCTCGGCGAGGTGGCCCAGGAGATCGAACGCAACGGCAACACCGATGGGCAGACCGCGGGTGTGCCCACCGGTTTCACCGAGTTCGACAACCTCACCAACGGTCTGCATCCGGGCACGATGATCGTCATCGCCGCGCGTCCCGGTGTCGGCAAGTCGACTCTGGCGCTCGACTTCATCCGTTCGGCTGCGATCCACAATGATGCGGCCGCTGTGTTCTTCTCGCTCGAGATGGGCAAGAACGAACTCGTCATGCGTCTGCTCTCGGCCGAGTCGGAGATTCCGCTGCAGAACCTGCGCCGCGGCGAGCTCAGTCCGCACGACTGGACGACGCTGGCCGCGACGGAGGCCCGGATCAACAATGCGCCGCTGTTCGTCGACGATTCGCCGAACATGGCGCTGACCGAGATCCGCGCGAAGTGCCGACGGCTCAAGCAGCAGCACAATCTGCAGATGGTCTGCGTCGACTACCTGCAGCTGATGTCCTCGGGTAAGCGCGTCGAGTCCCGTCAGCAGGAGGTCTCTGAGTTCTCCCGTTCGCTCAAGCTGCTGGCCAAGGAGCTCGAGGTTCCGGTCATCGCACTGTCTCAGCTCAACCGCGGCAGCGAGCAGCGCACGGACAAGCGGCCGATGATCTCGGATCTGCGTGAGTCCGGTTCGATCGAGCAGGACGCGGATATGGTCCTCCTCATCCACCGTGAGGACATGTACGACAAGGAACACGAACGCGCCGGTGAGGCCGACATCATCGTCGCCAAGCACCGTGCCGGTCCGACGATGGACATCCCCGTGGCGTTCCAGGGCGCGAAGTCCCGATTCGTCAACATGCCGCAGTGACGAACGGGGCTTGAATGGACGCCTACTGGATGCGCGGCAAGTGGGGCGACGGCGGGAAGAGTGAGCGCCGCTGGAACCAGGGCAGCCGGAATCCGCTGACCATTATCATCACCGGTGCTGTCTTCTTCGTCAGCACGGGTGCGGTCTTCACGATCGGATACCTGTATCCGGACCAACTGCTGTTCACGATCATCCTCGGATGCTTCGTGTTCCTCGGCGTCACTCTGGCGATGCGCAGGTTCATGGGACACACGCCGGCGTATTGGTACACCGGACCATTCGTGGCCATTGCGCTCATCGGCACTGTGATGCTCGGTGAGGATCTCGCTTTGTCTCAGGCTGGCGAACTCACCGAGGTGGTCGTCGCCGATCACAAAGTCGAGCAGAAGACCGTGCACAGTTCCAATCCGCCCAGGTCGCGGCAGGTCTATGTTCATACCTATAGCCTCGAACGCACCGACGGCACCCCCGTCGCCGAACCGCTGATCTACCGCGGCAAGGACGGCTTCGACGACTTCGATGAAGGCGATACGATCTCCGTCCTCATCGATCCGGAGCGGAAGGCACCGACCAAACCGGCCGAGGACGTGGATCTGCCTGCCGATATCGGCATCCTCGTCACCGGACTGGTCACCTCGGGGATCGTGTTCCTCATCTGTCTGATCGTCGTGCTGCTGCGCTGGACACGCTCGCCGTCGCAGCAGCACGTGCGCTGACGAGGCCGCACTTGTTGCAGGTATGCCACTATGGCTGACATGGACACCACTCCCAACGATCTGCTCGTGCTGCTGGCTGTCTCCCGCACCGCCAAGTTCACGACGGCGGCACACAACCTCGGGCTCACCCACTCGACGGTCTCCCGCCGCATCGTCGCCTTGGAGAAGTCCTTGGGCGGACGCGTGCTGGCTCGCTCGGATGACGGATGGGAGCTGACCGACCTCGGGGAACGAGCCGTTGCGGTGGCCGAACAGATGGAGACCGCGGTCGCCGAACTCGAGAGTCCCGGACAGGGCCCGGAGACGGTGTCCGGAGTGGTGCGGATGACCGCGACGGATGGGTTCAGCGCCTATGTCGCCTCCCCGGCGGTTGCGAAGCTGCGACGTCGGCATCCCGGGCTGAGCGTCGAGATCGTCACCGTCACCAGGCAGGCCCTGCAGCAGCGGTCCGGTCTCGATATCGAGGTCGTCGTCGGCGAACCGCGCGTGCATCGGGCAGAGGCGATCGAGCTCGGTGACTACGAACTCGGTCTCTACGCTTCGCGCGACTATCTCGCGGCCAACGGCACCCCCGCCTCGGTGGAGGAAGTCAGCGACCACCGGCTCGTCTATTTCGTCGATTCCATGCTCCAGGTCGACGACCTCGATGCGCCGAGGCGACTGTTTCCCGAGATGAAGGATGCACTGACCTCGACGAACGTCTTCGTTCACGTCGAAGCGACGCGTGCCGGTGCCGGAATCGGCTTCCTCCCGTGTTTCATGGCCGACCGGCACCCCGACCTCGTGCGGCTCTTCCCCGATTCGGTGGCCGAGCGGCTGCCCTACTGGATGGTGCTCAGACCCGATTCGATGCGGCGACCGGCGATCGCCGCCGTCGTCCAGGGGCTCAAGGATGAGATGCTCGCCCACCAGGCTGCTCTCGAAGGCCGGAAGTTGCCCCGGTGAGGCGGCGCGACCAGGATATGAGCATGAACCAGCCCCAAACTGACATCGGCGACGAGCTGGCCGGACGTCGCATCGTGCTCACAGCTCAGCGGCGCGCGCAGCAGCTTGCCTCCGCCCTCGAGCGTCACGGTGCCAAGATCGTGCACGCCCCGACCCTGTCCGTCATCCCGCATATCGACGACCCTGAACTCGTCACCCACACCCGTGACCTCATCGAGGCCCGGCCGGATATCGTCGTGGTCACGACCGGAGTCGGATTCATCGGTTGGGGCGACGTGGCTGAAGCCGCGGGTCTTCGCGAAGAATGGCACTCGATGCTCGCCGGAGCACGGATATACGCCCGCGGTCCCAAGGCACGCGGAGCGATTCAAGCGGCCGGACTGAGGGCTCACTGGGTCGCCGAATCCGAGACGAGCGCAGAGATCCAGCAGGTCCTCCTCGGCGAGGGCGTGGACGGTCAGCGCATCGCCGTACAGCATCACGGTGCCGGCGCCGACGGACTTGATGAGTCCTTCGCCGCAGCAGGTGCCGATGTCCGCTCCCTCGTCATCTACCGGTGGGGTCCGGCCCCCGACCCGGCCGCCGTGGTCGACGCGGTCCGACTCGTCGCGGAGCGCAGGTGCGATGCCGTGGCCTTCACCTCAGCACCCGGGGCGACAGCCTTTCTCACCGCGGCCGAGGAACAGGGACTGCTGCCGGCAGTGATCGAGGCGTTCAACGAATCGGTGGTGGCCGCAGCAGTCGGCGACGTCACCGCGGCGCCGCTGCATGAACAGGGCATCAGAACCGTGATTCCCGAGCGATTCCGACTCGGAGCCCTCGCGCGTCTGCTGATCAGCGAACTCGCCGAATGATCTCAGTCTGACGCGAATTCGATGTCGACGGCGTCTGCCTCGCGCAGTGCGCCGATCGCCTCTGCCTCAGCGGTCAGTGCGCTCTTCACCGACTTCGGGACGGTGCCGAACGGTGCGATCGTCATGCTCAGTCGTCGATTTATAGCAGAGCAGTCAACAGCGCAGCAGCTCGGATCTGGTCCGGTCGCCTTCGCTGTCGTCGGATGCGGGCGGCGCCCCGCGCATGGAGTGCGGTCAGCGCGGATCCCGGTGGGCTGTTCTGGATGCCGCAGGCTCCCGCGGCGTCAAGAAGTGAGTTGCGGCTGAGTCGCTCATCGAGGTGATGAGCTCGGAGGCGGAAGGCGATGATCTCGTCGTTCGTCGCGGAGTCGGCCATGTGCCCAGGCTAGCTCAGGACCCGTGTTTGAATGGGGCCATGTGCACGGCCGGCTTCAGGTGCGTGCACGACCACAATGAGAAGGGACGACGATGACGCGAACGATGCAGGTCAGCGACAGTATGGTGATCAAAGCCGACGCCGCCGGGCTCTGGGAGCAGATCGCCGATCCGACCCAGATGACCCGATGGAGCCCGGAGAACACGGGCGCAAGCACGCGCACGACTGCAGGTCCGCTGCAGACAGGCGACGTCTTCGAAGGCACGAACCGTCGCGGGCCGGCGACGTGGGTGACCGAATGCGTCGTCACCGAATCTGTGCCCGGCAAACGGTTCGCCTTCACCGTGCGCCGGATCGGGCCCCGAACTGCCAGCATCGAAGGACCGAACGCGAGCTGGGCATACGAGTTCGAGGACCTCGGCGAGGCGACTCGAGTGACAGAGTCGTGGACGGACGATCGCCGCGCGTGGCCCGACTGGCTGGCCTGGGTCTTCGACCACATTGTCACACGGGGCCGGAGCTTCGCGGACTTCCAGCGTTTGAACATCCGGCAAACCCTCACCGCCATGAAGGATGACGTCGAAAAGCGGTGACACGGACGAAACGAGGGCGAAACAACTCCTCGCTATTCTGATCGCATGACAGCGACGGCACAGTCCACAGAGAGCTCCGCCCGCCACGATGTGGAGGGGATGAACTTCTATACCCGCAAGTGGGTGCGGCCTGAGGACCTCAACGCCAACGGCTCCCTCTTCGGCGGCAGCCTGCTGAGGTGGATCGACGAGGAGGCCGCGATCTACGCGATCATCCAGCTCGGCAACCATCGAGTTGTGACGAAGCTGATCTCCGAGATCGACTTCCAGGCTTCGGCGAGGGAAGGCGATCTCATCGAGATGGGGCTCCTCGCCACGCATTTCGGACGCACCTCACTGACGATGAGGGCCCGGGTGCGCAATATGATCACTCGCAGATCCATCCTCAGCATCGACAAGATCGTATTCGTCGGTGTCGACGAGGACGGCACTCCGATTCCCCACGGGTACACGACGATCACCTATGACCGAGACCGAATGCCCGAACCACACGGGAAGATCTCGTAGGAGAGACCGCGGTCCGACGCGGTCGCAGGTGTCGCCTCCTGGACCGCCTCGGTGCCGAAGAACTCGGTGGGAGCCTCGGTGATGGTGTCATTGACCGCCTCACTGGTGACCGTCAGCGGGAACTGGTCGAAGTACTCGAAGGTCGGTTCCTTCGGCGTCCCGCCGGCCTCGTATTCGCCGCGGACGATCCGCTCGATCGACGCGATGACTCTCTTGCGCACCGCAGTGTCGTAGGTGCGGACGTTGAGCAGCAGCTCGGCGCGATCAGGGGTGATATTCGACTTCGGCCCAGCGTTCGACGCACCGACGGTGACGACGCGGACATTTCTCACAGGATCAGCGGGTGAGGAGCCCGTTCAGGGGTGTTGCCCGGGCGGCGCGAGTTGAGCACCCTATTGAGCGAGCAGACCCCGTTCGGACAGGTCCGTGCGCAGCGAGGCGGCTCCTGAGAACACGTGGCCGATGAAGCCGAGGCGTTGTGCTGCCTCCACATTGGCGGGCAGATCATCGACGAAGACCGTCCGGGCCGGGTCGAGATCGAATCGGTCCCGAGTCAGTTCGAAGATCGCCGGATCGGGTTTGACCAGCCCGACTTCACCCGAGACGACGATGTCTTCGAGTTCGCTGATCGCAGGCGCGACGACGGGGGCATGGTGGATGGTCTCAGCCGACCAGTTCGAGAGCCCGAGCAGGCGGACGCCGGCGGTCTTGAGATCTGCGACGATCTCGGCCATGCCGTCGATCGGACCGGTCAGGGATTTGTCGAAGTTCTCGTAGTAGCCGGCGACGATCTCACCGTGGCGGGGGTCCGCCTCGGCGGCTCGGGCGACGATATCGGTGATCGAAACGCCGGAGTCAGCTGCGGTATTGAGCGTGGGGAAGTCGGCCGCCTCGGCGAAGGAATGCCATTCATCGGCACTCATACGATCGGCCAGAGGCCCTGTCTGATCCCAGCCGATGAGCACATTGCCGAGGTCGAAGACGATGGTCGTCGGGGTCGGGCGATCGGGTTCGGTCATGGGCCACCACCTGTTATCGGCATCCTGGAGTCAAACCCCACGCTACCCGGAGCCGACGGACCATTGTGGATTCGGTCCGGCTGGCCTAGGTTGGTTTCATGATCGGCTACCCGCCACTGCAGATTCGGGTGAGGACGCCCCGACTCGAGCTCGTCGGTGCCAGTGATGAGAGGTTGGCGGAGCTTGCCCCGCTGGTCCGCGACGGCAAGGTCTTCGCGGAACCCGCTCCCTACGATGATCCGATGTCGTTCTACGAATCCGACACGGACGTGCGGGTGAGCAGGTGGCTCCAGAGTGTGTGGCGCGGACGCGGGCGATTCTCTCCCGCCGAGTTCCGGTTGGCGTTCGCCGTCATCGTCGACGGTGAGCCCGTGGGGATGCAGGACCTCATTGCCGAGAAGTTCGATACCTGCGGCACCTTCGCCTCCTTCTCCTGGCTGTCGACGGATGTGCGTGGTCGCGGCCTCGGCACGGAGATGCGCAGTGCTCTGCTGCATCTCGCGTTCGCCGGACTCGGGGCGAGAGAGGCCGGTTCCGATGCCTTCGTCGACAACGTCGGGTCGAACCGAGTATCCGAGAACCTGGGTTACGAGCACAACGGCGTCGAATGGGACATCCGCCGAGGCGAGCCGGGCCTCCTCCAACGTTGGCGCCTGACCCGCGAAGCGTGGGAAACCAGACGGCGGAACGACATCGACCTCACCGGAGTCGAGGACTTCTGCACTTTCCTAGCCCACCACTAATTGCTACCTGACGGCGGCCCAGCAACCTCTCGCGAGGTATCTGGGCCCCCGTCAGGTAGCAATTGGGGAGGAGACGACAGCGACCCTGCGTTCACACCAAGTGGGTGAACGCAGGGTCGCTGGTGAATCTCAGAAGTCTCTAGGTGAGACTCTCAAAGAGTCTCAGAGGCCGCGGACGCGAGTCGCCTGCAGGCCCTTGGAGCCCATCTCCGAGTCGAACTCGACGTTCTGACCCTCGGTGAGCTCGCGGTAGCCGGAGGCTTCGATCGCGGAGAAGTGAGTGAACACGTCAGCCGAACCGTCGTCAGGCTGGATGAATCCGAAACCCTTTTCCGCGTTGAACCATTTCACGGTACCTGTTGCCATAATCTTTGTATCCTTATTTTTTAACTGATGACCGCTGCTGCGATCGTGATGGTCGAACCCATTGCTGGATCCGGCTTTCCCGCTGGCTGGACTGGATCTTCAGACGCAGATCCAACGAAAACTTGTGGGTGAACCGAGGACTCGGAATCGAAGGTGAGGGTGAGTTCTCTGATGTGAGGTCTCTGTCTCAGACGAAATCGTGGGGATACTCGGTTTCGATCATGCACTCGAAGGTGCTGGACGGAAGTCGAAAAACGACTGAACTGGGAAAAATCATGAGGGGCGCGGAAGGCAGGCACGCGCCGACGGGCAAACACATGGTGACGAGCGAATCTACCTGCTCTTCAGACACCATCTGCTCCGCACATTTCTGTACGAGAACGATTCCAGCTTAACAGAGCGATCGCACTGTTGGTGATTTCGGGCGATCTATTTCAATCGAGAGATGGCACACGGTTTTATGCACACGACCGCGCCAGTGTTTAGGATTGTATACATTCCGTTTTGTATGCAATCCGTCGTGACCCCGGACGCAGGAGCACCCGAACCGTGGACAACGAAGAATCGTCACCGCCGCCAGGACCCCGCCGACAGCGACGCCTCGCCGCGAAGTACCGGCGCCGGCGCACCTTCGTCGCCGTGGCCGCGGTCCTCATCATCGGCGCCCCCGTGACGATCGCGGTGGCGGTGCACAACCTCGGCGCGAACATCGCCTCCTCACCGCTGCGCGCCCACGGCGGCGACGTCCCCGAGAAGCTCACCGATGAGACGAACGTCCTCATCATCGGATCCGACACTCGCGATCTCGAGTCGGCAAAGGATGCCTCCGATGATTCGGGCTCGGATTCCGAAGCGAACTCCGGGGCCGCCTCGGCGAAGGGATTCGGCAGCGCCGAAGGGGCTCGCAGCGATGCGATGATCCTCGCCCACGTCGCCGCCGATGGCGACCGCATCGACGCCGTGCAGATCCCACGTGACACGATCATGGACATTCCCGCCTGCGACGACACCGGCCACGGAGCCACAGAGGCCACACACGGAATGATCAACTCGGCCCTCAACGCCGGACCCGCCTGTTCGGTCTCCGCCGCCGAGGTGCTCACCGGAGTGCGCGTCGACCACTTCATCAACGTCGACTTCGACGGATTCTCAGCGATCGTCGACGCACTCGACGGGATCACCGTCGACCTCGACGAACCGCTCACCGACCCCAAGGCGAACCTCGACTTGCCCGCAGGCCACCAGACCATCGGCGGCGACGACGCCCTCGCTCTGGCCCGGACACGGCACGCCGTGGGCGATGGCAGCGACATCTCACGGATGGGCAACCAGCAGATGGTCATGGAAGCCATCATCGACCGCGCCAAGAGCGGCCAGGTCCTCACCCGGCCCGACCGCCTCTACGGATTGCTCGACGCCGTGACCTCGCCGATCGCCGACGTCCTCGACTGAGTCAACCCCCTCCGTCCAGGCGATATTCATCTGCGGCTCCTAGACTGGCCGACATGTCTACGATCGAAATCACGCAAGACAACTTCGAGTCGACCATCAACGACAACGAGATCATCCTCCTCGACTTCTGGGCCGATTGGTGCGGCCCCTGCAAACAGTTCGCCCCGGTCTACGAACAGGCCGCCGAGGCCAACCCCGACATCGTCTTCGGCAAGATCGACACCGAAGCCCAACAGCAGCTGGCCGGACTCTTCTCGATCACCTCCATCCCGACCCTCGTCGCCTTCCGCCAGGGCATCGTCGTCTTCGCCCAGCCCGGCGCGCTCGCCGCCCCGCAGCTCGAACAGGTCATCACCGCAGTCAAGGGTCTCGATATGGACGAAGTCCGTGCCGAACTGGCCAAGCAGGAAGCCGCCGCTGCCGCAGAGACCGACGGCGCGGACGGTGCCGCCCCCGATTCGATCCCCGCCGATCCGGGCGTCGACAAGTGACCGCAACCAGCAGCCACAACGACCACTCCCACCCCGACAACGCCGACAACTCAGGCGTGCCCGATTCCGTGGCCGCCTGGGAAGAGCGCTACGCCGAGGCCGACGACGCCATCTGGTCCGGCAACCCGAACGAGGCCCTCGTGGCCGTCGTCTCCGAAATGACCCCCGGCCGCGTCCTCGACGTCGGCTGCGGTGAAGGCGCTGACATCGTCTGGATGGCCGAGAACGGCTGGGACGCCACCGGCATCGACCTGTCGACCACAGCCATCGACCGTGCCCTCGGGGCTGCCGAATCCCGTGGAGCCACCGCCGAATTCGTTGTCGCCGACGTCTCCACCTGGGAACCGGAGGACCCCGATCGCCGAGGCGGCTTCGACCTCGTCACGGGATCCTTCCTCCACACCCGGTTGCCGGACACCCGGGAAGAGCTCCTCACCCGCGTCGCCGCCCACGTGGCACCGGGCGGGGCACTCCTCCTCGTCTCCCACGCGACGATGCCTCCGTGGGCCGCCGAACACAGCGAGAAGTTCGAACACGGCATGGACCACCACCATGAGCTGGTCAGCCCGAACGGAGACTTCGCCCTCCTCATCGGCGCCAGCCCTGACCGGTGGGAGATCGAACTCGCCGACACCCGCACCCGAGAAGCGACCTCCCCGTCGGGCGAGCCCGCCGAACTCGAGGACGCAATCCTCCTGGCCCGTCGGGTCTGAACCAGGCGACCTCAACCAGGGGACCCGAACCCGGCACCCAACACCGAGGCGGCTGCGCAGTCGATCATGACCGCGCAGCCGCCTCGGCGAACCGGGTGATTCCCACCTCCTGGGACGAGGCCGAAAACCCGGTCTCACCTGGTGCATTTCCGCCCGCTGAGGGGCTAAGGTGGTGCCATGGCTCGGTTCAGCTTCCTCGAGTGGCCGGTACTCCGGCAATTCCGCACGTCTGACAAGACGGGACGCGGTGAATCCGTTGTGTCCCAGCAGACCCGAGACACCACCCCACGCACGGTCACGGCCGATAAGGTCGTCCAATCCGTGTGCCCGTACTGCGCTGTCGGCTGCGGGCAGAAGATCTTCGTCAAGGACGACAAGGTCGTGCAGATCGAAGGCGACCCGGACTCACCGATCTCGCGCGGCCGCCTGTGCCCGAAGGGCGCAGCCAGCGAACAGCTCGTCAACGCCCCCGGTCGCGTCACCGACGTCCTCTACCGGGCCCCGAAGGCCAAGGACTGGACGAAGATCGACCTGTCGACCGCGATCGACATGATCGCCGACCGATTCATCGACGCCCGCCGCAACCACTGGGAAGACGTCGACGACAAAGGCCACCCGCTGCGGCGGACGATGGGCATCGCCAGCCTCGGCGGAGCGACGATCGACAACGAGGAGAACTACCTCGCCAAGAAGCTCTACACCGCAGCCGGGGCGATACAGATCGAGAACCAGGCGCGTATTTGACACTCCGCCACCGTTCCCAGTCTGGGAACCTCGTTCGGGCGCGGCGGCGCCACTCAACCCGTCCAGGATATGGCGAATGCGGACTGCATCATCATCCAGGGTTCCAATATGGCCGAGTGCCACCCCGTGGGCTTCCAATGGGTGAGTGAAGCCAAGGCCCGTGGTGCCCGCATCATCCACGTCGATCCTCGTTTCACGCGCACCACCGCGATCGCCGATAAGCATGTGCCCATCCGGGCCGGCTCCGACATCGTGCTGCTCGGTGCGCTCATCAACCGTGCCCTGACCGAGGGACGCTACTTCGA
Source organism: Brevibacterium linens ATCC 9172 (assembly GCF_900169165.1). Lineage (GTDB taxonomy): Bacteria > Actinomycetota > Actinomycetes > Actinomycetales > Brevibacteriaceae > Brevibacterium > Brevibacterium linens. The sequence goes on from NZ_FXYY01000010.1 coordinate 67,551, forward strand.
CGAGTACGTGCGCGCCTACACCAACGCCGCGAACTTCATCAGCGACGACTATGTCGACACCGAGGATCTCGACGGACTGTTCTCCGGGTTCGACCCGGACACGAACTCGTACGAGAACTCGACGTGTTCGTATCAGACGGATGAGCACGGTGCACCGCTGAAGGACCCCAGCCTGAAAGACCCGAAGTCGGTCTTCCAGATCCTCCGCCGCCACTATTCGCGCTACACGCCCGAGATGGTCGAGGAGAACTGCGGAATCAGACCCGCAGACTTCGACTACCTCTACGAATCGGTGACCGAGAACTCGGGCCGGGAACGGACCACGTGCTTCGCCTACGCGGTCGGCTGGACCCAGCACAGCCTCGGCGCGCAATTCATCCGCACCGCGTCGATCCTCCAGCTGCTGCTGGGCAACATGGGTCGCCCAGGCGGCGGAATCATGGCGCTGCGCGGGCACGCGACGATCCAGGGATCGACCGATATCCCGACCCTGTTCAATCTGCTGCCCGGCTACCTGCCGATGCCCAGCGCCGCAGTCCACGACACCTTCGACGACTATGTTGCCGCCGTCGGCACCCCGGAGACCCACAAGGGCTACTGGGCCAACGGTCGTGCCTACGCCACCAGCCTGCTCAAGGCCTGGTGGGGTGATGCGGCCACGCAGGACAACGACTTCGCCTTCGACTATCTGCCGCGCATCAACGGCGCCCACGGCACCTACCAGACGCAGGTGCGCATGCTCAATGATGGTGTGGACGGGTACTTCCTGCTCGGGCAGAACCCGGCCGTGGGCTCGGCCAACGGGCGCATGCAGCGGATGGCGATGAGCCACCTGAAGTGGATGGTCGTCCGCGACTTCAGCCTCATCGAATCCGCCACCTGGTGGAAGGACGGCCCCGAGATCGAGACCGGGGAGCTGAAGACCGAGGATATCGACACCGAGATGTTCTTCCTGCCCGCGGCCAACCACACGGAGAAAGCCGGCACATTCACGCAGACCCAACGTCTCGTGCAGTGGCGCCACAAGGCCGTCAACCCGCCCGGGGACGCACAGAGCGAACTCGACTTCTTCTACGAACTCGGCCGAGCCGTGCGCGAGAAGCTGAAAGACTCCGACGACCCCCGCGATCGGCCGCTGCTCGACATGACCTGGGACTACCCCGTCGATGAGGAGGGCGAAGTCGACGCGGAGGCAGTCGTCAAGGAGATCAACGGCTACTTCATCGGCGGCGACCGCGACGGCGAGCCCTTGGAGAACTTCAACCAGATGACCGACGACGGGGCCACCGCCGGCGGCTGCTGGATCTACGCCGGCGTCTACGCGGGAGGCCAGAACATGGCTGCCCGCCGCAAACCGCGGGATGAGCAGGACGAAACCGCCGCCGAATGGGCGTGGGCATGGCCGGCGAACCGTCGGATCCTGTACAACCGTGCCTCGGCCGCGCCCGATGGAACTCCCTGGTCGGAGCGGAAGAAGTTCGTCTGGTGGGACGACGAGGCCGGGAAGTGGACGGGCAAGGACGTGCCCGACTTCCCGATCGACCGCGCACCGGCGGCCAAGTCGGATCAGGCCTACGGGGGCCCGGCACACCTTGACGGCGACGATCCATTCATCATGCAGGCCGATGGAAAGGGGTGGCTGTTCGCGCCCAGCGGCATGGTCGACGGTCCGATGCCCACGCACTACGAGCCGCAGGAATCGACGGTGTCGAACCCGCTGTACTCCCAGCAGAACAGCCCGACCCGGATGGTCATGCGCCGTGAGGACAACCTGTCCGCACCCGGTGCCGGGGTGCCCGGATCCGAGGTCTTCCCCTACGTGTTCACGACCTACCGGCTCACCGAGCACCACACCGCCGGAGGCATGTCCCGGTGGCTGCCGTACCTGTCGGAGCTGCAGCCGGAGATGTTCTGCGAGATCTCACCGGAACTCGCCGCCGAGGTGGGACTCGAGCCCTACGGCTGGGCCACCCTGGTCTCCCCGCGGGCGGCGATCGAGGCCCGTGTGCTCGTGACGAAGCGGATGACCCCGCTGACCATCGGGGGGAAGACCGTCCACCAGATCGGTCTGCCCTATCACTGGGGCGTGGGCGGTCAGGGAGCCGTCGTCGAAGGCGACTCCGCCAACGACCTGCTCGGAGTGACGATGGACCCCAACGTCTACATCCAGAACAGCAAATACGTGGCCGGAACGATCATGCCCGGCCGCCGTCCCCGCGGACCCGAACTCGTCGACTTCGTCGAGAAGTACCAACGAGAGGCCGGGCTCAGCCCCGAATCCGGAAACCAGCAGGTCACGGTGTCCGCCGAGGATGTCGCAGCCGCCCATGGCACCGGGCAGGGCCGCAGCGCCGGTGGGCACGCTCACCGAGGCGGCGACTCGGCCGTCGGCGTCACCCCGGGCAGGACCCTGGACGGGGGACGGGATGGAGCCTCCGATCGGGACGGCACGACCGCCTCGGCGAGGGGATCCGGCGAGGGCGACACCGACGCCTCGGCGACGGTCGCCAGTGCCGATGATCGCAGCGGTAGGATCACCATCGAACCCACCGAGGCGACCGAACCCGCCGAGCCCACCGAACCTGCCGAACCCACCGAGACTGCGGTGTCGAACCGCGCCGACGACGGGGACCCCAGCGACGGCGACCCGGACCACGGACGGCATGCCGACGGCAGTGCGATCGCCGAAACCGAGGTGGCCGAGGCCGAAGCTCGCGCCCGCGCGGCCCGGGACCGGCAGGAGAACGAGGAGGAGGACTGATGTCGACACCGACGATCGATGGGGGCGCGCTCGCGGACGGGCACTGGCACGATTCCGCGCACGGCCGTAAGGGATTCTTCACCGACACCTCGATCTGCATCGGCTGCAAGGCCTGCGAGGTCGCGTGCAAGGAGTGGAACCGCAACCCGCAGGACGGCACCTTCGAACTGCTCGGTTCCTCGTATGACAACACGGGCAGTCTCGGGGCGAACACGTGGCGGCACGTCGCGTTCATCGAACAGGATTCCGACCGCATCGAGAAGGCCCGGGAATCCGGGCGCAAGCTCGTCAACCTCGGCATGCCCACAATCCGTCCGCGCACCGATGAGAACGCCGGTGCGCAGCCGCTGGATGGGGCCCTGGGTGCGGCGGCGGAAGGCCGGACCTCCGCCGGACTGCCGACGACTCCTGAACTGGGAGTCGACCTGTTGGCCCCCGGGGCACTGGAACCGACCGACCTGTCGAACGTCGATACGACGCCTCCGGACACCGCTGACTTCCGCTGGCTGATGTCGTCTGACGTGTGCAAACACTGCACGCACGCCGGCTGCCTCGACGTGTGCCCGACCGGGGCGCTCTTCCGCACCGAATTCGACACCGTCGTCGTCCAGAACGACGTCTGCAACGGCTGCGGCACCTGTGTGGCCGGCTGCCCCTTCGGCGTCATCGAACGCCGCGACGACGGCACGATCAACACCCCCACCGACCGGGATGATCGCAAAGCCGCGGACATGGACGTGCCGAACGCGGGCACGGCGAACAAGTGCACCCTCTGCTATGACCGCCTCGTCGAGGGCCAGGAACCGGCATGTGCCCAGACATGCCCGACCCAGTCGATCAAGTTCGGCGACCGGGACGACATGGTCGACCAGGCACATGACCGCGTGGCCGAACTCCATGCGAAGGGACTGACCGAAGCTCGCCTGTACGGGGCGAACCCGAACGACGGAGTCGGCGGCACAGGGTCCGTGTTCCTCCTCCTCGACGAACCCGAGGTCTACGGCCTGCCGCCGGACCCGCGGGTCGCGACGAAGGATCTGCCGAAGATGTACGCCAACGCCGGGATCGCGGCGCTGGGCATGGTCGCCGCCGCCGGACTCGCGTTCCTCGGGAGCCGCCGTTCATGAGCACATCAGAATACGATTCCTACCGCCCACCCGAGCCGGAAGGCGGACGCAGAAAACGTCGCCGAGGCGGACGTGGAGGTTCCGGCGGACCTGAGGGTCCCGGTGGCCGTCGGGGCGGTCGCGGCGGCAACGGCCGGGGCGGCGGGTGGAAGAACCGCGGTGCCGACGGCAACCGTGAGATGCCGATGGTCGAGGACGTCGAGTTCACGTCCTATTACGGTCGACCGATCGTCAAGGCCCCGCCGTGGGGCGATGAGATCGGGACGTACCTGTTCCTCGGCGGTCTGGCCGGAGGTTCGTCTCTGCTCGGCTTCGGCGCGCAGCTGACCGACCGGCCGGGTCTGCGCATCGCCTCCCGGATGACTGCAATAGCGGCCACCGGCATCGGCGGTGCCGCTCTCGTGGCCGACCTCGGCAGGCCCGAACGATTCCTCAATATGATGCGCGTCGTCAAAGTGTCGTCGCCGATGAGCCTGGGCACGTGGATCCTCTCGGGCTTCGGCGTCGGATCGGGTGTGACCTTCGCGATCGAACTCGACCGGATCACCGGCGAGAAGCTGCTGCCGCTGGGCCCGCTGCGCAAGGTGCTCCATGGTCTGGAGACGCCGGCTGCGGTCGAGTCCGCGTTCTTTGCCACACCGTTGGCTGCCTATACCGCTGTGCTGCTCGGGGCGACGGCCGTTCCGACCTGGAACGCCGCCGGCCGCAACGGTCTGCCGTACGTGTTCGTGTCCTCGGCGTCGATGGCCGCCGGTGGTGCCGCGATGGCCTTGGCGCCGGTGGCCGAGACCGGCCCGGCCCGGCTGCTCGCGCTCGCCGGGACCGCTGGTGAGGCCTACGCGATGTCGGCGATGAGGAAGCGCATGCATCCGGCCGAGGTCGATCCGATGGACGACGGCGAACCGGGTCACAAGCTCCACCGCGCCGAGAAGCTGCTCATCGCCGGAGCCGTCGGCACCGCCGCCGTCGAGGTGGGGGCGCGCGTGTTCGCGAAGAAGCTGGAACGTGGTGGTGTTGGTGGTTCCGGCGGAGGAGTCGCCGGTGCGATCGCCGATGCTGTGGGCACTGTGGTTGGGACCAGCGTCTCGGGAAAGCGGAGTTGGAAGACTCGGGCTGTGCTGCGGGGGCTGTCCGTCGTCTCCGGTGCGGCGCTCGCTGCCGCCTCGGCGTACACGCGTTTCGGCGTGTTGGAAGCCGGAATCGAATCGACGAAGGACCCGCGTCACGTGGTCGAACCGCAGCGCGCTCGCCTCGAAGAGCGTCGCGCAGCGGGCATCACCGACGACTCCATCACGACTGGCCGGTAACGTTCCGGTCGGTGCCTCGCAAGCATCCCTCACCGCCGGGGCACCGACTGGTGTTTCGCGATCATCCCTGACAGCCAGCGCCGCTGCCTACAAGGCCGCCACCGTCTACAGTTCGCTCGGCATCCCGCACCGTTGGCTCGATATCACCCCTGTGCAACGGGGTGTTTTGCCGCTGCCGGTGAGGAGTGCGGCACACTCTGGCTGGCCGGGCCATGATTCGGGCGACGAGTCGACGAAGATCCTCGCGGGCCTGCCACCTACTAGGCGACGAACCTTGCGAAACAAAGTGTTTCGGGTAGCGTGAGAGACCTATGAAGAAGCTGCTCCAGGATCGTCAGTCAATTAGAGCCGGTGTGCTTGTGGCTCTGATGTTCCCACTGGTCTATTTCGCCATGCATCTGCTCGGCTGGGGCAGCGATTCATTCAACTGGTGGCAGACTCTGCTGGGCGGGCTCTTCACTGGAGTTTTCTTCTGGTTCTTCACGTCCAGCTTCCGCCAGTTCCGCGACGAGGACGTCACTCCCAGGTAGTCTGGCTCTCTTTGATTTTGCGAACCGCCGCTTCGTAGGCGTCGTCGGGCATATTGGTCCTCTCTCGCACCTGCCGCTGCGCTGTGAGCTGCTCTTCTGGTGAAAGCGCAGAATCGATGTTGACCTTGAAGCAGACTCGGTCCACTTGCGCCCACTTAAATCATCGACTAAATCAGCCAGATGACTGGCCCTGACAAGACCAAATGTCGCAGGGTACATATTTCGTCAATAGATGTCCGGTATCCGGCATGGTTCGAAGAAGCACGGATGGAGACCCGGTAGCCATAAGGCTGTGCTAAGTTGTTGAGTAGTCTGACAAGGTGCTTGGTGTTTAGAGGCCGCGTCGGGTTGTTTTGGGCCAGGAAATAGGAAGTTGTCTACGAATGGTGAACCTCAGCGGTAGGACGTTTGATCACCTCGATGCCATCAGATTGCAGAATTGGGTGAGCTCGGGTGAGCAGGGATTCAACGCAGAAGAACATTACCGGGCGCGAAGAGCGGTCTCTTATCTGAAGTCGAAGAATCGAGGGCAGAGCGGTCTACGGCCGCGTGCCAGCGTGTCGACGCTGATCAATCTCGTCCTGGTCTTCATCCTCTTGTTCAATCTAATGGGCCTCGGCCGGGGCGGGCCGCTCTGGGCCGAAATCAAAGAACATGGCACGCCGTCAGAAGTTGCCACATTCACTTTTATGGCGTACGCACCCTATGTTCTTGTTTTCCTGTGCTTCGCTGGAATCCTGGTCGGATGGGCAAAGTGGTTGCGGGTAATCATCGCAATCCTCGGTTTCATCGGTCTGCTGTGGCTCTTCCCTGCCGGAATGATTGCTATCGTTTCTGCCCAAGGGGGTGTGGGCGGTTTTGCCGCCTTTGCGTTCATCGGTCTGATTGTCTGGTTCATTATTCTGGTAGTGAAGAGCGGTGATCGCTGATGAATAACAGTCTGGGAGTGAGGTTGCGTGCGCGCACCGCAGACGTCCTTGGGGAATACCGTGCCCGGCGGGAACTGAATAGGGGACAGGCGAATGCTGATTACGCTGCTGCCGAAGATTACGCCCGTAAGTATCAGAACGAAGCTCATGCCTCTGCGACTGCCGCTCGACGTGAGGCAGAAGCGGCGGCCGAGCAGAAGCGCAACGATGACACTGAACGAGCCGATCGGACCCGTTTTGAGGATAGGAGCAGTCTGGACGGGCTGTTGGCTTCAGCCGAATTTGCCCTGCGTGAAGAATCGCAGAAGATACAGGGTCCTTTCGGCCGGCTGCAGAATCGGGTCAGTGCAGAAACTCTGACCGTTCCTCCCTCACACGGTGTCATCGGCGAAGTGTCGGGAACAGAAGACCGAGAACAGCCAGTGCCCGTGGTGATCCCGCTGCTGGGGCAGAAGGGCCTGCTGCTGCGTGGCTCTGCGACTGCTGCTGCGGAAGTGGTTGACGCAGTGTTCGCCAGACTCATCGCATCCATCCCGCTCAGCTCACTCTATGTCACGCGCTTCGATCCAGAAGATATCGGAGGTCTACTTGGTACCTTCGGTGAACTGGGCGCGACCATGGTCGATCGATTCAAACCCGCCAGCTACAGCCACGATGTTCTGCGTACACAGCTCGAAGGTGTGCTGGGCCGATTACAACGCAATACCGAACGAATCAGATCCTCAGGCAACCGCAATATACTCTCGATCTGGGAGTCGGCCACACCGAAGATGGTGGTCGAAGTCCTCGTCATCGATGACCGCCCGGGCACCATGGATGATCAGACTCGCAAACTGCTGCGCAGGATCATCGACAGTGGACCCGCCAGCGGAGCCTTCGTCATCCTGCTTCAGACCGGGGACCGGGTCGATCGCACTTCCTCACGGAATGCTTTCGATGAGCGGACCCCAGAACAGATCGACAATGAGCTCTACCTTGACGACAAACTCAACTTGATCACCCTCGACGAGCGCACCGACGACGCGGTTCTCTGCCTGCCCCAGGGCGACCTGACGATTCGTCCTGTTGGGGGAATGAACCACCTCTCGGTACAAGAACTCATCGGTCAAGTCGCTACCCTGCAGTCACAGCAGACGGGGCCAGTTGTGGGGCCGGAACGTCTGCTGCCCGAAGAGGGAACAGCCTCGGCGGCTCAGGGTATCGAGGTCAACATAGGCGACCGCGAGAACGGTTCACCGTTGAAATTCGAACTTCGCTCCGCCAATCCGCCGCGATCGAACGCTCTCATCGGCGGTGCGGTGGGCACCGGTAAGTCGAATCTATTGCATACCTTGGTCTACTCGATCGCTGCGAAGTACCGTCGCGAAGAGGTCGAGATGATGTTGCTTGACTTCAAGAGTGGCACCGAGTTCCAGCGCTACGCTCGCCAAACGACCTCCGCGGGCAACGGCACATCGAATTGGTTGCCCAACGCCAGGCTCGTCGGTCTTGAAAGCGACCGGGCCTTCGGACTCTCGGTGCTGGAGGAACTGTTGGTCGAAATGGACCGACGGGCCGATGCCTTCAAAGCTGCAGGAACGAGTGATTACGACTCGTTCCGGTCTACCAGAGCGGTTATGCCGCGATTGGTGACCATCATCGATGAGTTCCAGACCTTGTTCGAGAACGACGATGAGATCGCTGCCAGTGCAGTCGAGGCACTGACCAAGATCTCACGGAAAGGACGTGCATTCGGCATCCACCTGGTGCTCTCCACACAGACACTGAGCGGAATCCGGCAACTTTCCGTGCAGGGCGATGCAATCTTCGGACAGATGCAGGTGCGTATAGCGCTTAAACTCGGGCGAAACGATTCCCAACTCATGCTCGCCCAGGGCAATACGGCAGCGGCCAGGTTGCAGCATCGCGGTGAGGTTGTCGTGAACAACAACACCGGCGAGGACGAAGACCATAACATCACCGGTGTCGTCACCCACGCCGAGATCGGATACACCACGCAGCTCCAAGAACGCCTCTTCACAGAAGCTAACACCAAGCACCCACCGCGCCTGTTCAGGGGCACGGAGTTCGCTCCGCGTGCGGAATCAACTCCACGCCCGCGCACCCTGGGGCTGGGCCAGGCAGTGAATGTATCCGGCACCGAGGTGGTGCATGAGTTCACCCACAATCCGCTCCGAGCGCTCGCCATTCTCGGTTCCGACCAAATGGTGACCCGAGAACTTGAAGTCTCGGCGATCCACAGTGGATTCCGGAGTGGATCCTATGAACAGATCATCGTTATCGGCAACGCTCGCCTACTGGACTTGGCCCGCTCGTTGCAGGCCGAAACCGGGATCTCTGCGGATCTAGTCACCCACGACGAGGCCGCAGTCTGGATTCTCGGCCACGAGGAACAGCTGCGGCAGGATCGGACCCTCGTCGTCATCACTGAACTGCCGAGCATAGTGTCGATAGACGAGCCAATCGATGCTTCAGATTCCGCCGCTGACCGCGAAGAGGAGGTCGCGAAACTGTTTGCTCCAGTTGATGACGGGGCCGACTTCGAGGACGTGTTCGCATCCACGTCTGCGGGTTGGAACGACCGGACGGCCGCCTCGGTGTTGGCCGATCTGGCGAAGTCGAGCAAGACCCGGTCCGATCTGGTTGTCAGCGCTCAGCTGTTCTCCACCCTGGAACGAATTTTCGGCTACGACCGCGATGGCGGAAATGGAATCGCAGCCTATGCATTGGCCCGGGTGCCGTTGCAGGAATTGCGGCAGTTCCTTGGATACGGAGCCGAACAGACCGATGAGTCCCCCCGCTTCATCTACAGCCAGGCGGGCTCGGGCACGGGCGGAGTTCTGACGATTCCATTCGGGGGAGACGAGGCAGGTGAAGCGCCATGACGCAGATCAATCAAAAGACGATCGACAATGCCGTTGCAACTCTGGTTTCAGCAGAATCCGAACGGGCGAAGATTGACACCGTCTATGCCAAATCCATGCGCGATGCCGACAACGCCTATGCGAAGGCAAAGCAACGAGCCAAGCACGAGTATGATTCCGCAGGTGCAAACGTAGCGAACACGCTAGGCGTACAGGTGGATGGGGCGCGAGCCGCTGCCGAACAGCTCGCAGGCCAGGAGATCGGCGGTTTTGAATACGAGTGCCAGCAGCGCGGCATCATCGGCAGCGACTTCGGCGGGACCCCGCGCACGATGCAGGAGCTGGCAGAAGAGATCGGTCAATTGAAGAAGTCATGGGAGCACATCGACGAGCTCAATGCTCTAGAGATGGCACTCAGGGCCGAATCTAAACCATGGCTGTTGTGGGGGTGGTTGGGCCTGACCGGAGTGGGTACGGTAGCAATGGTCGTGTTCGCCAGTCTGGCGAACTGAAGCAATACTTCGATTGTTCAGAGCAAACAGGAGGGAATCGATATGGCAGGTTCAGATCTGCAGAAACTATCGCAGACGGTGATCGGAATTTCACAGGCGACAAAGAAGACGTCTGCCAACCTCGAGGCTTTCGACTCGCAATTCACCAAGCACGTGACTTCGGTCAAGCAAGCCATCGAAGGTTCCACACAACGCAAGGACCAAGAGGTCATTGACGCCCTGGAAGCTGCGCGTAAGGCGGTGAAGAACGCCACTTCGGCGCTGGAGAACGCCTCTAAGGTGAGTTCGAACTACGCCAAGTCTTTGGCCTGAATTGAGCACTTGTGGACTCCGACGATATTCTCGCGCGGATGAGGGAGGTTCGAATCGCTCAGGAAGCGATCCGTTCGGCCCAAGGCCGGTTGAATGCTCCGATGTCTGATGCTGATCGTCTGATCAGAGGCGCAGGAAACGCTTCGGTGACGACCGCGGGATTGGTCGGCGGCGCCGCAAGCGGAGCTGATGGGCGGATAAGCGCGCGTTTGAACGCTGCGGCGGAAGGCGGAAGACGGTTCAAACAGCATCTGCAGGATGCCTACGCGCAGATGAGTTCGCGCATCGACGAATTGGATCGTGAATACGAATACTTGGAGATAGAGCTCCGTGCTGCGTTGGATCGTGAATCGCATGACTAAACCGTGGAAGGGATCGGATCATGAGCGAAATTCGACAGTTGGCCCAGGCCGTGAAGATGTTCGGGGAGTCGTGTGCTCGGCTATCCGATGCCGATCACGGAGCTGTTGCATCCTTGAAAGCAGCCAAATCGTCTCTCTACAGCAGCTATGATGCAGGTGATTTGGTCGATGGCTTGGACAATGCGGCGGCAGTTTGGGATGAGATCGAAGCCGAATCCAAGGCAGCTGCTATGGAAGCCCATCGGTTCGGCGTCAGCCTGGCGAACTAGGGCTTCTGATGTCTGAACAGGTTGTTGTGCCGATCGGCGAGTACCTCGGCTCTCTGCCGTTCCACGAGAAGGGCACGAATAGGGAACCGGTTTTCGTGGACGCGCAGATGATCGCAGGAACCCTAATTCGCCTGAGCGATGAGCAGGCCGACGTGATGGCTTTCTGTAGGCATCTGCGTCTGCGTACGGAGCTCGACGAGTGGTTGGGGAACGAACAGATCGATTCCACGGTGTTTGACGAACTCGTCGAAGCTGGACTCTTGCGGATCGGTACTGATGAATCGGCAATGGATTGGTTGCAGGACTGCACGATTGTGCCATGGGGTCGCAGCTTGGGGTGGGATGGGGCTCTGAACCTACTTTCCCCTTCTGATGAGGTCTATCAGGTGGCGCCTGTCTACTACTGGTTGTGGCTGTACTCCCGAACTGGTCGGTCCATCGCGGAGGTGCTCGAGTTCTTGCGCATGGAGGCTGCGGTTTCCAATGTTTCCAATGCGAGTGAGTCGGATGTGTCTGCCGCATTGATGCACATGCTGGCAGTGGACCTGGGCCGCTTGGACTTGACCGCGTCCGCGGCAGAAACGAATTGAGACGCTGAAGAAACACTTATGTCCACCGGTAATGGCTTTAGACAGTCGGCTGCGGCGAGCTTCCGCCGAAGCGGTGCCGCCGCGGGGAGTTTCGCCCGGAAAGTCACGGTAGTCAGTGAGGGCATTGCCGTGGCGAAAACTATGGTCGACCAGGGCTCCGAGTGGGTGGACAAGAATGTCGACGACAAGAACATGGCAGAGGCGATCAGTTCGTCTCTGACGATGGCATCACGCAGTTTGGACTTTGGCCGCGCGGCCACCGCGGTGCCAGGTGACATTCTCAAGATTTCTGAAGCCGTAGGCAAAGCACGTGGTCAGGGGTGGAAGGTTCAGGCAGCCTCCGGAGCGGCGGCCAGTTCTTCTCTGCTTACAGATCTGGGCACCGTCATAGGGCGTTCTGCTGTAGTTGCGGGAGCGTTCGGACTAGCGCCAGTCGTGCCGCTGATGGCGGCTGGAGCAGGGTTGTCGATTGCCGGTGCAGGAGTTGCACTCTGGGCCGCAAAGCGATCTGAATCAGACGGTGAAGGCGGAAACTCCTCAGGTGGTTCGGGAGGAGGGGCCTCCGGAACTGGTGGACTCGGTAGTGGCGTGGTCGGCGCGACAGTCGGTGGAACGACTGGTGGCAGCATGGTGCAGCAATTGCGTGAGAATCTGCGGGGTCTCAACCAGCAACTGGAGAACCTGGAAGCGGGACTCGAACAACAACGCGAACAACTTCGTCAACGAGGTCAGCGACTTCAGCAACTGATCGGCGGATCGCGTGCGGAACAAGAGGCGTTGGAGAGACTGGCCTCATCGATGAAAAGTCTCAGGGTATCCAGCCGAGCCGTTGAAGAGGCACGCAAGGCGATGTCTAAACTTCAGCTCTGAACCCGCGCTCGTTGCGTCCTCAGTGCCCCGATTATCTCGCGGTCAGACGAGACTCGTTGGTCGGCGGTGCCTCTTCCCCGTCGGCAAGTTCTATATGATATCCCAACTCTTTCAAAACAGAAACTGCAGAATCAGGATCGTCTCGGACTGCGCTGGCAGTTTGGGTCATCCTCCAGCGTTTGCGTCCCGATTGCAACGTAGCTCGTGATTCAGCTGCTCCGTCAATCCCAAACTCATCGAGAAGCATTTCTAGAATGTCTTCCAAACAGGGTCGGAATCTATGTCCGCCTACTGGTAGATGAAGCTCACTCATTCGGGGAATGTCATCAACCGTGGCTCTCCGTTTACCCCGGTTAGTGGAAGTTCCAGATCTAGACAGGACATGTGAAAGTGCATCACGATGGCCATGTACTTGAATGTGCGCCGCCGGGACGTCGCGAGCTTCTCTAAGATATTCGTAGCGAAATAGGGGCTCCCCGCGGGCCTTCGCCCCAGGGTAGACGGCAATATCTGAGCGTTCTACAGCCAAAAACCTCTTGGCGCGGTCGACAGTGCACCAGTAGCCTGCAGTCATCGATAAAAGCGGCTTCTCATCGACGTTTAGTGGTATGCCTTCCGATGGAGTTTGAGAAACCGTGAAGCGGGATCCGTCTTGGATTGCCTTGGCAACAAAAGGCGAGCAGTTGGGAGAGACCGCTTTAACCGTGTCCGTCAACTCATCTGCGAATTCTGCTGCCTGACGTTCGAGCGAGGAAAATTCAGTCACCGATCAGGAACTCGAGATCAGTAAGCTCGTTATATAGAGCAAGTTGTTGAGCGTCGAGCTCATATCTGGCGCCGCGCTCTTTGAACGTAGCTTCGTCGCCGACAATGCTGAGGATTTCGTTACGGCGAGCATGTGCTTGGTCAAGTGTGTAATACACCGGGGTCATTGCAGTCATGGCGCCTCCTTCAGAATGTTTCTAATTCTACCTTGGCTACCTGAGCAGTTTATAGAGCCGCACTGACATGACTTTTGAGCGATTGACTTTGACCTCACCGCACGTGCACGCCCGAGCCGGCGACGACCTCGCCGATCACCGGGTGACCAGGCAGTTCGCCGACGACGAGCAATCCGCCCGAGGTCTGCGCATCGGCCAGAAGCAGCAGGTCGTCCTCGGTCACCGAATCATCCGCGGTCAGATGAGGCCGTACCCAGTCGAGGTTTCGCCTCGTCCCGCCGGACACATACCCGTCAGCGATCGACTCATCGACACCGCCGAGGCGGGGAACCGCGGCCGCATCGATGACCGCTCCGACCCCGGAGGCCCGCGCCATCTTGAACAAGTGCCCGAGCAGACCGAAACCGGTGACATCCGTGGCCGCTAGTACGCCTGCAGCCACGGCCGCCCGTGACGCTTCGGCATTGAGCGCGGTCATCGTGGCGATTGCCTCGTCGAAGGTCTCACCAGTGGCTTTGTGCCGATTGTTGAGGATCCCCACGCCGATCGGCTTGGTCAATGTCAGGGGCAGCCCCGCCTCGGCGGAATCATTGCGCATGAGTTCATCCGGGTGGGCCACACCGGTCACGGCCATCCCGTACTTCGGTTCGGGGTCGTCGATCGAATGCCCGCCGGCCACGGGGCAGTTCGCCTGTGCCGCAACGTCGAGCCCGCCGCGCAGAACCTCGGTGAGCAGCTCCATCGGCAGCTTCTCCCGCGGCCACCCGACGAGGTTGATCGCCGTGACGGGGGTTCCGCCCATCGCGTAGATGTCGGAGAGCGCATTGGCTGCGGCGATCCGTCCCCAGTCGTACGCGTCGTCGATGACGGGGGTGAAGAAGTCCGCCGTCGAGAGCACCGCGAGATCGTTACGGACCCGCACCGCCGAGGCATCATCGCCGTCATCGAGGCCGACGAGGACGTCTGGACCGGACTGACCGACCAGCCCGCGCACCGCATCCTCGAGCTCGCCCGGCGGGATCTTGCAGGCGCATCCTCCACCGTGGGCAAACGAGGTCAGACGGTCCTGAATCGCAGTCATACTCGGAGACTAACACTCACATGACGAGACCGTCACCAGGTCCGATGGGCGTGCACCTCGAGAAGAGCGACCTGCTCCGCGCTCAGCTGTGAGCACTCGCCCACACCCGCGATAGGATGACCGATGGAGGCGTCCGTGTCCTGGTGGGCGCCCTGGTCTTCAAAACCAGTGAGACCGAGTATCTCGGTCTGGCGGGTTCGATTCCCGTCCGCCTCCGCCAACCGTTCTGCGGTCCCGCCGACCCAGCGGCGCCGCCGTGACCCTGCACCGAGGAGGCCGCCCCATGGTCGATCCCGACCCGCGTCGATCCATTCCGCGCACGGATCACCTCCTCGCCCTTCCCGAGGTCATCGCCGCAGGTGAGAACCTCAACCAGGCGACCATCAAAGCGATCATCTCCGAAGTGCAGACCGCGGCCCGAACCGGTGAGATCCCCGTCGCCGAGGTGGCCCCCACCATCACCGCCGAGCTCGGTTCCCGTTCGGCCTCCTCCCTGACCCCGGTGCTCAACGCCACCGGCATCCTCGTCCACACGAACCTCGGCCGAGCACCGCTCTCACCTGCGGCAACTCAGGCCATCACCGAGGCGGCCGGCTACGTCGACGTCGAAATGGACCTCGGCACCGGCAAACGCAGCAAGCGCGGAACCGGAGCGAAAGCCGCACTCTTGCGGGCCTGCCCGGCAGCCGAGGACGCCCTCGTCGTCAACAACGGAGCGGCCGCCCTGCTGCTGGCCGTCACTGCGCTGCGCGGCCGCAGGCCTCGTGCGAGGTCCTGCCCCGGCGATCCCGGCGAGATCATCATCAGCCGCGGCGAACTCATCGAAATCGGCGCCGGCTTCCGCCTCACCGACCTCATGACCACCACCGGCGCCAGGCTGCGTGAAGTCGGCACGACGAACCGCACCCACCTGGCCGACTACGTCGACGCCATCAGCGATGACACGGCGTGCCTGCTCAAGGTCCACACGAGCAACTTCCGCGTCGAAGGATTCACCTCCTCCGTCGAGGTCGCTGACCTGCGCAGACTCGCCGATGAGCACGACCTGCCGCTCATCGTCGACCTCGGCTCCGGACTCTTCACCCCCGACCCGGCCCTGCCCGACGAACCCGATATCGACACCGCCCTGCGCGCCGGTGCCGACCTCGTCATCGTCTCCGGAGACAAGCTCCTCGGCGGCCCGCAAGCCGGCCTCATCCTCGGCCGCACCGAAGCAGTGCAGACACTGGCCAAACACCCTTTGGCCAGAGCGCTGCGCACCGACAAACTCAGCCTCGCCGCGCTCGAAGCCACGATCACCCACGCAGCGAACCCGATCAATGATGCCCTCCACATCGACCCGGACCGTCTGCGCGAACGCACCGAAGAACTCGCCGAGGCGGTCGGTGCCACGGTCGTCGAACACGACGGACGAGTGGGCGGCGGGGGAGCTCCCGGCGTGCCCCTGCCCGGCTGGGCAGTCGAACTGCCCGAAACCTTCGCAGAGCCGCTGCGCCTCGGCGAACCGGCGATCGTCGCCCGTGTCCACCAGGGACGATGCCTCATCGACCTGCGCTGCGTGCCCGAAAGCGACGATCGACGCGTCGCCGATGCCATCGCCCGAGTCCGTGGCAGCCATGCCTGAAACACCGCACGGATCCGCGCACGCGACCCCGGGCACCTTCGTCATCGCCACCGCCGGGCACGTCGACCACGGGAAGTCGACGCTGGTGAGCGCCCTGACCGGGATGGAACCCGACCGCTGGGCCGAGGAGAAGAAACGCGGACTGACCATCGACCTCGGTTTCGCCTGGACGACCCTGCCCTCGGGACGCGAACTCGCCTTCGTCGACGTTCCCGGACACGAGAAATTCCTTGCGAACATGCTCGCCGGACTCGGCCCCGCCCCCATCGCCTGCTTCGTCATCGCCGCCGACAAGGGCTGGCAAGCCCAATCGAGCGACCATCGCGACGCGATCAATGCGCTGGGCATCACCCACGGCCTCGTCGTCATCACCCGGGCCGACCTCGCCCCCGACTCTCTCGAGACCACACAAGCGCAGGTCAGCGCTCAACTGCGGGGAACACCACTCGAAGCAGCGCCGATCGTCACGGTCTCGGCGACGACCGGGGAGGGCCTGCCCGAACTCATCAGCGTCCTCGACGAGGTCACGGCCTCAGCCGAGCCTCCGACCACCTCGGGGAGGGTGCGACTGTGGGTCGACCGGGCCTTCACCATCAAGGGAGCCGGCACCGTCATCACCGGCACCCTCACCTCAGGCACCCTGACCACGGGCGACAGTGTCGAACTGCGCGGAGAGGCCATCGCTCGGACCGTGGGCGTGCGCGGCCTGCAGTCCCGGAACTCCACCACCACCGAGGTGGTCCCGCAGGCCCGCGTGGCCGTCAACCTCCGCGACGTTCCCGCCGACGACCTCCACCGCGGCGATGCTCTGCTCACGAGCGGGGCCTGGCCGATCGTCGACACGATCGACGTGCGCCGCTCCATGGGCGAGGCCCTCGACTCCGGCATCCACGAACTCATGGCCCATATCGGCACCGCCGCCGTGCCCGCCAGGCTGCGGGACTTCGATGCCGATCACGCTCGACTCACCCTTGACCGGCCGCTTCCCCTGCAGGTCGGCGACCGGATCGTGCTGCGCGCCCCGGGCAGCCGCAACGTCTTCGCAGGCCTCCTCGTCCTCGACGTCGACCCGCCCGAACTGTCCCGGAGAGGCGACGGTGCCAGGCGCGGCCGAGAGCTCGCCGAACGACCCATCGCAGGCGATATCCTCGTCGAGGTGGCCCGCCGCGGAGCCGTCGAACGTTCCGACCTCACTCGGTTCGGTCTGCAGGTGCCCGAAGACGATGGATTGCCTGCCGATGTCGAGAGTGTGGGCGGCTGGCTCGTTCACTCACCGACGCTGACCGCCTGGGTCGAGGAGGCGAAATCCCTGGTCAGCCGTGAACTCGCCGCCACACCGATGGCCGCGGGAGTCCCCGTCAAAGCCGTCGCCGAGGCGCTGCGCAGGAGCCCGAACACGAGCCGGAGACACGGTGGCGAAACCAGGCGCGATGCCGTGTCGAAAGCGAACGATCAGCCGACCCTGCCCGAAGGGACGGGGACCGCAAATCGGGCACTGCTGGATGCGATCATCTCCCGCGCCGGGCTCGAAGCCGTCGACGGAATGGTCCGCCCGCCCGGGCATACCTCGAGACTCGGTGCCGCCGAAGCCGGTACCGCCGAGATCGAGCGCCGACTCGCAGCCGACCCGTTCGCGGCACCGGAAGCCGACGACCTGCGCGAACTCGGTCTCGGAGCGCGGGAGCTTGCGGTCGCCGCGAAGGCGGGACGGATCCTGCGCCTCGGCGCCGGAATCATCGTGGCTCCGCGCACCCCCGCGCAGGCGATGCGGATCCTCGCCGGTCTTGACCGGCCCTTCACCACAAGCCAGGCGAGGCAGGCGCTGGGGACGACCCGACGCGTCGTCATCCCCCTGCTCGAACACCTCGACGGCCGGGGCTGGACGCGCCGACTCGACACCACACACCGCGAAGTCGTGCGCTGAGGACGGGCACGGCACCATCGGTCGGGCATCCGCGATAGCCGATCGATCCTCGGGTCGGTGGGCAGCCGCCTCGGCGAATCCCCGTGACCTGTATTACGATCATGTCGGAATGATCGTTCGCGCCGTCTCCGGCGCTTCCGTCGATGGTATGGGTGATAACTGACTGCGGTGATGGGGCCGCAGCACACCATTATTCCCTCACCCCTCTGCAATTTCGGAACCATCACAGGAGCAAACATGTCGAACTATCGTGTTGAGAATCCCGCCACCGGCGACATCGTCGAGACCTTCCCCGAGGCGACCGACGCCGAGATCGAATCCACCGTCGCTGGCGCCCACACCACCTACCTGACGTGGAAGGACACCGACATCCAGAAACGGGCGTCGATTGTGCGCAGGGCGGCGGAGATCTTCCATGAACGCAAGGACGAACTCGCCAGGACGATCTCGGTGGAGATGGGCAAGTCGTATGCCGAGTCTGTTGACGAGGTCGAGTTCGCTGCCGACATCATCGACTACTACGGCGTCCACGGACCCAGTCTGGTCACGGATTACCAGATCCCGTCGACCATCCCTGGTATCGCCCGCATCGAGTCTCTGCCGGTCGGTGCTCTGTTGGGTGTGATGCCGTGGAACTTCCCTTACTACCAGGTGGCCCGGTTCGCTGCCCCGAATCTGGTGTTGGGCAATACGATCATGCTCAAACATGCCGATATCTGTGGACGGTCGGCGCTGCTGATCGAGGAGATCTTCCTCGCCGCCGGTGTCCCTGCCGGCGGATATAGCCACTTGTTTGCCAACCATGATCAGATCGCTGCGATGATCGCTGACTCCCGGGTTCAGGGAGTGTCGTTGACCGGGTCGGAGCGGGCGGGTGCGATCATCGGTGCCCAGGCGGGTCAGAATCTGAAGAAGGCTGTGTTGGAGCTTGGTGGCATCGATCCGATGGTTGTTCTCGACGCCGACGATGTGGCCGCGGTGGCTCGTGAGGCGTGGGAGTTTCGGACGTATAACGCCGGTCAGGTGTGCAACTCGAATAAGCGCCTGATTGTCATGGACGACATCTATGACGACTTCGTTGCCGAGCTCGTGAAGTTGGGGACCGGGTTGAAACCGGGAGATCCGCTGAACCTCGGCGACAGCGAATACGTGCCTCTGTCGAGCCGTGCTGCCGCGGAGACTGTTGACGCACAGGTGACCAAGGCCGTGGCTGAAGGTGCCCGGGTGCTCATCGGTGGTGAGCTGGGCGACGGTCCGGCGGCCTACTATGCCCCGACCGTGCTCGTCGATGTGCCCCGGGATTCCGAGTCGTATGGTGAGGAGATCTTCGGGCCGGTGGCCACTGTGTTCAAGGTCAGCAGTGACGAGGAGGCTCTCGAGTTGGCCAACGATTGTGCCCTTGGTTTGGGTGGGTCGGTGTTCTCCACTGATGAGGGGCGTGCTGATCGTGTGGCGGCTCGTCTTGAGGTGGGGATGACGCATGTGAACACGATTGCGGCGGAGGCGGCTGAGTTGCCGTTCGGTGGGGTGAAGCGGTCTGGTTTCGGTCGTGAGATGGGGCCGATCGGGATGGGCGAGTTCGTGAATAAGCGCCTCCACTTCATCGCAAAATAGGGTCAGTTCGCCTCACCCCAAGACCACTGCAATCGTCGTCGAGCTCCCGGCTGCGACTCAACCCACGACGGTCGTCAGTCAGCCGAGTGATGCGGTGATCATGTCATCCATCGCCGAGGCGGTCAGCCCCCGCCACTGCCGTCGTGACGGTGCGGACGGAATCCGCGCGCCGCGCACCTTGGCCAGGGCCACCTCGGTGATGGGGGCATGCTGCGGAAATGCGGTCAGCGCGTGGAATCCCGCTTCCTCTTTGCCGATGATCTCACCGGTCGCAAGCGTATGATGCATCCGCGCGGGACCGAGCACACACCACTCGACGCTACCGGCTGAAAGTCCCCGCGGGGACGTCACGAATCGACGAAGCAGCGATCCCGGGCTGCGCGACGGTCGGTCGCGCAGCTGTGCGGCCAACGGAGTCCAGTACTCGCGCAGATTCGTGCGGATCCACGGGCGAAGCGCCTCCGGCTGCGCATCGACATCCCACTCGGCGATCGGCCGACCTCGCACCGTGATCCCGCCGTCGACGAGCTCCTTCCAGGTCACCGGATTGACGTCGAACGCGCCGTTCGAGTCGAAGACCTCACCGGTGTGAGAAGCGATCGGACGGATCTGCGTGACGGGTCGACCGACCTCGGATTCGGCGATGAAGACGGTATTGCAACAGGCGCTCACACCTCGCCCGCGCGCCGCCCCGACCACCAGGCGGGGCACCTGCGAGAGATAGAGCAGCCGCAGGCGGCGGAGGAGATCTGGCCGTGTCCGGTACTCATCGGCGATGACCGCGACGAGGTCGATGTCGCTGCGGCCCGGGCGGTAGGCACCGAGCGCGATGGACCCGGTCACAGCGCAGGCGATGATGCCGCCGGGCAGGACCCGATCGGCAATACGCAGATAGGACCTGATGGCGGTTGCGGCGTCCGGCGGCAGCTGTGAGCGCATGCGGCCAGGTTATCCAGGATCACGTCCCACCGCTGCGTCCGCAGCGCTCGCCGGCAGCAGTACGGTCGCGTTCGAGCGCCTGAACTTTCCATGGCCCACGCCTGCGAACAGCCCGACGAGCGGATCGAGACCCCGGTCACGGGCGGGTGAGAGCACCGCTGGTCACCGCGCGGCGTTCAGTGAACTCTGATCGCTTACACGCGGACCCGTGAAGATTCGTTGCGGCGAGAATGAGTCATCTCGAAGTCTCTCTGCATTGAACGGGGCCGTCCGGTCCGTCAGTGTTGTGTGGGGCGATTCCACGGCACCTTCTGCATGGGTGTTCCTGTGCCGACCACAGGGCAGATGCCGCAGAACCCACCACGTGTGCCGCGCACCAGGAGTCGCCGACCGGGTCGAGGACCCGATCAAGAGAAAGTGAGAACAGATGAAACGTGCGCGCACACTTGCGGTGACTGCACTGTCCGCCGCCGTCCTCGCCGGAGGAGTCTCCCTGGCAACGGCGACCTCGGCCTCGGCCGACCCGATCACCGGAGACGTCAGCCAGGACGGTGAAGCCGCCCAGTCCGACGCCGGCTCGACCGGAGGGATCGACGACCCGGATGAGCTGAGCGCCGAACAGATCGACAATGCGCGCACCATCATCGGCGTCGGCAAGGGCGCAGACCTGTCCAAGCAGGCACAGACGATCGCCGTGATGACCGCACTGCAGGAATCGAGCCTCAATGACCTCGACGGAGGCGACCGCGATTCCGCCGGTGCCTTCCAGCAGCGCCCCTCGATGAACTGGGGATCGGCCGACGAAGTCACCGACACCGTGTACGCGTCGAAAGCCTTCTACGGGGTCGACTCCGGCACCGCCAACCCGGGTCTGACCCAGATCGCCGACTGGGAGAGCATCGACCCCGGTGATGCCGCACAGGAAGTGCAGCACTCCGGCTACCCCGACGCCTACGACAAGTGGGAACCGCTAGCGAAGAAGCTCGTCGACGAGAACCAGGACGTCGACTCCATCGACTGATGACCGCGGGTCCGAGAGTCCTGTCAACTCGGCATCTGGCTATGGATTCGTCCACAACCCCGAGATAGAATGTACCTACAGTAGTGACATTTCGGGAGGTGGACGATGACCACGATGTCGAGTCGGGAATTCAACCGGGACGTATCGGCTGCCAAACGTGCGGCCAAGCACGGACCGGTCACCATCACCGAACATGGTCGTCGCGCGCACGTTCTGCTGACTGCCGATGAGTACGATCAACTCAGCGGCAGATCGGACCTCGTCGGAGATGCCCTCGTCATCCACGACGATGATCCGGACCTCGATCTGCCTCATCGTTCTCAGCGAACGCTGCGGGTGCCCGAACTGTGAGGTATCTGCTGGACACCAACATCATCAGTGACGCTCGCCGCGGCAACCGGACGCCCGTCGGATCCTGGATCGCCGCACAGAAGATCGATGATCTGGCCATCAGCGCCATCACGGTCCTCGGACTCGACGTCGGCGTCCGACGGAAAGAGCGACGGGACGCCCGCGCTGGGTCCGTCCTTCGGCAGTGGTTCGACGAACAGGTCTCTGAGGTCTTCGACGGAAGAATTCTTGCCGTCGATGCCGAAGTGGCTGTGCAGGCATCGCAACTGCACGTCCCTGACCCGATGCCCGACATGGACAGCCTGATCGCAGGGACCGCACTCGCACACTCTCTGACCCTGGTCACGAGGAACATCGCGGACTTCGCGAATATCGGAGTCAGACTGCTCAATCCCTGGGAGGACTGACCTCCTTCGCGGTCACTCTGCCAGCGCGCCGGCGGTGAGCCGGCGGACCACCTCGGTGAGGTGATGGAGACCCGAGACGAGATCCTCGTCCTTCGTGAACTCGGCAAGACTGTGCGAGACCCCGTCGACGCTGGGAATGAAGAGCATGACGGTGGGCACTTCGTCCTTCATGTTCGTCGAGTCGTGCCCGGCCACGGTCATCACCGTCGCCGAGGTGAGTCCCAAATCATCGGCGACCGTGCGCGCCAGCTCGACCCCGTCCTCGGAATACGGGTTCTGATCCCAACTGTGTTCGGCGACGATCTCGATCTCCACGCGATCTTCCGCGCTGACCTGGGCGATCGTGGCCATGAGCGTCTCATGGGCGGCGGCGATCACCTCGGCGCTGGGGGACCGCAGATCGAGCAACAGGCTGACTTCGCTGGCGACGACGACCGGTGAGTTCGGGTAGACGGTGAGCTGTCCGCATGAGGTGTGCAGGGCACCCGGCTCGAAGTCGTCGACGAGTTCCCGTGCGGCCACGACCAGGCGGGCGGCACCGAGCAGGGCATCCTGCCGATCGGCCATGAGCGTCGACCCGCTGTGGGCCTGTGCGCCGGTGACCTTGAACTCGTACTTGTGAGCCGCCCACGTGGCATTGACGAGCCCGATGCTCACTCCGTCCTCTTCCATGCTGCGGCCCTGCTGGACGTGGATCTCCGCATAGGCGGCGATCTCCGGGGGCGTGAAGTCTCCGCGTTCCCCCAGCTCATCGAGCGCCTCGGCGACGGTGATTCCCGCGGCATCACGCGTGGTCAGGGCCGCCTCCAACTCGGCCTTGCCGGTGAAGACATTGGATCCCATCATCGACGGTTTGAACCGTGAGCCCTCTTCATTGAACCAGTTGACCACGGCGAGGTTGAACGTCGCCTTCGACGGGTCCGCCCGCAGCTCATCGGCGATCGCGAAACACGCATGCGCCGAAGCCATCACCCCGTAGGCACCGTCGAAACGACCGGCCGTCGGCTGCGAGTCCATATGCGAACCCGTGAGCACATACGGGGCCCCGGGCACGAGCTCGAGGAGCCCGAACTGATTGCCGATCACATCCCGGTGGACGCTGAAACCGTGCTTGACGAGCAGCTCTTCGAACCATTTCCGCTGCTGGCCATCGGCGGCGCTCGCCGCCTGACGGTCGACCCCGTTCGTGCCCTCGACGGCACCGAAACGCGAATGCACGGCCCAATCGGCGAGGAACTCGGCTTCGCGATCGGCGCTGATCAGGGAGGGTGAAACGGTCATGAGGGGTCCTTTCGGAGAGCTGTCAGGCGGTTTCGTCTGCGGCCGGAGGCATCGTCGCCGGGTCGATGAGCACATGGATGAGGGCGGGCCCGTCGTGAGCCAAGGCCCGGTCGAGCGCGGCTGCGAAGTCCTCGGTGGCCTCGACGCGCTCGCCGTGGCCGACCATTCCCGCTCCCGTCGCAGTACCGTCTGCTCCCGGTGGAACAGAGCCGGAGACCCTCGCCGAGGCGACCCCGGAGCTGCCGAGATCGAATGCCGACATCCACGCCGCGAAGTTCGGGTTGACCATCCGCGTGCCCGAGGGCCGCCCGGGATAGTGGTTCTCCTGGTGGGACACGATCGTGCCGTACACACCGTTGTCGACGACGATGATGAGCGGTGATCCGCTGTGGGCGAAGGCCGTGGCGATCTCCTGGCCGTTCATGAGGAAGTCCCCATCGCCGCAGATCGCGACCGCACGCCGTTCCGGGTACGCCAGAGAGGCCGCCACCGCGGCGGGAACGGCGAGGCCCATCGCCCCGTTGCGGGCTCCGACGAGGCCGGCCGGGCGCTCATGCCGGATGAACCGGTGCCCCCAGATCGTCGCATTGCCGGCTCCATAGGTGAGGATCGCATCCCCGCCGAGGCGGTCATCGAGAATCCCGAACGCCACCCCGAGATCGACCCCGGCACGGTTCGCGTTCTCCGGTGCCGCCTCGGCGTCGGGGCGGTGCGCGGCGAACCGGGACTGCACGTCGGCACGTGACTGCATCCACTCATCCGTCCGAGTCCCGCGCAGCTGCCCGGGATCGCGAGCGCCACCGGCATCGTTCCTGGTCAGGGCCTGCGTGAAGGAATCCGGGGAGGCGATGATGTGCTCATCGATGCGCCCTGCGTGCTGGGTTGCCTCCATGTCGAGGGAGACGAGCACGGTTTCGGCGTCGAAGCCGATCGTGTACCCGTCGCTCAAGACGTCGGACCGGGTGCAGCCGACGAAGACGACGAGGTCCGCCTCGGCGAAACCGGCCGCCACGGCATCGGCGCGACCGTAGCCGAGCCAGCCGGCCCACGCCGGCGAGGAATGCGGAATCGCATCGTAGGCGCGCCAATCGCAGAAGATCGGCACCCCCGCCGAGGCGGCCAGACCGGCCAGCTCGGCGCCGCACCCGTTGTGCCACCCATCCCCGCCGAGGACGAACGCGGGACGCTCGGCCGCCGCGATCCGAGAAGCCAACCCGTCGATGACGGCGGGGGCCGGGGTCGGTGGGGCCACCTCGGCGAGTGTCGGGGTGGGGGACTCGGTGAGACGGACGAGGACGTCTTCGGGCAGGCCGACGACGACGGGGCCGGGGCGACCGGAGGCGGCGATGCGCAGGGCGTCGGCGGTGATCTCACCGGCACGGGCCTCGTCATCGATGGTGAGCACGCGCTTCGCCGTCGAGGAGAACCATTCGGGCAGGCTGAACTCCTGGAAGGATTCGCGGGATCGATCGTTGAGGGGGACGAGGCCGACGAAGAGGACGAGCGCGGTCGCGTCCTGCCAGGCGGTGTGGACGGAGATCATCGCATTCGCCGCCCCGGGACCGCGGGTGACCATGGCGATTCCGGGACGACCGGTCAGCCGGGATTCGGCCAGCGCCATGAACCCCGCACCGCCCTCCTGCCGGCACACGACGGTCTCGATGTTCGCGTCATACAGTCCGTCGAGGACGTCGAGGTAGGACTCGCCAGGGACCGCGTAGACGCGTTCGATGCCCGCGCTCTCCAGGGTGTCGACGATGAGGTGGCCGGCGGAACGCGACATTGGGTGTCCTTTCGAGGGTCGAACGGTTCTCAGTGCTTGAAGCCGGGCAGATCGACGCTCAGCTTCGGGGCGATGGCGCCGGCGAAAGCGGTGAACAGGGACAGGAAGGCGAGCATCGCGGCTGCCGGCCACCAGTGGTCGCCCGCCGAGGCGACGAAGCCGGTCGCGAGCAGGGGGATGAATCCGGAGATCATGCCCGCGGCATTCTGGGACATGCTCACGCCCGTGTACCGGGTGGTCGCCGGGAACAGGCCGGTCATCACGGTACCCGAGGCCGCGTAGGGAAGGGACAGTGTGCCGACCGCGAGGGTCATGGCGATGACGACGAGTGCGGGGACCCCGGACTCGAACATGAAGAAGGCCGGAACGGCGACCACTGCCGAGGCGACACCGCCCCAGAGGATGACCCGGCTGGCACCGTACTTCGTGCCGAGCATGCCACCCCAGATCAGGACGAAGATCTCGACGGCGGCGGCGACCATGCTGCCGAGCAGCAGGAG
Source organism: Brevibacterium linens ATCC 9172 (assembly GCF_900169165.1). Taxonomy (GTDB): domain Bacteria; phylum Actinomycetota; class Actinomycetes; order Actinomycetales; family Brevibacteriaceae; genus Brevibacterium; species Brevibacterium linens. The sequence goes on from NZ_FXYY01000010.1 coordinate 93,450, forward strand.
CGAATCGTCGTAGCCGAGGACGTTGACGCCGTACCAGACGCAGAATGCGGTGACGAGGTAGAAACCGCCGACGCCGAGGAGGGCTGCGGCCATGCCGATGATGATCTGCTTCCACGAGTCGCGGAAGGTTGTGGTGATCGGGCTCTTCTCGACCTCTCCCGACTCCTCCAACTGGCGGAAGACCGGTGACTCCTCGAGGCGGCTGCGGATGTAGACGGCGACGAGGAGGAGCGGGATGGCGACGAGGAACGGAATGCGCCAGCCCCACGAGTGGAAGCTGTCCTGGGACAGGATGAGGGTGAAGACGAAGAATCCGCCCGAGGACAGGATCGTGCCGATGGGCGAGCCGATCTGCGGGATCGCCGCATAGCGGGCGCGCAGGTGCAGGGGCGCGTTCTCGACGACGAGGGTCATCGCCCCCGACCATTCGCCGCCGACGAAGAGACCCTGGAAGATGCGGAGGAGGACGAGCAGGGCAGGAGCGGCGAACCCGATGGCCGCATAGGTCGGCAGCAGGCCGATGAGGCCGGTGACGACGCCGATGCCGACGATCGTGATCATGAGGACCCGACGACGGCCGACCTTGTCGCCCATGCGGCCGAAGATGAGACCGCCGATCGGGCGAGCGGCCAGACCCACACCGAAGGTCGCGAAGGAGGCCAGCGCGGCTGCGGTGGCGTTCTCGCTGGTGAAGTACTGGACATTGAAGATCAGGGCGGCCGCGGCCGAGAAGAGGAAGAAGTCGTACCACTCGAGGGCGGTGCCGATCAGCGCACCGGCGGCCACCTTGTTCGCGTCCTTGATGCTCAGTTCTGTTGTGGCGCTGGCCTCGGCGGACGCCGTGGTTTTCTGCTCGCTCATAGTGTGCTCCGTTGAGGATCGGGACGCGGTCCGCGGCTCCGCCGGTCGGCGGCTGGGCCGGTGGGCCCATGCGGGTCCGGTGTCGGTCGAGTCGTTCGGACCGGTCGCATTCGGTGGTGTGTGACCGGCAGATATCGACCTTACCGAGTGTCGTACGTCTCTTCCCAGACACATTTGTCGCCGAATAGGACAGCAGGATTGTGCATCTGCACATATTGTGGGGTGATGACTGCCTATCGTGACCGCCGACTCCGCGATCGTCCGCTTCCGGGAGACGCGGCCCGATGGCTCGAGCTCCTCGATGCCCTCGACCTCGACGAGCTGACCGATCGCTTCATGGCCCGTGTCGTCCGCGTTCCCGGCTATGATCCCGCGCCGATCCCGGTCTCGGAACTTCGTCGGACCGGGCGTGATTCGTTCCGTACCCTCATCGAAGGACTGCGCGCAGGAGGATTCGACGGGCCTGTGACTGTCTCGACGGAGGTCGGGGTCTCCCGGGCCCGGGCCGGCATCCCGCTCGAGGCGCTGATGACGGCGATCCGCCTCGACTTCAGCGTGCTCTGGGAGGTGCTCACTCGGGTGGCGACCCAGGACGATGCGGAGTTGGTCATCCGCCACACGGGCATCGTGCTGTCCACGGTCGACGAATACGTCTCCCAGGTCCAACAGGCCTACACGGCCGAGCTCGCGCGGATGCGGGCCGAGGAGTACTCGGTGCACGCCGGCCTCATCGCCAGTCTGTTCGAGGATCCGGACCCGACCGGCGAACGACTGTCGACGATCGCGACCGGGCTCGGTCTCGACGTCGACTGCCCGCTGCTCGTCATCGCCGCCACCGGGGACGATGTCCGGGCCCTGCAGGTGATCATCTCCGATCATGTCCGCGCGGGCGGAACCATGTTCGCGCACCACCTCGGCGAGGTTCTCATCGCGTTCACGCAGGTTCCAGAAGGCGTGGGCCATGTTTCCGATCCCGTCGGTGGCGGAGTCGGTCATTCGCTGGGGGCGCTCGCCGGCAGGATCGCCGAGGCCAGGGTGGGGTACGTCCGCGCCGAAGGAATCGGGGCCCTGCGGCGTTCGGCTCTGACGGCCCGAGACCTCGCCGACGTCATCGCCGCTGATGAGACGTCTGCGATGACATGGAGGCGCGGATGGGCACGGTTGGCCGCTCGGTCGCTCAATGCCGCGGGCAACCCGATCCTCGCCGATGTCGAATCGGCGTTGGGTGAGTGCGGGCCGGTCGAGCGAGAGCGTCTCATCGAGGCGGTGCAGGTGTATCTGGCGACGGGGAGCATCGGCGCGTCGGCCGAGCGGCTGTTCTGCCACCGCAACACTGTGGCCAATCGCCTGCGCCGTTTCGCCGACCTCACCGGCGTCGACCCGATGATCCCCGCCGAGGCGGCCCGCCTCGTCGTCGGTTGGGCGTGAGCGGGGCGGGGCTTGCAGCGCAACAACTGCTTCAAAGTGTGTGCGCGCAGCATTTGCGTTATGCGCCTGCACGTTGAGCCAGCTGGTGTGCACGTGGGCGCGAATTCGGCACCATGTTGTGACTTGTTCGAAGCGGGTGGACCAATCAGCGGGCCTGTGACAGTCCGGTGAAGCTCTGCCCGTGAGGACCGGTCAGGGCGAGAGCTCGGCCGTCGACGCTGAGCACGAATCGCCCATCGGGCTCAATCCCGAGTGTCTCGAGTTGCGCGCGAGTGTCAGGGAGGACTCCGGCTCCCTCATTGCTGATCCATACGACGTCGTCGCGTGATTGCATGAGGGCGGCGAAGCGGGCACGTGCCTCGGCATCGACATAGGCGAGCACCGCACTGTGGAAGACGACCGGCTGGGTTCCGGAGGGCACTTCGGCGAGCAGAGATTCGACGGTCTCAAGCAGGTCGCCGCGGACGAGGTGCGGGGGATCGGCAGCTGCAATCGAGGCGGCGGCGAGGAGGCGCGCCCGTCTCGCCTCATGCTCCGGCCAGATCAGCGACGTCAGCCATTCCCGCTGGTCAGCGTCGGTGATATCGAGAGGATTGAGATCGACTCCGGCCCGCCACGCCACCTCGGGGAGGTCTTCCGGCACCGTGGTGTTCGCCAGTGCGCATTCGAGCAGGACCGGGCTCGGACCCTCTGGCGGGTCGAGCGTCACCGACTGCTCGAACTTCGCACCGGACGTCCCGGGAGCAGAACGATCGGTGGCAACTGCGCCTCCGTGAGCGGTCCGATCGTCGGCTGCGGTGCGTTCGGCCGCCTCGGTGACGGTGAATCTGTAGCTGTAGCGGTCGGGATCGAGGCACAGACCCGCCGAGGCTCCGACCTCGATGAGCGCAAGCGGTCCGGGGATCTGCGCGAGCACCGGCAGCAGCGTGGCGCAGCGGCCGGCCTCGTTCGTCTGCGTGGACCGGGCGAGCATGAACTCCCGGATGTCGTCCCAGTGTTCGAGCAGCCACGATCGCAGCTGAGCATAGGAACCCTCGCCCGCACCGAGGTGGCGCGCCGCTGCGAAGAGGAGGTTGGCTTGGCGCTTCGGTCGGGGCAGTTCGAGCAGGAGCGAGATGACCGCGTCGTCCGCGGCCACTCCCTCGGCCCACATGGCGTAGATCGGGGAGGTGCCGGCCGCTTCGAGGCGGGCGAACGTGCCGTAGTAGTCGCGCAGTGTCTCGGCCTCGAGCTCGGTCATCGGCTGCACTGCGGCTCCCCTTCGCAATCGGGTTGTCTGCACTCATCGTAACCGTGTCGCCGCAGCTGCACTCGCAACCGGACAGCGCAACAACTGCTTCAAAGTGTGTGCGCCCAGCATTTGCGTTAAGCGTTTGCACGTTGAACCAGCTGGTGTGCACGTGGGCGCGGATTCGGCGCGGCGTCCCGGTATTCGGTACTTTCGGCGTGAACTCTAGGTCAGCCGTCTGCACTGTCGTAGTGTGTTGCCGTAGTGCGCTGGCTGCCGCGCCGATGCACCCGCAGCGAACCGCTGTCGCACGTCCGCGGCACGAGTCCGCGCCACCGCTGAGCCACCACAGTGGCCCGACCTGATCGAAGGAGATCCCATGTCATCCGAGGTGAGCCCGCCGACCAGCGGACAGACCCCCGCCGATTCGGCTCTCGAGAAGAGGACCCTGCGCAAGGTTCTCATCCGCCTCATCCCGTTCATCATCGCGATGTACTTCATCAACTACCTCGACCGGACGAACCTCGGCATCGCCGGACCCGGCGGCATGAACGAAGACCTCGCGATGAACGCGACCCAATTCGGGTTTGCGGCAGGCATCTTCTTCTTCGGCTACCTCATCCTCGAGGTGCCCTCCAACCTGGCCCTGCACAGATTCGGCGCCCGCATCTGGCTCGCCCGCATTCTCATCAGCTGGGGCATCGTCGCGGCCGCCATGGCCTTCGTGCCCAACCACGGATGGCTCTACGTGCTGCGGTTCCTCCTCGGCGTCGCCGAGGCTGGATTCTTCCCCGGCATCATCCTCTACCTCACCTACTGGTTCCCGACCTCGATGCGCGCCCGGGCAACCGCCCTGTTCATGCTCGCGATTCCGATGTCGAGCGTCATCGGCACGCCCCTGTCCTCGTGGCTGATCTCCAGCGGAAACGCGATCTTCGAGAACTTCGCCGGCTGGCGCTTCATGTTCATCATCGAAGGCGTTCCGGCCGTGCTGCTGGGCATCATGTGCATCTTCTACCTCACCGACCACCCGCGCGACGCGAAATGGCTGAGCTCCGAAGAACGCAACTGGCTGCAGGCGACGATGGACGCCGAGGAGAGGAGCAAGGAAGAGACCTTCCACTACCCGGTCCGCCGCTCCCTGCTCCAGCCGCGCGTGTGGGCACTGTCCTTCGTCTACTTCGGCATGGTCTACGGCCTCTATGCCATGAGCTTCTTCCTGCCGACGATCATCTCCGGGTTCCAGGAGACCTTCGGTGTCGAGTACTCGATCGTCGAGATCGGCTTCATCACGGCCGTCCCCTATGTCTTCGGCGCCTTGGCCATGTACTTCTGGTCCCGCCACGGCGACCGCACCGGTGAGCGAGTCTGGCACGTGGCCCTGCCGCTGTTCGTCGGCGGAGTCACGATCCCGATCGCGCTCTACCTGTCCTCACCGTTCACCACGATGATCGCCGTGACCATCACCTGCATGGCCATCTGCGCGGCCCTGCCGACGTTCTGGCCGTTGCCGCAGACCTTCCTCGCCGGCGCCGGTGCCGCCGCAGGTCTGGCGCTCATCAACTCGCTGGGCAACTCGTCCGGGTTCTTCGCCCCCTACATCACCGGTTGGCTCGCTGACCTCACCGGCACTCAGAACGCCGGCATGTGGGTCGTCGGAGCGGTCATGGTGGCCGCCGGAATCGTCACCCTCATCCTCAAGGCGGCGCCCGCACCCGATAGTGTGAAATCCCCGTCGAACTGAGGAGCCTCCTTGTCCACTGCCACACCATCGGAAACCGTCCAGTTCACCGACCTCATCGCCCGACTGAGCCCGGGCGCGCTGACCACGGACCCCGATGTCATCGACGCCCACTCCAGCGACGAAGCCCTGTTCTGTCCGCGGGAAGGGGCGATCGCCCTGGTCAGGGCCGCCTCGGCGGAAGACGTCCAAGAGGTCATGCGGTTCGCCAGCGCACATCGGGTGCCGGTCGTCCCGCAGGGGGCTCGGTCCGGGATCTCGGGCGGCGCGAACGCCTCACCAGGGGCGATCCTGCTCAACGTGTCGAAGATGAAGGACGTCGTGGCAGTCAACGAGGCTGAACGCCTCGTCACCGTCCAGCCGGGCATCATCAACCAGGATCTCAAGGACCACCTCGCACCGTTCGGACTGTCCTACCCGCCGGATCCGGGGTCGGTGGCCCTGTCCTCGATCGGCGGAAACATCGCGACGAACGCCGGCGGACTCTGCTGCGTTAAATATGGTGTGACCAGGGATTATGTCCGCTCACTCAAGGTCGTTCTGGCCGACGGGTCCATCACCACGCTCGGCCCGCAGACGGCCAAGGGCGTGGCCGGGCTCGATATGCGTCACCTCTTCATCGGCTCCGAAGGCACCCTGGGCATCGTCGTCGAGGCGACGCTGCGCCTCGTGCCCGCCCTGCCCGAGCCGTTCACCGCGATCGCGACCTTCCCGGATGAGCGCAGCGGACTGCAGACCGTCGCCGACTTCATGGCCGACGGCGGGGTGCCGAGCCTGTTCGAATTCCTCGACGGGGCAAGCCTGCGCATGCTCAACGACTACGGCGACTTCGGCCTCGACGGTGACGCCGGTTCGATGCTCATCATGCAGGTCGACGACAACCCGACCGATGCGGAAGCTGCAATGTCGGCCTTCACCGAGGTGGCCCAGCGCTGCGGTGCCCTCGACGTCGCGTACTCCGACGACCCGAGCGACTCCGCGGCACTCATCGCCGCGCGGCGGATGATCCAGCCGGCCTATGAGAAGTTCGCCACCGCCCACGGTGGCGGTCAGCTGCTCGACGATGTGTGCCTGCCGCGCACCGCCGTGCCCGAGTTCTGCGACCGGCTGGCCGAGCTGCGGTCATCATCCGGGCTCGAGATCGCCCTCGTTGCCCACGCCGGTGACGGCAATATGCACCCGTCGGTGTTCTTCGATTCCTCGGACGCGGTCGAGACGGGGAGGGCCGAGGACGTGTTCGCAGAGATCATGCGCGTGGGCCTCGAACTCGGCGGCACGATCACCGGCGAACACGGGGTCGGGTTCCTCAAGCGGGCCTGGCTGCCGAACGAACTCGACGAAGGGTCACGACGGATCCAGATGGCTGTCAAGAACGCGCTCGACCCGCTGGGCATCCTCAACCCGGGCAAGATGCTCGCCGAGATCTGAGGGCAGCCGGGCCGCCGTCGTAGGGCGCATGTGCCGGCTCGCGCCCCAAAAGCGGAGGGGCTCGGCCGTCTGGCCCCTCGTCAGCTGGTGGCGAGTTCGCACAAGGCCGTGACCGCATCCTCGATGAGGTCCTGCTGCGGGTGGCCCGGATCGCTGATCGCGTGGATGAAGCGGATCGGTTCGGGCGCTGCCAGCGGGATGATGGCCACCCCGGGTGGCAGGGGTTCGACACCGAGCCGAGGCAGCAGAGTCAGACCCAGGCCCCGACTGACCATGTGCAGGGCCGTGACGAAGCTGTGCGCTTCGTGTTTGAAGTGCACTCGCACTCCCGCGCGGGAGCAGGCGTCGAAGAGAATCGTCCGGCACGGGCCGTCCCCGGTGTCATTGTCGATCCAGGGGTATCTCTCCAGCTCACTGAGGCTCACCCCCGCACGATCGGCCAGCGGATGGTCATCCGGCACCGCGACCACATACGGATCCGCGGTGAGGAAGTGCCCCTTCACCTGCGGTGGAAACTCGGGGTTCTTCGATTCCGAGATGATCACCTGCAGATCGGAGTGGAACTCGTTCCACGGCCCCTCAGCCAGATTGAGCTGCACCGTGACGTCGGGGTGGCGGTTCTCGAGATAGACGACGAGTTCCGGCAGCCACCGAGTCCCCGCCGTCGCGAAATACCCGATCGACAGGCGTCCGATTCGATTCTCATGCAGCTCCGAGATGCGCTGCCCGAGGCGCCCGGAACTCTCGAGCACGGAGTCCACGTCAGACATGATCGCCCCACCGGTGTCGGTCAGGCACAGACCGCGTCCCTGTCGCTGGAAGAGCGTCAGCCCCGTCTCCTGTTCGAGGAGTTTGAGGTGATGGCTGACTGCGGACGGGGAGAGGTCGAGATGCTGCGCTGCGGAACGGACTGACCCGGTGAGTGCGACCGATTTGAACGTTTTCAGATGCGCGACGTTGTACACAGTTGAACCGTACGCATATCACGTACAGTCGTGCAATTGTGTGCGCTTTTCTTTCATCGTGAAGAGACGAATAATCATCCTTATGAACAGATCAGCGCTCAGTACTCCAGTCGCGAGTCCCAGTCCCCGACAGATGACGGCTCCCCGCGTCCTCCCGTGGATCGCTGCCCTGCTCACCATGACCTTCTGGGCGTCATCCTTCGTCGTCATCCGCGATGCCGGCGAAGCGTTCTCGCCCGGTCCGATGGCGCTGCTGCGGGGCGCGGCCGCAGCCGTGGTGCTCTCCGTCTGGATGCTCTTCCGCCGCCCGAGGTTCCCCTCCGGCAAGGTCGTCTGGCTGATCCTAGCCCTCTGGGGCATCGCCTGGTTCTCCGCCTACGTCGTCGTCCTCAACGCCGCAGAGCGGTCGATCGATGCCGGAACCGCCTCGATGATCGTCAATATCGCACCGCTCATCATCGCCGTCTTCGCCGGCCTCGTCTTCGGAGAGGGGCTGCCGAAGCGTCTGCTCATCGGCATCTTCGTCTCCCTGCTCGGCATCGGGATGATCACGGCAGCCAGCTTCACCGGCTTCTTCACGGTCGGCGGTCTTATCCTCAGCCTCGTTGCCGCGGTGCTCTACGCAGCCTGCGTGCTGCTGCAGAAGCACTTCCTGTCCGGGGAGGACTCGGTGACCGTCACCTGGATGGGAATCCTCATCGGTGCACTCGTCAGTCTCGTCTTCGCCCCCGGCCTCATCGACGAGGTGGCCGCGGCACCCATCGAGATGACGCTTCAGGTCGTCTACCTGGGCGTCGTTCCGACCGCTATCGCCTTCAATCTCTGGGGATATGCGCTGAAGTTCCTGCCGGCGGGACTGCTCAGTTCGTCGAGCCTCCTCGTCCCCGCCATCGTCGTGGTGATGGCCTGGCTCGTTCTCGGGGAGGTTCCGCCTCCGCTGGCAGCGCTCGGCGGTGTGCTCTGCCTGGGAGGTGCGGCCACTGCGATCGGGCCGCAGATCGTGCGGGCTCTGCGGCGGTCACCGGCTCAGGCCCAGCTTCAGGCCTGAACTCAGGGTTAGCTTCAGCCTTGGTATCGGCCCAAGTCCCACTCCTAGCGGTGACCGCGGCTCAGCCTTCGGCCTTGCCCTGACGCCAGTAGCCCATGAACGCGATCTGCTTGCGGTCGACTCCGACTTCCTGGACGAGGTAGCGGCGCAGACGTTTGACCGGCCCGGCCTCACCGGCGATCCAGGCATAGAAGGGACGCTCGTCCTTCTCTGTGGCACTCGAACTTCCCTGAGCCGCCTCGGTGAGGGCCGCGGGAACATCCCAGAGGATCTCCTCGTCGATGTTGACGTCGTCGAGTTCTCGGGCCGGACCATCTGTGGTGCCCGCTGACCCTGCCGATCCGGCTCCGACCTCGGCGGGGATCCGGGTCTCCGAACGGACCGCCTCGCGGACGGCGGGTTCGAGCAGCTGTCCGAATTCGGCCTCCCCGCGCGGCAGCCATTCGATCTCGAAGCCTGCGGGAGCAGTCATGTCGATGATGTCCTCGGCGCTGGGGACCTCGAGAACGGCTTTCCCTCGGGCCCGGCTGTCCTTGAGCGAATCGAGGATCGAGGCGATGGCGGGTACGGCGGTCTCGTCGCCGGCGAGCAGGATCTGGTGGGCATCGCCGGGGGCGAATTCGATCCCGGCGCACGGAGTCTCCGAAGTGCGGGAGGGGCCGATGATGTGGAGACGGTGCCCCACCTCGGCGGCCTCGGCCCATTCGGCTGCCGGGCCCGAATGGCCGTGCTCATCGGTGTGGAGGACCATGTCGATGACGAGTCGGCGGTCGGCATCGTTCCATTCGCGCACGGTGTAGGTGCGCATCGCACCGCGCTCCTCGGGGCTGACCTGCAGCCAGGCCTGGTACCAGGACACCCCGGCGGCTTCCTGCTCGGTGAGGAATGCCGGCAGATCGAACTTCGGTGCGGCGGAGCGTTGAGGCGGGATGACGAGTTTGATCCGCAGATCACGAGGGTGGGTGTTCGGGCCGAAGTCTTCGAGTCCCGCACCCCCGAACGTCACCCGACGGAAGGACGGGCTGAGATCGTCGACGGCGAGGACCTCTGCTTCGAAGGCGCCGATGGGGGCTCGTGACACTGATACTCCTTCGCATCCTCAGCGACCACGTGGTCGTGAGGTCGTCCCCGCGGGGACGCGTTCTGTTCGTGTGTGCAGCTGTCGTGGAAGACGGAACATCCGCAACGCTACTCTACTCTAATTTAGTAAGGCTAGCCTTTCCAAATAATGCTACGGTGGTCCCGGCGTCACTACAGGCGCACCAATTCCGTCCCCGCGGGGACGCTCACCGAAAGGCTCTCGATGCGTCGTCGTCAGCTTCTTGCCCTGTCAGTGCTCGCCCCGTTCGCCCTCGTCGCCTGCCGGGGCGAGGCCGACGGTGAGGCGGGAAGCGGTGCTTCCGGTGCTACTGACAGCGCCCCGAACTTCAGGTATTCGCCGGAAGGATATGACGGACTGACGATCGAACTCGACCGTCCGGCGAAGCGCATCGCCGCGGACTTCTATTCGGCGGCCGGCCTTGCGCAGTACGGAATCACGCCGGTCGCGGTCTTCGGCTTCGGACAGAACGAATCCCCCGGCAAGGCCTTCGACCAAGATGGCGTCGAGGTCGTGGGCACCGATATGGAACTCGATATCGAAGCCCTCGCCGTCGCCGAGCCGGACATCCTCGTCGCCTACGGCAATGAGACCGGCGACGGGTGGACGTGGTGGGACGAGAAGGTGAAGGGCCAGGTCAGCGAGCTCGTGCCCTTCGTCCCGGTCAAACTCGGCGGGCAGAGTCCCGACGCGATGTTCGCCCAGTATGCGGCCATCGCGAAGGCACTGGGCAAGGACACGGAGACCGGCGATATCGCGGACAAGCGCAAGGCCTTCGATGACGCTCGAGCACGCATCCGCACTGTGGCGAAGAAGCAGGACGATCTGACAGTTCTGCTGGCGAACTTCACCGCAGAGATCAACTACACCTCGAACTCCCTGGGCATCGCCGAGATGCTCACCGAAGATGGGCTCACCCTCGTCGGACCCGACGCCACGGGAGACAGCAGCTGGGCCGAAGTCTCCTGGGAGAAGATGTCGGACTACCCGGCCGACGTCGTCCTCGTCCACGACGCCTCGACCGACTACGAGGACAATCCGGTCTACAGACGACTGCCCGCAGTCGAGGCAGGACAGCTGGGCACCTGGGACGACAAACGCGCCTACACCTATGACGGCTACGCGACATGGCTGAACGAACTCGCCGATGTCCTCGAATCCGCGAAGAAGATCGTCAAGAACTGAGGCCCGCACCCTGCCGGGCTACGATCGGTGCATGACCGCACTGCCTGACGACCTCAGCACCGACGAGATCATCCGATCCCTGGCATCGGGCCGACCGACGACGTGGCTCCGCTCCACCCCCACCGAGGCGGCCCTGCCCGATCTCGGCGCGGTCATGGATTCCGCGGCGGCCCGGTTCGACTGCTTCGCCCCCTGGTTCGCGACGACCTTCCCGGAGACATCGACGGTCCCGGCCGAACTCGCCGAGGCGTTCCCGGAAGCCGGCGGCGGAATGATCGAATCGACCCTGATGCCGGCACCGGCGGCGCAGCGTCGCCTCGACGATCTGTTCGGATCCGACCTGGTCGGACGGCTGTGGCTCAAGCGCGACGACAGTCTGCCGGTGAGCGGGTCGATCAAGGCCCGTGGCGGCTTCCACGAGGTGCTCGAATTCGCCGAGGCGGTCGCCGCTGACCATGGCCTCGACGTACTCGATCCCGCCACCTATTCGAGTGTTCAGTTCCGTGAGATCGCCGCGAACCACCGCATCGTCGTCGGATCGACCGGCAACCTCGGGCTGTCGATCGGAATTCTGAGCGCTCGACTCGGATTCGCTGCGTCGGTGCATATGTCTGCCGATGCCCGGGAATGGAAGAAGACGATGCTGCGCGACCACGGCGTCGACGTCATCGAACATGTCGGCGACTTCGTCGAAGCCGTCGAAGCCGGCCGCGCCTCGGCGGAAACTGCTGCGAACACGCACTTCGTCGACGATGAGGACTCGGTGAGCCTCTTCGCCGGATACTCGGTGGCAGCGCTGCGACTGAAACGCCAGTTCGCGGCCGTCGGCGTGACCATCGATGATCGCAATCCGCTCACTGTCTATCTGCCGTGCGGAATCGGAGGCGGGCCCGGGGGAGTGACCTTCGGACTCCGACGTGTCTTCGGCACGGCGGTGCGCTGCATCTTCGTCGAACCCAGTCGGGCCCCAGCGATGTTCCTCGGCGTGCGCACCGGCCGGCACAGCGACATCTCCGTGCAGGACATCGGCCTGACCGGAGTCACCGCGGCCGACGGGTTGGCGGTCGCCCGCCCGTCACGCTTCATCGGACCGACGATCGGGCCGCTGATCTCCGGTTTCGCTGCGATCCCCGACGAGGTCATCCGGGCCGGAGTCGGGGTGCTCCACGAAACCGAAGGCATCGACGTCGAACCCTCGGCAACCGCCGGACTGACCATCCCGTGGCGGATGGGCGACGCAGCGGCCGAATCGGCGCCGGGCATCCACTTGGTGTGGCTCACCGGTGGGGCGATGGTCCCCGACGATGAGTGCGCCGCCTACGTCGATGAAGGACGAGGGCTCGTGGAACGGATCGGCAGCACCGCCTCGGCGATCTTCGTCGACTGAACCACGTGCTCCCGACTGAACCGTGTGTCGACCAGCGTGTCCCTGGACTGAACGGCGTGCCCCGGCTGGGGCCGGGCCACGCCGCGTCGGTCACCAGTCCCAGGGGTTGTCGCTGACAGTGATGACGATCTTGCCGTCGACAATCTCGGCGGTGCCGTTGAGGTCGAAGGACACGGTGTCATCGAAGGGTTCGGACTCGTCGAACATGTCGTAGGTGCCGGTCACGAGGGCCTCACCGGACGTGTTCGAGGAGATCAGCCACGCCGGACCGCCGTTCGGACCGGTCGCGTCCTCCGGGTTCGAGTACTGGTCGGCACCCAAGGAGTCATCGGCGACGGTCACCGTCGGATACGACGAGATCGACCAGGTGAGTCCGGTGGCGTCATAGCTTTCGGCCAGTGAGGATCCGAACGGGCACCCGTCGGGCTGGGCGACGGACTTCTTCGCGCAGCTGTCGATGAGGGTCTTGACCTGTTTGTCGACCTCGGTGCGGAACGCGTCCGAGGGGTGGGCTGAGAGCACCGGCGTCTCCTCGCCCTCCATGTTCGCGTCATCGCCGAGGAACGCCCGCACCTCGACCGCGTCGGCGGTGATGAGATCGGACTTCTCGGCCAGGTCGATCGTGTAGAGACCGGGGAAGGCCGGCAGGGACAGGGTCGACCCGTCGCTGTCGACGTCGATTCCGTTGACCTTGACCTTCTTGAGGCCGGGAGTGTCGACGGTGAGAGTGAGCAGGTCCGGGCTCTTGAGCGCCCAGTCGTCGAAGAACAGCGCCTTCTTCCCCGCTTTGTACAGGGTCAGGGTGCTGTTGCCCTTGGAACCGCCGACATCGTAGGTGACTGCGACCGTCGCCGTGTCTCCTGAGATCTCGGCGTCTTCGACGGCGACATCGTCGGGCAGTGCCTTCGAGCCGCCGAGGACGTCGTTGGTCAGCAGGGTGCGTGACTCCTGCGGAACGTCGACGTCAGCGACCTTGAGTGCACCTTTGGCGTCACCGTCGGAGAGCTCCGAGAAGTACTTCTCCACCGTCGCCTCGGGGCCGAACATGTGCCCGTTGAGCTGGGTGACGACGATGATCGCGGCCACGAGGAGGAGGGCGGCACCGCCGGCGACGACTGAGACGAGCTTCGCCTTCTTCTTGTCGAAGGGTTGGGCCGGACCCGCGTACGGCTGCGCGGCGTACATTCCCTGCGGAGCCGAGTACGACTGCTGGCCGGCCGAACCCTGCGGCCAGGCATAAGCCTGCTGGTCGGACGGAGTCGGAGGCGGCGGTGGACCCTGCTGCGGGCCTTGCTGCGGAGCGCCCGGGGCGGAGAACTGCTGGGGGCCCTGTTGCAGTCCCTGCTGCGGAGCGCCCGGATGACTGCCAGGTTGGCTTCCCGGATGGGCCTGCGGCTGACCCTGCCCCTGACCCTGCGAGCCGAACGCGTCCGGCGATGCCGGCTGGCCCTGATAACCGGCGGGCCCTTGCGGTCCGACTTCGCCAGGTCCGGGAGCGATCGGCGGCGGTGTCGGAGCTGCAGCCCCAGCCAGATCGGGATGGACGAACGCGAACTGCGGTTCGCTCATTCCCAGATACGGTCCCCAGTGCGGGTGCACCGTCCGCCCGGCGGCGATCCGTGCCACCGCGGGGAAGGTGAGGGCGAGACGTGGGCCGAGCGTGCGCGAGAGCACCTCGATGACCCCACCCCAGAGGGCGAAGATGAGGAAGGTCCAGGCCAACGGGCCGATCCCCGCACGAGCCGCACCGGAACCGCCGAAGAACATGGCCGCCTCGGCGGATCCGGACATCGACATGTTCGCGGGAATGGCCAGCAGCGACAGCAGACCCCAGACGAGGCAGAACGCCACCGGCAGCTTCCACGCACTCGACCACTGCTGCTTGTCCTGCTCGATCACGGTCCAGGCCGGTCGACGCGTGACGGTGGCGACGACCGTGGCGATCAGCACGGTGACCGCAACGACGAGCAGTCCCAGCCACAGCAGGCCGGGAGCCTCGCGGCTGAACAGGGTGAGGCTTTCGGAGAAGGTGTCCGAGTAGAAGCCCAAGTCGCCCTGGGCGGTGGCGCTGATTCCGCCGAGGTGGGTCAGCGAGGTGAGGATGAGGCCCATGTTGACGAACGTCAGCGGGACCAGCTGGCCCGGCATCTCGACGGACAGCGGCAAGACGAAGAGCGCGACGATCGAGAACACGGCCACGGTGAGGGCCAGGTGGATCCAGGTCACCAGCAGAGGTGGGACGGCCCAGCGCAGGAATGGTGCACCGATCGCCTCGGTGCCCTTGAAATGCCCGGCGACCCGGCCGGCGATGCTCGTGATGAGGATGACGAGCAGCGGCAGGAAGAACGATCGGGCGGTGACCGCGGAGAAGGAGAAGGTGAACGATCCTTCCTCTTCGAGGGCGGAGGCGCGGGCGGCGAAGATGACCTGGAGGAGGAAGAGCACGAGCGTCATCGCCAGAGTCGCGACCCCGATGCGGATCCACGTGGACACCCGATTGGGCGCGGGGGATCGGCGTTCGCTGATCTTCGTCATCCACCACAGCAGACCCACAATGACGATGGTGACCACCAGAGGTGCTCCGGTGGTGAAGATGCTCAGCTGGGCATTGAAGCCGTCAGGGGCGTTGATGTCCAGGCGCAGCGCCGCCGAACCGAACAGCGACAGCGCCATGAGGATGAACGGCAGGGCGTAGTTGAGGCTGTCGAGGTTGAGTCCGGTCTCCCCCGTCACGGAGTCGAACTCCGACATCGACGTGAGGATGGCAGTGAGGATGATGGAGACGATGATGCCGCCGAGGAGGGCGATCCCCGGTGGGATCAGCGCGGTTTTCCACGTGGATCCCTTCCCCAGCGCCGAGGCGAACTTCGACTTCGGTGCGTTCGCAGGGTAACCCGGTGGTGCAGGGTAGGGCATCGGACCGGATTGGCCAGGAGGGTAGGGTCCCTGTTGGTGAGGGGCTTGCTGGTAGGGGCCGGAGCCCTGTGGGTAGAGCCCCTGTTGGTAAGCGTCCTGTTGGTAAGCGTCCTGTTGGTAAGCGTCCTGTTGGTAAGCGTCCTGTTGGTAAGCGTCCTGTTGGTAAGGGCCCGAGCCTTGCAGGTACGCGCCCTGCTGATAGGCGCCCTGCTGGTAGGCATTCTGCTGGTCGGGGCTCTGCTGGTAGGGATCGGGTTGGTTGGTGCCGGGCCCTTGAGCGTACGGGTCGGCTGTCTGTCCGGCGGTGGGTGATCCGTCTTCGGGCGGTGCCCAGCGAGCGGTCTCCTCGGTGGAATCGGAATTGTCGGCCGCTGCTGAATCTGCAGAACCGATCGTTTCCGAGCTCTCGGCATCGGAGGCAGGATCGGAAGTGGAGTCGGGTCCGACAGAATCCATCACTTCGGTCGCGTCATCTTCCTGAGCCTGGGGAGAGTCCGGAGCCTCGGTGCCCGCCTCATCAGACGATTCGGGACTCTCCTGGTCCTCAGCAGCCTGGTCTTCGGCGGTCTGATCCTTCGGATCCTCGGCGGCGGTCGGTGTCGTCTCGTCGGATTCGTCGTGCATACCCAGTCCTCAAGTGCAGTTGCCTGACAGCTGCGCAATGTAGTTCAAATCGAAACAATCAACTGAGCAGATCAAGCATGTGTAGTTCACAACTTATATTAGGCTGTTAATGCAAGAGAAGTTCTATATTGGGACTTTTTCTGAAATACGGCGTGATCGATCTGGAGTTACGGATGAGTACGAACCCTCCCGGGCGCGGGGATGAGAACGAATGGGACGTCAACGACCGGTCGGGAAGCCAATGGTCCTCGCAGCCCGGATCCCAGCCGGGACCCCCGCCGAGCCCGCAGTCAGGACCCCAGTCGGGCAACGGTTGGAGCACTCCGCCGCAGCGCCCCTATATCCAGACCCCGCACTCGCAGAGCGGCCCGCCTCACGGCGTCGGCCAGCCTCCTCACCAGCAACCGCCCCCGCCGCCACCTGGCTATGGTCCGGGACCGTATCAGCGGGCCGGACAGCCCGCGCAGAAGAAGCGCGGAGGACTCATCGCTCTTCTCGTCATCGTCGGCATCGTCCTCGCCGGTGGCATCGGATGGGGCGCGGCGACCTTCTTCTCGAAGGACTCCGATGATCCCGACACCGTCGCCTCCACGACTGAGCCGACGAACTCCGCCAGCGACGACGGTTCGGCCGCGGCCGGCCAGCCACCCGAACCCACCGAGACCGAATCGGCGCTGCCCGACGACCCGAAGAAGGCACTCGAACAGCTCGCCGACTCCGACGGGAAGACTGCGAAGAGCGAACTCAACGGCAAATGGGTGCCGCAGCTGAGCTCGAAGAAGGTCGGTCTTAAAGCCGAAGGAAAGACCTGGGACGAAGAAGCGATCCTCGAAGAATTCGAAGGACTGCGCGAAGAGTTCCCCCGCGTGAAGCTCATCTGGTCCGGCGACTTCGGCAGCTTCAAGGAAGACAATTTCTGGGTCACCGTCGTCGGCATCGGATACGACGACCCCGAAGACGCCCTGTCCTGGTGCTCATCGCACGGACTCGGCCCCGACAGCTGCTATGCCAAACAGCTCAACACCTCCGGCGGCCACGACGGAACGACCCGCCTGCAGGACTGACGAACCCCTCGCCGAGGCGGCCCGACCGTGGACCTACCAGGGCACCGAGATTTCACGCTCGGATCTTGCGCCGGTTGTTCACCGCGAATACCCCAATGCCGATGACGAGCCAGATCGCTCCGATGACCAGGGCCAGAGGGTTTGCGCTGACGAGCACGGCGATGAGCAGACCGGCGCCGATGACCGGAATGACGCCGTGGTTGAACCAATTGGGAGTCTCGCTGCCCTGCTTCTTCACGAGAAAGTATCCGACCACCGACGCCTGCAGGAAGATGAACGCCGTCAGCGCCCCGACATTGACGATCGAGGTCAGCTGGTCGAGCCCGTCGGCACGGGTCGCCGCCCACCCGGCCACGATCACATTGCCGCCGGCGGCCACGAGGATTCCCTTCCACGGAACACCGGTCTTCGGGGCCACCTCGGCGAGGAATTTCGGCACCTGACGGGACCGTCCCATGTCCATGAGGATGCGGGAGCCTGCGGCCTGACCGATCATCGCGGAGAACGCCGCGCCCACGGCCTTGGCCAAGGCGAGCAGCCAGTGCAGCCACGGGCCGAGAGTCGAGTCGACGGCGTCGTAGTAGGCGGCTCCCTCGAGCGAAGGATCTGCCTGCAGCTCCGCCGGGGTCAGCGGTGAGAGCAGACTGCCCACCCAGGTCTGCGCGACGAAGAAGACGCCGGCGAGCACGAGGCAGATGAGCGTGGCCCGGCCGACGATCCGCGGCCCGCCCTTGGCCTCCTCGGAGAACGTCGCAAGCGAATCGAAGCCGAGGTAGGACAGGACGGCCACGGACACGGCCGCGAGCACCGCGGTCACGGAGAACGCATCGACCCCGGTCAGCGGCGTCAACCATCCCCGTGCCGGCCCCTGCTGGATAAGGTAGGCGATGCCGAGGACGAGGACCAAGGCGAGGACGGCCACCTCGGCGAGGACGACCCCGGTGATCACGCGGGAGGCGACCTTGACCCCGGCGAGATTGAGCCCGGTGGTCAGCACGACGGCGACGGCCACGAACACCCAGACAGGCAGGGCCGGGAAAATCGAGTTCAGCGCGATCCCGGTGAACAGATAGGCGACCGAGGGGATGAAGAGATAGTCGAGGAGAATCATCCACCCGGCGACGAAGCCGGCCGGTTTCCCGATTCCCGCCGAGGCGTAGGCGAAGACCGTGCCCGCGCGGGGGACCTCCCGTGACATGCGCATATAGCTGACCGCGGTGAAGGCCATGACGATCGTGGCGACGATATAGACCAATGCCACCGCCCCGCCCGACCGGGCATCGAGAGTGCCGAACACCCCGACGGCGGCCGCCGGGCCGATGAAGACGAGTCCGAAGAAGACGAGCTCGCTCAGGCCGATCGTCCGTTTGAGCGTCCCACCTCGCGCCGAGGCGGCCGTGCCCTCGGGTGCGGAAGGCTGAGTTTCGCTGTCGACCTGGTTGGACCGATCATCGGCGGTCATATCGTCCATCGTGGTGCCCGTCTTTCGAAGTATGTGCTTCAACTCTACGCGCAGGTCATGGCGTGGTTTCGAGTCCCCGATAGGATCGGGGGAAAAGAAGGAGGCCCGGATGACGCATCACCCGCAGATGATCCAGCCCGGAGGGGTCCCGCCGCAAGGCGTGCCTGCGAAGAAACCGTCGGTGGTGTGGGGAATCCTCCTCATCATCGCCGGAGTTCTCGGCCTCGGGGTGGGACTGTGCATCCTTGTCATCCCGATGTTCCTGTTCCTCCTCGGAGGCGGTGGCAACGTCGACGCCTTCGACGATGTCGCCTCCGGCTTCTTCATCACCGGTTTCGTTGTGGCTGTCATATCCGTTCTGGTGCTCATCGCCGGGATCGTCCTCACCACCGTCGTCGCGAGGAAGCGGCGCCGAATGCGACCGCAGGTCCGGATGGTCAGGCCCCCTGGCGGGCCGCCGTTTCAGCAGACTCCCGGAGGACCTCCAACGCCGAGGCGATGATCGGCTGAGCGCCCGAACCACGGCGGACGCCCGAGAGGATCTTCCGCGACGGCACCGGATCACCGCGCAGCGGCACACGCACCACATCGAAGCCGTCCGGCAGGCGTGCCAGGCGAGGAATGAGCGCAACTCCGAGTCCCGCGGAGACCAACGACGCACCCGTCTCCCACTCCCGAGACTGATGGGCCTGTTCCGGCTGGAAGCCGGCCGCCGCACAGCGTCGCGACACCGAGGATAAGATCTATTCGGCCGCGGGCCTGGCCAAACAGCTCGGCATCTCACTCAGCCCGGTGCGCGAGGCGATGATGGCGCTCGTGACCGAGGGACCGTCGAGGCCGTGCCCAATCGCGGCTTCCGCCTGGTCAACATCACCGAGGCGGACCTCGAGGAGATCATCGCCATCCGCGTTCTTCTCGCTGTCCCCGCCGCCCGCAGTCTGGCAGAGGCCGGCAGCGATGACATCGTCGGTCGTGTCCTGAATGCTGACGGCGTACAGGCGGTGACGGACGGGTCGGTGACCGAGACCGGCGAGGCAACGACCAAATCCGAGGCGATCGTCCGACTGCGCGAACTCGCCGAGGCGACCGTGGCCGCGACCGAGGCCGGCGAACCCGCCGAGTTCTATACGCAGGACCGCAGGTTCCATGAGGCTCTGCTCGAGCACGGCCTCGGCGGGCGAGCCGCCGCGATCAGCCTGCGCCTGCGCGATCAGTCGCGCCTCTACCGACGCCAGGATCAGATCGGGACCATCGCGGTCGAGTCCGCTCGCGAGCTGCCGAGGATCGTCGACCTCATCGAGTCGGGGGACTCCGCCAAGGCGGCCGACCTCGTCACGGCGAACCTCTACTTCTTCAAACGCGTCCCGGCCACAGCCGACGGCTGAAGCCCGCTGCGGCGAATCGGTACACCTTCTTCTCAACTGCACAGGGAGGAACGTGAGCAGTTCAGAGTAGACAGTGCCAAAAGACTGCCTGGGCCTGCCGGGGCGGTGACTGCGCGCCGATCAGTTCCTGACGACCCGATAGGTCTCGAGCCCGGGATCGGCGGCACCGCGGACGTGTCCGGACGGGCTCGCCGCCACGGCCTGGAGGAAGTCGATGGTGTCGGCGGTGATCTCCTCGCCGGGCAGGACATTGGGGATCCCGGGCGGGTATGCGGCCAGCGAGCTCACGCTGACCCGTCCGACCGCCTCGGCGGCGGTGACGAGTTCGGAATCGGCGAAGTACGCCTCACGCGGGGTCATCGCCAGTCGGCCGGCCATGGGCAGCGGCGGGAGGCCGGCGGCCTGCGTCGGCGCGGCGGCGGAGTCTGCGGTTTCGCGGCGCAGAGTCTCCAGGGCGTCGATGAGGCGACCGATGTCCGGGGATTTTCCGATGCCGATGAGGGCGACGAGGGTGGTCGCCGTCGACATCTCGGGGAAGATGTCGAAGTCCTCGGCCAGACGTTTGCGCACGGTGTGGCCGTCGAGTCCGGTGGCGGTGATGTCGATGGGCAGGCGGAACGGGTCGATATCGACGACGTCGGCATGGCCGAGGAACTCGCCGGACAGCAGGTGGTAGCGGTCGGTGGCCTCGATCTGCGCACGGATATGGCGGATGTTCTCTAGCGAATCCGTGATCGCCTCGTTCGAGGTCATGAGTTCGCGGCGGGCCAGGTCGATCGAGGCCATGAGGTGGGCGTTCTCGCTCGTCGAGGCGGTCATCATGAATGCGCGTGCCAGCGCCGGTTCGAGGCGATCGGCGAACTCGGTGTCACCGAGGTGAAGCAACGCGGACTGAGTAAGCGAACCGGCGAGCTTGTGCGTGCTCATGATGACGATGTCGGCGCCCTGGGTGACAGGCGATGCCGGCAGATCAGGGTGGAAGCCGAAATGGGCACCCCACGCGGCGTCGATGATCAGTGCCGCACCTGCTTCGTGGGCCGCCTCGGCGAGGGATTCGACGTCGGCGACGGCACCGAAGTAGCTCGGGGTCACGAGGTAGACGGCGGTCACCGGCTCGGGGTGATTGCGGATGGCCCGGCGCAGTGCGTCGGGGGTGACGCCGTGGGCGATGCCGTTGACCTCGTCGACGTTGGGGTAGACGAAGCCGGGGTTGAGCCCGGCCAGCACGATGCCGTCGATGAAGCTCGAATGCGCACTGCGCTGGGCGACGACGCCGGACCCGAGCGTGCCGACGGCCAGGGCGGCCATGCGGTTGCCCTGAGAGGATCCGTTGGTGAGGAACCAGGTGCGGCGGGCGCCCCAGGCCTCGGCGGCCAGGCGCAGAGCTTCGTCCTTCGGGGTATCGATGCCGAGGTCGATTCCGTCGAAGAGCGGGGGGATGTCCAGGGAGAGGGTGTGCTCGCCGAAGAATTCGGCCTGACCTGCGGATATGCCTTCAATCGTGCCGCCGTGTCCGGGAGTGGACAGGAGCAGCGAATTGCGGTCGGCCGCGTACGCCAGAGCGTCGGCATAGGGTGCGCGGGACTGTGTGAAGGCAGGATGCGTCGCCGACCCCGAGGAGGAGTGCGGGGCCGGGGGCATGGGGGAGTCCTGGTGCACGGTCATGCGTCCAGGTTAAAGAGGTGAGTGGGTACGGGAGAATAGCAACTTTCCTCCCTTGCTCTATAGTCAGTATCGAACTCGATGGAGGAGAGCAATGGAACCTCTGGATACTCGCGGCCTCACCGCTCTGCGTGCCGTCGCCGAGACCGGATCCGTCGCCGCGGCCGCCGCCGCGCTGCAGTGGAGCCAGCCGACGGTCAATCATCATCTGCGCAATCTCGAGCGGGCTCTCGGCGCGACTCTGCTCGATCGCACTCCGCGCGGATCAGAGCCGACGACAGTGGGCAGCCTCGTGGTGACCCGAGCCGTGGAGATCCTAGGACTGTGCCAGCGCCTCGGCGCCGAGGTGGCCCTCTGGCGCGAATCTCAGGCTGTGCCGGTGCGCATCGGGGCCGTGCCCACCGTCGGCGCTCGCGTCATCCCGCGCCTCCACGATCAGCTGCAGGCTCGCCCCAGATGGCAGACCCGTGACGAGGCGGTCGCCGGCGACAGGACCGACGTGCTCACCGCGGCCCTGGACGTGACGATGGATGAGCACGCGAAGCTCGTCTCCCGGCTCGAGTCCGGGGACCTCGATCTCGCGCTGCTCGTGTCGACCGATCTCGATCGGACGTGGATTCCGGCGACGCTGACCGCTGCTCACCTGTATTCGGAGCGGCTGTTTCTGTGCGTGCCGAAGACCATCGGGTCGATCGGCCTCGACGATCATGGCCGACCCGACCTCACAGCGCTGGTGTCCCAGACCTGGGCGTTCAGCATCGACCCCGGTGACGCCATCGACGAGGTGGTCCGCTCCTTCTGTCTGAGCGCTGGGTTTGAGCCCCGCGTGGGGATGCGGATGGACGACTATGCGGCTATCAACCGGATGATCTCGGCCGGTCTGGCGGTGGCGATGATCCCTGAGTCATCGCTGTCGCCAGACCCGGACATCACCGTCATCCCGATGCCGCTCAGCGACTGCCGCCGTGACGTGCTGCTCGTCTCCCGGTCCTCGCGGCCGCAGGGGCGCCCTCGTCATGACCCGATCGTCGATGCGCACAATTCCGCCATCGCCGAGGTGGTCGCCGACGTCCGTACCGTCACCCGGCAGTGGCGGTGACGCCGCGGTTTCAGAGCAGCGGTCAGAATGCGTCTCAGAGCGCGAGGATCGCGGGCACCGTGAGCACCGCGACGTAGTAGCCCATGAACTGGACGCCGGCGTGCATGCCGATGAACCGGTTGAACAGGCCGCCGACGAGTCCGACGGTGAGCGTCACACCCAGAGCCAACAGTCCGCCTTCATAGAGGCAGATGACGCAGATGAGCGCGGCGAAGCCGGCGATGATCGCTTCGTGGGAGACCGACTTCATCACCCAGGTCGCCGCCCGGTGAGCGTTCGTCATCACGAAGGGGTAGGCAATGGCGACGGCGATGATCGCCGCGATGACGGAGAAGAGAGCGAACTGACCAGTCGTGAGCAGGTCGTGGAGATTGTTCGTCGTTCCCGTCTCAGCATCGAGCGTGTAGACGGGGGGAGCGTTGAACAGCGGCCCTGCAGGACCGGCCGCCATCGGTGACAGGGGCAAGCCGATCGCGATGAGCGGGATGAGAGTCTCGGCGATATAGGTCGACTCTGTGGTTCCGTTGCGGACAGTGATGACGGTGGTGAGTCGTTCATACCCGTTCTTGACCCGGCTTCCGACGATCTCGCCCATGAGCACCGCCATGGCCACGGGGGAGAAGACGAAGGTCGCGCTGGTGATCGCCGCCGAACCGCTGGTATACGCCAGCTGCTTTCCGGTCAGCACCTTGAAGGGGTGCGGCATCCTCGATCCCCCTGCGGGCCGGACGTCGGGAGCAAGATTGAACTCCCGCTTGCCCGACTGCTGCATCGAGCGGCGTCCGGCGGGGGAGAGCGCAGCGAACAGGTCGAAGATGAGCGGCCCGGTGGCGATGCCGAGGAAGAACGAGGTGGTGAAGGTCGCTTCCTTCTGCTCCATGATGAAGGCCTGCAGCCCGACGATGAGCAGGACGAACGGGACGAGCCCCGCAACCGCAGCGAGTCTGCCCTTCGAGGTGTAGGCGACGAGGACGGCCGCGGCGATGAAGATCCAGGGAGCGGCAGCGCCGATCGCCTCGGCGAAAGGAGTGAGTACGAGGGCGAACACGATCGACAGCGGAATGGCAATGGCAACTGAGACGACTCCACCGGAGATCGCCTTCTGCAGTGCGATATGCGGGATTCCGAGCGACCTCAGCAGCTGCGCCTCACGCAGCATCGGCACCGCTGTGGTGTCACCGGGGATTCCGAGGAGAGTCGTCGGTACGGCGTGGGAGATGTGTTTGGCAATGATCGCGGCGAGGAAGAACGCGAGCACCCCGGCAGGAGGCACCCCGATGAGGATGACAAGCAACGCCAGCGGTGCCACGATCGCCGTCTCGTCCGTGCCCGAGATCAGTCCGATTCCGGTGAAGAGCACCCCGGAGAGAAGCGCCATCCCGACGGCCCACAGGACTGGTTCGATGAGTTCCGCGGTCACTGGTGCCCACCCTTCTCTTGGGCGCGTGCCTCATGGTTGTCGACGAGGGCGTCGAAGAGACCGAGGGCTCGGACTTCTGCCTGAACCGCCGGGCCGAGGTCGCGGGGGTCGCCGAGATCCCCGTATTCCTCGACGACCTCGTCGATGATCTCCTGCCGGTTGCGCGTGTCGGCCGCCGAGGTGGTGATCACTCTCTTGGGTTTGAACAGAAACCCGGAGATCACGGCCCCGACGATGCAGCCGACGATGCCGACGAGTAGAGCATAGGAGTGACCCAGCGCTTCATCGCCTCCGGCGGCGAAGAGATGATCGGCGATGAGGTAGGCCGGGACTGCTGTCCCGACGGCTATGGCGATACCGCCGATGAGATGTCTGGGGTCGACGGTGTCATTCCACACCTCGAGCAATTGCGGCATCATTGCCTGCCTTCTGTCGGCCGACGGCTGTCGGGAACGTGAACGATGGAACTACCGGCCGAGGACGGCCGATGATGTTGCGGATGGAAGCGGAATGCCGAGCTGCTTGCCCAGCCACTGGCTGACCGTCGCCACGGCGTCGATGTCGACGCCGGTGGAGATGCCCAGACCCTGGAGCATCCAGAGGAGATCTTCGGTGGCCAGGTTTCCGGACGCTGTGCGGGCGAAGGGGCAGCCACCGATCCCTCCTGCCGATGCGTCGAACTGACTGACACCTGCTTGAAGCGCGGAGTAGACATTCGCAAGCGCCTGGCCATAGGTGTTGTGGGTGTGCAGGGCGATCCGATCGATCGGAATCCCGGCGCCGACCAGGCTATCAAGAACAGCGGTCACATGACCGGGAGTCGCGGTTCCGATGGTATCGCCGAGCGAGATCGTCAGGCAGCCGGCATCGACGAGGCGACGCGCAGCCGTGGCGACGTGCTCAGGATCGACCGCGCCCTCCCAGGGATCCCCGAAGACCATCGACAGATAGCCCCGCACCCGCATCCCCGCCGCAGTTGCTGCGCGTGCCACCTCGATGCTGCGGTCTGTGGTGTGCTGAAGTGGACCGCCGAGGTTGGCCTGGGCGAACGATTCGGTGACGCTGATGAAGACCGAGGCGTCTTTCGCTCCCGCCGCGACGGCATCATCGAGACCCCTTCGATTCGGGACGAGGACGGGGAACGCGATTTCGGAGTTCAGGTCGAGGCCTGCGAGCACCGATCGTGTGTCGGCCATCTGGGGAACGGCCCGCGGAGAGACGAAGCTTCCGGCTTCGATGGTCTTCAGGCCGGCATCGGAGAGCCGCCGGATCAGTTCGAGCCGGGTTGAGACAGGAAGCGTGCGTGCTTGCGACTGCAGACCATCTCGAGCGCTGACCTCGCAGACACTGACCTCGGTCGGCAGGTTCGACGGCACGAACTGCTGTGGGAGCTGTGCCGTCATCGCGATGCACCGGAGCGGAGTTCGTCGAGGATGGACTGGACCCTGTCGAACCGGAATGCCTTCTCTTCGATGAGGCGGTCCACGATGATCGCGGTCTCCTCGGCGTTCGCTCCGGCAGAGGCAGCGAGGTTCTTCGCATGCAGAGACATGTGTCCGCGCTGCACACCCTCGGTGGCGAGAACTCGCAGTGCCGCGAGGTTCTGCGCCAAGCCGGCGGCGACGATCATCTCGGCGAGATCCTGTGCGGTCGCCACCTCGGCGATCTGCAGAGCAGTGCGCGCGGCGGGATGGACCTTGGTGGCGCCCCCGACGAGGCCGACGGGCATGGGCATCTCGAGGGTGCCGACCAGGTCGCCGTCGGCATTCCTCTCGAACGTCGAGAGAGAAGAGTATCGGCCGTCGACGAGCGCATGGGAATGCGCTCCGGCCTCGACCGCACGGGTGTCGTTCCCGGTTGCGAGGACGACCGCGGAGACGCCGTTCATGATGCCTTTGTTGTGAGTGGCCGCTCGATAGGGGTCGGCTGCGGCGAGTTCGTAGGCATGGAGGATGTTGTCGATGACCTCATTCCCGCCGAGCAGATCCCTGTCGAAGACGGCCCGTGCCCGAGACAGTCGACGGTCCGCCTTGTTGGTGAGGATGCGCAGGAGTGCGTCGCCTCCGGCAATGGCTGCCACGGCTCCGGAGACCGCCTCAGCCATCGTGTTGACTGCATTCGCCCCCATCGCGTCTCGGACATCGACGAGGAGGTGGACGAGAACGTACGTGGTCGTCCGCGCTTCGACGAGACGGACCTCGAGGCCCTTGACTCCGCCGCCGACCTCGACGAGCTTGGGGTCCTGCGCATTGGCCAGATCGATGATCTCGGCTTGCCGTTCGAGGACACGTGTGCGCGCGGCCTGCGGGTCCGCCACGTTGATGAGCTGGATCTGTGCCTGCATGACGGGCTCGGTCGAGCTTGTGCAGAAACCGCCGTGCGGACGTGCCATTCGTGCTGCGTTGCTGGCGGCGGCGATGACCGAGGCCTCTTCGGTCGCCATGGGTACGAGCACGTCGGTGCCGTTGATCGTGAAGTTGGTGGCTGCGCCGAGAGGAAGCGAGAACACGCCGAAGATGTTCTCGCTGAGGTTGGCGGCGTCTTCGGGACCGAAGGCATCCGCATCGAGCTGGCTCAACAGTTGGGCGTCGAGCCCAGTCGAGGCTGCGACGGCTTTCCTGCGATCACCGACCGACATGTTTCGGAAGTCGGCAATTCGGCTGTTCACTGCCATCGTGTATCTCCAGTCAGGTCGTCATTGGCCGACATAGGCTGTCGGTCGGAGTTCCTCCGCAGAGATCAGTCAAACAATGCACGCGTGAATCTGCCATGTCTTTTTCGGATGTGAATATCGCTCGCCTTTGGCTGTTCCAGACATAGAGGCTTAGAAGGATGACTTCAACTTTTCGAGGCGGAGCGCGACCTGGAGGCGGAACGCCCGCTCCGGTGTCCTCCACTCCTGACCGAGCACGAGATCGGCTCTCTCCAGTCGTTGCTTGACGGTGTTGACATGCACTGACATCTGAGTCGCGGTTCGACGGATGCTCATGCCGGACTCGAAATACTCCCGCAGAGTCGAGAGCAGCTCGGCTGAATGGGTTCGGTCCCATCGGCGCAGCGGCTCGAGCATCCGCTGCATGAATCTCTCCGTTTGCTCCGGCGCGGTGCCAAACATTGCGGTGTAAGGCGCGAAATCCTCCGTGGGAAAGATTCCTTCGCTGATGCCGAGGGAATTGAGGATGCGGATGCACGACCACATTTCGTCCTCGGCGGTGCGCAGCTGCTTCCTGTCGTAATCGGTGTCGGAGATGATCACCAGCGAACTTTCGAGGGCGCCCGACTCTTCGAACAGGGTGTCCAGGGTGGGCCTGTCGCGGATCACGGCGCTGGGCAGGAGCACCGTGATCCCGGGGGATCGCTGCGTCATGAGAATGCGCGGCTCGACGCGGACCAGGCGAGCGGCGATGCGGTCATCGTTTTCGATATCGCCCTGAATCGTCATGAGTCTCCAGGGCCCGGAGAGGCTGAAGCTGCCGGTTCGGGAACGGGCTTCGAGCTCACTGAGATCACGAGTGCCGGCAATGATGTCGACTGCGAGTTCGCCACGGACTCGGTTCTCGGCATCAGCCCGGGCTTGTTCGTTCATTCGGATGAGCGCGAGCGTCTGCGCCGCCTGGGCGACGATGTTCGCGTCACCGTCCGCCGGTTCGTCGGTGAAGCGGACGAACAGTCCGCTGTGCTGTCGGCGGTGGGAAGCCACCGAGGCGACATACAGGTGCTGTGCTCCATCGACCTGTGCGCTTCGGCCCGTCGCCCGGCTGTGACTCAGCGCCGCGTGGACGTCAGCATTGTCCACCGCGATGCCGTCGAAGAATTCCTCGTCGGCGGGGAAGTTCGGAGAGCCGAGGCGTCCACTGTCGACGACGATCACGTCGGCCTGGAGCAATTTGGAGATGGCGTCGAGAACTGCGGGGACTCCTTGTCCCTGCAGGACGAGCTGCGTCAGCTGCTCCTCGACCTCGACGAGCCGTTGGAGGGTGCTGGCCTGCGCGGCTGCCGTCTCCTCGGCTTCCGCGGAGGCTTGGGCCGCCTCTGCGAGGTCTCCCATCAGCTGCGCCGTCTTCAGCACCACGGAAGCGTGGTCTGCGAGAGCTGACAGCAGGGTGATCTCGTCGGTGGTGAAGTCATGTGGATAGCGGTTGGCCGCGAAGAGGGCGCCGAGGACTTCGCCGTCGACGACCATCGGCACTCCGAGGAGTGATTCCATGCGCTCGGCCTTCACCGCGGAGTCGACGCGTCTTTCGTGAGGCAGTCGGGTCAGATCGTAGTTCGACGTCCACTGTGCGGCGCGATCACGCACGACCTGTCCTGCCAGTCCGACGCCGGGAGGCACTCGCAGTTCTTTGAGATTCGCCGAGATCGCTCCGCGACTTGCCTGAACACGTAGGTCGTCGGTCTCTGGGTAGTACTGGGAGAGGTAGGCGATATCGCATCCGATGAGTGTTTGGGCACGGTCGACGAGCTTCTGCAGCAGCTTCTCGGTGTCTCGCACACGGATGAGCTCCGAGGCGCTTTCGAGCAGGGCCGAACGCTCTCGATCCTTCTGCTTCCACCGGGTCATGGTCGAAGAGAGATCGGAGAAGGAGTCGATGAGCTCGGGGTGGTGCTCGAGACCGCGGGCCAGCGCCGTGCGGTCGAGATCGACTCCGCGAGAGAGAGCTCTGACGATCTCGGCCACGGCGGCCGCGGACACGGTCCCCGATTCATCTTCGATCTCAGTCATGAGACCAGTGTCGCAGGGCTCCGTCTTCTCCGCTGCACCCGATGGCGGACGGGCGCAGCACCTGAGTGGTCGTCGCCGTCAGCCGGCTGCTGCGGATCCGGCGTGTGCGGGTTCGCGCACGATGGGCAGCTCACACGTCGTCGGAGCGACCTGCCGATAACCGGAGAGGAACGTGTCGAGACGTTCGATCGCCTCGGAGAGCACCTCGACCGACGGCAGGGTGACGAGTCGGAAATGATCGGGCTTGGGCCAGTTGAAGGCCGTGCCGTGGGAGACGAGGATCTTCTGTTCGCGCAGCAGGTCGAGGGCGAACTGCTCGTCGTCGGTGATGCCGAACTTCTCGACATCGAGCTTCGCGAACATGTACAGGGCGCCGTCGGCGCGGTGGGCCGAGACCCCGTCGATCGAGTTCAGCCCCTCGTAGGCGACCTGCATCTGGTGGCCGAGGCGGCCCGTCGGCAGGATGAGGTCGTCGATCGACTGCTTTCCGCCCAGGGCCGCCTGGATGGCGTGCTGGGCCGGAACGTTCGAGCACATGCGCATATTCGCGAGCAGCTTGATGCCCTCGAGGTAGCTGTGCGCTTCGTCCAGAGGTCCGGTGATCGCCAGCCAGCCGGAACGGTAGCCGGCGACCCGGTAGGCCTTCGACAGCCCGGAGAAGGTCAGGCACAGAACATCATCGCCGGTGAGCGTGGCCATGTTGACCAGTTCGACGCCGTTGTAGGTGATCTTCTCGTAGATCTCGTCGGAGAAGACGATGAGGCCGTGCCGGCGGGCGATGTCGGCGATCTTCTGCAGCGTCTCCTGCGAGTACACCGCACCGGTCGGGTTGTTCGGGTTGATGACGACGATTCCGCGGGTACGTTCGGTGATCCGGGATTCGAGGTCGTCGAGGTCCGGCTGCCAGGCGTCTTCCTCCGCGCAGCGGTAGTGGACCGGGGTGCCGCCGGACAACGCCACCGAGGCGGTCCACAGCGGATAGTCCGGGCCGGGCACGAGGATCTCGTCGTCCGGGTTGCACAGGGCCTGCAGACTCAAGGTGATGAGTTCGCTGACTCCGTTGCCGAGGTAGACCTCGTCGGTGCCGAGATTGTGGATGCCGCGGGTCTCGTAGTACTGGACGACGGCACGGCGGGCCGACAGGATCCCCCGCGAGTCCGAATACCCCTGCGTCACGGGAAGGTTCGCGGCGATGTCCTGGACGATCGCCTCGGGGGCTTCGAATCCGAAGGGGGCAGGGTTGCCGATGTTGAGCTTGAGGATCGTGTGCCCGGCGGCTTCCATCGCCTGGGCCTCTTCGAGGACGGGTCCTCGAATGTCATAGAGGACATTGGCCAACTTCGACGACTGCCTGAACATGTGAACCGTGGAACCTTTCATTCGGGGAGTGCTCCACCTCCCACGCTATGCCCTCGCCGAGGCGGCCCTGACCAATCAGAGGCCCGTTTCCCAGACCTTTGCTCGGTTCGGAGGACCGTTGTGCAGACCTTTGGGATGCCGGGTTCACCTTACTCCCGGGATCTCAGTGGAATCTGGGCGGTTTCGGTAACGGCGTCGCATATGCGGAGCCATTGACGGCTGGCGTTCACGGATGTCTCATTCACCTTATGAAGAACAATTCAGTCGAGGTGCGGGGTCTCACGATTCGGCGGGGTCGTCGGACCGTCATCGACTCA
This sequence comes from Brevibacterium linens ATCC 9172, assembly GCF_900169165.1. Taxonomy (GTDB): domain Bacteria; phylum Actinomycetota; class Actinomycetes; order Actinomycetales; family Brevibacteriaceae; genus Brevibacterium; species Brevibacterium linens. The sequence continues at coordinate 123,851 of NZ_FXYY01000010.1, forward strand.
CTGGATATTGATGTGCCCCGCGGGGCGATCGTCGGGCTGTTGGGTCCCAGCGGCAGTGGGAAGACGACGCTGATGCGGGCCGTCGTCGGAGTGCAGATCGTCGCGGGCGGACGTGTGCAGGTGCTCGGCCAGCCTGCCGGATCGGCGGATCTGCGGCATCGGGTCGGCTACATGACCCAGTCGGCGAGCATCTACGACGACCTCAGCGTGCGGGCGAACCTGGCCTACTTCGCACGGGTGCAGGGCGCTCCGAAGACCGATGTCGACCGTGTGCTCGAGCGCACGGACCTCATCGGGCAGGCCGATCAGCTGGCCCGGACGCTCTCTGGCGGCCAGGCCAACCGGGTGTCCCTGGCTGCGGCGATGCTCGGTTCCCCGGACCTGCTGGTCCTCGATGAACCGACGGTGGGCCTTGATCCAGTGCTGCGCAATGATCTGTGGGATCTCTTCCGCGGGCTCGCCGAGGAGGGGACCACGCTGCTCGTCTCGAGCCACGTCATGGATGAGGCCACGCGCTGTGACCGGCTGCTGCTTATGCGGGAGGGCGCGATCATCGCGGACACGACACCGCACGATCTGCTCGCAGGCACTGGGGCCGCCTCGGCGGAGGAGGCGTTCCTCGACATCATCGAGAAGGACGTGGCCGGTGGGGGATCTGCCGGGCACGGACGCCGGTCGGGGACCCATCTGCTCTCCCGGGACGTGAACGGTGCCGGTCGGCCAAGCCACGATCGGCGGGGCCGCGGGACGAGGGAGGGAGGCCGGCGATGAACCCGATGCGCACCCTGGCGACGACGGGACGGGTGCTCGTCCAGATCCGCAACGACCCGCGTACGATCGCCCTGCTGCTCATCGTGCCCAGCCTGCTGATCGGCCTGGTGGCATGGATCTTCGACGAGACCGATGTGTTCTCGCGGATCGGTCCGGCGATGCTCGCGCTCTTCCCGTTCATCGTCATGTTCCTCGTCACGAGCATCGCGACCCTGCGCGAACGCCGCAGCGGAACGCTGGAGCGGCTGCTGTCGATGCCGTTGGGACGCGGCGATTTCATCCTCGGCTACACCTTGGCCTTCGGCTTGCTCGCCGTCATTCAGACGGCTGTGGCGGTCGGCTACGCGACTCTGGTGTGCGGTCTGGAGATCGAAGGATCGGTGGTCCTCCTCTTCGTCGTGGCAATCGCCGACGCCCTGCTCGGTACGGCTCTGGGCCTGCTGGCCAGCGCTTTTGCGCGCACCGAATTCCAAGTCGTGCAGTTCATGCCGGTATTCGTGTTCCCGCAGATCCTGCTCGGCGGGATCTTCCTTCCGCGTGACCAGTTGCCCGACGTGCTCGAAGTGGTCGGCGACTGGCTACCGCTCTCGCACGCGATCGATGCACTGGACGCGGTGTCGACCGGTGACGAGGACACCGCCTATATCTGGCTGAGAGTGCTCTTCATCGCCTGCTGGATCGTCGGCGCCGTCATCGTCGGTTCGCTCACCCTTCGGCGTCGGACGCCGTGAGACGCACCGAGCCCATGGGGTGCCACGAGCTGAGGCACCAGTTCGTTCCGGACCCCATGGGCTCGGTGCGGTCACTGAGTTCGTGGGGTCGGCGACCGTCCCCGCGGACGAACGCGAGGTAGCACAGCCACAGGGCGAGAGCCCACAGCAGGCCGACCCACAGCGCCGGGCGCGAGTCGGGGACGACCATGACCAGCACGAAGAGAATGAATGCCACGGTGAGCCAGGAACCGAGGGGCCATAAAGGCACGGGGAATTCGCTGGGCAGACGGTTCTCCCGGGTGATCGCGCGTTTCATCCGAAGGTGGGCGGCGAGGATGACCAGCCAGACCAGCAGCGTGGCGAAGGTGGCCAGTGCCCCGAGCAGGAACAGAGCCTGGTCGGGGTAGAGGTAATTGAGAAGCACTCCGACGAGCAGGGCGACGACCATGGTGATGACTGTCATCACGGGCACGCCATTGCGGGAGGTGCGGGCGAAGGACCGTGGGGCCTGTCCCTGTTCAGCCAGCCCATGGAGCATCCGGCCGGCGCCGTAGATATCGGCGTTCATCGCAGACAGCGCCGCAGTGATGAGGACGACTTGGAGGACGGCAGCGGCTGCCGTGAAACCGACGGAGTCGAAGATCGCGACGAAGGGACTGACGTCGGAGGTGATCTGGTTCCACGGCAGGATGCACATGATGACGCCGAGGGTGAGCACGTAGAACAGCAGGATGCGCACCGGCACCGAATTGATGGCTGCCGGGATCACCTTCTTCGGGTTCTGCGCCTCTCCAGCGGTGACGCCGATGATTTCGACGCCGCCGAAGGCGAACATGACAATGGTGAACGAAGTGAGCAGACCCCAGATTCCATTGGGGAAGAAGCCGCCGTGGTCGAACAGGGCCTGCGGTCCCATATGGTCGTGGTCGGCGATGCCGAAGCCGAAGATGATGATCGCGATGCCTGAGGCGATGAGGGCGATGATTGTGACGATCTTGATGAGCGCGAACCAGAACTCAAGCTCACCGAAGACCTTCACTCCGATCATGTTGATCGCCGCAATGAAGAACACCACGGCGAGCACCCAGATCCACCGCGGCACCTCTGGGAACCAGAAGCCCATGTACACGCCGATCGCGGTGGCGTCGAAGACGGCGACGAGGACCATTTCGAAGGCGAAGGTCCAGCCGACGAGGAACCCTGCGAACGGGTGGAGATAGTGGGAGGCGTATTGGCCGAAGGAGCCGGAGACGGGGTGGCGGACGACGAGTTCGCCGAGGGCGCGCATGACCATGAAGACGGCGGCGCCGCCGATGATGTAGGCCAGCAGTACGGCAGGTCCGGCCGATTGGATCGACTCCGACGAGCCCATGAAGAGGCCGGTGCCGATGGCCGAGCCGAGGGCCATGAAACGGATATGGCGAGCGGTCAGGCCTCTTTTCAGGCCTGCGTTCTCCCCGTGCTCGTCGGCTGAAACCATGGGTGTCCTTGACTCTCGACTGCCCGGGGCCACCCTTCGAATCCGCGTTCTGTCTCGGCCCCACGGCCATCTCAGAATCTCATATGGACAAGGAGGTAGTAGACGGACCCCGGAGCAAAGAGTCAGAGATCACTCAAGCCGTCTGCCTGTCACTGGCGAGCATTCCGAAGATGAGGGTGTCGGTCCACTCGCCCTTCGACCACCAGTCCTTGCGCAGGTGTGCTTCCTCGCGCATGCCGATCCTGCGAGCCAACTTCGCCGAGGCTGTGTTCCGCGAGTCCATCTGTGCGAATACCCGGTGGAGGCCGTAGTGATCGAAGGCGACGTTGAGGACGGCGATGGCCGCTTCGGTGGCGAAGCCGTGGCCGCTGGCGGCCGGATCGAGGATCCAGCCGATCTCCGCTTTCTCATCACTGCCGTCTTCGAGCCACAGCGCGATATCGCCGATGACGCGTGAGCCTTCTAGGGAATAGAGACCGTCGGCAGTTTCGATGACCAGCGCCAGGGTACGGGATTCGGTCTCGAGTCCAGTGCGGGTGAGGCGTTTGGCGATCTCGGTCTCGGCCACCTTGGCGGTCCAGGGATCCTGGAGGAGGAACCGGGAGACGTCCTCGCGAGAATAGATCGGAAGGTGCGCCTCGGCGTCGGTCTCGCGATACGAGCGCAGGCGCAGTCGGTCAGTGGTCAGCGGGAGCTCGAGTGATTCCATGGGCTTACTCTGCCAGGTCGACCTGTGGGGATGACGAATGACGCCGGTGATCGGCGCGGGTTCGACTATAAATTGTGGCGCTCGGCTTCTCCCAGCGAACGGGGAAATTGCCCTCTGCGAAGATACCGAGCACAAGCGAGTCCAGATTCGCCTCGTTGACGAAGTCGATTGAGTCGGAGGGTTCCGAGCAGCGCCGGAGGCTGGGCCCGGACGGGTGCGTGGATGAGGTGAGGGAGCGGACGGCCTCCAACCTACTCAGTACTCACGCGAAACGAGTGGAGAGAACATGAAGCGTCAGTTAACTCACTGTTCGGCCCGAGCATCGTCACTTCTTCAGCGCCTGCCCCCACGACAGCTTCGGACCCGACTTCAGGATCGAGCGCTCGAAGATCCTTGTGGCCAGCAGCAACGCCAACAATGTAGTGACGATGAGGATGAGCAGGGACACCAGCGGCTCCCACCAGGCGATGGTGCCGAGGAAGACGCGCATCGGCACTGCCACCGCTGCCGAGAACGGAATGTAGGACAGCACCGCCATGACCGTTTCGTTCGAGGAGAAGATGATGACGCCCATATAGGGCAGGAAGATGAGCATCATGATCGGCGTGCTCGTCGAGGGAAGGTCCTCGGTGCGCGAGACCATAGAGGCGGCGGCCGCATAGAGGGCGGCGACCATGACGAAGCCGACGATGAAGAGCGGGATGAACCAGGCGATCGGTTCGGCGACCTTGCCCAACACCATGTCGTTTCCGCTGATGGCGGCACCCGCGAGGACCGCGACCGCGGTGAGCCCGATCTGCGCGAAGGCGAGGATCGTACACGCGATGACCTTGCCGAACATGAGCACCCGCGCCGAGGTGGACGCGAGCAGGATCTCGACGATCCGCGACTGCTTCTCCTCCACCACGGACGAGGCGATCGTGTTCCCGAACGTCATCGCCGCCATGAAGAACACGAGCCCGAGCCCGAGCCCGATGAAGTAGGTGAGCGCCGGGTCCGGGGCATCCGGGTCGAGCAGCTCCACCTGGGGGGTGAGACTGAGTGCGCCGATGAGCGATTCCGGTGCCGAACGCAGGGACAGCACCGCCACCCCGGTCGGCGAATCCTCCGATTCGACGACGGCGGATTCGACCTCCTCGGAGTTGATCAGGGCTTTTGCCTCGTCGACGTCATCCACGGCGACGGGTTCGATACCGTCGATCCCCTCGATTGCCTTCGCCCCCGCCGAGGTGACCGCCACCTTGTCCGTGGAGGAGAACAGTGAGGGCAGCGCTCCGGAGACCCCGACGAGTACGCCGAAGAGGACGATGCTCAAGATCGTCGAGACCATGAAGGCCTTCGACTTCAGCCTGACCATGATCTCGCGTTCGATGACGAGTCCGATCGCGGTGGTGAATCCGGCGCGGTTCGCCCCGGTCTGCGTCGTGTGGGCGCTATCAGTGCTGGTCGTGTCGGTAGCGCTCATGACTGTGTGACCTCCTGGAAGAGACGATTGAGGGCGACTTCGTGCGGGGTGAAGGATGACACCGAGGAGACGGTGAGCGCTTTGCGCAGGACCGCCTCGGCGGAATCGGCGTTCGGGGCTGTGAACCGGGCCCAATTGCCGTCGAATTCGACGACGGAGATATCGGGTAGTCCCCGCACCCAGCCGAGGTCGGAATCCGTCTGCAGCGTCCATTCGGGCAGGCTGCGTTGGCGGCGCAGTTCCGAAGTGGTGCCGGCGGCGACGAGCCGGCCGTCGTTGATGATGATGAGGTCGTCGACGAGACGTTCGACGAGGTCGAGCTGGTGGCTGGAAAACAGAACCGGAGCACCGGAGGCAGCGAAAGAGGTGAGGACGTTCAGGGTGCGGTCGACGGCGACAGGGTCGAGTCCGGAGAACGGTTCGTCGAGGACGAGCGCCTGCGGATCGTGAATGAGGGCCGCGGCGATCTGGACCTTCTGCTGATTGCCGAGGCTGACCGATTCGAGGGTATCGGTGGGTTCGCCTTTGAGGTCGAGCTGGTCGAGGAGCTCGAGACCGCGCTTCTTCGCGGCCTGACGGGACAGCCCGTGGAAGCGGGCTAAGTAGATGAGCTGGTCGATGATCGGCATCTTCGGATAGAGGCCGCGTTCTTCGGGCATGTAGCCGATCGCACTGCGGTGGCTTGCGGTGATCGGGGTGCCGTCGACGAGGACGCGGCCGGAGTCTGCGGCCAGCACCCCGAGGAGGATCCGCATGGTTGTGGTCTTGCCGGAGCCGTTCGAGCCGACGAAGCCGGTCATCCGGCCGTCGCCGATGTCGAAGCTGAGGTCGTGCAGCACCTGCTTGCCGCCGAAGCTGCGGTTGATGTTCTCCAAGGTGATCATGTCTCAACGCTATGCGGAGACCGGCGTGAGCGGATCAGTCTTGAGGGTGAATTTGCGGCCCTGCCTGCGGTGGAGAAGCACTCGACAGATATTTCAGTGATTGAAAGTCAAACTACTGAGTAGTCGAAACCGAAACTACTCAGATGGTCGCGGACTACTCGAATACTGCTGAAGGGCAGGGTCTGAGCAATGAAGTTGAGCCTGCGATTCCATAGCTCGGAGGCGCTCGACCAGCTCGTCTCTCCCCATCCCCGAAATCGATCGCACTTCGTCGTGCGCGCTCAGGGACCCGAAGCGAGCTGAAACACCTTGCTCGACTTCGAAATGAGGAATGTATGACCCGGTTAGGTCTGCGCGTGCGCGCCTGGTGGGCTGCACTCACTGCTGTGCTCCTGGTTGCCGCCGGCGGTGCCATCGTGCTGCCAGCCGCTCCTGTCCAGGCGGCCCCGGTGTCGATCACCTGCGAGCCCGGCGTCGTCTATTCGGTGTCGCAGTCGGGGCAGATACGTGAGATCTCTGGCGGATCGCCAAAGAATGTTGGCGATGCTGCAAGTCGCGTCAGCAACTTCAACGGACTGGGCATTGGACCGGACGGCTCTGCAACCTATGCCTATGAGCGCAACTTCAACTGGTTGGGTTCGGAAACAGGTCTTACCGTCTTCAGGTTCAACTCGAGCACGGGCAAGTGGGCGTCTACGGGCAAATCAGTGACCGTAAGCGGAATCGGGTTCATCGGCGGGGCGGTTGATCTCTCCACTGGACGGTACTACTTCGGCGGCTACACCAGAAGCGGCACGTCATTCAGGCTCTATGTCTACGACGCCTCGACCAATGCCATCGCGTACAAAGGCACCATCGATACGAGCGCCGGCTCCGGTGGCGCGGCCAACGGTGACATCGCCTTCGATACTAACGGCAACCTCTTCATCGTCAGGGGATCCGAGACCACGACGACCGTCTTCTCCGTCACCGCGGCCAGCTTGGCGAAGGCGAACGGCGGGACCATTGCCTCGTCGAACTCCGCCGGCTTCACGACGAACTCCAACGTCAACGGTGTGTCATTCGACGCCGCCGGCAAGGCCTATCTCGGCACCGGTGACACCATTACGAGCTACGACATGCCCAACTGGTCGAACAAACAGTCGTTCGCCAGCGGATCATGGTCGAGCACTGACCTCGCCTCGTGCTCCTCCCCGGCGACTATCACTCTCCAGAAGGACGTGCAGGGTGGCCGCGCGAAATCGAGCGATCAGTTCGGCCTCTCCCTCAAACAGGGCGACACAGAACTCGGAGCCACAACGACCACCGGGACGGCGACCGGAATCCAGGACGAGATCGTCGGACCACTGCCAGCCAAGCGCGGCGCCGAAATCACTTTCTCCGAATCCGCAGCCACAGGCGCCGACCTGGGCGACTACGCCAGAACCTACTCGTGCACCGTCGACGGTAAGGAACTCGCCGAATCTTCGGGCACTGGAACCTCGGGCACGGTGACCATTCCCAATACCGGCGAAGCCGTCGTCTGCACGATTACGAACGCTCCGCTGACGGCGAATGTCTCGATCCATAAGGACGTTGTCGACGAGAACGGTGCGAACAAGAAGCCGGGCCAGGGTTGGACGGTCGGTGCGAAAGCGACGGCCACCACTGACTCGGTGACCTCAAACCCCACCGCTGCCACACATAAGACCAACTCTAACGGCGACGCGAAGTGGGGACTGAAGTTCTCGAAGACCACCGGCCGGGCCACGGTTGCGATCTCCGAAACCCAGCAGGACGGCTTCGAGTTCAAGAGCGGCTCCTGCGAGATCACCCATCTCGACGGGTCGAAGGACACGAAGAAGCTCACCAGCGACAAGAGCACCGATCTCACCGGAATCAAGCCGGGCGACAACGTCGACTGCGCCTACGTCAACAAGGTCAGCGACACCGCGCTGACCCTGGTGAAGAAGGTCGACAACAAGGCCGCCGCCGGCACCGCCAAGGACACCGACTGGACACTCAAGGCAGCCGGTGACACCGCCTCAGGAAACAAGACGATCGAAGGCAAGACCGGATCGACCGAAGTCACGAAGGCTAAGGTCAAGGCCGGCAAGTACTCACTGTCCGAGGCGGGTACTCCGAAGGGCTACGAGGCCTCCGACTGGGTGTGCAAGCCGACCTCCGGCTCCGGAGTCGTCACCTCTGACAAGAGCTCCGTGACCCTGAAGTCCGGTGACGACGTCACCTGCACCATCACGAACACCGCGAAGACCGGCGCCGTGACCTGGGGCAAGACCGACGAGTCCGGCAATGCCCTCAAGGGTTCGGTGTGGACCCTCACCGGACCCGACGGATCCGAACTGACCATCGAGGACTGCGCAGCCGCCTCGGCGAGTGAATGCAACGGTCAGGACAAGGACCCGGTGGCAGGGAAATTCTCGGTCACCGGCCTCAAATGGGGCGACTACACGCTGACGGAGAAGAAGGCCCCGGCCGGATACATCCTCGACGACACCCCACACACGTTCACGGTCTCCGGATCCGAGCTCGACAAGAAGCTCGGGTCGTACACCAACGAGCAGAAGCCCCAGGTGGCGCTGCCACTCACGGGTGGAACCGGAAGCCAGATCTACCTCATCGGCGGAGCAGCACTGCTCGCAGCCGCCGGTGCCATCGCACTTCTCAAGGGCCTGCGCCGCAGGAACCGGAAGCACTGAAAGGGAAACAATGAAAGTTAAGAAAATGGGTCTTCTGCGGCGTCTGACCGCGGTGGCCGCGATCGCCTCGCTGAGCGTGCTCGGCCTGGCCGGCACGGCGCAGGCCGACAGCAACGTGGGCAACATCGACACCGGAAAGACCGGCTCGATCATCGTCCACAAGTACGACGGTGCCTATGGCACCGACGGCGGTGACGGATCGGTGAAGACCGACACCTCGAACCTCGGCAAGCCACTCGACGGTGCTGAGTTCACGGTCAAGCAGGTCACGGCCAAGGACGGCCAGACCATCGACCTCAAGACCCCCGAAGGCTGGGACCTCATCAGCGGTCTCAAGGCCTCCGATGTCAAGGGCGGAGGATTCTCGCTGGGCAACGGTGTTTCGAAGACCACCGCGAACGGCGGACTTGCGACCTTCGGCGGACTGCCGCTGGGCCTCTACCTCGTGGAAGAGACCAAGGCTCCGACGAACGCGACGTCGACGACCGACCCGTTCCTCGTCACCCTGCCGTTTGCACAGTCGAACGGCAAGTGGCTTTACGACGTCAACGTCTACCCGAAGAACTCGGTGAACAACACGGAACCGACCAAGGAGGTCTCGAACCCCTCGGCGCCCGTCCTGGGAGAGACCGTCGACTGGACGATCACCGCACCGGTTCCGGCTGCGAACAACGGCATCAAGAAGTTCTCGATCGTCGACCAGCTCGACCCACGTCTGAGCTTCGTCTCAGCCAAGGTTGCCGGCTTCACCGCAGGCACCGACTACACGATCGATGAAGCTGGTCAGAAGATCACCATCAACTTCACCGCAGCCGGCATCGGTAAGCTCGAGACCGGGCAGAAGGTCGTTGCAACCGTCACAACGAAGGTCACCTCGCAGGGCGACGGCACCATCGAAAACACCGCGCTGGTCAACACCAACGACTCGTCCGTCGAAACCCCGGCCGTGAGCACCAACTGGGGCTCGCTGCAGATCATCAAGCACGTCGCCGGCGACAAAGCGCGCACCCTGGCTGGCGCCGAGTTCGACATCTTCTCCGACAAGGACGGACAGAACAAGGTCGCCTCGGTGACGACCGCAGCTGACGGCACTGTTTCGATCACCCTGTGGGTCGGCAACAACGATGTCGCCGAGAAGAAGTACTGGGTCAAGGAGACGAAGGCTCCGACCGGTTACATCCTCGACGAGAGCATCAATGAAGTCACCGTGAAGGCCGGCGAGACCGCTGCCGCAGTCAAGTACGAATTCGCCAACACCCAGCAGGGTCACCCCGACCTGCCGCTGACCGGTGCTGACGGCAAACTGCTCGCGATGATCGCCGGAGTCGGCCTCATGCTCATCGCCGGTGGTGCAGGCATCGTCGCAGCCAACCGCCGCAAGAACCAGGTGTGACCCATTCACCTGTCGGCAGGCAGTCCACCCAGATTGCCGTGCCGGGCACGTCCACGCGGCGTCCGTCCACCGACGGGCGCCGCTGGCGCGTGCCTGTTCTCTCCCTCGTCATCGCGCTCATCGCCCTGACCGGTCTGGGCATCTGGATCTACCCGAGTGCGGCGGCGTGGTTCTCCCAGCTCGACCAGTCGAAGATCGTCGACAACGCAGCTGGGGTGACCGAAGGTGACAAGGCTGAGAACGCCCGGCAGATCGCGCTCGCCCACAAGTACAACGAGGCGCTCGAATCGGGCGCGCAGCTGGAATCGAACCACCGTCTGCCGTCCGGGAAAGGCATCTCGGCCGCTGGTGCTCCGGCGTATGAGGATGTGCTCGTTGACGGCGGACCCGGAGTGATGACCCGGCTGCGGATTCCCTCCATCGACGTCGACCTGCCCGTCTACCACGGCACCGACGACGCGACCCTGCTCAAAGGACTCGGTCACCTTGAAGGCACCAGCCTGCCCGTGGGCGGAGAAGGCACCCATTCGGTCATCACCGGCCACCGGGGACTCGCCGAGGCGACGATGTTCACGAACCTCGACAAGGTTGGCAAGGGCGACCGATTCACGCTCACGACCTTCGGGCAGGTGCTCAGCTACCAGGTCATCAGGACTCAGGTCGTCGACCCCGATGAGACCGAATCCCTGGGCACGATCTCCGACCGTGACCTCGTCACCCTCGTCACGTGCACGCCCCTGGGCATCAACTCCCAGCGGATCCTCGTCACCGCGGAACGTGTCTACCCGACCCCCGCCGCCGACCAGGAATCAGGGCTCGCGGAATCCGATCTGCCCGGGTTCCCCTGGTGGATCGTCATCATGGCCGCAGGCCTCGTGGCCGCCGGAATCTACGTCTGGTGGTCAGGTCGACCCGTGCGACCGAAAGGTGGGAAGCCGGTGACCGATATCCCCGCCGAGGCGGCAGCTCAGTTCACGAAGACGGCTAAGCCCCCGTCCGGCCCACGGCACTGATTCGGCCGGTATCGCGAAGTGCCAGCATGAGCTTCGGGATGTCCCGGCGACGTTCGGCACCGAGCTTCGCTCGAGCCTGCAGCACATGTGACTCGACAGTGCGCACCGACAGGACCAGACGTTGACTGATTTGCACATTCGTCAGTCCCTCGGCGACGAGTCGGCACACCTCGAGCTCCCGTTCAGTCAGGGTGACGGCCGGAGCCGCAGCATCGGAGATCGCGGTGTCTTCACGTGGCTGCGGATGTTCCGGAGGCGTAGCTGCGCGCTGACGCAGCGCATCGAGTGCTTCGCCGGCCACGCGTGCGCGGGAACTGAGACGTTGAGCGAGGAACAGAGCCCTAGACTCGGCGAAGGCGTGGCGGGCAAGCACCCCGGTAGCCGACGGACCGCAGTTCCAGACCGGCGGCCAGGAGCGCCTCGGCGTCCCCAGCGGCCGAGGCATCGAGATGCCGCCGCGCGGCACGCGGCCCGGGCAGATTCAGGTCAGCGGCTTCGTCCGGAAGGCTCGCACACGCCTCGGCGGCGGTGATGGTGCCGTCGAGGACGCGCGCATGAGCGAACATGGTATGCATCCATGCAGGCATCGGTCCGGGATTCTTCGCCCCGGGGCCCAACAAGAAGGCGGCCAGCCCGTCGTGGAAGCGATAGCCCCGCGCCGGAGTCGAGGCCTCGTTCGACGCGGCGCGATAGTAAGGGGCGTTGCTGCGCTGCCACCGTCCGAGGGTGTCGCGCAGTCCCCAACCGACGGCGAGCAGTGCAGGAGTGACCGACGCTGCGAACGCCTCGTAGTCCCGAGCTGCCAAATCGGTCTCCCCATCGAGCAGACGCTGGACGCCGATGCACCATGACGCTGTCGCATCCAGCTGCCAGCCGCTGTGCGTGGAGGCTGCACTGGCGGCTTCCAGGAGTTTGTGAGTGATGAACTCCGACCGTTGAGGTTCGATCCCGGCCAGGAGGCAATTCACCGTCGCTCCGACCATGAAGTACCAGGCCATGGTGTAGGTGAAGCCGACCGGTTCCCCGGGACGGACGGTCGTGAGTTTGACGCAGAGTTCGTAGCCTTCTTTGGCGGCGGCGCGGAGCGCATCGGCATTGTCGGTTTTGAGATAGTACTGGCACAGAGCCGCGTATGCGGCGAAGCGCAGGGCATCTGACGACTGCGGGGAGTCCGCGACCGCCCGCGCATCGTCGACTCGGGTCATCCCGCTCCCGGCAAACGAAGTCACGAGGTTCGCGATGCCTGGGATGAGTGGGTCGACTTTATCCCGCAGGTGATCCGTCCACCATTGGGGCAATTCGGGCTCACCTGCCATCGCCGCGGCCGATGTGAATAACAGCTCGAGCAGAACCGCCTCCCGATTGCAGCTCAGCGGTCCATGCTCGACACCGGTTCTGACGAGTTCGATCGCTCCGGTCCGATCGCCACTCAGGAGTCGTGCCGTGATCGACTGCAGCTTCCATTCGAGCAGCATCAGAGCATCGTCTTTCGCTGCGTCTTCGACCACATGGAGCAAGATCATCGCCTCCATCGGATCGCCGAGGCGGTTGAGGACGCGTGCAGCCGTCAGCAGTAGTTCGGCCTCAGAGGAATCGATCTCACGACCCCCGTTGATGATGTCGCGAGCCAGACTGATCTCTGCGGCCTCGCCGACCGGATAGCCGGCCTTCCACAGAATCGTGAGACGACGAGCGAACTTCTCCTCATCTGCAGCATCGGCCTCCCCGATGAGCTGGTTGCCATGCTGCCGACATGCAGCGGCGAGACCGCCACCGATGGCTGACCGCTGACCTCGAACTCCCGAGCGAGACGGAGGTCGACGAGCCGGGTGACGACCGCATCCCCGAAGAGCTGTTTTGCTGTGCGCGTGGGCATCGGGCTGAGGTCGCCGAGGCGGCGAGCGGCCAGAAGCGTGGAGGCGCGCATCCGCGGATAGACCGGAGCGAACCGCGAGAGCACGCGTGAACTGAAGAACGGGGTATCCGAACTGGAGTGAGGGTAGTGGCGAGGAACCCGGAGAGGGTCCTCCTCAGCCCAGGCGACGAGGTCGGAAGCCACGAGCGGTCTGCCGGCGCACAGCGCCGCCAGGGTGCGCAGCTGAAGATCATCGAGCGGCGTCATCGGGGACAGGCCTGCCACGAGCGCCATGGACTCGCGGCCCGTGAGCGGAGCCAGGTCGACCCGTCCGATCTCCCCGGCGCTCCAACTCTCGGCGATCTGCTTGAGCACACTGTCGTCGCCCTGATGGACCAGGCGCAGCTGATCACCATCGACAAGGTAGGCGACGGGCACCCGTTTCTCGTGCAGTGCCTGGTCGATGAGGATGTTGGCTTCGGAAGTCAGCAGGTGTGCTCCGCTCATGATCCGAGGGCCTCCGCTCAGCGTGGCGTCGTCGACGAACTCGGCGACCTCCTCGGCGGTGGTGTGGGCACTCACCCGCAACAGGGTCTGCTCAGGTCGACCGAGCGCGGCTGCGAGGAAGCGGGCGAAGTCCAAGGCTCCGTCCCCGGGGAGACAGACCACGAGGACGGACTGCCCGGAATCGAGGAAGCTGAGGATCTGCGCTGACTCGCGACTGCGTGTCGGGGCCCGGTGTACGAGTCGGTCGTAGGCGGGATCGACGGGCACGAAGCCGTCCACACTGTGCATGGAGACGCAGCCTTTCCGGTCTGCGAAGCGGAGCGGCCGTGAGGAGGCCCGTGATGCCGTTCGCCGGGGCGACCGTGAATGTGGTGGGTGGGGTCGGTGGGGAGGGATGAAAAGTATTTCGCTATTACACTGAGACGTATATCACTCCCGTTGTCGATTTCTCAAATCCTGCGTCCGCTTTCTGACCGTCGGCACCCTCCCCGAGACTGACGATCCTCTCACCGAGGCAGCTGGTCGGGATCGGGCCGACGCCCGCTCGGCGCTCAGCCGTCGACCTTTGCGACCCCGTTTTCATACGCCCAGATCACGGCATGGATGCGATCGCGGATGCCGAGCTTCGACAGCAGATTCGACACGTGAGTCTTCACGGTCGCTTCGCCGACGAACAGTCCGCCGGCGATTTCGGAATTGCTCGCTCCGGTTGCTACCAGCCGCAGCACCTCGAGCTCGCGGTCGGTGAGCTGCGCGAGTTCGGGCGCGCTCGGTGCTAACGGTTCCGGGGTGAACACGGAGCGTTCGATGACCCGGCGGGTGACCTCGGGGGAGAGCAGTCCGTCTCCGGCAGCCAGAGCAGTGACCGCGTCGATGAGCTGTTCGGCCTCGGCGGTCTTGAGCAGAAACCCACTGGCGCCGGCAGCGAGTGCGCGGAACAGGAAGTCGTCACGGTCAAAGGTCGTGAGCATGAGGACGGCTCCGGCAGCACCTCGGCGGACGATCTCCTCGGTCGCCTCGAGCCCGTCCATGACCGGCATCTGCACATCCATGCAGATGACATCCGGGGACAGTTCGAGTGCCTTGTCGATGGCGATCTGCCCGTTCTCGGCCTCACCGACGACCGTGATGCCGTCCTCCGCTTCGAGGATCGTGCGGAAGCCGGTGCGGACCATCGACTGGTCGTCAACGAGGAGGACTCGGATCATGTGGTTGCCTTTGCTGGAGTATCAGAGGACAAGTGATCTGCGGTGCTGCGCGGGTAGGGGATGCGGGCGCGGACGATCCATCCTCCGCGGGACTTCGGTCCTGCCTCGAGGTTGCCGCCGAGAGCGGTCATGCGTTCCCTCATGCCGACGATGCCCAGTCCCAATCCTTCGCTCTTTGCTAGCCCCTTGACCTCGGCCCGGGTCTCAGTGGAACCGGACGTGACCGAACCTCGTGACGGGCGCGAATCGCTGACCTCCACCTCGAGATCGGTGCTGCCGTAGCGCAGCCGCACATCCACCTCGGCGCCGACGCCCGCGTAACGAGAACAGTTGGTCAGGGATTCCTGGATGACCCGGTAGATCGACATCTCGGTGATCGGAGTGAGCGGGCGAGGGTCCCCGATCGTTGCGTACTCGACGGTTTGGTCGAATCGTCGGGCCGATTCGATGAGTTCCGGAAGGTCGCCGAGGCTGGGGTTGCCTTTCGTCGATGCCGCCGTAGCGGCGTCAGCCAGCTTTTCAGCCGTTTGGCCGCCGGTCGCGGCTGTGCCGTCCGTGGCGGCGGTGACGTCGGTCGACGAGTCCGTTTCGCGCAGCGTATAGACGAGGGCTCGGAGTTCGTCGACGGTCTCGCGAGTCGAGGATTCTATGACCTGGAGCGATTCCTTGGCCTTGGCGGGGTTCTTCTCAAGGCTGCGGCGTGCGGCAGCGGCGTGGATTCCGACCCCGGCGATATGGTGGGCGACTCCATCGTGGAGTTCCCGCGCGATGCGGACGCGTTCGAGGTCGAGAGCCTGCCGAGTCAGCTGCTGCTCCTGTTCACGGACCTCTTCGTTGGCCGCACGGAGTTCCTCTAGCAGTCGCCGCTGCTTCCACGCCCGGTTGCCGAAGAGCCACGCTCCACCGAAGAAGACCGTGTTGATCAGGAAAGTCACCCCGGTAGCCGCGGCGAACTGGACGAAAGTCAGGTCGCCGAGATCCTGGAACTGCAGGGCCGCCGAGACGATGACATAGATGAGGATGGCCAGGCACAGCAGACAGCGTGAAATGAACGCGGCACGTTGACTGTAGCGAAACGCGCCGATCGCATAGACCGATGTGAAGAGGACGATCTGAGAGACGCCGGGTTCCATCATCTGCAGGATCTGCGCGGTGACGTAGAGCGTGGTGATGAACCATGCGATGAAATTCGGGAACCGACGACGCCACACCAGGGGCACGGTGACAACGACGGAGAGGATGCAGACGACCCACAGAGGGGCCTTGAATTCCCAGAACCCGCTGCCTTCATAGAGGATGGCGAAGATGAGCGAGCCGACGGTAAGGGCGGCAACGAGCCAGAAGTCGGAACGGTTCGGCTTGCGAGCCTCGGCCGACAGGCGTGCCGAGGTCCGTGGTTCGCTCGTTCTGTCCTCCGTCATCCTTTCAGCTTAGCCTTGATCCACCGATGCGAGTAGCAGGATCAAGCCGCGCGTGAAATGGAAATGCCCCTTCTGAACTGGGAAAATGATGATGTTCGAAGTCAACATTCCCGTTCAAGAAAGGGGCACCTCTCAGGTGCTATTCAACCACACACCCGCGTCTGTGTCTCACTCCTTCGACGATGCGAACCTGACGGCCACTACCGGGCTCGTCCCGATCATGAGCCTCGCCCAGATGGCGGGCCTGCCAGACCTCGCCGAAGACCGTCTGACCGTGACCACCACCGGAGCCGACAAGGGCGCGAACCCGGCACCGAAACTGGCTACCC
>NZ_FXYY01000049.1 GCF_900169165.1 Brevibacterium linens ATCC 9172
CGTGAATACAGTGATGGCCCCGCCCAAACACTGGACGAGGCCATCACCTTAAAAAACATTGCGGCAGTCACTTACTCTCCCACAACCACCAAGTTGCAGTACCATCAGCGCGAATGGGCTTAGCTACCGGGATCGGAACGGTTAACCGGGCGTTTCCCCACCACTATCACCACCGCAAAACCACACAGACCACACACACCCAAACCCACGTTTGAGTGGTAGCGGTCCAAGAACCGCACAGCGAACGCGAACACCAAAAACTATGTAATACGCACACCCCAAAGAGTGTGAACTTCAAGCCATCCTAGAAAAAACAAAACATCTTTTCGCACACACCAACCCCAAAAGGATGGTTGATGAGTGATCGGTGTATTAGTACCAGTCAACTCCACACATTGCTGTGCTTCCATACCCGGCCTATCAACCCCATCATCTATAGGACACCTCCCCTGACTCAACGTCAGTTGGAAATCTCATCTCGGAGCCGGCTTCCCGCTTAGATGCTTTCAGCGGTTATCCATCCCGAACGTAGCCAACCAGCCATGCTCCTGGCGGAACAACTGGCACACCAGAGGTTCGTCCGTCCCGGTCCTCTCGTACTAAGGACAGACCTCCACAAATTTCCTACGCACGCAGCGGATAGGGACCGAACTGTCTCACGACGTTCTAAACCCAGCTCGCGTACCGCTTTAATGGGCGAACAGCCCAACCCTTGGGACCGACTCCAGCCCCAGGATGCGACGAGCCGACATCGAGGTGCCAAACCATGCCGTCGATATGGACTCTTGGGCAAGATCAGCCTGTTATCCCCGAGGTACCTTTTATCCGTTGAGCGACCACGCTTCCACAAGCCATGGCCGGGTCACTAGTCCCAGCTTTCGCTCCTGCTCGACACGTCCGTCTCACAGTCAAGCTCCCTTGTGCACTTACACTCGACACCTGATTGCCAACCAGGCTGAGGGAACCTTTGGGCGCCTCCGTTACTCTTTAGGAGGCAACCGCCCCAGTTAAACTACCCATCAGGCACTGTCCCTGAACCCGATCAGGGTCCGAAGTTAAGGAATCCACTATGGTCAGAGTGGTATTTCACCGATCGACTCCACCCCAACTAGCGTCGAGGCTTCCCAGTCTTCCACCTATCCTACACAAACCACACCGAATCCCAATACCAAACTATAGTGAAGGTCTCGGGGTCTTTCCGTCCTGCTGCGCGTAACGAGCATCTTTACTCGTAATGCAATTTCGCCGAGTTCGTGGTTGAGACAGCAGAGAAGTCGTTACGCCATTCGTGCAGGTCGGAACTTACCCGACAAGGAATTTCGCTACCTTAGGATGGTTATAGTTACCACCGCCGTTTACTGGGGCTTAAATTCTCCGCTTCACCCCTAACGGGGTTAACAGGTCCTCTTAACCTTCCAGCACCGGGCAGGCGTCAGTCCGTATACATCGACTTACATCTTCGCACGGACCTGTGTTTTTAATAAACAGTCGCTTCTCTCTGGCCTCTGCGACCACCACCAGCACATCCCACCGCAAGGATGGTTCACCGGGATGGTCCCCCTTCTCCCGAAGTTACGGGGGCATTTTGCCGAGTTCCTTAACCACGATTCTCTCGATCACCTTAGTATTCTCTACTCGACCACCTGTGTCGGTTATAGGGTACGGGCAACACACACCCTCACGTCGATGCTTTTCTCGGCAGCAGAGGATCACCAGATCACCCCACCAATGTGGGGCGCCCATCAGCTCTCACACACTTGCGGGGACGGATTTACCTACCCCCACGTGCTACAACCTTAGACCGTGACTACCATCGCACGGCCTGGCTACCTTTCTGCGTCACACCTCACGCTTACCGACTCCACACTCAGGTCCCCCACTCAAACCCAACCACAGGCCCGAAGGCCTGACGGGGTCATCACAGGGTTAGTCTCATGTGTTTTGGTACTGTCGGTTGTGTGTCGGTACCAGAATATCAACTGGTTGTCCATCGACTACGCCTGTCGGCCTCGCCTTAGGTCCCGACTTACCCAGGGCGGATTAGCCTAGCCCTGGAACCCTTGGTCATCCGGTGGACGGGTTTCTCACCCGTCTTTCGCTACTCATGCCTGCATTCTCACTCGAATCGCTTCCACCACTCGTTCACACGGCGACTTCACCAGCAACTCGACGCTCCCCTACCCAACACCACACCATTACGGCTATACGTGGTGCTGCCACAACTTCGGCGGTGTACTTAGCCCCGCTACATTATCGGCGCTCAATCACTTGACCAGTGAGCTATTACGCACTCTTTCAAGGATGGCTGCTTCTAAGCCAACCTCCTGGTTGTCTTCGCAACTGAACATCCTTTCCCACTGAGCACACGCTTAGGGGCCTTAGTTGATGGTCTGGGCTGTTTCCCTCTCGACAATGAAGCTTATCCCCCACTGTCTCACTGCCACGCTGAACCTTGACTGGCATTCGGAGTTTAGTTGACGTCAGTAACCCGGTAGGGCCCATCAGCCATCCAGTAGCTCTACCTCCAGCAAGAACCACGCAACGCTGCACCTAAATGCATTTCGGGGAGAACCAGCTATCACAGAGTTTGATTGGCCTTTCACCCCTAACCACAGGTCATCCCCTCCATTTTCAACTGAAGTGGGTGCGGGCCTCCACGCGCTCTTACACACGCTTCACCCTGCCCATGGCTAGATCACTCCGCTTCGGGTCTAGGACACGCGACTGACTCGCCCTATTCGGACTCGCTTTCGCTACGGCTACCCCACACGGGTTAACCTCGCCACGTACCGCTAACTCGCAGGCTCATTCTTCAAAAGGCACGCCATCACAGTCATCAAGATACTGCTCTGACGGATTGTAAGCACATGGTTTCAGGTACTCTTTCACTCCCCTCCCGGGGTACTTTTCACCATTCCCTCACGGTACTCATTCCGCTATCGGTCATCAGGAAGTATTTAGCCTTACCAGGTGGTCCTGGCAGATTCACACGAAATTCCACGAGTTCCGTGCTACTCGGGCAACGCACACACCACGACAGGCTGATGTTTCGTCTACGGGACTCTCACCCACTCCGGTCCTGTTTCCCACCAGGTTCGACTACACCAACCACGCTCGCGGACCAGTCATGCTGAACCGGACCATGCACACCCCACAACACCCTGACAGCAACACCAGCACGCTTGACACTGACAAGGTTTAGGCTCATCCAGTTTCGCTCGCCACTACTCCCGGAATCATTGTTATTTTCTCTTCCTGCGGGTACTGAGATGTTTCACTTCCCCGCGTTCCCTCCACATGCCCTATATATTCAGACACGGGTCACCACCCTCACGAGTGGCGGGGTTTCCCCATTCGGAGACCCTCGGATCAACGCCTGTTTATCGGCTCCCCGAGGCTTATCGCAGATTTCCACGTCCTTCATCGGCTCCTGATGCCAAGGCATCCACCATGCGCTCTTACACACTCACCCAACCCCCAAACAGGGCCGGCTTCGTGTGCGCGAAAAATTGTTTCATTCACCTCAACTAGATGATGACAAGAAAAATCACATTACATAAACAACACTTTCGTGTTATTTGATGCTCGCGTCCACTATACGATTCTCAAACCACTACCAAACACCCACCACCACACAACCGCTTCACGCTGCTGTCTGGCCGTCGGGTTGGTCCTGTTGGTTGAAACCACACCCACACACACTGTGCGGGGTTTGTGATTCCAGGACCCAATAACGTGTTCGTCCTAGCCCACCCGATCACCACCGTCGTCATGGCACACAGGCCACACCACGCTGGTTGGATGAGCGAAAGAAGTGATGTTCCACCCTTGAGCACCCAACACCAACACGTACGGCTGGTTCGTTGGGGTTCTGATGTGTGCTCCTTAGAAAGGAGGTGATCCAGCCGCACCTTCCGGTACGGCTACCTTGTTACGACTTAGTCCCAATCACCAGTCCCACCTTAGACGGCCCCCTCCCCACAAAGGGGGTTGGGACACCGGCTTCGGGTGTTACCGACTTTCGTGACTTGACGGGCGGTGTGTACAAGGCCCGGGAACGTATTCACCGCAGCGTTGCTGATCTGCGATTACTAGCGACTCCGACTTCACGTAGTCGAATTGCAGACTACGATCCGAACTGAGACTGGCTTTAAGGGATTCGCTCACCCTCACGGGTTCGCCTCTCTCTGTACCAGCCATTGTAGCATGCGTGAAGCCCAAGACATAAAGGGCATGATGATTTGACGTCATCCCCACCTTCCTCCGAGTTGACCCCGGCAGTCTCCTATGAGTTCCCACCATCACGTGCTGGCAACATAGAACGAGGGTTGCGCTCGTTGCGGGACTTAACCCAACATCTCACGACACGAGCTGACGACAACCATGCACCACCTGTACACCAGCTCCAAAGAGAAGAACTGTTTCCAGAACGGTCCAGTGTATGTCAAGCCTTGGTAAGGTTCTTCGCGTTGCATCGAATTAATCCGCATGCTCCGCCGCTTGTGCGGGCCCCCGTCAATTCCTTTGAGTTTTAGCCTTGCGACCGTACTCCCCAGGCGGGGCACTTAATGCGTTAGCTACGGCGCGGAGAACGTGGAATGTCCCCCACACCTAGTGCCCAACGTTTACGGCATGGACTACCAGGGTATCTAATCCTGTTCGCTCCCCATGCTTTCGCTCCTCAGTGTCAGTTACAGCCCAGAGTCCCGCCTTCGCCACCGGTGTTCCTCCTGATATCTGCGCATTTCACCGCTACACCAGGAATTCCAGACTCCCCTACTGCACTCTAGTCAGCCCGTACCCACTGCACGCGCAACGTTAAGCGTTGCGTTTCCACAGCAGACGTGACCAACCACCTACGAGCTCTTTACGCCCAATAATTCCGGACAACGCTCGTACCCTACGTATTACCGCGGCTGCTGGCACGTAGTTAGCCGGTACTTCTTCTGCAGGTACCGTCACCTTACGGCTTCTTCCCTGCTGAAAGCGGTTTACAACCCGAAGGCCGTCATCCCGCACGCTGCGTCGCTGCATCAGGGTTTCCCCCATTGTGCAATATTCCCCACTGCTGCCTCCCGTAGGAGTCTGGGCCGTGTCTCAGTCCCAGTGTGGCCGGTCGCCCTCTCAGGCCGGCTACCCGTCGTCGCCTTGGTAGGCCATTACCCCACCAACAAGCTGATAGGCCGCGAGCCCATCCCCGATCGAAAAACTTTCCACCAACCCTCATGCGAGGATTGGTCGTATCCGGTATTAGACCCAGTTTCCCGGGCTTATCCCGAAATCGGGGGCAGGTTACTCACGTGTTACTCACCCGTTCGCCACTCATCCACCAGGTGCAAGCACCCGGCTTCAGCGTTCGACTTGCATGTGTTAAGCACGCAGCCAGCGTTCGTCCTGAGCCAGGATCAAACTCTCCATAAAAAACTTTATGTAACGAATGAATCCCAGCAAGACAGCCAACCCCTCACGGGGTGAGAAGGTTGACCCATAAAATTACTGACCAAACACACCATCCACCCCACTTAACGGCAGGAGGTTCGGCGAAGAACCACCCACACGAGGGTGAACCACTGTTTGGCCAGGTGATTGTCTTACCAGAAAATAAATTGTTCTGGCATCACAACTTGTTCAAACAAACACGCTATTGGATTCTCAAACCACAAACACACACCCATCACCACACCA
>NZ_FXYY01000047.1 GCF_900169165.1 Brevibacterium linens ATCC 9172
CGTCGGCCTGTTGGTGCTGGTAGGTAGTCGGCGATGAGGGCCCATTGGTCATCGGTGAGTAGTTGGAATCGAGACACGATTCCAGGGTTTCAGAATCCCACCGCGATATTTATCAGACACGCCCTAGTGACCGACTGCTCAATGAGATTCGCGAACACCTGCTGCTTTGATTGCGGAAAGACGTCGCCAGTGGTGAAGTGATAGTCATTTTCGTTCTCTATGTACCAGGCGTCGGAGAGAATGGGGTCGACCGCGACGAACTTCAAACCTCCGGTCAGTCCATGAAACAAGGCCCCGGTTCCGCCCTTAGAGGCGCCGAACAGGACGACGTTCCGCGAATCGATTCCATGGCGGTCGATGGTCGATCTGATCAGGTTCTGGATCCTCGTGCTGTTGTCGGGGAGGAAACTCGTATTCAGATAGAACGCGCCTTTGACTCCGCCGACGTCTGCAATCCTCAGGATTGCTGTGTTCCGTGGAACATACTTCATCAAAGTGGCGAACGACGGGCGGAAATATCGGATCAGGCGGGGCTTCGAATTGATCGGTGACATGATGACGACCAGGCGTTCGATCTCACCCGATGGAGGTGCTTCGAACTGGTGGACGATGCCCTCGTCGGACGCTGCGAAGGTGCCGTCCTTCACCGCTGGCCAATGGTGAATAATTCGATCGTGTCTGACGAATCGGCTCTCATCGGCGGTGTTGTAGTAAAGCGAGTAGCCGAGATTTGTCAGCGTCAGCAGCAGAACCTTGGCTGTCTTGCTTTTGAGCGACAACTTCATCATGTCAGCGTCCGGCCTTTCGGCCGAAGACGTGTCGACTCGGAAGTAGCGGGGCAACCCGTCATTGTCCGCGACCATAGAGTCGACTTCATTGGGCTGAGTCTGGAGCGTCAGCCATAGGATGTTGTTCTTCACAACGGTCCTCTCAGATCGTTCGCGGTGTCACCGGCGCGCATGTTCAGCCAGCTTCTTCCAAAAGTGCGAGGCTCCCGGGAACATCACCAATTCGTCGAATTGCGAATCCCCGAATACTCGACGGTATTCTCGCTTATACATCTCGGACAGAAGACTGTCTAGTCCTTCATCGGCGTCCTGGGTTCTTCGAAAAGCCGACGTCAATCGTTTCCAGAATGGTGTTGGCCGCTGCGACTGAGGTGCGACCTCCGACGCTTCCTCCGGATTTCGAGCATGTCTCTCCGCCGTTGTCATGGCCATCTCATAGTCGTTTCGTGCGACGACTGACACCGAGAGGCCCAATTTCCTGATCTGTTCCATCGCGGCTTCATTGGACTTCACTGAATGAGCGACGAACAGAGTCACATCTTTGTCGCCGGCTTCAGCTGCGATCCGCACTGACTCGAGGAAATCTCTGGTCTTCTTACTTTTGTCCAGACGCCCGCCCCAAAATATGATGCTCGGGCGCTTGCGCGTTTCAATGAGGTTCGTTTCAGAAGTGTCTTCCTGAAGGAACCATCTGATCGTCCGATCGGAAGCGTGCCCATCGTCGTGGGGGGCGAATTTCGCCTGCGCTCGTCGGTATTTCTCATCGGGTGTGTACATGTCAGCTGTCAGGTGGTTGACTTCCGCAACCAGCTCGTCACTTGTTGTGACGATTGGGCCGGGGAGCTCACTCTTGTCGAGTAAGAGCCCGCGCTCTTCCGCGTATGCGTCGTAGTCGTAGAGGTAGTGGACAATAGGCTTTCCCGTGGCCAAAAAGTCGAAGAAGATGCTCGAATAGTCGGAGATGAGCAGATCGACTACGGCAAGCAGTTCGTTTGTGACAACACTGGGCGGGGGCACGATGATGCTGCCGTAGTCAACGTCTTTGATGTGCCGAAGCATAATGTGGTGCGCTTGGAAGACCACATTTGCGTTGAGCTTGGTCAGGCTGTCGATGTCCTTTTCGAGCTGTTCCGCATCGAAACGAGCTGAGCCCTTGTTTCCGCGCCAGGTCGGTGCGTAAAGGACCGTCTTCTTGTCAGGGTCGAGTCCGAGCACTTCCCGGATGCGGTTTGACCGTTCCTGCGCATCGTCATCGTCAGATCTTGTCGGGGATAGCCGATCTCGGCCATTGATCCGGAGAAGACGCCGCGGAGAGAGAACCTCGACAGTTCTGTCTCGGTCATGAACGGGCAGGGGGTGAGGACATGGGTGGCCTGCAGCAGATTGTAGACGCTTCCCGCGGCACCAAGTGGTGAGTCCTCAGTTCGGCCCAACGCTTTATATGCGATCCCATGCCATGTGTTGAGATACTTCTGATCGGCTTTTCGAACAAAATGATCGGGCAGCAGAGAATTGCCGATTATGCTGCCTGCGAGCGCAAGGAAGTACATGTGAGCGTCGGTATTGCGTGTGACGAAGGTGATTCGCGGCTCAGCTTTGAGTTCGTCCGGCACCAGAGCCTGAGCTCGGACTGACCACACATGGTGATATTCACGAAACGCAGGATCGTCGTAGATGCGGGCAAACAAGGCGTACGGTGAGTCCATCATTCGAGCGCCGGACATGCTCTCGTAGAAGATCACTTTGGGGTTGGTCGGGACGGCTTCGTTGTATTCGGCCTGCCGAGTCTTCAAGTCTTCGGCATCGCGCAACTTCTTTTTCCAGAAATCATGGCCAGTTGTTCGGCGGTGGCGAAGGAGGCCTTTAGGCGCTTCTCCGGTCTTGTGACTTGGCACGTCTGGACTCTCCGATCGATCGTAATTGGGCGGACGGTTAGTATCCGAACAGCATCGAACGCGATTGCCTCGTCCGTCCTTGCCGGAGTGCCGTGCCTTGGTGTCGCTGTCAGCATTGGCACCATCCGCCGCTACAATACCCAATGACGAATAATTCACTACATCTTTGATCAATGTCTGCCCTGCATTCATCTCATGGGCATCGAAATCGAAACGGAGCACTGTGCACTTGGGACCTCAGTCAAAGCAACTGCTGTTGAAGACACTGCCTTCAGCTACGTCGGCCTACCTCCGCAGGGAGCGCGTCCAATGGGCTAAGCAGCTTCGGCAGAACAAGCGGTCGCTTTTGTCTGCGGTAAGGTCCCGGAAGTTCGTCAAAACTCTGTCGGCTCCTGTGCGCAAAAAGACGATCGTGTGGGAGTCGTTCTCAGGGAATGGTGCCCTCTGCAATCCCGAAGCTCTCTTTCGGCAGATGGTCGATGACGCAAAGTATCGTGAGTTTCGTCATACTTGGGTGCTCTCGACAAAAGCCTGGGACTCCCCATTTCGCGCAGAGTTCGCGAAACATCCACGAGTGGACTTCGTCAAATACAGATCCACAAGCTACTTCGAACGGCTGGAAAGCAGCCAGTACCTCTTCAACAACGCAACCTTTCCCGCCGAATTCATCAAACGGCCAGACCAGACTTACGTCAACATGTGGCATGGTACTCCGCTTAAGAAGATGGGCTACGACATCGAGAACGGAGCTGACGGTGCCAGAAATGTTCTGCGCAACTTCATGTCGGCCGACTATTTGGTGTCTCAGAACTCCTTCATGACGAACGAGATGTACCTGGGTGCATACAAGCTAGCAAACATCTTCGATGGCGCGATCATTGAAGAAGGTTATCCGCGAACTGACTCGATGTTCGCATCGAACGCGGGAGATCCAGCCAGAAAGGCACTTCGCCGACGCGGCATCGAGACGGATGGAAAGAAGGTCCTCCTCTATGCACCGACCTGGCGCGGCGAGTCGTTCTATAAGCCGAATGCTGATGCCAATCGCCTGAAGGCAACGCTCCGGACGCTTCGCGAGCGTCCCGAGCTCCAAGACTGGGTGGTTCTCCTCAAGGCCCATCAAGTCATCTTCGACCAGTTGACCGACGATCCCGAGTTCGCGGAATTTCTGATTCCAAACGATGTGCCGGCAAACGAGGCTCTGGCGATGTCTGACATGTTGCTGACGGACTATTCGAGCATTTTCATCGACTATCTGGCGACTGGTCGGCCAATTGCATTCCACATCCCGGATTCTGACAGTTATTCGAGTGATCGAGGGATGTATCTCGATCCGTCTGATCTTCCGGGCCCCACTTCACGGACAGACCAGCAATTGGTAGAAAACGTCGTGGACATGGTTGATGTCGATCGATTCAAATCGGCATTTCCTCGAGAGAGTGAGCGCTATTCCAAGTTGGCATCAGAGCTCACCGTTAAAGACGACGGAAGAGCAGGATCTCGCGTTCTTGACGTCGTGTTCGGAGGGAACGAGGCCAACTACAAAGTCAGGCGTGGCTTCCACGACGGCCGTAAGAAGCTCGTCGTCTATCTCGGCGGGATGATCACCAACGGAATCACTTCCTCCGCACTGAACTTGCTCAACAGCATCGACAGCGATGAGTACGATGTCACCGCGTTCTTCTATCGTTCCGGACAGCGCGATCGCAAAGAGAACGCTGCAATGATCCCTGGACACGTACGTCAAGTGATCAGGGATGCGAGCATTCTTCAATTGCCCATGCTGGGAAGCATGAACGACCTTGAAAACACGAGTTTTGAAGATCTCTCTGAGAGCGATGCCGCTGAAACAATTTGGGACTGGGAGTGGCGACGTATCTTCGGACACGCTCAGTTTGATGTAGCTGTCGATTTCAGTGGTTATTCCTCCTACTGGACCCGAATCGTTGCACACGCAACCGCTCCGCGGAAGGTGATTTGGTTGCACAACGACCTGGTTGCCGATGCCGAGCGAGAGGTCAGCGGCGTGCGACCGCACTTTCGGAACCTGACTGGCGTCTTCAAACTCTATAGAGATTTCGACGCGTTGGTCTCCGTCTCGCCAGACTTGGACAGGATCAATCAGAAGAGCCTTACCCGGTACGCTCCGGCACGGAAGTTCACAAGCGCACGCAATACTATAAACGTTGAGCGAATCCGCACTGGAACCGGCGGATCCATGGCGAGCAACTTCGCTGCAGGAGACTATTCACTTCAGAATCTGGGCCACGCAGTTAAGGCGCTCGGGCAGTTCTATTCATATGACGAGATCATCACTGAGGCTTCCAGGCAGCGCAGTCTCTCGAGCTTCGTGGGAGACGGCGGTGGGGCTACCTTCGTGACCGTCGGCAGGCTCTCACCTGAGAAGAACCATGCAAGACTAATTCGAGCTTTTGCTAAGATCGCCCCTGAGGAACCAGACGCGAAACTGGTGATCATCGGAGAGGGGCCGCTGGAAAATGAACTGAAGCAGTTGGCTGTTTCGTTGGGCATCGCTGGTATGGTGCAGTTCACCGGTCGGCTGCGAAATCCATATTCTGTGATGTCGGCATGCGACTGCTTTGTGATGTCGAGCGACTATGAGGGGCAGCCGATTGTCATCCTTGAAGCCCGAGTTCTGGGGCTTCCGATTGTGACTACACGATTCGGCTCCGTTGAGAGTGCTATGGAAGCCAGCGGCGGACTCATTGTCGACAGGGACGAGGAAGAGCTGGCTGAGGGCTTGAGGACATTCCTTCGTGGTGACATCAGCGCTCGTGCGTTCGACGGAGATGACTACAATCGATCAGTCATGGAAGAGTTCATCCAGGTAGTGTTCGGCAATACGAACGAAGTTATGACGGAGAAGTCGCCGGTGGCCGAACCAATCACATCCACTTCTTGACTCGGAAGACGACGTAAAGAACGACGCCCAGCCCCAGCATGAGTCCTAACGCCATCGGATAGCCGAAGGCCCAATGGAGTTCAGGCATATCGTCGAAGTTCATTCCGTAGATTGCGCCGACAAGGGTGGGAGCGAAGAGGATCGCGGCCCATCCGGAGATCTTCTTCATATCCTCGTTCTGGCGCTGAGCGACCAGAGTGGAATTGACATTGAGGATCTGCGACAGTGCCTCGCGCAGTTCTCCGGCTTCGGCAAGGACTCGGGTGAGGTGATCTGCGACGTCTTCGAGGTAAGCGCGAAGCTCATCGGGAATTCCGTACTTGGCCGCCCCGTTGCCTAGCGCTTGTGTCAGACGATTGAGGTGGGTGGAGTTGTGAAGGACATCGATGACCTCCTGGCTGAGGAGGTAGATGCGTTCGGCAGCCGCGGTGTCCCCACTGAAAACTTGCCTCTCGATGCCGTCCTTCCTGGAGCCCGTCCAGGACGGGGAAGTACCCATCGACTGCTGTATCGAGCAGGCGATAGAGGAGTGCTTCTGGTCCGAGCGCGAGCAGTTCGCGGTCCTTCGTCCAGCTGCGCTTCTCGTTCGTGAAATACTCATGGACTCCACTAGTGTCCGCTGGGATGGGCGTGCCGTCGATGAAGCGGTTTCCCTGACAGATGATGACGAGCACATCGTCCTTCATGAGCAGGTGGAACTCGTTGAACTCGACTTCTTCTTTCGCGTCGATGTAGGTCGCTGATTTGAGGACGACGAAGAGCACATCATCGTAGCGCTCGACCTTGGCTCGCTGGTTTGCGTGGAAGAGGTCGTCGACGAGGACCGGATGCAGGTCCCAGGCTGAAACAAGTTCTGCTAGTGTCCTGCGCCGGTAGTTCGTTGCATTAGTCGTGAGAGAGATTCCAGTATCTCTTCCGCGGTTTTCGTCCACACGAATGGTTGCGGGTCCTCGTTCCACGCCTTAACCCACTCGCGAAGG
>NZ_FXYY01000019.1 GCF_900169165.1 Brevibacterium linens ATCC 9172
AGACCTTCGCGAGTGGGTTAAGGCGTGGAACGAGGACCCGCAACCATTCGTGTGGACGAAAACCGCGGAAGAGATACTGGAATCTCTCTCACGACTAATGCAACGAACTACCGGCGCAGGACACTAGTGTGACTGTCGAGATCGTTCCGGCAGCACACGGTTTCCGCGGTCTCTGCCGAGGAATTCGCCCGTTCCACCGGGGGGCCGCTGCAGGCAGACATCAAGGGAGATGAGAATTGACCGCGACCAACCTGGCACCGACGAAGAAGGGCTTCCCTGCCGGCTTCACCGAGGAGAAGCTCGACGAGACCCGCATCCGCCTCGACACTCGTCGGACCGGCTTCTCGCTCGAGGCACCGTTCTACACGGACCCGAACCTGTTCAACCTCGACATGCAGGCCATCTTCGGTCAGCATTGGGTCTTCGCGTGCAGCGTCGCCGAGATCCCCGAGCCGGGTGACTATGTCACGCTCGACTACGGTCCGTACTCCCTCATCGTCCTGCGAGGCGACGACGGCGGCCTCAACGTCCTCCACAACGTCTGCCGGCACCGCGGGGCACGAGTCCTCACCGATCCGCAGGGAACGACGGGCAACCTCGTCTGCGGCTACCACTCGTGGACGTACTCTCCCGAGGGCGACCTCATCCACGCCTCGGCGCCGGGCGAGATGACGTTCGACAAGTCCTGCTACGCGCTCAAGCGCGCGCACGGCAAGATCGCCGCCGGGCTCGTGTTCATCTGCCTGGCCGAGGAACCGCCGACGGACTTCCACGAGACCGCGAAGATCTTCGAACCCTATATCGGCCCGCACGAGCTGGGGAAGACGAAGGTCGCCTTTCAGCAGAACATCGTCGAAGAGGGCAACTGGAAGCTCGTGATGGAGAACAACCGCGAGTGCTACCACTGCGACGGCCACCCGGAGCTCGCGTGCTCGCTGTTCCCGACCTGGGGGCTGAC
Organism: Brevibacterium linens ATCC 9172; assembly: GCF_900169165.1. Lineage (GTDB taxonomy): Bacteria > Actinomycetota > Actinomycetes > Actinomycetales > Brevibacteriaceae > Brevibacterium > Brevibacterium linens. Next base: position 959 of record NZ_FXYY01000019.1, read on the forward strand.
CGACGAGACGATCCCGCCGCACCTCGAAGACGTCTGGGACCGCAACCAGCAGGCGCAGGCCTCCCTCGAATACCGCTGCCGCCGCTACGGCCTGCCCTATGAGGTCGTCGAAGAGCTCGACACGCGCGTCGGCGGGATCCGCATCTCCCGCGAATCGCTCGACGGGGCGGGGGAGTCCTTCTCCGCAGACGGGCGTCGGCTGTCGAAGAAGCTGCTCGGCGACCTGCCCGACTTCCGGCTCGGACGGTGCTCGATGCACCTGCAGCCGAACTCCTGGTTCCACCTCCTCGGCGATCATGTCATCACCTTCGCGGCGTTCCCGATCAGTGCCTCCAAAACGCTCGTGCGCACCACCTGGCTCGTCGCCGATGACGCCGTCGAAGGCGTCGACTACGACCTTGAGACCCTGACGCACACGTGGAAGCAGACGAACCTGCAGGACAAGGCTTTCGTCGAACTCTGCCAGCAGGGAGCGGCGAGCCCGTTCTACGAGCAGGGCCCGTACATGAAGAGCGAATACCAGGTCGAGGCCTTCATCAACTGGTACGTCACTCGGATGCGGGAGCACATCGGATGAGGTCCTCCGCTGTGCCGGCGACACCGCTCGCCCAGCGGGTTCGGGGCCTGGAGATGCCGTGGAACCGGGTGCTGTCGAGTACCGCGGGCCCGGCCGGGGCCGCCACCGCGCTGGGCCCCTGGCACCCGCAGGAGTTCACCGCCGAATGTGTGGAGACCATCCCCGAGGCGGGTGGCATGATGGTCTTCGTCTTCCGTCGCATGGACGGTGCGCCCCTGGCGTTCCGCTCCGGGCAGTACATCAACATCGACTTCCCCGTCGACGGTCCGGGCGCCGAACCGGCCTCCCGCAGCTATTCGATCTCGTCGGCTCCGACCGAACCGTGGACGTTCTCGATCACGATCAAATGCGACGAGAAGGGTCGGGTGTCTCCGTGGGCACACGAGAACATCCGACCCGGAACGACCCTCGACATGCTCGGCCCTGTCGGGGCCTTCCACTTGGCCGACTATGACCGTCGGGCGCGGTTCCTGCTGCTCGCGGCCGGGGCCGGGATCACCCCGCTGATGTCGATGATCCGGACCGTCCATGCCCTGCCCGGGCAGGCCGACGTCGTCCTCCTCTACCACGGTTCGGCCCCCGACTCCTTCGCCTTCTCCGATGAACTCGACTTCCTCGCCAAGGCGGACTTCAGGATCAAGGTCATTTACTGCCTCGGCGATCGCGAGTGCGGTGAGGAGTGGACGGGGCGAACGGGTCGGCTGTCGCAGGAGCTGCTCGAGGAGCTCGTCCCCGATGCCAACGGTCGGCAGGTCTTCGCCTGCGGCCCGGAGGGCTACCTCAATTCCGCGACCGAACTGCTGCGCAGCGTCGGTGTCGACGACACCTCGGTGTTCATGGAGTTCTTCTCCGGCGACCGCGAGATCCGCGCCGAATACGCCGAAGAAGTCGCCATCGCCGGCGAGATCGCCGAGGAGATCGCGGCGACGATCGAGGAGTACTTCGAGTCTCAGCCCGCCGCTCTGGATCTGTACGAACCCGAGTACGACGCCGATGGTCCCGTCGAGGCCGTCGGCGTACCGACCGAAGCGGTCGACGCAGAGGCGGTCGTGCCCGTCGAGGACGAGGTCGAGATCGAGGTCGTCGGCGTCACCGACGACAACCTCGCCGAGGCGGGTCCCGAGTCCGCGTCCGACGCTGGGTCTGCGGGTTCGGCCGGGAGCGGGACGGCCGCCTCGGCGACGGGATCGTCCGACGATGACGAAACGGAGGTCGTCGACCCGGCCGCACTGCCTACTGTGGGTGAGGGTGAGCACACGATGTCGTTCGTGCGCACCGGCCTCAACGTCTGCGTCGGGGAGGACGAAACGGTCCTGCTGGCCGCGCGGAAGGCGGGGGTGAAAATCCCCGCGAACTGTCAGGAGGGCATGTGCGGATCCTGCAAGGTCGTCAAGCTCGACGGGGACGTCGAGATGAATCATCTGGGCGGAATCCGCGCCCGCGAGATCGACGCTGGCAAGTTCCTGCCGTGCTGCTCGACGGCGAAGACCGACCTCGTCATCGACGCCTGAATCACGAGCACCTGTCGGACATCGGCTGCGACATCAGCCTCTACCACCGTCAACAACAAGGAGTACTCAGTGCCGAAGACATCACCACGAGTCGTCATCATCGGAGCCGGCATCGTCGGCGCCAACCTCGCCGACGAACTCGCGCAGCTGGGCTGGACCAACACCCTCGTCATCGAACAGGGCCCGCTGACCATCCCGGGCGGCTCGACCTCCCACGCCCCGGGACTCGTCTTCTCCTCGAACGGGTCGAAGTCGATGACCGAGTTCGCGCAGTACACGATCGAGAAACTCACCTCGCTCAAGGACGCCGACGGGCGCGGATCGTTCCTGCCCGTCGGAGGCCTCGAGATCGCCACCACCGAGGATCGGCTGCAGGACCTGCACCGTCGAGCCGGATGGAACCGCTCCTACGGCGTCGAAGCCGACGTCATCGACGCCGAAGAGTGCGCGAAGCTCTTCCCCATGCTCAACCGGGACATGGTCCATGGCGGACTGCTCACCCCGGGTGACGGGCTTGCATTGGCGGCGAAGGGAACTCAGCTCGTCATCGACCGTGCCCGTGCCGCTGGAGTCGAATTCCGCGACCGGACCACCGTGACCGACATCGAGACGACAGGCGGGCGGGTCAGCGCTGTGATCTGCGGCGATGACCGGATACCGGCCGATATCGTCGTCTCCTGCGCCGGGTTCTGGGGACCGAAGATCGGTGAGATGGTCGGCACCCCGATTCCGCTGCTGCCGCTGGGCCACCAGTTCGCCTGGACCACCGAGGTGCCCTCTTTGGTGGGTGCGAACGAACTGCCCGCCGGGGCGAAGCGCCCCATCCTGCGCTACCAGGACAAGGACCTGTACTACCGCGAATGGGGTGAGCGGATCGGCATCGGCTCCTACGCCCACCGCCCGATGCCCGTCGACCTCGACACCCTGCAGACCTACTCGCCGGACGAGATCACGAGCGAACGGATGCCCTCGAGCCTCGAGTTCACCCCGGACGACTTCGCCCCCGAGTGGGAGGCGACGAAGACTCTGCTGCCCGAACTCGCACAGACGCAGATCCAGCGCGGGTTCAACGGAATCTTCTCGTTCACCCCGGACGGCGGGTCGCTGGTCGGACAGTCCCGTCAGGTCGACGGATTCTTCGTCGCCGAGGCGGTGTGGGTGACCCATGGCGCCGGTATCGCCCGCGCCGTGGCTGAGCTCATCGCCGAAGGCCGGTCGAAGACCGACCTGTCCGGCATCGATCTCAACCGGTTCGAGGACGTGCAGACGACTCCGGACTACGTCAGCGAGACCTCGCAGCAGAACTTCGTCGAGATCTACGACATCATCCACCCGCTGCAGCCGCGAGTCTCCCCGCGTGACCTGCGGTCGAGCCCGTTCCGGCGGCAACAGGAGGAACTCGGTGCGTTCTTCCTCGAAACCTCCGGCTGGGAGCGTCCGCACTGGTTCGACGCGAACGCCGCACTGCTGTCGGAGATGCCGCCCGAGTGGGCGGCACCGGAACGCGACGCCTGGGCGGATCAGTTCCACTCGCCTATCGCGGCGGCCGAAGCGTGGAAGACCCGCACCTCGGTGGCGATGTTCGACATGACCCAGCTCAAACGCTTCGAGGTCACCGGCCCCGGTGCCGGCGAGCTGCTGCACGGGATGACCACCTCGTCGATGCTGCGCAAGCCCGGAGCGGTCAGCTATACGCTGCTGCTCGATGAGGCCGGAGGCATCACGAGCGACATCACGGTCGCGATCCTCGATGAGGAGACCTACCAGGTGGGAGCGAACTCGAACATCGACCTCGCGGCCATCTCGCGGGCGGCCAAGCATCAGTCGGCCGCCGACCCGTCGAAGTGGGGCACCGTGCGCGAGACGACTCCGGGCACCTGCTGTATTGGTCTCTGGGGCCCGCTGGCCCGGGATGTCATCGCCAAGGTCACCGATGAGGACTTCAGCGACGCCGGACTCAAATACTTCCGTACGAAGCCCGCGGTGCTCGGGGGAGTGCCGGTCACGGCGATGCGCCTGTCCTACGTCGGCGAACTCGGCTGGGAGATCTACACCTCGGCGGATCTTGGGTCGCGACTGTGGGACGTGCTGTGGGAAGCCGGTGAGGAATTCGGCATCATCGCCGGAGGCCGCGAAGCCTTCAACTCAATGCGGCTGGAGAAGGGGTTCAGGTCCTTCGGCACAGATATGACCAGCGAACACGAACCGGTTCAGGCCGGACTCGGATTCGCCGTGAAAGCCTCGAAGACCGACGACTTCACCGGCAAGGCCGCGCTGGAGTCGAGGGCGGCGGAGGCGACGACGAAGCTGACCTGTCTGACCCTCGATGTGCCCTCTGACGTCGTGCTCGGCAAAGAGCCGGTGTACGTGGTCGGCGGCTCGGGTGGCGCGGAGGACGGGGCCGCCTCGGCGAAGTCGGACGGATCGGTCGGTTCGGGTGTCGCGGACGGCTACGTCACCTCGGCGGCGTATGGATACTCCATCGGGAAGTCGATCGCCTACGCCTGGCTGCCGAACACTCTGTCGGTCGGTGACGCCGTGGAGATCGAATACCTCGGGCGACGACTGCCGGCCACAGTCACCGCCGAGCCGCTCTTCGACCCGGAGATGACGCGCCTCAAGGGATGAGGTCGGGGGCGGTGAGTCCCTGCCGAAGTTCATCGAAAAACGCATGGAGCGTCGAGAAACGGGTGTGCGCGCCCGTTTCTCGACGCTCCGCCCGTTTTTCGGCGGCTGGGCCTGTGGTGGAGTGGAGAAGGCCGACACGAAAGTTCCATATGGTGGATTTTCTTTGACCAACTGATGGGACCGGGAAAGTATGTGAGGACAGTGCTCGTTCCGCAGAGCCCGGTACCCGAAGGAGTGTCCATGTCCTCACCTGCGATCATCGGCTGGTCCCACGGCAAGTTCGGCCGGTCCGAATCACCGCTGCCCCAGATGATGGCCGACGTCGCCCGCGACGCCATCGCCGAGGCGGGACTGGAACCCGCCGACATCGACGTCATCCACGTCGGCGTCTTCAACAACGGACTCTCCCGCCAAGGCTTCGAAGCCGCCCTGCCGGGCACCGTGTTCCCCGAACTCGCCCGCACACCCGCCCACCGGCACGAGAACGCCTGCGCCACGGGATCTGCCGCGATCTTCGCCGCCCACGACTCCATCGCCGCCGGCCGCCACAAGACAGCCCTGGTCATCGGTGCCGAACGCATGACTCAGTCCTCCGGCCACGACGTCAATGAGGTGCTGCTCAGCGCCAGCTTCCGGGAAGAGGAAGAGCACTTCAAATCCTTCGCCGGAGTCTTCGGCGAGATCACCCGCCAGTACTTCGCCCGCTATGGCGACCACTCGGAGACACTGGCGAGGATCGCCGCGAAGAACCACGCGAACGGATGGCAGAATCCGCTGGCGCATATGCAGAAGGACCTCGGCTTCGACTTCTGCAACACCGTGAGCGAGAAGAACCCGTACGTCGCCGAACCCCTGCGCCGCACCGACTGCTCGATGGTCTCCGACGGAGCCGCGGCGCTGGTCCTGGCCGCCGAGGATGTCGCCGCCTCCGCGCCGCAGGCCGTGACGTGGAGGGGCATGGGCAACGCCAACGACGTCCTGCCGCTGTCCCAGCGCGACCCGCTCGAGATGGCAGGCGCCCGCGCGGCCATGGACCAGGCGCTCACGGCCGCCGGCATCGGCATCGACGACCTCGACTTCCTCGAGACCCACGACTGCTTCACCATCGCCGAACTCCTCGAATACGAAGCCTTCGGCCTCGCCGCCCCCGGTCAGGGCCACACCCTGCTCGACGAGGGCGCCACCGAGGTCGGCGGCCGCCTGCCCGTCAACCCCTCCGGCGGGCTCAAGGCCAAGGGCCACCCCATCGGCGCGACCGGTGTGTCCATGCACGCCCTGGCCGCCGCTCAGCTGACCGGTCGGTCGCCCGGCATCCAGATCGAGTCCCCGGAACTCGCCGGAGTCTTCAACATGGGCGGTGCCGCCGTGTCGAACTTCGCCTCGATCCTCGAGCGCGTCCGCTGATGCGCGCCGTCTCCCAGACCTCCCCGGCCAAGGACTTCACTCCTACACCTCGGCGCGGGGTCAACGTCTCCCACTTCCTCACCCAGACCGCCCGGCGTCTGCCCGACCGCCTCGCCGTCGTCGACGACGATCACGGGCAGCGGTGGACCTGGGCCGAACTCGACGCCCGCGCCGAGGCGCTCGCCGCCGCCCTCCAAGCCGGTGGCGTGGATCGTCGCGACACCGTCCTCCTCGTCTCGGCCAACCACGCCGAGGTGATCCAGTCGTTCTGGGGGATTCTGCGCTCCGGCGGGGTGATCGCCCCACCGAACGCAGCCCTGTCGACCGAGGAGCTGCTCGGCATCAGCGCCGAGGTGGCCCCTGCGGCCGTCATCGCCGACCGCGCCCACTCCGACTTCGTCACGGCACTGAAGGACACGGGCTTCACCGGCCCCGTCCTCTGGATCGGAGAACTGCCTACCGGCGGCACCTCGCCGAGCGCACGACTTGACGTCGACAGCATCCTTTACGAAGAGTCGTCTCGGCGTGAAGGTGTGCTCTCGGCGGAGGTGAGTGATGCCGAAGCCGTCGACTCGGCAGTCGACGAGGACGACCCCTGCTGGTACTTCTTCACCTCCGGGTCGACCGGCCGACCCAAGGCCGCGACGTTCACGCACCGCCACCTCGGCGCGGTGCTCATGAACCACCGCTGCGACCTCTTTCCCAACGAGGACGAGACGGGAGCCTCCCTTGTGCTCGCGCCGCTGTCGCACGGGGCGGGCATCCACATGCTCGGACAGGTCTTCGGCGGCACCCCGTCGGTCATCCACCCCGGTGGCAAGCCCAGCGTGGAGTCCCTGTGGCCGGCCATCGATGCCTACGGGATCACGAACGCCTTCACCGTCCCGACCATCCTCAACCGCATCGTCGCCGGCTTTCCCGACGGCCGCGGACCCGAGGACCACACCCTCGAGCGCGTGATCTACGCCGGTGCCCCGATGCTCGCGACCGACCAGGCCCGGGCGCTCGAGCGGCTCGGACCCTGCCTCGTCCAGTACTTCGGCCTCGCCGAGGTGACCGGTGCGATCACGATCCTCCGGCCCGAGGACCACGGAGTCATCCCCGTCGACGACGCCGGCATCGGCACCTGCGGCCGCGCCCGCACCGGAGTCGAGATCGCCATCGTCGACGAGACCGGCACGCAGCTGCCCGCCGGTGTCCAGGGCGAGGTCTGCGTGGCCGGACCGACCGTGTGCGCCGGCTACCTCGGTCGCCCCGATGCCAACGCCGAATCCTTCGCCGGCGGACTCTTCCACACCGGCGACGTCGGCTACCTCGACGACCGCGGATACCTGTTCCTCACCGGCCGCAAATCCGATATGTACATCTCCGGCGGATCGAACGTCTACCCCCGCGAGATCGAGGAACTCCTCCTCACCGACACCGAGGTGGCCCAGGCCGTCGTCGTCGGCGTGCCCGATGCGCAGTGGGGCGAGATCGGCGTGGCCGTCATCGAACGCGCGACGGTGCCGGCAGGTGCCGATGCTGGTCACGGCGGCGACCGGGCCGGTGCCGCGAATACGAGCAGCGTCGCCGACTTGTCCGAGCGGCTGACCGCGCTGTGCAAATCGGGGCTCGCCGCGTACAAGGTGCCCAAGGAGATTCACATCGTCGAGCAGATGCCGGTGACGGCCTACGGCAAACTCGCGCGCAAGGAACTCAAGGCCGAATACTCACAGGGACGGGGCAGCGCACGATGAGCACAACAGACACGGCAGCCGTGTCAGGGCCGGCAGGTAGGTTAGTCGGCACGACGATCATGGCCATCGGCTGCGGCACTCCGGACGGGGAGGTGAACAACGGCTTCGCTGCGGCTATCGGATTCCTTCGCGAGGGGGCGAAGGTCTGCATCGTCGACCGTGACCCAGGTGCGCTTGACGAAGCGACCCGGGCCCTCGCCGAGGCGGCCGCCCGGGCCGACTCGAACGGTGCGGTCACGGCCGGGCGGGGCCACCTCGGTGGGGCCGCTTTCGATGCCCAGGTTGATCTCGACGCTCAACTGACCACGGTCGTCGCCGATGTCGGCGACGAGGACTCGCTGGCGGCGGCGTTCGCCCATTGCGCCGACCGTCTCGGCGGGCCGACCGTGCTCCATTACAACGTCGGAATCGTCGTCAACGGAGGAGTCGACGACCTCGCCACCGACGGCTTCCGCCGTGTCCTCGACATCAACCTCACCGGGGCGTTCTCGGCGATCAAGCATGCCCTGCCGCATATGCGCACGGCCGGGCACGGGTCGATCATCACGGTGTCCTCGGTCGGCGGGATGCGGTATATGGGCTATGACTATCCGGCGTATGCGGCCTCGAAGGCCGGGCTCATCGAGCTGACGAAGGTCGTCGGCGCGCAGTATGCCTCCGAAGGCATCCGCGCGAACTCGATCGCCCCGGGCCTCATCGAGACCCCGCTCATCCACCGCTCGATCTCGGGCCACTACGACTCGGTCGAGGAGATGCTCGCCGCCCGTCACGCCCAATCCCCGACCGGGACGATGGGCCGACCCGAGGACGTCGCCGACCTCGCGGTGTTCCTCGCATCACGCGAATCGACCTACATCAACTCCACGCTCATCCCCGTCGACGGGGGACTGACCCACTACGCGGGGATGCCGAAACGATGACGCTCACGGACGTGTGCACGGTTCGGGCCGACTCGGTGACGGAGAACCCGGCGAACACGGCGGGGAACTCGAGTGTGAATGGAACGGCCGCCTCGGCGAGGGAATCCACCGTCACCGCGGTCGGGGCCTGACCCCGCCGAACTCAACGACAGTGAGATAACGGAAATCAAGGAGGCAATGGTGCCGAGAACACGGACGACGAGGACGATGCTCGTCTGGTCCGCCGTACTGATGGTGTGCGCCCTGCTGCTGGCGGGGTGCGGAACGAACTTCGGCACCACCGACGACGGCAAGCAGCGCTACCGCTGGAAGATGACGGTGACGACGGGCTCGACGAGCACGTGGTACCTCGCGGCACAGAAGCTGGCGAAGGACCTCGAGGACGAGACCGACGGCCGGATCACGATGAAGATCTTCACGAGCGAACGACTCTCCGCCGGCGAACCCACCGCCGGGGTCGAACAGCTCATGGACGGTGCGAAGGACTTCTCCTACAACTCGCCGATCATCTACGCCGGCGTCGACCCGCGCTTCGGCGCCGTCACCGCGCCCTTCGTCTTCGACTCCGTCGAGGACGGACAGGAGGCGCTCGCCGGTGCCGGCGGGCAGGTGTACAAGGACTACCTCGCCGAACGCGGAGTCCACCTGCTCGGCTTCGGCGAATCCGGGATGCGGCAGCTGACGAACACGCACCGGCCCATCCACACCCCCGAGGACATGCGGGGCATGAAGTTCCGCATTCCCGGCTTCGGCATGTACACCGACCTCTACCGGCAGATCGGCGCGAACCCGACGACGATGCCCTTCAGCGAGGTCTTCACCGCGCTGCAACAGGGTGCCATCGATGGGCAGGAGAACCCGATCGACGTCATCTACTCGGCGAACCTGCAGGAGGTCCAGCCGTACCTGACGCTGTGGAACTACTCCTACGACCCGCTCATCCTCGGCGTCAACAAGGATCTCTTCGACTCCCTGACGCCCGAGGATCAGAAGCTCGTGACCCGACTGGCCGGTGATGCGAACGCGTTCCAGATCAAAAAGAACCGGGACGGTGAGTCCGAGCTCATCGACAAACTCAAGGAATCCGGTATGGAGGTCAACGAACTCAGCGACGAGGAGAAGGACGCCTTCCGCGCGAAGCTGGGTCCGATCTACAGCGAATACCGCAAGGTCTGGGGACCGGACATGGCCCAGGCGTTCATCCCGAAAGGACTGTGAGATGAGAGTCATCAGATTCTTCGAGGACTGGGTCATCATCGCCTCGTTCATGATGATTGTGATCGTCACCTTCGTCAACGTCCTCTCCCGCTACATCTTCAAGGCCTCGCTGGCCTTCTCGGAGGAGATCACCATCAACCTCCTCGTCGTGCTCACGATGATGGGAGCCGTCGTCGGGATCCGCCTCGGCGCGCATCTCGGGTTCACCTACCTCGTCGAGAATGCGAAGGCAGGGACCCGCCGCGGACTGCTCTTCACCGGCACCGGACTCATCGTCGTCTTCCTCGCCGTCCTCCTCATCTGGGGTGGGGAGATGACGATCGCGCAGGGTCTGCGCGGCCGGGCGACCCCGTCGCTGGGCATCCCGCAGTGGCTGTTCACCCTGTCCATCCCGTTGGCCGGTCTGCTCGGAATCATCCGCAGCATCCAGGCCCTGCGGACGGCTCTGGGTGAGGACACCTCCGCCGAGGCGGTCGTCGACAGGCTCGCCGGTGAGGCGACCCCGACCGTCGACTCGTCCGAATTCTCGTCAGATGTCAAGGGAGGTCGGAAATGATCGCGCTTCTGCTCTTCGGCAGCTTCTTCCTCTTCCTCGGCCTCGGGATCCCCGTCGCCTTCGCCCTCGGCCTGTCCGCCGTCGTCACGCTCGTGACCACCGACGGCTTCCAGGTCCTCGACGTCGTGCCCTCGGTGATGTTCCCGTCGATGAGTTCGGGCACGCTGCTGGCGATCCCGTTCTTCATCCTCGCCGGCATCGTCATGCAGTACACGGGCATCTCACAGCGGCTCGTCGACCTCGCGTTCCTCATCTTCGGACGTCTGCGCCACGGCCTGGCCGCGGTGACGATCATCTCCGCGTTCTTCTTCTCCGCGATCTCCGGATCGGGGCCGGCCACCGTGGCCGCGATCGGTGCGATCCTCATCCCCGCGCTCGTGCGTCACGGATACCAGAAGAAGCATGCGGTCTCCCTCGTCGCGGCCTCCGGGTCGATGGGCATCGTCGTGCCCCCGTCGATCGCGTTCATCATCTTCGCCGTCGTCGTCGCCGAGTTCGGCAAGATCTCGATCTCCCGGCTGTTCATCGCCGGCATCGTGCCCGGCATCATCATGGCGCTCGCATTCTTCATCGCCGCACTGTTCGTCCCGCGGGTGCGTGAGCTCGCCGGTCTGCCGGTGAGGGCCACGACCGGCGCCGAGGCGGGGGCCGGGTCGACGTCGACTGCGGCGGGTTCTGATTCCGCCGGCAACGGCGGTTCGGGTGCGTCTGTGGCAGGCGATTCTGCGGCAGCGGGGAAGACTCAGCTGCTGACGACGAACGGGAAGGCCGCCTCGGCGAGTTCCGGATCCACCGGATCGGGCGTCGGAACCGTCGATCCGACGGTCACGGACCATCACGACGGCGGGTTCGGCGAGTTCATGTCCGCGCTGGTCAAGGCCATTCCCGGGCTGCTCATCCCGGTGATCATCCTCGGCGGGATCTACGGCGGAATCTTCACCCCCACCGAGGCGGGAGCCGTCGCATCCGTGTACGCGCTCGTCGTCGGGGTGTTCGTCTACCGGGAGCTGAGCTGGAAGGACATGCCGAAGGTGTTCCTCGAGTCCGGGGTCTCGACCGCGGTCATCATGTTCATCGTCGGCGTGGCCAGCCTCTTCTCCTATGTCATCACCGTCGAGGGGGTGGCCGACCGGATCTCGACGGCGGTGCTGGGAGTGACGGACAACAAGTACCTCATCCTCGCGGCGATCACGATCATTTTGCTCATCGTCGGGGCCTTCGTCGACGCGATCAGCGCGTTCTACCTGTTCGTCCCGATCCTCGTGCCGATCCTCATCGGCGTGGGCGTGGACATGACGACGATCGGTGTGTTCATGACCGTCAACCTCGCCATCGGTCTGTTCACCCCGCCGGTCGGGCTCAACCTGTATGTGGGCGCGGGCATCGGGAAGATCAGACTCGAGGAGGTCGCGCGCGGAATCATGCCGTTCCTCATCTGCGCGATCATCGCTCTGCTGCTCATCACCTACATCCCGGCGATCTCGAACTGGCTGCCCGACCTGCTCGGGGTCGGGTAGTTCGGGCTGCCTGCTGTCGGGGTCGGTGCCTGCGGGAGTCGGCCTCGGCTGGTGGGCCCGGCCATTCGGTCGGGCCGGGAATCTCACGTCTCACTCACCTCTGTCGAAGGAGAATCATGGAACCGTATCTGCTCACGAACAAGACGGCCCTGGTCACCGGTGCCGCGCAGGGCATCGGCCTGGCCATCGCCACCGCACTGGCCAGGCGGGGCGCCTCGGTCGGGATCGTCGACCTCAAGGGTGCGGAGGAGGCCGCGGCCGGGCTGGCTTCGGAGTACCCGGATCAGCGATTCGCGGCGTTCTCACTCGATGTCCGCGACGCCGACGAGGTGACGGCCGCGGTGGGGTCGTTCGTGTCGACCTTCGGGGGTCTCGATATCCTCGTCAACAATGCGGGCACGGCCGCGCGCATCGGCATCGATGAGATCACCGTCGAACAGTGGCAGCGTGATATCGAGACCAACCTCGGTGGGACGTTCAACTTCATCAAGGCCGCCGTCCACCCGCACATGTGGGAGGCCGGGAGCGGGTCGATCATCAACATCTCGTCGATCTCGGGCATCAACGGGGGAGCGGTCTCCGACGGGGAGGCCGGTGCCCGCTCGGGTCCGGCGTATGCGGCGAGCAAGGGCGGGATCATCGCCCTGACGAAATGGGTGGCCAAGGAGTACGGACGCCGGGGCATCCGCTGCAATTCGGTGGCGCCGGGACCGGTCGAATCCGCGCTCACCGTCGGGCAGACCTATGACACCTCGGGTCAGGCGCTCGACCGCATGGGTCAGCCGGATGAGATCGCCGAGGCGGTCGCCTACCTCGCCACCGACGGTGCTGCATTCACGACGGGACAGATCCTGCGCGTCGACGGAGGGGCCGTGATGTCGTGAGTCGCTGACATTGTCGGTCGCTGGAGCGGTCGGTCGCGAGCAGACGATCCCCGCAGCATTCTCAGGATGGTGCGGGGATCGTTGCGTCGGCGGATCTGTCCGGTTGGGCGACGTGCGCGGTCAGTCGGTGCGGCGGACGAAGAGTTCGAAGGTCACCGCCACCGGGTTGGCTCCGGATTCGAGGGTGCCGAAGCTGACCTCTCCGGCGACGTCGACGACTTCGCCGGAGAGGGTGATCTGTGGAGTTGTGTTCTGCGCTCCGGTCACGGCGCCGCTCAGATGGGTGAACTCGACAGCCGGCCACGGGGCGGTGCCATCGGCGAACACGGCTCCGGTCGTACTGCCGAGACTCGCGACCACCTCGGCGGAGTCGAAGCCGGCGGTCCGGCAGACGGCGAGGACCGCCTCGTCGAGGATCTCACCGGGACGGATCCGGGAGACGACGGCATCGGGGAAGGCCGAGTCTTCGACCGCCTCGCCGAGGGGGCGCACCGATTCCGTCGGGCATCTGTCGGCAGGGATCGGCGCGAACGCGGAGAACCCGGTCTCGGGATCGACGTCGCTGATCAGTCGCGCGTCGTCGAGGGCGAAGAGTCGGATGGTCAGCCCTGACGGCCCTGCCAGCGTGCCCGGCAGCAGATGTCCGCCTCTGGCTTCGTTGTCGGGACCGGTCCACGATGCGTGGACGTGGCTGAACGGAGAGCCGTCACGGACGCCGATGGTGGCCGATGCATGACGCAGTCGGGTGGGGACATCGACGCTGAATGCCTCGGTGAAGGACATCGGGTGCTCTGCGTCGGGACCGTAGGCGGGGTGGACGTAGTCGATGTGTCCGAAGTCCCCGGACACGAACTCTGCCATGATGCCGGGAACGGCGAAATCGGTCAGCGACTGCTCGAGGGCGCTGAACAGGTCCGCGCCCTCCGGCAGTTCGAGGAGGTGCTCAGTGCAGCGGGTCGGGACGGAGACGATGCGGGGACTCTGTCGCTGTCCCGCGTGGATGACCGTCGTTCCCGGCGCTTTGAGTGGGAAGGTCGGCTGCGGCAGGTCTGTCGTCTCGGCTCCATTGCTCATGGCTCGATTATCGTCGGCGGCCAGCGTCGATGTCGCCGAGAATCCATGTCGTGGAACGTGAACTCAGGCGTTCGAGGTTACGGCGGCGGCCGCCTCGGCGCGGGTTCGTCTCTTCTTCTCAGCGAGGTGGCCGATCACGGCTGCGGCGGCGATCATGACGGCGACGAGGGCGATGCCGATCCACTGATTGAGCATGAGCGTGGCGGCACCGGCCAGAGCGCCGATGAGGATGAGGACGACGGCCAGTGCCCGGCGGATCCAGCGGACATTGTCACCGCCGGCCAGGCTCGAGTCGGCGGCGAGGCCGACGATCGTCGAGGTCACGACCACGGTGGTGACGTCGGCGATCTTCATCTTCCGTGCGGCCGCGGCCTGCGCACCCATGAGCGCGGACAGGGCCGAGGTGAAGATCGTGCCGGCCAGCCCGATCTCGGGGTCGGGAACGACCGCGACGTAGACGGACAATGCGGCACAGCCGACGGCGACGGCCGAGAAGATCACGGTCGTCCGATGGTGCCAATTCTCGCCGATGTCGCCGAGGACGCGCCCGGACAGTGCCGCGCCGATCATGAAGAACACGAGTGCGAGGGCGGGACGGAGGACGGGGACGCCGTCGGCGCCGGCCAGACCCATGCCGAGGATGACGACGTTGCCGGTCATGTTCCCGGTGAAGACCTTGTCGAAGCCGAGGTAGCCGATCGCGTCGACCATCCCGGTCGAGAAGGTCAGCAGCAGCAGCATGGCCAGGTCGAGGCGACGAGTCATGAGGGTCCTTTCGGGGCGAGTGGAGCCGGCGGCAGTGCCGGAATGTCGCCATAAGGTGTAGTTTGTATACAAAACTGTAATCAGGTGACTGGTGGCATGCAATCGAGAGGCAGTTCGGGATTGTCCGGGTATCGTCGGTATCGACCGCTCGAGGCTTGCCTGCCGAATGATGACCAGCTGACCACTGCCGAAGGACTTCGCCCATGACTTTTACCCCGCCGCCGGCATTCACCACGCGGCCCACCCTCGAAGGCCACTTCGGGATGGCGGCATCGACGCACTGGTTGGCCACAGCAACATCGCAGGCGGTGCTCGAGCGCGGCGGGAACGCCTTCGACGCCGCCGTCGCCGGAGCCTTCGTCCTTCATGTCGTCGAACCCCACCTCAACGGGCCCGGCGGTGACATGACCGGAATCTTCGCCACCGCCGCAGAGCCTGCCCACCCGCAGGTGATGATGGGCCAAGGACCGGCTCCGGCCGCGGCGACGATCGAGCACTACCGCAGCGAGGGCCTCGATATGGTCCCGGGTTCCGGGGCTCTCGCCGCCGCCGTTCCCGGAGCCGTCGACTCGTGGCTCAACCTGCTCGAACACCACGGGACGTGGGACCTCGCCGACGTCCTCGACTTCGCCATCGACTACGCCGACAACGGGCACCCGATCCTCGCTTCCGCTGCCGGGGCGATCGCCAAGGTCAGCGAACTCTTCACCGAACACTGGCAGAGCTCCGCGGCGCAGTGGATGCCCGACAGCCGTGCTCCCGAGGCCGGCGAGCTGGTGTTCAACCACGCCTACGCCGAGGTGCTGCGCAGACTCATCGTCGCCGGCAACGGCCTCGGCTCGCGAGAGGAGCGGATCAGCGCAGCCCGACAGGAGTGGACGTCCGGGTTCGTCGCGCAGGCGATCGCCGACTTCATCTCCACCGCACACCGGCACTCGACCGGAGGCGACCACGCCGGGGTGATGACGCTGGAGGACATTGCGGGCTTCTCTGCCGGCTTCGAAGATCCCGTCACCATCGACTTCCGCGGGTATGAGATCGCGAAGATCGGTGCCTGGGGTCAGGGTCCGGCGCTTCTGCAGACGCTGAAGATCCTCGAAGGGTTCAACGATGAGCGCCTCGACCCGTCGACCGAAAGCGGAGCGCACACGATCCTCGAAGCGCTCAAGCTGGCCATGGCTGACCGTGACACGTACTACGGCGATGCCGACGTCGACCTCGACTGGCTGCTCAGCGAGGACTATGCGGCGGACCGGCGAGAACTCATCACCGAGGGGGCCTCCGGCGAATTCCGGCCCGGTTCCGGCCGGGACGGCTCCGCTCCCGCCTTCGCCACTCCGCTCATTCCCGAAGGCGCGGACAAGGAAGCACTCATCAAGGCGGGCATCGGGGAGCCGACCGTGCAGAAGAACGGCGTCAACAACGGCGACACCTGCCACCTCGACGTCGTCGACCGGTGGGGCAATATGATCTCGGCGACGCCGTCCGGAGGGTGGCTGCAATCCTCGCCGACCGTCCCCGGGCTCGGATTCTGCCTCGGCACCCGGCTGCAGATGATGTGGCTCGACGAGGCGGCCCCCTCGGCTCTGCGGCCGGGGAAGAGGCCGCGCACGACACTGACGCCGACGCTGATCTCGAAGGACGGGCAGCCGGTCCTCGCCCTCGGCTCCCCCGGCGGTGATCAGCAGGAACAGTGGCAGCTGCTGCTCATCCTGCGCATGCTCGTCGGCGGGTACGACGCGCAGGAGGCCATCGATGCCCCCGCTCTGCACACGACATCGTTGGCGGGGTCGTTCTGGCCGCGCACCTGGGTTCCGGGCGGAGCGGTCGTCGAGGACCGCCTCGGCGAGGATGTCATCAACGGACTCATTGCCCGCGGTCACGACGTGACCAGGGCGGGGGAGTGGGAGCTCGGGCGGCTGTCGTGCGTGACCGGGGATCCGGCGACCGGGCGGCTGAGCGCCGGAGCGAATCCGCGTGGGGCGCAGGGTTATGCAGCGGGCCGGTGACCATGGCTGATGCACACGATGGGCAGCACGATGTCGCCGCGCAGATCCGCACCGACATCATCAAGGGCAGGCTCGAACCCGGGGCCAAGCTGCGGGAGGTCGCCCTGGCCGAACGATACGAGGTCTCGCGGATTCCGATCCGGGAGGCGCTGCGTGCGCTCGAGGCCGACGGGCTCGTCGAGTCGCGGAAGTACAGTGGTTCGGTCGTCGCGCCCTCGCCGGCCGACGATGCCGAGGACCTGTTCGAGATCCGCATCGTGCTCGAATCGGCGACGGCGAAACGCGCTGCCCGCCGGGCGGCCGGGCTCAGTGCCAGCGGCGAGCACGATGTGCGGTGGTCGGAGATCCGCGCAGAGATCAATGAGATCCTCGAGGCCGGTGACGCCGTCATCGATCAGGAGCGATTTGAGGATCTCGCGGTGCTGAACATGCGATTCCATTTCGCGATCGCTGAGCTCAGTGGGAGTCTGTCGTTCGTCAGCCTGCTGCGTCAGATCTCGGGCAAGATCGAGTGGCTGTACTCGCTCAACCTCATGCGCCGGGGGCCGCAGGCGTGGCCGGAGCATCGCGAGATCATCGCCGCCATCGACGCTGGACAGGTCGACCGGGCCGCCGAGGCCATGGCCCGGCACGTGCGCCGCAGCCGCGGTTCCTACTTCGCCACGATGTTCGATCCTTCCCGCTAGAACTACCCGACGGCGGCTGAGCAACCTGGCGCCAGGTTGCTCAGCCGCCGTCACGTAGTAATCAGGCGAGGAGGCGGTCGAGTTTGTTGTAGCCCTCGACGATGCCGTGCTCCATGCCCGAGGCGACCATACCGTCGCGGGATTCGACCGAGTCGAAGATCGAGGTCGACGTCAGCCTGGTCCGTCCGTCGCCGAGGTCGGTGAGCGTGAGGATCTCGAGGTTGACCGCGTCCGGAAAACCTTCGAAGGTGAAGGTCTGGACGATGCGCTCGTTCTCCCGTACCTCGTGGAACGAACCGAAGAACGCGTACTCGCCGCGATCATCGGTCGAGACGTAGCTCCAGTTCCCGCCCGTTCTCGGATTCCATTCGCGGATCGTGTTCGTGATCGAGTCCGGACCGCACCACTTGACGAAGAGCTCGGGATCGATGTGGGCCCGGAACACCTTGTCCGGCGTGGCGGCGAAGTCGCGGGTGATCGACACGGTCTGCACACCCTCGGGGACGTCGAGCTTGAGAGTCGAATAATCGGCTGCGGTGTCTGTGGTGGCCATGTCATGCTCCTTTGCGTGATTTTCTGTGGGGTGAGTTGTCATCGGACCCCTTCGCCGAGGCGGCGCTCGGGTCCGAACCGTCCGTTGCCTCGTCCGCGTTCATCGCTTCGAGGACGGTGTCGAGGCGCTGGTAGCGTTCCTCTGCCTGCTGCTTGTATCTTTCGATCCATTTCGTCATCAGATCGAACACATTGTCTTCGAGGTGGACCGGTCTGCGTTGGGCGTCACGGGTGCGGGAGACCAGTCCGGAGTCCTCGAGCACCTTGAGATGTTTCGATACGGCCTGCACGCTCACCTCATAGGGTTCGGCGAGTTCGTTCACCGTCGCATCGGCGACGCTGAGCCTGGCCACCATGTCCCGTCTCGTCGGATCGGCCAGGGCGGCGAAGACCTTGGACAATTGATCGGCCACGTGAGCCTCCCGTGCAACGCTGTCGAAACTGATATTCAACCTTTCGGTTGATTAGAAGCGTAGACCTGGCTGCGCATGGTAGTCAACTGTTTGGTTGAATAAAGTTCGGATGGCTCGTCCGCTTTGCTTCAGGACTACCCGACGGCGGCTGAGCAACCTCGCGCCAGGTTGCTCAGCCGCCGTCGGGTAGCAAATGCGGGGAGGGAGTCGCGAGCAGCATGATCCGCACAAACCGCAGGTCTGCGGGCCCAACCGCCCCTGCCCACGATTTCACCTTGTCGACGCCGCCGGAGCTGCGAACCTGAAGTGCAGTCGAAGCGACGAGGTATACCGAACCGACAATGATGTCAGGAGTTGACCATGCCCACACTGCGACAGCAGCTGTTCCGGATCAAACCGGTTCTGCGGCAGAAGGAAGACGTCGAGACCGACCTCAAGCGCACCATCGGGCTGTTCTCGCTGACGATGGTCGGCGTCGGCTCGACCATCGGCACCGGCATCTTCTTCATCCTCTCCGAGTCCGTTCCGGTGGCTGGACCGGCAGTGATCTGGTCATTCGTCATCGCCGGTGTCGTCGCCGGGCTCGCGGTCATCTGCTACGCCGAGCTCGCCGGCTCCGTCCCTGTGTCCGGGTCCTCCTATTCCTATGCGTATGCGACCCTCGGGGAGCTGCCGGCGATGGGTGTGGCCGCCTGCCTCCTCCTCGAATACGGCGTCGCGGGAGCTGCCGTCGCGGTCGGCTGGTCGCAGTACGTCAACCAGCTGCTGTTCAACCTCTTCGGCTTCGAGATTCCGCACGCCCTGGCCTACGCGCCCGAGGAAGGCGGCATCGTCAACCTCCCGGCGATCCTGCTGCTCGCGATGTGCTGCTTCCTGCTGGTCCGCGGCACCGGCGAGTCCATCGTCGTCAACGCGATCATGGTCTGCCTCAAGGTCGGCGTCCTCATCTTCTTCGTCTGCGTCGGCATCACCGGCTGGGACTCGAACAACTTCGCTGACTTCGCGCCCTTCGGCATCTCCGGAGTCGTCGCCGGATCGGGCCTGATCTTCTTCAGCTACGTCGGCATGGACGCCGTCGCCACCGCCGGCGATGAGACGAAGAACCCGAAGAAGACGATGCCCAGAGCCCTCATCGCCGCACTCATCATCGTCACCTCCGTCTACGTCCTCGTCGCCGTCGCCGCCCTGTCCGCCCAGCCGTGGGAGGAATTCGACGGTCAGACCGCCGGCCTGTCGGCCATTCTCGAGAACATCGTCGGCTCGCAGTGGCCCGGCACGATCGTCGCCGCCGGTGCGGTGATCTCGATCTTCTCCGTCACCCTGGTCTCCATCTACGGCCAGTCCCGAATCCTGTTCACGATGGCCGGCGACGGCATGATGCCCAAGCTCTTCCGCGACGTCAATCCCCGCACGCTCACCCCGGTCAAGGGCACGATCGTCGTCACCGTCGTCATCGCAGTCCTCGCCGGCTTCATCCCGCTGAACTTCCTCGCCGAGATGACTTCGATCGGCACCCTCGTCGCCTTCGTCGTCGTGTCCCTGGCCGTGATCATCCTCCGCGTGCGCGAACCCAACCTCGAACGCGGCTTCAAGGTCCCGTTCTATCCCATCCTGCCGGTGCTCTCGATCATCGGCTGCTTCTGGATCATCTCGAGCCTGCAGGTCATCACGATCGTCGTCTTCGTCATCTGGACCGCCTTTATCCTGGGCTTGTACTTCATCTTCGGCCGTAAGTCCTCCGTCCTCGGCAGACAGCTCGCCGAGGCGGGGCTCACCAATCCTGATTCCGCTGGAACGGACTCCACAGGAGGATCCAAATGAGCATTGTCGTCGGTCTTGCCCCAGGTCAGGACAACAGCGCTGCCATCGAGCTCGGGATCGTTCTCGCCCGGACCTATCGGCGCCGGATCGTCGCGACCGCTGTCGATTCCGCCGCGTTCCCGATAGCACCGGTGCACTTCGAGAGCCAGTATGAGAAGAGATTCCGCACCGTCGCCGAGGCGGCCCTCGACGAAGCGCGTGCGCTCATTCCCAGCGATATCGAGTCCGAATGCGTCCTCCACTCTGCTCAGTCGTCGCGGCGCGGTCTGCTCGAGATGTGTGAGAAGACCGATGCCTATCGACTTGTCGTCGGCCCGTCGGCAGAGGGGAAGTCGGGCAAGATCGCGCTCGGGTCGGTGTCGAACGGTCTGCTGCACAGTGCACGGCTGCCGGTGGCCCTGGCTCCGGCCGGGTTCCAGGCGCCTGCAGGGGCGCGGCTGGAGCGGATCACGGCCGCGTATTCGGGGTCGTCCACCTCGGCGGATCTCATTCTCGGTGCGGCGATGGTCTCGGCGGAGTCGGACGTGGCCTTCCGCATTGCCTCGTTCGCACCGCGTTCGCGCGTGGTCGCCTCGGCGAACGTGCCCTTCGATATGGAGTCGCGCGTCATCGACGAGTGGACGAAGACCGTCCAGCGCGACACGGACAAGATCCTGTGTTTGATCGAGCAGCTGCACATCAAACCTGGTGAGACGGACGTCGTCGTGGGAACGGGCGCCGATTGGGCCGCGGCTCTCGGGGCTGTCGAGTGGAAGCATCCGGAAGTGATGATGCTCGGATCCTCCGGGCTGGGTGCGCTCAAGCGAGTGTCTCTGGGCAGCCACGCGATGCGGATTCTGCAGAACTCTCCGGTGCCGATCGTCGTCGTGCCCCGCCGTGCGAAGGCCGATTACATCCGCCAGCAGGCCGTGTGACGGTCGAACTCGGTGGGCGCTTCGACGCCCGCGGGTGTCCAATGCTTGAGCAATTCCAAATCAACGCTGGCAGTCTCGCTAGCCTGTCGGCAGCTCACAACGTTGTGGCCTGGAGCTAGTAGAGAGGATCCGTATGGAACTGCTGCGACTGGGACCGATCGGGCACGAGATTCCGGCAGTCCGTCACGAGGGAGTCTGCTTCGAGCTGCGTCCACTGTTCGATGACATCGACCCGAACTTCTTCGCCGCCGACGGCATCGGACGCGTCCGAAGCGCGCTCGACGCTGGGGAACTCAATCCGCTCGATGGTGCTGAAGAGATGCGCATCGGCGCTCCGCTGACCAGACCTTCTGCCATCGTGTGCGTGGGCATGAACTATGCCGCGCATGCTCGTGAAGCCGGAGCCGAACCTCCCGAGCGGCCCGTCATCTTCTTCAAGATGCCCTCGACCATCGCCGGGCCCAACGACCCGCTCGAACTGCCGCCGGATGCGACGAAAGCCGATTGGGAGGTCGAACTCGGGGTGGTCATCGGATCACGGGCCTTCAGGGTCGCCTCGGTGGAGGAAGGACTCAATCACGTCGCCGGGTACGTGCTCGGCAACGATCTGTCCGAACGCCGGCTGCAGCTCGAGGAGTCCGGGGGTCAGTGGTCGAAGGGGAAGAATCTGCCCGGGTTCACACCGCTCGGCCCGTGGATCCGCCCCGCCGCCGAGGTGGACCCCGGTGACCTGCGGCTGCGCAGCTGGGTGAACGGCGAAGCTCGCCAGGATTCGTCGACGAGTGACCTCATCTTCTCCGTCGGCGAGATCATCTTCCAGCTCAGTCAGGCGATGGCCTTCGAGCCGGGAGACGTAATCCTCACCGGCACCCCGCAGGGAGTCGCGCTGTCGGGCAAATACCCGTATCTGGCCGACGGGGACGTCGTCGAACTCGAGCTCGAGGGGTTGGGCCGGCACCGCCAGGTCGTGACCGTCACGGAGTGAATGCACGAAGCGACGCACCGATGCTTGGTGCGCCGCTTGTGTTTGCGGATCGGCGCCTCAACGATGACGCCGGATCAGGTGAGGGCTGAGATCAGCGGTTCTCGTCGAAGCCGCCCTGCTGCTGATTGCCGAAGTCGTTCTGACCGCTGTCGTCGTTGCCTGCGAAATCGTTCGATTCCATGTTCAACTGCTCATTCGGTGACGATCATCGCTGTCTGCGACTCGTCTGCCAGTCTTCGGCACCCGCAGTTCGACTGACGACGGAATTGGAGAAAAGTTGCAAAAAGTTCGCTCAAGTCACAATTGCTGTTCAGCCGGACCGAGCACACGAGGGCCAGTGCTCTGATGTCTTCGCGACGCGGGATGAAGAGGTCGTTTGTGCCGGGACCCTCAGTACTCCCAGTCCTCCGGAAGATCGTCCCAGTACGTGTCCCGGTTTGCGATGATGCGCCGCCGCCTGCGCGAGATGAGATAGCGCGGATCGCCGAGGATAACCTCGACGTCGGAGAGCTCGTGGCCGGCGGCATGCAGCATCTTCTCGGCAGTCGGCTTCGGTGAACTCGAGACGCCGAGGTGGCGCTGGAGTTTTCCGATTGTCACGTCGCCTTCGCTGCTCCACTGGGCGGAGAAGAGATTATTGGTTTTTCCGACGATCCAGAACAGTGCCGCGAGCAGAGTGCGGTCGGCGAGGCGGCGGCGGAAGACTGTGGGATCGCCTCGTCCGATCTCCGCCAAGAATCGCAGCGCGGATGTCGCGAGCTCCGGCTCTCCGAACACCTCGTCCGCGATTCGACGGATCTCCGGGACAAACGAGTTGAGGCGGTCGACAACGTCGTCGGCCACGCCCGCAGTGTCGAGGCCTTCGCCGGGCAGCGGCTCATCGGTCAGTGCTTGCAGAGCCTCGATGCCGCCGACCGCTTCGGCTCCGCTGCCGATGAAGATCTCGGCCAGCATCGAAGCCTGATCGCCGAAGAACGATCCCCCACCAAACTCATCACCGAGATCTGACACAGGCTCCGACAGAGGCAGAGTGTCGTCATCGACTCCGGTGAGCAGGCGCGCGAAGAGGGCACTCGTGCTTTCGGGCCGGTCGCCGCGTACTTGAGCCGTGTATTCCTCCCGGTTGTCATCGATCGCGTTAAGAGCGTTCTCCGTGAAGACAGGATCGACTCCGCTGCGATCGTTGGCATAGCGGACGAGCGCTGCCAGGGCGGTGGGCATGAGGAGCAGATCGTCTGCGGGTGACATCACCTTGCGCGGGTAGAGGTCGCACATGAGGCGTTCGACGAAAGTGCCCGACCATCTCAGCGGATCGTTGTTGCCGTAGTTGCACTGGAACTCGAAGAGCAGATGGGCATGACCGATCTCCTCCTCGGTCAGGCTTTCGGCGAAGGGCGAGGCGCGGAAGTCCGCGACGAGTTCCTCGATCTCTTCCGGCTCCCACGTTCTGATCTCGTAGCCGGTGCCGCCTTCGGGAAGCTTCCGCAGCATCCATTCGAGCAGCGGCCGAGTGCCCGGCCAGCTTTCGGTCTCGATCGGCGGGAACATGTGCGTGCTCATCTCGAACGCCTCACTCAGCCTGGCACCGGCATCGGCGAGGCTGAGCGTGACCTCGTCGACGGGCAGTTCGAGCTCTGTTCGGCTGAACTCGACGATATTCGACAGGGGGCCGTCGGCGAGGTAAGCATCTTCGAGATACGGTGAGCCGCTGCGGTCCACTCCCACTGCCAGAGTCACCGATCGGCCGGCTGTGGAGATCTCGAGCAGGATCGTCTCCTCGATCTTCACCGGCGAGATGAGTGCGGCCGCACGGAAGGGTTTGATCTCCTCGGCGCGACGGATCCATTCCGGCAGGCGCTTGGTGCTCGGGGTGGGAAGCATCTTCGCGATGCGACGGCCGAAAAGCTCATCGTCAAGCATCTGGGCCCAGATCCTCACCAGCGGCTCGGTCTCCTTCGGTGTGGCCTCGAGCATCTGCAGAGCGAGTTCGCGAATCGGTGGAATTTCCGTCGGGTCCGCGCCGTCTGCGTCGGTGTCATCGAGATCGGAGTCGTCGAAGGAGGCCACCATGCTGCTCGCAATGTCGAGCAGCATCAGCGGGCTCTCGCTGCGGGTGGCATTGTCGAGCAGGTCGAGAAGCTCGGGCTCGTCAGCGTGCGAGGGATCGAATGGACCGGGAGGCGGAGTCATGGGCTCTACGCTACCGGGGACCGGCTCTGGTCGACAGCGGCCTGGCCCGGCTGCCAACTATGTACTGACCTGGCCGACAGCGACGGGATCATTGAGCGGCCTGCGATGCCACTCATTCGAGATTCCCGGATGCGGATATCCGGGAATGTGGCCCCTGTACCTGGCACCATGGGAGAACCGACCCACGCACAACTAGGAGCATCGTCATGAGCACGCACCGACTTCCCCTTTCCGGTGTGCGAGTCCTCGAACTCGGCAATTACATCGCCGCACCCACCGCCGGGCGGATGCTCGCGGACTTCGGCGCCGAGGTGATCAAGGTCGAACGCCCCGACACCGGCGACGAACTGCGCAACTGGCGGCTCAAGGCCGGGACCACCTCGATGCTCTACCGCACGATCAACCGGAATAAGAAGTCCGTCGTGCTCGACCTGCGCAGCGACGAGGGCCGCGAGGCCGTGCTCGAACTCGTCCGCCGCAGCGACATCCTGCTCGAGAACTTCCGCCCCGGCACCCTCGAGAAGTGGGGGCTCGGGCCCGATGTGCTCGAAGCCGCCAACCCCGACCTCGTATTCGTGCGGATCTCCGCGTTCGGCCAGACCGGCCCGATGTCGTCCCGGCCCGGATTCGCCGCCGTCGCCGAAGGATATTCCGGCTTCCGCGAACTCGTCGGCGACCCGGACCGCCCACCGGTGCGCGTGGGCATCTCGATCGGGGATTCGATCGCCGGAATGCAGGCGGCGTTCGGCGCCGTGATGATGCTCTTCGACCGACAGCGACAGAAGATCGCCGGAGCCGCCGAGGCGGTCGTCGGATCCGCGCACGGCTTCGAAGGCAAGGGTCCGCTGTCGGAGCGGACCGTCGACGTCGCGCTGAATGAGGCGATGTTCTCCGTGATGGAATCCCTCGTCCCCGACTACTCCGCATTCGGCGAGGTCCGCACCCGCACCGGCGGACGGATGGAAGGCATCGCGCCCTCGAACGGCTACCTCTGCGCCGGTGGGAAATCCGTGGTCATCGCAGGAAACGGGGACGGAATCTTCGGCCGACTGATGACGGCCATCGAGCGTCCCGACCTCGCCGAGGATGCCGACCTGCAGACGAATGCCGGCCGTTGGCAGCGGCGCGACGAACTCGACGAAGCCATCGGCGCATGGTGCGCGCAGCGCTCGGTCGAGGACGTCGTCAAGTCTCTGGAGGAAGTGGGCGTTCCGGCTGGGCCCATCTACACGGCCGAAGACCTCGTCGCCGATGAGCAGCTCGCCGCCCGCGGCATGATCCAGAACCTCGACGTGTCCACCGGCGAGGAGGTCCTGGAGGACGTCGCGTTCCCGGGAATCACTCCGGTCATCGGAGGAGAATCGGTCCCCATCGATCACCTCGGGCCTGACCTCGGCGAGCACACCGACGAAGTGCTGTCGTGGTTGGGGCTGGCACCGGAGCAGAATGCAGCCCCGGAGCCAGACCAGGACGGCGGCGAGGACTGAACGCCACGACCGTGCCACGGCTGTCTCCGACGACCTCTTCCCGCGGCGACACCCCAGGTCTATTCTTATGCCATGGGCGAGCTGAGGTACTCGATCAACGTCACCGTCGACGGATGCTGCGATCATCGCGTGGGAGTCATCAGCGACGACTTCCACCGCCACCATGCGAACAATCTCAAGCGTGCCGACGGACTGATCTTCGGCCGCATCACCTACCTCTTCGCCGGACTGAGCAACGTCGTCGACCTCGAACTCGTCGATCGCAGTGAACTCGACGCAGGTCACGCGATCCAGACATACCGGCCGAAGACTAAGGCTTCCCGATAAACGGGACTCAATACAGGCAATTCCCACTGCCCTCTCATATGCCGAACAAACTCTGTTTCGCGCACAGAGGGCCATGTATAACGAATATGACGCCGCACACTGGAGCGCGGCGACGATTCGTTTCCCGTTATTCGGGAACATGCGTAGAGGAGTCCCATGGTCCGGCCCACAACTGTTGACATCCTCGACACCACTCTGCGCGACGGGTTGCAGATCGAAAAGGCGATCGTGCCCACCGACGTCAAGGTCGCCCTGGCCGAGAAGCTCATCGGCTCGGGACTCAAGCACATCGAGGTCGGCTCCTTCGTCAATCCGAAGAAGGTCCCGCAGATGGCCGATACCGACGAACTGCTGCGCCGTCTGGCACCGCACGAGGCCGACGGGGTCGAGTTCTATACCCTCGTCTTCAACCTCAAGGGCGCCCAGCGTGCCGTCGACGCAGGCGCCAAGAACATCAAACTCGTGCTCTCGGCCTCCGAAGGACACTCGAAAGCGAACTCCGACGCCTCCATCGCCGAGGCGTCCAACCGCCTCATGGATGCCGCCGTCTTCGCCCGTGACCAGGGACTTCGCTTCGACATCACGACCGCCGTGAGCTTCATCTGCCCCTTCGACGGCATCACCGAGGCGGGCCACCTCGTCGAGGTCCTCCGCCCCTTCGTCGACGCCGGAGCACACGGAATCGGGGTGGCCGACACCATCGGCAACGCCAGCCCATCGCTGGTCCGCCGCAACACCTCGGCGGTCCTCGCCGCCTTCCCGGGCAAATCCGTCAACCTCCACCTCCACGACACCTACAACTTCGGCATGGCCAACGTCGCCGCCGCCCTCGACCTGGGGATTTCGAACTTCGACGCGGCCATGGGCGGACTCGGCGGCTGCCCCTTCGCCCCGGGCGCTGCCGGCAACATCGGCACCGACGACCTCGTCCACCTCCTCCACCGCGAAGGCGTGGCCACCGGCGTCGACGTCGAAGCGCTCACCGAGGTGCGCGACCCCCTCATCGCCGCCGTCGGCCACGACCTGACCTCGAGCCTGTCGGACATCCCCGCCACCCCCGCGGTCTTCGACGACCGGTTCGCGGCCGCCTCGGCGAGGGGTTGAGATGGAACCGCTGCCGCTCGAAGGCATCCGCGTCATCGAGTTCTCCCATATGGTCATGGGGCCGAGCTGCGGGATGATCCTGGCCGACCTCGGCGCCGAGGTCATCAAGGTCGAACCCCGCGGAGCCGGCGACAAGACCCGCTACCTGCCCGGGTCCGGATCCGGGCTGTTCCCCGCGTTCAACCGCAACAAACACAGCGTCCAACTCGATATCGCCGAGGCGGCCGACCGTGACCGCGTCCTCGACCTCATCGACTCCGCCGATGTCCTGCTCGAGAACTTCCGCGTCGGAAAGATGGAATCGATCGGATTCGGATACGAGGAGCTGTCCGCCCGCAACCCCGGACTCATCTACTGCTCCCTCAAGGGATTCCTCTCCGGCCCCTACGGAAACCGGGCCGCCCTCGACGAGGTCGTGCAGATGCTCGGCGGACTGGCCTATATGACCGGCCCGCCGGGGCAGCCGCTGCGCGCCGGCGCCAGCGTCAACGACATCATGGGCGGAATGTTCGGCGTCATCGGCATCCAGTCGGCACTGCGGGTGCGCGAGACCACCGGCCGCGGAAAACTCATCAACTCCGCACTGTTCGAGAACAACGCGTTCCTCGTCGGCACGCATATGGCACAGTCCCAGATCAGCGGCGAACCACCCCGCCCGATGCCGACCCGACAGGCCACCTGGGCCGTCTACGACATCTTCCGCGACGCCGACGACAACCAGGTCTTCGTCGCCGCCGTCTCCGATGGGCAATGGCGCGACCTCTGCGACGAATTCGGACTGACCGGACTCGCCGCCGACCCGGACATGCTGACCAACCAGGGCCGAGTCGACCAACGCGACCGCATCCATTCAGAACTCCAACAGGCACTGTCCCAGCTGAGCCTGGCCGAGATCGAAGAGAAATGCACGCGCCGCGGACTCCCTGTCGCCCCGGTCAACACGCCCGCCGACCTCACCGACGATCCGCACCTCGTCGCCTCCGGAGCGCTCGCCCACACAGGGCTGCCGACGGGGGCGAGCGTCGATGTGCCGCTGCTGCCGCTGACTTTCGACGGGAACCGGCTCGGACTGCGCAGCGATGTGCCGGAACCGGGGCGCCACAACAGCCACTATCGGGACGGCCCGGCGGTGCCGACGGGTCCACCGGTCGACGGACCCCAGCCCGAGACGCACCGTCTGGACTGACAGCTCAGTCAGAGTCACCACCAGCACACCACCAAATATCGAGAACCGAACACACAAGGGGAACAGCTCATGCGATCAACGACGATCACACGGACACGGACAGCCGCCTCGGCGAAGACAGGACAGGCGAAGACGCGCAAGCGCGCGGCGACGATCGGGGCCGTGCTCGCCTCGGTCGCCCTCGTGGCCACCGCCTGCGGAAACAAGGCACAGCCCCCGGGCGAGGGCGGCGACTATCCGAAGGGGCCGGTTTCGGTCACCGCTCCGGCCGAACCCGGATCCGGCTGGGACACCACCGCACGTGCCCTCGTCGAGGCGCTGCAGAAGGAAGACATCGTCTCCACCCCGCTGCCCGTGCAGAACAAACCCGGCGGCACCGGCTGCTCCTGGCTGACATCGATGATGCAGCAGGAGAAGGGCAAGGACGACCAGATCGCCATCACCTCCCTGGCCAGCCAGACGATGAAGGCGCGCAAGCTGTGCAAGTTCGGCCCCGAGGACGCAACCCTCATCGCCACCCTCTACGTCGAGGACTTCATGGTCGTGACCCCGAAGGACGGGGACTTCAAGGACCTCGACTCCCTGGTCAAGGCGCTCAAGGACGACCCGCAGAAGGTCACCGTCGCGGCCGCCGGAGACGACACTCTGCCCTTCGCCCTGTTCGCGAAGGAAGCCGGCGTCGACCCGGCCGATATCAACTTCGTCAACTACGACGGCGGCGGAGAGCAGACGACCGCCATGCTCAACGGCGATGCGAAGGTCGCCATCGCCGGAATGAGCGAGTTCCGTTCCGTCATCGAAGCCGGTGACATCGAACCTCTCGTCACCTTCGCCCAGGAACCCCTGGCGGCGCCATTCGACAAGGTGCCCACTGCGAAGGACTCCGGCTACGACGTCACCCTGGGCAACTGGCGCGGAGTCTACGGACCCGCCGAAATGCCGCAGGAGGCCGTGGACTTCTGGGCCACAGCACTCGAGGACGTGAGCAAGTCCGACGCCTGGCAGGAGACGGTGAAGAACAACCAGTGGGCCACCGAATTCCACACCGGAGACGAGGCTCAGGCCTACGTCGACGACGCTGCGAAGACGGTGGAAGAAGGCGTGAAGGAAACCGACCTGGGCAACAGCAAATGACCGCTCACCGCACCGACCTCGTCACCGGCGGCGCCATCGCCGTCATCGGCGCGGTCTACTACATCGCGACGTTCTCCATCCAGGAGACCGCGAACATCGTCACCCCGCGCACCTTCCCCGCCATCGTCGGCATCGGGCTCGTCGTGCTCGGCCTCTTCCTCGCCGGCCAGGCCGTCGTCCGGCACCGGAAGGACACCCTCGCCGAGGCGGGGCCCGGGTCCGCGGGGTCCGCTGAGGCGGGCACGGGGTCCGTGCCCGGCCCCGGCGCGGGCGGCGGGACCGCCTCGGTGAGCGGAGACGCGGACCGCAGCGCCGCCTCGGCGGGGGAGTCGTCCCTGGAGACGGCCGGTACGGACGAAGCGGTCGGCGGGGTCGTCCTCGATGCTCCGCCGGAGCCGCAGGTACGCAAGGTCGTGTTCCAGTTCGCGCTCTTCTTCGTCTATTTAGGCGTTCTCATCCCCGTCGGCTTCCTGCTGTCGACGGCGGCGTTCCTCATGGGGCTGACGAGCATCTACTCGCCGGAGAAGTGGATCCGCAATCTCATCTTCTCCGTCGTCTTCGCGGGACTGGTCTACGCGGCGTTCGTCTACGGACTCGCCGTGTACCTGCCTGTCGGGATTCTGGGTTAGGGGGCGGACATGGATACTCTCATCGATCTGGGAGGCGGCTTCGCCTCGGCGGTGGAGCCGGCCAGCCTCGCCTTCGCCCTCCTCGGCGTGCTGTTGGGCACCGTCGTCGGAGTGCTGCCGGGAATCGGACCGATCTCCGCGATCGCGATCCTCATTCCGGTCTCCTTCGGCATGGAACCGGTCCACGGTCTCATTCTGCTGTGCGGAATCTACTACGGGTCGATGTACGGCGGCTCGATCACCGCGACCCTCATCAAAACCCCTGGTGAGGTCGCCAGTGCGGTGACCGCGATCGAAGGCTACGAGATGGCTCGCCGAGGTCGCGGCAAGGCGGCGCTGGCGACCGCGGCGATCGGGTCGTTCCTCGCCGGGACCCTGGCGATCATCGGGCTGACGTTCCTCTCGCCCGTGCTCGTCAAACTCGCGAACGTCTTCGGCGCCACCGAATACTTCCTGCTCATGGCCACGGCCCTGCTGCTCGCGTCGACGATGTCGGCGGGTTCGCGGGCCAAAGCGCTCATCTCGATCTTCATCGGCCTGGCCGTCGGCCTCATCGGGCTGGACTTCCAGACCGGACTGCCCCGGCAGACCTTCGGCGTCGATCTGCTCTCCGACGGGATCGACTTCACGATCTTCGCGATGGCGCTCTTCGCCATCCCCGAGGCGATCCGGAACCTCGCGCTCGGGCGCGGGGCCAAGGACGAGATCCAGGGCTTCGGCGAAGACAAGTGGATGACGAAGCAGGACTGGCAGCGGTCGACCGGGCCGTGGGCCCGCGGTTCGGTGCTCGGTTTCATCATCGGCATCCTGCCCGGCGTCGGTCCCTCGCTGGCCTCGTTCATGTCCTACATCATGGAGAAGCGGATCTCGAAGCGGAAGGACGAATTCGGTCACGGCGCCATCGAAGGCGTGGCCGGTCCCGAGGCGGCCAACAACGCCGGTGTGGGCGGTGCGATGATTCCGCTGTTCAGCCTGGGCATCCCGGGTTCGGCGACGACGGCGCTGCTGCTCTTCGTGTTCACGATGTACGGTCTGCAGCCCGGGCCGCTGATCTTCCGGGACGACACCGGTCTGATCTGGACGATCATCGCCAGCATGTACATCGGCAACATCGCGCTCATCATCCTCAACCTGCCGCTGGTCGGGGTCTTCGTCAAACTGCTGAAGATGCCGAAGGAGATCCTCTTCTCTGCGATCCTCGTGCTCGTGGTCATCGGTGCCTACGCCATCGAATTCAGCCTGTTCGGCCTGATGATGCTCGGCATCTTCGGAGTCATCGGTTACCTCATGGAGAAGGGCGGGATCCCCTTGGCCCCGGCGATCCTCGCACTTGTGCTCGTGCCGCTGCTCGAGGACAACTTCCGGCGCATGCTGCAGATCTCCGGCGGAACGTTCGCGCCCTTGGTCACCAGGCCGGTGTCGCTGTCGATCATCATCCTCATGGTGCTCGGCATCGTGGGGCCGATCGTCTTCCGGTGGTGGGTGTCCCGGCGGAAGCTGCTCGCCGATGTGACGGTGTCGTGAGGAATGGGGATGAAGAGCTCTCAGCAGGCGCCGGCGGAGATCGGTGTCATCGACCGCAGTGCGGCCATCCTCGCCGTCCTCCAGGACTCGCCGATGACCGCCGCACAGGTGTGCCGCCGCCTCGGCTATTCGAAGTCGACGACGTACCGGCTGCTGAACGACCTGCGGGAGCACAATTTCATCGTCCGTGATTCGTCCGGGCTGCTTCGGTTGGGGCCGTTCCCGGGTCGGCGCAATATCGCCACGACGAACTCGGTGCTCGACCATCTGCGGACGATGACCGGAGAGTCCGTGCAGCTGTGGGTCCGCGTCGGTGAGGATCGGGTGTGCGTGCGCAATGTCGAAGCCGACCACGAGCTGCGCGTCTCGCGCGGAGTCGGGGCGGTGCTGCCGCTCGTCGACGGCGGCTCGGCGGCCCTGGCGCTGTGCGGTCCGGGGAATCCGGCGGAGTTCTACGCGACGAAGCAGGCACGGGTGGCCGGGACCGCCTCGGCGAGTGTGGCTTTCACCGTCGGTGCGATCGTGTTCGCCCTCTGCGTGTCCTACCCGCTGACCCGGGAGCCGGACAATGTCGCCGGCGCCTACCGCACCCTGCTCAGCCGGGCCGCCGTCGAGCTGCGGGCGGTGCTCGACGGCAGTGAGGAGCTCGAAGTGCTGCGCGACATCGCCCGACTGGCACTCGGCGCGCGGAAGCAGGCGGGGGAGTAGGGCTGTTCCTTCCTGCCGGAGGGTGCGAGTGCCCACTCAAGCGCTGATGCCTGTGGGTAGAGCAAGCATTTCCGGCGGGGGCCTGGGCTTCGGCGGGAGAAGAATGTCGGTTTCAGCTCGGAATCTCTGCATTCTTCTCCCGGGAAATCCTGAAGAATCTGCCTGAAGGCCCGGTTCTGGCGGGAAGGGAAGGTGGCGTCACTCGTGCGTCTAAGAGCTGTGGACGGCTCCGGACTCGCGTGTCGGCGCCCTGTGGAGACGTCAGCGGCGTCCACAGGGTGGAAGTGGGTGCCTTGCGGTCGGGAGCGTATCCGACTCTCCTACTGGTCATGGACCTCCTCATCGAGCAACGCAGCTATCCGTCACTCTTCAGAACCAGTGAGGCCGAGGAACGGGGGATCAGCCGGCATCATCTGCGGTATGACCCGCGTTTCAGTGCCGTCACGGCGGGCATCCGCCGGGATGAGGTGCGATGTGTCGAGCACCCGACTCCGAGCTGGGCCGATGAGAAGTGGATGGAGGAGAGCCTTCGGCTCAGGGCGATGACCATGGTCGTTCCCGGGATCGTCGCAGGGGGTGCCACGGCCGCGCGACTGTTCGGTTTGCCACTGCCGCACAGACTCATCGATGAGCATCTGCACCTGGTCACTTTCGACCCGGGCAGAAAGGTGGCGCGGAAGGGGACGACCGTGCGCCGACACGCGCGTGAGGAAGCCGGGTACTGGCTTGAGCTGCCGATGCATTCGCCGGTCGGGGTCTTCCTCGATCTCAGCGCCGAGCTGACCCGTGACGAGCTCGTTGCCCTCGGTGATGCGATCGTCGGCGGATGGCACGGACCGCCGTTGTGCAGCCTCGAGTTCCTGAGGACGAAGATCACACAGCGGAATTACCTGAGGCAGCGAGCGCAGGTCGACTCAGTACTGTCACTGATCAGGGAAGACGTAGATTCGCCGCAGGAGACGAACCTTCGACTGTGGGCACTGAGCCGTGGACTGCCGGAACCTGTGGTCCATCCACGGGTCTACTGTCGTCTGCTCAACCGCACAGTCGAGCCGGACTTGGGCTATCCCCACGTGAAGTTGGCGCTCGAATACGAAGGTGAACACCACCTGCTGTCCAAATCACAATGGACAAGTGACATCGCCAGAGACGAGGCTCTGCGGCACGAGGGGTGGGAGGTGCTGAGGGTGACGAGCCAGATGAGCAGGGCGGAGCTTGAGCGGAAGATTCGGTATCACCTCGAGCAGAAAGCTGGCGGTGGCGGCAGATAGCAGGTGGTCGGTCGCGGGTGGTCGGCCGGAGCCGGCTCGGTCCGATTCTGCGGGAGCAGAATGTAGATTTTCGCGCCGTGAAACGACAATCTGTTCCCGCTGATTCGGGGAACCACGTGTGCGATCCCGAGCATCACTGCGATGACGCCAGATGAACGGCAGTGCTTTCGCAATGGCTGACCGCTTCTAGTGTGGGTGTCTGGGCGCAATGACCCGGTGAACACTCGAGGAGAGGGCCCCATATGACCACACGCATCGCCGTCGTCGTCGGCAACCCGAGCCCAAATTCGCGAACCCGCCAAGTTGCCGAAGACCTCACCGCCAAGATCGCCGAGGTGACCGGATCCGAGATCGACGAAACCATCGAACTCGCCGAGGTGACCGACCAGATCTTCTCCTGGAAGTCCGACCGCCTCAACACACTCACCGAGCGTCTGGCCACCGCCGACTACGCCGTCATCGCCACGCCGACCTATAAGGCCAGCTACACCGGACTGCTCAAAGCGTTTCTCGACCGGTACGACGCTGGCGGTCTGCATGGGCTGACCGCGATCCCGGTCTTCACGATCGGCTCCCCCGCGCACACCCTGGCGGTGGAGACGACCCTGCGACCGCTGCTCGTCGAACTCGGCGCCAGTGTGCCGACGAAGGGGCTTGCTTTCCTGACCGAGAAGTTCGAGGATCGCGAGGCCGTGCTCGACGACTGGGTCGAGAGCCAGAAAGTGTACCTGCCGCAGAAGTGATCGTTCAGCTTGGTGAACCTGCGGCGGCTCGGTGCAGGGGCCGAGCTATTGCAGGTTCACCAAGCTGTTAAGTTTGCCGGTGCCTGGAATCTGGCGCGGGTCCGCTGAACGCATCAGCGGACCCGCGCGGCTGTCTCGGCGGGTGAGGTCGTCCCGATCGGGGACGGCCGCCTCGGTGGAGGATCAGTCGACCTGCAGCTCGCCCATCGCATCCCAATCATCACCGTCGATCTGACGGGAGATGATCTTCGGGGTCGCTGTCAGTGCGGAGTGCATCGGCCCGCCCGTGGCGGTCGCGGCCTGGAAGTGATCGGACTTCACATGCGCTTCCGCGGCATCGTCGTCGAAGGCTTCGACGAGGACGTACTCGTTCGGGTCATCGAGGCTGCGCGACCACTCGAACCATTTGTTGCCCGGTTCGGCACGGGTCGCCTCAGTGAACTCGCGGGTCAGCTCGGGCCACTGGTCGGCCAGTTCGGGCTTGACGGGGAACTTTACGACGATGAAGATCATGTCTTCTTCCTTCTCTCTGTGGTTGTTCTCTCGGGTGGAGATGTGGGTGTGGCGGTGTCGGTTTCTGCTCTCAGCGACAACGTTACGAGAACTGCATTCCGCCGTCGACGAGCATGGTCTGTCCGGTGATGTAATCGGAGTCCTCGCTGGCGAGGAACGACACCAGGTTAGCGACATCCTCGGGCACGGACACCCGGCCCATGAGGATGTCACCAGCATATTTCTTGATCGCCTCACCCTTGGCCAGCCCTTCCTCGGCGGCGAGCTTCTCATCGATGAGATCCCACATCGCGGTGCCGACGATGCCGGGCCCGTAGGCGTTGACGGTGATGCCGTGCTTGGCCCACTCCATCGCAGCTCCCTGAGTCAGTCCGCGCACCGCCCATTTCGTCGCCGAATACGGTGACAGCAGCGCGAAGGGACGGAACGCGACGATCGAGGCGGCGCCGATGATCTTGCCGCCGTTGCCCTGCTCGATCATCTGCTTCGCCGCGGCCTGATACGACAGGAAGACGCCGGTGAGATTGACGTCGACGATCGTCTCGAAGTCGGCCTTCGAATAGTCGATGAGGGGTTCGACCTGAGCGATTCCGGCGTTCGCGACGAAGACGTCGAGTTTCCCTCCTGCGTCGACGGCCACCTTGACTAGGCGGCTCAGCGAATCCTCGTCCGTGACGTCCACTTCGGCGCCGGTGGCCTTCCCGCCTGCGCTTTCGATCGTTGTGACTGTCTCCGCCACGCTGTCGTGCATGGTCGGCAGGTCGGCGACGATGACATGATGCCCATCGGCTCCGAGCCTCTGCGCGATGCCCTGACCAATTCCCCGACCGGATCCCGTCACCACTGCGACGCTGTTGTTCGTGCCCATTTCTCCTCCTTGAGTTCTCAACCGTGAGCGAGCACGATCATTCTCAGCAGAGTCGGCAGTCGGAGGACACGGTTCTTCTCATGTGGCGATAAAGCTGGGGGTCACGCGGAGCCGGCTGAGGGGAAAATGGTCACCGTCGGGAAGTCGCTGCTCACGCGTGCTCGACGACGGGGACGGTGACCGAACCGCCGCGCAGGTAGCTCGATGCCAGGCCCGCATGCTCACGCAGGGTCGACTCGACCAACTTCGCCCGTCCCGTCATCTTCGATGAGGGAGTGCTGACCGCCATCGCCCCGACCTGCATCCCCGTGCCATTGCGCACCGGCACGGCCGCGCAGGTCTGACGCGGCAGGAACTCCTCGTGCTCCCAGGCGATTCCGCGGGTGGCCACCTCGACAAGGTGAGGGTCGAGGGCCTCCCGGCTGATCATCGTCTGGGGGGTGAGCACCTGCATTCCGCGCGCCTCTAGATAATCGGTGCGCTGGGGTTCGGGCATTCCGGCCAGGAGGATCTTGCCGAAAGCGGTGGCGTGCGCCGCCTCGTGGAAACCGAAGCGCAGAGGCCGCAGTCGCGGGTGCTTCTCGCAGTCGGAGCAGTAGGTGAGGATGATGTCCGAACCGCGATAGATCGCGAAATAGGCGGCAGTTGCTGGCAACTCGATCGAGACGCCGAGGCTGCTTCTGCTGTCCGGCACACCGTCCTTCCCCGACGGGTTGGCGAATTCCTCCGGCCATGTGGGACGGAACTATATGCGCCACCTGACCGGCACCGTGTGGGGTCACTTCGCCAAGCCCGTTCGGATGTACCGCGGGGAGACGATGGCCGGGGTCATCGCCGACGAGTCGATCCATGATCCCGACCGCGGATTCTCCGGTGGTTACTACATGGAGACGATCTCGCTGGGCCCGGCATTCATGGCCTCCTTCGTCGAACCCGGCGGGTGGGGACCGGACTTCGCGGCGCTGCTCGACCGGTACCTCAACACCGCGGGAATGTGGATCGTCGGTGAGGACATGCCGCAGGAGAACAACCGGGTGACGCTGAATACGACGGTCAAGGACACGAACGGACTGCCCGTGCCCAACGTCCACTACTACGATCACACCAATGATCTGGCGATGCGCGAACATGCCTACGCAGCAGGGCAGAGAGTCTACGAGGCGGTCGGGGCGCAGACGTCCCACCACACTCCGCCGTACCCGTCGACGCACAACCTCGGCACGGCGCGGATGAGCGAACGTCCCGAAGACGGGGTCGTCGACAAGTGGGGCCGGACCCACGACGTGAAGAACCTCTTCATCTCCGACGGATCGGTGTTCACCACCGGCGCCGCGGCGAACCCGACACTGACGATCGCGGCACTGGCGATCCGGCAGGCCGAGTACATCGCCGAGGCGCTGCGGACCGGGGAGGTTTGAGGCTAGGTTTCGGCTGATCGTCTGGGTGGTTGCCACTCCGCGGCCGGCCTCGGCTTGGTGAAACTACAGCAGATTGGCCCAGGGGCCGAGCTGCTGCAGTTTCACCGAGCTGGTGAGAGGCACTCACCTGCATCGGCCTGCGCTGCAAGAAGTGCCCTGCCGCGCGGCACCCTCGGCAGGAGGCCCCATAGGATGAAAGGGCGACCGACTCAGGAGGAGACTGCCCGTGGCACGTACCGTCTACTACACCGCGACCACGCTCGACGGGTTCATCGCGGACCCGAACGACTCACTCGAATGGCTGCTGCGCCAGACCGAAGAACCGCCGGATGACGGGTTCATCGACGGCGTCGGAGCCGTCGTCATGGGCGCGACGACGTACGAATGGGTGCTGCGCAACCTCGACGGACCGTGGCCCTACGAGGTTCCCGCATGGGTGCTGACTCACCGGAAGCTCGGCCTGCCCGAAGCCGGGACGGACGGGAAGACCCCCGATATCCGATTCGCCAAGGGCTCGGTCTCTGACCACTATTTCGAAATGTGCACCGCCACCGGCGACCGTGACCTGTGGGTGATGGGCGGCGGCGACCTCGCCGGGCAGTTCGCCGACGAGGGACTCCTCGACGAGATCATCACCTGGACCGCGCCGGTGGTCCTCGGCAAGGGACGGCCGCTGCTGCCGCGCCGCCTCGACCTCGAACTCATCGAGGTCGGGTCCAGCGCCCCGTTCGTCATCGCTCGCCACCGAGTCATCGGCCCCCTCCTTGAGGACAGCCCGGCAGAGTGATTCCCCTCGCCGAGGCGGGACGACGGTGCGTACGGACGTGTAGGGCCGCCTCGGCGAGGTTCATCCGGATATCGGGCACCCCTGGTGGGCGGTGGGATTCCGTGATTCGATGCAGTCATGACTGCTGCGATTGAGAACCATCGGGCTCGCCTGCGCGCGGGGGAGATCTACAACGGACTGTGGTTGATGTCGACGAGTCCGGAGCTGGCGAAGGCCGGGTCGGCGGCCGGATTCGACTATGTCTGCCTCGACCTGCAGCACGGGCTGGTGCGGCCCACCAATGTGCTGCGGCTGACCGATGCCGTGCGCGCCAGCGGGGACGCGCTCGTGACCGCCCGGGTCGCGGCGAACCGATTCACGGAGATCGGTGCGCTCGCCGACGCCGGAGTCGAGGCGATCATCGTTCCGCTCGTGTCCTCGGTCGACGAGGCGCAGGCCGCGGTGGCCGCGCTCGACTATCCCTCGCGGGGCGGGGACCGTTCGTGGGGACCGACAGCCGAGATCATGCACGGCGCTGTGCAGGACACCCGGGATGAGCGGCCGCTGCTGTTCGTCATGATCGAGAACGAGGAGGGACTGGCCGCGGTCGAGGACATCTGCGCCGTGCCGGGAATCGACGGGGTGTACGTCGGTCCGTCGGATCTCGCGTTCGCCGTCGGCGCGCTGCCCGGCCAGCACAACGAGGCCCACGCCGAGGCGCTCGTGCGGATCCGCACGGCCGCCGATGCCGCCGGGGCGGTTCCGGGAATCCACTGCGGCGACGGCGAGGAGGCGAAGCTGCGCAAGGAACAGGGCTTCCGTTTCATCACCTCATGTGGTGATTTGGGTGCGGCGGGCCGAGCCTTCCGCGAGGATCTGGGCGCAGCCCGGGGATGAAACGTTCCCCAATTACTACCCGACGGCGGCCCAGCAACCTGGCGCGAGGTATCTGGGCCGCCGTCAGGTAGCATTAAGGGGCGAGTACAGTGACAGGCACCGACTCGAGAGGACAGAGCATGACCACAGAGACAGTGATACAGCAGGCCACCTCGCCCGAAACCACGACAGCCTCGACCGAGACCACACCCACCTCCACCACCACCGGAGCCGACCACACCGAACACGTCGACCTCCTTGTCATCGGCTGGGGCAAGGGCGGCAAGACCCTGGCCGGAACCATGGCTCGCGCCGGCAAGAAGGTCGCCGTCGTCGAACAGTCGGAGATGATGATCGGCGGCTCCTGCATCAACATCGCCTGCATCCCCACGAAGATCCTCGTCCACGACGCCGAGAACAAACGCGCCGATGACGACGTCGACGAATACTTCGCCAAGGCCGTCGAACGCCGCGACACCCTGACCGGGGCGATGCGGAAGAAGAACCACTCGATGCTCGCCGACCTCGACTCGGTGCTGCTGGTCAACGGCCACGCCGAGTTCACCGGCGAACGCGAGGTCCGTGTCACCGGCGGCGCCGACACCATGACGATCACCGCCGACACCGTCGTCGTCAACACCGGATCCGTCGCAAACATCCCACCCATCGACGGTGCCCAGCTCGGCGGCCGCATCCACGACTCCGAATCGCTGCAGCACGTCGACCCGTTCCCGAAACGCCTCGTCATCGTCGGCGGCGGGTACATCGGACTCGAGTTCGGATCGATGTTCGCCCACTTCGGCTCGCAGGTCACCGTCCTCGACCGCGGACCCCGCCCGCTAGCGAACGAAGACGACGATGTCGCTGACGTGGTCGCCCAGGCTCTCGCCGACGACGGGGTCACCATCGTCAACGACGCCTCCGTCACTGCAGTCGACGACGGCGCTGACGCCGCGACCGTGACCTACGAGGTGGGCGGTGAGACCAAGACCATCGATGCCGAGGCGGTCCTCCTGGCCGTCGGACGCAAACCCGCGACTGCGGACCTCGGCCTCGAGAAGGCCGGCATCGACACCGATGATCGCGGGTTCATCGTCACTGATGAGTACCTGCGCAGCTCCGCCGAGGGCGTGTACGCGTTCGGCGACGTCAACGGCGGACCGATGTTCACCTACATCTCGCTGGACGACAATCGGATCCTCGCCGATCAGCTCCTCGGCGACGGGAAGCGGTCGACGAAGGATCGCGGTTCCGTTCCGTACACAATGTTCCTCACCCCGCCCGTCGCCCGCGTCGGCCTGACCGAGAAGGCCGCTCGCGACGAAGGCTATGAGATCAAGGTCGGAGCGAAGCTGCAGGCCGATATCGCCGCAGCGCCGAGGGCGAAGATCGAAGGCGACCCGCGCGGAATCGTCAAGTTCGTCGTCGACGCGAAAACGGACCTCGTCCTCGGCGCGGCCCTCGTTCATGTGCACTCACAGGAGGTCATCAATACCGTGGCGCTCGCCATGCGCCACGACGTCACCGCGACCGAGCTGCGCGACACGATCTACACCCACCCCTCGGCCACCGAGGCGCTCAACGAGGTACTCGGCGCACTCAAGTGAGAGCCGCGATAGGCTCACCATCATGAGCCGTCGCATCGTCATCACCACCGATTACCTGGAGCCCGGCGACAGCGTCGACCGGCTGCTGCGGGAGAACGGGCTCGATCCCGTGTATTCCCCGGCGGCTGGTCGACGCACCGAGGATGTACAGCGCAATCTCCTCAAAGGGGCCGTCGGTGCCATCGTTGCGAGCGAACCGATCACCCGTGACATGCTCGCCGAGGCGGCCGACCTCCGGATCCTCGCCCGCAGCGGAGTCGGATACGACTCCGTCGACACCACCGCGGCCCAGGAGTTCGGCATTCGCGTGGCAAACACGCCCGGCGTCAACCATCACGCCGTCGCCGAACTCACGCTCGCTCTCA
Organism: Brevibacterium linens ATCC 9172; assembly: GCF_900169165.1. GTDB lineage: Bacteria > Actinomycetota > Actinomycetes > Actinomycetales > Brevibacteriaceae > Brevibacterium > Brevibacterium linens. Next base: position 41,848 of record NZ_FXYY01000019.1, read on the forward strand.
TGCTCAACTGCGCCAAACACTTCAGTGACGTCATCGCCGGCACCAACGCCGGTCAGTGGCCACGCATCGCAGGCACGGAACTGCGCGGCAAGACCCTCGGCGTCATCGGATACGGGCCCAGCGGCAAGGCAATCGCCGCAATCGGTGCAGCTCTGGGCATGAAAGTCATCGTCGGCACTTCCCACCCCGACACCGAGGCGGGCCCGAGCATCGAATTCGCCGACGTCGACACCGTCGTCGCGGCCGCCGACTATCTCACCCTCCATGCCCGAGCGGCCGGCACCCCGATGATCGACGCCGACCGGCTCGCGGCGATGAAGGACACCGCGTTCCTCATCAACACCGCCCGCGGGTCACTCATCGACGAGGCCGCTCTCGTCGACGCGCTCGAACGTGGCCAGATCGCCGGTGCCGCCCTCGATGTGCTCGAGACCGAACCGATGTCGAAAGACAACCCGCTGCGGAACTTCGACAACGTCTGGATCACCTCCCACCTGGCCGGTCAGACAGTCGAAGCCAGAGAGCGCGTCGGCATCGCCGCAGCCCGAACCGTCATCGATGTACTCGACGGAAAGGAACCCGTCGGACTAATCGTCTGAGCGCATCCGAGCTCACACCTCAGCGCCCTTACGCCTCCGCGACCGCACCCTGACGATGATGAGCACGGCCAACCCCACCGCCGCCAGGACCAGCCCGGCGAGGAACCCGTAGAAGGGGAACCCGTACTGTGTCACGGAGAACTCCTGGCCGGTGACGGTGTCGCCTGAGCAGGTCAGGCTCGGCGGGAGATAGTCGGCGGTGACGGAGAATCCGAGCACATCGTTGCCGCTGACGGACTCCGGGCAGATCCCGAATCCGTCCGACTTCGCATACCACTGGAGGCGCTGGCCGACCATCATCAGCGGGAGCACGAAGACCCCGATCCCGATGAGCAGCAGTGCCCATCGATCCACGCCGCCGTCACCCCGAGGGGATCGGGCCGAAGCGAGCAGTCGGGTCACCGTGAACGCAAGCAGCACACCGAGGAGCACAGCGGAGCCGAGCGCCGCGAGCCCGGCCGAGGTGATGAACATCGCCGAGGTGGCCCCGGAGTGTTCGATCATCGCCGTACCGCCGTCGTAGGTCGAGGCTTGGCAGACGAATCCGAATGGGGCGCGATCGATGATTTCCACTGCATCCGGATCGACACCGAAATCCGTGACCAGATCAGAACAGGCGCCGGCGCCTCCGCGTGCCTGGGCGAGTGCGGTCGAGATCCAGGAGGTCACCCACTGCGCCACGTGGAGAAGCAGAGCGATCGCCATGGCAGCGCACGGAAGCAGAATCGCCATCTGCCAGCGCGAGAGCCGACGGACGAAGCGAAAAGGTCCCCGCGCTGCGGCCCGCACTGTCGTCTCCATGCGTCCACATTAACCGGAAGAATATCGCGACAACCCACCTTGAGTGATGCTCAGGGTCTTCTCACAGGAAGAGCTCACCCTCGGCATCGGCGGTGAACGCCCTGGCCAGAGCCGCCTCGGCGGTCATAGGGTGAAGGTATGGCGAACTCAGCAGATTCCTCAGCCCAGAACTCACCCACCCCCACCCTCGACCTCAACGACGGACGCGCGATCCCGCAGCTCGGGCTCGGTATCTACGCGATGAAAGGCGAGGAAGGCGTCGACGCCATCGTGGGTGCCGTCGACAACGTCGGCTACCGCCTGCTCGACACCGCGGTGAACTACGAGAACGAGCGCGAGGTCGGTCAGGCCATCGCCGACTGCTCCGTCGCTCGCGAGGACCTGTTCGTCACGAGCAAGATCCCCGGCCGCCATCACGGCTTCGACGAGGCGATCGCGAGCACCGAGGAGTCCCTGGCCCGGCTCGGTCTCGATTACCTCGACCTCCACCTCATCCACTGGCCCAATCCCAGCGTCGGCAAGTACGTCGACACCTGGCGCGGGCTCATCGAACTGCGCGAGCGCGGGCTCGTGAAGTCCATCGGCGTCTCGAACTTCACCGCGGACATGCTCACCGAACTCATCGACGAAACCGGGGTCACCCCCGCCGTCAACCAGGTCGAGCTCCACCCGTACTTCCCGCAGGCCGATCTCATCGCCTTCCACCGCTCCATCGGCGTGCAGACCGAAAGCTGGTCCCCGCTCTACCGTGACCAGGGGCTCTTCGACGAAACCCCCATCGCCGAGGCGGCCGCCGCCCACGATGTCACCCCCGCCCAGGTGGTCCTGCGCTGGCATATCGAAGTCGGTTCCATCCCGATCCCGAAGTCGGCGAACCCCGAACGCCAGCGCCTCAACGCCGCCGTCTTCGACTTCGCCCTCACCCCCGCCGAGGTGGCTGCGATCTCCGGGCTCGAGCGCGGTCGGATGAAGGACCGGGATCCCCTGACGCACGAGGAGATGTGAGGCCGGGCCTCATTGCTGCCGGCTGGCCACGCATGTCAGCTGCAGATGGAAGACTGGCGGCATGGATCGAGCCATGACCGTCGTCCCGAAAGACGAGCTGAAGGCCTTCGTTGACCCTGGAACCTTCGCGCGCGGCACCGATTATGCGCGCAAAGGTCAGGTGCTGCGGATCCTCTGGCACGAATCCGACCGGCAGCTCGTCGCCGATGTGGCCGGCTCCGCGGGGTTGTATCAGACCACGATCACCTTTGATGATTCAGACGACGGCGGACCCGGCGAGATCGTCGACACCGTCTGCACCTGTCCGGTCGGCTACGACTGCAAGCACTGCGTGGCCGTGGTCATCGTCAACAATCAGCAGATGCTCGAACAGCGGACCTCCGCGATCATGGACGACTATCGTCGCGCGATCGGAGAAGACGAAACTGAACACGTCAGGGGTGCCGACCCTTCCGACTTCGGCGCGATCATTGGTGGCGGGCGATCGACAGTCAGACAGGTTCGGGTACCGGAATGGAGACAGCGGCTTGACCGCATCATCGAGGTCTCGCGTCGGCCGAGCGCGCAGCCCGAGACCGTGGCACTCGGCTTCGAACTCCACCGCGCCCCACAGCGCAGCTACTTCAATAGGTCACCATCGAGACTCAAGGCCGCTGAAATCCCTGATGAGGCGGAACCGCAGCTGCACGTCCGGCCGCTGATCCCTGGAGCGAAGAACAACTGGATCAAGGGGCAGGCCGGCTGGCACTGGTTCACCTCACGACTCAACGCCTCGCGCTTCGACGCCGACCAATTCGAATGGTTCTACCGACTGGTCACCCTCGACGACGGGCTCGGCCGATTCGGCCATGCACAGTCGTCGGCAACGATCCGGCTCGACGACTTCGGCTCCCCCTTCCTGTGGGAGCTGCTCGGTCAGGCCGCTGATCTCGACATTCCACTTGTCAGCGCCGACAAGCAGATCGCAATCCGGCTGGGGCAACGGGCCGAATTCCAGCTCGATGTCACGCGCAGCGACGACGACCTCGTGCTCAAGTCCGCAGTCGTCATCGACGATCAGCCGGTGCAGGCTCACGAAGTCCGGCCTATCGGACTCGGCGGCGTGTACCGCCTGGACATGGTGGGCACGGCGAAAGCCGTGGTCACACTTGCGCCACTGACCGAGCCGATGACCGAGGCACAGCGCACCCTTCTCGAAGGGCCCGCGGCCACAAGGATCCCCGAACAAGGGCACGAAGATTTCGTTGACCGCGTCCTCCCGCTGCTGCGGAAGTCGCCCGAGAGGCGCGGCGGGATCCGGGGAGTCGGGAACGGGAAGAAGTCCGACCTCGGCGCCACGAACAGCGGTGCCGGTGACCGAGTCATCAGCAGCGACGGATCCGTGCACCTGCCCGTCGAGAAGTCCCCGCACCTCAACCTCCACATCAGCTACGACAACCCCGACCAGCACAGGTCCGCCAGAGGCGGCTCAGACAAGAGCGACCGCGGCCCGGGCCGATCCAACCCGACGATGCGTCTGAGCTGGTCATGGACCTACTACTCGCCACAGCGGACATTCCACTTGGTGCCCCATCGCAGCGAACTGTCCGACCAGGTGCGCGGTCGCGACCAGAAGTTTGAGCACGCCGTCCTCCGTCGCCTGCGCACCATCGACCCCGACGCCGCCCGAACGGAATCGACCATCCTGACCGGCATCGACGCCGCCACCTTCAGCACCCGGATCCTGCCCCGAATCCAAGAACTTGATGACGTCACGGTTACCTTCGCCGACAGCGACAACGCCCCGGAATTCCGTGAACTCGACGCGACCCCGCAGGTCAGCCTCCGCACGCAGGCGACCGATGACTCGGACTGGTTCGACCTCGGCATCGACATCACGGTCGATGACCACGAGATCCCCTTCGTCGAACTCTTCACCGCGCTCGCGAGGGAGCAAACCCACCTCATCCTCGACGACGGATCGTTCTTCTCCCTCGACAACCCCGCCTTCGGCCGTCTGCGTGAACTGCTGACCGAAGCGAATGCCCTCGATGGCTTCTCGCCGGAGAACCCGCAAATCAGCCGCTACCAGACCGCCCTGTACGACGAACTCGAGGATCTCGCCGACGACATCGCCGACGATCCGAAGTGGATCGAACTCATCGGCGGGCTGAGGGACCTCGATACGATCGCCGAGGTGGCCGTGCCCGACACCGTGAACGCGCAGCTGCGGCCCTACCAGGTGGAGGGGTTCCGCTGGTTGGCGTTCCTCCGGCAGCACCGCCTCGGCGGGATCCTCGCCGACGATATGGGTCTGGGCAAGACCCTGCAGACGCTCGCTTTCATCGACCACGACCGCACCGAAAGCGAGACCGAGACTCAGGCCCCATTCCTCGTCGTCGCCCCCACCTCGGTGGTGGCGAACTGGGTGCTCGAAGCCCGCAAATTCACCCCGCACCTGAGCGTGACGGCGGTGGGAGAGACCGCGAAGAAGCGCAAGCGCTCCGTCGCCGCGGCGGTCGCCGGTGCCGACATCGTCGTCACCTCGTATGCGGTGATGCGTCTCGACATCGACGAATTCGCCGCCCTCGACTGGGCAGGCCTCATCTACGACGAAGCCCAGTTCATGAAGAATCACCAGGCGAAGACGCACCGCGCGGCGAGGCGACTCGAGGCGCCGTTCCGGCTGGCGATCACGGGCACGCCGATGGAGAATTCGCTCACCGACGTGTGGTCGCTGGCCGCGATCACCTCGCCAGGACTGTTTCCGAACGCGAAGCGCTTCAGGGAGGACTATGTCCGCCCGATCGAATCGGGAGAGTCTCCCGAGCGGATGGGTCGGCTGAGGTCGCGGTTGCGGCCATTCATGCTGCGCCGGACCAAGGATCTCGTGGCCGCAGACCTGCCGGAGAAGCAGGAGCAGATACTCGGGGTCGAGCTGGAGCCAGCGCACCGGCGCCTCTACGACACGGTGCTGCAGCGCGAGCGTAAGCAGGTGCTCGGCCTCCTCGGGGAGTTCGAGAAGAACCGGTTCGCGATCTTCCGGTCACTGACGCTGCTGCGGATGCTCGCGCTCGATCCGGGGATCGTCGCCGAGTATGCGGACTCCGGGATCGCCTCGAGCAAACTCAGTGTGCTCATGAGCCACCTCGCCGAGGTCCGGGATGAGGGTCATCGGGCGCTCGTGTTCAGCCAGTTCACGAGCTACCTGCGTGCGGTGGCGGCCGAACTCGAGGACAGCGGGATCGACTACGTCTACCTCGACGGGTCGACCAAGGACCGCACGAAGGTCATCGAAGCCTTTCGGGAGGGCGACGCTCCCGTGTTCCTCATCAGCCTCAAGGCTGGGGGATTCGGCCTCACCCTCACCGAGGCGGACTACGTATTCCTGCTCGACCCGTGGTGGAATCCTGCGGCAGAGAATCAGGCAGTCGATCGGACCCACCGCATCGGGCAGACCCGGCAGGTCATGGTCTATCGACTCGTCGCCGAGAACACGATCGAGGAGAAGGTGCTGGCGCTGCAGACGAAGAAGGCCGAACTCTTCACCGCGCTCATGGACGACGGAAGCGCATTCAGCGAGGTGATCTCGGCGGCGGACATCAAGGGCCTGCTGGAAGGGTGAGCTGGGGCCGAGGTCAGTCGCCCGGAACCTCGACGAGGTTGCCCCTGATTCCGTCGAGAAAGCTCGCCCCCAGCGGGGTCAGGGACAAGAGTTTGCGTTTCGCCCCGGTCCGCGGGGCGGCGACGGCGGTGCTCTGCAGCAGGTCGGAGTCCTGTAGGCGTTTGATCGTACGGTAGAGACCGCGCTCGGTGATCTGCCAGCCGGTGGCGGCGGTGACCGCCTCGGCGATGGTCGAGATCTCGGCTGGTTGATGCGCGGCGACGAGGGAGAGCGTGACCGGGGTGAGCATCGACTTCTTGTACGTCTCAACCCAGGAGTCGACTCGATGGTCGATCCACTCCTGCTCCTCCGGGGAGGGGGACACGGCCACACTCAGTCCTCCCAGCCGCGGCCGAGGACCGCGCCGACGAGGTGGATGAGCAGGCCGAAGCCCCAGAGGGCACTCATGACGATGGTCACCCCGAACCACGAGCCACCGAGGGCGGCCTGAGCAATGTCCGAAGCGCTCTTGTCGACAGCGCCCTCGGCCATGAGGCGAACGATCGCGTGCAAGTTGTACGACGTGCTCACCGTGACGAACGCGATGACATGAGCGATGACGACTCCGAAGCGCACGCGTTTGAGGACGCGCCGGTTCCGCCACAGCCATACTGCGATGCCCAGAGCCACGACGGCGGTGAGGATCCCGGCGAGGATGGTGACCTCTCCGCCAGTGGCGGCGATGACGACCTGGACAATGGTCATGGCGATGATGAGGCCGAGCGCATAGGGGAGCAGGAGTGTGCGGACGTTGGCGGGCGATGACATCTGCGGCAGTGTAGACATACTGGTACTGTACCTATGGTTCACTACATGATTCAAGAGTCACATTCTTGCGGCGAGGACCGCCACAGCCAGCTTTCTGACACTCATCACATCCGCACATCGGCTCCCATGAGCCGATGCGATCTCTGCTGACCGCACTCGGTCTACCCGGCTGACCCACGCCTGTCCCGGGTGGACTGTGCGTGCCTCGGCGCAGATCCGTCAGAAAGCATCATCATGACAACATCCTCTGAAACCGTGCCCGAAAACTCGGGCCGACATTGGTTCGGCCCGTTCCTGCGGCGCCTCCACTTCTACGCCGGAATCCTCATCGGCCCGTTCATCCTCGTCGCAGCGCTCAGCGGGGCGGCCTACGCGATCAGTCCGACATTGGAAAAGTTCGTCTACGCCGAACAGTTGAGCGTTCCCCCGACCGCCCACCCGCTCCCGCTGGCCGCGCAGATCAAGGCGGCGAACGCGACGATCGGGGACGGCGCCGCGCACTCGGCAGTGCGCCCGGCACCCGAGCCCGGAGACACCACGCGCGTGATGTACTCCGACCCCAAGCTGGGGGAGAGCGGATCCCGGGCTATCTTCGTCGATCCATCCACCGCCGAGGTGGTCGGTGACCTCACCGTGTACGGAACCTCGGGAGCCCTGCTGCTGCGCACCTGGATGCTGTTCCTCTCCGCCACCGGAAGCACTTGGTCCCAGCTCGGCGGCGAGAACGTCACGAAGCTGCGCGCGGCACTGAGCTGGGAGACACCGGCGATCTCCACACAGCTGGCAGGAGAGTCGGCCACGGGGTCGGCTGATGCAGGCGGTGCCGGCGACCACTCCGGCCATGAAGGACACGAAGGACACGAGGGACACGAAGGACACGAGGGACACGAAGGCCATGACGCCCACGCCGAGCACAACGGCGACGAGGCCGGCACAGGACAAGGGTCGACGACCGATACCGCCGACGTCGACCCGGCCGATTTCGACATGATGCTGGCCATGGCACACGGGGTCAACATCGACACCAGAGCGGTCGAAATTCTGCCGGCTACGGACACGAACTCGGCGTGGGTGGCCCGGGAGATCCAGCGCAACTATCCCACGAAGGTCGACGCCGTCACCTTCGATCCGACGACGATGGAGGTCACCGATCGCGTTGACTTCGCCGACTACGGTCTTCCGGCGAGGCTCGCCCGCTGGGGCATCGACCTGCACATGGGCTCGCTGTTCGGTCTGGCCAACCAGTTCGTGCTCTTCGTCCTCGCCATCGGAATCGCGGCGATGGTCGTCTGGGGCTACGTCATGTGGTGGCAGCGCCGCCCGAAGCACGACCCGACGAGACGATGTGGGGTAAAGCCACCCCGTGGAGCACTGCTGAACGCGCCGTGGTGGGGAACCGGCGTCATCGTCGTCGCGGGAATCGGCATTGGAATATTCCTGCCGATGGTGGGGATCAGCCTGGTCGTGTTCCTCATCATCGATGTGGCCCTCGGCGTCTTGGCGCGACGACGAGAACGAGTGACGGACTGATCCCGGCGAAGCCCCGGTGCCCGACGTGCCCTAGGCATCCAGCCTCAGGCGTCGGGCACCGGGTTCGCTGCGGAGCCCTCGGTGACGGTGAGGACGATGACGCTGCCTGAGTCCACGCCCAGGTGCCGGCGCCGGGACTCCGCGTCCACACCGGCGAGTGCCTCTCTGACCCCCGCCAACGAGGCGGCTCCGCAGGGTCCCGCGGCCACCCCGAGATCGGCGAGCCGATGCGCGGCATCGATCGCGGCAGCGTCGCTGACCGTGACCGCGGCATCGAGGCCGTCACGGACCAAGGGCCACGCCAGCGACGAGGGGGTTCCGCAGTTGAGGCCGGACATGATCGTCTTCCCGGTCTCCACGGTCACCGGATGCCCGGCATCGAGGCCCGGTCCGATGCACGCCGCCACTTCCGTTTCGACGGACACGACTGCCGTGTCCACGGCGCCGGCCGCTCCCGTACGGGAGGCATCGTCGCCGACGCTCGCCCGCCGGTAGTGCGCGAGCGCGGCCTGCAGCAGAGACCCGACTCCGGTCGGCACGGTGATGAGGTCCGGTGCGTGATGGCCGGCCTCACTCAGCTGAGCGTCGATCTCACGAAACAGCGTCGAGTAGCCTTCGACGATCCAACCGGGAACCTCTTCGTAGTCGTCCCACGCGGTGTACTGGACAAGCACCCCGCCGTTGGCGGCCACATAGTCGGCGGCCGCTTCGACGGACTGGTCGTAGTTGGCGTCGAGCTCGACGACCTCAGCATCTTCACCGCGGATCGCGGCGACAGCGCTCGGGTGGATGCCGCCTGCCGGCACGAAGATGCGAGCCGGACGACCAGCCTCCCGGGCGAACCTGGCTACGGCACGACCGTGGTTTCCATCCGTGGCGGTGACCACCTCGGCGTCGGTGTCCGCCTGCGCCGCCTCAAGGGCACGGTGGACGGCCCACGAGGCACCGAGTGCCTTGAACGCGGGCATGCCCAGCCTGGTCGACTCGTCCTTGGCGAAGACCGCGGCGACCCCGAGTTCGCGGGCGAGCTCCGGCAGTTCGATGAGCGCGGTGGGCTCGTAGCCGTTCAGTGTGCGGTGGAAGTTCAGGGCCGCACCGTCCTGGTCGGGACTTGACCAATTGTGGTCACGGTCGTTGGCGGTCCATGCGGCGGTTGTCGTGGTCATGAGCGGTTCCCTTCGGGCAGGCGTGAGGTGACGAGTGCGGTAAAGAAGTCGATCCCCGCACCGAGGATTGCGTCGTTGAAGTCGAAGTCGCGGCTGTGCAGCGGTGCCGTGCCGCCGTCGGCAGTGCCACTTCCGACAGTGCCACTCGTGGCCGGGGAGTGGGACTTCGTCCTCATCCTCCTGGTCCAGGACATGGCCGAGTACACGGAGCTGACGAGGCAGTTGTTCTTCGGCGACGACAACATCCGCCGCTTCAGCACCCAGGTCGTCATGGACGCCGCAAAGGTCGGTCTCACGGTCCCGTTGGGGTGATCAGCCGATCAGTCGAAGCTCACCGAATTCCTTGGCTCGGTGCGGACCGTGAGTTCGAAGACGTCCGGGCGGGAGTAGTGGCCGACGACGTCGAAGTCGAGGTGGGAACGCGTCTTCGCCGTCGGATCGATCTCGGCATAGAGGATCGTCTCCTCGTCATAGACAGGGCCGGCCAACACTTCTCCGGTGGGTGCGACGATGATGCTGCCGCCGCGGATGGCCGTGCTGCCATACGGCAGGTCCACTTCGAACGGGTGATCATTGGGATACGCGTCCGTAGTGATGAACTGGCAAGCGGAAAGCACATGTGTGCGCCCTTCGAGCGCGATGTGCGTCATCGTCGCGGCCCACGTCGGCCGGTCATCGACGGTCGGAGCGCAGTAGAGCTCCACGCCCTTCGCATACATCGCCTGTCGCAGCAGCGGCATGTAGTTCTCCCAGCAGATGACCGACCCAACGCGTCCGAGCGGAGTATCCATGGTGTCGAGGGTCGACCCGTCGCCGAAGCCCCAGATGAGCCGTTCCGAACCGGTGGGCATGAGCTTCCGGTGTGCGCCCGCGACTCCGACCTCGGGGTCGAGCATGAGTGCAGTGCAATAGAGTGTGTTGCCGAGTCGTTCGATGATCCCGATGACGACGAAGAGTCCGAGTTCTTTGGCAGGCTCAGCCAGTCGTTCGACATCCGGCCCGTCGAGGGTCACCGCGCCGTTGCTGTAGCGCTCGTACTGTCGGCGCCCGTCATCCGTGCGCAGTCCCACCGGTGCGCCGAAGGTGCTGCCCTTCGGATAGCCGCCGATGAATGCCTCGGGGAAGACGGCGATCTCGGCGCCGTTGTTGCGAGCCTCGGTCATCAGGCGAATCGCCTTGTCGACGGAGGCGTCGATGTCGAAGGGAACTGATCCTGCTTGGACGACTGCTGCTGTGGGCATGTGGCTGACCTTCCTCGCTCTGCCGAACACTTCTTGCTCTCACTTTCGACCGCGAGGTGGGAAAGGTCAACTCCACGACAGCGGAGACGCCCGCCTTCAAAGGACGAGCGCCTCCGCTGATCGCATTCGTCAGTTCCAATAGGAGGCTGAACGCGATCGCATGCTGTCGCGGAACTGAGCGGTCGACTTTTCGAGCAGCTCACCGGTGCCCCAGTCGAGGACGACGCCGTGTTGACGGACGACGTCGTGAACAGACAGCTCGCCGTCACGGTAGCGACGTGCGACCTCGGTGGCATCAGCGTCCAACCAGGAATCGCGCTCGGCGCGGATCGTTTCGCGCTCCCGTGCTGTCGCCGCTTCATCGATCTCGTACTCGTCGAGTTCCGCATCGATCTCATGGACGACGACACCGTAATCCTTGGCTGCACGATCGATGGAGACGTAGCCGTCGATGACATCCTCGAGGACCTCACCGGTTGGACGCTCCAGCGGATCGCCGAAGCCGCCTCCACCAGCGCTCGGGCGCTCGAATGTGTCGCCGGGGCTGATTGACACGTTCGAGAAAGTCGCTCCCAGATAGTGGGAGTTCTCCGATGCGGGGTTGAGCCATACACCGTGAGGGATCGACGGAAGGCCACCGTTGATTCCCCACGTCGTCGACCGGCCGCGATCACAGCAGTAGCTCATCACCGCGCCGGCCGCGTCTGTGAGGATGCCGCCCTTGTTCACCCCGCAGCCTCCGCGGAAACGCCCGGGTCCGCCGGAGTCGGTGTTGATTGAATGCTGTGTGGTGATCACCGGTGTCAGCCGTTCCTGACCTTCGACCGGCTGCACGGCAAGCCCGGTGCCGAAGACCGGTGAGGTTGCTGAGGACCCGTCCTTGGTCGACCGACCGCCCCAGCCCCCGGCCATCCAGTCATACCACATGAAATACGGATTCGACTGCGACCGTGCATCGTGCCCGCCGACGAGCAGGTACTCCAGGTTGAAGGCGCAGGCCATCGCTCGTTCGGGAATGATGTGAGACCACAGTTCGAAGATCGCGTTCATGACCTTTTCGTAAGGACCCGAGCAGAAACCGGTCACAGCATGCGGCCAACCTGCGTTGACGACCGTTCCCTCTTCTCCGATCTCTGCTGTCACAGCTTCATAGAAGCCCGAGTTGAGTGGGACCTCTGGGAAGAAGGTCTTCGTGCCGGCATAGATTGCAGAGAATGTCGTTCCGTATCCGGAGTTGAGGAATGTTGAAACGGCTTCGGCCGATCCGGTGAGGTCATAGTGAATGCCTGAGCCGTCCAGTGTGAGCTTGACCCGGATCGGCACCAGGCCTTCACCCTTAGCGGGATCGCCATCGAGGTAGTCGACAGTCTCCCACTCTCCACGGGGTAGGTCGCCGAGGCTGGCGAGCACGGTGCGGCAGACATAGTCCTGTGTCTCCTGCATTGCATCGAGAACCGTGTCCTTCGAGTATTTGTCGACAAGGCGCAGGACCTCGCGCTCACACACAGCTGTTGCTTCAGCCTGGGCATTGAGGTCGCCGAGTGCTTGATCAGGGGCACGCGTATTCGACACGAGCAGCTGAGCCACATCGTGGAGGAACCGGCCTTTGTGCCATACCCGCAGCGGGGTGATGCGGAGTCCCTCGCCGAAGTGCTCGCTGGCGGAGACGTCGAACGACCCGGGCACGGATCCGCCGATGTCGGCCCAGTGGCCCTTGTTCTGCGCGAAGCCGATGATCTCGTCGTCCGCGAAGATCGGGCGAATGAAGCTGACGTCATTGAAATGAGTGCCGCCGCGGTAGGGGTCGTTGATGAGGAAGACGTCTCCGGGATTGATATCGTCGCCGAACTCTTCCATCACTGCTTTGCATTGGAAGTGAAGGGTGCCGACGTGGACGGCGATGTCGGCGCTGCCCTGCATCACGGTATTTCCGTGACGGTCGCAGAGTGCAGATGAGAAGTCCCTCGAATAGATGACGAAAGAATAGCAGGTCCGCAGAATCTGCTCACTCATGAGATCAACACTGGTCGCGAACGCGTTTTTGAGTACTTCGAAGGTCACCGGGTCGAGCGTGGAAGTCGACTTTTCCGTTGTTGTCGTCATTGGTCTCTCCTCACAGGCCGTTCTGTGTCGAATCGGCGGAAGCGGTTTCCAGTGCGGGCACGTCTGCCTCGGTTGTCAGTGCAATGCGGATGTTGAACCACTCGTCGATCACCGCGGAGGAATCCGGCGGGATGACCGTAGTCGAATCGATCTGGTTGAGAATTGCGGGCCCGATGAATGCAGCTCCGGACGGAAGGTTCTCCCGCTGGTAGACAGGCGTCGAGTGCCATTGACCGTCGAAGAAGACTTCCCGCACCTCGATGGGCTCTCCTGGATCCTTGCCGCTGGCCGGTGTCGGTTTGAACGTCGGTTTCGGTGTCTTGCCGAGAGCCTTCAGGTGCAGTTGATAGATCTCGACAGGGGTGTCGTCCTGTCGGAACGCGTACTGCTTTTCGTGTTCTTCGTGGAACAACTGAACTGCCTCGCGCAACGCGTTCGGCCCGGAACCCATTTTGACCTGCAGCGAACGCCACTGACCGTGATAGCGCATCGAGATCCCCCGCTCGAACACGGCATCTTCTTCTGCCACCTTTTCGTGACGTAGGCGATCTCGTCCCTCGAGCTCGAGCTCACGGAAGTGCTGTTCGACTGTTTCGGCGTCGGCTGAATCTGCGACGCCGGTGAACATTTGGGACAGATCGTGCTGGATGTCGACAAGCAGACACCCGAGGGCCGAGGTGACTCCGGGGCTTGGCGGCACGATTACAGAAGGAATATTGAGTTCGCGAGCGACATCGGCTCCATGCAATGCTCCAGCACCGCCGAAGGCAATGAGTGCGAAATCGCGGGGATCGAGTCCGCGGCGGATAGACACGAGACGGACGGCATCCGCCATGTTTGCGTTGGCCACCTTGACGATGGACTCGGCCGCGGAATCGACATCGAGCCCGAGGGGATCGGCGATCTTCTCCTTGATGGCAGATTTTGCACTTTCGCGATCCAGTGTCATCTCTCCATCGGCAAGATCCGTGCCGAGCCGATTGAGCCAAAGGTTGGCATCGGTGTTCGTCGGTTCTGACCCACCGCGGCGATAGCAGACCGGGCCAGGATCGGCACCAGCCGACTGCGGTCCGTTCCTCAACGACCCGGCAATATCGATGTGCGCCAGGGATCCGCCTCCCGCACCGATCGTGAGAACTTCGATGCTGGGGAAGACGATCGGGTGACCGTATTCGACCTCCCACTCATTGGTTTCACGCAGCTCGCCATCGGCAATGAGCGAAATGTCCGTCGAGGTGCCGCCCATGTCGAGGCCGACTGCATTGGCATGACCGCATTGCTCGGCGACATGTTGAGCGGCAATAGCGCCGGCGGCGATTCCCGAGGCCGCCAGGCGGACCGGGAAGTGTTTGACCATCTCGGCGGTCATGGACCCGCCGCCCGAGTGGAGCAGCAGAAGCTCACCGGTGTATCCGTCGTCAGTCAGGTTGTTATCCAGTTGTTCGACGTATCCGGAGACCAATGGGCCGAGTACCGCATTGGCTACGGTGGTATTGAAACGGTTGTGTTCAAAGATCTCCGGAAGAACTTCGGCCGAGGTGGAGATGCTAGCCTCGGGGAGCTCCTCACTGAGAATCTCTCGCATGCGGATCTCATGTGCGGCATTCGCGTAGGAATTGATGAAGCAGACAGCCACCGTATCGACCCCGCGCTTCTTCAGTAAGCGCCCGAGCTGTCGCGCTTCATCTTCGTCGAGTACGGTGACGATGTTGCCTGAGAAATCTATGCGCTCAGTGACCTCGAAACGGTCACGCCGACGGATATAGGGACCGGATACGTCGGAGTACGCATCCCAGAGATCGTTCTTCGTTCCGTCTCGAATCTCGATGACATCACGGAAACCTTTGGTTGTCACCATCGCAGATTTGGGAAAATTACGAGTAATGAGTGCATTGGTGGCAACTGTCGTTCCATGGGAGAAGAGCTCGACTTGTTCGAGGTCGACGTCAGCCCGACGCACGCCGTTGAGGACTGCTTCCATTGGGTTGCTGGGGGTCGAAGGGACCTTCGTCACCCGCATTTGTTGGGTGGATTCGTCAAAGATGCAAATGTCAGTGAAAGTACCGCCAACGTCGACGGCGACTCGCAGATCAGCCACGGGGCTCTCCTTTGATTGTGATGTGCTTCATAGCCTGACTTCAGCCTGGCCCCTTGGTCAATGGAGCAATCGAAAGTTCTGTGGGACGATTTTGTGAAACTTACAAAACCGATTCATGGCCGCTGTCGGCAGGAGAATACGTAGTGCGCGCACGCCAGGAAATATCGCAGGAGCGGATCTTCGACGAGTTGCTCATGTCCTTGGATGCTGTCGACCCAGTGGAGTCGATGCTGAAGAAGGTTGTCCGGCTCTGTGGTGGATCCGCGCTTGTGATCAACGAGCTCGGTGAGGTCGTCCGTTCGGTCGGCGCTGCGCCGAGCCACCTTGTTTCTGAGTGGATACGGTCTTCGGTGTTCTCCGGTGACACCGGGCCGGGTTCACATTTGGAGACGATTCGCGGGACGATCGGTCGGTGGGGTGTTTTCGCCCGGACCATGAGGATCCGATTGCGAGACCACGCCGTCGTCGTTGCCAGTCATGATGATGAGGAAGCGGTTGCAGACCGGCGTGCCGAGGTGGATGCCGTACTTGACACCGTGTCCAAACTTTTGCGCGCCTTTGCCGGCTTCGAGTCGTTTTCCATCAGCAATCGCAATGAGGAATCGGCACGCCTGTTGCGGGACCTTGAGGCGGGAATCTCTGTTGGACGCGAGTCGAGTCTGTGGCGATCGCTGGAGCGGTTCGGGTTTTCGGCATTCGAGCCGGTACGAGTCCTAAGGATTCGGACGGATCCCGAACAGACTTCAACGGAACTGCGACGAGCCGAAGTCGGCAACGGACTGCTGCTGAGTGATTCGGGGACGATGCCGACCGAGATTGAGATGATTGCTCTCTGTAAGGCGGACTATGAAATCAGGCAGAGGTTTGATGAGCCGGGCCTGATCGGAATCGGCATCTCTGGGCCATTCACTGCTCTCAGCCAGGTCCCGGAGATGCTCAGGGCAGCGGACGTTGCTCTGGTGGCTGCTGCAGATGGTGGTTTCGCCTATGTTGATGAGATGCGGCCAATCGAGTGGGCCGCGGCGCGAATGAACTCGCGATTTGATCGACAGCTCATCAGTCGATTCCTCGGCCTTCTCTCGGAGAGCGAGGATGCCTGGACGACTTTGACGACATACATCGACTGCGGAGCAAAGATCAGCGAGACAGCCGCCCGGCTCCACGTGCACGAGAACACCGTTCGCTATCGGTTGGGGCAGATCGAGAAGAAGCTCAGCCGTCGCCTCAGCGATCCTTTCACTATGGCCGACATCGTCATCGCATTCGAGTCGAAGCGAATGGAAATCGCACGGTGAGCGCGGTCCGATATCGACACCGCGGCAGGCGCCGGCAGGGCCGGAGGGATCGCGCGGCCCGACTCCCTGACACCCAGACCCGAGTAGCATGGACCCATGCCCCACCATCTGCTGACTTCGACCCCTCCGAGCGGCAACGGCACCGCTGGAGACGGTGCCGACGGCACCCCCGCCCCCACCCACCGGCGGCCCGTCCCTGCCCGCCGCAGCCTCATCGCGCTCTTCGCGATCCTGCTCGTCGCCTGGGTGGGTGTCGCCGGAGTCGGTGGACCCTACTTCGGCAAGATCTCCGAGGTGGCCACGAACGATCGTTCCTCATTCCTCCCCGAGTCCGCCGAATCGACCCGAGCACAGGAGATCATCGACCGCTTCAGTGACGACGACTATGTCCCCGCCATCGTCGTTCTCGAGAACACGGACGGCCTCACCGACGACGACTCCGTGGCCCTCGACGACGTGGCGAAGGAACTCGACGACGACGGTCTGCTTGCCGCCGACGCCTCACCGGTCATCCCCGCGGACGACGGCGACGCCCTCCAACTCATCCTCCCCGTCTCCTCCGACACCACCGCCGATGACGTCGAGAAGATCAGAGACGTCATCGCGAACACCTTCCCGACCGCGAATGCCGCCGATGCGGCACCGGATGAGTCCGGCAACGTCGCCACCCCGGCCACGGTTGCCGATGTCTACGTCACCGGCCCCGCCGGCTTCGCCGCCGACCTCACCGAGGCCTTCGCCGGCATCGACGGGATCCTCCTGCTCGTCGCCCTCATCGCGGTCTTCGTCATCCTCGTCATCGTCTACCGCTCTCCGCTGCTGCCGGTCATCGTCCTCTTCACCTCGGTCGCCGCGCTGTCCGCGTCGATCTTCGTCATCTGGCACCTCGCCGACGCCGGGATCCTCCTCATCAACGGCCAGGTCCAGGGCATCCTCTTCATCCTCGTCGTCGGCGCCACCACGGACTACTCCCTCCTCGTCGTGGCCCGGTTCCGCGATGCCCTGCAGACCGAGCGGGATCGTGTTCGGGCCGGACTCGCTGCGCTCAAGGGCGTCGCCGAACCGATCGCGGCCTCCGGAGGCACCGTCATCGCCGGCCTCCTGGTCCTCCTGCTCACCGACCTTGCGTCGACGCGCGCCCTCGGCCCGGTCGCGGCCATCGGCATCGTCGTTGCCATGCTCGCGGCGCTGACCTTCCTGCCCGCCGCGCTCATCATCGTCGGTCGTGCCGTGTTCTGGCCGTTCCGACCCCAGGTGACGACCGCCGAGGTTGGGCTCCGTAAGAAGGGAATGTGGGCCCGGATCGCGGGTGGGATCGCCGCCCGACCGCGCCTGATCTGGATCGGACTCGTCATCCTGCTGGCTCTGCCGCTCATCGCGGTGCCGCAGTTCAAGGCCTCCGGGGTCGCGCAGAGCGAGTTCGTGCTCGGCGAATCCGAGGCTCGTGACGGCCAGGACGTCCTGGCCGAGCATTTCCCAGGTGGGTCCGGAACTCCGACCCAGGTAGTGCTCGACGCGAACGAACTGAGCACTGCCGCCGAGGCGGTCGGCCGCCTCGGCGGGGTCGGTTCGATGACCGTGGCCGCTGAGGATTCCCCGAGCGGAACCATCGGGATCGACGAGGACGGAAAGCTCCAGCCCCCGCAGGGTGGTCCGGGCAGCGGCGCACCGGATGCTGCCGGCGGCTCGGCGGCGATCGATCCCACCGAGGTCGACGGTCAGGTCCTCCTCGAAGTCACACTCTCCGATGCGGCGGACTCCCTGGCTGCCGAGACGACGGTGACGGAGATCCGCGATGCCGTGCACGACATCGACGCGCACGCCCTCGTCGGCGGGCAGACCGCGGTCGACCTGGACACGAACAACACGGCCGAGGCGGACCGGACCCTGGCGATCCCGATCATCCTGGTTGTCATCACAGTCATCCTCATCCTGCTGTTGCGGTCCCTGTTCGCGCCGCTGCTGCTCGTGGTCCTGACGGTGCTGTCCTTCGGCACGGCGCTCGGGGTCTCTGCGCTCGTCTTCAACCACCTCATCGGCTTCGACGGCGCCGACCCCTCGGTGCCGCTGTACGCGTTCGTCTTCCTCGTGGCGCTGGGCATCGACTACAACATCTTCCTCATGTCCCGGGTGCGCGAGGAATCCCTGCACCTGGGCACCCGACGGGGAGTGCTCTCCGGACTCGTCGCCACGGGCGGGGTGATCACCTCGGCGGGGATCGTACTCGCGGCGACCTTCGCCGCACTCGCCGTCATCCCGGTGATGTTCCTCGTCCAGCTCGCCTTCATCGTCACCTTCGGCGTCCTCCTCGACGCGATCCTCGTGCGTTCTCTCGTCGTCCCGGCCCTCGTCCACGACATCGGACGAGCCGTGTGGTGGCCGTGGCGGAAGGGGATCCCGCGGGACTGAACGCCAGGCCGCCTCGGCGGGGGACGGCATCCGTCGCGGCCGGCGGATTCCGGCGGTCGGGCAGCGAACGTCGGACCGCCTCGGCGCGAGAAAACAGAATGATCACAATCCGTCCTGCGCAGTGGTCGGCTGTGGCGATGATCACGGTGTTCCTCTAGGGTGCAGTACGTAGGTATTGCTCACGCAACACTGACCTGATCATCAGGTTTCGAAGGAGAACACAATGACGCGCACTCTTCGCCGACCCCGCACCCTCGCCGCAGCCGCCGGAATCGCGGCCCTGACACTGCTCGCCACCGCCTGCGGAGGCGGCGGAGGTGGAGGCGGTGAGGAAGGCGAACAGAGCGCCGACTTCATCACGATCGCCACCGGCGGCTCCTCGGGCGTGTACTACCAGGTAGGGGCCACGATGTCGGAGATCCTCGCCGACGAACTCGGCGCCGACACCTCCGTGCAGTCGACGGGCGCCTCGGTGGAGAACCTCACCCTCATCCAGGACGGGGGAGCGGAACTCGCCTTCACCCAGGGCGACGCGGTCGACCAGGCCCTGGCCGGCGAGGGAGCCTTCGACGGCAAGCAGATCGACTCCCTGCCCGTCGTCGCCAACCTCTACGACCAGTACGTCCAGCTTGTGACCATCGAAGGCTCGGGCATCGACTCGATCGAGGACATCAAGGGCAAGTCGGTCTCCGTCGGCGATCAGAACTCCGGCGTCGAACTCAACGCCCGCACCGTCGTCGACGCCTACGGGCTCAGCTACGACGACTTCAGCGCCGACTACCTGCCCTACGCCGAGGCGATCGACCAGATGCGCAACGGTCAGCTCGACGCCGCATTCGTCACCAGCGGTCTGCCGAACTCCGCGGTCACCGACTTGGCGACCAGCGACGACGTCAAGGTCGTCCCGTTCACCGGGGACGGGCGGGAGAAGCTGCTGTCCGAGCACGACTACTTCGGCGAAGGCGAGATCCCGGCCGGCACCTACGGTGACAGCAAGGCGGCCGAGACCCTGACGATTCCCAACCTGCTGGTCGTCAGCCCCTCGCTCAGCGATGACGCCGTCTACGACATCACGAAGACCCTGTTCGACAACATCGACAAGATCCAGAGCTCGCACAACGCGGCCAAAGACATCACCGTCGACAACGCGCAGGACGTGCCCGTGAGCGAACTCGCCCCCGGAGCGAAGCAGTACTTCGACGAACAGGGCTGAGCCATTTCGAGCCTGACCCGCCGGGCGGCTCTCACGCTCGCCACCACGGTGGGGCTGGGCATCGCCGTTCCGACGTCGATGTCCGGTCCCGCGCCGAGGCGGCTGGTCATCCGACAGCAGGCGCCGGGTGACCGGGTGTACCGGTCGGTGCCGATCGACGGCGACGACGAGGTGGCGATGACGTGGATGCACTCGGTCGACAAGACCCCCTGGTGGGAGTACTACCGGGCCGTCGGCGACGAACTCGTCCTCGACTGCACGGAACTGTCGCTGATGGGAGCGGGCACCCCGTTCGAGGCCCCGCGGACAGAACTCGACGGTGACATGGTCAGGCTCTGCGGCCTCGACGAGCACTTTGCGGCCGTGCGGTGGATCCACTCTCACCGCGTCCACCACCGGATCTACGTCAACGGCGAGCTCCTGCTGCCGACCCGGGCCATCGACCACCACGTCCACGCCGAGATGATCGTGATCGGAGACTGAAGACCATGACGAACGCACTGCCCGCCGAGGCTCCGGGCCCGGAGTCGATCGACACAGTCGAGAAGTACGACCGGGAATCGCGCACACGCGACATCTGGTCGACGAAATGGGCGCTGCCGCTGACGGTCTTCGCCGTCGGGCTCTCCCTCTACCAGATCTACTACGCCCTCTTCGGGGGACCGCCGACCCTGGTCCACCGCGGCATCCACGTCGGCGCGATCCTCGTCCTCTGCTTCGCCGTCCAGCGCTTCCGCCTCCGCGAGACGCGTTCGACCCCGCCCTGGTTCGACTGGCTGGCCATCGCCGGTTCCGTGGCCATCGCCGTCTACCTCGCGGTCGTCTTCGATCGGCTGACCGTCAGCGGCGGCCGGTTCGAGACCATCGACGTCGTCTTCTCCGTCCTCTGCCTCGTCCTCGTCCTCGAGGCGGCCCGGCGGGTCACCGGCCTCGTGCTGCCGATACTGGCCGTGCTCTTCATCGTCTACGACTACTACGGACGGTCGATGCCCGGCCTCTTCCGGCACCGCGGCTATGACCTCGACCGGATCGTCACCTTCATGTACGAGTCCACCGAGGGCATCTTCTCCACGGCCATCGGCGTGTCCTCGACCTACATCTTTCTGTTCATCCTCTTCGGTGCCATCCTGCAGAAGTCGGGGATGGGGCAGTTCTTCAATGACATCGCCATGGCCCTGGCCGGACAGGCGCGCGGCGGTCCGGCGAAGGTCGCCGTGCTCGCCTCGGGATTCCTCGGGTCGATCAACGGTTCGGCGATCGCCAACGTCGTCACCACCGGCGCCTTCACGATCCCGATGATGAAGCGGGTGGGCTACCAGCGCAACTTCGCCGGAGCCGTCGAATCGGCCGCTTCGGTGGGTGGTCAGATCATGCCGCCGATCATGGGCGCCGCGGCCTTCATCATGGCCGAGACCCTCGGGGTTCCCTACACGCAGATCGTCCTCGTCGCCATCATCCCGGCCGTGCTCTACTACCTCGGCATCCTCATCCAGGTCCACCTGCGGGCGACAAGTCAGGGTCTGCGCGGCATCAGCCGGGAGAACCTGCCGGCGGTCATGGACGTGATGAAGGAACGCGGGCACCTGCTGCTGCCGCTGCTGTTCCTGCTCTACATGCTCTTCTTCTCCGGGACGACGATCCTCTTCGCCGCAGTGACGACGATCTTCGTCACGATCGCGGCGGCGATGGTGCGCAAGAGCACCCGGATGTCGCTGCTCGACATCATCCACGCACTGCGTGACGGGGCGCTGACCGCGGTGTCCGTGGCGGTGGCCTGTGCCTGTGTGGGAATCATCGTCGGCGTCGCCACGCAGACCGGCTTCGGCGTCAAGCTGGCCGGGACCATCGTCACCATCGGCGGCGGGTTCCTCCTGCCGACGCTGCTGATGACCGCGGTCGCCTGCATCATCCTCGGCATGGGGCTGCCGTCGATCCCGGCCTACATCATCGTCGCCACGATGGCCGCGCCCGCACTCGTCCAGCTCGACGTGGCACCTCTGGCCGCTCATCTCTTCGTCTTCTACTTCGGGCTCTTCGCCAATATCACCCCGCCCGTGGCCCTGGCGGCCTTCGCCGCGGCCGGTCTGTCGGGAGGATCTCCGATGCGCACCGGGTTCCTCGCGATGCGTCTGGCCCTCGGCGGGATCATCGTGCCCTTCGTCTTCGTCTATCAGCCGGAGCTGCTCATGCTCGACGGCTCGGCGGTGGACACGATCCGGGCTGCGGTCATCCTGCTCATCGGCGTTACGCTGCTCGCGGTCGCGGCTGAAGGGCACCTGTTCGTGCCGCTGCCGATCTGGCTGCGCATCGTTCTGGCGCTCGGGGCGATCGGTCTGGTCACGCCCAACCATGTGCTCGACCTCGTCGGTGCCATCGTGGCTCTTGCGGCACTCGGTGCGGCGATGTTCATGGCCAAGCGGCAGGAGCGGCTGCACTGGCGAGAGATCTGAGCGGCCGGCGTTCGGGTGATCACGGCGCCGCTCGGCCGGGGATCGAGTCAGACCCCGGCCGGGCGGGGTGCGTGGGAAGTGCGGGGCGTGAGGCAATACGATACCCCCGGAGTGAGATCGGAGCCGTGGGGCGGCTCTGCTCGACCTCTGCCAACCGGGGGCACGTTGGGGATCTGCCGGGTACTGTCGTCGAGGGGTGGTCGACGGGCCCCGAATCTGGGGCCAGTTATATCATTGAACTACTATTCTGTTGACTATGCAACAAAAGTGTGGCATGACACATCGACGAGCAGGGGCGGACCGATGGACAAGACGACTCCGGTGAGCAGCATGATCAGGCAGAACGGCCCGATCAAGATCGCGGCCTGGCGTCTGATGATGGAGAAGTATCAGGACTTCTATACGAGGTTCGAACACGAGTTCCCAACCCGGCACGGACTGACCGTGAACGAGTTCGACGTGCTCATCAACGCCCGACCCGAGGACCAGGTGCGCCACCGAGACCTGCTGCGCAGCCTCGTGATCAGCCGCAGCGCGCTCAGTCGACTGCTCGGCAAGCTCGAGGATCGTGGCTTGGTCACGCAAGAGCCCGACCCGGAGGATCAGCGCGGGGTGCTCGTCGCCTTGACCGAGGAGGGACTGCGGCTCTGCGACGAGGCGGCCGCGACGAATGCCGAGATCATCCTCGACGGTTTCGCCGGGCTCACGGATGCCGAGGCCGACGAGATCTTCGAACTCGTATCGAAGGTCCGCCCGGTCGAGTAGGGGGAGTTCTTGGATGCCTGTTCTCGATGAGCTGTAGTAGGCCGCCGTCTTCGCCCATTCCGAGTCTGGTCGGTCCGAACGAAACCTATAAAGCGACGGCCTCACTTTTATGAGAAACTGGTATAACTCATAAATTTGGGAGATGGCGATTATGAGTTCTGAACGACCGAGACGGGAACAACGCGCACTGACGCAGTGGCCTGCCCTGGAGAGTGAAACCCTAATCTGGAGCACGCGACCTGGGTTTGGGCCGAAGGCGACCGCGATGATCGGAACTGAAAAATATGAGGCGGCGGTTCCACCGGCGATTGCCGATCGTATTCCGGACCTCGGTCGTGATGTCCAAGAGGTTTCTGAAGAAGCTACGCGTGAACTCAGTCGCTTCGATGCCGAGCGTGGTGCGGAGATTGCAGGTTTCGCGCCGATACTGCTCAGGTCGGAGGCTGCATCGTCATCGCAGATCGAGAACCTGACTGCGAGCGCACGTGCCATCTTCTCGGCAGAGTACGGGGCCCGCGCGGGGAGCAATGCGGAGCAGATCGCTGCGAATACGAATGCATTGTCGGGCGCTCTCAAGGATTCGGGGCCGATCAGCAGTCAGTCGATCCGAGAAATTCACCGCGTTCTCATGGAACTGCAGTCACGTCATCCCGCCGGAGCTTTCAGGAATGAGCAGGTCTGGATCGGGAGCCGATCGGATTCGCCTGTTGGGGCGGAATACGTTCCGCCTCATCATTCCCGAGTGGAAGGTCTGATCGAGGACCTTTCGCAGTTCATTCAACGGCGTGATGTTCCGACAATGGCTGCTGTCGCGATTGCACATGCCCAATTCGAAACGATTCACCCATTCACCGACGGAAATGGACGCACCGGACGCGCATTGGTGCAAGCGATGTTTCGGCAGCGAGGCATTACCCGGAATGTCGCTGTTCCGGTCTCAGCTGGGCTGCTGACAGACGTCCGTCGATATCACCAGGCCCTGACCGAGTATCGCAATGGTGATGTCAATCCGATCGTCAGAATATTCGCCGAGGCAGCTTTCCGCGCGGTGGACAACAGCACTCAGCTCGTTGACGATCTGAGGGAGATTCGTCGCGGTTGGGATTCGACGCTGACTGCTCGGAAGAACTCGAACGCGTGGCGCCTGCTCGATATTCTTCTCGAGCATCCTGTGCTCAATTCCGCCACGGCCGCAGAGCTGCTCGGGGTCGCACAGCCGAACATCTATCCACCATTGCGAACGCTTGTCGATGCCGGCATCGTGAAGTCAAAGGCGGAACATGGTCTGGGGCCCTTCTGGCGCAGTGACGAGATTCTGGCAGCGGTCGACGCGTTCGCCGAGCGTGCGGGTCGGCGTCGCCCGGCTTGAGCAGTCGAGTCCGCGCGGCACACGCTCCCCCTCCCCGCCCGCCGCGAAGAGGGCTACGATGTGGCCATGAGCAACGTCGAGACCCGCCCCGATCAAGTGGTCTGCAAGGCCGGGGGACTGCCCGGGCCGGCCTGTGACCAGCAGGGACGTTCCCCGGTTGAGATCATCACCTCCCGTGAGATTCCGCTCGGCGGTCCACGGGCGATGATCGTGCGCCGCACCCTGCCGCAGCGGCAGCGCTCCCTCATCGGACCCTGGTGCTTCGTCGACCACTACGGGCCAGCCGATGTCTCGGTCACCGGCGGCATGGACGTCGCCCCGCACCCGCACACCGGATTGCAGACCGTCAGCTGGTTGTTCCAAGGCGCCATCCAACACATCGATTCCGGCGGAAACGCGGGCCTCGTCCTGCCCGGCGAAGTCAACCTCATGACCGCAGGCGCCGGCATCTGCCATTCCGAGGTCTCGACCGAGGAGACCACGACCCTCCACGGCGTCCAGCTGTGGCTGGCCCTGCCTGACGCCACCCGCCACCAGCCCGAACGCGAATTCGAGCACTTCGAACCCGCCCCTGTCTCCTTCGCCGGCGGAGAGATGCTCGTCTTCCTCGGAAAACTCTGGGGAACGGAATCTCCGATGCAGACACATTCGCCGCTGCTCGGCGCCGAGATCCGCCTCGACCCCGGTGCGAGCATCGACCTGCCCGTGAATCCGGGATTCGAGCACGGCGTCCTCGTCGACTCCGGCGATATCGCCTTGGAGAACGTCGACCTGCCCGTTGCGGCGGTCGGCTACACGGGAACCGGTGTTGAAGAGCTGCGCATCGCCAACCGCAGCGACGAACCCGCCCGACTCATCCTCCTCGGCGGCGAACCGTTCCCCGAAGAGATCGTCATGTGGTGGAACTTCGTCGGCCGCACCCATGAGGAGACCGCGGCCTACCGTGAGGAATGGCAGGCCGAGGGCGACCGCTTCGGCGTCGTCGACGGCTACGTCGGCAAGGGTGGGCCCGGTCGCAATGCCGACGGCATGGGAAGGCTCCCCGCGCCGAGGCTGCCCGACGTCACGATCAGACCGCGGAAGAATCCGCCGCCCCAGGTTCAGGGTGGACCTGCGGAATAGAGCGGTGCCGAATTCCGCTTCACCCAGTACCAACAGAGCACGACGAAAGGGTTATAGCCATGGTGAAGACATTCGAGGACAAGACCGGCGCCGAGGTGACCGTGTCGATCAACGAGGCCACCCGGTCCTATGACATCGCCGTCGCCGACGGCACCGTCGCCGGCCACGCGTACTTCCTGCCCGGGCCGGATCTTGAGACAGAACGCATCTTCCACCACACTGTCGTCGACGAGGAGTTCGGCGGTCGGGGACTGTCGAAGTTCCTCGTCGCCGAGGCGCTCGATGATTCCCGCGAACGCGGAATCACGGTGGTGCCCGTGTGCCCGCTCTTCGTCAAGAAGCTGCAGGAGACCGGTGACGACTACGCGGCGCAGGGCGGGAAGTACCGCAACGCCACCGGTGCCGACATCGACATCGTGAAAAGCCAGGCGTGAGCGGGTCGATGAGCAACGCGAGTCGCCCCTTCATCGACAAGATCCACCCCGAGAACTACAAGACCATGGCCCAG
This sequence comes from Brevibacterium linens ATCC 9172, assembly GCF_900169165.1. Classification (GTDB taxonomy): domain Bacteria; phylum Actinomycetota; class Actinomycetes; order Actinomycetales; family Brevibacteriaceae; genus Brevibacterium; species Brevibacterium linens. The sequence continues at coordinate 67,933 of NZ_FXYY01000019.1, forward strand.
GCGGCCGCGGCATCGCGGAAGGCCTCGCGTGCCGCAGGACTCGATGACGGGCTCATCGAACTCGTGAACACGCGGGTCTCGCAGATCAACGGGTGCCGCACCTGCCTGAGCATCCATGCTCCGGCCGCACGGAATGCCGGGATCTCTCAGCTCAAGCTCGACGTGCTGCCCAGCTGGCATGAGGCTGAGATCTTCACCGAACAGGAGTTCGCGGCGCTGACCTTGGCCGAGTCCCTGACCGTGCTGGACAAGGCGGAGGATCGGGACGCGATCGCCGCCTACGCGGCGCAGCACCTGACGACCGAACAGATCTCTGCGATCGAATGGTCGACCATCCTCATCAACGCGTTCAACCGCATCTCGATCGCCAGCGACCACCCGGTGTTCGGAGCTCGGCAGGACTGAGCGTCTGCCGGCCGATTGGGTGCGGTCGACCGAGCGGTTGGACTCGGCGGGCCTCAGTTGAGGACCTGCTTGTCATCGTCCGCGCGGATCGCGGCGAGACGCCCCGCCACATCTGCAGATCCTGCGGGCTCAGGCTGGCTGTGCCGTGGCCCAAGGCTGCTGCGCCGAACGCCACCGACGGGGCCACCTCGGCGCCGGTGACCTTCGGAGGTCGACTGCGGCTCATCGGGCCCGGGATCGTGCTCGCGCTCGCCAGCGTCGGTGCCTCCGACATGATCACGACGATGAACTCCGGGGCCGAGTACGGTCTCGCGCTCATCTGGGTCTTCACGGTGGGCATCGTGCTCAAGTTCGTGCTCTCCGAGGCGGTCTCCCGGCTGCAGATGAGCGGGGACCGGTCGCTGCTGTCCCACCTCACCGGCTTCGGCGGGCGGACCTTCCCGGTGCTCTTCCTCATCGCCGAACTGCTCGTCGGGCTCTTCTTCGGCGCCGGCGTCGTTGCGGTGACGACGAACATCCTCCAGGCAATCTTCCCCGTCCTGCCGTTCTGGCCGACGGCCGTCGTCGTGCTGCTCTCGGCCTCGGTGCTGGTGGGCATCGGCCGCTACGGTCTCGTCGAAAAGGCGATGATGGGCTTCGGAATCATCATGTTCTTCGGCATCCTGGCCCTGGCGATCTCAGTGTTCCAAGGCCAGGACGCTCAAGCGGTCGCCGCAGAGACGATATTGCCGACGTTCCCGAACACTTCGATCATCACGGTGATGTCGCTCATCGGCGGGGTCGGGGGAGCGACCGGCATCCTCGCCTACTCGTTCTGGATCCGCGAGAAGGCGTGGCGGACCCCTGACTGGAAGCCGGTCGTCCGCCTCGACCTGTTCATCAGCTATGGACTCGTCTTCGTCTTCGCCGTGGCGATGAGCGCTGTGGGAGCCTTCATCCTCTACGGCCAGGGCTTCACGATTTCGGACAATGATGCGCTGTTCGCCATCGGCGATGACCTGGTGGGTCGGATCGGTGAGACCGGGCGTTTGGTGTTCCTCATCAGCTTCCTCGCCGTGGTGTACACGAGCGTGCTCGGCGGATTCTCCGGCATCGCCTACGTCACCGCCGACTGCCTGCGAGTGCTCAGGCGTTACCCGCACCAGGACGAGGCCCGCTTCGACATGTCGGCGAAGTCGGTCGAGTTCCGCGGCGCGCTCGTCTACCTGTCGGTGGCGACGCTGGTGATCATGGGACTCGGCAAACCCGTCACCCTCGTCCTCGTCTACGCTGCGATCAGCGCGTTCATCCTGCCGGTGCTCGCGCTCGCCCTGCTCGTCATCCTCAACCGCGGATCCGTGCCGACCGGTTTGCGCAACACGTGGTGGTCGAACACGCTGCTGACGGTGTGCCTGGCACTGTTCGGATTCTTGGCGATCCTCCAGGTCAAGGAGTCGGTGATGGGGTTCATCGGGTGAAGTGAGGTGCACCCGACAACTGTCGGGTGTGTGCGCGAAAAGCACGATGGTCTGGCGGTAGTGCCGCGGTGCCGGGGTCGGCATACTTGGTGATATGACACAACGACGGTCACGATTCGACGCGGAGCTCGCCGCGAGTCTGTCCGTCATCGGCGGGGTCTTTCCGCCGACCATCACTCCTTCGCTCATCGATTTCATGCGAGTCTCGTACGCCTCGGAGCCGCTCGCGGAGACTCTCAGCGGCCGTCGGGTCGAACATTCCGAATATCAGGCGCCGGGCCACCTCGGCGAGGACATCACCGTCTCCGTCTTCAGACGATCCGGGGACACCGGACGACGACCGACGATCGTCTACGCCCACTCCGGCGGATTGATGTTCGGCGATCGCTTCAGCGCTCTCGGCCTCAACCTCGACTGGGTCGAGAGAATCGGTGCGATCCTCATCTGCCCCGAATACCGCCTGGCACCCGAGTTCCAAGACCCGTATGCGCGTGAGGACATGTACGCCGCGCTCCTGTGGACGGCAGAGAACGCCGACACCCTCGGCGTCGACCCCGCCCGACTCATCGTCGCCGGAGCCAGCTCCGGAGGGGGACTGGCCGCCGGGATGGCGCTGGCGGCCCGCGACCGGCACGGACCGCAGCTCAAGGGCCAACTGCTCATCTACCCGATGCTCGACGACCGCGGCATCACACCGTCGACCCATCAGTTCGACGGCATCGGCGTCTGGGATCGGGTGAGCAACGAAACCGGATGGCAGGCGATGCTCGGCGATGACTACCGCACCGAGGCGGTCTCGCCCTACATCGCACCATCGCGTGCCAACGACCTCACCGATCTGCCGCCCGCTTACATCGACGTGGGCTCGGCCGAGATCTTCCGGGACGAAGCCGTCGCGTACGCCTCGGCCCTCTGGAACGACGGCAGCGAAGCGGAGCTGCACGTGTGGCCCGGAGGCTTCCACGCCTTCGACATCTTCGCCGCCCATACACACCTTGCGCAAGGAATGATCAGCACCCGAATGGCCTGGATCGAGAAGCTCCTGGCCGACTGAAAGGAACATCATGTCTGAGAACACAGCTGTCAACGACGCAGTTGTCCGCGTGGCCACGAAGACCGTCGACAGCGGCGGCGTCCCAGGCGTCGTCGCCGGAGTGACCACCGACAAGGAGACCATCAGTCTCACTGCTGCAGGAGTCCGCTCCCTCGACGACCCGCAGCCGATGACCACGGACTCCGTGTTCATGATCTTCTCCACGACGAAGGCCCTGACCGGCACCGTGGCACTGCAGCTGGTGGAGTCGGGAGAGCTCGACCTCGACGCCCCGGCGAAGGACTATGCCCCAGGATTGGCCGACGTACAGGTCATCGACGGCTTCGACGACAGTGGAGAACCGATCCTTCGGGCACCCGCCAGCGAACCGACCACCAAACAGCTGCTGCTGCACACCGCCGGCTTCGGCTACGACTTCTTCAACGAGAAGTACGAACGACTCGCCCGCGTACACGGCCAGCCGAGCATCGTCACCGCGACCAGGAAGGCGTTGGAGACTCCGCTGCTGTTCGATCCCGGCACCCAGTGGGAGTACGGGTCGAACATGGATTGGGTCGGCCAGGTCATCGAAGGCATCACCGGAAAGACTCTGGGTGAGGCGATGCGCACCCGAGTCCTCGAACCGCTGGGCATGGACGACAGCACCTTCCGTCCGACCGCGTCGATGCAGGAGCGGCAGGCCACGATGCACCAGCGCACCGACGGCGAACTCGCGGCGACCGACTTCATGCTGCCCGAACCGGAGGTGGAGATGGGCGGCCACGGACTCTTCTCGACCGTCGATGACTACCTGAAGTTCATCAGGATGTGGCTCAACGACGGAGCAGCCGACGACGGAACCGTCGTCCTCCGCCCCGAAACGGTGGACATGGCCACGCAGAATCACCTCGGCGATCTTCGGGTGAAACTGCTGCCCGGAGTCATCCCGAGCTTGTCCAACGATGCGGAATTCTTCCCCGGCATGCCGAAAACCTGGGGATACACGTTCATGATCAACGAGGAGGACGCCCCGACCGGACGCCCGGCCGGCGCCGCCGCATGGGCGGGTCTTGCCAACCTCTTCTACTGGTTCGACCGACAGAACAAGATCGGCGGGTACTGGGCCACACAGATCTTCCCCTTCGCAGACCCCGAATCCGTCGGGGGCTACCTCAAGATGGAGACGGCAGTCTACGATGCTCTGAAAGGCTGATTCGCGACTGAGGCGAATGGCGACCGTCGGTCGACAGTCGTGGACTGCCAATCGTCGACCGACGGACGAACGAGGAGGTGGTGACGTGCAGGAGCTGCTCGGCAGGATTGCGAAGCTCGATCCCGAGGCGAGCCTGGGTCTGCGCGTCATCGCCTGCTTCGACGAACTCATGGCCGGCGAGGTCAATTCCCATGCCCTCGCCTCCGCGGCCGCGGCTCTGGCCGGTTGCCCGGCCGGCTTTCGCGGTGGGGACGGGAGCAGACAGCTGAGGGTCGACTCGGGCGGAGTCTCGATTCCGGGAGACCGACCCGCCGAGGTGGCCGCCCTGTCCCTGCCGAACGATTCCGAGGTCTGGCTCGAGCGGGAGGACGTCGCCTTGCCTAACGATGAACTCATCCTTGAGAGATTCGGGCTTGCCATCGGCGTGAGATTCGGTCTCGAACGGCAGCAGCTGGAGACCCCGCGGGACGTGGCGCTCGCCCTCGATCCTGCCGCGACGCCCGAAGACCGGAGTGCTGCCGCAGTTCGCCTCGGGCTGACGCCTGGTTCGGGATATCGAGTCCTCGCGGCCCCGCTGTTCGCCGTCTTCGAGAAACGACCCGCCGGTCCCACCGATGTCATCACCAGCGAACATGGCACTCTGCAGGTGGTCATCGTGACCGACGACACCGAGGACATCGCCGTGACACCGGCCGGACTGGGGCCGTCCGGGTTGATCGGAGAATTGCCGCGGTCACTGCGGGCAGCCGTGGTGGCACTGCGGCTCAGCCGCCCGCCCGAGGAAGGACTCGTGCGGGCGGAAAACTTCGGTGGGCTCGTCGAACTGCTCGCCGAATCACCTGACACAACCGATCCGGACGCTGCTCTGATAGACGAGATCATGGACTCGCCGTGGGCGGAGTCCACGGTGCGCGTGCTCCTCGAAGCACCGACGATCAGGCAGGCGGCCCGCGACCTCGGTCTGCACCACAGCACGGTGCAGAGCCGGGCCGAGCAGATCGAACGCTGCCTCGGCTACGACCCGCTGTCGGGCTACAACCGCACCAGGTTGGGCATCAGCGTGCTCCGATGGCGGCTGCGCAATTCCCGGGTGCTCGAACTTCCGGGGCCCGTGGGGTGAAAGGTTCGTGGCCGCCACTTACCCGCGGTACTCGCCTCGTGCTCACTCCCGGCAGAACGGATCCCTGCCGATCGCGATCGCCGTGAGCTGCTCGGCCGACCGGCAGATCATCGCCCGCATCAACGCAGACGGTGTATTCATCGAAGAGCTCGAACACGATCCGGCGAGGTTCCTGCCCGCGATGGGCCGCGTCGAGGAGATCGAATCCGGCAATGTCACCGCCATCGACCTCGACCGACCGATGCAGAGGCTGCAGGAACAGCTGTCCGAACTGTCCGTCGGTGACCGTGTGTCGCTGACGGGAACGGTCGTCGTCGCCCGCGACATCGTGCACGCGGAGCTGCGCGACCGCCTCGATGCCGGTGGGGAACTTCCCGAGTATTTCAAAGACCATCCGATCTACTATGCGGGGCCGGCGAAGACGCCCGAGGGAATGCCCTCGGGGTCGTTCGGTCCGACCACCTCATCGCGGATGGACACCTATGTGCGGCGGTTCCAGGAGGCCGGCGGGTCGATGATCATGCTCGGCAAGGGCAACCGGTCCGCGCAGGTGAAGAGCTCCTGCGCTGAATTCGGGGGCTTCTACCTCGGATCGATCGGCGGCCCTGCCGCCCGGCTGGCTCAGGACTGCATCACCTCGGTCGAGGTCCTCGATATGGAGGAGCTCGGGATGGAGGCAGTGTGGAAGATCCACGTCGGAGACTTCCCGGCGTTCATCATCACCGACGACAAGGGCAATGACTTCTTCGACAGCACCGGTCCGCCGACGCTCGGCCTCGGCCGGACCCGCACAATGCGTGACGGCACCCGACTGGACTGAACTTTCCAAATGACGACCACAGCGCATCAAGGAATTGAGGATTTCACCATGGCCGTGAGCAATGAAGAGCAGATGATGATCGACCTGGTCGCCGAATTCATCGACGAACAGGTCAAACCCAGCGTCAACAAGGTCGAGCACGCCAACGAATACCCCGAGGCATGGATCCAGACGATGAAGGACATGGGCATCTACGGGCTCGCCATCGACGAGCCGTGGGGGATGGGCAAGGTCTCGACCGAGGCATATGCGCTCATCACTCAGGAGCTCTCGCGCGGGTGGATGTCCCTGGCCGGTGCCATGGGCGGGCACACCGTCGTCGCGAAGCTCCTCCAGGAATACGGTACGCAGGAACAGAAGGACAAGTACCTGCCGCGGATGGCCACGGGTGAGCTGCGCGCGACAATGGCGCTGACCGAACCCGGCGGCGGATCCGACCTTCAGGCCATGCGCACAACAGCTGCCAAGGACGGCGATGACTACGTCATCAACGGGTCGAAGACGTGGATCACGAACGCCCGGAAATCCGACCTCATCGCTTTGCTGTGCAAGACCAATCCCGAGGCGGAACCCCGTCACAAGGGCATCTCGATCATCCTCGTGGAGAAGGGGGAGGGGTTTACCGTCTCCCAGGATCTGTCGAAGCTCGGGTACAAGGGCGTCGAGACGTGCGAGCTGTCCTTCGACGGTCTCCGGCAGCCGCAGTCGCAGCTGCTCGGTGAGGCCGAGGGCGTCGGGTTCAAGCAGATGATGAAGGGCCTCGAGATCGGCCGCATCCAGGTCGCGTCCCGGTCGCTCGGTGTTGCGCAGGCTGCGCTCGATGATGCGGTGAAGTATTCGCAGGAGCGTGAGTCGATGGGCAAGCCGATCTGGAAGCATCAGTCGGTGGGCAACAAGCTCGCCACGATGGCGACGAAGCTCGAGGCCGCCCGGCAGCTCGTCCTCCACGCCGCTCGCACCTATGATTCGGGGGCGCGTGTGGACATGGAGGCCGGAATGGCGAAGCTCTATGCCTCGGAGATGGCCGCCGAGGTGGCCCTCGACGCCATCCGCGTCCATGGCGGTTACGGATACTCCACCGAATACGACGTCGAACGCTACTACCGTGACGCCCCGCTGATGATCGTCGGCGAAGGCACGAACGAGATCCAGATGAACGTCATCGCCAAGCAGCTCATCGGTCGGAACAAGGCCTGAGGCTCGTGGGCGGCACCCACACCTGTCGTACCCACACGATTCGCCTCTAGCCACCTGGCCACGAACCCAACCCGAGGGAAGAACATGACCCACAAACCCCGTCCGCGTCCGGACACTCCGCACCTGATGACCGAGGAACGCCTCGAAATTCAGGCGCTCGCCCGCGAGTTCGCTCGCGATGTCGTCCTGCCCATCGCCAATGAACTCGACCCTGTCGAGGGGCAGTTCCCGGATTCGATGGTCAAGCAGATGGCGGAGATGGGCTTCTTCGGCATCCTCATCCCCGAAGAGTACGGGGGGCTCGGTCTCGGTGTGTTCGAGTGCTGCCTCGTGGCTGAGGAACTCTCCCGTGCCTGGATGTCGGTGGCCGGGCTGTTGGCTCGCGGCAACGGCATGGGCGGTGGGTTCTCGCCCGAACAGGAGGCACGCCTGCTGCCGAAGGTCGCTGCCGGTGAGTACCTCGGCGCCTTCGCCCTGTCCGAGGCCGAGGCCGGGTCCGATGTGGCGAATCTGCGCTGCAAGGCCGAACGCAATGCCGATGGTGATTGGGTCATCAACGGGACGAAGATGTGGTGCACGTATGCCGATCAGGCCGACTACATCGTCCTCTTTGCTCGCACTTCGGTGGAGGAGAAGCGACATCGGGGGATTTCGGTGTTCCTGGTTGAGAAGGAGCGCGGCACGTCCCCCGAAGGCATCTCCGGGGCGCCGGCGAAGAAGATCGGCTACCACGGGTGGAAGACCTGGGAGCTGTCCTTCGACAACTTCATCCTCCCCGCCGATGCTCTCCTCGGGGAGGAGGGGCGCGGGTTCTATCAAGCGGTGTCCGGGCTTGAGGTTGGGCGTGCGCACACGGCGGCGCGGTCGATCGGACTGGCGCAGGCGGCACTCGAGGACTCGGTGAAGTACCTCAAGGAACGCGAACAGTTCGGGCACCCGCTCGCGGACTTCCAGCATCTGAGATTCAAGGTCGCGGACATGGCCGCTCAGATCGAGGCGTGCCGGCAGCTGATGTACCACGTGTGCACGGAGATCGATTCGGGTCGTCGCTGTGATAAGGAAGCGGCGATGGTGAAGTACCTGGCCGGGGAGATGAGTGAGAAGGTCACATCCGAGGCCCTGCAGATCCATGGTGGTGCCGGGTACACGAAGGACTTCGCCGTCGAACGTCACTGGAGGGATGCTCGCCTGACGAAGATCTTCGAGGGCTCGTCGGAGATCCAGATGCGCATCATCTCCGACGAACTCCTCGGCCGCTGAATTGCTACCCGACGGCGGCCTAGCAACCTGGCGCCAGGTTGCTGCGCTGTGCTGTCTCACTACCTTGCTTACAACCTGTCTCAACACATTGCTGACACCATGTCTCATGACGTTGCTGACACCATGAAGCACACTTCGGGTCATGCCCGAACCTCTTTCACTGACCACCCGCCGCGCGATCATCGACTTCGACCCCAACGCATCAGACTCTCCACCGATCACCGAGTTCTGCCGCCACCACGGCATCACTCGAACCACGTTCTACGCGATCCGCAAACGCTACAAAACCGA
>NZ_FXYY01000071.1 GCF_900169165.1 Brevibacterium linens ATCC 9172
CATCGCGGCCGGAATCCACGGAATCGAGAACAAACTCGAACTGCCCGAGGCCCTCGAGGGCAATGCCTACACACAGGACGTGCGGAGCATTCCGCGTCGCCTCCACGACTCCGTGGCCGCCTTCGGATCCTCCGACATCGCCCGCAGCGCCTTCGGCGACGAGGTCGTGGACCACTACACCCACGCCGGCAAAGTGGAGATGGCGGCCTTCGACGCAGCGGTCACCGATTGGGAGGTCCGGCGCGGCTTCGAACACACCCCAGGCCCGGGGCCCCCACCGCCCTCTCAGCGGCTTCCCCACCTCATTCGCCCCCGTCCAATGGGGAGTCTCGCAGAGGAACGCGGGGTTCCTCCCATGGGTTCGCTGCACCGCCGTGACCAGGGCCGGTGGCCGCGTCGTCCTCCTGCCACCGGAAGATCCGTGGACGCTTGCCGAGGTGGCCGAACTCGACGGCCTCATCCTCACCGGCGGCGACGACGTCGACCCCGGACTCTACGAAGCGCGGGCCCACCCCCGCACCCAGGTTCCCAACGTGCGTCGCGATTCCTTCGAGACCACCCTGTACCGGCACGCCCGCACCGCGAACGTGCCGGTGTTCGCGATCTGCCGCGGCGCCCAGATCGTCAACACCGTCCACGGTGGAACCCTGCATCAGCACCTGCCCGACCTCGATGGCTACGGTGCCCACGAGGCTGAGAAGAAGGACGAATTCGCCGAGGTGGAGGTGGCGACGACACCTGATACCGCCGTGGCCGGCCTGATCGGAACCGAGGCCACGGTCAGATGGCACCATCACGAGACCCTTGAGGATCTGCGCCTGTTCACCGGCCTCGTCGAGGCTGCCGCCTGCCGCGTGAAGACAACGACGACCACGACACTGCAGACACCAGCGGAGGCCCACCGATGACCGAAGTGATCAACCCCGCGACCGAGGAGCTCATCACCTCGGTCGAATCGCACAGCGCCGAGGCGACGAAGGATGCGATCGGCCGGGCCGCCTACGCCTTCACCCGGTGGCGGACCACGGCACCAGCCGAGCGAGCCGAACTGCTGCGCGCCTTCGCCCGCGATGTCGCCGAGGCCGGACACACCATCGGCAACGCCCGGGGCGAGGCCGGCAACGTCCGCGACGTCCTCAACTACTTCGCTGGGGGAGTAGAACGCCACCTCGGCGATCAGATACCAGTGGCCGGGGGCGTCAATGTCACCTTCAACGAACCACTCGGAGTCGTTGGCATCATCGTGCCATGGAACTTCCCGATGCCGATCGCCGGCTGGGGGTTCTCACCGGCACTCGCCGCGGG
>NZ_FXYY01000064.1 GCF_900169165.1 Brevibacterium linens ATCC 9172
GGTCAAGTCCCTTTTCGTGGTGTTCTTCGGTAGTTCCTTTAACTTGGTATTAAGCAGCGGGGTCGGGCTACGAATCACGCGGTCAGCGGCATCACCACCCCGACCGGGTCGACCTCGGTCTGCCCATGCAACACCGTCACGAGTTTGCGCATCGAGATCTCCGACAAATAGCGTCTCTCACCGTACTGCCATTCCTCGTGCTGTTCCTGCAACACGGCCCCGATCAACCGAGTCACCGACTCCCGGTTCGGAAAGATCTGAACGACATCAGCACGGCGTTTGATCTCCCTGTTCAACCGCTCGATCGGGTTATTCGACCAGATCTTCTGCCAATGCTGCCTGGGCATGGACACGAACGCCGTCAAATCGACCTCGGCGGACTCGAGCATGTCGGCGATGTCGGGAAACGACGCCCGCAGACTCTCAGCGACTTGCTTGTACTGGGCAATGACGGCCTCGGCTGTGGTCTGGGCGAAGATCGTTGAGATCAACGCGTTGACCGGCTTCGAGTGCGCACTGCCAAGGCGCTGAGTGACGTTACGAGCGAAGTGGACTCGACACCGCTGCCACCCAGCACCGGGCAGGATCGCTTTGACCGCGGCCTTGATCCCCGAATGAGCATCAGAGATCACCAGCGCGACCCCTTCGGGATCAGTCTCGGTGCTCACCTTCAACCCCCGCTCACGCAGCCCACGCAGGACCTGTGTCCAGAAGTCCGTGGACTCGGCATCTCCGACACTCATGGTCAGGATCTCCCGCCTGCCCTGTGATGAGACACCCGTGACCACAGCCACGGCCTGAGACACGACACGACCCCGGTGGCGGACATCGACATAGGTGGCGTCGACGAAGAGGTAGGGAAACCACGTGTGATCGAGTCGACGGGCCAGGAACTCGGCCACTGCCTCGTCGATGTCGGCACAGATCCGCGACACCGTCGACCGAGAGATCCCGGACTCGTTGCCCAAAGCACGCACAAGGTCATCGACCTTCCTCGTCGAGACTCCGTCGATCCAGGCCTGGCAGATGACGGCGTAGAGGGCCTTATCGACCCGCCGACGGGGATTGAGCAGGGACGGGAAGAACGAGCCTTTCCGTAGCTTCGGGATCGCCAGGTCGACTTCTCCCGAGGGAGTTGCCAGGGTCTTCTTCCGCGACCCGTTACGGCGTGTTGAACGGTCTTCGCTGCGTTCGTAGCGGGCGGCACCGATCGTGGCGGTGGCTTCGGCTTCGATGAGGTCCTGGAGGCCAGCTTGGAGCATTTGCCTAAACACGTCGGAGTGGGCGAGGTCAGGGTCGGTCAGGACTTGGTTGATCAGGGTCGACACGGCAGAATTGGGGTCAGCCATCGTGGGATGCCTTTCGTGAGGTTCTTGGCGGAACTACTAGCGGGATCCCACGATGGTTCTTCACATTTTTGGGGGTGAAGTCCCTGGTGGGAATGCCACCACTCTATGGGACTCACCC
>NZ_FXYY01000048.1 GCF_900169165.1 Brevibacterium linens ATCC 9172
ACAGACGCGGGTGTGTGGTTGAATAGCACCTGAGAGGTGCCCCTTTCTTGAACGGGAATGTTGACTTCGAACATCATCATTTTCCCAGTTCAGAAGGGGCATTTCCATTTCACGCGCGGCTTGATCCGGCTACTCGCATCGGTGGATCAAGGCTTAGGCGCGCGTTTGCCTCCGAGACGCGGTCGCGGCCGACTAACGTCGGCAACACTGCGGTGTGGGCAACATCGAAGAAGAGCGAAGAAATACTGAGTAGTGGGGCCATGATGATCAGTTGAATGACTGTCAGATTATGGAATGCGAATGCCACGGGCACGGAGGCAACAACGATGGTCTGCAGTGAGGCAAAGCCGACTAGCACCCATTTGCGCGACCATTGATCAATCCACACACCGGCGGGAATGCCGAAGAAGAGATATGCACTGCGAGACAACGCGGCGATGAGTCCAACTTCAAACGCCGAAGCGTTGAGGAACACGACGGCGGTGATGCTTAACGCGAAGGTGGTGACCTGGTTGCCCATGTCGCCGGCAAAATTGGCCAGCCACAATCGTCGAAAAATGGGATTCTTCAATACAGGAGGTGACGCTCGGCCAGGTTCATCTGGTTCGCTGGCGGCGTCGACAGGAGTCATATGCCCTTTATACCGCGAACCCCACGCCCTGCCCAGGATTCCGCGAGATCAACCGGTTATGCAATCTATTCATGCATTCTCGATGTAAGCCATCAGAGATCTCTACAGGTGAGGAACTCCGAGCCATCTGATATCGGACCTTCCCGATAGAAGGGCGACGGCGACGCCGCGACCTGGCTGCCGCCGAACAAGAGCTATCGCTGCGAATACGTCGCCCGGCAGATCGCAGTGAAACACAAATACGATCTTTGGGTGGTCCCAGCGGAGAAGTCCGCCATGGAACGCGTCCTCGGCAAATGCGACGACCAGCCCGCATTCACCGAGGATGCGGACTGGCCCGGTCCCGGCGACGGTGACAACGTCACCACGAAGGAAGAGACCCGCCCGGCGAAGCAGAGCCCGTCCGGTTCAAGTTCGACAGGGTCCGGCTCGTCTGCAAGCGGAGCATCCGGCAGTTCGTCGAGCGGCTCGTCATCGAACTCGTCGACGTATTTCGAGAACTGCACGGCCGCCCGTGAAGCTGGTGCAGCCCCCGTTCGCCGAGGCGACCCCGGCTACGGGTCCCACCTCGACCGCGACGGCGATGGAATCGGCTGCGAATAGCAACGACATCGCCCTCGTCGGGCTGTGGAAATCAACCGTTCAACGCTCAGACACGGACTCCGAAGCACGAAGATGGGGAACGTGCACTGTGACGCCCGGCCGCCTCGGCGAGGGGTGGTGTGTGAGCGATCACAGTCGCTCGGTAGTCTGATGTCGAACACCGTCGCAGCTGTTCCTGCCGACGGCTGCCACGATCATCGACGATGAGGAGACCTGCCATGTCCGGACTCGATACCGCCCTGACTCCGCTGCGCTTCCTCGAGCGTTCGCTCGAGGCTCACCCGGATCGGGAGGCGATCGTCGACGGGCCCCGCCGCTTCACCTACCGGCAGATGGCCGAGACCGTCCAGAACCTCGCCGAAGGACTCGTCCGCCGTGGACTGCAGCCCGGGGACACGGTCGCCGTGCTCGCCCCCAACAGCGCCGAGGCGCTCATCGCCCACTACGCGGTCCCGCTGGCAGGCGGCGTGCTCGTCATGCTCAACACCCGACTGGCTCCGCCCGAGGTCGAGTACATCCTCGGCCACAGCGAGGCGAAATTCCTCTTCGGCGATGCCGGACTTCTCCAGCCGGTCATCGATGCCGGGGCTGCGAACGCGGTCGAAACCATCGTCGTCCACCCCGACGAAGACGGCACCCCAGGTGAGGTGGCCGCCGCGGATCTGCGCGTGGAAGCGTATGCCGACTGGACCGCCTCGGCGCCGGAATCACCCCGCGCCTTTGAGGTCGAAGACGAGACGGCGACGATCACCGTCAACTACACCTCGGGCACGACGGGCCGGCCGAAGGGCGTCATGTACACCCATCGCGGGGCGTACCTGAACTCGCTCGGCGAGGTCGTCACGCAGGACTTCGCGCCACTGACGAAGTACCTGTGGACGCTGCCGATGTTCCACTGCAACGGCTGGTGCACGACCTGGGCGCTGACCGCGGTGTCGGGCACGCACGTGTGCATCCGAGCGGTGCGCGGTCCCGAGGCGTGGCGACTGATCGACGACGAGAAGGTCACCCGTATGGCCGGTGCTCCCGTCGTGCTCAACACCATCGCCGGGGCCAAGGAGGCCCACGATCTGGGCGGTTCGCTGTCGATCACCACGGCCGGTGCCCCGCCGTCGCCGACGACGATCGTCCTGCTCGAGGGGCTCGGCATCGAGGTCATCCACGTCTACGGACTCACCGAATCCTATGGCCCGTACTCCTCATGCGAACCGCAGCCCGAATGGACCGGCCTGCCGGTGGAGGAGCGCGCGAAGCTGAAGTCTCGGCAGGGGATCGGAATGATCAGCGCCGAGCGCGTGCGCGTGGTCGAGCTGCGCGCCGATGATGTGCTCACCGACGTGCCCCGCGACGGGGTGACGATGGGCGAGATCGTCATGCGCGGCAACAACGTCATGAAGGGCTACCTCAACGCGCCCGAAGCCACCGCCACCGCCTTCCGCGGCGGCTGGTTCCATACCGGCGACCTCGCCGTGATGCACGAGGACGGGTACGTCCAGATCCTCGACCGCGCCAAGGACATCGTCATCTCCGGCGGGGAGAACATCTCCACGATCGAGGTCGAGCAGGCCCTCGTCGCCCACGAATCCGTCGCCGAGGCGGCCGTGGTCGGAATGCCCGACGAGAAGTGGGGACAGCGACCGTTGGCCTACGTCGTCCTTGCGCCCGGCACCGAGGCGACCGAAGCCGACCTCATCGCGTTCGTCAAGACCCGCATCGCCTCCTACAAGGCCCCGGCCGGCATCGAATTCGTCGACGAGCTGCCGACGACGTCGACCGGCAAGATCCGCAAGAACGCCCTGCGGGAGATGGCGGGGAGCTGAGTGTCCTGGGCGAGGCTGGGGAGGGTCATTGATCAGATCCCTTGCAAAGGCGCACTCCAAGAGTGACTAACTTGTTCCATGGTGAGGCGCAACCAGCAAAAGAAGCGTGATGAGGCGCGAGCGAAGAAGAAGGCCGAAGAGCAGGTCGTCGAAGCGGCCGGAAACTATGTGCCGCTATCACGGGACGAGTGCCAAGAGCGGTCGTATACGGCTGAGCTGGGAAGCGGAGGGTTGCTTTGACTGAACTCACGTGCAGCCACCGCCGTGTGTGCTGTGCCTGTTAATGACAACGACAGGGGAGAGTCGGACGCGTATCGGCAATCGTCTATTGGACCGGTTTGTTGGCGTGCGGCGACCATCTTTTCCACAACCGAGACGTCTGAATACGGCTAAGTAAAACTCTCGCCATCGGCAATCCGGCAGAGCCAGCACGCGGATTTTCCGGTCGGCGTGCCTTAGCTTTCTTCAACTGCCGAGGAAGTCTACAGAAGCGCGTGCCGAGCGACCGCCAACGTCATCAGATTTCTGTGAAATCTACTCCATTTGGGGGATGTCAAATGGGGTGCCGGAAGCATTCGATCCTCGAGGCCATCTAATGAAACACGAAAATAAGGCAACTGAATACATGGTAGAAACGAGAGCAGGGCGATTGAACTTCGCTATTGCGACAGTGATTGGACTTCTGACGTTGGCATCTGGCCTTCTCGGCCCAGCACAGAGCAGCACTGCTGCCGAGAAGCCCTCAGAGGGGCAAGCACCAGCCCAGGAGCGAATTGTCATCGATCCGTCACAGATTGAGGATCAGAAAGGCCTGTCAGCACGGGCACAATCCGGACAGAGTACGGAACCTATCAAGGCTGAAACAACTTGTTCCAAGGACCCCGATGGGGCAAGTATCTGCGTGACGTTGGGAGAACAGGAAGAGTCTGGGCTGAAACCGCACGCGGCACTTCCATTGCCGAAGAATCTTTGCAAGTCCGGGGTTCGATCGTCTGACAGAACCAACGGCTGCGTCGGTGTTCCACTCACGATCAAGCATCATTCAGGGAAGGGAGCAGTGCTGGGAACACTCACCGGGACTGCCTACGTCTACCAGTACAGCGCAACTAATCAGACCCGCATCGGAAACCAGCTCACACTCGTGACCTCAAAGACATCGGGGACAGGAAACCAGTTCTCGATCGTCGGCAACACACCCAAATGCAGCGGAAGTTGTTCTCGCACGGGAGCTCTAACGTCGCTGGCAGGAAAGGCGTTGAAGGCTGGAAAGACTCTCAGCGCCGAAAGCTATTACAACTGGACTGGAAAATCCGCCCGCACGAATCAGAACCTGTCGTGGAACCTCACAATCAAGCACCCAAGAGTCGCACAGGTGCTGCCCTTCAACTATGCCGGAGCGAGCCCAGTGCGGTGCGATCGAGAGTACAAGTCAATATCCGCCGGATGCATCATGACTAAGGGCCAGGTCGCAATCGGATATGACCGGGCTTCTCACCCCAACTTCGCCAAGCACGTCACCGATGCACAGAAGAGCGGACTCCCCGGAAAATCAACGGCGCTCAAGAGGCTGAAGCCGGGACAGTCGTCGGCCAAGAACCGCTCAAAGGCTTGCCCGTCACGGCTCAAGCGACCGTCCGGCTACTCATGCGATGAATACCCGTTCGCCTCGACCCAGCAAGGCGCCTATTACGGCGGTGGTACAGGGCGCACGTTCAGCCAATGCAAGATCTCCGACAAAGCGTATCCGGTCGGTGCTAAGGGTGGAAAAGGATACAGCGCATGTATGATTCCCCAGAAGGAAAATTCCGCGGCAGGTTCTGAGCTCAGCAAGTTCTTTAAAGAGAGCCGCGTCCTGACAGGCGATTCATTCTTCGTCCAGATTCTTTAAGAGGCAGATGACTGACATGTACAAGCAGGTAGCCCAAACTGAAAACTGGAGACTCGATCTGCTTCCTCTTGTAGCGACGGACACGTCCGACACAGTTCTCGGAGGAACGGTATCGATTGACGACGAAGGTGGAATTGCCCTGCACACTGGCGCGATGTACGGGCCAGTTGACGCAGCGTTCGAAGTTCTCGGTAGCGTCCCAGATGGCCCGGCCCAGGAGTGGGAAGATGTTGTCGAATTGAGCGTGCGAGCCGCCGAAGCAGCACCTTTGATACTGATCGGCATCTTCAGCGACGGTGGCGAAGCCGACGAGCCAGGCACTGACGCGGACATGCTTGAAAGCGGTCGAGACTACCGAGTGCGAATTCATGTGCGAGGTCGAGATAAGTCGGGTAGCGACGAACTGATCGAACCCGACGGCACTCCAAACGATCATGTCCTTGTGCAGGTGTGGCCGTCTGAGCCGAATAAACCTACGGTCACAAGAATGAGTTCGGCAAAAGCCGGCGAGGATGAGAGGAACTCGGAGACGTTCAGCGGATCCGGATACGTCACTCTCGGCATGGGCGATCCAGACCGCGAGGATCTGATTGCACAAAACCTCAGGGACGCTGGAGAATAACCTCTCGTCGACCTCCGTCCGTGTATCGCTATTTCAACTGACGGCCCGAGCTTCAAAGCACGGCCACGCTTCATGCTCTGCCACACGACGAACGGCACTGTGAGTTAGATAGCCCGGCCCCACAAGTTAACTGTGGGGCCGGGCTATTCAATGAATCTTGACTGCAAAAGAAGAGAGGCGCCGTCGCTCTTTCAATCGGTTTGAGATCTGTCTTCCCACGGCCCCGGCGTTGCCGCACGCTGGCGGTGACGACGGTCGCAGATCCATACGCTTAATCTGTTGTCGTTCACCAAGACACGTTCACTTCTTCCGGCAGCTCGTACCGACAGGCATCTCGCACCTCGCGGAGGAACTGCGTGGCAGTCTCGACGGTGCCCCAGCCATGTGTGTGTGGGGGGTGCCCCTATGTTTTAAGTCAAGGGGCAACGACTAGTTTCTTCAAGAATATTCGGTAGGAGTCGAAAGGCAGGGATGATCGGTCTGGGAACCAGCTCCCGGACTGATCTGGTACTCCGCTAC
>NZ_FXYY01000009.1 GCF_900169165.1 Brevibacterium linens ATCC 9172
GTCAGCCATCGTGGGATGCCTTTCGTGAGGTTCTTGGCGGAACTACTAGCGGGATCCCACGATGGTTCTTCACATTTTTGGGGGTGAAGTCCCTGGTGGGAATGCCACCACTCTATGGGACTCACCCGCGAGCAGGCTCGTCTTCTTCGCCCCGGTCACCGACTCCCACGAGTCGGCGAGGCCGAAGATCTTGTACATCGACCGGATGCCCAACCACCGAATCGGTTCGGGCTCCCACTGCCCGGAGAAGTGATCGTTCCACGGCAGCGCGGTCAAGGGCGTTGATGCTCCGGCAGCCCGATCGAGCAGTGTCTTCGCCGCCAGATGAGTCGCCGTCACCCCGTGTCCGGCATAGCCGCGGGCCACTCCGATGCGCTGTGTGGGATCGAAGAAGATGCCGGCGCACCAGTCTCTGGTCACTCCGAGCGCACCGCGCCAGGCATGAGCAACCTCGAACTCGAGGTCCGGGAAGAGCGAGGACAGGCGCCCGGCCAACAGGTCGACCACCTCGGCGGGGACCTCACCGTCACCGGGCAGACCCGACCGGAAAGCATAGGGCGCCCCACGGCCGCCGAGCGCGATCCGGCCATCGGCCGTGCGCTGGGCATAGATGAACGTGTGCGCCGTGTCGCCGAGGCATTCGCGCCCCTCCCAGCCGATCGACGCCCACGCCTCGTCCGCCAGCGGCTCGGTTGCGATCATCGACGAGAACACCGGGATGACCTGACGTCCGGCCAGGCCCGGCAGGTCGCCGCCGACCGTGTCCGAATACCCCTCGAGACACACGAAGATCGTGTCCGCGCGCACCGGCCCGCGGTCCGTGGCGACCGAATTCTTTCGGATATGCCTCGCCGAGGTGGCTTCGCAGATGGTCACGCCCGATTCCCTGAGGACGTGACTGAGTCCGCGGGTGAGCAGTGCAGGATCGATGGCGGCGGTACCGGGGAAGTAGAGGCTGCCGAGCGCTCCGTCGACGTTGATGCGGGCAAGAGTCGCCTCGGCGTCGAGGAACTGCATGTCCTCGGGCCCATATCCGAATTGCTCATTGCCGGCCTCAAGGTCGCGCAGCCGGGACAGGCCGGCCTCCGTTTGAGCAATGTCGATATGGCCGCCGCGGATTTGGTGGGCATCGATGCTTTCAGCTTTGCAGACGGCGAGGACCTCGTCGATGGAGTCGAAGAGCGCGGACTGGAAGGCGCTGACGCTGGCCACACCGTCGAGCCCTGCCGAGCCGACCGGTCCGGAGGGATTGTTCTTCCGGGCACGGTCGACCGCCTCGGCGAACTTGGCGCGGTTGCCCGGCATCAGGGTCGACAGCCACCCACCGTTGCGACCGGAAGCGCCGTAGCCGATGTGGCGGGCCTCGATGATGGTGATCGCCCAATCGGGGTGGGCCTGCCTGGCGTAATAAGCCGACCACAGGCCGGTCAGTCCGCCGCCGACGATGACGAGATCCTGCTTCTCGCGTGGCAGCGGTGCGGGGTCGACGTCGTCGGCGGGGGAGGCCGCCAGCCAGTGCGAGGCTTCACCATTGAAGTAGGACACGGATCAACTCCTGAACTCGAGGCAGAACAGACGGTCGCCTACGGAATCAGTTCTATCCCACGACCGACGGGAAGTAAATAGTTGCGTCGGTTCAGATCAGATGCTGAAACGAGCTCGGCACCCTACTGATTTCTTCGCCTTGCGGAGAGTGGGCGGGCTGTCTGCCTACACTGGTCGCATGAGCGCAATGGAGCCGATCAACACCCACGATTTCCCACTCAGCCACGAACCCGTCGAGGAATGGCAGAATGTTTCGGCCGCCTCGGCGGGAGAAGCCGACACGGTCGAGTCGCTCGAGTCGGAAGGATCGGCCGCCTCGGCGAAGGAGTCGGTGACGACGGGATTCGCCGAACTCGGCACCATCGGGGGAGCCGACTTCGGCCTGTGGGAGATGAGCGCGGGATCGATGCGCGATATCGAAGGTCACGAGGTCTTCCTCGTCATCTCCGGGACCGGACGCGTCGAATTCGACGAACCCCTTCGTGACCCCATCGAACTGGTGCCGGGGTCGCTGGTCCGCCTCGATGCCGGGATGAAGACCCGCTGGTACATCGATGGGGCGCCGCTGCGGAAGCTGTTCATCGCGCCCAGCGAAGGGTGAACTTCTGGTGAGCAGGGTGCGCAGGGCTGAGGTAGTCGGGAAAACGTCAGGGGCGCGGGTCATCCTCGTTGAGTATTGTCGAAGACAGCCCGATCGGACGAAAGGGATCGACGATGATCGACTTGGCCCACCCGCGCGACCTCGTCATGATCGGCGCGATCTTCGGACTTGCTGCGTTCATCTGGTCGGGCTGGGCACAGGAAGCGCCGCCCAAAGCACTGGTCTGGCGACTCGTGCTCGCCGGGCTTGGAGTCGCGGGACTCGCCCTCGCCGTACCGAGCATTCTCACCGCCATCGGCAATTGGGCGGAACCCAGTGCCTTCAGCGCCGGGACGTCCGCGTTCACGCTCTACCTCATCGTATTCTGGGCGGAGATCATCATCGGGGCGGTGGCGAGCTTCTACCTCATTCGCGTAGGTCAGGCCGAGAACGTCGCCCCGCTCATCCTCGCGATCGTCGGAGTCCACTTCTTCACGCTCGCCGTTGTGTTCGGGCAGCCCGTCCTCCATCTGGCGGGGCTGCTGCTGACGGTCATCGCAGTCGTGGCATTCGTCCTGCCGCGCGAGACTGCCGCGCCGAGCTTCTGGTGCGGCATCCTCGGTGCTCCGGTCTTCCTCGGCATCGGCCTGTGGTGTCTGCTGGCTGGTCGCAGCGCGCTCAGCGCCGGATGAAACTCGGACACCGCTGACAACCCCTGGTCAGGTGCTCTATCGTGAGTGAACCGGTGCACACCGTGCCCTGGGACGGTTCCGTCCTACGGCGCGCAGCACCCACGGACACCCCAGCACGGATACCTCAGTATTGCCCTCGAAGAGATGGACCACGAAGAAGGAGCCGACGATGAAGACTGCTCGCCGCTTGGACAACCTCGGCACCGAGACCGCGTTCCGCGTGGCCCAAGCCGCGGCCGACTGGAAGGCTCGCGGCAATGAGGTGTTCCCGTTCCACCTCGGCGATCTCAATTTCCCGCTGGCTGGCCACATCGTCGAAGCCCTCGACCAGGCGATCGCCGACGGCAGGACCGGCTACTGCCCTGGACCGGGAATCCCGGAACTGCGGGAGGCGCTCGCCGATGACATCGGCTCGCGGCGCGGAATGACGATCGACCCCGCCGAGGTGGTCGTGACCACCGGGGGCAAGCCCGTGATCACGAAATTCCTCCAAGCGGTGATGAACCCCGGCGAAGGTGTGCTCTACCCGAATCCCGGGTTCCCCATCTACGAGTCCCAGATCGAATACCTCGGCGGCACGGCGCTTCCCTACCGGTACGTCCCGACCTCCGACGGGTTCGCCATCGACCTCGACCACCTGCGGGCATCGATCGATGAGAACACCACGGCCATCATCTACAACGACCTGCAGAATCCGATCTCCGCGGAATCCACCCCGGGTGAGCGTGAGGCCATCGCCGCGATCGCGCAGGAATTCGACCTGTGGGTGCTCTCCGATGAGGCGTACTTCGAGATGCGCTATCGCGGGAAGTCGCAGTCGATCGCCGCGCTGCCGGGCATGCGCGAGCGCACCGTCATCCTCTACACGTTCTCGAAGAAGTACGCGATGACCGGGTCACGGCTCGGCTGTGCGGTGGCGCCGAAGGGAGTCGCCGAGGCGATCTCGCTGATGAACACCAACGACGAATCGTGCACGAACCAGTACGTGCAGTGGGCGGGCATCGCTGCCCTGCGCGGACCGCAGGGGCCGGTGGGGCAGATGTTGGAGGTGCTGCGCAAACGGCGCGATGCCACCTGTCGACTCATCAATGAGATCCCCGGCATGAGTGTGGCGACCCCGGGGTCGACGTTCTACGTCTTCCCCGATGTCACCGAGGCGATGGAGGCGAAGGGAATCGCGACTCTGGCCGACTTCTCCACCGAGGCGCTGCATGCCACGGGAGTGTCATTCTGCACTCGCGAGCATTTCGGCTCACCACAGCCCGGTGAGGACCGGTCGTATATCCGTCTGGCCTATTCGGGTATCGATGAAACCGCGATCACTCGCGGCCTGGGCCGCCTCAAGGAGTGGATCGAATCCTGAACCGGCCGGGGCCGGCCGTGCGGTGGGGCGGCCGGCAATGGCGATTCGGGTGCAGCCGAGAGTGCAAGCCACGCACGACGGCGGCTCGGCTAGTTCCAGCTGCTCCGGGCAGGCCGCCGAGTGCTCGGCAGTGCATTGTCGCGGCGCCACTCGTGGAGCCAGTCGGGCAGTTCAGGTGCATTCTCCGGCACCCCGAACGCCTCGATGAGGTCGTCCCTGGTGAGCGGGCCACTGTCTGAGATCACGCGTGTGGCGACATAGGCGCGGGTGTAGATCTCTCCGTCGACGACCAGACGGTGTTCGAAGAACACGGTGCGCTCATCGATGCCGCAGATCTTGGTCTCGAGGCTGTAGCGCTGCCAGAGTTTCAGCGACTTGCGGAAGCTGATGGTCTCGGCACTGACGACACCGGTCCAGCCGCGGTCACGCATCGCCTGCCATGCTCCGCTGCGCACCATCATGTCGAGTCGACCGAGGTCCATGATCGAGAAGTATTTGCCGTTGTTGAGATGCATGAAGATGTCGATCTCGCCCAGGTGAACGCGCATGGGCAGGGAGTACGTGTCCCAGATATCGCGCGCAGTGCGTCGATGGGACCTGAGCAGGTGCAGAATCATGCGGAAGAAGTGCATACGATCTATGTTACTTCAGGGTATCTTTCTGCGTGGGGCCCTCTGCTTCGTCAGATAGGCGGCACCGCATTCTGCTGGGTGGGCGTCACTGCGGAGGGGAACGTCACCACGGATCAGGCGTTACCAGGGGCGGGGGCGCGGCCCCGGGCTTGGAGATCCGCCTCGGGTGAGGCGTCACCACGGATGGGAAACGCTGCCATGGACCTGAGGACCCGCCTCGGCGAGGGTTTCCGTCAGTCCTTCGCAGGCTGGGGTTCGTGCCCGGGGATGAACGGTGATTCTTCGGGTTCGGGGTGGCGTTTCCACTGGACGAGCATGATGATGACGCCGAGTGCGACGGCGCCGATCGCGCCCCAGACATTCGTCCGCAGGCCGAGGATGACGAAGCTCGGGTCGAGGCGGATGGATTCCCAGACGATGCGGCCGGCGCCGTACCACATGAGGTAGACGGCGAAGAGGCGTCCCCACTGGAAGAAGATGTGGCGGGACAGGTAGAGCAGGACGAGCGCGCCGAGGCTGTTCCAGATGACCTCGTAGAGGAACGTCGGGTGGAAGAGCGTGCCGGGGGGAGTGCCCAGCGGAATGGCCGGGTTGCCGGGATCGATCTCGAGACCCCAGGGCAGGGTGGTCGGCAGGCCGAAGAGCTCCTGGTTGAACCAGTTGCCGAAGCGTCCGCAGGCTTGGGCGAGGATGAGGCCCGGGGCCAGGGCATCGAGCAGGGTGGTGAGTTTGAGGCCGAGCCTGCGGCACATGATCCACGCGCCCAAGGTGCCGCCGATGAGCGAGCCGAAGATGGCGATGCCGCCCTCCCAGATCGCCCAGACCGAGCCGGGTTCGAACGGATTCCAGGGATTGCGGCCGGGTCCGAAGTAGTCCGTGTAGTGCGTGATGACGTGGTAGATGCGGGCGAAGACGATGGCCATCGGGACGGCCAGAGTCGCGATGTCGAGGACCTGCCAGTCCTCGACGCCGCGCTTGGTCAGGCGACGGTTGGTCAGCACGATGGCGATGATGATGCCCACGAGGATGCACAGCGCATAGAAGTGGATCGTCAGCGGTCCGAGTTGGAAGCTCGAGATGGACGGGCTGGGGATCGCTGCCGAGATGTCGTGCGGAAGGGGGGTCTCGGCGAGGAGTGCGCTCGTGGGAACTGCAGGCATGAGCCCAGTCTATTTGTGGTGGCTGGGAATCGCGCATTCGCTGGAACTGAGCGTGCGGCAGGCAGTGGCCGGTGGTGCGGGCCGACGGGTGCGTGTTGGCACAGCGGTGCCCTTGAAGCAGTCCTGCGCAGCTACGTGCCGAAGAGGCCGTCGATGATGTCGTCGGTGATGAACCTCGAGTGGAGGATCGGCGTGCGAGCGGGGTCGATGCTTTCGGGCGGTCGCCATGCCGGTCGCCCGTCGGTGAGCATGAAGACTTCCCAGTCGGAGCGATCCATGAGGTGGTGGTGGAAGGAGCAAAGACAACACATGTTGTTGATGTCGGTCTTGCCGCCCCTGGCGTGCGGCACAACATGGTTCACATCGCACCATCCAGGGGGCGCGTCACATCCAGGGAACACGCATCCGCGGTCTCGAGCGGTGATGATCGCGGTCTGCTTCTTGTTGGCGAAGCGCTGATCTGTGCAGACTTCCACCGTGCGAGCCTTTTCGTCCATCAGATGGAAGAAGACAGTGCCGTTGAGACCACGTCGAGTGATGTCGTCCATAGGGAAACGGTCGCCGGAGCCTGTGGTGGCTTCGCCGGTGCCGTTGGCGATGTCGGACGCTTTTGCTGTGACGACCAGAGCGTAGGGCGAGCCCTTGGCGGCTTCTTTCATGCTGATGCGCGAGATGAGAGTGGCGAAACGCTCGTAGATCCAGGCCTTCGCATTAGGCTGCTCGCTCATGAGATCGACGGACGCTCCATCGGGGCGGACACCGTGGCCGGCAGGAACGGACCGATTGGCAGAGGAGTCTTCGGATTCGCCGGCGGCCTCGATGACGGCCCACGGTGGAGCATCGAAGCGATCTCCGGTGAGGACGGCGTCGAGAGGCTCGAACTTTTCCTCGGCGCTCGAGGATCCAGCTGTGCTTGTTGTGTTGTCTGTCGCTGTGGCGTCTTTCGCGGATTGGATTCTTGAGGTCAGCAGTCCGTGCAGTTCGGATCCCGCTACAGGGTCGAGGACGCCCTCCAGCCTCCAGTCTCCGTTGCGCTTGGGCCGGGCAGTGATGAAATAGGCGGAACGGTCGCTGGGGTCGAGCGGCTCGGCGCCGTCGGGGTCGATGACAGCGAGCATCTGACGGAAGATGTCGCGGAGCTCGCTGACAGTCACCGACTTCCCGTACTTGACGAGGTCGGTTTCCACGCGGGACCTCGTCTCGTGGTCCACCCAGGCGGGCAGCGCCTTGAGGCAGTCTTCGATGACAGTGAGATGTTCCGTGGGCAGGGTGCCGAGGTGGAGCTGTTCGGCGACGAGCGGGTGTTCGGGCTCAAGCGGTTGGCCGTCGAGAGCGACTCGTCCGCCGAGATTCTCCGCGAGCTTTGCCCGACGGTTCGCTTCTCGACCCGAGAGGTTGAGGCGTTCCTGGATGAGCGCCTTGGTCGACTTGGCGCCGCTGTCTTTGGGGGTGCCGACGCGTTCGTAGACGGCAAGTGCCAGTGTGGACAGGGATTCACTCAGCCGACGCAGCGCCTCAGCCCCATCGATGACCTGCAGGGCTTCGCCGGGCCCCATCGGCCGGTCGAATGCCCGAAGCCCTGCGACCAGTCCGGTCAGGGAGGCGATCGAGTCGGTGATCTCGGGAGTGCTCGCGGCAAGATCGTTCCAAGCGGAGTCGGTGAGGACTGGGTGAAGCGAGGTCGGTCGCTGAGTATCGTCTCCAGTCTCGAGCTGAGCGGCGGCGGGGGTGCTTGTGGTGGCCGGGGCGGCGGAATCAGTGGATGCAGGCTGCGTGGTTGAGCGGTTTTGCTCACTTGTTTCGAACAGTGCGGTCGGGTTCGGCTGTGAAAGCGAGTCCGTCGGAGCGTTCGGCTCGACCTCGGTGGATGATGCTGAAGCGTCGGCTGCATTCGGGTGTTCGGTGTCGGCAGTCGACGCAGCTTCGTTCTGCTCTTCGCCGTCGTTCGAGACGGGGCCAGTCGCTACGGGGTCGGTCGCTACGGGGTCGGTCGCCACGGGGTCAAGGGCCTCGAAGACCTCGGCGAAGTGGTGGCCGCTGAGGTCGAGCCCGGCTGCCTTGAGCTGCTCAGCCAGAGATTCAGGGCGTGGTGACTCGCTTTCGGGGTGCGCGGGGGCGTTGTCCGCGGCGTCACGAGCGGCACGAGAGGGGACGTTGGTGGGATCTGTGGGGACCGAGGCGTTCGGTGGCCGTCGACTCGCCCCGCCGCGTGAGTCAGCGGCAGCGCGGCGGTCGCGCTTTCCTGACTTGCGTCGCTTGCGGTCGGGGGTGAATGTCATCGCTGTCGAGTTCCGTTCGCCGTTGAAGGTCTCTTACTGAAATTATAGGCAGTCGTGATGGAGAAAACAATAGAAACTTCGAAAAACATTCGATTAGAATTGTCGTTACACTTGAGAATGACTATTGAGATGATGGTCACCGCGTCATTGACGTGTTTGAGGATGATTCTATCTGTCGGCACCGACACGAGATCGACGTGAAACTGACCCGAGATCGACGCGGATTGCCGCGGCGGTCAAAGGCTCCGCGGCGAACCGCCTCGGCGGGGCTGTGTCTGCATGCATGGCCGCTGCGGGTGGGATGATGAGGGATTATGGCACTCGATTTCACGCTCGTGCAGCTGCGGTACTTCCAGGAGGTCGCCCGGCGGGAGCATATGACCGAGGCGGCGAAGCAGCTCAACGTCACCCAATCGGCGATCTCGACGGCGATGGCGCAGCTCGAGCGGACCCTCGGCCTCGACCTCTTCATCCGACAGAAGAACCGGTCGGTCGTACTCTCCCCGGCGGGAAAGCGCTTCCTCACGGAGGTCACACCGTTCCTCGAGTCCTCCGACAACCTCGGTGAGACCGCGCTCGGGCTCTCTCGGTCGCTGAGCGGTCAGCTGACCGTCGGCGTGTTCTCGCCGATTGCGCCGACGAGGCTGCCGCTCATCCACGATGAGTTCGAGAAGCGCTATCCGGACGTGCGGGTCAACTACCTCGAAGCGGACCTGGAAGAGCTGCAGCGTGCGGTCACAGCCGGTGACTGCGACATCGCCCTGACGTACACGCTGGGACTGAGCGACCGCTTCGACACGTATCTCATCGATGTCGTCAGGCCGCACGTCCTCGTGTCACTCGAGCACCGCCTCGGGGCCGGAGGGTGTCCCCGCCCCGTGCATCTGCGCGAGCTGGCGGACGAGAACTACATCCAGCTCGATCTTCCCTACTCTCGCCAGTACTACGACGAGCTGTTCCGGATCGCCGGGGTCGTCCCGCGTATTCGCCACTCGTTCTCCGGGTACGAGACAGTGCGCTCGTTCGTGGCGATGGGGCTCGGCTATTCCCTGCTCAGCCAGAGTGTCTCCTCGGGGACCTACATCGGTTCGAAGACCGTCGACATCCCGCTCCTCGACGACTTCCCGAGCATCGACCTCGCATTCATCTGGCCCAACGACGTCCGTCTCAATCGGCGCGGCCGGGCCTACTGCGAGCTGACGAAGGAGATCCTCGGCCCGGCGTCCGGTCATCAATCGGATCTATGAGCTACCCAAAAAGTAACTGTTGGACTGATGTGATCTGTGCCGCAAAGATGGTGCCAACCATCACGCGACTCCAGGAGCACCTCGATGTTCACCCCAACAGTTGAGCAGGGACGCACGTCCACGAGCATGCAGCGGAAAGTGCTGCTCGGCGGCAGCATCGGCCAGTTCGTCGAGTTCTACGACTTCACGTTGTACGGACTCTCGGCAGTCATTCTGTCCGAATACTTCTTTCCCGACGGCGACCGGATCACCGGCCTGCTGGTCATCTTCGCGACCTTCGGCGTCGCCTTCGTCATGCGTCCCCTCGGCGGGCTGTTCTTCGGAGCCCTCGGGGACAAGGTGGGCCGGCGGAAGACGCTGACCATCACGATCTTCCTCGTCGGAGCCTGCACGGCGCTCATCGGCATCCTGCCCGGATTCGACACGATCGGATGGTTCGCCCCGATCCTGCTCATCCTCGCCCGACTCGGCCAGGGCTTCTCTGCCGGCGGCGAATCCGTGGGCGGACCCTCCTTCGTCTACGAACACGCCCCGGTGGCCAAGCGCGGCCTGTGGATCAACATCACTCTGGCCGCGACCGCTCTGCCCTCGGTGTTCGCCGGCGGTCTGATCCTGGTGCTGTCGACGGTGATGAGCGATGCCTCCTTCGATTCCTGGGGTTGGCGAGTGCCGTTCCTGCTGGCCCTGCCGCTGTCGGCCGTCGGTCTGTGGATCCGGTCGAAGACCGACGAATCCGAGCTGTTCAAGCAGACTGCTGCGGAACGCCCCAAGGAGTTCAGCCCGATCCGCGAATCCTTCCGCGAGAACTGGGTCGGCATGCTCCAGGTCTTCTTCGTCCTCGGCGTCACCGCACTCGGCTTCTACATGCTCTCGGCCTACTTCGTCACCTACATCCAGACCACGGGTGACCTCAGCCGTGAGCAGTCGCTGCTCATCAATGCGATCGCCATGGCCAGCTACACGATCTTCCTGCCCATCGCAGGTCACCTCGGTGATCGGTTCGGTCGGCTCCCCATGCTCATCGCGGGCACGATTCTGCTGGCGGTCACCTCGGTGCCGGCGTTCGGCCTTGTGACCAGCGGACACATGGGGCTGGCCTTCCTCGGGCAGACGATCTTCGTCCTCGCCCTCTGCTGCTACGGTGGCGGCTGCTACACCTTCTTCTGTGAGCGCTTCTCGATTCACCTCGGCGGCCATCAGCTACAACATCTCGTACGCAGTGCTCGGCGGCACCGCACCGTTCGTCGGCACCTGGCTCGTCGACATCACCGGGGTCAACACCGCTCCCGGCTACTACATGGCCGCAGTCGCTGCCCTGTGCCTCGTCCTCATCTTCGTCACGCGTCTGCCCGAGACCCGTGGACGTCTGGGGTGAGCACGGGTGAGCCTGCATTGACATCGAGTTTCGTCCACGTTCACATCACATTTTGTACAGATCATCGGGATGAAAAGCGATGAACTGAACGAAAAGCGATGTGCGAGCCCCACCCGCGCCTGCCACCCGCGCCCCCAGCCCCTTGCAAACCACATCCCACCCTCATGAGAGAAGCGATCAGCAATGAACCATCAGGCAGCCCCGTCCTCCGACGCAGCCTTCCTCGCCGACTTCCACTTCGTCGCCACCATCGGTGCCACCGACAACAACGGCGTCGACCGGCAGGCGCTGACGGCCGAAGACAAGCAGACGCGTGACTGGATGCGCGGCTGGGCGACGGACAAAGGCTTCGACGTGCGCGTCGACGCGATCGGAAACATGTTCGCGTGCCTCGAATTCGTTCCCGGCGCCCCGTACGTCCTCATCGGCTCCCACCTCGACTCACAGCCGCTCGGGGGGCGCTTCGACGGAGCCTACGGAGTCATCGCCGCCCTCTTCGCGGCCGTGCGCGTCAAAGAGGAGCTCGCCGAATCTGGTCTGAAACCCGCGTACAACCTCGCCGTCGTCAACTGGTTCAACGAGGAGGGCGGTCGCTTCGCCCCGTCGATCATGGGCAGCTCCGTCTACGCCGGGCTCTTCGACCTCGACGAGATGCTCGCCGTCACCGACCTCGACGGCACCACCGTCGCCGAGGCGCTGGGCGCCATCGGCTACGCCGGCACCGACACCCCGCCCGAGGCGATCTCCTACGCCGAGATCCACATCGAACAGGGCCGCATTCTTGAACGCGAAGCCACGGACATCGGGGTCGTCGAGGCCAGTTGGTACACACAGAAACTCGACATCGACGTCCTCGGCGAACAGTCGCACACAGGAGCAACTGCGATGGCCGACCGGCACGATGCGCTCGTCGCCGCCGCGAAGGTCGTCCTCGCGGTCGCCGAGGTGGTCGATGAGTTCGAGGAAGAAGCCCTCGTCTCCTCGGTCGGCCAGCACGTCGTCGAACCGAACTCGCCGATCGTCGTGCCCCGCCGCGTCCATATGGTCGCCGACCTCCGGTCCTCCGATCCGGCCCTCGTCCAAGCCGCCCGCAACTCGCTGAAGACGCAGATCGCCGAGATCGCGCGCGCCCACGACATCACGATCAACGTCCGCGACTTCGACATCCGCGACAAACGCCGCTTCCCGACCGAGGGCGTCGAACTCGCCGAGAAGGCTGTCGCCAACGAAGGCCTGAGCATCCGCCGGTTGGAGACGATGGCCGGCCACGATTCCGTGGCGATGAATCACCGCGTGCCCGCCGTGATGATGTTCGTGCCCAGCGTCGACGGCGTCTCCCACTGCGAACGCGAATTCACCACCGACGACGACATGCTCCGCGGAGTCCGCGTCCTCACCTCGGTGGCCGGCGAACTCGTCCGCGGTGAACTCGCCGACGTCCGTGACGGTGCCGTGTGGGTCGGTTCCTCCGTCGCCGAGGCGCGCGCATGAGCACCGATATTCAGCGCATCCGCTACGGTGACAGCAGCGACCTCCTGCGAACTCACATCGAGGTGACCCCATGACCGCCAATGCAACCGGTCCAGCCACAGCGCCCGACCCCACTCAACCCTGGACCCTGTCCGCCACCGAGGCGCTCGCTGCCTTCCGGACCAAGGAGCTGTCCCCGGTCGACTACCTGAGCTCGCTCATCGGCCGGATCACCTCCGACGATGAGCGCATCAATGCGGTCACCGAAGTCGTCGAGGAGGCGGTCACCTCGGCGCGGGAAGCCGAGACGTTCTATGCGAACGCCACCGATGATGACCTCGCCGAGGCGGCCGCCGCCCGTCCGCTGCTCGGACTTCCCGTGATCGCCAAGGAGAAACACGCCCTCGCCGGCCGCGGCCTCACCCAAGGGCTGCTCCACGAACGCGACACCATCGCCGACAACGATGCCGCGATCATCGCCCGCATCCGCGCCGCCGGGGGATTCGTCCACGCCCGAGCCACCTCGCCGGAGTTCAGCTGCGCGACGATCACGCACTCGCCGATGTGGGGCGTGACCCGCAACCCGTGGAACCTCGACCTCTCACCCGGCGGGTCCTCCGGTGGGTCCGGTGCTGCGCTCGCCGCCGGGTTTGCGCCCCTGGCCACGGCCTCGGACATCGCCGGATCCACGAGGCTGCCCGCCGCGTTCACCGGCACAGTCGGGTACAAAGCCCCCTATGGTCGGATACCCGGAGCGCAGCCCCTGGCCGCGGACTGGTACCGCGGGGATGGGCCGATGGCGCGCACCGTGGCCGACGCCGCCCTCCTCGCCCGCGTCATGGTCGGCGTCGATCCGAGAGATCACGCGACGATCGCCTCGCCCGGGTTCCTCGATGACTTCGACCCCGCCGAGGCGGCTGATCGACTCCGCGGACGCAGGGTCGCGCTTTGCGTGCGTTTGGGGGACTTCCCCGTCGGGAAGGACATCGAAGCGAATACCCGCGCGGTCGCCTCGGCGCTGGAATCGGCCGGGGCACACGTCGAGGAGATCGCACTGCCGTGGACGTCCGAGCGGATCTTCGAGACCGCGTTCACGCACTTCGGAAACCTGCTCGCGCCCGCCATGCGAAAGGCCACTCGCGGCCATGAACACACCCTGGCTGAGTACACGGTGCGGTTCATGGCCGATGCGGAAGCCGTCGCCGCACGCCGCTCCTTCTATGACGGACTCGCCATGGAATCACAGATCCAGGCCGAGCTGGCGTCCGCGATGGACGGCTTCGATGTGCTCGTGGCGCCCACCTCGGCGGTGGCGGGATTGGAAGCTGGAGCCAGCTACCTCGACGGGATCACGGTCGGTGCCGACGGCGTCGGTCGCGAAGGCGCGGCCGGTCGCGAAGGCGGAGTCGGACAGGCGGTTGGAACAGGCAGTGCGGGAGTCGGGGGAGGCGCCGACGGCGTGCGTCTCGACCACTACTGGCAGGCGCATATGACGATGCCGTTCAACATCTGCAACCGAGTGCCGATCGTCAACGTCCCCTCCGGCATGGCCGACTGCGGCATCCCCACCGGCGTCCAGGTCATCGCTCACCCGTACGATGACACCCGCGCCTTCGACATCGCCGCGGCGATCGAAGCGCTGCGCCCGTGGACCGGACTGGCGCCACAGTGAGAACCCGACTTCGGAACCCCTGAAACAGCAAGAAGGACCCACAATGACGTCTGATCCGCAATCAGTTCGCCCCGACGACCCCGTCGGAACCACCACGCATTCAGCCGATCCGAGCAGCACCAACCCGGGCAAGGTCGCCTTCGCGAGCTTCATCGGCACGACCGTCGAATGGTACGACTACTTCCTCTTCGGCACCGCGGCTGTGCTCGTGCTCAACGACCAGTTCTTCCCCTAGCTCGACCCCTTGGCCGGACAGCTGGCGTCGCTGTCGACCTTCGCCGTCGCCTTCGTCGCGCGGCCCTTGGGCGGAGTGATCTTCGGGCACTTCGGTGACAAGCTCAGCCGCAAGTCGATGCTCGTGCTGTCCCTGCTCATGATGGGCTTCGCGACTTTCGCGATCGGGCTGCTGCCCGGCTACAGCACAATCGGCGTGGCCGCTCCGATCCTCCTCGTCCTCCTCCGCGTGGTCCAAGGCTTCGGCGTCGGCGGCGAATGGGGCGGGGCCGTGCTCATGGCTGTCGAACACGCTCCACCTCATAAGAAGGCGTTCTACGGAGCCTGGCCGCAGGCCGGTGTGCCCGCCGGTTCCGTGCTCTCCAGCCTCGTGTTCTTCCTCGTCCAGCTCATGCCCAATGAGCAGTTCATGTCCTGGGGCTGGCGGATCCCGTTCCTCATCTCCGCCGTCCTCGTCCTCATCGGCCTCTTCATCCGCCTGCGCCTGACCGAGTCGCCCGAACTCAACGAGGTCAAGGAAGAGAAGAAGGTCGCGAGCCTGCCCTTCCTCGAACTGTTCAAGACCTCGAAGAAGTCGCTGCTCATCGGCATCTTCTGCCTCGTCGGATCGAACACGCTCTTCTACATCGCCAGCGTCTACCTGCTCTCCTACGCGCCCGACTCCACCGGACTCAACCGCGGCGAGGTGCTCCTGGCCATAGCGATCGGTGCGTCCTTCGACGTCATCGCCATCCCCCTCGTCGCGATCTTCGCCGACCGCCACGGCAAACGCACGATGATGCTCGTCGGCAGCCTCGTCACTGCCGTCGCCGCCATCCCGATCTTCTGGGCGATGAACACCGGAACCTTCCTCGGTGCGGTGCTGGCGATGATCATCGCATTCCCGATCGCGCACTCGATCGTCTACGCCACCTCCTCGGGCTTCATCTCGGGACTCTTCGACCCCGAGGTCCGCTACACCGGAGCCTCGATCTCCTACCAGATCGGCGGGCTCATCTCCTCAGCCCCGGCGCCGATGATCTCCGTGCTGCTGTTCACGACCTTCGAATCGTGGGTGCCGGTCGCGCTCTACCTCGTCGCGGCTAACCTGTTGGCAGGGATATTCGTCCTCTTCGACACGAGGAACAGGGCGATGAGCGAGTGACCAGGAGCAGACAGATGACCGACGGACAGGAGCAGCCGACGAACGGACCGACTCATCCAGAACAGGCTCATCCGATGGATGAGCACACCATCGCCGAGGTGGAGCGTGCCGGAACGCAGTTCAACGCCGTCACAGCGATGACCGTCGACCGCGCGGATGCCCTCACCGCGGAATCGATCGACCGCCGCGATTCCGGGCAGCCGCCTCGGCGATTGGAGGGGGTTCCCTTCGCCATCAAGGACGTCATCGACCTGGTCGGCTACCCGACGACGATGGGATCGGCGGTGCGCAGCGATGCCCCGGCGACCGCCTCGGCGCCGGTCGTGGACCGACTCGAAGCAGCGGGGGCGATCCCGGTGGCGAAGACGAACTGCCAGGAGTACTCCTATGGAATCCTCGGCGAGGAATCCGCCTTCGGCCGTGTCATCAACCCCGTCGATCCAGCGCTGTGCACCGCCGGATCGAGCTCCGGATCGGCTGCGCTCGTCGCCGCCAACGCGGTGCCTTTGGCCTTGGGCACGGACACGGCCGGGTCCGTGCGCGTGCCCGCGGCCTGCCAGGGCGTGTTCGGGTTCAAACCGACCTTCGGCGTCGTGCCCGTCGACGGAGTCTTCCCGCTGTCGCCTGCCTTCGACACCGTCGGCCTGTTCGCCTCGGACCTCGGCGTGCTGACCACGGCCTTCGATGTGATCGCTGGCGACGAGTCCGGCGAGGTACCTGACCTGAATGCAGCGATCGGCCTCATCGGCAGCGGCGAACGGACGATCGATGTCAGCCTCTTCGGCGACGACGATAGCCGGGCGAGAGACCTGCTCATGACGGTCCCGGAGCTCACGATCACCTCGGCGAATGGCCCGACCCTGGGCGAACTCCTCGACGACCTTGCGCCGATCTACGACTTCATCCGCCTCTATGAGGCTTACGAGGTCCACAAGGACCTCTTCGCCGAGCGCGCCGCGGACTACCAACCGGGCGTGGCCAAGAAGATCGAGGCCGGCCGGGACCTCGGCGAGGCCGAATACCGGAAGCAGTTGGACGCGCTCGCCGAACTGCGGGAGCGGTCGCTGTCGGTCTTCGGCGCTACCGATTTCCTGCTCACTCCAGCCCTCGACGGGCCGGTGGTCCGCTGGGATGAGATCGACTCCGGACCGGCGGCGAAGTTCATGCGCTATTCGATGCCGTTCAACGTGCTCGGCTGGCCGGCGTTGACGATCCCGCTGCCCGGGGCCGGCGTCGGAAACGGAGCTGGCGTCGGAAACGGAAACGGCGTTGGAACTGGAGCCAGCTCAGGACCGCGGGCGGTGCAGCTGGTCGGTCGCCCGGGTGGTGACCGCGACCTGCTCGCCTTCGCCTCGCGGCTGGGGTGAACGCAATTCAGATACCGCCGAGGCGGCCCTCCCATTTCGGGAGGGCCGCCTCGTGTGCATGGGCTTCCCAACGGTGCGGGCCGCCGCGGCGAGGATGGGCCACGTCGTTCGGATGCGTGATCCGATCAGGGAGGGCCGCCTCGGTGAGGGTGGGAGGTCACAGCCTCCAGCA
Organism: Brevibacterium linens ATCC 9172; assembly: GCF_900169165.1. GTDB lineage: Bacteria > Actinomycetota > Actinomycetes > Actinomycetales > Brevibacteriaceae > Brevibacterium > Brevibacterium linens. Next base: position 16,933 of record NZ_FXYY01000009.1, read on the forward strand.
GCTGTCGAGCGGAGCCTTGCCCGCGAAGGTGCGACTGGTGAAGGTCTCGATGCGGGGCAGGGCTGCGACGTAGCCGCCTAAGTGAGTGGGCCCGAGATTGTCCTCGAAGGCCACCTTGTGACCGGCTCTGCACCAGGTCGACGCGAGCTCCTTGCCCTGATCGAACGAGATGACGTCGTCGAGGCGGCTGTGGTTGACCAGCAGCGGAATATCAGGCACTTCGGCCTTACCCAACCGCTGCCGGTCAACGATGTCCGTGAAGTTCTCGTCGATGACCTCAGGGAACGACTCGCCGTTCTTCGTCAGCGACTTCCCATCCGTGAAGGCAGTCGAGAGCAGGGCTTGGACGGTGCACTTGTCCGCTGTTTCGGCGACCACCTTCTGCCCCTTCTCGTTGAGGAATTCTGACAGATCGATGTCAGCCTGATCGGCGAACCCGACGACGCCGTAGAGTGCGAATGCCGTATAGACGCTCGAGAGACCGGAGACGGTCTTTTGTACAGGTCGGTCGGCACCGCGCCGGCCGAAGCGGAGGCGATGTTGAGCTCGGGCGCCCACTCCTTCTGGAGCTCCAGGGCCGCCGTCGTAGCATGACCGCCCTGCGAGTAGCCGCGCAGCTGGAGCTGGGTGTCCTCATCGATCTCGCTGCCATCGACCTGCTGGACGGCACGTGCCGCGTCGAGGACGGAGCGCCCCTCTTCGACACGGTTGACGTAGTGGTGGGTGCCTTCGGTGCCGAGGCCCATGTAGTCGACGACGACAACCGGATGCTTTGCGGCGAGGGCCGATGCGACGGAGATGCCTTCGTATTCGGTGCCCATGCCCATCTGGCGGCTCGGAGCGCACTTGTCGGCGATGCCCTGGGTGCCCGGCGCGATGACGACGGCATCCTCAGCGTGGCCGCTCGCGCCGTTCGGGGTGAGCAGAGTGGCGGTGGCGGCTCGGGCCTTGCCCTTCTCATCGGTGGTCTTGTACATGAAGACCGTCGACTTCGCGTCATGCTTGATGAGCTTCACCGGGTCGAGGTAGAAATCGGAGTCGGCCTGCTTGAGCACCGTGCCGTCCGCGCTCGGCAGCGAGTCCGGGGTCCGATAGAAGTTCCCGGGAACCCCCGATGCCGGAAGCTCCTCCTGCGCGGCGGCGTATTCGACATCGGCCGTGGTGATCTCATCGGACTCTTCGACGGCCTTCTGTGCCTCTTCGACGCTGATGCCCTCGGGGACGCTGTGGCGATCGAGCGTGCTCGGATCCTCCGCCGCACGGTCGTCGAGGAACTCTTCGGCTTCGTCCTCGGTCTGCGGAACGAGTTCGGCGGCCTGGGCCGGAGCGGTCGTCGTGCGCAGGGTGAGTGCGAGGCCGACGACGGCTGCGGCGCTCAGGGCCTGGAGGCGACGACGAGGCCCGTGTGAGGAGGTGGTAGGCAGTGCTGTGGTTGGCGTGCTCATAGGCGGTGGTCCTGTTCTTCCTTGTCTCTCGGCATTGAGAAGGTGCGGGACAGCGGTGTCGGTGCAGACCGCAGCGGTGTACACCGTGACGGTGAGATCAGAGTCGCGACGGGGTGCAGTCGACCAGAGTGTTCACCGTTGGACGTTCTGGTTGTGACGGGCACCACACACATTACTTGATAGTAGAACTGAGTGGTAGTTAAGTGCAGATTCGGTCTGTTGCCTGGTGGAGAGACACGTCGACGGCCGCCGGTCGACAGCGAAGCACGCTGCCGGCCGACGGCCGTTGGAGGAGCCGAACCACCCCGCCGAGGTCAGCTGCCCGGAGTGGGCAGGGCCGCCTCGGCGGGGGTGGGTCTCACTTGCGCTCGAGTTCCTCGAGGCTGGGGTAGATCGTCTCCGTCGGAGCGACTCCGCGGTTGCGGATGAGCACGTAGTAGAGGATGAAGGTGACGATGATGCCCACGAGCCACGAGATGTCCGCGCCGCCGAGCTTCGCGACCAGCGGGCCGGTGTAGAAGGACTGGGCGAGGAAGGGGATCTGCACGACGACGCCGATCCCGTAGGCGGCCAGCGCACGCCAGTTCCAGTTGCCGTAGCGACCGTGCCGGTCGTAGAAGGCGGGGATGTCGAAGCGGTCCTTCGAGATCAGGTAGTAGTCGGTGAGGTTGATGACGCTCCAGGGGGTGAACACCATCAACAGCGCGAGCACGAAGTTCTTGAAGTTCGCGAGGAAGTCCGCCGAGGCCAGCAGCGCCACGAGCACGGTCAGGGTGACGATGCCGATGACGAAGACCGCGCGGGTCCATCGACGGATGGTCGCCCTGTTGCCAAAGGAGGTGAGGATCGTCAGCGTGCACATGAACGCGCCATAGGCGTTGAGGGTGTTGACCGTGAGCTTGCCCAGCAGGATGACGATGAAGATGAGCAGGGCGAACACACCCCCGCCGACGATGTCGCCGACATAGGCGACCTGATTCTCGACGAATTCGTTGCCGGACTCGGTCATGGCGGCCGCACCGATGAGCGCGCCCAGGGTCATCGACCACTGCGAACCGATGACCGATCCGCCGAAGGTGAACCAGAAGGTCTTCGAGGATGGGGTCGAGCGCGGCAGGTAGCGCGAGTAGTCAGCCACATACGGTCCATAGGTCAGCTGCCAGCCCACGGACAGGGCGATGGCCGAGAGGAAGGCGGGGAAGGCGAACGACGAACCCGAGATCAGTCCGGGGACGTCGACCTGGGTGAGTACGCAGTAGGTGATGAAGAGGAAGCCGAGCAGGCCCGTCACCGAGGAGATCCGACCGAGCACGTGGATGTACTTGTATCCCAGCAGGGCCACCAACGCCGTGAGCGCACCGAAGATGACGATGCCGACCCATGGGGTCTGAACGCCGATGATGAGGTTGACGGCCTGGCCGGACAGCACCGCGCCGGTCGAGGCGAAGCCGATGTACATGAGCACGACGAGCACGAGCGGGATGATCGCGCCGATGATGCCGAACTGGGCGCGCGAGGAGATCATCTGCGGCAGACCCAGCTGCGGACCCTGCGCCGAGTGGAGTGCCATGACGATTCCGCCGATGATGTTGCCGATGAGCAGGCCGATGATCGCCCAGAGTGCGTCGGCGCCGAAGACGACGGCCAAGGCCCCGTCGACGATCGCGGTGATCTGAGTGTTGGCGCCGAACCACAGGGTGAACTGGGAACGTGGCGTTCCGTGACGCTCGGCGTCAGGCACCATCTCGATGGATCGCTTCTCGATCCCCGAATTGGTCGTACTAGCCAAGATTGCCTCCTTTGAGTGATGAATCAGACTCAGTCAACACCCAAAGACGATGAGAGACGAGACCTGAATCACACATTCTGTCCGATATTTCGGATCATCTGCGGGGTGAAATGAATAGCGGGACTCAACGGCGAACGAATCGCCCCTCAGCCCCGCTTCGATCGTATTCTCGGGCGGATTTCTGTGCTGTTTCGATCGATTCTCCGGCTTGTTTCAGCCGACTCGTCAGGACAGAGATCGGGCGATGATCGTGCGTTGGATCTCCGAGGAGCCTTCGTAGATGCGGTAGATCCGAGCGTCGCGAACGTATCGCTCGAGCGGGAAGTCGCGAGTGAAGCCGTACCCGCCATGGATCTGCAGGGCTTCGTCGGCGATGAAGGCGGCCGCCTCGGAGGCGGCGAGCTTCGCCGTTGCCGAGGATCGAGTGAAGTCCACCTCGGCGTCGCGCTGTTCGGCGGCGTCCATCGTCAGCAGCCACGCCGAACGGTACTTCGTGTACATGTCCGCGAGCTTGAACGCGATGCCTTGGAGCCTGTTCAGCGGCTTGCCGTTGATCTTGCGCTCGCCGGCCCACGCCACGGCGGCGTCGAGGGCAGCCTTGCCGATTCCCAGGCTCATCGCAGCCACCTCGATGCGGCCGCGGTCAAGCACGCGCATGGCCGTCGTGAAGCCTTCGCCTGCCTTCCCGAGGAGGGCGTCCTCGGGAACCACGGTGTCGATGACGAACTCGTAGACCGGACTTCCGCGAAGACCCATCGTCTTCTCCGGGGGATTGAAGTCCAGCCCCGCCGAGGCGACCGCGGTGTCGACGATGAATGCGCTGATTCCCTTGTGGCCGGCGTCGACGTCGGTCTTCGCGTAGACGATGATGAAGTCCGCGAAGCCGGCGTTGGTGATGAAGCACTTCGTGCCCTTGATATGCCATCCGCCGTCGACGCGAGTGGCCTTCGTCGACATCTCCGCCGGGTTGGACCCGGCCCCCGGCTCGGTGAGTCCGAAGGAGCCGATGACTTCGCCGGCGGCGGCCCGCGGCAGCCACGCCTCGCGCTGGGCGTCGGTGCCGCCGAGCAGGATCGAGTCGGTGGCGAGGAACTGCGCGGTGACGATCGACGCGGTCGATGCGCACGCCTCGGTGATGGCGGCGACCATCTGGCTCATCGCCACCGAACCGACGCCGGGCCCGCCGAATTCCTCGGGCAGGTTGAGCCCCATGACCCCCACCTCGGCGAGGGTCTTCAACGTCTCATCCGAGACGCGTTCGTTCGCGTCTGCGGAGGCCGCCTGCGGGGCGAGGACGTCCTTGCTGATCTGGGCGACGGCGTCGACGAGTTCCTGTTCGTCGGCGGTGATGTCGAAGGCCATGAGTGCTCCTTGGAGGTGGGTTGATCGTGAGGTGCAGAGGATGTGCGTGGAGGGAGGCGTCGGCGGGAGGAGCCGAATCCTTCGTCCCGCGGCTCAGTTCGCCGACTCGGTCGGTTCGGCCGAGTCCGTCGAATCCGTTGGGTCCGACGGCTTCATCCGCCCCGCCTCGGCGAAGTCGGCATTGTGTTCGCCGAGGTGCGGTGCCGGAAGCGTCGACGCTGGGCGGGCGCCGTCGACGAGGAGCGGATGGCCGAGATAGGTGTGACCGGTGCGCGGATCGGCGGCAGTGAGTCCGCGACCTTTGCCGATGGGCCCGGTGACCGCCTCGGCGAAATCGAGGACGGGGGAGTTGGGGACTCCGGCGGCATCGAAGATCTCGCACAGCTCGGTCACGGTGCGCCCGCTGGTGAACTCTTCGATCTCGATGCGCAGTGCCTCGGCGTGCTCCGACCGCTGCCCGTCGGTGGCGAAGCGCGGGTCGGCGGCGAGCTCCGGCTTGCCGAGCGTGGCGGCGAGAGTGCCGAAGAGGCGGTCGTTGGCCACGGCGATGACGACGAGTCCGTCGGCGGCGCGGTAGGTGTCGAAGGGGGCGGAGACGGGGTGGCGGTTGCCGACCCGCGACGGAGAGGAGCCGGCCGCGTGGAGGGAGGCATTCGTCGGCTGCATGGCGAGCATGACATCGAGCATCGGAATGTCGATATGGGCTCCCTCGCCGGTGGTCTGACGGTGGAAGAGCGCCGAGGAGATGCCGAAGGCCGCGAACACTCCAGCGGAGACATCGGCGATCGATTCTCCGACTCGGGTGGGAGAGCCGTCGGCGAAGCCGGTCGAGGCCATGAGTCCGCTCAGTGCCTGGATGACCGTGTCATAGGCAGGTCGTCCCGCCTGACTGCCGGCCTGGCCGAAGCCGGAGATCGAGGCATAGACGAGATCGGGTCTGACGGCCGTGAGGTCCTCGTAGGACAGGCCGAGCTTCGCGGCGACGCCGGGGCGGAAGTTCTCGACGACGACGTCGCATTCGGCGATGAGTTCGAGCAGTCGTGCGTGGTCGTCGGGGTCCTTGAGGTCGGCTTCGATCGAGCGCTTTCCGCGGTTGAGTCCGGTGAAGTACGTCGACCCGGAATCGGTGAAGGGTCCGAGATGTCGGGAATCGTCACCGTGGCCGGGCATCTCGATCTTGACCACCTCGGCGCCCTGATCGGCGAGCATGGCGGTGGCGTAGGGGCCGGCGAGAACTCGGGAGAAATCGGCGACCCGAACCCCGGTCAGGAGCTGCTTCGTTGCGTTCATGATCTTCATCCTCGGCAGTGACCAGGGCGAAGACAACGGGGTGTGACGGGATTTCGTCCGAAGTGTCGGACGGAGGTGTCGGACGTTCCGAAGTACTGATGGGCGGTCTGCCCCCGGGACGGAATTCCGGCGCTCAATGCACGTTGCCCTGGCCGGAAGAGCTTCCGGCCAGGGCAGTGCACTGAGTTCTTCTCGTCGTGAGACGAGCGGGCCTCAGGCGACGCGTTCGAAGACCGCGGCCATTCCCTGACCGCCGCCGATGCACATCGTCTCAACGCCGTAGCGCGAACCGCGGCGATCCATCTCCCGCAGCAGGGTGGCGAGGATGCGCCCACCGGTTGCGCCGACCGGGTGGCCCAGTGAGATGCCCGAACCGTTGACATTGAGGCGTTCGGCGAAGTCGGATTCGGTGAGCTTCCATTCGCTCGTGCAGGCGAGCACCTGCGCCGCGAAAGCCTCGTTGAGTTCGATGAGGTCGATGTCTCCGAGTTCGAGACCTGCACGCTGCAGCGCCTTCGCGGTCGCCGGGACCGGCCCGATGCCCATCGTCTTCGGCGGCACTCCGGCCACGGCCCAGCTGCGCATGCGGGCGAAGACCCGCAGGCCCAGCTCGGCGGCCTTGGACGCGGTGGTCACGATGCACAGCGCGGCGCCGTCGTTCTGTCCCGAGGCATTTCCGGCGGTCACCGTGGCCTCATCGTCGGACTTCCCGAGCATCGGCTTGAGCTTCGCGAGCTTCTCGACCGTCGACCCGGGACGGATGTGCTCATCGGTCGTGATGACCTGTTCGGGGGTCTTCCGGGTGGCCGGCAGGGTGATCGGCACGATCTCGTCGGCGAACTTCCCTTCTTCCATCGCCGAGGCGGCACGACGGTGCGATTCCACGGCGTAGGCGTCCTGGTCCTCCCGTGAGATCGTGTACTCACGGCGCAGGTTCTCCGCGGTTTCGATCATTCCGCCGGGCACCGGGTAGTCGTTGCCGCCTGCGGTGAGGCGGCCGCGGACGAGACCGTCCTTGAGCTCGATGTTGCCGCCCTTGACGCCCCAGCGGATCTCCTCATTAAAGAACGGTGCGCGGCTCATCGACTCGACGCCGCCGGCAACGACGAGGTCGGCGAAGCCGGCCGAGATCATCGCGTGAGCGTCGGCGATCGCCTGCAGGCCGGAGCCGCAGCGACGGTCGACCTGGCGGCCGGGAACGGTGATCGGCAGTCCCGCATTGAGGGCGACGACGCGGCCGATCGCCGGAGTCTCCATGTGCGGATAGCAGTTGCCGAGGACGACATCCTCAATGGCCTCGCCCGGCAGGTTGGTCTTCTCCAGCAGAGCTGTGAGGACCTGTCGGCCGAGCTCCTCATGCGGCACGTCCTTGAACTGTCCGCCGAATCCGCCCACGGGGGAGCGGAGAGGTTCGCAGATGACGATGTCTTCGGACACAGGGTCTCCCTTGGGTTGTGATCGAGCCGTCCTGCCGCGGCGGTGGGGCATCGATCCTTTCGGCATCACTGCCGATGCTGATATCAATACATTCTGATTGATGAACATATCCGAATAGATCGCCGGAGACAAGAGGTCGTCTCAATAAATGGGTATCCCGAGGCGCCTCAGATGGTCGGCGGACGCGTGCGCGGCGAACGATGGTGGGCTCGGTCGCGTGGGCGACGGACATGAAGATCCTCCGAACGGCGGTGAGACCAGCCGAGCTCAGCGGACTGTCGGCAGGACCGCCTCGGCGACATCGAGGACCGTGCTCAGGGCTGCATCCTGCTGGTCGAGGCGGTACGCGAGGTGCAGCTGAGTGGCTTCGTTCGGCAGGTCGAGCGGAACCGCGGAGACCCGCGAGTCGTAGCCGGCGGCGACGGAATCGAACGTAATCGTCACACCCATTCCGGCGGCCACGAGAGCAGAGATCGACTGCGAGTCGGGGGCCTCCTGGACCGTGCGTGGGCTGAATCCGGCATCGAGACACAGGCGCATGGCGGTTTCGCGCAGGTTCGAATTCGGCCGCGCGGGCAGGAGCACGAAGGGCTCATCGGCGAGCTCGGTGACGCCGATCTTCTTTCGCTTCGCCAGTCGGTGCGAACTCGGCATGGCGACGCATGGGCGCTCGATGGCCACGGGGCGGCCGGCGATGAGCGGGGGCCTCCGTCGCCAGCGAACCAGGGCGAGGTCGAGAGTGCCGTCCATGATCCTCTCGAGGCCTTCGTCGGCATAGACCGTCGACTCGAGGTGGAAGGTGATGCCCGGATTGCGTTCGTGTGAGGCCGCCACGAGGGTGGCGGCGAGGTCGCGGGAAGACGGGTGTGAGTAGCCGAAGCGGACGCGGCCGACCTCACCGCTGGAGGAGCGGTGGACGGATTCGACGGCGGCCTGCTGGGTGGCGAGCATGTGCTTGGCCGGCTCGAGCAGGGCTTCGCCGGCGGGGGAGAGGCTGACTGAGCGGGTCGTGCGTTGGAACAGAGAAGCGCCGAGGTCGGTCTCCAGGGAGCGGATGGTGCGGCTCAGCGGGGGTTGGGCCATGCCGAGGCGTTCGGCGGCGCGGCCGAAGTGGAGTTCTTCGGCGACGGCGACGAAGGCGCGGATCTGCTGCAGCTCCATGGACGTTCTCCCTCGTCAGGCGTTCAGGCGGTCGGACATGCGGGTGGCCATCATTATTGCACGCTGGGTAATCAATGCCTGAGCTGTTTTATAGCGGTCGGCAATTGGGTGTGCGGCGCATATCTCGAGCGCGTCCGAAATATCGGACAGAACCTGATCCGGACCACTTCCACGATCCTCTCCAGCCGCCAGAATGGGATGTGTAGTCAGAGCAGACAGCGCAGGACGGGCCGATAGTCGGTTTCCTGCCGAACCCGCAGACCAGTATCCGCGTTGTCGGACACAGCGACAAGGAGAACCCATGACCACCAAGCCGTCGTTCACCCAGCACGACCCTTCCCGGGTCATCCGCGCCGACCGCGGAACCGAGATCACCGCGAAGTCGTGGCAGACCGAAGCCCCCAAGCGCATGCTCATGAACAACCTCGACCCCGAGGTCGCCGAGCGTCCCGAAGACCTCGTCGTCTACGGCGGCACCGGCCGCGCGGCCCGCTCCTGGGAAGCATATGACGCAATCGTGCGTACCCTCGACGACCTCGAGGACGACGAGACCCTGCTCATCCAGTCCGGCAAGCCGGTCGGCGTCATGCGCACCCACGAATGGGCCCCACGCGTGCTCATCGCGAACTCCAACCTCGTCGGCGACTGGGCCAACTGGGAGCACTTCCGCGAGCTCGAGGCCGAGGGCCTGATGATGTACGGCCAGATGACCGCCGGCTCCTGGATCTACATCGCCACCCAGGGTATCCTCCAGGGCACCTACGAGACCTTCGGTGCTATCGCCCGCAAGCGCTTCGACGGCACCCTCGCCGGAACCCTGACCATCACCGCCGGCTGCGGCGGAATGGGCGGAGCCCAGCCGCTGTCCGTGACGCTCAACGACGGCGCCTGCCTCATCATCGACGTCGACAAGACCCGCCTCGACCGCCGCAAGGGCAAGCGCTACCTCGACGAGGTCGAAACCGACCTCGACACCGCACTGGCCAAGGTCATCGAAGCGAAGAAGAACAAGCAGGCCCTGTCCGTCGGGCTCGTCGGCAACGCCGCCGAGATCCTTCCGCTCATCCTCGACCGCCCCGAGGCAGCCGAAGTCGACATCGTCACCGACCAGACCTCGGCCCACGACCCGCTGTCCTACCTGCCGGTGGGCGTGAGCGTCGACGACTGGCACGAAGAGGCCGAGCAGGATGCCGAGAAGTTCACCATCCGCGCCGAGGAGTCCATGGCCAAGCACGTGAAGGCCATGGTCGAATTCCAGGACCGCGGCGCCGAGGTCTTCGACTACGGCAACTCGATCCGCGACGAAGCTCGCAAAGCCGGCTACGACCGCGCCTTCGAGTTCCCCGGCTTCGTCCCCGCCTATATCCGCCCCCTCTTCTGCGAAGGCCTCGGACCCTTCCGCTGGGTCGCGCTGTCCGGCGACCCGAAGGACATCGAGGTCACCGACCAGGCTCTCAAGGAGCTCTTCCCCGAGAACGAACACCTCCGCACATGGCTCGACGCCGCCAACGAATACGTCGAGTTCGAAGGCCTGCCGGCACGCATCTGCTGGCTCGGCTACAAGGAACGCCACCAGGCCGGTCTGCTGTTCAACCAGCTCGTCGCCGAAGGCAAGATCTCGGCCCCGATCGTCATCGGCCGTGACCACCTCGACTCCGGTTCCGTCGCCAGCCCCTACCGCGAGACCGAATCGATGCTCGACGGCACGGACGCCGTGGCCGACTGGCCGCTGCTCAACGCCCTGGTCAACACCTCCTCGGGTGCTACCTGGGTGTCGATCCACCATGGCGGCGGCGTCGGCATCGGCCGTTCCATCCACGCCGGCCAAGTGTCCGTGGCCGACGGCACCGAGCTGGCCGCTCAGAAACTGGCACGCTTGCTCACGAACGACCCGGGCATGGGCGTCATCCGCCACGTCGACGCCGGCTACGATCGCGCCTCCGAGGTGGCCGAGGAGCGCGGTCAGCGCGTGCCGATGATCCCCGAGCTCGACAAGCGCGACGAGGATTCCGCCGCACAGTAAGCAGTCTGCGGCGCAGGTGCGTACACGTGCGCTGCGTCGACGGGCGCGGTCGCGGCTCAAGCGGGCACTTTGGTACAGGCTGTTCTGAATTGCTCACGGCGGAATCTATCGGTGGTAGCAACACTCGGTGGGCATTTCAGAATAGGGTGTACCAAACGTGGATTCCGCCCTGCAGTAAGGGCGCCGAACAGCTCGAGAAAAGTCGAGCAGCACTGATTTGAAACAGTGCTGCTCGACTTTTTGTGTGCCGCGGGCGGTTGCCGACGGCGAGTCGCGAGGTGCGCCGCCGCTCTGCTTGTCGGCAGATCGCGTGCACCGCTGGTCTGTTGCGCCGGACGGCAGGTCGCGTGCGGTGGCGTTGAACCTCTTCGTGCCAGGCAGCTGCCCTCGCCCACTGTCCGAAATGTCGGACGAATCTCGTTTCGGGTCGTTCTCTGTTGTCTCCGCGCGGTCCATACTGGTTGTGGACCACACTCGATCGGAAAGGGCCGACCGTCATGCAGCTATTCACCGGGATCAGCGAATTGGTCGTCAACGACCTCGACAGCCTCGGCGAACTCGATGTCGTCACAGATGCCGCTCTGCTCGTCGAAGACGGCCGGATCATCTGGTCGGGGTCGTCCGCACAGGCGGACACGGCGGTGCAGAACTACCTCGGCGAGGCGATCGCACACGACGTCAACGACGATGACATCGTCAATGGGGAAGTCACCTCGGCGAACGATTTAGGCGGACTCGAGACCATCGACCTCGGCGGGAAGGCCGTCATCCCGGGCTTCGTCGACAGCCACAATCACCTCATCTTCGCCGGTGATCGGTCCGAGGAATTCGCGGCGCGGATGGCCGGGCAGAAGTACTCGGCCGGGGGCATCGCCACCACCGTGGCCGCCACCCGCGCAGCGACGGAATCCGAACTCGAGGCGAACCTCGTCCACCTGCTCGATCAGGCCAGGCGGCAGGGAACGACGACGTTCGAGATCAAGTCCGGCTACGGGCTGACCGTGCCCGACGAGATCCAGGCCCTCGACATCATCAACCGGCACACCGAGGAATCGACCCTCATCGCCGCGCACGTCGTCCCGCCTGAATTCAAAGAGAATCCGGAAGGCTACGTCGACCTCGTCATCGACGAGATCATCCCTGCGGCCGGGGGCAAGGCGAAGTGGATCGATGTGTTCTGCGAAACCGGTGCCTTCACCGAGGATCAGACCCGGCGGATCATCGAAGCCGGCAAGGCCGTCGGAATGAAACCGCGGCTGCACGCCAACCAGCTCACCGAGGGAGGGGCGCTCAAGCTCGGCGCCGAACTCGGCTGCGCTTCCGTCGACCACGCGACCTTCGCCTCCGATGAGGACCTTGCCGTCCTCGCCGAGGCGGGCACCGTCGTCACCCTGCTGCCGAGCATCGAATTCTCCACCCGACAGCCCTACCCGGACGCGCGCCGCTACGTCGACGCGGGAGTCTCGTTGGCGATCGCCAGCGACTGCAATCCCGGCTCCGGGTTCTCCAACAGCATGCCCTTCGTCATCGCCATCGGCGTTCGCGACATGCACTTCACCGTCGAACAGGCAGTGTGGGCGGCGACAGCCGGCGGAGCCAACGCCCTGCAGCGCACCGATGTCGGCCACCTCGGAGCGGGAGCCCGCGCCGACCTGGCCATCCTCGACGCACCCAGCTACCGCCACCTGGCCTACCGGCCGGGTGTCCAGCTGGTCGAGAGGGTCTACTCCGGCGGTGAGCTCATCGTCGACAACCGATCCCGCGACTGAACTTCATCCACGACGAACACAAGGAAAGGCTCTTCATGACCACATTCATCGATCTCGACCCCGACACACTGACCTTCGCCGAGGTGGTCGACGTCGCCCGCCGCGACGCAAAAGTCTCCCTGTCCGAAGCCACCCTGGCCCGGGTGAACAAGTACCGCGAGGCCATCGACGCCCTCGCCCAGGCCGAGAAGCCCGTCTATGGGGTCTCCACCGGATTCGGCGCGCTCGCGCAGCGCCACATCCCCGCCGAACTGCGCACCCAGCTGCAGAAATCCCTCATCCGTTCCCACGCCGCCGGCGTCGGCGAGCCCGTTGAACGCGAAGTCGTGCGCGCCCTCATGCTGCTGCGCGCCCGGACACTCGCCACCGGTCGGGCCGGCGTCCGCGCCGAAGTCCTCCAGACCTACGTCGACCTGCTCAACGCCGGAATCACCCCGGTCGTCCACGAATACGGATCACTCGGCTGCTCCGGCGACCTCGCGCCCCTGTCGGCGTGTGCCCTCGTCGTCATGGGCGAAGGCGTGGCCGAAGGGCCCGACGGAGTGGCGGGACCGGCCGACGAGATCCTCGCAAAGGCCGGAATCACCCCGGTCACCCTGGCCGAGAAGGAGGGCCTCGCGCTCGTCAACGGCACCGACGGCATGCTGGGCATGCTCATCATGGCCCTGACCGACCTGGAGAACCTGCTCACCGCCGTCGACGTGTCCGCGGCCATGAGCATCGAAGGACTCTTCGGCACCGACGCCGTCTTCGCCCCCGAACTCCACTACGCGCTGCGCCCGCACGACGGTCAGGCCGCCTCGGCCGCGAACATGCTCGCCTCGCTCAAGGACTCGGGCATCACCGCCAGCCACCGCGACTCAACCCACCTCGTCCAGGACGCGTATTCGATGCGCTGCGCCCCGCAGGTCAACGGCGCCGCCCGCGACGCCGTCGCCTTCGCCGCCCAGGTCGCCGAACGCGAACTGCGGGCCGCCATCGACAACCCCGTCGTGCTCACCAATGGAATGGTGTCTTCGAACGGCAACTTCCACGGTGCACCGCTGGCCCATGCCTTGGACTTCCTCGCGATCGTCGCCGCCGACGTCGCCTCGATGTCCGAACGCCGCACCGACCGGATGATGGATGTCGCCCGCAACCAGAACCTCACTCCATTCCTCGCCGATGACGCCGGCGTCGATTCGGGACTGATGATCGCCCACTACACGCAGGCGGCCATGGTGTCCGAGGCCAAACGCGGCGCTACCCCGGCCTCGGTCGACTCGATCCCGTCCTCGGCCATGCAGGAAGACCACGTGTCCATGGGGTGGTCGGCCGCACGCAAGCTGCGCAAGGTCATCGACAACCTCGCCTCCGTCGTCGGCATCGAACTCTATGCCGCCTCCCGTGCCTGCGATATGCGCGACGCCGCACCGGCACCGGTGACCGGAGCCGTGATCGCGGCGATCCGTGAGACCGTGCCCGGACCCGGACCCGACCGGTTCCTCTCGCCCGAACTCGCCGAGACCATTGCGAAGGTCAAGGACGGTTCGCTTATCGCCGCCGCCGAGGCGGTTGCACCGCTGACCCACACCGTCACCGCTGCTGCCGGAACCTGGCAGCCGGAAGACGGCGGACCGGCCGTCAACGATCCAGAGTTCACTGCGCTGGGTAACCTCGAAGCCGCCGCCGAAGCTTCGGGCACCTCTGCAGCCACCACCCACCAGGACTGACACGGGGCAGGGGCTTGTCGCCGACCGGACCCGACCGTCGGGCGTATGACGCCAGGGCCGGCCGACTGCAGGACCGACACATCACCGGGCCCGACCGATTTCGAACGGAGTGAACTGTTAATGAGCGATGTCGTCTCGCTGCTGAGCCAGATCGAGGACACCGGCCGCGACACCCGCGGGCCGGGCTACCAGCGGCCCGGATTCTCGGCCACCGAACGGAAGCTGCGTGAGTGGTTCCTAGCCGAGGCGGACCGCCGTGGCCTCGACACGGAGATCGACGCCAACGGAATCACGTGGGCCTGGGCCACCCCGCCTGGTGACAATGCCGTGGTCACCGGTTCCCACCTTGACTCGGTGCCCGGCGGCGGCGAGTTCGACGGTCCTCTCGGTGTCGCCTCGGCGCTGGCGGCCTTCGATGTGCTCAAGGCCTCCGGCGCGCTCGACCAGGCCACCCGGCCCTTCGCTCTGGCAGTGTTCCCCGAAGAAGAAGGCTCACGCTTCGGCGTCGCCTGTCTCGGCTCGCGGCTGCTCACCGGCGCCATCGACGCTGACCGCGCGCTCGGCCTCAAGGACGCCGCCGGTGACACCTTCGCCGACGTCGCCCGTGGCTATGGCCTCGACCCGGATCGGATCGGGCGTGACCAGTCTCGGCTGGCCGGAATCGGTTCCTTCATCGAACTCCATGTCGAACAGGGCGTCGGTCTGATCAACACCGATCAGGCCGTCGCCATCGGCTCCTCGATCATCGGCCACGGGCGCTGGCACTTCGCCTTCTCCGGTCAGGGCAACCACGCCGGCACGACTCCGATGAGCCATCGCGCCGACCCTGTGGTCGCGGCCTCCCGCGTGATCGGGGACATCCCGACCCTAGCGGCCGCCACTGACGCGAGCGCCGTGGCGACCGTGGGCCGCACCCTCATCCACCCCGGCGGGACGAACGTCATCGCTTCGACCATGAGCTTCTGGCTCGACATCCGCCACCCTGACGATGCCGTCGTCAAGCAGGTGCTCGAGGCGATCAGCCGTCGTGCCCAGGACCATGGCGCTGATTCCGGTGTCGAGGTGACCATCTCGCAGGAGTCCTACTCTCCGACGACTCACTTCACCGCCGGCCTCAACTCGCGCCTGACTTCGGTGCTGCCGGACGCTCCGCTCCTGCCTTCGGGAGCCGGACACGATGCCGGAATCCTCGCACCTCACGTGCCGTCGGCGATGCTCTACGTCCGCAACCCGACCGGCGTCTCTCACGCTCCCGAAGAGGCCTGCGAGGTCGACGACCAGAGGGCCGGGGTCGACGCGCTCGTCAACGTGCTCGCCCGCGAACTCGGCATCGAACACGCCGTTGTCGACGGCAGTGTCGGAGGCCCGACGAACGGAGGTGCACGATGAGCACCCGTTACTGGTGCGAATCCGCCTGGGTCGACGGAGCCGTCGCCCGCGGAGTCCTGCTGAGCGCCGACGACACCGGAACGCTCACCGCCGTCGAAACCGGGATCGACACCGCCCCGTCCGACGCCGAGGCGGTGCACGGGTTCGTCCTCCCCGGCGGTGTCAACGCGCACTCGCATGCCTTCCACCGGATGCTGCGCGGCCGCACCCACGGCGACGGCGGCACCTTCTGGACCTGGCGCGAAGTCATGTACTCCGTCGCCGCGAAACTCGACCCCCAGTCCTACGGGACCGTGGCCCGTGCCGTGTTCGCCGAGATGCTCGCCGGCGGCTACACCTCGGTGGGGGAGTTCCACTACGTCCACCATGCACAGGACGGAACCCCTTACGGCACGGAACGTCCCCGCGGGGACGCGGCGGATCCGGTCGCCGAGGCGGACGACCACACCGCACGTCCCCGCGGGGACGCGAACGACGATGCCGAACCTCGCGCCCACGCGATGGAACGAGCGCTGGCACGGGCGGCCGCCTCGGCGGGGATCCGCATCCGACTCCTCGACACCTGCTACCTCACCGGCGCCATTGACGCGGAACTCTCGCCCGAACAGGCTCGTTTCGGTGACGGCACCATCGACGGGTACATGGACCGTCATGCCGGACTCACCGAAGCTTTCGCCGAGGAGTTCCCTGTCAACGCTCCAGGTGAGAGCTTCGTCCACGTCGGCGCGGCCATCCACTCGATCCGCGCAGTCCCGGCCGCGAACCTGCCGAGGTTCGCCGAACTCACCGGGCCCGTGCACGTGCACCTGTCCGAACAGCCCGCGGAGAACGAGGCCTGCCAGAGTGCGTACGGAGCCAGTCCCACCGAGGTGCTCGGACGTTCCGGAGTCGTCACCGACCGGCTCTCGGCCGTCCACGCTACCCACCTGAGCGAGGAGGACATCGCGATCCTCGGCGGCTCCCGGTCGACGATCGTCATGTGCCCGTGCACCGAGGCGGACCTCGCTGACGGCATCGGACCGGCCCGGGAACTCGCCGACGCCGGAGCTGTGATCTCGCTCGGCTCCGACCAGCACGTCGTCCTCGACGCCCTGCGCGAGACCCAAGGGCTCGAAGCCGGCGAACGCCTGCGCTCCGGTCAGCGCGGCCGATTCTCACCGACCGAACTCATCACGGCACTCACCGAAGGAGGGGCACGCAGCCTCGACCTGCCCGTCGGCGCGCTCGAGGTCGGGAAGGCGTGCGATTTCGTCGCCCTGCGCACCGACAGCATGCGCACCATGGGATCACTGGACGAACAGATCATCCTCACGGCCACCTCGACGGACGTGTCCTTGACCGTCAGCGGCGGTCGAGTGCGCGTGCGCGACGGCGTGCACGCCGAACTCGGGGACATCTCCGAGCTCTACGCGCAGGCGTTCGCGGCGCTGGAGATGGAAGGCTGAATCGTGGCTGAGGTCGTTGCGGGTAGGCATGCCGGCGTTGCCGGGATCGGAGGTGGTCGCCGTGGCTGAGGTTCCCGCGCTGCGCAGGGCGATCGCGATCCTGCGGCACATGGCGGTGTCGAACCGGGCGATCACGGCCGGCGCGCTGGTCCGGTCCCTCGACATTCCGCGATCGAGCGCCTACGACATCCTCAACGTCCTCGAGGAGCTCGGGCTCGTGGCGCGCACTGATTCCGGGTACGTGCTCGGGGCCGGCGTGCACGAGCTCGGGGCGTCCTACCTGCGGACGAACCCGCTGCAGCGGTTGGCGCAGCCGATCGTGCGACAGCTGGCCGAAGACACAGCCGCCACGGCACAGCTCGCGATCATCCGCGGTTGGGAGACCGAGTATGTGCTCAAGGAGCAGTCGCTGAAGTCGGTTGCCGTCATCACCGCCACCGGGGTGCGCATGCCCAGCTACCTCACCGCGACGGGGCGGGCGATCCTCGCGCAGCTGCCGAAGTCCGAGGTGCTCGCGATGTTGCAGTCCGAGACCGGATTCGTCACCCGCACCGGTAAGGGCCCGACCTCGGTCAAGGCCCTCAACGCCGTGCTCGCCCAGGAGAGGCGAGTCGGCTGGGCGATCGAACATGGAGAGGTGACGCCGGGCATCTCGACGATCGCGGCACCGGTGTTCGATGTGCTGGGACGCCCGATCGCCGCCGTCGGACTGTCAGTGTCCGACAGCGTGAAGGCCGCGGGAACGGGGGCGGATAAGGGCGCGGGGAAGGACCTGGATCAGGGGTCTGGGGTGGACTCCGATCCATTGGCGTCGCTGGCCGAGAAGGTCATCGCCACCGCCGCCGAGGTGACCGCGAAGCTGCGGTGAGGCGCGTCCTGTCCGCCGGCAACGAGCGGGCCAATGCCGTCGCCGAGGCGACGCTTGCCGAGGTGCGCATGGCCGAGGGTATGGATTACACGGTGTGAGTTTCCAACGCTGTGAGTCCTCCGTTCTCACTGCCGGCGCAGCAGGGCCGCGACCTCGAGGTGCTTCGTGTGCGGAAACATGTCGAAGATCCGCGCCCGCTCGACGGTATAGCTCGGCATCCGGGCGAGGTCCTTGGCCAGGGAGACGGGATTGCAGCTCGAATACACGATGTGCTCGACACCCGAATCCTCGAGCACAGACGACAGCTTGGCCCCGATCCCGCGCCGAGGGGGGTTGACGACCACGCAGTCCGGCCGTTCATCCGTGGCTAGGTGTTCCTCAGCGCACGAGGCGGGAACGTCGACCAGGGGCGAGGAACCAGCACCACCCAGGTGCTCCTCGGCGAACTCTGTGGCATCGCCGGCGAGGAATCGTGCGTCGATGCCGAGCTCGCTGGCGCTGATCTTCGCGGATTCGATCGCCTGCTCGCTGATCTCGACACCGGTGACGTGGCGGGAGCTGTCTGCACAGTAGAGCGCGAATCCACCGACGCCGCAGTAGAGATCCCACAGGTTCTTGGCCTCCACTGAGTCCACCCATTCGGCGACCTGGTTGTACAGTCCGATGGCCACGGCGGTGTTCGTCTGAAAGAAACTCTGCGGCCGCAGATGCAGATTCACCCGGTCGAGGTTCATCCGCAGCGATTCCCCGCGGAACATCTCCTCGCGGCTGCCTTCGAGCACGGCCTTGTGCTCCGGCAGCAGATTCACCGACACCACGGACGCAGCTGGGACGAGTTCGAAGAGCGGACCCTTCCGCGACCGCAGCACATCGAGTCCATGCTGAGTGCGGACGACGAACCGGATCATCAGCTCACCCGACGGCGCCGCGGTGACATGGACGAACTTCAATTCCCCGCGGCGCGCTACGACATCATAGGGCTCGAGTCCCGTGCCATCGAGGAATTCCGCGAGTACCGGAATCACTGCACGGATCGCGGGGGCCTGAATCCCGCAGTCACGCAGATCGACACCGTGGAACTCCTGATCGAGGATGCCCAAGGTGGCGTGCCCGGCTGACCCTCCGACGGCGAGCTTCGCCCGGTTCCTGAAGTCCCGCACCCCGCCGGCGAAGGTTGGCAGCCATTCACGTGGAGCCGCCTCGGCGAGGGTCTCCCGACACCACGATTCCTTGTCCGTGATCTGCTGCTCGTAGGGCGTTTCGATGAGGGCGCAGGAACGGCATTTCCCGCGCTCGAAATACCCGCAATGCAGGCGCCCATGATCCGCCGAGGCGAGGGAGAGCGGCAAGGTCGTCATCCCGCAATTCTAGTCGGTGATCGGCCCCCGGAATCGTTGACCCGGATCGTCCGGCAGCCGTAGATAATTTCGGACAGTTCGTCGAAAAACGGGGTGAGTGTCGAGAAACGCATGCGCACACGCGTTCTTCGGCGCTCAGCCCGTTTTTCGGCGAAGTCGGGAGAGGCGCGCGCCAGGAAATCAGGCGGCGATGAAGGCGAGGGCGACGAAGGTGCCGAATGAAACGAACGGGGCGATCGCAGCGACGGCGATGGCGATGATGCCGGGCGTACGGCCCCGCCCGGTGACCGCGGCCGTGATGCCGAGGAGGATTCCCGTGAGACCCAAGCAGGTGCACAGGCCCTGGACTCCGACGAGCATGGTCGCCAGGGTCTGATACCAATGCGGTGTGTCCGTGAAGTAGTAGCCGGACGCGGCCTCGGACGGCCCGACGGTCACGCCCAAGATCACCGAGGCGGCCAGGCTCAGGGCCATGGCGACGATCGAGAGCGCCACGGCCACCTTGCCCAGCGCCGGCGACTTCACCGAGGCGGCGCCATCCATTCGTGTGTTGACGCCGTTGTGCGCATCAGCCAGATCGTCGGGCCGCGGCGAGGCATAGACGGGATGGACGGGAGGGGCGGGGACTCGGGGCTGCTGTGCCGCGAGCTCATCGTCGGTGGGCTGGGGGTACGAGAAGTCCGTCGAAGTCATGCTTCGACGCTATCGACGCGGAAAGGCGGCGCCCCACCCTGCTATCCCAAGAGTGGGGTCGGGAAAACCACCCTGCAGGCAGCGCGAGTCAGGGTTTGCGGGCGACGATGAGGAACCTCTTCTGCGTGACTGTGATCGGCTCACTCGACTCGGCCAGGCGTCTGAGGACATGGAGGTTGGACCTGACGGAGAACCCGGGGACATCCCACGGGATGTAGGCGAGGTACTCGATGACCGCCTCGACGTCGGTGAAGCGCATCGTTCCCTGCCACTTGCGGGCCGCCTCGATTGCCAGTCCCTGACTCTCGACGTCGCTGATGCACGGCTCGAGCTGCTGGCGCAGATCGCCCACCCCGCCCCCGAAGAGGTCACGGAACTCCTGCGCCTCTGTGCCGTCGACCTGTTGTGTGAGGAACAGTCCGCCCGGGGAGAGCACGCGGGCCACCTCGGCGAGGTCATAGCTTTCGTGGCGGTTCATCACAAGGTCGAACTCGTCGTCATCCCAGGGCATCTCCGGGTGGTGATCGCTGTCGTACCGGGTGACCTCGACGCCGTAGTCCTCCAGCATCGAGGCGGCCAGGGGCACGTTGGGTTCCCACCCCTCGGTCGCGGAGATCGTCGGCGAGGGTTCGCCGGGAGGTCGGGCATCCTCGAGGCGATCGATGAGTTCGGCGAGGCGCTCGCCGCCTCCCGTGCCCATGTCGAGGCATCTGCTCGACTCGGCCATCGCATCGAGGCAGATCTGATCGAAGTCCCACGGCGGATCATCGGCGACGAGGCGGCCGGCCAGTGGGGAGAAATCCCACCCGGTCATCGCCGCCGTCTCATGGATCCAGGCCCATCGCTCGTGGCGTTCGTGGGGAGTCTCGTCGCGCGTGCGACTGCTGTCGGCATATTCGGGCATGTCCACACTCCTCTGCCGGGTGGCTCGGCACCATCACCGAGCAGTTCTGCAACTCTGCCGGACGGCTGGGCGCCGCAGGGGCGCGGGTGCCGTACTTCGACTCTAGGCCAAAACAGGATCGAGGAGCGGGATATGGCGAAGAATTCTCCGGACTGAGGCATGGGCTATTCAGAGGAAGCAGAACACGAGCACCGCGATGCAGACGACGAGCATTCCCAGGCAATTGAGCCAGAAATCCCGACCGACATACCTCGCTCGCAGGTGAGCGGCAGCGGCGCAGAGGAAGTAGACGACGAGGCCCGCCGCGGCTGCTGCGCCGAGCCCGGGAATCCAGATCCCCGTCACCAGTCCGGCCGCGGCGAGGAACTTCACGACGGCGAGTACCCACCACCACTCCCGCGGGAAGCCGACCCCGTCGAGGCAGGCGGCGATCGCCCGCGGGGGACGGAAGGTGAGCAGGGCGTCGCCGAAGACGATGACCGCGAGGACGACGACCGGCCTGACCGGATCGGGCAGCAGGATCACGGTGAACCCTTCACAGCGAACCCCTGACTCTCGTATGGAAGACGATGCTGGCCAGCATCGCCTCGACGGCGTCGTCGAGACTCATCGTCGTCGCCGCCCACCGGAAGAGGATGCCCAGGTACGAGTCGTAGAGAGCTGCGGCGCTCGCGCGTGCGTGGCCCTCATTGATCCCGATCGAGACCAGTGACTCGCTCAGGCGGCTCTGCAGGTCCACGGCGAGGGTGTTGAATACCTCCGGCTCGCCCCTGACCCGCATCATCGCCGCCGCATAGTCGCGGGACAGATCCTCGTGTTCGGCGAAGAACTCGAGGAACGGCAGGAAGAGTTCGAGCAGATGACGCTGCACCGACGAGCTCCCGCGCTGCGAGAGACTGCCTCGCCGAGGCGATGCCGTGTACGTCCCGTTCTGCAGCTGCCCGATCCACCGATCGAAGCATCGGACGAGGATGACGTCCTTGTCACCGACCGACATCACTCGGCCCACCGACACCTCGGCGGCCCTGGCGATCGCCCGGATGGTCGTGGCCTTGAAGCCATGCTTGAGGAACAGTTCGGCGGCGGCACCGATGATCCGATCCTCGGTCTTCTGGCGCTTTCCCGACCTCGATTGAACGTGTTCACTGACCATGCTCGAACCCTAAGCCCTTCCGTGTTCACTTTCCAGACCAAGTGTCGTGTTGTCTTCGGCAGGAAAGTTAATGTACCTTAACTTCATGAACGTCGATCCCTCAGCATCGGTGCGCACCCGCGAGCGTGGACTGAAGAAGCATGGCCGGAAGAAGATCTCCACTGCAGTCCTCCTCGGCCCTGCTTTCGTTGCGGCCATCGCGTATGTCGATCCGGGCAACGTCGCGGCCAACCTCACCGCCGGTGCGGAGTACGGGTACCTGCTCGTGTGGGTGCTCGTGGCAGCGAACCTCGTCGCCGTTCTCGTCCAATACCTGTCCTCGAAGCTCGGACTCGTCTCCGGGCAGTCGCTGCCGAGCCTCCTCGGTGATCGCCTCCGCAAGAGAAGCCGACTCGCGTACTGGGGGCAGGCCGAGGTCGTCGCCATCGCCACCGATCTCGCCGAAGTCATCGGCGGGGCGATCGCACTGAAGATCCTCTTCGATCTGCCGCTCCTGCTCGGCGGGGTCATCGTCGGGGTGGTGTCGCTGTTCCTGCTGTCGATCCAATCCACCCGCGGTCAGCGTCCCTTCGAGTTCGTCATCATCGCCTTCCTGGTCATCATCGCCATCGGCTTTCTAGCAGGCCTGTTCGTCGGGGGTGTGAATTGGGGGCAAGCCGCAGGTGGAATCGTGCCACGGCTCGAGGGCACGAACTCCGTGGTCCTGGCCGCGAGCATGCTCGGCGCCACCGTCATGCCCCATGCGATCTACCTCCACTCGGCGCTCTCGGTCGACCGTCACCGGGACAATGCGACCACCTCGATCGGGCAGCTGCTGCGCGCCAGCCGCTGGGACGTCGTGCTCTCCCTCGTCATCGCCGGGTCCGTGAATATCGCCATGCTGCTGCTGGCCGCCGCGGCGCTGCGCGGGCAGACCGGCACCGACACCATCGAAGGAGCGCACGCGGTCGTCACGGCCAACCTCGGCGAGGTCGTCGGCCTCTTCTTCGGCATCGGACTGCTGGCCTCGGGGCTGGCTTCGAGCGCCGTCGGATCCTATGCGGGTGCGTCGATCATGCAGGGCCTGCTGCGCGTGAACTTTCCGATCGTGTGGCAGCGCGCGTTCACGATGATCCCGGCACTCGTCGTCCTCGCCATCGGAGTCGACCCCACCTGGGCGCTCGTGCTCAGCCAGGTCGTGCTCAGCCTCGGCATCCCGTTCGCGATGATTCCCCTGGTCAGGCTCACGAACAGTCGCCGGGTGATGGGCGAATTCGCGAACGCGCGATGGATCACGATCATCGCGGCGGCCGCCTCGGCGCTCATCATCGCACTCAACGTCGTCCTCATCGTTCTGTTGGCTCTCGGGGTGGAGTGACCCTCGCCGAGGCGGGTCGTCGGTCGGGGAAGAATCCCTGCGGTGATTCCCCGGGAAGCGGACATCCTCAGTCGGGGGTGACGGTCACGCGTTCCCGGGCGGACTCAGCCCTGACGCAGGTCAATCGGCCGGACGAGGACGCGCGGGTCCGAGCGCACCCACCACGGCTTCGGTTCTCCGGCAGCGACGGCGGCCTGCCGTTCGGCGCGGGTGGCATAGCGGTAGGTGAAGACGCGGACGCGGATGAGGTCTGGGGCGGCACCGTCGAAGGGGTCGGGGCCCATGAGGCGGCGGATCTGCGGATCACCGGAGCCGATCGCGCGCAGCAGCTCGGTGAACCACGTCTGCCGGTAGTCGCCGAGCGCGGCGAACCACATGAGCCAGTCGAGGCGCAGATGATAGGGCGCGACGACGGGCCCGCGACGAAGAACGTCACCGGGTTTGCCCTTGAACCGATACTCGCGCCAGCGCTCGTCGTCCCACCCTTCGATGATGATCTCGTTGCGGGTCTCGGTCATCGACCCGAAGGCGCCGTAGGCGTTGCCGAGTCCGAGCCGATTGAAGCTCGCGTTCATCAGCTGGTTCGGTGAGAAGAGGTTGCGCAGCGCTGGCACGTTCAGCCAGGCCTGCCACGCGACGAATACGAGGACGATGATCAGCCACCACACGGGCATCGGCTGAGAGGGACCGGCACCCGCGGACGAACCGGCCGCCTCGGTGACGGTGGGATCGGTGACGATCGCGGCCACGGAATTCCACCCCCATCCGGGGAACGGGCCGCCCACGATCCACCGGAAGAACGTATCGCTGATTCCGGAGCAGGCGAGCAGGATCGTCGCCCAGTTCAGCCACGCATAGTTGCCGCTGATGACGAGAGCGAGCTGGGTGATGATGATGGCGACAGCCGCGAACGAGGCGATCGGCTGGGGCAGGAACAGCAGCCACGGCGCGGCGAGTTGGACGATATGGCTGCCCAGCGTCTCACTCCTGTGCCACCAGCCGGGCATGAGGTGGGCGAGTCGGCTGGCAGGGTTCGGCATCGGCTGGGTCTGATGGTGATAGTCCATCGCGGTGAGGTCGCGCCAGGATGAGTCCCCGCGCATCTTGATCATTCCGGCTCCGAATTCGACGCGGATGACGAACCAGCGCAGCAGCAGGATCATCGCCCACGTCGGGGCCACCTCGTGGGAGCCGAGGAAGCCGATGAGGAATCCGGCCTCGAGCAGCAGCGATTCCCAACCGAATCCGTAGAAGCGCTGCCCGATCGACACGATCGAGAAGTACAGCGCCCACATGCCTAAGAACACCGGGATCGGCACCCATGCGGGACCGGCCTGGGGCAGCCCGATGATCGCCGAGGCGGCCAGAACCATTCCGGCCACGCAGACGAGGCGGAGTCGCCGGTCCGAATACGCAAACCGCTTCCAGCGGAAGATCGTCGGAGCCTGTCGGGTCGAGGTCAGAGCGATGAATCGTGGAGCAGGGGTGAGTCCCCGTTCGCCCAGCAGTGCCGGGAACTGGTTGAACGCGGAAGCGAAGGCGATGAGGAAGAGCAGCGCGATACCGCGTTGGATGATCTCGCGGGAGATCGTGTAGTCGCCAGCGGTGAGCAGAGCGACCACCTGGCTGAGTTCCATGGCTTAAGTATCCTCCTCCTGCGGAAGACGGCCGGTCCTGGCCAGTGAGGTCAGTGCCTCGGCGAACGTGTCTGCCTCGCTCGGGTCCCCTCCGATGAGTTCCATGTCCGGGCGGTCTCGGAAGTGCACCGAGGTGGTGTGCCCGGCTGGGAGGAACTTGGTGCTGGCTCCGTGCAGCTGTCCTGGATGGGCCTGGTCGAGGATGCGGACCTGTCCCGGTCGGGTCGGTCCGGTTCCCGTGCTGGTGGGTGCAGCCAGGAGGAGCCGCTGGTTCGTGGCGGCGAGGATCTGTCCGGCAGGGTTCTCCCTGTCGGCGAAGTGGAGCATGAGGTCCTCACCTGGGGCGAGGGCTGTCAGCAGCGACTGCAGTCGAGTTTCGTGGGCGGCATCGATCCGGTTGGTGACGCGTGCGCGGGCAACGGCGAACAGACGGGCAGGGATCAGGGCGACCGTGGTGATGAGGAGGCAGACGGCGGTCACTGCCAGAGCCGCGACCGGCGACATCGTGAGGATGTTCGAGGCCACGACGCCGATGGTGATGGCCAGAATCGCGATGAGGATTGAGACGATGAGGAAGATCGCCCAGAGCGTGCGGTGGAAGGCATCGGCGATCGCTCCGAGAGTGAGGCTGAGGTTGACGGTGGCCCACAGTCCGAACAGCAGGGCGAAGGCCGGCAGCGGGGACAATGTCAGGTCGCCCCAGACGGTGCCGGGAATGCCCGAGTCCTTCGCGAAGGCGTGCCAGACGAAAGCGGCGATGACTCCGCAGACGGCCCACACCGGTCCGACGGCGAACACTCGAGGCCAGGACCCCCGGACGAAGGCGGTTGGCGGCTGCTTGCGTTTCACCCCATGGAGATCCGCTGCCTGCTGTGTACGGGCGGCGCTGCTGCCGGCAGGCGATTTGTCCTCATAGAAGGCGAAGGCGGCGATGGCGGAGAAGAAGAACAGGACTAGAATCCCGATGCTCGGCGCCTGGTCCGGATTGATCCCTCTGAGCACGTGGGTGCGGAGCGGGTTGATACCGGCATTGGCAAGGAAGAACGGAATCGAGGCGAAGACGGCGAATCCGATCCCGAACACGAGCGTCGTGCTCCTGGAGCGTCTGTCCCTATTCATGCCTCCATCCTCGCAGGAACTCTGCGAGTCCGCGGCGCTGCGATGTTGCGGATCCGTTGCGTCGGGGTCAGCGTTATGTCTGAATGTGCCCCTCTGGTCAGCGGGGAAGACGACCCGTCCGAGCAAGGACGGTGATCGCCTCGGCGAAGCGACCGGATGCCTCCGCAGTTCCGCCTGGAACGCTCATCGGCTGCCGGTCGTTGAACAGCACCGTAGTGATCACACGGTTGCTGTGCAGCTCCGATGAGCCGCCGCTCAGTTGGCCGGGCTCGGCCTGTTCGAGGACGAACGTGCGCCCCGGCGTAATGATCGAGGCACGGAAGATCCGCCGGTCGGTCAACACGAGCATCTGCGGGTCGGTGGTGTTGCCGTTCGAATGGGCGTCCAATGCCTTTCCGAGGTAGCTGGTCAGAACCCGCTCGCCGGGCTGGAGGGCGTCTGCGGGCGGTTGGGTGGACCGGCCGGGACCTCGCCGACTGCCAGCAGATGGCCGTTCGCCGGAGTCGAACCGGTCGACTCGTCTGATCGCCCACCATCTGAGCGGGATGAGCAGAGCAGTCGAGACGATCAGACAGACCACACCCAGCGGAAACGCAATGATCGTCGGAAGTGTGGCGAGTCCGAAGTAGCCGAAGAGACCGGCCGTCAGACACCCCAGACCGAGCCCGCAGATGAGAACCGTGAGCGGGGCCGAGCGGCGATCCCGGTTGAACGCTTCGGCCAGAGAGGACCAGGCGAAGGACATGTTCGCCGTCGCCCAGCAGAGGAACACGATCGACAGGGCGGAGAGCGGGTTGCCGGTGAGGTCTCCCCAGACAGTTCCCGACAAGCCGGGGTCCGCGGCATACGAATGGCCGATGAACAGTGCCACCAAAGAGCAGAGCGCCCAGATAGGTCCGACGAGGAGAACCCGCGACAGCGGAGCACGGACGAACTGGGTGACCGACTTCGGCTGCCGTGGAGTGTGCGGATTCGCCTCGGCGCTGTCGGAATGATCGTCCCCGCTGAGGATGGCCATCGCCGCGATTGCGACAGAATGTACGGCGAGGAGGATTCCGAAGATCACGGACGGCGCCAAGTACGGGTCGCCGCCGAATTCGTCGGGACTGTGCTTCGATGCGACTCCCGCATTCGTCGAGGTGAAGGCGGCAAGTGAGATTCCGGCGATGAGCAGTCCGAAGAGGACGATCATGCCGATGGTCGGGCCCCTGAACTTCATGATTCGATTGTGTCACCACCGCGGTCGGCACCGATGGTGTGCTGGTAGCGGTCCTGACACATTCGAGCGGTCCCCGCTCAGATTCCCCGTCACGACGCAGAAGGAGCGGTGACCGTATCGGTCACCGCTCCTTCTGCGCCCACCCCGTCACCGAGGCGGTTGTGCACGGGTGGGCACGGCCGCCTCGGCGAGGGGGCTGAGTCAGTGCTTCGATTCTTCGAGCTCCTCGACCTCACCCGCCGAGGTGGGCACCGCCGGAATCGAATCCGTGGTCGGCGGCGTGGGAGGGGTGACGACCGACTGGTAGGAGTGCTCGTGCGAATAGGCGAGGAACGACAGGTGGTTCTCGTACCGGTCGAGCACGTCGTCGATGATCTGCTGCGAACTCAGACCCATGAGGTCGTAGCCTTCCGAACCGGTCTGGGTGAAGACCTCGATGCGGAGGTACTTGTCGTCTCCGCGGGGAGCGTTGCGGGCACCGAACGACGGCACATTCGCTTCGACGGCCGCGGCCTCGTAGTGGAAGTCGCGTTGCTCGCCCATGTCGACATTGAGCGTGTTCGTCGTGATGCCGGTGTCCTCGTCCATGGTCTGGAGGTGCTCGACGGTGTAGCCGAGTTCGCGGAACTCCGTGGCCACGGCGTCCAGGGACGGCCCGACCACCTCGGCGACGAAGCGTTCGACGGATTTCTTCGTCGGGTAGGACCGCAGGGTCGCCAGACGCTGACGCCAGGTCTTTTCCGGGGCGCGTCCACCATGAGCGGCAGTGGTGCGGCGACGACGGATCCGACCCTCACGCTCGGCGCGCTCCATGCGCAGCACTTTCGAGAACGAAGCCATGACGAGGTAGGCGATGATCGTCACCGGCAGGGCGAAGATCAGGGTCGCGTACTCCATCGTCGTCACGCCGCCGGCGACGAGCATGGCGATCGTGAGCACTGCGGTCACCAGCGCCCAGAAGATGCGCAGCCACTTCTTGCCGTCCTCTTCCGGATTCGGAATGGAGGAGGAGAAGTTCGACATCACCATGGCGCCGGAGTTCGCGCTCGTGAGGTAGAAGAGCAGGCCGGACAGCGTGGCCAGGCCGATGAGGAAAGTCGCTCCCGGGAACATCTCGAGCAGGTCGTACCAGCCCTGTTCCGGAGAGGCGATGGCCGTCTTCGCGAACTCATCGTTGCCGTTGAACACCTCGGACAGAGCCGAGTTGCCGAAGATCGTGACGATGATGAAGTCACAGAGCACGGGAGCAGTGATCGCTGCGATGACGAACTCACGCAGGGTGCGGCCGCGGGAGATGCGGGCGAGGAACAGTCCGACGAAGGGACCCCAAGCGAGCCAGAAGGCCCAGAAGAAGAGGGTCCAGCCGCCCATCCATTCGGAGCCGCCGTCGACATAGGCGAAGGTCTGCAGGGTGCGTTCGGGCAGGGCGAAGATGAAGCGGCCGATGTTCTCGACCATGGCGTTGAGCAGGAACGCGGTCTTGCCGGTGACGAGGATGTAGAGCATCATCGCCGCGCACGACCAGAGGTTGAGCTCGGAGACGAGACGGATGCCCTTGTCCACGCCCGACGTGCAGGCGGCGACGGTCATGACGACTGCCACGATGACGAGCGCGATCTGCAGAGCCAGTCCGGTTTCGAGACCGAAGAGAGTGGCGAACCCGACGTTGAGCAGGACGACGCCGATGCCCATCGAGGTGGCCACGCCGAAGACGGTGCCGACGAGGGCGAAGATGTCGATGACATCACCGGTGGCACCGCGCACGCGCTTGCCCAGCAGCGGGTAAAGGACCGCGCGGATCGACAGGGGCATACCCCAGCGATAGGCGAAGTAGCCCATGGCCATGCCCAGCAGCGAGTACATCGACCAGCCGGCGATGCCGTAGTGGAACATCGTCCACACGACGGCGTCCTGAGCGGCCGCCGCCGATTCGGGGGAGGCATTGACCGGGTGGAGATACTGGGTGATCGGTCCGGTCACCGAGTAGAAGAGCATGTCGATGCCGACGCCTGCGGCGAAGAGCATCGCGACCCAAGTGAAGAGGTTGTACTGCGGACGGGAGTGGTCCGGGCCGAGCCTGACGCCGCCTTCCTTGGACAGCGCCACCCAGAGGACGAAGCCGATGACGACGGTGACGGTGACGACATAGAACCAACCGAGGTTCTCTGCGATCCAGTCCACAGCCGTCTTCATGGTCGACTGAGCCGAGTCGGGCATCATTATCGCCCACACGGAGAATGCGAGGATGATGAGAGAGGCGACGATGAAGACTCGCCAGTTGACCCGGGAGCCGCGTTGGTCGGAGAGCTCCTCAGGGCCTTTGCTCATCTCCGTGCTGTCGATCGGAGCGCGCTTCTCGGGGTCGATGTCCCTGCTGATTCGCGTCGCACGGTCGGTGCCGCCGAATCGCTCACGTTCGACGACTGGGCGCTTCAACTTCTCTTCGTTCGGATCCTGCACGCATCGACCTCCGGTAGACAAAAAGGGACAGGGCCCGAAATGGGCCCGATCCGTTCTACGAGTGGAGGTTTCTCACAAATTCGTCACCCCCTCTTCTGAGGTAGCAGACTAAGGGGCAGGGCCGACCAAATTAAGCCTCCGATCAGGCGGGGAACGGGGCTGTTCAGGTTCGGGAGACGGCGCTCAAGTCCGTGAGCGGGAAACCACCTCGGTGAAGGTGTCGACGAAGCGCTGCGCCTCGGCGGGGGTGGTCTCCTCCAGCCGCATCGACGATCCGACGTGCAGCTCGACGGTCACGGTCGCCCGTCCACGGGATTCCTCGGCGCGGACGTCGGCTGCCTGCCGAGGCGTCGCTTCCGAGAGTTGGGCGATGGAACCCTGAGCGTCGGTGCGCACCCGCATGATCCGCACGTTGGTGAGGATGAGCAGATCGGTGTCGAACGGCGGCAGGCTCCGCAGCCGCGCGTATTCGATCTCGCCGGGGCGGAACAGGCCGCGTGCATTGAACCGCTCTGATCGTGGTCGCGGGCTGTCCGGGGCGGTGGACCCCCGCTGGGCTGCTGGGCGAGAGTCCGTTCTGCGGGTCCTCGCCCAGCGGCGGAACGCACGGAACGGGAACCAGCCGCCCTCTGCGAGTGAGGGGCCGTCGGGGACGGCGGGCCGCACTGAGTCCGGTCGGTCGGGGTCGTCGGCTGGGTGAACCGAGTCGGAGGGGAGGGAATGGGAGGTCATGAATGTGATTCTGGCAGGGCCGCCTCGGCGATGGGGTGGGTCGGTCGTAATCGTTTGGGAACATCTGTGCCCGATCGCTCACTTCGGGTGAAGTTCCGGGTGGGGCGATGCGTCCATGGGATACTGAGGGCATGCGTGTAGGTGAAGTCTCCGAGGTCAGTCAGGACTACCTCAAGGCCATCTGGTCGGCCCAGGAATGGGGCGGGGATCCGATGACGGCCACCGAGCTTGCGCACCGGTTCGGAACGACGAAGGCCAATGTCACCGAGGTGCTCAAACGACTCGACGAACTCGGTCTCATCACACGCGTGCCCTACCGTCCGCCCGTGCTCACCGAGCAGGGCAAGGCGATCGCCCTGTCGATGGTGCGCAGGCACAGGCTCATCGAGACGTTCCTCGTCGAGTCGCTCGGCTACGGCTGGGACGAGGTCCATGATGAGGCCGAGATCCTCGAACACGCCGCCTCCGATCGGCTCATCGACCGCATCGATGCGTTCCTCGGCCACCCGGCGTCCGACCCGCACGGCGATCCCATCCCGGGTGCCGATGGTGCCGTCGATTCCCATACTCCGACCCTCCTCGCCGAGGCGGCCGTCGGGTCCTATGCGGTGCTGAGGGTTTCCGACGCCGATCCTGTTGTTCTGGGCAAGCTCGCCGAGGCGGGTGTGCTTCCCGATGTCGCGCTCGACGTCGTCGATCGCACTGATGACGCGGTGACCGTGGACATCGGCGGGAGGCGGGAGACGATCGCTGCCGCGCTCGCCGCGGCCGTGTATCTGGAGGCGGCCGCGGCGAGGTGACGGGCGGGACCGGAGTCTCGCCTTCGTCGCGCGGGGTCAGGCACTCTCGCCTTCGCCGCGTGTGCGCGGGCGGGGGAACTTCGGTTCGGCACGCAGCAGGGTCAGTGCTGTGGCCGCGTGAGCGTCGAAGCCTTCGGCGAGGAAGAGCTTCGGCCAGTCGCCCCAGAGTTCTGATTCATAGGGGGTGCCGGGCAGGTAGGTTCCGTGCGTGTTCCGTCGATGCCACGGGTGGGACCGGAACGCCGTCTTGGGAATGGTTCGCAGCGTTTCGAACAGGGTCTGATAGAGCACCGGTGTGAAGCCATCACTGCGCGCGGCATCGGCCGTGCTCACCCAACCCGGTCCGGTAATCGGGATGCCCCGTTTGATCGCCGAGCTCATCTGGGCTTTGATGCCGGCACGCTGCGGGTCGGGGGAGTGGTGGAGGAGCACTTTCGACCAGTGCAGGGCCTCGTCGGGGTCGAATCCCGGCCACTGTTCAGCGGCCCTGCGACGGTTCTCGGCGTCGTTGTGGGAATCGGCGGAGTCGTTGTCGAAGTCTGCGGACATGGCACACCGTCCTTCTCGGGCGCGCTTCGGCAACGCTGACCCGGATCGAAGCTTGCCCGAGCGGTTGACACGGGCCCGTTCTTCCCCTGGGGCACCCGGTCGATGACGGGTTGCCGTGTGGCCGGCCAGGTACCGATGGCCACAACTCGCGAACGTGTTCTCAGTGTAGACGGAGGGGGTGACAAGGGCAGCGGAGGCGCGTCTCGACTCAGCTGCCGAACGTGTCTGAACAGTGCGAACACGGCCGCCGTCTGTTTTCGGCGGCCCTGTTCGCCGGCTGCGGATCAGTCGGTCGTCAGACTCCACTCGCCATCGGCGTTGACGGTGATGAACGATGGACCTGCCGACAGGGGGACAGTGCCTTCGTACGTGCCGATCTCGTTGATGAGCAGCCCCATGGAGAACTCGTCGGTATCTTCGTAGACGACGAAGTTCGAGTCGCCCTTATGGGTGGCTGTCAGCTGAGTCGGCGCCCCGGTGTAGAGGTACGCAGCGTCTCCTGTGCCGGTCGGTTCGAGTTCCGGTGCTGCGGAGATCGGTTCGATCGTGATGTCCCAATTGCCGTCGGACGTGATCTGGAGAGAAGAAGCCTCTCCGAAGGAGTTGATTCCATAGGCCGTTGTGCCTTCGTAGGAACCGATTTCATTGACCAGGAGGTCTCCGGTCGACTGGTTGGAGTCGTCGAGGACGTCAAGGACGAAGTTGCCGCCGCCCGTATTGGTCGCAGTGACGAGCCCCGCGGTCGCGTCGGAAGGAAGCGTGATGATCGAGTCGCCGGTTCCGTTTTCGCTGACAGTGCTGAATGCTCCGTACTTATCGACTGCCCAGGATGCGGCGTCGACTTCGTCTGGCGCAGGCTCTGCCGTGGGCTCCTCGACCGCAGGCTCGGCGGTTTCAGGCGCCTCTTCCGCAGGTGCCTCCTGCGCCGGCGTGTCCTTATCGGGCGACGTCTCCTCGGACTGCTGGTCGTCCGCGACGGCCGGTCCGGAGACGTCTTCGGCACCGCTGTTTCCGGCAATGCTGCTCCCGATGATGCCGACTGCAACGAAGCCGGCAGTGACCGCGAACGCCACAGTGCGATGCTGCCGGTATCCCGACAGTGGTCTCCTGGACTTGTCAGTCGCCTTGCCGGCCAGGACGACGATGACGTCGACCAGCCACCAGATGCCGAATCCGGCGAGCGTCAACAGTTTGAGAATGCCGGTGCCGACCTTGCCGAGGTAGAAGCGGTCGACTCCGAAGAAGCCGAGGAACCAAGCAAAGAGCCAGGTCAGAACGAAGCTTTTGGCTGATTCCTGTGGCAGATTGTTGTTCGAAGTGGCGAATCGGGTGGGCTGTTCGTGCGGGTTGTGGGACATGATTCTCCTTGGGTGTGTATAGCGGTGTGATGTGAATGACGGTGACGGGCGTTTGGGGCACCTCGGCTGGCTGTGCGCGATGCGCCGATCGGTGAGCGGCGTGCAGGCCACCGACCGGCGGTGGGCAGCGAGCAGTCAGGTGGACTGTTCGCGAAGGGTCACGAATCCGGGACGTACTCGAAGATCGCACCGAGTCCGTCATCGGGGTGGTAGTTCCACGACACTGAGAACGAGTCCCAATCCGCGGTCTGTGTTCCGTCGAGCGCCCGTGTCTGCCCCATCCGGGAGCTCACAGAGTCGGGCATGCCCAAGGCGTCGCCGAGGCAGTACACGTCGGCAAGATCCGGGCCGAAGTACATCCCGGCACCGTCGAAGTCGACGCTCAGCCTGTCTGCGCTGAGTGTCGCTCCGTCAACCGAGTCGAGCGAGCATGTCTCGTAGCCGTCGGCCATGAGCTCTGCCTGAGCTGCCTGCGCGTCGGCCTCGGCAAGCGAACTGATCCCGACGATTCCCCCGACCGTTCCGACTCCGAGGAGCAGCCCGATCACCAGACCGCCGAGCCCGAACCAGATGTGCTTGGTGGACCGCTGCGGTGTCAGGGGCACCGGGGAGGATGGGGCGCTGTAGGGCTGTTGGTGTTGATGTCCGCCGTCATGGTGCGGAGGCGGATGTGGGAACGAGTTCATTCGGGGCCGTCCTATCGCTGGTCGGGGTGCATCGACCAGCATGGTTCGGCCGGTCGTTGAGAACTCAGTCCACGACATACGCATAGAATTGAGCAACAAATACACCGTTAAGAGGGCTTAACAGTGAATGCGTGTAAGAACTTGTGCAGGCTCGCCTAGGATCGGGGCACAACGGAAAACGCGAGTGCAATGGGAGGCGCAGTGAGCGACGCAATGATGTCGATGCAGGACATTGCCGACTTGGCAGGTGTCTCCCGGCCGGCAGTGTCCCAATGGCGCAGACGCACCACGGTCAGAGGTCGCGAAATCCCCTTCCCGGAGGGGACCGAAGGCCCGGACGGGCGTGAACTCTTCCATGCCGAGGCTGTCGTCGAATGGCTGCGGCGCACGGGCCGCGGCAACAATGCGGAGTTCGTCGAAGATGCTCCGGCCGCCGGCATTCCCACTGGGGTGTCGATCGACCACGCGCTGGTTCTTCTGTGTCTGAGGGACAATGCCGAGGACGATCTCAGCAACCTCGGTGAGTCGATGCTCGTCGAGATCGCCGCCTCCCTCGATCCTGCTGATCGATTTCTCCTCAGCGAGGTCATCGACACCGAGTTCGCCGCTGCCACGCTGGACTACGTCGACGACCTCTATGCCGCGTCGTTCGGTGCCGCCGATGCCCTGGACCGGTTGGAAACGGGGCGATTGAGCCGGAGCCAGGAACGACGAGGTTTCGATCCCGGACTCGTGGATGTCATCGCCTCCGTCGTCGAGGGAGTCGTCGCTGACGGCGAGTCTGCCTCCGATGAGCTGGGATCCTCGGCGACGGGGGAGCTCGTCCTCGAGTGCGAGGACGTTGACCTCCTCGCCGTGGCGGAGACGGTGGAGGGTTTGGCCTCGCATGTGACCACCGACTCTCCCCACATCCGTGACCTGCGAAGGAGGGCGCTTCTGCGCGGGTGGCTGGCCCTCGACGCCGAACGACCGACGGTGTCAGTCGTCGCCGTCTACGGTCTGGAGAGCGCAGAGGTGCTCGAAAGACTCGATCGGGTGATTCTCGATCTCAATCCCAATGAGTACGCGATCGTCGCCGGTCCTGCCGACCTGCTCTGCGGGCGACTCGACGGCACTGCGGAGCAGCGGCGTTCGGAATCACTGCGAAGCAGTCGTTCTGCGAACCACGGACCTCTCGTCTGTGCGCTGCGACTGCCTCGCGGTCTGTGGAAACACGCTCCGCGACAGAGCAGCGGACTGTGGCTGCTCAAAGGAGGTGCCACTCTCGACCACCCATGGGTGGCCGATCTCAGCGAGGTCCCGGTCGACCGGTCTGATCTGTCGACCGATGTGGCCGGAGTGCTGGCTGCCGGAACCGTGCCGAACGAGCTGCCCGCTCGCGCGGTCCGGTATGTCAGGTCGCGTGATCTTCGGTCGATCCTCGGCGGCGAGGCCGTTGTTCCGCCCGGCACCCGAGCGGTGAGCTTCGCGACCGGGCGGCAGGACTTCATCGACGACGTGCGCGCCGCTTCGATCGAAACCGCCGAGGCGACCGAGGTCTTCGACATCTATGTCACCGACCGCCCCGCCTCGCTGGTGGTGGGATCGACTTCGCTCGGAACGATGATCGAGGGCGGGACGGTCACCCGTCACAGCGGCAGTCGGATCGACGAATCGCTGGCGGAGGACACTGGTGCGGTGCCGGTCGTCGATGCCAGGGGAGGTGGCGAAGTGTTCCGAGTTGATGCCTTCGTCGCCGAAAGCTCGCTGCGTCGCAGCATGAGAACCCGACCGGGAGACGTCGTCTTCTGCTCGAATCCGCCGACAGCGTGGGTTGATGACCGGGGCGGGGCGCTGGTGGTCTCGCCGAACAAGATCCTGCGGAGGGCCGGTGGCGCCCCGATCGGTCCGCACACCTTGGCCGCGGTCATCAACGATGCGCAGTCGAAGGAGTACGCGAACTGGCAGATTCCCCGCATTCCTGCCGACCAGGTCGACGCGGTCGAAGATGCGATGCGGAGATTGGCCGGATATCGACAACAATTGCAGGTGAAGGAACGTGCCGCGAAGACGCTGGGGCATTCGCTCTTGAGCGGTGTCGCGGCCGGGACGATGGAACTGATGGGCAGCAGCCTCGAGCCGCAGCCATCACAAGGAAGGTGACATGGCCACGAAGAAGAACGCCGTCGAACAGCCGACGACGATGAGCGAACTCAAAGCGACTCTGTGGAAGGCGGCCGACCGCCTGCGGGGCTCGCTGAGCGCGAGTCAGTACAAGGACGTGATTCTCGGTCTCGTCTTCCTCAAATACGTCTCGGACGCATTCGAGGAGGAACAGTCGGTGCTGCGGTCCGACTATGAAGAGCAAGGCATCGACGAGGAAGACATCGCCGAGCTGCTCCAGGACCCGGATACCTATGTCGGCGAGGGCATCTTCCTCGTTCCCTCTGCCGCGCGGTGGGATTTCCTGGCTGAGAATGCCAAAGGCCAGGCGCCCTCAGGGGCCGAAGCCGGCAGGACCATCGGTGCTCTCATCGATGAGGCGATGGATCAGCTGATGAAGGCCAACCCGTCCCTGCGGGGAACCTTGCCGCGCCTGTACAACAAGGACAATCTCGATCAGCGTCGTCTGGGTGAGCTCGTCGATCTCTTCAGCAGCACGCGCTTCTCCCGGCAGGGAGAGTTCCGGGCACGTGACCTCATGGGGGAGGTCTATGAGTATTTCCTCGGCGAGTTCGCCCGTGCGGAGGGCAAGCGGGGCGGCGAGTTCTTCACCCCGCGACCGGTGGTGCGCACGATGGTCGAGATCCTCGAACCGTTCAAGGGGCGGGTCTACGATCCGTGCTGCGGTTCCGGCGGCATGTTCGTCCAGTCGGAGAAGTTCATCGAAGACCATAACGGCGATCCACGAGACATCGCGGTCTACGGTCAGGAATCCATCGAGGAGACCTGGCGGATGGCGAAGATGAACCTCGCGATCAACGGGATCGAGGTCCAAGGTCTCGGTGAGAAGTGGGGAGACACCTTCGCCCGCGACATCCACGCGGATACCCCAATGGACTATGTCCTGGCCAACCCGCCGTTCAACCTCAAAGTGTGGGCACGCAGCGAGGAGGACCCGCGGTGGACTTTCGGTGTCCCGCCGGAGAAGAACGCGAACTACGGTTGGATCCAACACATCCTGTCCAAGCTCACCGACAAGGGCAAGGCCGGCGTGGTCATGGCAAACGGGTCGATGTCGTCGAACACCGGTGGTGAGGGCGATATCCGTGCTCGGATCGTCGAGGCCGACCTGGTCTCGTGCATGCTCGCGCTGCCGACTCAGCTGTTCCGCTCGACCGGTATTCCTGTGTGCGTGTGGTTCTTCGCGAAGAAGAAGGGAGCCCGGGCCGGCGAAGTCCTCTTCATCGATGCGCGCGAAATGGGGCACATGATCTCCCGTGCCGAGCGTTCGCTGTCCGATGAAGACATCGCCGAGATCGCGGGTACGTTCCATGCGTGGATCGGATCTGAATCCGCCGAGGCGGCCGGACGAGAGTACGAAGACGTGCCGGGATTCTGTCGTACAGTGCCGCTGGCCGAGATCAAGGAGGCCGGCTACGCGCTGACCCCGGGCCGTTATGTCGGGTCGGCGCCCGAGCCAGAGGATTTGGAGCCGATCGACGAGAAGATCGCGAGGCTCAAGGGGGAGCTGATCGAGGCCTTCGATGAGTCGGCCAGGTTGGAAACGGTCGTCCGCGAGCAGCTGGAGCGTCTGGGATGAGTTGGCTAACTCGAAACTTATCGGAGCTTGTGACCCTTCAGCGTGGACACGATTTGCCGGAAAGCCATCGTGCGGCCGATGGGCAAATTCCCGTAGTTGGTTCGTCCGGGATTACAGGCGTTCATGATGTTGCTCGATACCCAGGGCCTGGCGTGGCTATTGGCCGAAGTGGAGCATCAATCGGCGTAGCCACCTACGTTAAAGAACCGTATTGGCCGCTGAACACCTGCCTGTTCGTCACCGATTTCAAGGGCAACGACCCACGGTGGGTGTACTGGATGTTGAAGGGAATCGATTTCGTCGGTTTCAACTCCGGAAGTGCCCAGCCGTCATTGAACCGCAACTACTTGGCCGGGATACCTGTCTACGTTCCACCACGTGACGTGCAGGCGGCGATCGCTGAGGTCCTCGGCGCCCTCGACGACAAAATCGCCGCCAATGAGCGACTGTCCGGTGCGGTGCAAGATCTGTTGCAAGAACGCTTCGCATTACTGAGGCTGGATGGCTTCACGGGGGACGGCTCGTTCTTGACCGTCAGCGACCTATTCGACGTGAATCCTCGAACCTCTCAAAAACTGGCTGGTCAGGCTCCATATCTTGGCATGAAGGACCTTCCTGACTCTTCCATGACTGTGGGCTCGTGGTCCACTCGCGAAGCAAAGAGCGGTGCACGGTTCATTAACGGCGATGTGCTGCTTGCGCGCATTACTCCTTGCTTGGAGAACGGCAAAGCTGGCTACGTAGATTTCCTCGAGAATACGGAAGTCGGTGTTGGTTCGACTGAGTTCATCGTCTTCCGTGCTAGGTCGCCATTGCTTTCAGCTGTCCCGTTCTTTTTGACGAAGAGTGAGCGCTTTCGCGATTTTGCGATCAAGCACATGCAGGGGACCAGTGGTCGGCAGAGGCTTGCGGCTGCAGACGTTGCGGATTACCGGCTGGCCAAGGTGGACGACGAGAGTCTAAATCGCTTCGGAGAGCTGTCATTGAGCTTGCTTAAGCGTGTAAAGACGGCTGTGTCTGAGTCTCGGGCTCTCGCTCGCACTCGCGACGAACTTCTCCCGCTGCTGATGAACGGAAAGATCACGGTCAAGGATGCGGAGGCGGTAGTGAGCGACGCGGTCTGAGCCAGTCGAACCTGCATTCGTCTGAACAGCCGGCTTCGGAGCCGGGAGCGCCCACTTGGACAGCTACTTCGACAACTCTTTCACTGAATTGAAAAGGTGGTAAGGTTTCTGAAAAGGAGGGAGGTCGGTGAAAAGGTGCAAGACGCTGAACTGACTGCAGCCGTGCATCGCCTCCGGACGCTTGGGGTGGAGCCAGCCGATGTCGAGGTCAAGGCCTCGGTCGGAAAGCTTCCGAAGACGGTTCCGGAGACCTTGAGCGCTTTTGCCAACGGTCAGGGCGGAACTGTCTTACTCGGCATCGACGAATCGGCCGACTTCACCGCAGCTGACGGCTTCGACGCCGCTGCGATACGTGATGCTCTCGCCGGTGCGTGCGCTGACAAACTGACACCTCCGATTCGAGATGAAGTCGAAGTCCTCGAATTCGAGGGCTCCGCCATTGTCCGCATTGTTGTTTCCGAAGCACTGCCCAAGGACAAACCCTGCCACCTCACAGACCGTGGCGCGCACCAGGGCTCTTTCATCCGCAGCGGGGACGGTGATCGGAAGCTGACCGGCTATGAGGTCACCCAGCTGCTCACGAATACGATTCAGCAGACTCACGACCGCGAACAAGTCGCGGAGGCAAGCAGAGAGCACCTTGATGACGAGCTCTGCACCGAACTCGTCAAGAGGGCCACAGAGCGCACTCCGCGCGCGTTCAAAGGCCAGAACGAGGACGAAGTGCTGACAGGACTGGGGGTTCTCACGACCGCCGGCGGAGAGACTCGCCCCACCTTGGCAGGACTGCTGACCGTCGGAAAATACCCTCAGCAGTTCTTCCCTCAGTTGTTCATCTCGTTCGTAGTCTTTCCTGGACGTGATCGAGCGAGCCTGGGGCCGTCCGGGGAACGCTTCTACGACAACCTCAGCCTGGACGGTCCGATTCCCGATCAGCTTGACGCGGCTATAGACGCAATGCGCAAACACATGAGCCGAGCCGCGATCATTCACGGAATCGGACGCGAAGACCGCTATGACTACCCGATCGAAGCTCTGCGTGAGGTCTTCGCCAATGCCCTGCTTCATCGCGACTACAGTCCGGAATCCCGGGGGACCCAGATTCAGATCGAACTGTTCCCGGATCGACTGGAAGTGCGGAGTCCCGGAGGACTGTACGGGGAAGTGGCGGCAGAATCGCTGGGCACTGACGAAGGTGGCTCGACCTCCCGAAATGCCACTTTGGCGAAGCTCCTCTCCGATATGCCTGTGATCGGGGAGAAGGAGACCATCGTTGAAAACCGCGGAACCGGTCTGGTCAGAGTGGCAGCGGCACTCAGAGCGGTCGGAATGTCTCCGCCCGAGTTCGACGTTTCACCAGGACACCTCACAGTGACGATGCAGAGGACGGCACTGTTGTCGACACAGACAATGGACCGGATCAACCGACTGGGTCTTGCCGGGCTGTCGGACACTCATCATCTGGCGATCGCGATGATGATCAATGCCGGACGAACAAACGTCGCCATGCTCAAAGGCTGGAGCGTGCCCGGTGACGAAGCCCGAGCCGTCC
The DNA here is from genome assembly GCF_900169165.1 of Brevibacterium linens ATCC 9172. Lineage (GTDB taxonomy): Bacteria > Actinomycetota > Actinomycetes > Actinomycetales > Brevibacteriaceae > Brevibacterium > Brevibacterium linens. The sequence continues at coordinate 57,066 of NZ_FXYY01000009.1, forward strand.
TCAAAGACCTTGTTGATCGACGAATAGCCGAAATCAAGGGCGGCAGACGATACGCCAGCTACCACCTTGTGCCCGGCGAACCGACGATGGCTGCTGCGATACCTTCACAAATGCAGTCTCGTCAGCCCGGGATCGATGGGCAACTCGATGCCGTGGTTCAGGCTCTTGGTGCAGGCCATGCGCTGACAAGTGAGATCGCATCGCAATTGGGCTTGAGTCACACCACTGTGTGGCGTCGGCTGAGAACCCTGATGGAACGAGGGATCGTCGAACGGGTCGGCACGCAGTCGAGTTCCAAACAGAGTTATCGCCTCATCGCCAGAAACGAGGAAGTATGATCCCCGAATCCGAATGGGAGACCTTTCACATCGACCGCCTCGTCGAGAACGGGTGGGAGCACGTACCGGGCCCGGAGGTCATACCCGGGCAGACCGATGGGCGGACGGAATGGGACGGCCTCGTCCTCAAGACTCGGGCAGCTCAGGCCCTGCGCACGCTCAACCCGGGCGTTCCTCCGCGGTACCTCGACGAAGCGCTGGGAGAGATCCTCGCGGCCGCCTCGGCGGATCCGATTGCGGAGAACTTCAGGTTCCACGGATACCTGACCCATGGCTATCGCGGCATCTCCTACATCGATGCCGACGGAACCGAACAGAACCCGACGATCCGCCTCTTCAGCCACCGTCCCGAGGACAACTCCTACCTGGCGATCAACCAGGTGACGATCCGCAACCGTGAGATCGAACGACGCTTCGACATCGTTCTCTACGTCAACGGGTTCCCGCTGGTGATCATGGAGATCAAACGGGCCGGCGACGCGAACACAGGCGAACGAGAGGCCTACGCGCAACTGCAGACGTACCTGCGGGAATTCCCCGACGCTTTCTCCTGCTGCGCCCTCACCGTCGTCAGCGACGGAGTGAACGCGAAATATGGGACCCCATTCACCCCCTTCAACCACTACTCACCATGGAATGTCGACGACGACGGCGCGGTGGTTGCACTCGGCCGCGACCACACGGATACGGGAGCGAGCCTCGGCAGCGAAGTGCTCATCGACGGGGTGTTCAATCAGGAGCGATTCGGACAGATCATCCGCAACTTCGTGGCCTTCGACGAAGGCGCGGACGGTCTGGCCAAACGGGTCGCCAAACCGCACCAGTACTTCGCGGTCACCAAGGCGGTCGGCACTACCGTCGAGGCGGTGCGCAGCGACGGTCGTGCGGGGGTCGTGTGGCATACGCAGGGATCGGGCAAGTCCATGGAGATGGAACTGTACGCCCATCTCGTCGCGATCCGACCCGAACTGAAGAATCCGACGATCGTCGTCGTCACGGACCGAACCGAACTCGACTCCCAGCTGTTCGAAACCTTCGACCGCTCCCAACTTCTAGCCGAAAATCCGGTCAAGATCTCCTCCCGGCGGGAACTCCGGGAGGCGCTGACCCATAAGGCCACGGGTGGGATCTATTTCAGCACGCTGCAGAAGTTCGGTCGCACCGACAGCGAACGCGCCGACGGGCTCGACCACCCGGAACTGAGCAATCGCCGGAACATCATCGTCATTGTCGATGAAGCACATCGGTCCCACTATGACGAGCTCGACGGCTTCGCCCGACACATTCGCGACGCCCTGCCCAGAGCCTCATTCATCGCATTCACCGGCACCCCGATCTCCTTCGCCGACCGCAACACCCAAGAGGTGTTCGGCGATGTCATCGACACCTATGACCTCTCCCGGGCCGTCAGCGACGGCGCCACGGTCCCGGTCGTCTACGAGCCGCGCCTGATCGAGATGGGACTGGGGCAAGAGGTCTCCGAAGACGACCTCAACACCTCGGCCGACGAGGCGACCGCGGGCCTCGACGATGTCGAACGCACCCGCGTGGAGCAGTCGGTCGCCGTGATCAACTCCGTCTACGGCAACCACGAACGGCTGCAGCTGCTGGCCGCCGATATCGTCGAGCACTGGGAACAGCGTTCGGAATCGATGCGGCCATTCATCGCCGCACCCGGCAAGGCGATGATCGTCTGCGCCACGCGTGAGATCTGCGCCCGACTCTATGAAGAGATCATCGAATTGCGCCCGGACTGGCACAGCGACGACGTCGACGCCGGCAGGATCAAGGTCGTCTACTCATCGAATTCGTCGGATTCCGGACTCATCGCGAAGCATCGCCGGCGGCAGGGGCAGAACAAGACGATTCAGAAGCGCATCAAAGACGTCGACGACGAACTCGAACTCGTCATCGTCAAGGACATGATGCTCACCGGCTTCGACGCCCCACAGCTGCACACGCTGTATCTGGACAGGCCTCTGAAGAACGCGCTGCTCATGCAGACCCTGGCGAGAGTGAATCGCACCTATCGGGGCAAAACCGACGGACTCATGGTCGCCTATGCTCCGATCGCGAACAACCTGCGCAACGCGCTGGCCGAATACACGGCGCGTGATCAGGAAACCGAACCGATGGGGCGCAAATTCGACGATGCTGTGCGAGTTGTTCACGAGTTTCTTGATGCTTTGGACACTTTGTGCGCCGGATACGACTGGCGGGCGAAACTCGACGGACAGCCCGGCAGTCACATCAAGGCTGCACTGGGCCTGACGAACTATCTGCGCGATCCCGCGCATGCGGATGTGACGCTGGCACAACACCCTCGAGGGCTCGACGACGGCACCGAGAACTCTTCGGGCACGAATGCACCTGAGGGGTCGGGACTGGCTGAGAACTATCGGCGCCTGTCCGGAAGTCTGGCACGAGCGTGGGCACTGGCCCGCGGCGCCGACGAACTCAAAGACAGGCGAGCGGACGCGCAGTTCTACGAAGAGGTGCGCGTGTGGATGGCGAAGTTCGACGCGCAGGAGCGGCAGGCCTCGGGGCGCCCGGTATCCGAGGACGTCGAGCTGATGCTCGCGGGCCTGCTGGAGGAGTCGACCCATGCTGGGGAGATCGTTGACATCTATGAGGCCGCTGGGCTCTCGAAACCGTCGCTGCAGGACTTGACCCCGGATCTCACCCACCAAGCCCAGAAGTCTCCGACTCCCCACCTGGCCATCGAAGCACTCAGGGATGTCCTCACCGACCGGGCGACGCAGCTGACGAAGAGCAACCTCGTGCGGCAGAAGGCATTTGCCGAGCGGATCCGAGAGCTGATGAACAGGTATACGAATCAGCAGTTGACCTCGGCCGAGGTGATCGCAGAGCTCGTGGAGCTCGCGCGCGAGGTGGCCGACGAAGGCAACCGTGGTCAGCAGTTCGATCCGCCTCTGGATTGGAAGGAGCTGGCCTTCTATGATGCGGTGGCGGAGAACGAATCCGCAGTGCAGAGCCAGGGCGCGGACACATTGGCGCAGATCGCCCGGGAACTCGTGGGAATTATGCAGCGTGATGTCAAGACCGACTGGACTGTGCGCGACGACGTTCGTGCCAAGCTGCGGACATCGGTGAAGCTGCTGCTCATCCGGCACAAGTACCCGCCGGATCGGCGCAAAGAGGCGATCCAGCTCGTCATCGATCAGATGGAGGAGCTGGCGAAGGTGCAGGCGGCATGATCGCGATCGAACAAGATCACCCACCGCGCTGATGTGCTTTGACCCGATAGTCGACGCCGCGAACCCGCCGGGTGTGGCCCCGGACGTCGTGTCGTTTGGACTCCGAATGAGGGGAGTTTCCGCGAACCCTCGAGTGGACACCGATGTCAGCCATCGAGCTTGCCGTTTTGATTCGGTAGACGGAAGAGATCGCAAAGTGAGCTGACGAAACTGTGAATGCAAGACTTAGGTCTTCAGCGGAATGGGACTTCTTGAGCTTGCGATTGGCGTTGAAGATATAGAGAAGGATCAGGCCGACGCTCTGTTTCGGGCCGTCGGGGATAGGGGTCTGAGAACGAATCAGTGAACGTTGGAAGTTGATGCGATCGACAATCGCGGAACCGAGCCAAAGGTCCGCGACCAGCCCCTTCTCCTGCACGCGGATTCTGATGCTATCGACGACTGTCGAGGTGCTGACGCGAACCCGCTCTGGGAACCTGATGATCCATCGTTGGTGAACGCTCAGCGCTTCGGCAAGAAAATAGGTGTCAGCCGAGATGACACGCCAACTGCCTGTCTCCACGCGGTGTTTGATGTTCGCGAAGATCGAATCGTCGAATACAACCAGCGCTCCGCCCGATTCTCGGGCCGCTGGGGCAGGCGGTGGAGATTCCGGCTCTTGCCTTCGGGCTGGAACAGCCGTGCTCATCACTGTCTTCTCGGTGGTGAGGCGGTTGTTCTTCTTCCTCTTCGGCGAAGAGCGTTCGTCGATCCGCGGAAGGTTGAGGGCCTTAATCTGATCCGGAGAATACAAAGACTGCCCTCGTCCCTTTGACGCCGCGTACGGCAGCCCCTCAAGCCACTGCGACGTTTCCTTCCATCCGACACCTCTGAGTACGGCAAGCTGAAAAGGTCGGGCCTGCTTGGTCAAGCGAGCTTTTCGGACAAGCGCCTTCTGAGCATCCACGCGACGCTCACCAGGCGTGCATACCTTTGCTTGCCGCATCACCGCCTGAACCTGAGGGATCGCGAGGCTGTTGAAACCAAGAAGTCGTCTCGCGACGAAGTCGACTTGGTCGGGCCACGGAGACTCTCGAGCGTAAAGGGTCAGCCCCTTAAGTACGACTTTCTTAGCTTCAGGCGATTTCAGCTCCTCGGCTTCTTTCAGGGTTCGAAAGAACTGATCGTGGTGGAGCGCATATGCCACGAGGCGTGGCAAGCGGTCGACCAGATCAGCTCGGTGCCGAATGTCCGCAGCCATTCTCTTGACCTGAGGGCGGAAGAGACCTCGGTGCTCAAGGAACGTAGTCACGCTGGCAAAGAGATGCTGGTGATTTCCCTCGCGTTTGATCTTTCGCGGCAACCATGCCCCCCTTGCTCTGGAGTCAACCAACCATTCGAACTACCGATGTAACATATTCTGCTTCTTTTGGTGGAGGTGCACAAAGCATCGCTCTGTTCGGCTCAAGCTTTGAGACCCGAAGGTTCTGCGGAGAGAAAACTTAGCCAGGCGAGGCAACTAGGGCGTGTCTCCTATTTCCTCGGGATCTGTTTGCGAGACTTACATGATGGCTGGTTTTCATCACATCGAAGTCTGGGTCGCCGATATCGAGGAGGCTTCCGTTGAGTGGGGATGGCTACTGAGCCGCCTCGGGTTCACACTCACAAGCACCTGGACGCAGGGACAAACGTGGACAGGAGGTGGCGCGTACCTGACGTTGACAACGTCACCGAACACGACTGCAGAGACCCATGATCGGAGACGACCAGGGGTGAATCATCTCGCGTTCAAAGCCGGTAGTCCCGCCAGCGTCGATACGATCATGACAGACGCCGCAGAACACGGGTGGAGGCCCCTCTATCACGACCGATACCCCCACGCGGGCGGACCGGACCATTACGCCGGTTGGTTAGAGAACTCTGCAGGCTTCAAAGCTGAAGTCGTCGCAGAACTGTCTGCTGTTAACGCAGCCACGTCAGGATAGCGCTGATCACGACCGCTGCTCGATAGACGATCGCGAGTTTGTCATACCTGGTGGCCAGTCCTCTCCACTGCTTGGCATAGGCGAATGATCGCTCGACGACATTGCGATTCCGATAGGCAACGGCATTGAATGCTGGTCGACGTCCACCACAAGTCCCACGGTTTCTCCTGGCAGTGATTTGGGTGCTCTTCTCCGGGATCACCGCCTTGACCCTACGGGTCCGCAGATACTCTCGATTGGCTCTGGACCCATAAGCACGGTCAGCCAGAACCGAGTTCGGACGGGTCCGTGCACGGCCAGGACCGACTCGGGGAACTCGGATATCTGCCAACACTTCAGGCATTATCGCTCCGTCATGGCGCTGGCCGCCGGTGATCACGATCGCCAACGGTCGACCTTTACCGTCGACGGCGTGATGGATCTTCGTCGTCAGCCCGCCACGAGACCGTCCGATGCCATGCCCGGCTGGCTCAGTCTCCTGATCGGTCAGATTCTTGTAATTCGAGGTAGCCCCCTGTGTCTTGGTCAGGGCGGGACGTGTTCGTTGCGTGCTGGTGGGCACGATTGATCGTGCCATCGACGGAGACGTTCCAATCGATGTCGCCGGCAGCGTCGGCATCAGCGAGAATCTGGGCGAGGACGCGGTCCCAGGTGCCGTCGGAGGCGTAGCGGCGGTGTCGTTTCCACACTGTTTGCCAGGGGCCGAAGTGTTCTCGTGGAAGGTCGCGCCAGGCGATGCCGGCCCGGTATCGGTAGGCGATGCCCTCGACGATCCGACGGTTGTTTTCGAAGGGTCGAGCTCTTTTGCCCTCGTTGGAAGGTAGGAGTGGTTCGATGCGTGACCATTGTTCATCGGTGAATACGTGGTGTCTTTGATCTGTTGTCACACATTCACCGTGTCAGTGATGAAATCGTCAATAAAGGAGACACGCCCTAGATGCGGCGAACGTAGCCGTGAATTTCGCTCCATGAGCTCGTATTCGCCCGCGAGCTCACCGGTGGGCGATCAGGGACGACCACCTCGGCGATGTCGAAACAACATTCGCCGAGGCGGCCCTTCGCCCCGCTCGGATCTCACCTGCGCGGCAGATTCCACCTCGGCTGGGGCTGCTGCGGTTTCTGATGCTGATTCATGAAACCGCGTTCGGCCTGCAGATGGCCTTTGTCATGGCTCTTCGCCTTCGGACCTGTGCCCGGGATGGGTGCCTGCAGCTTCTCGGTCGCCGGTTGGGCGCCGACGATGGGCACCTCCCCGGTGATCAACGGTGTCTGCGGGGCCGCCTCGGTGATGGGGTTCTTCTTTCCTTTGTTGTTTCGCATGGTCGATCCCTTCTTCGCATTCGTCTGATCTGATTCGCCGGCCAGTTCGGTGAACAGTCCGGTCCACTGGTCGGGGGTGAGGTCTTTGGGCAAGGTGTCTCCTCTGATGTCGTTGCGGTCCATGGTCGATTGCAGGCTGCGGTGATCGGTGATGCTCATCTTCGAGAGGATTCCTTTCATTCCTCGCCCGCGACCGGTGAAGACCGCACGGACGAATTGCTGATAATCGGATCGAGCCTTGGCCGGTATCGATCCGGTGGGACAGCGATCGATGGTGAGGATGCCGCCATCGACGCTGGGCTTCGGGGTGAACGCATCGGCGGGGACGCGTGTGACGAGGCGGAAGTCGAACCACGGAGCCCATTGCGCGGTCATCATGGTCGATCCGCCGATTCCTGCGCGTTTGCGGGCGACCTCCCACTGCGTGAGCAGGATGGCCCGCTGCCAGCGTCCGGAGCGCAGCAGCCTGCGGAGGATGGCAGTGGTGAGGTGGAACGGCAGATTGCCGACGATGACCGGCCGGTCGAGCCGAGTGGTCAGGATGTCGGCGTGCCGGACCTCGGCCCGCGGGTACGTGTCTTCAAGGTGATCCAACCTCGTTTCGTCGAGTTCGATGAGCGTGAGCTCTCGCCCGAGCCGGTAGAGCTCGGCGGTGACTGCCCCATCACCCGGACCGATCTCCATGATCGGTCCGGAGGTGGAACGAGCCAGGCCCGCAATCGTTGAGATGGTGGTGGATGAGCGCAGAAAGTTCTGGCCGAGTTCATGCCGTCCGCCGTGCTGTGACCGCGGGGCCGAGTGCGAATGGGACTGTCTGCGTGTCGAATGGTGTCGTGGTGTGCGGGATCGCAATGGGATGTGCTCCAAGAATCAGATGGAGGCACCCGAGGCAGCGCAATGGTGGTGAGTCAGATCGATCCGGAATGACCTGGTCGATCACTGATGATCGCAGTGGTCAGGGGATCGGAATGGGATCAGCCGATTGCCGCATCGCCCGGATGCCGAGGGCTCTCCGGGAGGACAACGCGCTTGCAGAGGTGATCAGGGTGACCGTCGTCGGTCAGCCGATCGCAGAAGAATCCGTCCGGCGCGCTGTCAGGCGCTGCGGAGACGAATGAAGAAGCAAGGCGCAGTCATTGCGCTGCTGTTCAATGTTCCCATGCCGAACAAGATAGCACAGGGAGTTTTGCCGAGACCATGGTTCGGACGAAAAACGCCCCGCCGATTTCGCGTGGAAGCCGGCGGGGCGAGGAGCGGATCCGTTCGACATGATGTCTCGAACGCGGTCCGGCGGACGCGTGCGAGCGTTCGTGTCAGTGGGTCAGCCCATCATGGTGCGCAGGGTGATGACGCCGATCGAACCGATGGCCGCGGCGGCCGGAAGGGTGATGATCCATGCCAGCGCGATCGGCTTCATGAGCTTCCAGTTCGCCGAACGGTTGACCAGACCGACGCCGATGATCGCACCGATGAGGATATGCGTCGACGACACCGGCAGACCACTCACCGAGGCGGCCATGACGATTCCCGCGGCAGCGAGCTCCGCGGCGAATCCGGAGGCCGGGTGGATCTCGGTGAGTTTCGTGCCGACGGTGGCGATGACCTTGCGGCCGATGAACCAGAGACCGACGATGAGTGCGATGCCGCAGGTGAGCATGGCCGCGAACGGCACGGTCGTCTCGCCGCTGATGCTGTCGGTGCGGAGCACATCGAGGACGGCGGCGAAGGGGCCGACGGCGTTGGCGATGTCATTCGACCCGTGGCTGAAGGCGAATGCGGAGGCGGTGAACACCTGCATCCAGGAGAACAGGATGTAGGTGGCACGGGGAACCGTCTGCTTGCGCAGGGTCTTGGCGAAGACGAACACGGCCAGCCACACGGCCGCGCCGATCATCGCCATGATGAGCAGGCCGCCGACTGTGGTCACGCTCATGTCGAGGTTCTTCAGACCCTTGAACAGCAGCATCGCAGTGATGATGACCGCGCCGGCGGCGGCGATGAGGGGAACCCACCGCTGCAGAGCCGAATGGGTGCCGATCGATCCTTCGCCGGTGGGGGCATCCTCGGTGGCGGTGTCGATCTGTGCGTCGACGGATCCCTCAGCTGCGGAGACCGGGGCGAGCATGTGCGGCTTGAGCGTGTGCGACAGTGTCGTGCCGAGCACGTACTTCTTGATCAGCCCGTAGATGACGAACGCGGCGAGTCCGCCGAGGGCGGGGGAGAGCACCCAGGAGATCGCGATCTGACCGACCTCGGACCACTGCACCATGGCGAGTCCGCCGGTGCCGGTGACGAAGCCGATCGTCAGAGATGCGCCGATGATGCCGCCGATGATCGAGTGCGTCGTCGACACCGGCCAGCCCATCCGAGTCGCCACGAGCAGCCACACCGCGGCGCCGAGGAGGGCCGCCATCATGATGAAGGCGAAGTCCATCGGATTGATCGCCACCCCGCTGAGGTCGACGATGCCGCTCTTGACCGTGTCAGTGACATTCCCGCCGGCCAGCAGGGCGCCGCTGACCTCGAAGATCGCGGCCACGAGCAGTGCCTGCTTCATCGTCAGGGTGCCGGCGCCGACGGAGGTGCCGAAGGCGTTGGCGACATCGTTGCCGCCGATGTTGAACGCCATGAAGGCGCCGAAGATGACCGTGGTGACGAGCACCATGCGGGGAGCGTCCCGGCCCACGAAGTCGAAGGACCACAGGGTGAAGGCGATGAGGGTGATCGCCAGCAGCCCACCGAAGGCCAGATGCCAGAGGCGGTCGTTGCTGCGGCCGACGGCCGGCGGCGGAGTGTGGCGCTCCGGGGCCAGAACCTGGGTCATTCGTTCTCCTAGCGGGATTCAGTCGATGAGGCAGTGTCTGTCTGCCTCCATGATTCGCAGGTCGAATGACCGCCAGGTTACGGCGAAAGTGAACGGACGGTGAACACCGCGTCCGAGAGTCACGAAGTGCTCATGCACAGTCGGTAGGTTTTGCCGTGTGTTCACGTGATGTTCCAGGTCAGGTGCTATATCGGCGGGCCCTGTCGGAAGGTGGCACAGGGGTGTGCCGGGGACCAAGATTCGCTGTGTGACAATGACCACTGTAGCCCGAAACGCGGGTAAGACCGAGCCCGGATCCGCATCTGCGCGGACCCGGGCTCAAATGAAGTGGGAGAAGCTCGCCGAGGCGGCCGGAGTCAGTCGATGATCTCCCCGCGGATGACATCACCGCCGTCGTCGTCGGGACGGTTGCGGTGAGGGTCGGATTTCATCTGCCTGTCGACCTTGCGCAGGCGACGGCCGAGAGCGATGAGGGCGATGCCGACGAGGATGATGAACCCGGCGAGGGTGAAGATCAGCGCGGTCACTCCGGCGCCCGGTGCGAAGAGGAAGAAGCCGCCGAGGATGATGCCGAGGACGCCGATGACGGTGAGCGCCCACCAGGTCCTGACGCCCATCCGACGGATGAAGAAGGACATCGTGAGGGCGAGGAAGCTGAAGAAGATGATTGCGAATCCAGTCAGCACGGTGACCATGGAGGCGAACAGCATCGGGGTGAAGAAGATGAGCGCGGCGAGGAGGATGAGTAGGACCGCGCGTGTGACCATGCTGCCGGTGCGGCCTCCCGGCGGTGCGAAGACGAGGGAGGAGATGGCGATGACGGCGAGCCAGCAGGCGAAGATCCGCACGACCACCTCGGCGGAGGTGCCTGGCCAGACCATCATCAGCGCACCCATCACGAGGGCGATGACGCCGTTGACGATGACTGTTCTTCCAGTGCGCTTGAGGTCCATGCGCACAGCCTAGTCCTCGGGTTTGGACAGACGCTGAAGACGGCAGGCGAGGTCGGCGGGCAGGTTCAGGCGTGCCCGAAGTGCTCCTCCTGGTCGGCAGTGTCGGACCGTGCGGCCGAATCCGAGGTGGTCCGCTCCTGCTCCGGCATGTCCGAGGTGACGCGTTCCTGCTCGGGCATCAGCCCGGTGAGTTTGAGCGATTCGGACATGGCCTGGACGATGGCCTCGAGGTCGGCGGGGACGTTTGACTTCGTGTCCGATTCGGACTGGTCGGCCGCCTCGGCGGGGGTGTCCGTGGTGGGTGTGACTCCTGCTTCCGTGGTCGACTTCGCTCCCGCCTCGGTGGTGGGAGGAGCGGCCGGAGTGTGGGCCATGGCCTCGGACGCCTGGGCGAGCTTGTTCGATGCCTGCAGCTCGCCGTCGGCGATGATGACGCGGGAGCGACGTTCGCGTTCGGCTTCGGCCTGGCGCGACATCGAGCGTTTCATCGTCTCCGGCAGGGCAACGTCCTTGATCTCGACGCGGTCGATGTGGACGCCCCAGTCGACGGCGGGGCTGTCGATCATGCTCGCCAGACCCTGATTGAGGCGTTCGCGGTTGGTGAGCAGATCGTCGAGTTCGCTCTGGCCGATGATCGAACGCAGCGAGGTCTGGGCGACCTGACCGACGGCGAGCTGATAGTCCTCGACGTCGATGACTGCCTTGCACGGGTCGACGACCTTGAAATAGGTGACGGCGTCGACGCGGACGGTGACGTTGTCGCGGGTGATGCCCTCCTGCGCGGGGATCGGCATGGTCACGATCTGGAGGTTGACCTTCTCGAGTTTGTCGACGAAGGGGACGATCGCAGTCATCCCGGGCGGACGGGGCTCGGAATTGACTCTGCCGAGGCGGAAGACCACCCCGCGCTCATACTGCTTGACGATCTTCAGGCTGTTTCCCAGCGTGATTGCTCCGAGTGCGACAACTGCGGCGAGGATACTGAGCGCCAACATGTCGAATCGCCTCCTTTGACGATTGACTGTCCACCCCATTTTACGCCTGCGCGGCGTGGAAAGACCGGGCTCGGAGGGAACGCGGAGGCGGGGTGCTCAGGCCTCGCGGGCGAGCAGTCGTTTGCCGGCCGGGTAGGCCTCCAGCGCCTGGGGGAGGCTGACGCGTCGGCCGGAGGCGAAGGTCGCGAGCACGTGTCCGGTGTCCGAACGCTCCTCGCCGATTCCGGCGGGTTCGAGGCCGATGCGACGCAGCGTCTGTTTGGCCACCGGCATGGGGGAGTCGAAGACGGTCAGCGCTCCGGCGCGAGCGGCCATGATCCGGTCGGCGACGAGTCCGTAGTGGGTGCAGCCGAGCACCACGGTCTCCATTCCCGGTCCCATCTGGGTGAAGGCATCCTCGATGGCGGTGTCGATCTTGTTCAGATCGGCGGCGTTGATGGCCTCGGCCAAGCCGGGGCAGGCGACCTTGGCCACGTGCAGGTCGGCGGCGAAGGAGTCGATGAGGTTCTGCTGATACTCGCTGCCCGTGGTTGCTGGGGTCGCCCAGATCGCGAAGTCCTGCCCGGTGCCGGCGGCCATCTTCACCGCAGGGACGGTGCCGATGACGGGGATGGTCGGTTCGTAGCGGGCACGGACGGCTTCGAGGGCCTGCACCGAGGCGGTGTTGCAGGCGATGACGATGGCGTCGGGTTCCCATTCGGCGAGCACCCCGGCCGACTGCAGGGCCCGCTGTTCGAGGGTGTCGGTGCTCAGGCTGCCGTAGGGGGTGAAGTCCGGGTCCATCGCGAGGACGAGATCTGCGTCGGGAGCGAGGTTGAACAGTGCGTCGGCGGTGCCGAGGAGTCCGAGTCCGGAATCGAGCAGGCCGATGCGCGTCATGAAGTCCCCTTCAGGTCGGATGTCGTCGGAACGTCGGTCTTGGCTTCGCTGGTCTTCGAATCGCCGGCGTTCGGGCCGCCGGGCTTGGTGTCGCCGGTCTTCGGAACGCCAGTCCTCGGGTAGGCGAACTCCCGGATCTCCTTGAGATGGGCCTTCGTCAGGCCGTGGGAGAAGTCCGGGGCGATGAGTTTGAGGCGGTTGGACGAGTAGTTCTCGAGGAAGTACTTGCGGGTGGCAGGCCACGCCAGGTCGTCATCGATCCAGATCGCGCGCCCGTGTTCGTGCGTGGCCAGCCAGTCCTCCATGGCACGAGCTTTCCACCACTGCTGCGGATCGTGAGCGAAGCGATTGTGGGTCTTATCGGGCATTTCGATGACGTCGAAGGAATTGCGCAGACCGAACTTCGGTTCGAGTTCGGACTTGCACCGCTGCGACCAGGTCGACAGCCAGACGACATCGACCTCGTGGGTCTCGACGATGCGGTCGAAGAATTCGACGACGGACGGCCGGTAATGGAGTTCGTAGTGCCACGCGTGCAGCTTCTTCCGCCCCTCGGCCATGCCGCGCAGCTTTGGCACAGGATAGGAATTGAGGACGCCATCGACATCGAGGAAGACAGTGACATGGCGAGCCTGCCTGCGCGCCGATACCGGCGCCGAGGATGCTGCAGCCATCATTCCTTCCCGTGAGCTTGGGCGTTCGACCCTCTATCGGGCCATTCGCGCGTTATTCTGGGGGCAGATCGCGCCGCTCGCACCAGATGAACACAGACGAGTTTACCGCCGAGAGCGTCAGGAGGCCGAGTCCGTGTACCGCGAAACCCGGATCCCACGTCTGCGGGCGAGCCTGTGGGTCTCCGTTCCCGACAAGGCCGATTCCCTCACCGAGGCGGCAGACCCTGATCGTGGGAACACTGCCGCCGGTCTGGCTTCCGGGCCGACTGTCGCACCTGCCGCGGCTCCATCGCTCATCGTTCCCGACGGGTGCATGGATCTCATCGTCATCGATTCTCAGGTACTCATCGCCGGCGCCGATTCCACGGCACGGATGTTCCACGGTTCGGCTGCACCGACGGTGGGCCTGCGATTCGACTCCGGCGTGCTTGCGCAGCTGTTGACCACCTCGGCGGGGGAGCTTGCCGATCGGGTGACGCCCCTCGACGCTGTCATCGGCGGCAGCCATGCCAGTGGCGGGAAAGTCGGTGAGGGCGGGCCCGCTGCGGTGATGGGAGTTGCCCGGGTGCTGCTTGATACGGCCGGCGGTCTGACGGACCGAGCCATGCTGGATCCGCGTCCGATGGCCTTGGCCCGGGCCTTGGATGTGCGCTCGAATTCGCCGGCCCAGACCGTCACCGAGGCGGCCGCACAGTTCGCGTATTCACCGCGGCAGCTGCGCCGGCTGAGCGCGGAATGGTTCGGCTACGGGCCCAAGCATCTGGCGAAGATCCTGCGCTGGCAGGCCGCACGAGACCTCATTGATGCGGGCCGGTCGCGGACAGCGGCCGCGGCCGAAGTCGGGTACGCCGATGCTGCTCACCTGCGAAGGGACGAGCGCTCGCTCATCGGATGAGGGTGCGCTCTAGGCGTTCGTCCCACCAGTCCGCCCGCCCATTTACTACCTGACGGGGGCCCAGCAACCTCGCGCGAGGTTGCTGGGCCCCCGTCAGGTAGCAATTAGGAGTTGAGGGCGGCGAAGAGGTCGACCTTGTTGCCGTCGGGATCGGAGACCACGGCGTAGCGCTGCCCCCAGAATGCGTCCCAGGGTTCGTGGACGACTCCGGCCACGGGGGCGGAGTTCTCAGCGCCACGGCCGGTGAGCCGGGCGAATGTCGCATCGACCGCCTCGGCGGTGGAGCAGTCGAAGGCCAAGGACATCGTGTGTCCGCCCGTCGGCCGGGTCCATTCGGGATCGATGCCGAGGACGACCGCCTCGGTGTCGAGGAGGATCCGCAGGGATCCGGAGGAGAACTCGGTGTGTGGGGCGTCCGGGCCGCCGTCGGCGAGCTCGAGGCCGAGCGCGGAGTAGAAGGTGATGGCGGCGGGCATGTCTGAGGTGATGATCGAGATCGCGTCGAGTTTCATGACTTCAGACTATGTGGACGTGCAGGGAGTCGGCTTGAACGAATCGGCCATGATCGCGCGTCCCCCCGGGAGGTGCTCGCTGCTGTCGGGCGGGCGATAGGCTCATACTGGGTGAGCTGAATGGTCACGCCCGGAGCCGATTCTCGTGACTATTTCTCCCACCTACGCCAATGGTCGGGCCTCAGCCCTGCAGGTAGGGTTCGAAGACTGCGCGCAGCTCGGGCGTCAGCGGGGTGGGCTTCTGCGAGTCCCGATCGATGTGGACGAGCACGCAGTCGTGGTCGAAGACCTGCTGTCCGTCCTGGTCACCTCGGGTGTTGATGGTGAATGAGGAGTTGCCGAGCTTCTTCACCGTCACGGTCATCTTCAGTTCGGGGCCGTACATGACGGGCACGAGGTAGTCGATGGTCTGGCGGGCCACGAGCAGTCCGCCTCCGGTGATGTGTCCGGCCCGGATCTCGTGCATCCAGCGCACGCGGCATTCCTCGATGAGGGTAATCATCCGTGCGTTGTTGACGTGGCCGAGCAGGTCCTGATCCGACCAGCGCACTTCGGGTGAGAGTTCGAAAGTGGCCATGACTGCCTCCGGGAGCTGATTGGGAACGAGGTCTGAACGATCGTTCCATAGTTAATCAGGTGGCCCGCGCCAACGGAAATTCTCAGTGCTTTGTTACTCTCCGAAGTGGCCTTGGCGGAGCCCGGGCCCAACTGCGCTCAGCCGCGACGGCGGACGATCTCCTCGTTGACGGCTCCGACCACCTCGTGGAGGTCGCCGATGATCGCGTAGTCGGCCCGCTGGACCATCGTCGCTTCCTCGTCGGTGTTGATGGCCACGAGTGTCTTCGCGCCTTCGATCCCGGCCATGTGCTGGATCGCTCCGGAGATCCCGCAGGCGATGTAGACGTCAGGGGAGATGCGACTGCCGGTCTGACCGACCTGTTCGGCGTGCGGGCGCCAGCCCAGACCCGTGACCACGCGGGAGACGCCCAAGGCCCCGCCGAGGTGGTCGACGAGTTCGAGGACTTCTGCGAATCCGTTCTCCGACCCGACTCCGCGACCGGCCCCGACCACGGCCCTGGCCGAGGTCAGTCCGGCCGCATCATCGGCGGCCTCGACCTCGGTGCTCTGGGCACGGGTGGCCAGGTCCGCCTCGGCGACGGTGAGGTCGTAGTCGTAGACCTCCGGGGTCACCGGGGTCGTCTCTTCGGGAGTGCAGGCGTGGCCGGCGATCGTGAGCACCTGCAGATCCCCGTCGAGGCGGAGGCGTTCGAAGGCGGTGCCGCCGTGGACCTGACGCAGCAGACCATCCTCGTCGGCGGCCATGACATTGGCAGCCATGCGGGCGCCGGTGCGGACAGCGGCGTGGGCCATGAGCTCCATGCCGCGCGGGGTGCCCGAGGCCAACAGTGTGCCGGACTCCGGGGCGACGTCGACGATCGCCTGCGCCCAGGCCGCCGCGGAGTACTCGGCGAGATCCGGGTGGTCGAGATGGTGGATGACGCTGACCCCGAGTCGCCCGAGCGCCGCGATGGCGGCACCGCTGAGCGGGCCGATCACCACCCCTTCCGTGCTACCTGACGGGGGCCCAGATACCTCGCGCGAGGTTGCTGCGCCGCCGTCAGGTAGTAATTGGGGGGTTTTGCGGGCGAAGGTGAGGGCTTCGGCGGAGGTGAGTGTGACCTCGCCTGCCGGGTCCGTTTCGACGAAAACCATGGTCATGGCCGGATCACTCCGATCTCTTCGAGCACATCGACCAGGGCGGGAGCCGCGTCAGGCCCCTCGCCGAGGATGGTCACCGAACTCGCCTTCACCTCGGGCAGTTCGAGTCGGACGCGGAGGCTGCCCGTCCCGGGTTCGGGGGCGTCGTATTCGACGACCTGCGCCTTCTTCGCCTTCATCCGCCCGGTGATCGAGGGGTAGCGCGGGTCGACCCCGCCCTCATGGACGGCCACGACCGCGGGCAGACCGAGTGAGAAGATCTCCGTTCCCGCCGGCCCGATCCCGCGCGCCTCGATGCGACCGGAGCCGGGGTCGCCGCCGGGCCCGCCGCCCTCATCCGTCCCACCGACACTGATCGTCTGGATGTTCGTCAGCACCGGGTACTCGAGGTCGTAGGCCAGGCGGATCCCGACCTGGAAATCGCCGGTGTCGGCGGCATCGTCGCCGGTGAGGACGAGATCGAAGGTCTGTCCCGCCTCGGCGCGATCGCGGATGACATCGCCGATGATCTGCGCGATGTCCTCGGGTGCGAACACGGACGGGTCGGCCGCCTCGACGAGGATGCCGTCGTTCGCACCCACGGCCACGGCCGCTCGCAGCTGTTCGACCGCCTCGGCGGGACCGACCGTGAGCACCGTGACCGTCCCACCGGTGGCGGCCGCGGTCTGGATCGCGAGCTCGACGGCGCATTCCTCATGCGAGGACATGGTGTGGCCGAGCCCGGAGTCGTCGATCCCGGTGCCGGTGGCATCGACGGTGACGGAGCCGGCGATATCGGGGACGCGTTTGATGCACACGAGGATGTTCATCTCATCTCCTGATGCACTCGTTGTCGGGGTCGAACAGCGGCGTCGAATCGACCGATGCCACCGTGACGGGATAGAACTCCTCCATGTACACGACCTGCAGACGGTTGCCCAGCACCGCCTCGGCGGGTGGGAGGAACGCCATGAGCACGTGTCTGCCCAGGCTGGGAGCCGACCCCGCCGAGGTGACATAGGAGGTCCGGCCGTGCCCGTCGATCAGCGGATCGCCGTCGGCAGAGACGATGGGTTCCCCGCCGAGCATGTACCGCATCTGACCGCTGGCGCTCGTGTGGTCATCGACGGTGAGTGAGCACAGGACCGTCTTCGGCTCCTCCTCGCGGTGGCGCAGGTGTGCGGCCCTGCCGACGAAATCCTGGGACTTCACCTTCGGTCTGCTCATCCCGACCTCGACGACGCTGCGTTCGGAATCGAGCTCGGCCCCGAACGCGCGGTAGCCCTTTTCGATCCGACCGGTGGTGCCGTAGACGCCGAGACCGACGGGGAGGAGTCCGTGACCTCGGCCGACGTCCATGAGCGCATCCCAGAGCGTCAGCCCCGATTCCATCGGCACGTAGAGCTCCCAGCCGAGGTCGCCGACATAGGAGATGCGGGAGGCGAGCACCTCGAGCGAACCGATCTCGATGACCCGGGCGGTGCCGAACCCGAACCCCTCATGGGAGACATCGGCGCTGGTGAGCTCGCCGAGGATGTCGCGGGCTCGCGGTCCCCACAGCCCGATCGTCGTCCACGAACTCGTGAGATCGGCGATCTGCGCGCCCGTATCGGGCAGGCGATCGGCGAACCATTTGAGATCGACCATTCCGTGGGCGGCGCCCGTGACGACGCGGAAGCGGTCGTGTGCCAGTCGCATGATGGTCAGGTCGGAACGGAACCCGCCGTTCTCATCGAGGATCGGGGTGTAGACGACCCGACCGACGGCCACATCCATCTGCGCCAGGGCGATGTGCTGGACCGCGTCGAGGGCGGCGGGGCCGAACACGTCGAAGATGACGAAGCTCGAGAGGTCGACGAGTCCGGCGCGCCTGCGCATCGCCAGGTGCTCGGCATTGATGATCGGCGACCACCAACGGGAATCCCATTCGGCGCTGCGATCCATCACCGCGTCGCCGAACTCGTCGAGCAGTCCGGCATTCGACTCGAACCACTGCGGTCGCTCCCACCCGCCGGCTTCGAAGAACACCGCCCCGAGCTCGACCTCGCGCTGCCACATCGGTGAACGGCGGACGTCGCGATCGGAACTCCACTGCTCGCCGGGATGGACGATCCCATAGGTCTTGTTGAAGGCCTCCGAGGTGCGCGCCGTCACGTGGGCGCGGGTGCGCTGGTGAGAGTGGAAGCGTGCGATGTCGGCACCTTGCACGTCGATCTCGGGCAGGCCGTTCGTCATCCATTCGGCTACGGCCCGACCGACGCCCGACCCTTCCTTCACCCACACGGCCGCCGCCGACCACAGGCCTTTGACCTGGGGTGATTCGCCGAGGATGGGTGCCCCGTCCGGGGTCAGCGAGAGCAGACCGTTGATGGCATAGCGGATTTCGACGTCCGGATTCGACAGCACTTCGGGCATGAGTTCGACGGCCTGTTCGAGCTGCGGATCGAAATCCTCGTCCGTGAACGGCATCTCCGTGGGGGAGAGCTTCGCCGCCTCGATCGAGGGGATCTCATCCGGGTCGTGGAGGATCGGCCGGTGGGCGTAGGAGCCGATCTCCATGTCGGAGCCGTGTTGGCGCTCGTAGCAGAAGGTATCCATGTCCCGCACGATCGGAAACGAGATCTCACCGGGACGTTCGGCCAGCTGCGGGACGGGTCCGACGCTGATCATCTGGTGGACGGCCGGAGTCAGCGGGATCGCGGCACCGGCCATGGCCGCGATGCGCGGAGACCACACACCGCAGGCGACGAGGATGCGGTGCGTTGCGATCTCACCCTTCGTCGTGTGCACGGCCGTGATCTGCCCGTCTTCGACATCGATGCCGGTCACCTCGGTGTTGGGCGAGACCGTGAGCGCACCTGTCGATTCGGCGGATTCGCGCATCATCGTGCCCGCCCGCACCGAATCGACGACGCCGACGGTCGGAGTCCAGAACGCGCCGAGGATGACATCGGGATCGAGGAACGGCACCTTCTCGGCGACCTCGGCGGGGGTGACGAGGGAGGATTCGATGCCCCAGGCCCGTGCCGAGGCCATGCGCCGCCGCAGCTCTTCCATGCGCTCCTCGGTGCGGGCGACCTCGAAGCCGCCGGACTCGGTGAAGACGCCGAGCTCTTTGTACTGGCGCATGCTGTCGAGGGTGAGGTCGGTGATCTCACGCGAGTGATCGACGGGGAAGATGAAGTTCGAGGCGTGTCCGGTCGAGCCGCCCGGGTTCGGCAGCGGGCCCTTATCGACCTGGACGATATCGGTCCACCCGAGTTCGGCGAGATGATGGACGAGACTGTTGCCGACGATGCCGGCTCCGACAACGACGACGCTGGCCTGGGCGGGGACGGAAGCCATGAGCAGGCTCCTCTCTGAAGGCTTCGTCGCCTTCACCGGCATAGTTGCGAATTATGCAACGATGCGCGCTATGTGGAACTGCGTACGATGATCGTCCTCCGCCGAGGCGGGAGTGTCAAGAGGTTGTCTGTGCCGTCTTCGTCGGGTCGAGCGAGCGTGTTGAGAGCGGCTTCAGGGGTGACCGGCGAGGCTGCCGTCAGCGCGTCCGTGCCGAGCTCGCGTGGTTCAGCGTTGTGAATCAGTGTTCGCGCCACCCGAGGCGGGCGGAGATGTCGGCGGCGGCCTGAGCGAGCAGGTCTCTGGCCGAGGCGACCTTGTCCGTGGTGAAGCGGAAGCTCGGTCCCGATGCCGAGATCGAGGCGATGACGTCCCCGTGGGCGTTGCGCACGGGAGCGGATACCGCGGTCAGCCCGACCTCGAGCTCATCGATGACGAGCGAGGATCCGGTGGCGGCCACCTCGGCGATCTGGGTGAGCAGCTGGGGAACCGAGGTCACCGTGTGCGGGGTGTAGCGGGTCAGCTTCGCCCCCAGGGTCTCGCGGATGCCGTCCTCGCTCAGGCCCGAGAGCAGGACCTTGCCGTTGGAGGTTGCGTGCAGCGGAATGCGCTGACCGACCCAGTTGTGGCTCTGCACCGACGACGTCGACGAGGCCTGGTCGAGGTAGAGGGCTGCGCCGTCGGAGAGGACGGCGACATTGATCGTCTCACCGGTCGCCTCGGCGAGCATCTTGGTGATCGGGCGGGCCTCCTGAGCGATGTCGAGGCGCGCGGTCGTCGCCCCGGCCAGACGGAGGATGGACAGGCCCAAGCGGTATCGGCCGCGGTGGTGATCCTTTTCGACGAGTCCGCGGGCCTCCAGGGTGGAGACGATGCGCGACGCCGTCGATTTGTGCACCCCGAGCTCACCGGCGATCTCGGTGATCCCGGCGAGCCCGGTGCGGGCGATGATCTCGAGGATCGTCACGGCCCGATCCACGGATTGGACGCCTCCCGAGCCCGCTTCGCTGTTGCTCATTTCGAAACTGTAACTCACGACGCGCAACCCGGCCAGAGTCTCAGGGCGTGGGGTAGGGTGAGTGCGGTCGGTGGGCCTCGATTCCGCCGACCCCCTTTCCCCGACGGAGCTGAGCACGATGAGCAATGGGACCCAGTCGATCGACCGGGCGGCAGAGATCCTGTCGTTGGTCGTCAGATCCGACGAACCGATCTCCTACACCGAGGTGGTCGACGAGACCGAATTGGCTCGGTCGACGGTCTCACGCCTGCTCTCCGCACTCGAGCGCAACGGTCTCGTCGAACGCGACGGTGAGGGCCTCTATCGCGGCGGATCGCTGTTCGCGACCTATGCCTCCCGCTTTGACCGGGTGGAGAACCTGGTCTCCGCGGCCGATCCGACCCTGCAGCGCCTCAGCGAAGAGACCGGGGAGACCGTCAACCTCGCCATGCCGGGCCCCAAGGGAGTCGTCCAGGTCGCACAGGTCGACTCGACCTTCGTCCTCGGGGCCACGAACTGGGCCGACGTCGAGGTGCCGCCGCACTGCTCGGCTCTGGGCAAGGTCATGTTCGCCTACGACGTCATCCCGCTGCCGACAGGTCGGCTCGAACGGCGCACCGAGAAGACCCTGGGCTCACGCAAGGAGCTCACCGACGATCTCGACACGGTGCGCGAACGCGGATTCGCCATCGTCCACGAAGAATTCGAGATCGGCCTCGACGCTCTGGCGGCACCGGTGTTCGGCATCGACGGAGACGTCGTCGCCGCCGTGGGCATCTCCGGACCGACGATGCGCATCGCCGACCACCACGACCGCCTCGGCGCAATGCTCGTCGACGAGGCGGGACTGCTCTCGCGCACCCTCAAGCGCAAGGTCACCCACAGGTAGATAGAGCGAAAATAGGTCACTTTCGGATACTTTTCGGCGCTGAAAGTATCCGATGGTGACCTGGATTCGTGTGGCCGTGTCCGATTGCGACCTATTATCTGTCTGCGGTGGCTGCTCACCACGCCGTCGAGACCTCTTCGGCGCCGCCGAGGGCCGCGAGCTGCTTGCGGCGCCAGACCTCGGTGTCCTTGATCTGATTGAACGTATAGATGTGCAGGCCGGCCACGCCCATGTCCGGGTCGTCGAGCACCGGGCCGATCTTGTCGAGGAACTTCCGCGGGTTGTAGCCGCCGGGCTTGGCCATCCGCGTGAACGTCGCCGTGTTCTTGCGCAGGAATCGCGTGGACTCGCCCACCCCGATCTTCGTCGCGACGCGGGCGAGCTTCGCCAGCTCTACCTTCCCGGCGATGCCGAGGACCAGCGGCAGCTCGATGCTGCGCGAGCGCACCCGGGCCACCCACGCGGCGACGAGAGCCGGATCGAAGCACAGATTCGACACCAGGTGCGTGGCGTAGTCGCGTTTGTCCCACATCGCCTGGACGGTCACATCATCGGGGATGATCGGGTGCGATTCCGGATAGGCGCTGACGCCGATATGGCGGAACGGGGCGGCCATGGAAGAGAGATCGACGAGGAGGTCGTGGGCTCCGACGTACCCGCCGGCCGGGGGAGTGGCGTCCCCCGCGGGGACGAAGATCCGGTCCACAGCCGCCTCGGCGAGGCGATCGACGATCTCCGTGAGCTCGGGTCTGCCGTGGATCATCCGTGCGGCCAAGTGGGGCACGGCGCGGAATCCCAAAGCCTGGAGCTGTTCGGCCGTGGCCAGCGTCGCCTCAAGCGTCAGTCCCGTCGACGCGGTCACGGTGATTTCGCGCCCGGGTGCGACGTACTCCTCGATGCGTTCGACGATGCCGGCCGTGGGCAGAACTTCATAGCGGGCGGTGCTCAACAGCGTGCGCAGGGTTGACTGTGACATCCTCGTCTCCTTCTCGGAGGTCGATTCATGAAACTCGCAAGCGCGAGTCCCTTGCGTCCCGGTGCCTTCGATCCTACACTCATTGTACCCATGATATGGGAATTGAGTTCCATAATATAAAACTGTGCGAGCAGGGGGAACATCATGGACAACAACGTCCCCACAGTGGACCAAAGTGACAGGCAAGTCCCGATCAACCTACGTCAGTCCGGCCCGACCCCGGTCGAAATGCTCATCGACACCCGTGTCCGCAAGTCCCCGTACTGGGAACTGTCCATGCAGCAGGGTTGCTGGCGGGCGTCGATCTACAACCGGATGTACCACCCGCGTGGCTACATCACCCGCGATGAGGGCGGGATGATGGCCGAGTATCAGTCCCTCGTCAACGATGTGACCCTGTGGAACGTCGCCGTCGAACGGCAGATCCAGGTCAAGGGTCCCGACGCCGAGGCGTTCGTCAACTTCGTCATCACCCGTGACGCGACGAAGATCCCGGTGATGCGTGCCCGCTACGTCATCCTGTGCAACGAAGCCGGCGGCATCCTCAACGATCCGATCCTGCTGCGCGTCGGCATCGACGAGTTCTGGTTCAGCCTCTCCGACACCGACCTCATGCTCTGGCTGCAGGGGGTCAACGTCGGCGGCCGGTTCGACGTCACGATCGCTGAGATCGACGTCGCACCCGTGCAGGTCCAGGGCCCGAAATCCGTCGACGTCATCGCCGACCTCGTCGGGGAGGAGGGTCGCACGCTGCCGAGCTACGGACTCATGGAAGCCCAGGTCGGCGGCCGCGATGTCATCATCTCCCAGACCGGATTCACCGGGGAGAAGGGCTACGAGATCTACCTGAAGGATGCGACGAAGTACGCCGAGGATATGTGGAACGCCGTCCTCGACGCCGGCGCGCCGTACAACCTCAAGGTCGTCGCCCCCAGCCACCACCGCAGGATCGCCGCGGGCATCCTCTCGTGGGGACAGGACATGGACTTCGAGACACTCCCATTCCAGGTCAACCTGTCCTATCAGGTGCCGCGGAAGAAGGAGGCCGACTATATCGGCAAGGCCCGCCTCGAGGAGGTGCGCGATCTCATCGAGGCCGGTACCCCGCCGTATCGCACACAGCTGGTGGGTCTGCTGATCGGCGGCAAACCGATCACGGACTACGCGCCGGACTTCTGGCTCGTCTCCGCCGCGGCTGATGGCGAGGCCGTCGGGTATGTGACCTCGCCGTGGTGTTCGCCGGAACTCGAAGCAAATATCGCCATGGCGCACGTTCCGGTGTCGGCAACCGAGCTCGGCACCGAGTACTGGGTGCATCTGCCGGAGCCGTTCGCCGATGCTCCCGGAGTCCCGGTTCGCGCCGAGGTGGTCGAGATGCCGTTCCGCCCGAGCGTCAACCCCAACCAGCGTGAGCGTCTGAAGATGCGCGGCCTCGACGCCGCCGTCTGAGTCGACTCCCGCTCCCGAGACCGAGCGCGGTCGCCGTTGCTTCGAGCCGGCGGCCGCGTTCGCATCCCTCACCCGCAGCGGCTGTTCCTGCAGTCAGCAGAGCACCCCTCACCGTCAGTGACGGCTCGCCCCGATGCAAAGGGGTGATCTGTTGCTGACGGTGAGGGGTGCTCGCAATCGTGCGAAGTGCGACTGGCGGTGACGGATGCGCCTGGGCCAGCCGGACGCCCGCGATCACTTCCCGCGCAGCGCCTTGACCTTGGCGAGCAGTTCGTTCTCGGCGTTCGGGCCGGCCTTGACTCCGCGCGGCAGGCGGAACATGAAGACGATTCCGATGAGCAGCCACAGGCCGAACATCGCCCACGACTGCCAGGCGAGCTGCGCGGAGACCGGGGTGATCGGCAGGTAGAGAACGAAGAGGACGAGCGTGAGCACGGCCGCGATGACACCGATGGCGAAACCGGAGTTGCCCTTGCCTCCGATGCGCAGCGGTCGGTCCATCGCCGGTTCGCGCTTGCGCAGGACCAGGAAGGCGACGCTGACGAGGAAGTAGGCGATGACGATCGCAGGCGACCCCGCATCGACGATCCAGCCCAGCGCCGCCGAGCCGAGGAACGGCGCGAGGGCTGACAATGCCCCGATGAAGAGGATCGCGTTGACCGGAGTGCGGTAGCGCGGGTGGAGCTTGCCGAACCAGGCCGGGATCATGCCGGCCACGGCCATCGCCCACATCAGGCGAGACGAGCCCATGAGGAACGCGTTCCACGAGGTGATGATGCCTGCCAGGCCACCGGCGATGACGATCTTGCCCCAGACGGCGGAATTGAACATGGCCGCCAGCGCATCCGCAGTGACGAGGTCATGTGTGGCCAGGTCGGAGGCGGGCATCGCCAGAGACGTCATCCCGATGACGATGACGTAGAAGGTGATCGCCATGAGCACCGAGACGACGACGAGCTTGCCGATCTTCGCCGGCGGCAGGTTGATCTCCTCCGCCGACTGCGGGATGACATCGAAGCCGACGAAGAGGAACGGCACGACCGCGACGACGGCGATGAAGCCGGATCCGCCGCCGGTGAACAGCGGTTGGGTGTTCGCGGCCTCGCCGCCGGTGAAGCCACCGGCCAGGAGCATGAGGGCGACGATGATGAGGAAGGAGACGACGAAGGTCTGGGCGAGGGAGGCGATCTTCACGCCGCGGATGTTGATCCAGGAGATGATGATCGCAGTGACAGTGCCGACGAGCGCCCAGGTCAGGTACACATCGAAGTCGGCGATCGTCCACAGTTTGACGAACTCGAGGTTCGGGAAGAGGTAGAGGGCGGTCTTCGGTACGGCGACGGCTTCGAACATGACGACGCTGATGTAGCCGCCGGTGATCGCCCATGAACCGAAGAGGGACACCTGCGGTCCCAACGCCCGGATCAGGTAGTTGTGCTCACCGCCGGCGTGCGGCATGGCGGCCACGAGTTCGGAGTACACGGTGCCGACGAAACACATGATGATGCCGCCGACGACGAAGGCGAGGATGGCGCCCAAGGTGCCGGCGCCGGACAGCCATTCGCCGGTGAGCACGACCCAGCCGAAACCGATCATCGCGCCGAATCCGATGAAGAGCGCATCGAGCGAGCCGAGGGCTTTGACGAAGCCGTGGCCTCGATCCGTTGGTGCTGCCTGCGATTGACTCATGGGTACCTCGAGACTTCTGTGTGGACGGACGAACAGATACTGGGCCGTGCCGCCGGCGTGAGCCGAATCACGGCAGCTCCGATAAGGCAGAGTAGCAGGATTCTGACCGTTACCGGTGAGTTGTCTGCCCGGGACGCTGAACCGTTGCGATGGTGCTACATTTCGTCAGGTGCACAGCTCACATCGCGCGGCGATCGTCCGCGTCATCGCGGGCTACACGGCAGCACTGGTCACCGGAACCACTCTGCTCATGACCCCGGCGGCCACCGTCGCCGACGGCGGCATCTCACTGCTCAAGGCGCTCTTCACAGCCACCTCGGCGCTCAGCGTCACCGGACTCGTCGTCCTCGACACCGGTCAGGATTTCACGCTCTTCGGTCAGATCGTCATCGTCTGCCTCGTCCAGGCCGGCGGCCTCGGGGTGCTCCTGCTCACCGCACTGCTCGCCCTGCTGCTGGCCGGAAAAGCCGGCCTGCGGCTGCGCCAGTCCGTGGCCTCGGAGACGAAGAGCGACGCGATCGGCGGCGTCAAGCCGCTCGTCCTGCGCATCACGGCACTGACCGTCGGGACGGAGCTCGTGGTCGCCTCGGTGCTGTTCTGCCGGTTCTTCTTCCACTACGACGAACCCGTCACGGCGGCACTTTGGGACGCGATCTTCCATGCGATCTCCGCGTTCAACAACGCCGGATTCGGGCTGCGTCAGGACAACCTCGTCGACTATGTGGCCGACCCGTTCATCTGCGGTCCGATCGGGCTGGCGGTCATCCTCGGCGGGCTCGGCTATCCCGTCCTCATCGAACTCGTCCGGCGGTACCGAACCCCGCTGAAGTGGGGTCTGACCACGCGCATCATGGTCGTGCTCACCCCGGTTCTGCTCATCGGCGGAACCGTCTTCATCGCCGCGATCGAATGGAACAACTCAGCGACGATGGGCCACCTCGATTCCTGGGGGAAGATCCAGGCCGCGGCCTTCCAATCGACGATCACGCGCACCGCCGGGTTCAATTCCATCGACATCAGCCAGATGCACACGGTGTCGTGGTTCGGCACGGACATCCTCATGTTCATCGGCGGCGGACCGGCCGGCACCGCGGGCGGGGTCAAGATCACGACGATGGCGGTGCTCGCGGCCACGACGTGGACGGAGATCCGCGGCGGCCGCGCCGTCACCCTCTTCGGTCGCCGCATCTCCCGTGACGTACACCGACAGGCGACGACGGTCATCGTCCTGGCGCTCGGCTGGGTGCTCGCAGCGACGATGGTCATCCTGCTCGTCGACCCGAGGTTCGGACTCAGCCGGGTCCTCTTCGAAGTCATCTCCGGCTTCGGCGCCGTCGGACTGTCGACCGGGATCACCGCGGGCCTGTCGGGTCCCAGCCAGATCGTGCTCATCCTGACCATGGTGCTCGGCCGGCTCGGCCCGGTGACCGTCGCCTCCGGGCTGGCGCTGCGTGAGCGCCCCATCCGCTACGAACTGCCGAAGGAACGCCCGCTGATCGGCTGAGGCCGCCGCGCGAGAGAGGAAGAGACCATGAACGAGAAGAAGAACTGGATGGCGCGGTCCGCGTCGTTCTTCACCGGCGACCCTTCGCCGCTGGCGAGGGACGGTGCGGTGGCCGTGATCGGGCTCGGCCGCTTCGGCGGGTCACTGGCACGAGAACTCGCCGAGCATGGAGTCGAGGTCATCGGCGTCGACCGCGACGAATCGGTCGTGGCCGAGTTCGCCGACGTTCTCGCCCATGCCTCCCGCGCCGATGCCACCGACGAGGTGGTGCTGCGACAGCTGGGCATCGACGAGGTCTTCCGCGTCGTCATCGCCATCGGCAGCGACCTTGAGGCGAGCATCCTCGTGGCGTCGCGGATCCTCAAGCTCGGCAATCGGCACATCTGGGCGAAGGCGATCAGCGAAACGCATGCGGAGATCCTCCACCAGCTGGGCATCGGCAACGTCATCAGCCCCGAGAACGATATGGGTCGCCGGCTGGCCCACCTGATCAGCGGGCATATCTCGGACTTCCTGCCCATCGACGAGGATTTCGTCCTGGCGCGCACCACCCCGCCGGTGCGCACGACCGACGTGCCTTTGGCTTCGGTGGGGCTGCGCTCGGCGTATGACGTCACGATCGTCGCGTTCAAACGTCGCGGCGGCGGCCATTGGGACATTGCCGACCGGGATGTCACCCTCTACGCCGACGACGAGATCCTCGTGGCCGGCAGCCCGAAGAAGGTCGAAGCGTTCAGCGAATTGGACAAGGACGCCGACGCTTAGGCCGACGTCCTCGGGCAATCGGTATTACCGCGTCGAAGAGGCGCTTGAGGTTTCAAGGGTCCCTCGCCGAGGCGGCCCCGGAGTCGGGCCCGTCCGCTCCGGGCGCTGGTGCGGGCTTCAGTCGCCGAGGTCGACGACCTCGAACTCGAGGAGGTTCGCCTGCTCGGAGACAGGGGCTTTGCCGGTCGATTCGTGCGAGGACGAGCGGGCCTGCTTCCAGTTTTCGAAGTCCTCTTTCGTCGCCCACTGGGTGTAGACGAAGTACTGATCCCCGCCGGCGACCGGGCGCAGCAGTTGGAAGCCCTCGAAGCCGGGAGCCCCATCGACCGAATGCTTGCGCTGCGCGAAGCGCTTTTCCAGTTCCGCGCGAGCTGGTTCGGGAACGGAGAGCGCGTTGATGGCGACGACTGACATTGTTGCTCCTTCTCATCAGAGGCAGTGGTTGTCGGTGAGCGGCTGGCTCACCTCGAGCCTACGACTCCGACCCGAATGCTGTCTGCGAAGTCCGCTTGGTCGCTCGCAGAGTCTCAGAACCGATGTCGTGCAGGGGTCTAGTATCTGGGTATCTGGGCGCGCGAACCCTGCCTGTGCCTGTATCTGTGCCGAGTTTCGGACGATTCGTGCGGAGGCAGCGCCCGAAAACCGTCACGCATCGTCCGGAACTCGCGGTGCGAACGGTGCTCCTGCTGGCCTGAGTCGTGTTCAGGTGTCCGGCTGGTGGGTAGGGCGGCCCACTACTTGCCGTCGTCGACCTCGAGTTGGGTGAAGTCCAGCCCCGGGGAGTGGGCTGCGGCGGCACGGCGGATGCGTTCGGCGGTGAGTTCGCTGATCGTCGGGAACTCGGCGTCGCCGGTCCGGCCTGTTTCGTCACCAACTGCCGTCACCACGGCCTTCGCAGTCTTCGACCGCAGCGGCTCCGGGGTCTGCACGAGCACGAATGATCGCGTACCTGCGTCGCGCGAATTGGCCTCCATCACGGCCTGCGCCGTGGTCCCGGATCCGGCGAAGAAGTCGAGGACGATGGCATCGGGGTCGAAGAACGTCTGCGAGGCCACGAGCGCCTTGACCAGCTCGACCGGCTTCGGATAGCTGAACACCCCCGCCAGACCCAGCGGCTCCAGATCGTTCTGCCCGCCGAGCGCCTTGATGATCGAGTACATCTTCGAACTCGCCTTCTCCGCCGGCGTCACCCGCACCACCGCGTGCTTGCCGTCGGTTCCCCACGGCCGGAGGATGTACTCGCCCGATGCCAGCTTCGCGTCCACCTCGGCGAGTTTCCTCTCGCCTTTGACGGCGACGATGTCCTCATACATCAGCCGCCGCTCCGACCCGCGCGCATACCGGCCGAAACCGGCGCGCAGCACATCGGTTTCCACGAGCATCCGCCTGCCGTCGATGACCTCGAGCTTCGCCGGCGACTTCTTCTCCGTGAGGAACGGCCCGACCCGGCTTGCCTCGCGGGCCCAGACATGCACATAGTCGTGCCCGCGCACGAACGACCGCGCATTGCCCCCGCCCTTGGCCCGCTGATGGATGAGCGTGCCCAGCGAATTGTCCTCACCGAAGATCTCGTGCCCGAGCAGCTGCGCCCACGCGCTCTCCTTGTCGTCGAGATGGAGGAACAGCACCCCATCGTCGCGCATGAGCTCGCGCGCGAGCAGCAGCCGCGGAGTCATGAAGGACAGCCAACTGGCGTGATCGTGCCCGTGATCCTTGTAGGTGTGCGCGTTGCCCGTGTTGTACGGCGGATCGATGTAGACGACCTTGACCCGCCCGCGATGCGTGGCCAGCAGCGCCTGCAGAGCCGGCAGATTGTCCCCGACGATGAGCAGATTCTCCCGCGGATCGGGAGCGACGCTCGATCCGTCATCCTTGCGCAGGTGAGGACGGCGGGCGCCCTCGCCGAGGTGGTGCTCGGGTCCCTCGTCACCCTCGCCGAGGCGGGGCTCGCGTTCCGTATCACAGTCACCGAGGTGGTGCTCGGGTCCCCGTTCACCGGGCCCGGGCCCGGTGTCGGCATCCGCGATGAGGCGGTGGCCGAGGGCGAAGGCGGCGGCCTTGCCCGGCCACTCCAAGACGGTCGTCATCCTTCTCCTTCACCCCGAACGGTGCCAAGATTGCTGTATGAGTATTTCACGAGTGGCCGTCGTCGGTGCCGGCATCCTCGGTGTCGCCGCCGCCCGCGAAGTCACCATGAGGTTCCCCGCCGCCGAGGTCACCGTTTTCGACAAGGCCGATACCGTCGCCGCACATCAGAGCGGTCACACCTCCGGAATCGTCGACTCCGGACTCGATCAGACACCCGGCTCGACGGAGGCGAAGCTCACCCGACGGGGCCTCGAGCTGCTCATTCCCTATATGGCCGAAGCCGGCGTGCCCTACCGGGAATGCGGGCAGCTGCTCATCGCCCAGAACACCGACGAAGCCGAACGACTCGAAGAGATCTTCGCCCGTGCCAAGGACAATGAGGTCCCCGGAGCGCGACTGCTCGAACGCCACGAGATCGGAGCCGTCGAACCGGCGGTCAGGGGAGTCCTCGGACTCTTCTCACCCCATGCGGCCGTTGCTGACTTCTCGGCGCTCACCGCCGCGCTCGCCTCCGATGTGCGCGGCGCCGGAGGGACATTCCGCTTCGGCGCCGAGGTCACCGGCGTCGATGCCATGAGCAACGAAGTCCGACTGCGTGGGCGCCCGGTCCCGGCAGAAGACTTGCCGGCGGGGGATGCGGCTGCAGCCTCGGAATCCGGCGATAGCGCCCGGGGTGAAGGCACTGCCGACGAGCGGGATGAACACGATGGCGCGGCCGGCCCTGACGGCCGCGGCGCGGAGAATGCCGACGCTCATGACAGCCGCGACGAACAGGTCCGCGACCGGCCGCGCACCTACCGCGGGGAGGAAGGCCGCGAACCCGTCATCGGCATCGGCGACGAGCTGCGCGATCGCTTCGGTGGGCAGGACTGGTTCAGACAGGCCGAATCGACGATCGGCGAGTGGACGCAGAAGGTCTCCGACGCGTGGGCGAACCGCGACGGCTCGCGTACTGGTGGCGCAAGATCGCGCGCTGGTGACACACCCAGCAAGTCGCGCCGCGACGGCTCGGTCCGGGACGCTCCAGCCGAGGAAGTGCTCGGTGCCTTCGACATCGTCATCGTCTGCGCCGGCCTCCAGGCCGATCGCCTCGCGACCGCCGCGGGACTGAATGCCGAACCGAGGATCGTGCCTTTCACCAGCGACTTCTATCGGATCCCTGCTGCCGATACAGACGCCCCCACCGGCACCGAGGTGGTCCGCGGCATCATCGGCTCCGTTCCCGACCCGCAGGCCCCCTTCACCGAAACCTCGATCGTCCGCGGACTCGACGATGGGATCATCCTCGGACCGAACACCTTCGTGGCCCTCGGCCGCGAAACCTACGACCGCCACGGATTCGACCTCGCCGATATCAGCTCGACCGCCAGATCCAAGGGATTCTGGAAGTTCGCCGCCCAGACAGCGAAGACAGCGGCCCGCGGAGCCAGGCCGCTGGTGAGCAGGACCGCATTCGTCGACGGAATCCGCCGCTTCGTCCCCGAGCTCGACCCGACCACGGTGGTCCCCGGGACCCGCGGAGTCCGCGCTCAGGCGATGACCGCCGACGGCGGACTCGTCGACGAACTCACTGTGACCAGGCGCGGCAGGCTGACCATGGTCAGGTCCGTGCCGAAGTGGGCGGCCACCTCGGCGCTGGCGATCGCCGAGACGATCGTCGATCGGGCCTTCGAGAACTCGGCCCGTTGAGGCCAACCTGCCATCCTGTGAAAGGGATACTGCTCGTGAGCGAAAATCGGCAAGTCCCCGCGCTGTGTACGTGGATCGAAAACGGTCCTGACGAAAGCTGGACGCTGCAGGTGGATCTTCCGGCCTCATCCATTCCCGCCGAGGCGGCTCCCGAGGACGGACAGGAGATCTTCGTCGACCTCAACGGCGTCACGAACAGACGGAATGTGCCGGGCGGAATCATGGTCCGACGCCCGGCCGGGGACGAGGGCGGCGACAGTGTCGACGGTGCCGGCGCGACGCGGTATTCGATCGAACTGGCGGTTCCGCGGGGGTATCGCGGGGCGTTGCGCTTCCTGCCCGTGCCGCGAGGACTCCAGGTCGCCGACCGTCCGACCTGGCTCGATGTCCTCGCGAAGGGTTTCGTTCCCACCGGTGATCACGGCCTGCGCACGGTCACGGACATGCGTCGAAAACAGGTCCTCGAACTCGCCGCACCCGATGCCCGGCCCTTGAACTGGACCGGTGGAGCCAGAGCGGGCGCTGGCACGAGCGGAAGGGAGGAGGAAGGGCGGTCCGACGTCGACGAACAGGTCATCACCCTCGGTTCCTCACCGAGGTGGACCTGGATCCACCGACCGCAGCGAGGTCCCGCCTCGGCGCCGGTGCTCATCGTCTTCGACGGGGAGCGGTTCATCCGCGGGGGACTGCTCGAGGCGATCGACGAGCTGGTGTCCCCGCCGTCAGCGGTCATCGCCATCGACCACGCTCCCGTCGGGGAGGGCGGCCCCGATGAGGACGCGGCCGTCGGCCAGCGCGCCGACGACCTCGTGATGAATCCGCGGTTCTGCGACGATGTCCTCGCGCTCGTCCGTCGGACCGCGCCGGACGTCAAAGCGCGGACGATCGTCGCGGGCGCCTCATATGGCGGACTGGCCGCGGCCTTCTTCTCCCTGCGGCACCCGGAAGCATTCCGCGGGATCTGCCTCTCACCGTCGTTCTGGGAATCCGACGACCAGGGAAGCCGGATCTGGGACCTCGGGCCGAGCCGATCCGACGACAGATCTGACGGCACTGACGGGGAGTCGGAGTCCCACGAGTCGGAGCCCCTCGAGGCCGTCGCGCATCCGACATTCCGTGTCGACCACGGGACCCTGGAGACGGTCATTGCAGACTCGGTCGCCGAGGCCACCGAGGAGTTCGCCGCTCGCGGCATCGATATCGTGTCTCGACCGTTTGTGGGCGGGCACGAATACCTGTGGTGGCGCGAACTCATGCTCGTCCGCCTGGCCGAAGTCCTGGCGGAATGATCCGAACGCTCACCGGCCTCGGTCACGGGGCGCCCGGAGTGGGGGGGAGCCGTCTCGGCGTGGGATTCCTGTGCCGTCGATCTCTGTCGACGATCAGCCGGAATGGCGTTCGAGGAACTCGTAGACCTCGGTGTCGTCGACTCCGGGCACGGCACCGGGCGGAACCGCGGCCAGCAGCGAGGCGTGCATGCGGGCCGACGGCAGCGCCTGATCCTCCCATTTCTCGGCCAGATCGTCCGGGGCCTGCCGGCAGCAGGACGGATCCGGGCATCCGGACTGCGAGCGGATCGGTGACTCCCGACCCTCGAACCAGCGGACGTGGGAGAACGGGACGCCGACGCTGATGGCGAAGTCGCCGCCAGGCAGCACGCGGGCTGTGCACCAGAACGATCCGTGCGGGGTATCGGTGTACTGGTAGTACGGGCTGAAGCGGTCGGCGACGCGGAAGACGGTGCGCGAGGTGAAGCGCTTGCATGCGAACTGTCCCTCGATCGCACCGAGCGGATCGGTGGGGAACGGCAGTCCGTCGTTCGAGTACGCCTTGTGGATCGTGCCGGAATTGTGGACCTTCATGAAGTGCACGGGCAGGCCGAGGTGCTCGGTGGCGAGGTTCGTGAACCGGTGGGCAGCCATCTCGTAGCCGACGCCGAACATATCGCGCAGATGCTCGACGGAGAGCACCCGCTTCTTCTTCTCCTCCTCGAGCATCGGCACGGCCGCGGACTCGGGCAGCAGGATCGCGGCAGCCAGATAGTTGGCCTCGACGCGCTGCTGGAGGAACTCGTGGAAGTCCTTCGGGGAGTCATAGCCGAGGACATGCGGAGCCAGGCTCATGAGCAGGTGCGACCGCGGATCGAAAGCGGCATCGGCATTGGGCAGATACAGGCGCTTGTTCGCGGTGTCCGAGATCGACCGAGTCGATTCTGGCAGGTCGGAGACGTAATGGAGGCTGAAACCGAGCTTCTCGGCGATGAGCGCTGTCTGCCGCTGTGACACCGTTCCGGATTCGTAGCCGACGAGGTCGAGCAGTTCCGCGGCGGTGGCCTCGAGGTCGGCGAAGTAGTTGTTCTTCTCCCTCATCCGATCCCGCAGCTCCCGGTTGGCCCGCCGTGCCTCCTCCGGGGTGGCCGCACGCCGTTCCAGAGCCTCGCCGAGCTGCCGCTGAAGACCCACGATCGCCTCGAGGGCATCCGCCGGCAGGGACTTGATCCGCACCTGAGGCAGTCCGAGGGAGGAGTACATAGGGGAGGCCTGATTGCGTTCGGCTTCGAGCTCGAGCGCCTGGCGCTCGTCGATCGGAGCGGGGTCGATGAGCTCGGAGACATCCGTCTTCAGCGCCTTCGCAATCGCGGCCAAGAGCGTGACAGAAGTTTCTCGCTTGCCGTTCTCGATCGTCGAGATCTGGGACGCCGCACGCCCCACTTCGTGCCCCAGCTCGTTGAGGGTCAAACCGCGCTTCTTGCGAAAAAATCGGATTCTTCTGCCGATGCTGAGCGGGTCGGTCTGCTGCTCTTCGCTCTCAACTTCCGCGCCAACGCTGTTCAAAGTGCCTCCCTTGGATTCTGTGGGCTGGTTCACACGATTGAGAAACAGTATGACAGAACCGCGAAATTTCTGAAACCGGAAATATCGAGATTATTCATCCGAAAAAACAATGCGAGAGCGCTTGCGGCCCCCGCAGACTGGATACATCAACAACCCCGAGAGATCGAGAAAGAGAAGGACAATGACTGAGAACACCACGCAGAACAGCTTGCACGATGCTGAAGCCATCCGCCGCGAATGGGCCACCAACGCCCGCTGGTCGGGAATCGCTCGCGACTACGAGCCCGAGGATGTCGTCAAACTGCGCGGTTCGCTGATCGAGGAGCACACGCTGGCCCGTCACGGAGCCGAGCGCCTCTGGAACCAGATCACCGCCGGCGACATCCACTCCGGTGACTACGTCAACGCCCTCGGCGCGCTGACCGGCAACCAGGCAGTCGAGCAGGTCAAGGCCGGCCTCAACGCCATCTACCTCTCCGGCTGGCAGGTCGCCGCCGACGCGAACGCCGCCGGCCAGACCTACCCCGACCAGTCCATCTACCCGGCCAACTCGGTGCCGCAGGTCGTCCGCCGCATCAACAACGCTCTGATGCGCGCCGACCAGATCGAGACCTCGGAAGGCAACAAGCAGGTCGACGACTGGTTCGCTCCGATCGTCGCCGACGCGGAAGCGGGCTTCGGCGGCTCGATCAACGTCTACGAACTCATGCGGTCGATGATCGCAGCCGGCGCTGCCGGTGTGCACTTCGAGGATCAGCTCGGTTCCGAGAAGAAGTGCGGCCACCTCGGCGGCAAGGTCCTCGTCCCGACCTCGCAGCACATCCGCACGCTCAACGCCGCCCGCCTCGCGGCCGACGTCGAGAACGTGCCCAGCCTCGTCATCGCCCGCACCGACGCCGAGGCAGCCACGCTGATGACCTCGGACATCGACGAGCGCGACCAGCAGTTCGTCACCGGTGAGCGCACCGCCGAAGGCTTCTACAAGGTTCGCAACGGCATCGAAGCAGGCATCGCACGCGGACTGTCGTTCGCTCCCTACGCGGACATGCTGTGGATGGAGACCTCCACACCTGACCTCGAAGCAGCCAAGCAGTTCGCCGAGGCGATCCACGCCGAGTACCCGGACCAGATGCTGTCCTACAACTGCTCGCCGTCGTTCAACTGGCGCAAGCACCTCGACGATGCCACCATCGCGAAGTTCCAGCGCGAGCTCGGAGCCATGGGCTACAAGTTCCAGTTCATCACCCTGGCCGGCTTCCACGCTCTGAACTACTCGATGTTCGATCTGGCCCACGGCTACGCCCGCGAGCAGATGAAGGCCTACGTCGACCTGCAGGAGCGCGAGTTCGCTGCCGAGGAGCGCGGATACACCGCGACCCGCCACCAGCGTGAGGTGGGCACCGGCTACTTCGATCTGGTGTCGACTGCACTCAACCCCGAGTCGTCGACCACCGCGCTGGCCGGCTCCACCGAAACCGCTCAGTTCCAGTGAGCCGCACCGGGTTTTCGCCCCGCTGACCAGCGGGGATGAACCCACCCAGAACCCGGGGCGGATCGGCAGTGTTTTCACGGGGTTCACATTGTCGATCCGCTCCGTCACACCACAGACGCATCGAAACCCCGCCACGATCCCACGGGAACGCTCACGAACACGGGGCAGCCGCCTCGGCGAGGATCCCCCACAGCACCAGCCGCACATTCCAGGCACACACTACGACGGGTGAGGAGAAGCCCATGTCTTACATCAAGATCAACGCGCCGCTCGAAACCGGCTTCGGCACCGTCCTTTCGGAGCCTGCTCTGACGTTCATCGCCAAGCTGCACGACGAGTTCGCCGGC
This sequence comes from Brevibacterium linens ATCC 9172, assembly GCF_900169165.1. Taxonomy (GTDB): domain Bacteria; phylum Actinomycetota; class Actinomycetes; order Actinomycetales; family Brevibacteriaceae; genus Brevibacterium; species Brevibacterium linens. Next base: position 93,397 of record NZ_FXYY01000009.1, read on the forward strand.
ACCATCTGCGACGTGCTGCGCACGCGCCGGGCCCGCGCGGCCGAGATGAACGGCGGAACCCTCCCCCGCTTCAAGCCCGAGACCGCACGCATCCGCGCCGACCGCTCCTGGTCGGTCGCCGGATCCGCCGGAGCACCCGGCCTCGAAGACCGCCGCGTGGAACTCACCGGGCCGGTCACCGAGGATGAGGTCGTGGCGGCACTGAACTCGCAGGCGAAGGTGTGGCTGGCCGATCTCGAAGACGCCACGAGCCCCACCTGGGCCAACGTCATCGGCGGACAGGTCAACCTCTTCCGCGCCATCCGCGGTCAGCTGCCCGGCGTCAACAACGACAACCAGCCGACGATCGGGCTGCGCCCCCGCGGTTGGCACCTGCCCGAGAAGCACCTGATCTACGTCGATGACAACGGAGCCGAGTTCTCGACCTCCGCAGCGCTGGTCGACTTCGGTCTCTACTTCTTCCACAATGCTCGGTACCTCATCGACAATGGTTCCGGCCCGTACTTCTACCTGCCGAAGCTCGAGTCCTCGCAGGAAGCACGCCTGTGGAACAAGGTGTTCGTCCTGGCACAGAACATGCTCGGCATCGAACGGGGCACCATCCGGGCCACCGCTCATATCGAGACGATCACCGCAGTGTTCCAGATGGAAGAGATCCTCTTCGAGCTGCGCGAGCACTGTGCAGGTCTCGAGGCCGCCGGTTGGGACTACCTGTTCTCCGTGGTGAAGAACCTGCGCAACACCACCGACTACGTTCTGCCCGACCGCGAACGTCTGACGATGGATCTGCCGCTGATGAAGGCCTTCACTGACCGGCTCGTGGCCACTTGCCACCGTCGCGGCGCACACGCGATCGGCACGATGTCCAACCTCATGGCCGATCATCCGGACCAGGAGTTCGTGGCCGCCGAGTTCGAGCGCATGCGTGAGGACAAGGCCCGCGAGGCCTGGCAGGGCTTCGACGGCACCTGGGTGGCCGACCCGGCACTGGTTCCGGCAGCGCTGGCCGTGTTCGACGCCGCTCTGGGATCAGCTCCGCACCAGCTGGAGAACAAGCGCCCCGATGTGCAGGTGACCAGCGAGAACATCCTCGACCGCACCGGCCTCGAGCCGGTCGTGACCGAAGAGGGCGTGCGGGTGAACATCCGCGTGGCCATCGGATACATGAACGAATGGCTCGGCGGCAATGGGCACGTGGCTCTGGAGAACCAGCTCGAAGACGTGTCGACGGCCGAGATCTGCCGCTCGCAGATCTGGCAGTGGATCCGCCACGAGGTGACTCTGGACAACGGTCAGCAGCTGACCACGCGTCTGGTGGAGCGTTACCTCGGAGAGGAGCTGGCTCTGATGCAGCGCCGTGCCGATGACCACTTCGATGAGGCCGTGGAGATCTTCCGTGAGACGGCGCTGGGTGAGGAGTTCGCCGAGTTCCTCACCATGCCGGCCTACACCGACCACCTGGTCGACCGGGTGTCCAAGGCCAGCGAAGCCTTCGTCGCCTAACAATTACTACCTGACGGCGGCCCAGCAACCTCGCGCGAGGTTGTTGGGCCGCCGTCAGGTAGTTCTGGGGGTGGGGTGGCGGTTACGTGACCGAAGCGTGATCCCGACGTCAACGAACCAAAGATGAGTCCATATACTGGGGGGCATGACGATTCTCATTGGCTACCTACCCGCTCCCGAGGGTGAGGCTGCTCTGCGTGCGGGTTTCGCAGAGGCCGAACTGCGGTCGAGCGCTGCCGTCGTGATCAACTCACAGCGACGAGGTGCGAGTGGGGCTCCGACCGAGATCGGTGAGGACGAGATCAAGCGGATCGTCGACCTCGGCAAGGAATCGGATGTCGACGTCGAGGTGCTCCAGCCCGATCACGAAGACGATCTGCCCGGCACGCTCAACGACCTCGCCGAGGAATACGGAGCCCAACTCATCGTCATCGGTCTGCGCAAACGCTCGGCGATCGGGAAGTTCATCCTCGGCTCGCAGGCCCAGCGCATCCTCCTCGAAGCCGAGGTCCCGGTGCTGACGGCCAAGGCCTGAGGCGACGGCCAGGGCCTGAGGCGAGGGCCTAGGCCTGAGGCGACGGCCAAGGCCGGAATCCTCGCCGAGGCGGCCCGGACCTCGGACTCAGCGCCGCGGTCCCAGCCCCCACCCCCACGCGAGGAGCTCGGCCAGCGACACCCCCGCGGCGTCGCTGAGATCCGTGATCTGCGTGCGGCACGAGTACCCGTCGGCAAGAACGACCTGCAGCCGCCCGTCCGCGCCGGATCCCGTGGCACGAGCGCGCGAAGCATCTGAGACAGCCTCCGGCGCACGATGAGCTGAAGCGCCGGTATCGGTATCGGCAACGGTGACGCTATCGGAATCGGCCCGAGCCTCCACCCCGGTGGCCCGTCCGCGTCTGCGCAGAGCCGGCAGCAGGGCCACCTCGGCGACGGCGACCGAGGTCTCGAAATGACCGTCTTCGACGCCGAAGTTCCCGGCCAGACCGCAGCACCCGCCGAGGAACTCCGTATCCGCTCCGGCCCTGGCCAACAGCTCCTTATCTGCCGCGTTGCCGAAGATCGCCGACTGGTGACAATGCGGCTGCACGAGCGCTTCGATCCCGGACAGGTCCGGCAGTTCGGCGCCGATGCTCAGCAGATACTGGGCGAGAGTCTGCACCCGGTTCGCCACCCGGTGCGAGGCCTCATCGGCGACGAGTTTGAGCGAATCATCCTTGAGCGTCGCCAAGCACGAAGGCTCGACGCCGATGATCGGCACATCCCCGGTGGCATCGAGAGCCGTGATCGTCTCCGAGAGATTCGCCTTCGCGGCATCGAGCTGACCGGTGGAGATGAGCGGCAGTCCGCAGCACACCGTCTGATCGATCACCCGCACATGCACCCCGGCCTGCTCGAGCACGGCGACGGCCGCGGCGAGGATGCGCGGAGCGAAATGGTTCGACCAGGAGTCGGCGAACAGCACGACCTCAGCGTTCGGCCGCAGCGAATCCGAGGCCGGTGACGAATCCGCGCCCGGTGACTCGGCGCTCGAGCGGGACTCGGCTTTCGAGCGGGGCTCAGCTTGGGAGTGCACCTTCGGTGCCGCCTCGGCGGTGGTGGCCCACCATTTCCTGAACGTCGTGGCCGTGAACTGCGGAATCGACCGGCGGACGTCGATGCCGGCCATCTTCTTCGCCAGCGTCGTCAGCCCCGTCAGCCCCGAGACCCGGTTGACCGCGGGTGCGAGAGGAGTGATGAGACGGGCGAGCTGCGGAAGGAACCCGAGCGAATAGTGCTTCATCGGCCGCAGCTTGCCCTTGTACGACTGGTAGAGCACCTCGGCCTTGTACGTGGACATGTCCGTGCCGGTCGGGCATTCGGTCCCGCAGGCCTTGCATGACAGGCACAGGTCAAGGGCCTCGTGCACCTCGGGGGAGTCCCAGCGAGGCTCGAGAAGATCCCCGGACACCATCTCCTGCAGCACTCGCGCACGCCCCCGCGTCGAATGCCGCTCATCCCGTGTGGCCTGGTACGACGGGCACATGATGCCGCCGCCGGCCGCCGAATCCGCACGGCACTTGCCGACCCCGGTGCACCGGTGCACCGCCGACGCGAAACCGGCGGACTCGCCTTCGTAGGCCATCGCGAGGGTTCCGGGCAGCTCCTGACGCAGCGGCAGCTGAGTGAGACGGACCGACTCGTCGAGGGCGTCCGGGTCGACGATGACACCGGGATTGAGCAGATGCTGAGGATCGAAGAGCCGCTTGACCTGGGAAAACAGGTCGAGCGCCGCCGGGGTGTACATGAGGCGCAGCAGTTCGGAGCGGGCCCGACCGTCCCCGTGCTCCCCGGAGACCGACCCGCCGTAGCGCGCGACGAGCTTCGTGGCCGCAACCATGAAATCGCGCATCACCTGCCCGCCGTTCGGATCCTCGAGCGGGAAGTCCACGCGCATGTGCAGGCAGCCGTCGCCGAAGTGCCCGTAGGGAATCGCCCACAGCCCGTGCTCCTCGAGCAGCTCCATGAGGTCATGCAGATAATCGCCGAGGTGGTCCACCGGAACCGCCGAATCCTCCCAGCCGGCGTGGGCGTCGCGCCCATCGGGGGTGCGCGAGACGAGACCTGCGCCATCGGCGCGGATCGCCCACACCTCGGCCGCGGCCCGGGCGTCGAGGACTGCGGAGTCGCGTGACGTCGATTCGGAGATGAGGCGCTGAGTCTCGGTCTCGAGCGCGGCCTCGTCCTCACCGGTGAGTTCGACGACGAGCCAGCCCGCACCCTCGGGAAGGGGCGGGACCGCCTCGGCGCCCTTGGTGTCGATGACCCGGTCGAGCATGCGCGAATCGAGGCCCTCGCAGGCGGCGACGGGGAAGTCCTTCAGCAGCGGCGCATCGTGGGCGGCGGCGACCATGTCCGCATAGCCGAGCACCACCGCCGAGGTGAAACTCGGATCCTTGACCAGGCGCATCTTCGCCGCGAGGATGACTCCCCAGGTGCCCTCGGTGCCGGCGAAGGCGCGGCGGACGTCGAAGCCGTTCTCCGGAAGGAGGGCTTCGAGTCCGTACCCGGAGACCTGGCGGGAGAATGTGCCGAAGTTCGTACGGATGGTGCCGAGGTTCTGTGCCACGAGTTCATGCAGCCGCGGGAACGTGGTGGAGGCGTCCGCGTCATCGAGGATGACGACGGTGCCGTCGATGAGCATGATCTTCAGCGCGAGAATGTTGTCGCCCGTGCGTCCGTAGCCCAGCGCCCGGGGCCCGCAGGCATTGTTGCCGATCATCCCGCCGATCGTGCAGCGGGTGTGGGTGGACGGGTCCGGGCCGAAACGCAGACCGTGCGGTTTGGCCTGTTTCTGCAGGTGGGCGTGGACGCAGCCGGACTGCACCCAGGCCGCCTGCTCATCCGGATCGAGGTCGAGGACCGCGTTCATATGGAGAGAGAAGTCGAGGACGATGCCGCGGCCGATGGCGTTGCCGGCGATCGATGTGCCGGCACCGCGGCTGGTGATGGGCACACCGAGGCGGCGCGCAACAGACAGGGCACGAGCCACCTCGCCCTCGTCGTGAGGGAAGACGATGGCGGCAGGGACTAGTCGGAAGAGCGAGGCATCGGAGGAGTACGCGGCGCGGTCGGTATCGTCGATGCTGAAATCACGGATGCCCGCGGCGCGGAACTGTTCGGCGAGTGCGGTGGGAAGCGGCGTCTGGGACTCGTCTTCGTCGACGGTCGCCCGATTCGCTCCAGTGGGATCGGCCATAGTCGTCATGTCCGCATTGTGCCACTTGGGTTGCCGGAACATCGATACCGTCCATGCCGGAACATTGCGAGCGACGGTCATCGTTGAAACCCAAGTAATGTTATATATTCGTTATCTTACGTGCTCAGAACGGTGCTGCACAGTAGCCCGAGTTCCTATATTCGGGAATTCTTGGTGTCTTGACATATTCGTGGTATCTAATGGGACTACACCAATTCGTGGCAACGGGCCACACCATGAATGCAGGGGAAGAAACCATGTCTCGTCGAGCTCGTGAATTGACAGTTGATCAGGCGGCATTAGTCGGTGCGGTCCGAAAGGTCGCACGGCAGCGCTCCAAAATCAACACCGACTATGTGATGGCGATTCTGCGCGCCCGCGAAGAAGGTGCGACCTTCGGTGCGATCGCCGAGGCGGCGGGTACCTCTTCGCAGGCCGTTCAGGAGATCGTGCGCAGGCACGGACCGGTCAAGCGCAGTGAGCCGAAGGCCGGGGTCGCTGACCCCGCCTGACCTCAGGAGCCACAGGGGAAGAACGGCATTCGCCTGCCCCCTCTGTGTCCGCACTTCCCGCGCAGAAACCAGGGCGGTGATCCTTAATCGGTATGGATCACCGCCCTTGTGTGATTCATGGACGGTCTCTGACGGTTGCGTGACCGATTCATCGAGGTGCCGGAAGCGGGAATTCTCGTTCCGGGGACAATGGCCCTGTTGGGTGAACACATTTCCGAAGTGAAATTCTGCTCGAGGCATGGAAATCGCTTCAGGATTCGACACTTCCTCTGTTTGTGAAATCACCTGGATCGAAGTGCGGTGACGGCAACCGCAGGTGCGTTTCCGGGAGGCGAGAATAGCTGTGCGATCGGAGTTCCTGAGGCCCCGGGGCGGATTAGATACAAGAAGTACATAGTCGCCGGTGTATTGCAGTCTTGTTACACAGGGGCGGACTGCGGCCGTGGGAAACGGACTGCGCGGACGGGCAGGATTCTGCCGGCGGACGCTCGGGCGAGGAGCGCGGCGGGGTGTCTAGAGTGGCCGTATGAACTCCGAGCTCGAATCCCTGCCCGCTGAGATCGTCGACCACTGTCTGCTCCGCATCGCTTCCGACCTCTCACTCATGGCGTGGGAGCAGATGCTCGCCTGGAGGCCGCTGCTCGGCGCGCGCCTCGACGCCAATGTCGTCGACACGAAGACCTCGCCGAACGACCTCGTCACTCGCGCCGACGCGCAGATCGAGGCGCTCGTGCGCGGCTACCTCAACCAAGTCAGGCCCCACGACCTCATGGTCGGCGAAGAGGGTTCGGAAGCCCTCGACCCGGTCGCATTCTTCCCTGCGGACTTCCTGCTGGGACTCAACGCATTCGATCCGGAGACCGGTGCACTCAACGAGATCGCTGACGACGGTCCGCGGCTGGAATGGCATATCGACCCGATCGACGGCACCGTCAACTATGTCCGCAGCATCGAACACCATGCCTTCTCCGTCGGCGTCTGCGCGGTGGCAGATGAGAAGGACGCCGGCCTCGGACTCGGCGACTGGCAGATCGGACTCGTCGCCTCGCCCGGGCTGGACGCTACATGGCTGGCGGCCGCGGGCCTGGGTGCCTTTCGGATCGACGGACGTCTGGCCGACCACCGCGAGACCGGTGCCGCCATACCGGCACGACGACTGCGCGGGACTCCGCCCGGGCTGTCCGGCAGGCTCCTGGCCACCGGTTTCGCCTATGCCCTGAGCAACCGCGGAGTCCAACTGTCCAAGCTCGAGAACCTCATGACCGGATACGACGACATCCGTCGCTGCGGCTCGGCCGCACTCGACCTGTGCATGGTCGCCGAGGGCCGAGTCAACGGCTACGCCGAACGCGGCCTGGGCATCTACGACTACGCAGGTGGGGCGGTCATCGTCGAAGAGGCCGGACTCAAGGTCAGTCGCGGAGGATCCGGCGGCCCGACAGCCGCCGCCGACACCCAAGACGAGGTCGACAGGCTCATCGCCGCCATCTGACCGGGGCGCAGCGGAGCCCGCCATCTGACCGGGGCGCAGCGGAGCCCACCGCCCGCCCGCACGCCCATCCGGCCCCACTTCAGGTGTGATGCAGATAACGTCACACTTCTTTGACTTTATTTTTGAAGCATAGGCTAAGCTTACTTTCAGTGTGTGCACACGCTCGACCTATTCGTTCATTCCTGAAAGTGGGACCCATGGTTTCGACTCGCCTTCAACTGAGCGCCCTGGCAGGCGTTGTCGCTCTCACCCTGGCAGGCTGCGGCTCTGCCGACTCGGATTCGGCGCAGGCCGATGACTCCGGCTCGACGATCGAGGTCGAGGACAACAACGGCAAGCAGACCGTCGCCTCCCCGCCGAAGTCCGTCGTCGCCACCGACAACCGCACGTTCCAGACCCTCAGCGACTGGGGCATCGAACTCAGCGGCGGCGCCGTCGCCCTGATGAGCGACGACCTCGACTACACTCAGGACGACTCGATCCTCGACCTCGGCAACCACCGCGAACCCGACCTCGAGAAGGTCGTCGAAGCGGGGCCCGATCTCATCGTCAACGGCCAGCGATTCGCCCAGTTCCACGACGACCTGGCCAAGCTCGCTCCCGACGCGACGGTGCTCGAACTCGATCCCCGCGACGGTGAGGACTTCGACGCCGAACTGCGCCGCCAGACCGAGGTGCTCGGCGAGGTCTTCGGCAAGCAGGACGAGGCGAAGGCGCTCGTCGACGACTTCGACGCCTCCATCGAACGTGCTCAGTCCGCCTACGACGACAGCGACAAGGTGATGGGCCTGATCACCTCGGCCGGCGACATCGGCTACGCCGCACCATCGGTCGGCCGCACCGTCGGTCCCGTCTTCGACATCCTCGATCTCGACCCGGCCCTCGAGGTCGACGAGGGCAGTGAAGACCACCAGGGCGACGACATCTCCGTCGAAGCCATCGCGAAGTCGCAGCCCGACCTCATGATCGTCCTCGACCGCGATGCCTCCTTCGCCCCAGAGGACCGCGACGAAGGTTCGGCCCCGGCCGCCGAAGTTCTCGAAGACTCCGAAGCGCTGAAGGATGTCCCTGCGATCAAGGACGACGCGATCGTCTACTTCCCCGAGGACACCTACCTCAACGAAGGCATCCAGACGTACACCGAGTTCTTCAACGACTTCGCCGACAAGCTCGAAGACCAGAAGTGATGACCCTCGCCGAGGCGGCCCGCCGTCGGAACGAAGCCCGACGCAACCGGACGGCTGAGTCCCCACAGGGAACGGCCGACCCGTCCCCAGACGGGACGGCGGTTCTGTCCCCCAGCGGGACGGCAGCCTCGCCCCCACGTGGGGCCGCCTCGGCGAATACACCCCTGTTCGGATGGCCGCTTGTGCTGGGCATCCTCGGGGTCGCCATCCTCCTCGCGATCTCGCTGCTCACCGGCGTCTATGACGTCTTCGGCGGCGACGGCGGGGCAGAGATGTTCCAGATCACGCGGATCCCGCGCACGATCGCCCTCGTCCTGGCCGGTGCCGCCATGGCGATGTGCGGACTGGTCATGCAGCTGCTGACCCAGAACCGCTTCGTCGAACCGACGACGACCGGCACCACCGAATGGGCGGGACTGGGGCTCATGCTCACCGTCATCATCTACCCCGATGCCTCGATCGTGGCGCGGATGGTCGGGGCGATCATCGCCGCGTTCATCGGCACCCTCGTCTTCTTCGTCTTTCTCCGCCGCGTGTCCCTGAAGTCCTCGCTCATCGTGCCCATCGTCGGCATCATGCTCGGCGCCGTCGTCGGCGCCGTCTCGACATTCATCGCGGTGCAGACGGACATGCTCCAATCCCTGGGCATCTGGTTCGCCGGCAGCTTCACCTCGATCCTGCGGGGCCAGTACGAGACCCTGTGGATCGTCGCGGCCGTCGTCGTCGCCATCTTCGTTCTCGCCGACCGCTTCACCGTGGCAGGTCTCGGCAAGGAGATCGCCACCAACGTCGGCCTCAACTACAACCAGATCCTGCTGCTGGGCACCGTGTTCGTGGCGATTGCGACCGGAGTGGTCACCGTCGTCGTCGGCAACCTGCCGTTCCTCGGCCTCATCGTGCCCAACATCGTCTCGCTCATCCGCGGCGACGACCTGCGCTCGAATCTGCCGTGGGTGTGCCTGCTCGGCATCGCGATCGTCACCATCTGCGACCTCATCGGCCGCATCATCGTCATGCCCTTCGAAGTGCCCGTGTCCCTCATCCTCGGCGTCGTCGGAGCGGCCGTGTTCGTCGCCCTGCTGCTGCGTCAGCGGAAGGTCGGGTGAGTGCCGATGCGAGCGAAGGACGAATCCCCGGTCGACACCGGCACCGAGGCGGCCGACCCGACCGCGGCCACCGTCGTGAACGGCGGGGATCGGTCCACCGGCACCGAGGCGGTCGACCGAGATCGTCCCGCTGTCATTGACCCGACCGGCACGGATCGTTCCGGTGCGGGCGCACGGGTCGTTCGGCCGCCTCGGCGAGGGTCTTCGCCCGCTCAGCGGTCGTCGGGTCCGCTGCCGACGGCGAAGTCCGTGCGGCGGTACTGGACGATGATCATCGTGCTGTCGGTCGCCTCGGCGGGGATCGCTCTGGGCATCCTGGCCTGGGACAACCCGATGCCGATCACGGACCCGGGGTTCTGGCTGATCGCGGAGCTGCGGCTGACGAACCTCGTCGTCATCGCCCTGGTCGCGCTGTGCCAGTCGTTCGGCACGGTCGCCTTCCAGACGGTGACGAACAACCGGATCATCACGCCCTCGATCATGGGATTCGAGTCCCTCTACGTCGCGATCCAGACCTCGGCGATGTACTTCTTCGGGGTCACGGCGATCGTCGAGCTCAAGGGACTCGTGCCCTTCGTCGTCCAACTCATTCTCATGGTCGGGCTGTCGCTGGCGCTCTACGGGTGGCTGCTGTCGGGGCGGCATTCCTCGGTGGCGCTCATGCTGCTCATCGGCGTGGTCATCGGCGGCGGACTCGGATCGGTGGCGACATTCATGCAGCGGACGCTGACTCCGAGCGAATTCGACATCCTCTCCGCCCGCCTGTTCGGGTCGATCTCGAATTCGGATTCGAGCTACCTGCCGGTGTCGATCCCGCTGTGTGTGCTGGCCTGCCTCGGACTCTACCTCTGCTCCTCACGCCTGAATGTGGTGGCCCTGGGGCGGGACATGACGAGCAACCTGGGACTCAACTTCAAGGGCGAACTCATCAGAGTCCTCTTCTTCGTCTCCATCCTCATGGCGGTGTCCGTGTCGATGATCGGACCGATGGTCTTCCTCGGCTTCCTCGTCGCGATGCTCGCCTACCAGTTCGCCGACACCTATGACCACAAGCGTCTCTTCCCGATGGCCGCCCTCCTCGGGTTCGTCGTCCTCGGTGGGGCGTACTTCGTCATGAAGAACATCTTCTACGCCGAGGGGGTCGTGTCGATCATCATCGAGATCGTCGGCGGCGGCGCCTTCCTGCTCGTCATCCTGCGAAAGGGGCGCCTGTGATCACGCTCGAATCGGTCCGCAAATCCTACGACGACGAGGTCTCGATCGGACCCGTCGACCTGCAGATCCCGGCCGGGGGAGTCACCGCCCTGGTCGGGCCGAACGGTGCGGGGAAGTCGACGCTGCTGACGATGATCGGGCGGCTGCTCGGGCTCGATTCCGGAGCGATCTCGGTGGCCGGTTTCGATGTGTCGTCGACGAAGTCGAAGGACCTGGCGAAGATCGTATCCATCCTGCGGCAGGAGAACCACTTCATCACTCGGCTGACGATTCGGCAGCTCGTCGGCTTCGGTCGCTTCCCGCATTCGAAGGGACGCCTGACGGCTGCCGATGAGGAAGTCATCTCGCAGGCGATCGACTTCCTCGAGCTCGGTGAGCTGGAGAACCGATTCATCGACGAGCTCTCCGGCGGGCAGCGGCAGCGTGCCTATGTGGCGATGGTGCTGGCACAGGACACCGACTACGTGCTGCTCGATGAGCCGCTGAACAATCTCGACATGAAGCGATCGGTGCAGATGATGCAGCACCTGCGCCGGGCGGCGGCCGAGATGGGCAGGACTATCGTCATCGTCCTCCACGACATCAACTTCGCCGGTCACTACGCCGACCACATCTGTGCGGTCAAAGACGGTGCGGTGGTCGAGTTCGGCACGCCCGAGGAGATCATGACCGGTGAGGTGCTGTCCCGGGTGTTCGACACCCCGGTCGACGTCGTCGACGGCCCTCGAGGCCCGCTGGCGGTGTATTTCTGAGTCCGGGCCGGGTGATGGGGACTTCTGATGCATCTGGTTGTGTGCTGCGGAGCATCGTCCGCGCGTGTGACTCTGCCCGTGTGGTTGCCGGGGTGGTCGGCAGCTGCGAACGTCCGGTGCCCTGCCCTGGCCGCCCTGGCGAGGGCGGTGCCGTGCCCTGGCCGCTCTGGCGAGGGCGGTCGCTGCGACAAGGCGCGGTAGGAGCAGACTTTCTGCGCCGAAAGAGCGTCGAAAGAGCACCGATCAGCGTCTCGATTGCACGCTCATCGCCCATTGAGGCAACTTTCGGGCGCTCATCGCCTTTTGACCGAATCATCGAGTTCGAACCCGATGCATCGATCAAAAGGCGATGACGGTTCGGACGAAAGTCGATCACGGATGGCGCAAAAGGCGATTACTGGACTAGCGCTTACGTGGACTGAGTTCTCACCCGCGCACCAGACACTGTGGAAGACCTGCTCGTCCGGCGACTTGCGAGAATCCAGACAGCCGGTGCGAGCTTCGGTTCCGACGGACGGAACCCATCGCAGCGGTGCTCAGCAGGTGCGTGATCTCAGAAATTCTTGAGCCAAGACGGTTCTCAGCGGCCTGTGGAGAAGAACTCGACTCGTCCGTCGTTGACTTGTGGACGACGAAACGTTGTCCACGACCCTGGCGCAGGGGCTTCTGAACTCGGGCCGCTGATGCCGATACTCGCCAGATGAAGAACACGATCTATCGCGAAGAATTCAGTGCCGCCGGCATCTCTTCCAACACGATCAAGAGTGCGTTGGACTGTTGTCTTATTCGACTCTGCCGCGGAGTGTACTCGGTGATCCGCGAGTGCCGAGTGAAAGACCACAGCCGAATTGCGGCATTGATCAGCGACATCGACTGGATCAGCTTCCATGTCGACAGAACTCCGGCCGACTTGAAGCATGATTTCAGGTACCAGACTCAGCTCCGTGCCCTTCGGATTCGCAGCTATCGCTGGTATCGACCAGAGGATGTGATCGTTGGCAAGTCGGCAGCGGTCCTCCACGGAATCCCTCTGTACAAGGACACATCGAAAGCGATCACGGTCAGACACCCGCGGAGCAATTCGCACACGAAGGAGATCATCCGTGTACGGGGCGAGGTTCCCGCAGAGGATCAGGTCCGATTCGGTCATCTGACGGCCACCTCGGCGGTCAGGACGGCCTTGGACCTCATTCGGATTTCGGGACAACGTGAAGCTTTTGCAGCCATGGAATGGGTGCTGCGTCAGATGACGACCGCTCAATTCCCTGGCGTCAATCCCAAATTCGGGTATACGGAGAAGTTTCAGGCCGAGGCACGTCGAATTGTCGCGACGGCGTTTTGCCCTGCGGTTGCTCGCATGCGGTCGGGCCAGGTCACCGCGCAGCGGATGGTTGATGCGATCGATCCGTTCTCAGAGAGTCCTGCCGAGAGCAACTGCCGATTCAACCTCATCGCCTTGAATCTGACGGGGTTCGAACAGCAGATCGAAGTCCGAGACAGCAAAGGCTTCATAGCGCGAGTGGATTTTCTCAACGAACAGGCGCGAACGATCCTCGCGGTCGACGGAAGTGAGAAATACGCTCTGGTGGGACCCTCGCTGATCCGGAGAGAAGGCGAACAGCACAACCGGCTTCTCAGTCTGGGGTATAAGGTCATCCATCTGAGTTTCGACGACGTATTCAGGCTCAACGACTTCCGGGACAAGATCTTCACACAAGTGCCGGAGCTGAAGCAGATGGTCGGGAGTCCCCACGGATGATGCAGAGCTCGCGCATCGACTTTTGTGCCGCTGAGCATCGAGTTTTGTACGGTCGGGTATCGAGTTTTGTGTGGTGCATCGAGTTTTTTTACCGATGATCTGATCAGAAAGCGATTATTCGCCGAGGAGGCCGCTGAGTGACGACGCCTCGGCACTCGGTGAGGGCGCCGTTCAGTGCCAATTCCTGCGTCGGCCTCCATTGGCCACTCGAAGAGAACGGCGCTGATGTTCGTGACCGCCGGATCCTTTTCGCGGCCTTCCTCAACCAAAGTGAGGACGCGGAAGGCGGCTGCGCTTTCGGTCTGAGCAGACCCGGCGGCCTCCTCTATTTGTCGTCTGCCTCGACGGCCGGCCGGATCGTCACCCAACGGCGCACTGCCAGCACGAGTGCGGCGATGAGCCCCACGATGAGCAGTCCGTCAGCAACGATGTAGAGCAGATGCAAGGACGACCCACCCTCGTCGACGCCGGCGAGAACCGCATCCGTGCGCTGATTGAGCAGCGGCCGAATGACGATGACCTTGACGATGAGCACTCCGATGAGCCCGCATGCCACACTGCGGTAGACACGATCGACACCCGACTTCAGCAGCGCCCACAGCAGGATCACGGCGATGACGAGCTCGACCCAGTTCATCACTCCGAACACCAGCCGACCGATGCCCAGCCCCAGCGGGATCGTGATGCCGGGGGCTGTGAACTTCAGCGGCGCTTCGATGAGCGAGATGCCGATGATGAGCCCGAGCCAGACGGCGGGCAAGATGATCCGAGCGCTCGCCGCCAGCCGCGAGTCATCGGTGCTGAAGAAGTGAGTCATGTCTTTAATTCTACTCCTCGTAGAAAAGACGGGCTGCGCCCTCACCTTCGCCCACCAATTACTACCTGACGGCGGCGCAGCAACCTCGCGCGAGGTATCTGGGCCGCCGTCAGGTAGCAAGGGAGGGGTGGTGATCGGACCACTCAGCGACTTCGCCGCACCCGCTCTAAACTGGTGTCCATGCGTCTGTTCTCCAACGCCGTGGTGCGCACTTTCGCACCCCGAGCCGCCTCGAGTGCCCCCGCCTTGAGTACCCCCGACTCGAACACCCCTGCGTCGATCGCATCCGACCCGAGCGAATCGAACACAGACAAGGCCCCCGCCCCGACCTCCGCCCCGACCTTCGACCTCACACAGGCGGCCCCGGATGCGATCCTCGTCGATGGGGAGACCATCGTGGCCATCGGCACCCGGGCCGAACTTCTCGACATCGCCGCCGCGGAATCGTCGACGACGGCGGCGCTCGCCTCGGCGGGTGGAGTCGGTGCCACTACGGTCATCCCCGGCCTCGAGATCGACGAGATCGACTGCGGCGGGCAGGTCATTCTGCCCGGATTCGTCGACGGCCACATCCACTCGATCATGTACGCCGATTCGCTCACCGACCTCGACCTGTCCCAGACGAAATCGCTCGCCGAGGCGGTCGAGGCCATCCGCGAACGCGCCGATTCGCTTCCGGTGGGCACCTGGGTGGTCGGCTCCGGCTGGGACCTCAACAAGTGGGAGGACCCGTCCTATCCGGACCGGGAACTCCTCGACGCCGAGGTTCCCGACCACCCCGTGGCGATGTGGTCACTCGACCTGCACACCCTGTGGGTCAACGCCCACGCCCTCGAGATCGCCGGCATCGACTCCACGACCGATGACCCCTCGGGCGGCAGCTTCGTCCACGACGACGACGGCCAGCTCACCGGTCTGGTGCGCGAAGACGCCACTGACCTCGTCGCCCGCTTCATCCCCGAACCCAGCCGCGAGGACCAGGTCGAACGGCTGGCCACCACCCAGGAACTCTTCTTGTCCCAGGGCCTGACCGGGATCCATGACTTCGACGGCATCTCCGCGACACTGGGGTGGAACGACCTGCACGAAGCCGGTCGACAGGACATGCGGGTCACGCTGTTCCTCCGCTCACCCGAGGTGCCGTGGGCGATCGAAACCGGGTGGCACACCGGCGACGGCGACGACTGGCTGCAGTGCGGCGGACTGAAGCTGTTCTCCGACGGGGCACTCGGCTCGCACACCTCGCACATGTCCTCACCGTTCCCCGAAACCGACGGCGAGACCGAGAACTTCGGCATCGCGCAGATGACCGAGGACGAACTCTTCGAGCAGGCGCACATCGCCACCGAGGCGGGCATCTCCGTGGCCATCCACGCCATCGGCGACCAGGCGAACCACCATGTGCTCGCCGTCTACGACCGCCTGCGGGAAACGACGAAGGCCGCGGAGGAGAAGTTCGGCCGACCCCTGCGTCACCGCGTCGAACACGCCCAGTTCATCCAACCGTCCGACGTCGCCCGATTCGCCGAGCTCGGGGTGCTCGCGTCCATGCAGCCACGCCACTGCATCTCCGATCTGCACCTGCTCCACCTCATCGACGAGTCCGCGCAGCTGGCCGCCTATGCCTGGCCGGACCTGCTCAAGGCGGGCGCGCACGTCGTCTTCGGCTCCGACGGACCCGTCGAACCCGCCAACCCCTTCGCCGCGATCTATGCGGCGATGACCAGGGCGGACATCTCCGGTGACGCGTCGACGACCTTCCAGCCGCACCGCCGCCTGAGTGCCGTCGAGGCCATCCGTCTGCACACTCAGGGACCGGCCTTCGCCGCCGGCCTCGAGGACCGGCGCGGATATCTGGCACCGGGCATGGACGCCGACTTCATCCTCGTCGACACCGACCCATGCGTGGCCGAAGGTCTCAGCGTTGACCACCCGAGTGTCGCCGCGCGCGCCGCTGCCGGTGTGACCGCCGAGGCGGCCCCGCAGTCGAGCGACCCTACCCTCTCACAATCGTCGGCCGACGGGCTCCTCGGCTACGCTTCCGAGGAAGCCCTGTTCGCCCACGCCGAGGCGATCCGCGACACCCGAGTCGCGCTCACCGTCGTCGGCGGCGAAATCAGATACCGCGCCTGACCTCGCCGAGGCGGCCGGCCGCCTCGGCGATGGGCGGGGCCCGCACTGCCCGCCCCCTCGACCGACCGCTCCCTCGACCAACCGACAAGGACGTCCCCGCATGCCCCGCTCGTTCCTGGCCCAGGCTCGCAAGGTCGATGAGGCGACCCCGGATTCTCGCAGCCGCGAGGTCGACTTCCTCCGCGCCGCGGCGATCACCGTCGTCGTGCTCGGCCACTGGACGATCATCGCCGTCAGCGCCACCGACGGCATCGAACCTCACGGATTGCTCGACCAGGCCAGGTGGACGCACCCTCTGACCTGGGTGTTCCAGGTGATGCCGATCTTCTTCCTCGTCGGCGGCTACTCCAACGCCCTGTCGTGGCGTTCGGCCAGGCGGCGACAGACCGGCTACGCCGAGTGGCTGCGGGCACGCCTGCGGCGCCTCGGGCTTCCGCTCATCCCGCTGCTGCTCGTCTGGCTGGCCACCTGCGTCATCGCCCTGGCCGCCGGCGCCGAACCCGCCTCGGTCCAGCTGGCCTCCCAGATGGCACTCGTGCCGACCTGGTTCCTCGCCGCGTACCTGCTCGTCGTCATCGTCGCCCCACCATGTCTGATCCTGTGGGAGCGATGGGGCTGGTGGTCGATCATCGCCGGCATCGGCTTGGCCGGCATCATCGACCTCATCAGCATTGTCACCGAGAGCACTCTCGCCGGCTATCCGAACTATCTGCTCGTCTGGGCGAGCTTCCACCAGTTCGGCTACGCCTGGCTCGACGGCCGACTCTCCAGCATCAAGCGCTGCCTGCTGCTCTTCGTCATCGGCGCCGCCGGGCTCGGGCTCCTCGTCGGCTTCGGCCCGTACCCGGTGTCGATGATCACCGCAGGCACCGACACGATCTCGAATTCCGCCCCGACCCGAGTGACGATGGCCTTCCTCGGGATGGCTCAGGCCGGAATCGTGCTCATGCTTAGGCGTCCGCTGGCCGCACTGCTGCGCAGCCCCGGACTGTGGTTCCTCACGGTGCTCGTCAATCAGCGCATCATGACCTGGTTCCTCTGGCACCTGACGGCACTGACGGCCCTGGCCAACGTCCTCATCGGCCTCGACGCGAATGCCCTGCTGCCGACTCCGCTGTCCGGAATCTGGTGGCTCACCCGTCCGCTGTGGGCACTCGTTCTGCTGGCGATCACCGGGGTGCTCGTGGCGATCTTCGGCCGGTTCGAAACGCCTGCGCCCGACGAGCGTCCCGCACCGCCCGTGTGGATGCCGATCGCCGCCTCGGCCGCTATCTGTGCGGGCCTGGCGATCATGGCCGACACCGGAATGGTCGACGGCCACGGGGTCACCTGGATCTGGCCGCTGCTGCCGCTCATCGGCATGGTCGCCTTCGGCGTCGTCCGCCTGCCCGGACGGCGATCCGCGAAGAGCTGACATTCGCCGAGGCGGCCCATCCGCTGCACGAGGAATTCGGAGGGAGAGAAGTGTTGATTTCCTCGTCCGAAATCATCATTCTTCTCCCTCCGAATCGACGTGCCCAGGATCAGATGTTGCGGCCGCCGGAGATCTCGGTGACGGTGCCGGTGGGGTAGCTCGACAGGCCGGAGGCCAGGAACAGCACCACGGAGGCGACCTCTTCGGGTTCGCCGGGACGTCCGAGCGGGATCTCGGCGAGCTTCGAGTCGATCGCGTGCTGCGGCATGGCCGCGGTCATGGCGGTGTTGATGAAGCCGGGCTGGATCGCGTTGATGCGGATGTTCTTGAACGCGACCTCCTTAGCTACGGCCTTCGTCATGCCGACGATGCCGGCCTTCGCCGCGGAGTAGTTCGACTGTCCGGGGTTGCCGACCTTCCCGCTGATCGACGACACGTTGATGATCGAGCCGCCGCGATCCTGCTCGCGCATGAGCGCGGTCGCGACCTTGAGCCCGTTCCATGTGCCGCGCAGGTGGACGGAGATGACGTCGTCGAACTGCTGCTCGGTCATCTTCCGGATCGTCGCATCGCGGGTGATGCCGGCGTTGTTGACCCAGATGTCGATACCGCCGAATGCGGTCGTGGCCGCCTCGGCGAGCTTTTCGACGGCCTGGAGGTCGGAGACGTTGCACACGGCGCCGGTGGCGACGCCGTCTCCGCCGAGTTCGACCACGGCCGCCTGCAGGCTCTCCTCATTCGTATCGGCGAGAACGACCTTCGCTCCGGAGTCGACGAGGCTGCGGGCCATCGCCAGGCCGAGGCCCTGGGCTCCGCCGGTGACGACGGCGACCTTGCCGGCAAGCAGGCCGGGGACGGCGGTGACTCCGCCGGTGTCGGTGACGGTGATGCCGGTGTTCGCTGCGATGGTGTCGGTCATGGTGATTCCTTTCGTTCGTGGATGACCAGGCGGTCGTGGGTGACCGGCGGTCGTGGGTGACTAGGCGGTCGTGGGTGACCAGGGCGGGGCCGGACCTCGCCGAGGCGGCCCGTGCCATTGGTCGTGAAGAATACGGTACGTGCAGCTCAGAGGTTGAACTGCGGTTTGTGTGCGCCACCCAGCAGCTGCTTGGCGACGACGACGCGCTGGACCTCGGAGGTTCCTTCGTAGATGCGGAAGAGGCGGGCGTGGCGGTAGAAGCGTTCGACCGCGGACTCGCGCATATAGCCCATGCCGCCCTGGATCTGCACGCCCTTGTCGGCGACGCGGGCCAGTGCTTCGGAGGCGAAGAGCTTCGCCGAGGAGGGGCCGAGCTTGCGATCGGCCTCGGCGTCCCAGCGCCCAGCGGCCGCGAGGACGAGGGCCTTGGCGGCGGCGACGTCGGTGTAGATATCGGCGAGCATTGCCTGGACGAGCTGGAACCGGGCGATCGGCTCGCCGCCCTGTTTCGCCTCGGCGGCGAAGCGCACGGATTCGTCGAGGATGCGGATCGACTGTCCGACGCAGATCGCGGCGATGTGCAGGCGGCCCTTGTTGAGCGAGGCCATGGCCGCGTAGAAGCCCTTCTCCTCCTCGCCGCCGATGAGGTTGGCGGCAGGCACGCGCACGTCGTCGAAGAAGATCTCCGAGGTCCAGGCGCCGGCCTGACCCATCTTGTGATCGTGTGGGCCGACGGTCACGCCTTCGGACTTCGTGGGCACGAGGAAGACCGAGATGCCCTTCGAACCGGTGGCGTTCGGATCGGTGCGGGCGAAGACCATGAGCACATCGGAGGCCTCGGCGTTGGTGATGAACCGCTTGGAGCCGTTGATGATGTAGTCGTCGCCGACGCGTTCGGCCTTCGTCCGCAGACCCGAGGGGTCGGAGCCGGCCTCGGATTCGGTCAGCGCAAAGGAGGCGACGAGCTCTCCGGAGGCCAGACGAGGCAGCCACTCGGACTTCTGCTCAACGGTGCCGTAGTTGACGAGCACCTGCCCGGCGATGCCGTTGTTCGTGCCGAACAGGGACCGGAAGGACGGGGTCGTGTAGCCGAGTTCCATGGCGAGCAGCGCGTCCTGTTCGGCGCCCAGTCCGAGGCCGCCGTACTCCTCGGGCAGGGCCCAGCCGAAGAGCCCCATCTCCGCGGATTCCCTGATGATCGCCTCGGGGAAGGCGTCGGTCTCCTCGACCTGGGTTTCGAGGGGAACGACCTTCTCACGGACGAACTCGCGGACGGCTGACAGGATGTCGTCGAGTTCTGAGTTGTCCATTGCTGTGTCTCCTTCACATGGTGGACGGATAGGAATGGTGCAGATCATCGCCGAGGTGGCGCTGCAGTCGGGCTGTGCTGTGCGGTTGGGCAGGTGTGCGGTGCGCGGTTGGCTGGGTGGTGCAGTGCGGTTGGGCAGGTGTGCGGTGCGGTCTAGAGGCTGTCGAGCCAGGCACGGACCCGATCGGAGTCGGCTCCGAGCTCCGGGGGAGCGAGGTCGTAGGCGACCTGCGACCTCGACAAGGTGATCGGGTTGCGGATGGTCGAAATGATGCGCTCGCCGCTGCCGGTGTCCACGACCGGTGACAGGCCGAGGCTCGTGGCGTGTTCGACGCCTTCGGCGATCGTGTTGATCGGAGCACAGGGCAGGCCGGCGGCCGAGAGCTTGTCGAACCATTCCTGGGCGGTGTGGGCCTGCAGGGCCTCGAGAAGTTCGGACTCCAGGGCGTCGCGGTTGGCGTTGCGGTTCTTTGCCTGGGCGAATCGTTCGTCGTCGCACCAATCGGGTCGTCCGACCACCTCGGCGAGGATCCGGAACTGGCCGTCATTGGCGGCGGCGATGATGATCTCGCCGGACTTCGCGGCCATCGGCTGGTAGGGGTAGAGGCTCGGGTGGGCGTTGCCCATCCGGGTCGGATTCACGCCTGCGGCGGCGTAGGCGCCGGACTGGTTGGCCAGGCCGGACATCGCCGAGGACATGAGGTTGGTTTCGACGAGCTGGCCCTCACCGGTGAGCGTGCGGTGCTGGACCGCGGCGAGGACGCCGATCGTGGTGTGCAGACCGGTCATGACGTCGAAGACGGCGACGCCGGCGCGGTACGGCGAGCCGTCGGGGCTGCCGGTGACCGACATGAACCCGGACAGCGCCTGCACGAGGAGGTCGTATCCGGGCAACGGGTTCTCACGCCCGAATCCGGTCACCGAGGCATAGATGACTGCCGGGTTGGTCGCGGCGACGCTGTCGTAGTCGAGGTCGTACTTCGCCAGCCCGCCCGGTTTGAAGTTCTCGACGACGATATCGGCCTGCGCCGCGAGCTTCTGCGCGGTGGCGAGGTCATCGGGGTCGGTGAAGTCGAGGACGAGGTCGTATTTGTTGCGGTTGATCGACAGATAGTAGGTGGCGTCGTCCTCGCGCACCGGTGGAGCCCAATGTCGGGTGTCATCGCCCTTCGGTCCTTCGACCTTGATGACGGTAGCCCCGAGATCGGCGAGCATCATCGTCGAGTATGGGCCGGCGAGGACGCGGGAGAAGTCGACGACGATCTGCCCCGACAGCGGACCTGAACCCGCGCGCGGGAGGAACTCCTCGAGGCGGTCGTGGGCAGGCGACCGGCTGGGGTCGTGGCCAGGGCCGCTGTCGTGGTGTTCAGAAGTGGTCGACTGCTTCATCGTCGAATGTCTCCCTCTCGTCGGGCCGGGGCGCTGCTGTGTGCTCCCGGGCTCGGAGCTCCCTGCTCGTGCACCCTGTGTTGAGCACGCTGTCTCGAGCACGCAGGGTGCGCATATGGTCCATCCCACCATATATCGAATCAGTCAATAATGAACATGCATTCATGACTGCTGAGGTATCGGATCGCTGCTGGACGCATGGCCGGCGGGTGCTGCGGCCAGATGCTGCCGCCGTTCAGTTCGACTTCGGACGCCGGCGACTGCCGGACGTGCTCACAGCTGGGCGTTCCATTCGTCGAGGCGGTGGCCGCCTCGGGGGAGCCGAGCTGCACGAGACCTGACGGCACCAGGCGAGGTCGACTCCCCGTGGTCCCCGGCTCGCGGGTTGGGCGATGGCCGAGTTGTACAGGTGCGCGGTGTGGGCGATGAGGCGGGGGACGAGATGGCCGAGGCCGAGGCGAGGGCGCGGCCGTGACGTCTGCTGCCGGCGGCGCTGAGCTGCCGTTTCAGGCCCTCGGCATACCGCCTGGCCATCATCTCCTGTCCGGCCACCGTCACCGGAGCGCCCAGGCGAAGCAGCGGATGCGCGGGAACGGAGTCAGCGGTGATGGTCACGGCCAGTCGACCGTCGGTGCCGATGGAGACGAGGAAGGTCTCCTCTCCGTCCTCGAGGTGACCCGGCAGGGTGCGATAGGTGAATCCGGCGCGATCTGCCTCATCGATCACCCGGGTCACGACGCACGAACCCACGGGCACGAGCAGATCGCGACTGCGCAGCCGCCTCGGCGAGGCCGGCCATCCGGGATTGAGTCGCAGAGCGACGATCTGGCCCTCGACCACCCGGCGAGACGGGCGGACGACGACGCCGGCGAGCTCCTGCAGCGCCCACGAGAAGACCGCCTCGCGGGCGAGTGGGAATTGTGCGGCCGGGCCGAGGTCGAGATGGAACTCGAGATGATTCATGACTCCATTCTCGTCCAGTGCGCTCGCTTGGTGCCGGAGTCCTTGTCTTCCTCCGACGGCTGTGCCTACGATGAGAACTGATCGCTGAACGAACGCTCGCTTCACGGCGACTCGCCAGGTCAGCGCCGAATGACCATGTCACTGCACGAACACTGGAGTTCATCAATGTCAGACAGCACCTCAGCAGCACAGCCGACAGCCGCCTCGGCGGAACCGAAATCCGGTCGTCGTTTCGACGGGCAGGTCGCCGTCATCACGGGCGCCAGTCGCGGCATCGGCCTCGGAATCGCGCATCGTCTGCAGGCCGAGGGGGCCACCGTCGTCCTCACCGCGCGCAAGCCCGAAGCACTGCAGGAAGCAGTCGCGGAGTTCCCCGAGGGCACGGCGATCGGCATCGCCGGCAAGGCCGACGACCCGGCTCACAGGGCAGAGGTGTTCGACACGATCACCGAGAAGTTCGGCCGCCTCGATGTGCTCGTGGCCAACGCCGGAATCAACCCTGTCTACGGTCCGCTCGTCGACATCGAGCTCGATGCGGCGCGGAAGATCTTCGACGTCAACGTCCTCGGAACTCTCGCCTGGGTGCAGGACGCCGTCCGTCATCAGGGCCTGAAATTCCGGGAGAACAGGGGACGGGTGGTGGCGATCTCCTCGGTGGCCGGGCAGGTGCCGAGCGAGGGCATCGGCTTCTACGGAATCTCGAAGGCCGCGGTCTCGCACCTGACGAAGACCCTCGCCGTGGAACTGGGGCCAGATATCCGCGTCAACGCCGTCGCCCCGGCAGTGGTCAAGACGAAGTTCGCCACCGCGCTCTACGAGGGCCGAGAGGAAGAGGTCGCCTCCGCGTACCCGGTCAAACGCCTCGGAACTCCCGAGGACATCGCCGGTGCCGTCGCCTATCTCGCGTCGGACGACGCCGACTGGATCACCGCCCAGGTGCTCACCGCCGATGGGGGAGTCGTCACCGCCGGCGGCAGCGCCTGAGACTGAGTGGCCTGCGGCTGATCGTCGACTGCCGGTAACCGGCAGCTCAAACATAGGTCGCTATCGGATACTGCGGTCCGAATCCAGGTCGCTATCGGATACTTCTGAGCAAGCAAAGTATCCGATAGCGACCTATTTCTGCATACGCGGCAAGGGGGAGCTGCCGCGGGGAGCCGGGCCTCGCAGCAGTCCGACGAATGGTCGCGGCAAGGGGGCCAGCAGGAGGTTTGTCGGGGGTGATTTCATTCACTAGAATCGGAGGCGCAGTCTCAGCCGGGGCCACCGAGGCCCACTTGGCTGTGCACATAACTTCATACGCCGCTAAGACAAGACGTGGGAGAGCTGCCGCTGTCAGGCCGAATCGAGCCGGACACCGAGCAGCGCCGTAGGTGCAATTCCCTCCCCGGGAAACTCTCAGGCCCAGTACCACCGATTGCAGGCATATCTGAAGGACTCCGGTCCGACAGATCGGGGAGGACACTCAGCGATCGCTGCGTCCTCCAATTCGGTGGGCGCGACACCGACCCTAGGACGGCAATTGACCAGTTCACTCGCCCATACGACGCAGGCAACAGGGGACACCGCGCGCCCCTTCTCCGACCGCCACATCGGCCCCCGCGCCGATGACGCCCAGGCCATGCTCGCCGAACTCGGCTATGACTCCCTCGAAGCACTCTCGAGCGCCGCCGTCCCCGAATCCATCCAGAACGAAGAGCTCTACCTGCCCGCAGGCCGCTCCGAGTTCGACGTTCTCAACGACCTGCGCGAGCTCGCCGGTCAGAACGTCATGCGCACCCAGCTCATCGGTCAGGGCTACTACGACACGATCACCCCGGCAGTCATCCGCCGCAACCTGGTCGAGAACCCCGCCTGGTACACCGCCTACACGCCGTACCAGCCCGAGATCTCCCAGGGCCGCCTCGAAGCGCTGCTGAACTTCCAGCAGGTCGTCCAGGACTTCACCGGCCTCGACATCGCCAACGCCTCCCTCCTCGATGAGGCCACCGCCGTCGCCGAGGCGGTCCTGCTGATGCGTCGCGCCGTGAAGAAGGGGACAACCGTCGTCCTCGACTCCGAACTCCACCCGCAGACCATCGCCGTCGTCCGTGCCCGCGCCAAGGCCATGGACTTCCGCGTCGCCGTTGCCGACCTCGCCGAAGGCCTCGTCGGCGAAGACATCTTCGGCATCGTCTGCGCCCAGCCCGGCACCACCGGCGCCATCCGCGACTTCACCGAAGCCGTCGACGGCGCGCATGACCGCGGCGCACTCGTGACCTTCGACGCCGACCTGCTCGCACTGACCCTGCTCAAGGACTGCGCCTCCCAGGGTGCGGACATCGCCGTCGGCTCGGCACAGCGTTTCGGTGTGCCCCTGTTCTTCGGCGGCCCCCACGCCGGCTTCATGGCCGTGAAGTCCGGACTCCAGCGCCAGCTGCCCGGCCGCCTCGTCGGAGTGTCGAAGGACGCCCAGGGCAAGCCCGGCTACCGCCTGGCCCTGCAGACCCGCGAACAGCACATCCGCCGCCAGAAGGCGACATCGAACATCTGCACCGCGCAGGCGCTGCTGGCCAACGTCGCCTCGATGTACGCCGTCTACCACGGCCCGGTCGGCCTGACCCGCATCGCGTCCCGCATCCACCGCCTGGCCCACGCCTTTGCGAAGGCCGCGGACACCGCCCCCGGCGCCGAGGTTCTCACCTGGGATTTCTTCGACACCGTCGCCCTGCGCGTGGCCGATGCCGAAGCCGCCCGCTTCGTCGCCGACCAGGCCGGATTCAACATCCGTGTCATCGACGACTCGACCGTCGGCGTCTCCTTCGGCGAGCCCCACACCGTGGCCGACGCCAACGGCCTGCTCGAAGCCCTCGGCATCCTTGCCCGGGTCGACGCGGACGACTTCGAATCCGCCTCGGCGGGGACCTTCGGAGCCAACGCGGTGCCCGAGCCCGCATTTGATGCGAAGTTCCACCGGGACACCGAATTCCTCACCCACCCCGTCTTCAGCGCTCATGGCTCCGAGACCTCGATGATGCGCTACCTGCGCACACTGGCCGACCGGGACCTCGCACTCGACCGGACGATGATTCCGCTGGGCTCGTGCACGATGAAGCTCAACGCCGCCGCCGAGATGGAACCCATCACCTGGCCGGAATTCGCCTCCATCCACCCCTTCGCCCCGGCCGACCAGACCCAGGGCTGGCGCGCACTCATCGGCCGCCTCGAGGACTCGCTGACCGAGGTCACCGGCTACGACCGAGTGTCCCTGCAGCCCAACGCCGGCTCGCAGGGTGAGCTGGCCGGACTGCTCGCCATCCGCGCTTATCACGTGGCCAACGGCGACGATGCCCGCACCGTCGTGCTCATCCCGCAGTCCGCTCACGGCACGAACGCCGCCTCCGCAGTGCTCGCCGGACTCCAGGTCCAGGTCGTCGGCACTGCCGACGACGGCTCCGTGGACATGGACGACCTCGATGCGAAGATCGCCAAGCACGAAGGCACAATCGCCGGCATCATGATCACCTACCCGTCGACCCACGGTGTGTTCGAACCGCAGATCCGGGAGGTCTGCGACAAGGTGCACGCCGCCGGCGGCCAGGTCTACGTCGACGGTGCGAACCTCAACGCCATGGTCGGACTCGCCAAGCCCGGCGAATTCGGCGGCGACGTCTCCCACCTCAACCTGCACAAGACCTTCTGCATCCCCCACGGAGGAGGCGGCCCCGGAGTCGGCCCCGTCGCGGTGCGCGAACACCTCGCCCCGTACCTGCCCGGCGATGCCACGCTGCCGGAACTCGTCGCCGGCGACCCGGAGGCCAAGGAACTGCCGATCTCCGCATCGATGTTCGGCTCCGCCGGAGTCCTGCCCATCAGCTTCGCCTACCTCGAACTCATGGGCGCCGTTGGACTGCGCGAAGCCTCGCGGGCCGCCCTGCTGGGCGCGAACTACCTGGCGAAGAAGCTCGGCGACGTCTTCCCCATCCTCTACTCGGGTGAGAACGGACTCGTCGGCCACGAGACGATCCTCGACCTCCGCGCGATCACCGCGGCGACGGGAGTCACCGCAGAAGATGTCTGCAAGCGGCTGATCGACTTCGGCTTCCACGCCCCGACCCTGGCCTTCCCGGTGCCCGGCACCCTCATGGTCGAACCCACCGAGTCCGAGGACAAGGACGAGCTCGACCGCTTCATCGAAGCCATGCGCGCCATCCGTGCCGAGATCGACGAGATCGGCAAGTCGTACGCATACGAAGAGTCGCCGCTGGCGCTTGCGCCGCACCCGGCGACCGTGGTGATGGACGACTGGGATGGCAAATACAGCCGCGAGACCGCGGTGTTCCCCGTTCCCGGACTGCGCCTGACGAAGTACTTCCCGCCGGTCAGCCGTATCGACGGAGCCTACGGCGACCGCAACCTGGTGTGCTCCTGCCCGCCGCCAGAGGCCTTCGAAGAGTTCGAGGAAGAGGACAACTGATGACTGATCAGACTGCCAACGCCCCCAAAGAGACTCCACTGCACAGCGTCCACGCTGACCTCGGCGCATCCTTCACCGACTTCGGCGGCTGGGACATGCCGCTGAAGTACGGTTCGGAACTCGCTGAACACCGTGCCGTGCGCGAGGCCGCAGGCCTGTTCGACCTCTCCCATATGGGTGAGGTGCGCATCAGCGGAGCCGATGCCGCCGCCTTCCTTGACTACGCGCTCGTCGCGAAGTACTCGACGATGAAGATCGGTAAAGCCAAGTACGGTGTCATCGTCAACGAGTCAGGCGGCCTGCTCGATGACCTGATCACCTACCGTATCGGCGACGAAGAGTTCTTCATCGTCCCCAATGCCTCGAACACGCCTGCCGTGGTTACGGCGCTGACCGAGCGTCTG
Source organism: Brevibacterium linens ATCC 9172 (assembly GCF_900169165.1). Lineage (GTDB taxonomy): Bacteria > Actinomycetota > Actinomycetes > Actinomycetales > Brevibacteriaceae > Brevibacterium > Brevibacterium linens. Next base: position 120,463 of record NZ_FXYY01000009.1, read on the forward strand.
CAGCACTTCCTGCAGGCCGTGGCACCCGGATCGGATGTGCGCCTGACCGACGAATCCGATGCCACCGCGCTCATCGCCGTGCAGGGGCCGAACTCCGAAGCGATCATCCTGCGCGCTCTCGACGAAGCCGGCCACGGCGAATTCGGGCCCCGCACGGGCGCCGGAGACCACGCGAAGGCCCAGGCCACGGATGATGCCAACGGGGGAGCCACCTCGGCGGGGGATGACACCATCACCATCGGTCAGGCAGTGCGCGAGCTGAAGTACTACGCGTGGATGCCGCTGACGATCGCCGGGATCGACCTCATGCTCGCCCGCACCGGATACACCGGAGAGGACGGATTCGAACTCTACGCGCCGAACATCGGCGCCACCCGCCTGTGGGAGACCCTGGTGACCTCGGGCGTCGACTACGGACTCGTGCCCTGCGGACTGGCCGCACGCGATTCGCTGCGCCTGGAAGCCGGAATGCCGCTCTACGGCAACGAACTCGACCAGAACACCACCCCGTACGATGCGGGGCTGGGCCGGATGATCGGGTTCACCACGAAGGAGAGCTTCTTCGCCCGCGAGGCCCTCGCGAAGCGGGGAGAGACCGAACCGCCGCGCGTGCTCGTCGGCCTGACCTCGGAGGGACGCCGAGCCGCTCGCTCCGGAGCCGCCGTGTCCGTCGACGGCGCCGAGGTCGGCATCGTCACCTCCGGCCAGCCCTCACCGACCCTCGGCCACCCGATCGCCTTGGCCTACCTCGACCGGGATCACGCCGAGGCGGGCACCGCGGTGACCGTGGACATCCGCGGCAAGGCGCACGACTTCACCGTCGCCGAACTGCCGTTCTACAAGCGCCCGGCCCACTGAAGCTCTCACCCACAATTCATCCCAGGTGGGGTCGGTGACTCGTACACTGGTCTCACCTGGCACAACAACGTCGTGATCGCCGCTTCCGGCGGCGGTCGCAGTAAGGAAGACACATGGCACAGCTGCCCCCGCTCCCACAGAACTTCACCTACTCCGCCGAGCACGAATGGGTCGACGGCGCCGCCGATGAACTCGTCGGCAAGACCGTCAAGGTCGGCATCACCGCCGTCGCCTCCGATGCCCTCGGCGAGGTCGTCTACGTCGACCTGCCCGAGGTCGGCGACACCATCACCGCTGGTGAAACCTGTGGTGAGGTCGAATCCACGAAGTCCGTGTCCGACCTCTACACCCCGGTGACCGGTGAGATCATCACCATCAACGAGGCGGCCGTGGACTCACCCGGACTGCTCAACTCCGACCCCTACGGCGAGGGCTGGCTGTTCGAAGTCGCCGTGACCGAGGTCGGCGAGGTCATGGACGCCGCCGCCTACGCCGAGGCGAACTCTCTCTGAGACTCGTTGTGAGGCTCGCATGAGTCTCACCCGTCCCGGTGTGGACAGCCCTGCGGGGCTGCCTAACGGGACAGCCTTTCGAGGCGGATCCTCCGGGTGGAGGATGCAAACCCTGAAGCGGGGTCGGTCGAGGTCGGTGCCGACGCATTGTCGGCACCGGCTCGCCCTGCACGTGAGTGCACGGCTGTTCGGTCGGCCCCGTCGTCATCTCATCAGAAACGAAGTGATTGCCATGCCATTGAGCGTCTTCGACCTCTTCACGGTCGGCATCGGACCGTCGAGCTCCCACACCGTCGGACCGATGCGTGCCGGCGCGAGCTTCATCGACCTCCTCGGCGAAACGCTTGGATCCGTGGCGGATCTGCGCGTCGACGTATTCGGTTCCCTGGCCGCCACCGGAGCCGGTCACGGAACCTTCGACGCCATCCTCATCGGCCTCGAAGGCTGCCGCCCTGACCTCATCGAAGCCAACGAACTCACCGCCCGGCGGACACGGATGTCCGAGACCGGGACGATCATCCTCGGCGACTCGACCGGCAATGGCGTCGAACTCAAGTTCACCGAGGATGACATGGTCAAACGCCCCCTGACCGTCTTGCCGCGCCACACGAACGCCATGACCGTAACCGCCTACGACGCCGCGGGGGAGACCCTCGCTGAGGAGACCTACTACTCCGTGGGCGGCGGGTTCGTGACCTCGGAGACCGAGTTCCTCGAGAAAGAGAAGACCGCCGAGGCTGGCGCCGGCGGCGGGGGCGACGGTGCTGCCGACGACGGCGGCGGTGCGGCCGGCGGCGGGGGCGGCGACGGCGGCAGCGATGCCGAGTTCGCGGTCGCGGATTCTGTCGTCGATGCCGAACTCGAGTCCTACGACGAAGAGTTGCCCTATCCTTTCCATTCAGGTGTCGAACTGCTGCAACGCTGCCGCGAGAACGACCTGTCGATCGCGGAGATCATGCACGCCAACGAACTGTCGATGCGTGACGAGGACGAGATCCGGCACGGCCTGCTCCACATCTACTCGGTGATGGAGGAATGCGCTTCGGCGTCCCTGGACCGGTCCGGTTATCTGCCCGGAGGGCTCAAGGTGCGTCGCCGCGCACACGACTGGTACCTCAAACTCAAGGCCGAGGACCCCGACCGGGACCCCGGCTACTACCTCGAATGGGTCAACCTCATCGCAATGGCCGTGAACGAGGAGAACGCCTCGGGCGGCCGCGTCGTCACTGCACCCACCAACGGGGCGGCCGGCATCATCCCCGCCGTGCTGCACTATGCGCTCAACTACGTTCCAGCGGTGGTGGAAGGCGGCGAGTCCGCGAAGCACCGGGCCATCGTCGACTTCCTGCTCACCGCGGCGGCCATCGGCGTCCTGTACAAGGAGCGGGCGTCGATCTCCGGCGCCGAGGTGGGCTGTCAGGGTGAGGTCGGATCCGCCTCGTCGATGGCCGCCGGGGGATTGGCCGCCGTGATGGGCGGGACGCCCGAGCAGGTGGAGAACGCCGCCGAGATCGCGATGGAGCACAACCTCGGCCTGACCTGCGATCCGATCTCCGGACTCGTGCAGGTGCCGTGCATCGAACGCAATGCGATCGCCGCCGGCAAGGCCATCAACGCCTCCCGCATGGCACTGTGGGGCGACGGCCAGCACCGGGTCAGCCTCGACGAGGTGATCGAGACGATGCGCCAGACCGGGGCGGACATGTCCTCGAAGTACAAGGAGACGGCGATGGGCGGCCTCGCCGTCAACGTCGTCGAGTGCTGAGGCGGGTGCGTCTTGGGGTGTGGGGCTGGCACCTGGGACGAGGGGCTGAGGCTGCCTGCCCATAGACAAGCCCACAGCCAATAGGTCGCTATCGGATACTTTCAGCGCTGAAAAGTATCCGATAGCGACCTTTGTTTGGGTGCAGGCATCCGATAGCGACCACATTTCGAACTGCCCATCGCACTGCCCAGGCGACCTGATCTCCGAAACAAACGCGAAGCCGCTCACAGGGCCTCGGATGCCCTGCGGACCAACAGGCCTCCTTGCTGTCCCAATTCGGGTGAAGTGACATGGAACACGTGGAACCCTTGTTCCAACTCCGCGAAAATGTAACGAAACGATAACGAACCTCTGGCGCGGTATGAGCGCGAAGAAGCGCCCCGACGCATCCCAGAGATGCCATGGGGAAAGTCGGGTCTGTTACATGTCGGCAGGCCGGGGGCAGCGTTGTGAAAGTGGCCCGGAATCGACGGTTTCGAGGTTGACGCTCATTCTCATCCCGCTAGGTTTGTTGGCGTGATTAACGCACTCGCTGAACCGAAGACGCAAATCGACGTCCGGACTCCTGAGCTGGAGGACGGGCAACATCTATGGCGGCTCGCGAAAGACACAGCCGTGCTCGATCTGAACTCCTCGTACTCGTACCTGCTGTGGTGCCGTGACTTCGCGGACACCTCGGTGATCGCACGGATCGGCGGAGAGCCCGCCGGCTTCGTCACCGGCTACACCCGTCCGGAGAATCCGGACACCCTTATGATCTGGCAGGTCGCCGTCGACGAGAACTTCCGCGGACACGGACTCGCATCGACCATGCTCAACGAGCTGGCCGACCGCACCGGTGCTCTGAGGATGGAGACGACGATCACCGATGACAATGCGGCGTCCAACCGTCTGTTCCAGACGTTCGCGGAGAAGCGCGGGGCCGGTTTCGACCGTCGCCCGCTGTTCACCCCGGACCTCTACCCGGACGGCCACGACACCGAGTACCTCTACGAGATCGCACCCCTGTAACGAGCCCCACCCCGGCGCCGCGCGGACCCCTGCTGCAAGGGAGCGGACGCGCCAGGTGCCAGGAGGCGGAAGAGATCGCCCGCAATAAGCGGCGGCGGTCACCGCCTCGGCGACTGCATCCGATGCAGACGCACAACTTTGGAAGTCGAAAGGACTCAAGTCATGACTGAAAGCGCCAAGCCCACACCAACTGACAAGCCCGACATCTTCGAAACTCGCGAATCAGCGGTTCGCAGCTACTGCCGTTCCTGGCCGGCCACCTTCGCCCGGTCGCAGGGCGCCAAGCAGTGGGACGAAGACGGCAATGAATACCTCGACTTCTTCTCCGGTGCCGGTGCACTCAACTACGGCCACAACAACCCGGCCGTGATCAACCCGCTGATCGAATACCTGCAGTCGGGTGCCGTGCTGCACTCGATGGACATGAAGACCCCGGCCAAGCGTGAGTTCCTGCAGACCTTCCAGGACCTCATCCTCAAGCCGCGCGGACTCGACTACTCCGTCATGTTCCCCGGGCCGACGGGCACCAACACCGTCGAGGCGGCTCTCAAGCTCGCCCGCAAGGTGACCGGACGTCAGCACGTGCTCTCGTTCACCAACGCCTTCCACGGCATGACGCTGGGCTCGCTGTCGGTGACCGGCAACTCGATGAAGCGCGAAGGCGCCGGAATCCCGCTGACCAACAGCTCGAAGATTCCCTACGACGACTACTTCGACGGTGAGGTGCCCGACTTCCTGTGGCTGGAGAAGGTCCTCGCGGACTCCGGCTCGGGTGTCGACAAGCCTGCCGCTGTCATCGTCGAGACCGTGCAGGGCGAGGGCGGGCTCCGTGCCGCACGTGCCGAATGGCTGCGCGCTCTGTCCGACCTGTGCAAGAAGCACGACATCCTCCTCATCGTCGATGACGTGCAGGCCGGCTGCGGCCGAACCGGTTCGTTCTTCAGCTTCGAAGAAGCCGGCATCGAGCCCGACATCGTCTGCCTGTCGAAGTCGATCTCCGGTTCGGGTCTGCCGTTGGCACTGACCCTGTTCCGCCCCGAGCTCGACGTCTGGGAGCCCGGCGAGCACAACGGCACCTTCCGCGGAAACAACCCCGCGTTCGTCACTGCCACCGCCGCCATCAAGACCTTCTGGGCCGACAACGAGTTCCAGAACCAGCTTGCCGACACCATCGCCGCTCTGCATCAGCGCCTCGACGGAATCGTCGAGAAGGCCGAAGGCGCTTCGATCCGCGGACGCGGCCTGCTGGCCGGCCTGTGCTTCGAGGACCTCGAGGTGGCCGAGAAGGTTGCCGCCTACGCCTTCGACAACGGTCTCCTGCTCGAGACCTCGGGCGCCGATGACGAAGTCATCAAGATCATGCCGCCGCTGACGATCGACTCGCGCGATCTGCAGGCGGGTCTGGACATCATCGAGGCCGGAGTGGCCAAGTTCGCTCCCGCCGCAACCACGGCCGCGCTGGCCTGACCCACCTCTGCCGGGCCGGCGTCGCAGCTGTGGCGCCGGCCCGAGCTGTGGGCGGAATCGAGCTCACTGGTTCGATCGTCCACCCGGGCCGACGGGCGCCGTTGAAATGAGACGGACTTTCGCGGCCCACCCCCTGAACACTTTCACCGACCTTTTGCGAAAGGACCACAGATGTACGTAGTCAACCGCGATGACCTCAACGACACCGATCGCGATGTGAAGTCCGAGACCTGGCGTTCACGCCGCATGGTGCTCGGCAAGGAGCGCGTTGGATTCTCGTTCCACGACACCGTGATCTACGCCGGAACCACCTCGACGTTCCACTACCAGAACCACGTCGAAGCCGTGTACTGCGTGCAGGGCAAGGGAACGCTGACCGATCTGGAGACCGGCAAGGAATACCCGCTCCACGATGGCGTCATGTACCTGCTCGACGGAAACGAGAAGCACACCGTCGTGGCCGAGGAAGAGCTGCGCATGGCCTGCGTGTTCAACCCGCCGGTCACCGGCCGTGAGGTTCACGACGAGAACGGCGTGTACCCGCTCATCGTCGAGGATGAAGCCGCACCCGCGAACTGATCGAGGTTCAGTCGAAGACTGGATCGGCGGAAGCTGACTGAGTTTCACTCGCCGAGGCGGCCCGAGCATTGCGCTCGGGCCGCCTTTTCGCGTGTGGTTGAGGCTTCCGGGTGAACGGCACCGTTGAGCGGGGGCCGGATGGACTGCAGGTACGATAATCTTCGGCCATACAACTTTCAAGTTCGTGACTTCTCGTTGCCGATTACACATTCGTTGACTCCGACTCAGGCATCCTCTTCCATCCCATCTTCAGTTGGAGTCTCCATGAAGTTCCTCAAGCGCGCCCTTGTGGCGTCCGTTGCCGCTCTTGCTCTCGCCGTCGGTCCCGCCGTATCCGCCGAGGCGGCGAGTTCATCATTCGACGTTACAAAGCTCTGGGGAGACAGCGTCGTTGTGTCCGACTGGAACTGCAAATATACAAACGTCTACATGAAGCATAAGAAGTCCAGGATTGATGACTGGGACGTTGACACTGATATCCGGGGTCGTCACGGCTGGGTCGATACTGCGTGGTTCTCGGACTACAGCGGCTCCAAGAAGGACCGGATCATGATCTGCCCATCGTCAGATGGCCTGGGTAAGTACACCCTCGGACCTTCAGAAGTCAGGGCCTATTACTACGGTGGCTCAAGCTATAACAGCTACGGCGAAGTCGAGCGTGCCGACTACACCAAGGGCTCTTTCTACGTCCGCGGCAAGTCCTACGCTTCGCTTTCTGCAAAGCGCAGCGGCAGCACGGTCACGCTGACCTCGTCGTCGAAGGTCTACCACCCGGAGCGCTACGGGAAGATCAAGTACAGCCCGAAGGTGAAATTCCAGGTCAAGTCCGGCAGCAAATGGAAGACGCTGAAGACGGTCTCCGCGAAGAAGGGCAAAGCCACCTACAAGGTGAAGTCGAAGAGCAAGAAGTACTACCGTGTCACCTTCAGCCAGGTCAGCTGGGCGACCGGAGCGACCTCGAAGTCGGTCAAACGCTAACCGTCCAAAGAATGGCCGACCCCTTTGGAGGCGATTCATCTCTGTTGGATCGCACCGAGGGTGCCGGTCTCTCTGTCCTGGCTCTGACCGGGGTACCGGGGACGATGTCTTCCTGTTACGGTGGCCGCACAACCCGATCTGCGGGGCCGATGAGCAGTTACGCCACCGGCCCGGCAGACGGCACATAGCGAAGGAAGGAGAAATGATGACAGCAGTATCAGCTGCGACCGCAACCACAGATCTCTATCCGACTCGCTCCGGTGAGACCACAGAGGTTCTCCCGCGCACGGGTCCGATCGTCTTCGGCTCTCCCGAAGACGGCCCCCTCGAGGCGGCTGATCTCAAGCACTTCGAGGACACGGGCTATCTGACGATCGATCAGCTCATCACAAGCGAAGAGCTCACACTCTTCACCGACGAGCTTCAAAGGCTTTCGCGTGACCCGGAGGTGAAGGCCGATGAGCGTACCGTCGTCGAAGCCGAGTCCGACGAGGTCCGGTCGATATTCGACATCCATCGCACCAATGAGATCTTCAGAAAGATCGCGAACGATCCGCGCCTCGTCGACCGTGCACGTCAGATCCTCGGAACCGATGTCTATATTCATCAGAGCCGGATCAACTACAAACCGGGATTCGTGGGCAAAGAGTTCTCCTGGCATTCGGACTTCGAGACCTGGCATGCTGAAGACGGAATGCCCACTCCGCGCGCGGTGAGTCTTTCGCTGTCGCTGACGGACAACTACTCATTCAACGGCCCGCTGATGATCATGCCCGGTTCGCACAAGCGCTACATCAGCTGCGTGGGAGGCACTCCCGAAGACAACTACCGGAAGTCACTCATCATGCAGGGTGCGGGCACCCCGGACCGTCAGACTCTCAGTGACTTCGCCGACGAATACGGCATCGACGTGCTCGAAGGAGCCGCAGGCGGAGCGATCATGTTCGACTCCAACTGCATGCATGCGTCGAACGGCAACGTCACTCCGTTCTCGCGCTCGAATATCTTCATCGTGTACAACTCGGTGGAGAACACGTGTGTGGAACCGTTCGCAGCGCCGAAACCGCGTCCGGAGTTCGTCGGCAGCACGGACTTCACTCCTGCCGGCCGCTGACGACTCACGCAGACGACTCACGCGCACACCGGATTTCCCGATGAGGTGAGCGCACCAGCACAGTGGGGCCCGGCACCGTCGAGATGGTGCCGGGCCCCACAGTCGTGTGCACGGTGTGCACCGACAACGTCGCTCGCTGTCGGAGAGCACCCTGTCACTGTCCGTCTTCGCGAACCTTCTTCCCGCGGTCCTGCCAGAACTTTGCGGTGGTCACCTCGTCGGTGCCGTCCCAGGCGTCGACATCGGTGTTGATGCGCTTGAACGTGGGCAGATCGCCGCGGTGGAAGACGGGTTCGAAGCCGGCTCGACGCTGCTGCTGATAGTTCTTCAGCAGCGAGAACACCAGCGGCGAGAGCATCAGCAGAGCGAAGAGGTTGATGAGCGCCATGATCGCCATGAAGATGTCCGCGGCAGTCCAGACCAGGTCGAGCGCCGCGATCGCACCGATGAACACCGAGACCATGACGATGACCTGATACACCCGCAACGCGGCGCGGTTCGTCGTCAGATGCTCGATGTTCGCTTCGCCGTAGTAGTAGTTGCCGAGGATCGACGAGAACGCGAAGAGGAAGATCGCGAAAGTGAGGAAGTGGATCGCCCACTGCCCGAGCTGACCGCTCAGAGCCGTCTGTGTGAGCTGGATGCCCTCGGCAGAGCTGCCGTACTCCGGGTTCGACAGCAGGATGATGAACGCGGTGATCGAGCAGACGAGGATCGTATCGAAGTACACGCCCAGCGCCTGCACGAAGCCCTGCTTGGCCGGGTGCGACGCCGATGCGGTGGCTGCCGCGTTCGGGACCGAACCGATACCGGCCTCGTTGGAGAACAGACCGCGCTGCACACCGATGAGCATGATCGAACCCAACGTGCCGCCGGCGAGCGAATGCATGCTGAACGCGTCAGCGAAGATCGTCGCGATCATCGACGGAACGGCACCGATGTTCATCGCCACGACGATGATGCCGACGATGAGGTAGAGACCGGCCATGATCGGCACCAGATAAGCCGAGATGTTCGAGATGCGCTTGGCACCGCCGGCGAAGATCGCGAATGCGGCGACGGCGATGATGGCACCGGCGACCGCGGCGAAGACGCCGTCCGAATTCTCGACTCCGAAGGATGCGCCGACGGCGTCGACGATGGAGTTCGACTGCACGGAGTTGAACACGACGCCGTAGGTGATGGCGACGATGACGGCGAAGAGCAATCCGAGCCACTTCATGTTCAGCCCGTGCTTGATGTAATAGGCGGGGCCGCCGCGGAAGTTCGGGCCGTCCTTGAGTTTGTACAGCTGGCCGAGGGCGGACTCGGCGAAGGCCGTGGCCCCGCCGACGATGGCCGTCAGCCACATCCAGAACATCGCCCCCGGACCGCCGAGCGAGATCGCCAATGCGACACCGGCGATGTTCGCCGTCCCCACTCGCGAGGCCGCGGAGATCGAGAAGGCGCGGAACGGCGAGATGTTCCGGTTGCCCTCGGAATCCCGTCCGCCCGGCTCCGTCAAGGTGCGGAGCATCTCGGGCAGCAGGCGGATCTGCACCACTCCCGTGCGGATCGTGAAATACAGACCAGTGGGGATGAGAACAGCTACAAGTATGTATGACGATACGGTGCTGACACTGTCGAATGCACTCTGGAGCATCTCCATTGAACTGCGCCTCCTTCGGCAATCGTGCTGGAGAGGATCGGAGGTGCGGAAAGCGAGAACTCCGTCCGGGGTTATCCCCAGTCTGCCACCCCACCCCCTGCCGGTGTGGCATCGGCCCCTGCTGTGAGTGATGCCGGTGGTTCGCAGCCGAGTCAGCATCGGCTCAGGCGACGGCCAGTGCCGACACCGGCAGGATTCATGTCCCGTCCACTCGCGCATCACCCGGGCCTTGCTCGGGCCGCCTAGTCTGGGCGGCCTAGTACTCATCGTTCGGTCGCCTAAGCAGCAGTTGGATCCGGTGCCCGAACGCCACCCGCAGTCTCCGTGGAGGAGTTCTGAAATGCCCATCACCCTCGCCACCCCCACGTCCGATCCCTCGCCCAGAGATCTCAGCACCGGCATCGCCGACACCGTGATCGATCCTGCCCGCGTTCGGGTTCCGCCCCTGGTCATCGCACACCGAGGTGCGTCCGCCGAGTGGCCGGAGAACACGATCCCCGCGTTCATCGCCGGCATCGACCAGGGCGCAGACATGATCGAAGCCGACGTCCACATGAGTGCCGACGGCGAGCTCGTGATCATGCACGACACCACCGTCGATCGCACGACCGACGCCCGCACCCTGTACCCGAATCGCGAAGACCGCAGAATCGCCGGCATGAATGCCGCCCAGATCGCCACGCTCGATGCCGGAAGCTGGAAGGGTGAGGAGTTCGCAGGTGTCCGCGTGCCCCGCCTCGCCGAGGTGCTCACCCTCGCCCACGACACCCGCACCGGCCTGCTGCTCGAGGTCAAGCATCCCGAGGTCTATCCCGGAATCGCCGAGGCGGTCCTGTCCGCCCTGCGCGCCGTGCCGAATTACCTCGAGCGGGCTTTGGCCGCGGGCATGCTCGTCGTCCAGTCCGCGAACTGGGCATTCGTCGCCGAATTCCACGCGCTCGCCCCGGAGATCCCGGTCGGTGTGCTCGGGCGTCCGTGCCCGGACGAACTCCAGGACTTCGCCGACTGGGTCGACCAGGTCAACCCGGAATTCTGTGCCGCCGACGAGGACTTCCTCACCGCCATCCACGAGCTCGGAATGACGAGTCTGGTGTGGACCGTCGACGACATCGGCGAGATGGAACGGGCCATCGATGTCGGCGCCGATGGCATCATCACCAACGCCCCCGACCGCCTCGTCGAGGTCGTCGAAGCACTCTGATCGACGAGGAACCGGTCGACGGGGTCACTCGTGCGGTGCGCGTGCCACGTCGCGCAGCGCTGACTTCCACGTCGCGGGATCGGTCACGGGGAAGCTCCTGCCGGTGACCTCCTCGGCGAGGATCCGGACGAAATGATTCTTCGTCCCGGCCTGCAGCGGGGAGACGTCGAGGGAGACGGTGTCGCGCAGTTCGTCGGGAGCTTTGATCTCCTTCGCATCGCCTTTGACGACGACGCTGAATGCGGTCTGCCCGTCGAGGCCGTCGATTTCGAAGGCGACGCGAGGATGGCTCCGGACGGCGTCGATCTTCGTGCCATCACCGGTGCGGATGATGAGAGCGGAATGTTCGACGGTGCAGTTCACCGGGAAGATCTCCGGGGCACCATCGACGATGACAGCCAGGCGACCGACGGAGGCGGATCGCAGGAGGTCCCAGCAGTCCGTGGCGTCGAGCGTCCAGGGTGATTCGGCGTTCATTGTCGTTCTCCTGTCTCCCAGCGGCGGGCACCGGGATCGGTTCCCTCTCCACTGAGTTCTACATAGTGTAGAAGAGGGTCGGATGCGAGGGAAGGGCTGATCGAGGACCGGACGATGCGGTCTCAGAAGTCGACCTCGCACGTGACAGTCGACCTCGCGCGTGATCGCTCGAAGTGAGACGCTGGGGACATGCCGAATGAACTCGCCGACTCGACCAGCCCCTACCTGCGCGCGCATGCCGACAATCCCGTGGACTGGCGGATGTGGACGAAGGACACCCTCGCCGAGGCGGCCCGCCGTGACGTCCCCCTCCTCATCTCGATCGGCTACTCCACCTGCCACTGGTGCCACGTCATGGCGCACGAATCCTTCGAGGACGAAGCGGTCGCGACGCTGATGAACGACCGGTTCGTGCCCGTGAAGATCGACCGCGAGGAACTGCCGGACATCGACGCCTATTACATGAACGCGCTGCAGGCGATGACCGGACAGGGCGGCTGGCCGATGACGATCTTCGCCACCCCGAGCGGCAGCCCCTTCTACGCCGGCACCTATTTCCCGCCCGCGCCGCGAGGAAACCTGCCCGCCTTCACGCAGGTGCTCTCGGCCGTATCGGCGACCTGGACGGACCGCCGCGACGAAGTCAACCAGATGACGTCCCGGATGGACCGCGGGTTGGCCGAAATGGCCGATGCCGTGACGAGTGCTCTTCCCGCCGAGGCAACCGCGGAGTCATTGACCCCGGATGAACTCGATTCCGCCGCCGCGGCGCTCCTCGATTCCTACGATCCGGCCTGGGGCGGGTTCGGCGGTGCCCCGAAGTTCCCGCCGATGATGAACGTCCTCCAGCTCCTCGCGGCGTTCGTGCGCTTGGGCGGGACCGCCTCGGCGGGTGAGGGATCCGGCGACGGTGCTTCGGCGCGCCCGGGAACCGGTGGGACCGCCTCGGCGAACGAGGGAGGGGACGGGGAGCACCCGATGGATCGGGTCCGGGCCGAAGGCCGGCTCGGGTGGCTCGGTGCGGACGGGCACCTGACCGGTGAGCTCGTCCTCGACTGCCTCATCGCCGTGCGCTCGACCTTGGCCCGGATTGCCAGCGGCGGCATGCGCGACCAGGTGCGCGGCGGGATCGCCCGCTACAGTGTCGACCGGCAGTGGTTCGTGCCGCACTTCGAGAAGATGCTCTACGACAACGCCCTCTACCTGCGTGCCGTCGTCGCCTGGGCGAAGGTCGAACGCGCCCTGGACCCGAGGTCGAAATGGCTCGCCCTGGCCGAACGGGAAATCGCCGATACTGCGAACTTCCTGATCAGCGACCTGTCGACCGATGACGGGTTCATCGCCGCGCTCGACGCGGATTCGCTCAACCCGGCGGGAGTCTCCGAAGAGGGCGCGGCGTATGTCTTCACTCCCGAAGAATTCGCTGAAGCCGGGCAGGCCGGTCTGCTCGGGCTCGTCGATTCGCCGGCCGGAGGCGAGCTGTCCGGCCAGGTCGCCGCGGCCGTGCGCATCATCGACTGGCTCGGCATGGAGGACGTGCCCTTCGACGCCGAACACCCCGCGCCCTGGGACATCGAGGCGACGAGACGTCAGCGCGAGGTGCTCGAGCAGCTGCGCGCTCGCCGGTCCCAGCCGGCCCGTGACGAGAAGATCATCACCGAATGGAATTCCCTAGCCGTCACCGCCCTCGCCGAGGCGGCCCTGTACTCCGGTGCGGGCGCTGAGTCCGACGGTGGTGCCGATTCGGCGGTTGGTGCGGAGTCGACCGGTGGTGCGATCACAGGAAACGCCGGATCCGCCGATTCGGCGCGATGGGCAGAAACCGCCGTGCGATTCTGGACGGCGATGGACGAACGAATCAAGCGGGCAGGAGCGAGCGCCGGTTCGGCGGAGCCTGCCGAACCGATGGAGCAGACTGGCTCGGCCTCGTTCGATGTGCGGCGCAGCTTCACCGGCGGAGTCGCCGGCCCCGGGCGGGGCGGGCTCGCCGATTGGGCGCAGACGATCACCGCTGGGATCACGGTCGGGCAGCTGTCCGGCGGGGCCGCCTTGGTGAAGGTGGGGGATCTGGTCGACCTCGCGGCGACGATGCTCGACCTCTTCACCTCCGAACGCGGGGACGGGGTCCTCGAGGCGGTCGATTCGCTCGGCGACGGGATCATCGATGTGAAGTCGGCGGACCCCGTCGACAACGCCGTGCCGTCGGGACGATCGGCGGCCGCCGAGGCGGTGCTGCTGCTCGCCGAGCTCGGCGTCGACGCTGCCACGTCCGGTGGTCCCGAATCCGGTGCGACGTCTAGTGCGGCAGAGTCGTCAGGTGAGGCGGCCGCGCTGGATACCGGACGGCTGTTGGAAGTGAGGGATCGGCTGCTCGGGGTCTATCGGGCATTGGCCGGTCAGGCGCCGCGCGGGTGCGGGCACGCGCTGTGGCAGGCCGAGCGGGCGCTGTCGCCCGTGCGGGTCGCCACCGGCGACGAGGCGCTGCGGACCATCGCTGCCCGGCATCCAGCGGTCACTCTGCTCACCGCTTCGACCGGGGTGCCCGGACCGGACGGTCGGGAGGTCGACGTCCCCGCGGGGACGGCGATCGTGTGCCGAGGGACCTCCTGCTCACTGCCGGTGGGTACAAGCGCCGAGCTGGTGAGACTGTTGGATAGGTAGGTCGCGGACGTCAGCGTTCGAGGTTCAACCCGCGGTAGCGGTTGAGAGCGGCGGCGATCTCCTGCCGGCGCGGCCGGGTCAGGTGGCCCGGATGGTCGCGGTGGCCCGTGATTCCGTCGAGGCCTTCGGCATCGAGCATGTCCTCGATCTCGGCCAACGCCTCGGTCAGTGAGGTGCGTCCGTCGAAGATCTCCGCGAGGTATTCGAGGGCTTCGGCCACGCCCGCCGCCTGCTGCGTGTCGATGAGTTGAGCGATGGCGATGAGGTCGATGAATTCGCGGCCGAACTGGATCCGATCGGATCCCTTCGCTCGGGCGGTCTTCGTCTTCGACGACGGTCGCAGCGCTTTCGCCGTCGGCACACGCGGTGCGGCGGTGAAAGCGGGGGCAGCTGGGGAGTCTGAACCGGAGTCAGGGCTGAGGTCGGTGGCGGTGACTCCGACGAGGTCGTGTGCCTGGTTCGTGACTTCGCGGGGGACATAGGCGTCGAGGGCGATGACGTGGTCGGCGACTTCGAAGAACGCGCTCGATCCGCCGGCGACGAGCACCGTGGATACGCCCTGCTCGGTCAGCAGAGGACGGACGCGGTCGACGAACGGGGTGATCGGTTCCCGTTCGGCGGGGATGAGCGCGCGCATGCGTTCGTCGCGGATCATGAAGTTCGTCGCCGAGGTGTCCTCGTCGATGAGCAGGGTGCGTGCACCCGCCTCGATCGCTTCGACGAGGTTGGCCGCCTGCGAGGTCGATCCGCTGGCGTTCGTGGTGGAGAAGGATCTCGTGTCAGTGCCCGAGGGTAGGTTGTTGATGAACGCCGAGATGTCGTCGCCGGTCACGGCGCGACCGTCCTCGGCTCGGATGGAGGTGGCAGTCGGGTCGCTGATGACCCATTCGCGCCCGTCGCCGGCGATATGCGGGTAGACGCCGCGTTCGAGCGCGCGCAGAATCGTCGACTTCCCGTGATAGCCGCCTCCGACGATGACGGTGACCCCGCGGGGAATGCCCATGCCGGTGACGCTGTGGCCGCTGGAGAGATCGACCGTGTGTTCGAGTTCGGGAGGGGAGGTGAAGGCCACCGCATCGGAGGATGTCATCGGCAGGTCCGAATCCCCGGATTTCCGCGGCAGAATCGCCCCGTTGCCGATGAACCCGATGAGTCCGGCCTCGCCGAGTCGGCTGCGCAGTTCCAGCTGATCCCGGTGCAGCTGGACGTGGTCGGCGAGCCCGTGGGCCGATGGGGCGGGAGTGTTCCCTCCCCTGCCTGCCGGGGCGTCCGACCAGCGGTCGAAGAGAAAGAGTCGTTCGGCGAATTCGGGCAGATCGCGAGTGAGGATGTCGGCGGCCTGGTGGCCGAGGATGCGGCGGCCGCGGGCCGGAAGGTTGACGAGCAGACGTGCCTCGAGCCCGGCGTCGTCGATGAGGATGTTCGTCCGTTCGAGGATCTCCTGCCCGGGGCGGCCGAGGATCAGTGCGCGTTGATCGAGCTTCGCGAGCACCTCATTGCCGGCACGGAGAAGGTAGTCGGCCGCCGCGATGCGATCGGCGCGCTCGGTGGTGAGCTCAAGCGGAACCTTCGCATCGGCACGATCGACACGGACCCGGACCTTCGACGGGGAGGCGAACGGATCGGCTTGGACCCGATCGATGAACACGGTGACCGGTCCGAAGGTGTAGCGGCCGCGGATCTGTTTGAGATTGCCGTAGCTGCGACCGTCGAGGGTGTGCAGAGTGGAGGCGAGATTCGACTGACGTGAACTCATCTCACTCATGCTACTGGGCGCAGATGAACGCCTACTCAGCGGATGACGGTTCGAGGCCGTAGAACCTCGCCGCATTCGACCAGAACACGGCGTCCGCCTCGGCGGGGGTGAGCACCTGGCGGAGGAGGGCGAAATCAGCATCGGCGAAGGGGCGACGCGCCCGCGTCGACGGCAGATCCGTGCCCACCATGAGCGCGGTCGGGTCGGTGTCGACGATGCGACGGACCGCCTCGGCGGGGTTGAGTTCCACGCGACCGAAACCGGTGGCTTTGACCTTCACCCCGGCCTCGACGAGGCGCAGCAGGGTGGGCAGTCCGTCCTCGTGCATGCCCAGGTGGTCGATGCTCACCGCCGGCAGTGCGGCGATGCGTGCGGCGAGGTCGGCGTCGATGGTGCGGGCGTCGATATAGAGCTCGGCATGCCATCCGACGAGGTCATGGACCCGGCGGGCGAAGCTGTCGAGGGCATCGAGAGTGGCCGAACCACCGCGGGCGATATTGAAGCGCAGCGCCTTGATGCCGGCCTCGTCGAGGCGGCGGATCTGATCATCGGTGGTCTCATCCGGCAGCTGGGTGACACCGACATAGCTGTCGCCGAGCTGGCCCAGCGCCTCGACGAGGTACCCCTGGTCGAAGCCCTGGAACGAGCCAGAGACGACGGCACCTCCGGCGACGACGACTCCGACCTCGGGCAGGCTCTGCAGCCTCGCGCGGTAGTCGGCGACCGTGAATGGGTCGGGCAGATAGCCGTTGTTCTCGATGACCGGATGGGTCGGATCGATGATGTGCAGATGCGCGTCGAAGGCACGCTGGAGTTCGCTCATGCCGTCAACCTACATCGCCTCCGCAACGCTCGGTCACGGCGTGGCGCGTCTGTCGAATCGTGCACACTGCGATAGACGCGCCACGCCCTGAACGACGGTCAGTCCGCCTTGAGGCCGACGGTCGGATCGGGCAGGTAGACCTCTCCGCCCGAGGCGAGGAATTCGCGGCTCTTCTGCTGCATTCCCGCCAGGGCCTCCTGCGCCTCGGCGCTGCCGTAGGTATCGCGGATGTCCTGGGAGATGCGCATCGAGCAGAACTTCGGCCCGCACATGGAACAGAAGTGCGCGGTCTTCGCCGGTTCGGCCGGCAGGGTCTCATCGTGGAACGCCTCAGCAGTCTCCGGATCGAGGCCGAGCGCGAACTGATCCCGCCAGCGGAACTCGAACCGGGCCTTCGACAGCGCGTCATCGCGGGCCGTCGCACCGGGGTGGCCCTTCGCGATATCAGCGGCATGCGCGGCGATCTTGTACGTGATCACCCCGGTTTTGACGTCGTCGCGGTCGGGTAGGCCGAGGTGCTCCTTCGGGGTGACGTAGCAGAGCATCGCCGTGCCGTAGCGGGCGATCTCGGTCGCCCCGATCGCCGAGGTGATGTGGTCGTATCCGGGTGCGATGTCCGTGACCAGCGGACCCAAGGTGTAGAACGGTGCGCCGTGGCAGAGCTCCTGCTGGCGTTCGACGTTCTCCCGCACGAGGTGGAGGGGAATATGCCCGGGCCCTTCGACCATCACCTGGACGTCGTGGGCCCACGCGCGTTCGGTGAGTTCGGCCAGTGTGTCGAGCTCGGCGAACTGGGCGGCATCGTTGGCATCAGCGATGGACCCTGGTCGCAGTCCGTCGCCGAGTGAGAACGCGACATCGTAACGGGCGAAGATCTCACAGAGTTCATCGAAATGGGTATAGAGAAAGTTCTCCTCGTGGTGGGCAAGGCACCAGCCGGCCATGATGGACCCGCCGCGAGAGACCATCCCGGTGACCCGGTCGGCCGTGAGCGGAACGTAGCGCAGCAGCACACCGGCGTGGACGGTCATGTAGTCGACACCCTGCTCGCACTGTTCGATGACCGTGTCGCGATAGATCTCCCAGGTCAGCGCGTTCGCATCACCGTCGACCTTCTCCAGCGCCTGATAGATCGGGACGGTGCCGATGGGGATGGGGGAGTTGCGGATGATCCATTCTCGGGTGGTGTGGATGTCATTGCCGGTCGACAGGTCCATGAGGGTGTCGGCACCCCACTTCGCGGCCCACCGCAGCTTCTGCACCTCCTCGGCGATGGAGCTGGTGACCGCGGAATTGCCGATGTTCGCGTTGATCTTGACGAGGAACGCCTTGCCGATGATCATCGGCTCGGATTCGGGGTGGTTGATGTTGTTCGGGATGATCGCCCGACCGGCGGCGAGCTCCGCACGCACGAGCTCGACATCGCACTGCTCGCGGAGTGCGACGAACCGCATCTCCGGGGTGATGATGCCCTGCCTTGCGTAGTGCATCTGGGTGACCGTGCGGCCGGTCTTGGCCCGACGCGGAACCGGTCTGCGTCCCTTCCACTGCTGTGACGGGGCCCCTCGGCGGACGGCGGCACGACCGTCATCGGCGATGCGGTGGCCGCGGGCGTCATACGTTTCGGTGTCGAGACGGTTCTCGATCCACGGAAATCGCAGAGCGGGCAGCCCCTCCTCCGGAATGCTGCCCGGTCCGACGGTGCGGTAGACATCGACGGGATCGTTGGTCCGGCCGTTCGAGTCCTCGAGTTCGATGCGGGTCACGGGAACGCGGATGCCGTGTTCCTCGTCATCAATCCATGCCGGCGAATGCGTCGGATACTGCTCGAGGGTGAACTGGTCGTCCGCCGCTGCGGCAGACGAAACCGCGTCAGGCGAAGCTGTGGCTGGGGCAGGTGTTTCCGGGGTGAATGCAGTCATCTGCAGTCCTCACTTCCTACGCCGGTATCAACCGGATCAGGTTCTACGGTCTCGGACGATGCAGTCCGATCTCAGCCCTTGCAGCGGGCTCCCGTGGGGTCGTGTAATTCGTATCACGATTGTCGTGGTGAGGACAACCGCGGTGTCGGCGGAATCGAGTCCCGCCGGGGGTGCGAGGTCAGCTGCCCTGGAGGAATGCCTTCGCCACGGCACCGAGGGCGAGCACATCGGAGACCGCGACCATTTCGCGTGCCGAGTGCATCGAATACAGGGCCGGACCCACGTCGACAGTCGTCATGCCCAGACGGGTCGCGGTCAGCGGTCCGATCGTCGAACCGCAGGGCATCGCATTGTTCGAGACGAAATCCTGGTATTCGACTCCGGCGGCCGCGCACGCCTGCGACCACACCGCGGTGCCGACCGCATCCGTGGCGTAGCGCTGCTGAGCATTGAGCTTGAGCAGGGGACCGCCGCCGAGGCGGGGGCGCACATGCGGATCATGACGTTCCGGATAGTTCGGATGGGCAGCATGCCCGGCATCGGAGGAGACACACACCGAGGAGGCCATCGATGCGAGATAATCGCTGCGCGTCGACTGCGGCAGCAATGAGGCGACGATGCGCTCGGTGACATCGGCGAGGAACGGACCACACGCACCCGAACGCGAATTCGACCCGATCTCCTCATGATCGAAGGCCGCCAACAGGGGGATGCCGTCGAGCCTATCGGCATCGAGCTGGGTCAGTACGGTGACGCCGGCGTGGACGGACAGCAGGTTGTCCAGCCTCGGCGAGGCGAAGAATTCCTCGGCGGCACCGAAGAGGGCCGGCTCCTGAGTGGGAATGGTGTAGACGTCGTGACCGACGACAGTTTCGGCATCGACGCCGGCGGAGGCGGCGAGCAGTTCGATGATGTCGGCCTCAGCGAGATCGGCCAGACCGATGACAGGAGCGGTATGACGCTGCTTGTCCAAGGCCAGACCTTCATTGACCTGCCGGTCCAGGTGGATCGCGAGCTGCGGGATGCGGGCGATCGGCCCGGTTCGGGCGAGCACGATGCTGCCGTCGGCAAGGCTGAGCCGCCCGGCGAAGGCGAGCTCGCGGTCGAGCCACGAATTCAGCAGCGGCCCGCCGTAGATCTCGACTCCCACCTGACGGGTGCCCTCGACGGTGTACTCGCCGCCGGGTTTGAGCTTGAAAGCGGGGGAATCGGTGTGGGAACCGAACACGCGGAACCGGTCAGCCGCCTCGGTGACGGTGGGATTCATCCAAGCGATGAGCGCGCCGTCGCGGATGACGTAGTGCCCGGTCCCGGGCGTCAGCGCCCAGGGGGCGGACTCGTCGAGGCGGGAGAATCCGGCCTCTTCCAGTTGTTTCGCGGCGGTGGCCACCGCGTGATAGGAGCTGGGGGAGGCGCTGACGAAGTCGCCGAGGTCGGCCGCTGTCGTCGCGGCCCGGTCCGGTCTCGGGAGTGATTCATTCATTTCCCCAGCCTATCGTTTGCGGTAGTTTGGAGGTGAAGAAGATCAGGTCTCAGGCGCCGGGTTGCCACCGCGTCCGAGAATCAGGCGGGGCGGCGACCCTGCAACTGCACCAGCGACGGCAAGGAGTGTTCGACGTGAACCAGTTCGTGACGGAGTGGAACACCTGGCGCGACTCACGGAACTCGGCACTGGCGAAACCGTTCGGCTGGCTCAGCGTCGTCGGCCTGCACTGGCTCGATGACGAATCGACCTGGGCCGACGCTCCCGGCACCTTCACCGTCGACGACGGGTGGGTGACCGTGTCCCTGGATCCCGGCATCAAGGCCGGTCCCGCGGCGGAGACGTTTGACCTGCTCAGCACGGTCGGCGACGGCCCAGACGGGTCGGATCCGGCTGGTTCCGGGGCTGGATCCGGGACTGGTCCTGGAAATGGGGCTGGCTCTGGGGTGAACGGCGCAGGAGCGAACGGCGCGGCTACAAACGGCGCGGCTGCGACCAACTCGGGGCCGACCCGGGCAACCAGCCCGACCGTGCCCAGCGACACCTCGACCCTGCCGAGGGTCACGGACCAGACCGGCGCGGCCGGTGCGGGCGCTGATTCTGCGGCTGGTGCGGATGGTTCTGCTGGTGCGGAAGCAGGTGCGAGTGCCGGTTCACAGGCGACCGGCGGACACGACGCCGTGCCCGCCCGACCTCAGGTCCGCGTCGAAGAGAACGGGTTCAGCGCGAAAATTCCGACCGGCGGATCGCTCAACTGGTTCACCGTCGGCAACGTCCTCTACGAACTCATCGACCGGGCCGGCCGCCTCGGTGTGCGTGTGCGCAATTCGAAGTCCCCGCTGTTGGGCAAGTTCTTCGAGGTTCCGGTCTTCGACCCGGACCCGGACTTCGTCTTCCTCGCCCGATTCACCCGGTTCGACCCGTTCCGGACCTACACGATCGAAACCGCTCAAGAGGATCTGCAGCTGCAGACGCAGGCGGCGGGAATCGTCACGTTCGACACTCAGCACGGTGAGGTGAACCTGCTCGCCACCGGGTGTCCGAAGACCGGGCTCCAGCTGGACTTCCACGATTCGACGAACGGGAGCACCACCTCGGCGTGGCGGACCATCGATCTCGGAGTGCCGAATCAGGACGGGTCGCTCGTGGTCGATTTCAACCGTGCGGTGAACTACCCGTTCGCGTTCACCTCGTTCGCCACCTGCCCGGCCCCGATCGAGGGAAACGTCGTTCCCTTCGACGTCACCGCAGGTGAGCGGCGTCCTCCGTTCTTCTACTCGGAGGCCGGGATCAACGTGCCGTTCCTCTTCTACGTGTGGTGGGACGAAGACAGCGCCGAGGTGACCCGCCCCTGGTACTCGCGATTCGGCCTCGACATCACCATCCTCAACCCCAACCACGACGACGGGCGGATCTCGCTGGTCGGCTTCGACGGGGTCGCTATGTCCGGTGGGGATCTGTCCCCGCTGGGGCGCAAGGCCCGGTCGCGGCTCATTGATGTCGCCACCGAAGCGCTGACCTCACGGATTCCGGTCATCGGCATCGGCGCATACTCGGCGTTCGTCATCCAGGCCCAGCGCGAGCTGCGGTCGCAGCAGGGGTATGTCGATGGCATCGAGACCGAATACTCGGCCCCCGAGGATCGGCTGCTCATCGTGATGAACAACGAACTCGATCCGAAGCAGGCCGGTTTCGACATCGTCCACACCGACGCCAGCGGGCTGCTCTACGTGGAGATGCCCTTCGACATTCCGCTCGAATCCGATCGCACCGAGGTCGAGGACTTCCAGGCGGCGATGGAATCCGGTGCCTCGATCTCGAGCTGGCAGGAATTCGACTACCGCATGGTCGCCCTCATCCGCCACCACCGCTGAGTCACTCCACTCGGATCCCCGGGCTCCCAGCGCCCGTTTCCTCCCAGGACTACCTGACGGCGGCCCAGCAACCTCGCGCGAGGTTGCTGGGCCGCCGTCAGGTAGTAATTACCAGATGGCGACTCGGGAGTCGGGGGCTAAGTACATGCCGTCGGACTCGGTCACGCCGTAGGTGTCGTGGAAGGCGGTCATGTTCTTCACGACCTGATTGCAGCGGAACTCCTCCGGCGAATGCGGGTCGATCGACAGCCGCCGCACACGCTCCTCGGTGCGCATCTTCGACCGCCACGCCTTCGCCCACGCGGAGAAGAACGCCTTCGCCTGATCAGCCGACGGCGCCACCGGCACACCCGGGGTGCCCGCCCGTTCGCCGAGTTCGAGCTCGAGCGCCTTCCAGCCGATCGACAGACCACCGAGGTCACCGATGTTCTCACCGACCGTCAGCGCTCCGTTGACATGCTGGTTGGCCTCGAGACCGGCCGGAACCAGTTCCTCGTACTGGGCGATCAGCGCATTCGTGCGCTCCTCGAAGCGCTCACGATCAGCAGACGTCCACCAGTCGACGAGGTTGCCGTCGCCGTCATAGCGCGAACCCTGATCATCGAAGCCGTGCCCGATCTCGTGGCCGATGACCGCGCCGATCGCTCCGAAGTTCGCCGCCACATCACCGGCGGCGTCGAAGAACGGCGGCTGGAGGATCGCGGCCGGGAAGACGATCTCGTTCATCACCGGGTGGTAGTAGGCGTTGACCGTCTGCGGGGTCATCAGCCATTCGGTGCGGTCGATGGGTCCGCCGATCCGTTTGACCTGCCGCACATGCTCGGCCTGCGAGCAGCGACGCACGTTGCCCACCAAGTCGGAGGAGTCGATCGCGGCCGGGTACTCCCGCCACACATCCGGATAGCCGACCTTCGGAGTGAACTTCGAGAGCTTGACCAGGGCGCGTTCCTTCGTCTCCTCGCTCATCCAGTCGAGTTCGCGGATCGACTTGTCATAGGCCTGGATGAGCATGCCCACGAGATGGTCGATCGCGTCCTTGGACGACGGCGGGAACTCCGCTGCGACGTAGAGTTTGCCCACGGCCTCACCGAGGTAGCCCTCGACGAGACTGACCCCGCGCTTCCAGCGCTCCCGCAGTGCCGGGGTGCCCGACAGAGTCCGGGAGTTGAAGTCGAAGTTCTCCTCGACGAACTCATCGGACAGCAGCGAGGCGGTGTCGGAGACGACGACGAAGCGCAGCCAGGTCTTGATGGTCTCGATATCTGTGGCCGCCCACACCTTCGCCATGCCCGTGACGAACGAGGGCTGCGAGACGACGAGGTACTTGAGATCGGCCGCCTCGGCGGTGAGGATCCCCAGGTACGAGTCGAAGTCGAACTCGGGGCCGAGGTCGCGCAGCTGAGAGATCGAATACTTGTTGTACGTCTTCTCCGCATCGCGGCAGGCCACCCGATCCCAGTGGTGCCGGGCGAGTTCGGTCTCGAACGCCATCACCTTGGCGGCCACCTCGGTATCAGTGATCCCGGACTTCTCCCCGAGACCGGCCAGGGCCGCGATCTTCTGCACATGCGCGAGGAACTTCGCGCGCACCTCGGCGTGGTCGTCGTTGAAGTAGTAGTCCTCGTCGGGCAGGGAGATCCCGGCCTGGACGAGGTAGAGGGCGTAGATGTCGGAGTCCTTCGCATCGGCGGTGACGTACCCGCCGAGCACTCCGCCGATGCCTTCGGTCTCGAGTCGGGCGAGCGTTGCGGCGAGTTCGGACTTGTCCTCGGCGGCGTCGATGGCGGCGAACGTCGAGGTCAGCGGGGCGACGCCGAGGTCGTTGATGCGATCGACATCCATGAACGAGGTGAATAGGTCGGCGACCTTCTGTCCCTCGGAGCCGGGCTCCTGCGGGCTGTCGGTCACTGAGGTGATGATGTCGCGGACCTTGGTCTCGGCGGTGTCGAAGAGCTCACGCATGGCTCCGTCGCCGGCCCGGTCATCGGGGATCGTGAACGAGTCGATCCACTCGCCGTTGATGTGCTGGTACAGGTCGTCGGCCGGCCTGATCGAGGTCTGTGAGGTTTCAGAAGTCATGGCCCCACAGTATCGTGATCAGTGCCCCGCACGCCCCGCCCGAGGAGGAGATATGAGTCTGGCATCCGTCGTCTTCGTGTGCACCGGCAACATCTGCCGATCCGTCACCGCCGAACGTGTGCTCGTGCATCACTTGGCCGATACCGGCGCCGAGGCGGTTGTCGACTCCGCCGGGATCAGCGACGAGGAGGCCGGCAACCCCATCGACCCACGTCAGGCGCGTGTGCTCGCCGCCGCCGGCTACCGCACCGACGATCACGTCGCCCGGCAGATCACCCCCGAATGGTTGGCCGACCGCGATCTGGCGGTGGCGATGACCGCCCGCCACTATCGTGCCCTGGAGCGGATGATCGCAGACCTTCCCGCCGAGGCGGCCCCGGAGCTGCGGATGCTGCGCGAGTTCGATCCGCAGGTGGCCGCGGGTCAGGTCAGCGCCGCCTCGGCGGACGACGACGACATCCCCGCCCCCGATGTCGAGGATCCCTGGTACGGGGAATTCAAGCATTTCGAAGAAACTCTTGAGACAATTGAAGTATCCGTGCCGGGAATCACGGATCGTCTGCGCACGCTGGCCGCGAAATCTCAGTGATACTGGTAAGCACAAGCTCGCTGACACGATCGAAATCGCAGGTACGCCTCGAAGGAGAAACTCTCATGACTCGTCTCATGACCCGACAGAACTGGTCCGCTCTCAGGCTGGGCTTTGCCGCCCTGCTGGTGGCCGCGATGAGCGTGTTCGCTTTCGCTCCCGCCGCCAGTGCGCATGATCAGCTGGTGTCGTCGAACCCCGAGGACGGCGCCGAGCTCGACCAGCAGCCCAAATGGCTCGAGATGACCTTCTCCGGCGACATCCAGGAAGTCGGCTCCGAGGTCAAGGTCGTCGTCGACGGCAAAGATGTCTCCGCAGGTGAGCTGACCGTTGAGGGCAAGAAGCTCAGCGTCGCTCTGCCCGACGATCTCAAGCCCGGCGATTACAAGGTCACCTGGCGCGTGGTGTCGCAGGACGGCCACCCGATCTCCGGCGACTACTCGTTCGCGATCAAGGATTCCGAAGGGGCCGGCGGTGAGGTCAAGGAGTCGTCCGGAGAGTCGACGAAGGCCGGGCTCGGCGGCGGAGTCGTCGACGAGCCGGGCAAGGACACAGAGGATCGCGGCGAGATCGGCGAGTCCACCGGCAGCGACTCCGGAATGTCGACGCCGATGATCGTGCTGCTCTCCGTGGGCGGCCTGGCCATCATCGTCATCGTCGTCCTGCTTATGCGCCGCAAGTCCCAGGGCCTGCCCGGAACCAAGGACAACTGAGCGAGACTGCCCACGCGGCACGTCTGACACGAGGCCCCGAACGTGAAGAGCGTTCGGGGCCTCGGTCTATTCGGTCCGTGGCGGGCGGGCCCGGCGTTTACGCGTGTGTCCGGTTGTCGGCCGGTTTACGCAGCGATAACCGGGCTAGCGCCGTCAGGGCGTGAAGCGCAGGAGGCGGTCGTCGTCCGGGCCGGGATCTCCGCGGCCATCGGTGTTGTTCGTCAGTACGAGCAGCGAACCGTCGGGAGCCTCGACCACATCGCGCAGTCGCCCGTAATCACCGGTCCACAGCTGTGACGATGACGCCAGGTCATCGAGCGGCACCCGGTGCAGCCGCTGCCCGCGGAGTCCGGCGATGAGGATGCTGTCCTCGGTGACGGCCAGTCCGGACGGGCTCGCTTCGTCGGGCGACCACTGCTGCACCGGATCGATGAAATCACCAGCCCCGCTACCCGGGTCGCCGCCACCCGCGCCACCGCCGCCCGAGCCGTCACCTGCACCGTCATCCTCGGCGATGCCTTCGACCTCGGGCCAGCCGTAGTTGCCGCCGGCTTCGATGACGTTGAGCTCATCCCACGTGTCCTGCCCGAATTCCGAGGCATACATCGTGCCCTCGTCGTCCCACCCGATGCCCTGCGGGTTCCGATGTCCCATGCTGTACACGAGCGAGTCGCCGAACGGGTTGTCGTCGGGCACCTCGCCATCGGGCGTCATGCGCAGAATCTTTCCCGACAGCGCCTGTTCATCCTGTGCACTGTCGCGATCGCCCGTATCGCCGAGCGTGGCATAGAGCATCCCGTCGGGGCCGAATGCCAACCGCCCGCCGTTGTGGAAGTTCGCCGTCGGCAGTCCGTCGAGGATCGTCTCCTCCTCACCCAGGGACAGGTCCCCGGCCTCGCCGAGGAGGTCGAACCGCACGATCCGATTCTCCGTCCCAGCGGCGAAGAAGGCATAGAGACGGTCATCGTCGACGGCGAGACCGTGGAGGCCGGCCTCACCCGAGGCCGAGGCATCATCGATCCGGCCGACCTCACGAACGTCTCCACCTGCGGAGACTTCGAGGATGCGACCCGAATCGCGTTCGCTGACCACCATGGTCTGCCCGACGAAGGCGATCGACCACGGGGATTCGAGCCCGGTGGCGACAACCTCGGGGGAGTTCACTCCCGGTGCGGACGCCGCGGACCCGGCGTCGGTTGATCCGGACCCGGCGCTCGCCGAGGCGGCCCCCGAGTCCGACCCGCCCCGTCCGTTGGTCTCGCCGGAGTCCGAATCCGAGGAGCAGGCGCTGAGGACGACGGCCAGGGACAGTGTGGCACCGGTGAGAAGCCGCCCGGTTCGGCGCAGTGCTGAGGTGCTCATGCTCTCTCCTTCAAGGGGAGTCCGGTTCCACAAGACTATCCGCCGGCAGCCCTCGAAATGAACCGTCTGCCGGCGACTGTGACCGTCAGCCCAGGAGCAGACCAGGAATAGAACCGTCTGCCCGGACTGTTGCCACAGGTGACTGAAGTCGTGAGACCGCGGTCCGCGGTCGCACTGCGTCCCCACCGAAGGAGCCCCCGCCTTGTCCGTTCCGTTGAACATCCTCGATCTCGTCTCCATCCGGGAAGGATCGAACGCCCGCGACGCCATCGCCGAATCGATGGCCTCGGCGCAGCTCGCCGACGAATTGGGATATCAGCGTCTGTGGTTCGCCGAACACCACAACACGATGGGCCTGGCCGCCAGCGCCACGGCCCTGCTCATCTCGCAGGCCGCCTCGGTGACGGAGAAGATCCGGGTCGGATCCGGCGGTGTCATGCTGCCCAACCATGCCCCGCTCATGGTCGCCGAACAGTACGGAACGCTCGCGAACATCCACGGTGAGCGCATCGATCTTGGGCTCGGACGCGCCCCCGGCACGGACGGGATGACCGCGCAGGCGCTCGCCCGGTCCTCGGCCGAACCGCAGGACTTCGCGCAGAACATCTATGACATGCAGGGCTGGTTCTCCGAGACCGGGCAGGCACACACCATGCCGATCAAGTCCGCGGTCTCGGCGGGGATGAACGTGCCCATCTGGGTGCTCGGATCGACGATGAACGGCGCCTCGATCGCCGGTCAGCTGGGCCTACCGTTCTCCCTGGCCTCGCACTTCGCGCCCGACCAGATCGACATCGCGATCAAGACCTATCGGGATTCGTTCACCACCGACGCCCCGACCGCGCAGATCGATCAGCCCTATGTCATGGCCGGGATCAACGTCATGGTCGCCGACACCGACGCCGAGGCGGCCCGCCAGTTCACCTCGGTCCAGCAGATGTTCAACGACATGCGCACCGGCCGCCGCCGCAATCTGCAGCCCCCGGTCGACCCGGCCGAGATCGATGCGCAGGGCGGAACCAGCCCGATGCTGTCCATCAGCGCCGTCGGCTCACCCGACACCGCGACCGCGCAGATGGCCGAATTCGTCGAACGCACCGGCGCCGACGAACTCATCACCGTCACCTATGCGTTTGACCCCGAGGTGCAGCGCCGGTCGCTGAAACTGCTCGCCGACGCCTGGTTCTGAGGCTCGGCGGTCAGTCGAGAACCCGGACGTAGTCGGAGAGTCCGGGTTCGGTGTCGGTGAGCGTGTGGGCGGTTGACAGGATCGTCGACTCCATCGCCGAGGCGGCCTTCGTCGCTCGCACGTCCGCGCGCGTGGCGAGGCTGACCGTTCGCGGCAGGCGCGGGTCGACCAATGGCACCGAATCCAGCAATGGCCGGTCGACGAGGACCATCGCGGGGACGATCGCGACCCCGAGACCGCGTTCGACGAACCGCAGCGCCGCATCCATCTCCACGCCCTCGACGACGACCCGGGGGCTCAGGCCGGCTGAGTCGAACGCCGCGGAGGTCGCCTCTCTCAAGTCGTAGCCGTGATGGAACAGGACCTGGGGACGGTCGGCCACCTCGGCGAGAGTGATCCGATCGGCCTGCGCACGGTCCGAGGTGAGCAGATCGGAACCGGCGGCGGCGATGACGACGAGATCCTCGGCGAGGATCCCACGCAGGCTGAGCCTGGGCATCTGCGGGGCGAGATCGAAGGTGCGGGTGATGAGCGCGAGGTCGAGCTCGCCGCCGGCCAGGGATTCGATGAGCTCACGGGAGCCTTTCTCGACCAACTCGAGTTCGACGCCGGGATGGGCGGTGTGGAACCGGCTGATCGCCTCGGCCACGAGGCTCACGCACAGGGTCGGGGTCGCACCCAGCCGGACGCGGCCGCGCCGCAGACCGGCGAGCTCATCCATGTCACGGCGGACCGCCTCGGCGTCGGCGAGCATGCGTTTCGCCGTCGGCAGCAGGGTCGCTCCGGCGTCCGTGAGCGTGATGTGGCCGTGCGCGCGGTGGAAGAGCTCGGCCCCGAGCTCCTTCTCCAGTGTCGAGATCTGCCGCGACAGTGAGGGCTGTGCCAGGTGGAGCGTCGCGGCGGCTTTCGTGAAATGGCCGGTGGCGGCCACCTCGGCGAAGCTTCTCAGCTGTTCGAGGTTCATGAGCGGTCTCCGTGCAGGTCAGGCATACCGATAGCATATCTCTATCGAGGTGACTCGAACAATGCATTGGACGTATGGAGTGGGCGGTTTCATAGTGGAATCCATGAACACCGCACAGGGCGGACCCCGCCGAAAAGAACACTCCATCTCCACCTCGGTGCTGGTCATCGGAACCGGCGGATCGGGCCTGCGGGCCGCGATCGAGGTCGCCGAATCAGGCGCCGATGTCCTCGCGGTCGGCAAACGGCCGAAGGAAGACGCGCACACCTCACTGGCCGCCGGCGGCATCAACGCAGCTCTGGCAACGATGGACCCGGACGACACGTGGGCCCAGCACGCGGCCGACACGATCAAGGAATCCTATGACCTCGCCAACCCCCGCACCGTCGAAATCGTCACCCAGGGAGCAACAGAAGGCATCGCTGACCTGGAGCGATATGGAATGGACTTCCAGAAGGAGGACGACGGTCGGATCTCTCAGCGCTTCTTCGGCGCCCACACCTGGGGTCGCACCGCTTTCGCCGGCGACTACACGGGGCTGGAAATCCAGCGCACCCTCATTCGTCGCGCCGAAGCCTTAGACATCCCGATCCTCGACCGCGTCTACATCACGAAGCTGCTGGTGGCCGACGGCCGCATCTTCGGCGCCTACGGCTTCGACGTCATCGACGGCACCGGCTACCGGATCTACGCAGACGCCGTCATCCTCGCCGCCGGCGGACACAACCGGATCTGGCGACGGACCTCCTCGCGCCGGGACGAGAACACCGGCGACTCCTTCCGCCTGGCCGTCGAAGCCGGTGCCCGGCTGCGCGACGCCGAGCTCGTCCAGTTCCATCCCTCGGGAATCCTCGAACCCGAGAACGCCGCCGGCGCGCTGGTCTCCGAGGCGGCCCGCGGTGAGGGCGGGATCCTGCGCAACGGACTGGGGGAGCGGTTCATGGAACGCTACGACCCGCAGCGGATGGAGTTGTCGACCCGCGACCGGGTGGCTCTGGCCGCCTACACGGAGATCGCCGAGGGCCGCGGCACCGAAAACGGGGGAGTGTGGCTTGATGTCTCCCATCTGCCGCGCGAGACGATCATGAACCGTCTGCCGCGGGTGTTCCAGACACTCATGGAGACGCAGATGCTCGACATCACGGCCTCGCCGATCGAGATCGCCCCGACCGCGCACTATTCGATGGGCGGAGTGTGGGTCGACCCGGTCGATCACAGCACCGACGTCGAGGGACTGTGGGCCATCGGCGAGGCCTCGTCGGGTCTGCACGGGGCGAACCGGTTGGGCGGGAACTCGCTCATCGAGCTCCTCGTTTTCGGCCGCATCGTCGGACGGTCCGCCGTCGCGTACTCCGATTCGCTGGAGGCCCAAGTGCGGTCGCATGCCGCGGTCGACGAGGCGAGAGCCGAGATCTCCGATCTGCTGGCATCCGAGGGCACGGAGAACGTGCGTGCCCTGCAGCGCGAGGTCCGCAATCTCATGACCGAACACGCCGGAGTCGTCCGTGACGAGGCCGGACTCTTGGCTGGACTGGAGAAGCTTTCCGGCATCGAGGCGCGGATGGGGTCTGTGGGAATTCATCCCGACATCGCCGGTTTCGCCGACCTCTCCCATGCCTTCGACCTGCAGTCGTCGGTGCTTGCGGCCCGGGCGACGCTCGAATGCGCTCTGGAGCGGAGGGAGACCCGCGGCTGCCACAACCGCAGCGACTACCCCGAGATCGACCCGGAGCTCACGGTCAACCTCGTCTGGTCGCCGTCTGCCGGAGTCGTCCGCGAGTCGATCGCAGCGGTCTCGGCAGACGTCGCGGCCCTCATGCACTCCGGCGAAATCAGCCAAGAAGGCAAACTCGTCGAATAATTGCTACCTGACGGCGGCTCAGCAACCTCGCGCGAGGTTGCTGAGCCGCCGTCAGGTATGTCTGAGCCAGGACATGATGCATGCATCAATGTATGCATCTGATATTGTGGGCCCGTGAATGATTTGCTGACACTGCCCTGGCAGCGCATCGACGACTCCGCTCCGATTGCCGTTCGCATGGCCGCGGCGACCGCCCGGGAGATCATCGAAGGCCGACACGAACCCGGCGACCTCCTCATCGAGTCCGACCTCGCCGCCGCGCACAACGCCAGTCGCACCCCCGCCCGGGAGGCGATGCTCCAGCTCGAACGCTGGCGCCTCGTCCGCCTCGTCCCCAAGAAGGGCGCGCTCGTGACCACCGTGACGGGCAAGGAGCGCCGCGACCTGCTCGCCGTGCGCTCGATGTTCGAGATCGACGCCGTCGAGACACTGTCCGACAGCGGCGACCTCACCGCTCTGGCCGCCGATCTGCGCACCCTGCTCGGCGAACAGAGGAAGGCCCTTGATGCGGGCGATCCGCTCGGCTTCGCCAGCGCCGACTACGCCTTCCACGCCCGCCTCATCCGCAGCGGCGACAACGCCATCGTCACCGAGATGCTCACCACCATGGGCCCGCGCCTGGCCCGCCTGACCTTCCAGGTCGCCATCGACGCGCCGGACACCCTCGACACGCTCCTGACCGAGCACGAAACTCTCACCGACCGCGCCGAGTCGGGCGACCCAGAAGGCTTCGCCCGACTCGTCCGCGCCCACATCGAAGGCTCCCACTTCCCGCAGTCCCGCTGAGGAGGACCATGACCGCTTACCCCTCGACCCCCACGAACGACACCGCCGCCGAGACAGTCCCCACCGGGGACAGGAATACCCGCACCGAGGCGGCCCCCGCCACCGACGTCGAAACGCAGGTTCCGAACCCTGCCCGGTCCCGCCTCGGCGAGGTGGATCCCGATCGTGGGCCGGAACGGCGACGGCGGGCGCGGGCGTGGCTGATGGTGGCCCCGGCGATGTTCCTGCTCGCGTGGGGCGGCAATCATTTCACGCCCCTCGTCCACATGTATGAAGAGGACGGAGGCTACGCCATCTGGCAGGCGAACCTGCTGCTGGGCATGTACGTGGGCGGACTCATTCCGGGACTGTTGGTCGCCTCGGCGCTGTCGGATCGGCATGGACGCAAACCGGTCCTCATCGCCGGATCGCTCGCCGCGATCGCCGGCAGTCTCGGGCTCGGGATCGGTTTCGATCTGTTCTGGCTGCTCTGCCTGGGCAGGGTGTTCGCGGGGATCGGCGTCGGGGTGGCGATGTCGGTGGGCACGAGCTGGATCAAGGAGCTCTCGGCCCCGCCGTTCGATCACCAGGCCGGAATCACCGCCGGTGCCCGGCGTCCTTCACTGACTCTGACTTTGGGGTTTGCCATGGGCGCGGCGGTCACCGGGTGCCTGGCCCAATGGGGACCGGTGCCCGAAGTCGTGCCCTACGCCGTGCACGGAGTGCTCAACCTCGCAGCGCTCGTCATCGTGGTCTTCGCGCCCGAATCGCTGCCGCGCGAGAGTCGGGCCCGCGGTCATTGGTGGCACGGTCTGCGCGTTCCGCTCGTCGCGCATCGGACGTTCCTGCGACTGATCGTGCCGGCCGCGCCCTGGGTGTTCGGTGCCGCCGGGGTCGCCTATGCCGTGATGCCGGCGATCGTGCAGGGAGAGCTGGGGGAGTGGACGACGATGTACGCCACGGTGCTCACCGTCGTCACGCTCGGAGCCGGTGCGCTGGTGCAGAACATCGTGCCGTGGATCAACCGACTGACCGGCGGGCGGGCGCTCGTCGTGGGACTGGCGCTGATGACCGTGGGGATGGGGCTCGGGGCGGTGGCCGCACTTCTGGCGGACCCGATCCTCGCGTTCATCGTGGCGATCGTGCTCGGTGTCGCCTACGGAATCTGTGTGGTCTCGGGGCTCATCATCGTCCAGGCCATCGCCTCACCGCAGGAGCTCGCCGGCATCACCGGGGTCTACTATTCGCTGGCATACTCCGGGTTCCTGCTGCCCACGGTGCTCGCCGCCCTGCTGCCCGTGCTGTCGTACACGGTGTCCCTGGCGGCCGTGGCCGTCATCTGCCTAGTCTGCCTCTCAGCAGTCGCCATATCCACCAAACACCCCTAATTGCTACCTGACGGCGGCCCAGCAACCTGGTGTGGAAACTCGCGACCTTGCTGACAACCTCACTCATTACCTTGCTGACAACCTCGCTCACCAGCGTGCTGACAACCTGACTCACTAGGTTGCAGACACTCTGGGCGGGGTTGTCTTTTCTTCAGTGACATATCGTGACGGTCCGGTCAGCTGGTGCCTCGGATGGGAAATGCTTGAGCAGATAGTCATGCTGTTTCGTCAGCCACGTCTTCGTAGCTCCACGCATTCTGGCTCCAACGACTCTCCACAACGGATACCGCCTGACTGTTTCAGCGGTGCGAATTGGCAGCGGAAAATACACCGCTTCCTCACCAGTGGTCGGGTCGAACAAGGTGTAAGCGTCCTCGGTGACCACTGACTGATAGGTCCCGACCAGGGATTTCGGTACTCCGAGTCCGACAGCGTGGACATAGAGCTGTGGATTGCCCGCGGCAATCACAACACGGTCTGGCACTGCATCGGCGGCTTCTGGAAAGGGTTCGCCGGCAAACCTGTGCTGATCGGGAAGTGGTTGGTTCAACGCGGCCTGAACTCGGCGGCGTTGAGCATACTCACGTGCGATCGCTTCGACCTCAGTGCGCGGGATCGGTGTGCCGTTTGAGGGAGTATGCACGGCGGCTTCC
>NZ_FXYY01000039.1 GCF_900169165.1 Brevibacterium linens ATCC 9172
ACTTGGTGGGGCGACTCCCGCCGCGTTCCGAGCCGATCATCTCAGCACGATGCCACGGGCTGCGTAGCTCGTGGGTGAGCCGATGAATTCCAAGTAGAAAACTCTCCATCAAACACGGGGCTTGACAGACAATGCGGCGGCCAGCAACACAGGCGGCGACGACCAGGCGCTGTTGTTGACCCCCGGAGAGCGCGAGCGGGTGGCGTTGGGAGAGGTCGGTGAGGCCGAGAGCACTGAGTACTTCGCGAAGATCAGGGGCGTTGGTTGCGCCAGTGTCCGCGAGTTCGATCTCAGCCATCACACTTTCAGTGAATAACTGTCGTTGAACGTCCTGCATGACGATCGCGCTCTGCCGTAGTCTTCTTTTCCGACTCAGTGATCGATCGCCCATTGACACAGTGCCTCCGCAGGCCTGCAGGCCTGCGATAATTCGGGCCAGTGTCGATTTTCCGGCACCTTTGACGCCTCGGATCGCACTCACCCTCCCAGCAGGGAAGGTAACACGGTCGATATCGAGCACCGTTCGACCACCGAGACGGCAGCGAATACTTTGAAGAACGAGAGACCAATCGACGTAGTCGGGCTCGTCGACGCGGGATGCTACGCCTCTTGGCTTGACGCTTGGCCCCTGTGCGGACACCCGTGGGAGACTGACGGTGCTGACCGACCCGTGCAGTCCCTCTCGAGCGAGGTCGTCATCGGCGTTTGGGTAAACTGACTCCGGTTGAATACGCGCTTGTTCACCACAAGGCTGTCGCTCTGGCGGCGTAAACCCCGGAGTCAACTAAACCGTCAGCAATTCCATGTCGCGTTCGTCGCCGACGTGTTCAACCGCGAGATCGTCGGCTGGCAGGTATCGCGGTCGCTACAAACCGAGTTGGCCCTCGACGCTTTGCAGATGGGAATCTATCAGCGCAAACGTGCAGGTGGCGACCTGTTCGGGCTGGTGCACCATTGGGACCGCCCAGTATCGCGCAATCTGCTATGGCGAGGCCCTAGCTGGGCAAGACGCCGTCGCGTCTGTCGGGTCTAAAGTCGATTCATACGATAATGCCCTCACCGAAACGCTGAACACACTCTATAAGGCCGAACTCATCCGGAACAGGGGTGCCTGGAAAGGCACTGATGATGTCGAGCTCGCCGCGGCGGAGCGGGTGCACTGGTTCAACACGTACCGGCCTCACCGGAGCACTTGGTGTAGCGACTCCCTCTGCGTTCCGATCAGACTTTTTCAGTGCGCTGCCGCGGGCTGCGTAGCTCGTGCACGAGCCGATGATTAGAGAACTCTCCATCAAACCCGGTGCTTGAGAGCCTAAAGTTTCGTCAATCGTTCAACCGCCAACCTGAGGTCAGTCATTGGACGGGGCCTTTGCGCAAAACGGTTGTTCGGGACCGAGCGCGCTGTTGCTGCATATATCGGTCAAAGGTGTCCCTCCATTGCGGACAGAGGCTGTAACCAGAATGGAGTACTTCCTCCACCGCGAGTTCGGTGGGGAACCCGAACGTGTCATACAAGGTGAAGATATCCTTCCCAGTCATCCCCGTTGGGCCTCGTCGGTGGAGTTCTTCCAAGCCCTTGCGAAGCGTGCGCAGGAACACGCGTTCTTCCTTCTCCAAAACCGTCATGATCGTCTTGTGCTGCGTGTCTAGTTCCGGATAGTTGTCATTGTAGAGGACGGTGATTACCGAAACTGTGGTGGGCAGAAAGAGCTTTTGAATTCCGATTGCCTGCCCATACCGGATCGCCCGACGTACCAGTCGGCGCAGCACATACCCGCGTTCTTTGTTCGCCGGCCGCACCCCGGCCACGATCATGAACACTGCTGCACGCAGGTGGTCGGCAATCACACGCATGCCAACTGTCGCGTCCCGGTATGAGCGGCCGCTGAGCTTCTCCAAGTGTTCGATGATAGGGCGAAGGGCACTGATTTGGAATATGTCCGGGTCGTCGTTCGCAGCCGCAGTGATCCTTTCCAAGCCGCCACCAAAGTCGACATTGCGGTGAGTCAGCTGGGTGAAGGTGCCGTCGGGTTGGCGTTGATATTGCATAAACACCTGGTTCCCGATCTCCATGAATCGACCACTTTCGCTAGCCGGATGTGGCAGACCATGGGTCGGGTCGTGGTGCTCAGGGCCGAAGTCGAAGAATACTTCACTGTCGGGCCCACAAGGGTCCCCAACCGGAGTGCCAGCCAGCCCCTTACCTCGGCTCCACCAGTTTTCCTCGTCGCCATAGAAGAAGATGCGTTCCCCGGGACTGATGCCACGGGCGTCCCCGTCGGATTGGGTCCCGATCACCGCGACCTGGGCTTCAATTCCGGCGTCGGCGAACACTTGCTTCCAGATCTGCGCCGCTTCCTCGTCACGTGGGACACGTGCCGAAACATCGCCGCCGAACACGGTGACATACAAACGGTGGGGATCCAACCCGACAATGCGGGTCAAGAAATCGAAGAACCAGCGGATCTGCTGCTCTTTGAAGTAGTCACCGAGGCTCCAATTCCCTAGCATTTCGAAGAACGAAGTGTGTCGATTGTCGCCGACTTCAACCATGTCCTGTGCCCGTACTGCTGGTTGGCAGTTCGCCAGCCGCAGACCCGAAGGGTGCGGCTCACCCAGTAGGTATGGCATTAACGGTTGCATGCCGCTGCCGGTAAACAAGGTGGTGCCATCTTCTTCCGCCACGAGGCCACTGCGTGGAATGACGGTATGACCGCGTCCCTGGTAGTAGTCAAGGAAAGCAGTGCGGATATGCTGTGCGCGCAAAGGCATAGGTGATCGCTTCCTGAAGTAGGTGAATAGGCAATTGCTCGGACCGAAAGGTTCTGCCCGCCGTGCGATCAAGTTCGGGACCGCCACTACCGGGACAGATCCGGCCCGACGAGTGGCGAGGACTATCGACGGCCTCCTGGCTACAAAGGTCTTCAACGGCGGTGGAGAGTACCAGCTCGTCAGAGCCAGAATCTACCTTCACCCGCGCGGGTGGGCGTAAACGAGCTCGGTGAACCGTTGCACGTAGTTCTGGAGGAACTCCACAGTCGTCTCAGCAGCGATAGCCCCGTCCTCATCAAACAAGCTCGGCGACTGGCCGAGAAACACTTCCGGTTGGCCAGGGGTAGGCATGTCGAAGTAGGACAGGGCCAGGCGGAGGTTCTTCTGCGAACTGTAGCCGCCCATGCGGCCCACGGAATGGCTGATGATCCCGGCCGGGAGGTTCTTCCACGCGACGTCACTGTTGGGCTTAGAGCCGATGTCGATTGCGTTCTTCAGGCAGGCTGGGATAGTGCGGTTGTTCTCAGCGGTTACGAATAACACGCCGTCGGAGGCTTTAATAGTCTCCCTGAAGTGCGTGTACGCCTCTGGGGTTGGTTTGTCGGAGACGTCGGGGTCGTCATAGTCGAAGTCGTAGAGCGGCAGGTCGCGGATTTCGACGATCTGCACGTTGTAGCCGTCAGGGAAGTACCTGATGACCTGGTGGGCGATCTTGCGAGCGTAGGAACCGCGGCGCAGACTGCCGATGATCACGGAGATGTTCTTGGTCATAAGGGGCCTTTCATAGTTGATGAGGATGGTCGGGCGACAAAAGTCAGAAGTCCCAGTCGGCGTCGCTGGTGTCTTCGCCCTTGCCGATGACGTAGGAGGAACCGGACCCGGAGAAGAAGTCGTGGTTCTCATCAGCACCTGGTGCCAGTGCGGCGAGGATTTCCGGATTGACTTCGGTCTCTCCCGGGCTGAAACGTGCAGGGTAGCCGAGGTTCATCAGTGCCTTGTTCGCGTTGTAGCGTACGAACACTGCCACGTCGTCCATCAGCCCCAGCGGCTCGTACAGTTCACCTGAGTAGGCGAGCTCTAGCTCGTAGAGGTCTTCAAGCAGCTCGTAGGTGAACTCGTGCATCTCGTTCTGCCGTTCAGATGCCTGATTCTCGATGCCTCGCTGATATTTGTAGCCGGAGTAGTAGCCGTGCACGGCCTTATCCCGCAGGATGAGGCGGATCATGTCTGCGGTGTTGGTCAGTGCGGCGTGCACGGAGAAATGCAATGGCAGGTAGAACCCTGCGTAGAGCAGCAGCGAGGACAGCAGAGTAGAGGAGACCTTCCGTTTGAGCGGGTCGTTGCCGTAGTAGTGTTTCAGTACCTTTTTGCACCGCTGCTGAAGCAGGTCGTTGTTTACGGCCCACCGGTAGGCGTCGTCGATCTCCGGAGTGCTCGTCAGGGTGGAGAACACCGAAGAGTAGGACCGGGCGTGCACCGACTGCATGAACGCGATGTTGGTGTAGACGGCCTCTTCGTGTTCGGTGCGAGCATCCTGGATCTGACAGATCTCCCCGACTGTGGCTTGCACCGTGTCAAGCATCGTCAGCCCGGTGAAGACACGCATAGTGAGAGTTCGTTCCTTCTCGGTGAGCCTCTGCCAGGCGGGGATGTCGTTGGACAGTGGCACCTTCTCGGGTAGCCAGAAGTTCGCGGTGAGCCGGTTCCATACCTCGAGGTCTTTCTCGTCGCCGACGCGGTTCCAATTGATCGGTCGCAGCCTGGCCAATGGGTCGTGGCGGTATTTGGGCGGGGTAACCGAGGTCTCGGAGAGCGGGCAGGTGGGGTTAGTGGTCGTCATGCGGGTTCCTTAGGTATGGGCTGGATTGGGTCAGAGTGTGCAGGAGACGCAGTTCTCGATCTCGGTACCTTCGAGTGCTGGTTGGCGCAGTCGGATGTAGTAGAGGGTTTTGATGCCTTTGCGCCACGCGTAGATCTGAGCGCGGTTGATGTCGCGAGTCGTGGCAGTGTCGCGGAAGAACAGGGTGAGCGAGAGCCCCTGGTCGACGTGTCGGGTTGCTGCGGCGTAGGTGTCGATGATCTTCTCGTAGCCGATCTCGTAGGCGTCTTGATAGAAGCCGACGTTGTCATCACTCATGTGCGGGGCCGGGTAGTAGACGCGGCCGAGCTTGCCCTCCTTGCGGATCTCGATCTTCGCCGTGACCGGGTGGATCGAAGCGGTCGCGTTGTTCACATACGAGATCGAACCGGTGGGCGGGACGGCCTGCAGGTAGGCGTTGTAGATTCCGTGCTGTTTCACCGACTCGCGCAGCCGTACCCAGTCCTCGCGGGAAGGGATGGTCACGCCTGCGTCTGCGAATAGTTCGCGCACCCGCTGAGTGGCGGGCAGCCAGTCATGTTGGGTGTATTTGTCGAAGTAGGAGCCGTCGGCGTAGGTCGAGTCCTCGAAGCCGGCGAAGGTCTTACCGCGCTCAATCGCGATTTGATTCGATGCGCGGATCGCGTGATAGGTGATGGTAAGGAAGTAGATGTCAGTGAAGTCAATGCCTTCTTCGCTGCCGTAGTGGATGCGCTGGGAGGCGAGGTAGCCGTGCAGGTTCATCTGGCCCAGTCCGATTGCGTGGCTGGTCTCGTTCCCGTTCGCCACGGACGGGACGGCATCGACGTTAGTCTGGTCGGAGACACTGGTCAGTGCCCGCACCGCGGTTTCCACGGTCGACCCCAGGTTCGAGGAGTTCATGGCCTGAGCGATGTTGAGTGAGCCGAGGTTGCAGGAGATGTCTTGGCCGATTTCCTGGTACCCGATAGCGGAGTCGTAGGTCGAAGGCGTGTTGGTCTGCAGGATCTCGGAGCAGAGGTTGGACATGTTGATGTGACCTGCCAGCGGATTGGCACGGTTGACGGTGTCTTCGAAGAGCACATAGGGGTATCCGGACTCGAATTGGAGCTCGGCGAGGGTCTTGAAGAACTCTCGGGCGCTGACCGCGTTCTTTCGAATCCGCGGGTTCGCCACGAGCTCGTCATAGTGGTCGCTCACCGACAGGTCTGACAACGGCGTACCGTATTCGCGCTGCACGTCGTAGGGGCTGAAGAGGTGCATGTCCCGGTTATCCTTGGCCAGTTGGAAGGTCACATCAGGGATGACGACTCCCAGGGAGAGGGTCTTGATGCGGATCTTCTCGTCGGCGTTCTCGCGCTTAGTGTCGAGGAAGCGAAGAATGTCGGGGTGGTGGGCGTGCAGGTAGACCGCGCCTGCGCCCTGCCTAGCGCCAAGCTGGTTGGCGTAGGAGAACGAGTCCTCGAGGATCTTCATCACCGGCACCACGCCGGAGGCTTGGTTCTCGATTCGTTTGATCGGAGCACCGACCTCACGCAGGTTCGACAGCAACAGCGCCACGCCCCCGCCGCGCTTGGACAGTTGCAAGGCGGAGTTTACGCTGCGACCGATGGACTCTAAGTTGTCTTCCACGCGCAGTAGGAAGCAGGAGACCAGTTCGCCGCGCTGGGCTTTCCCCGCGTTGAGGAACGTCGGCGTCGCGGGCTGGAAGCGACCGGAGAGCATCTCGTCGACCAGCCCGGTGGCCAGTTGCTCGTCGCCCTGACCGAGGTAGAGCGCGGTAGCGACCACCCGTTCTTCGAACCCTTCGAGATAGGTGGTGCCGTCGAAGGTTTTCAGAGCATACGAGGTGAAGAATTTGAAGGCTCCCAAGAAAGTGGCGAACTGGTGCCCCACGGAATGGGCGCGCTCGTGCAGTGCGCATAGAAATTCCGGGGTGTAGGCTTCCAGGAATTCGGACTCGTAGTGATCGTGGTCCACTAGCCACTCCAGGCGCTCGGCCGCCGAGGAGAAGACCTTGGTGTTCGGGACCACATGCTGGCGGAGGTACTCGGCGGCGGCCTGACGGTCCTTGTCGAACTGGATCGAGCCGTCGGGGGCGAACAGGTTCAGTTCGGCATTGAGCGCGTGGTAGTCTTTCCGCTCTCCGATGCCGGTGCGCACGGGAACCTCTGAGGCGATGGTGGTCATGCGGTTGTCCTCTCGTTGTTGGCCTGGTCCCAGAAGCGGTCCAGGCCGTTGTTGACGGTTTCGATGTCGCGCTGTGTGCCCAGCAGCTCGAAGCGGTAGAGCTCGGGCACGCGGCACTTGCGCGAGATGATGGGCCCGGCCAGGCAGTAATGCTCGCCGAAGTTCGTGTTCCCCGCGGTGATCACCCCGCGCAGCAGAGCGCGGTTGTCCGGGTCGTTCAGGAAGGCGATCACCTGCTTCGGAACCGCACCCGCCTGTTCCCCGCCGCCGTAAGTCGGCACGACCAAGACGAAGGGGCATGCCACTCGAATCATGCCCTCCAAGCGTGGGCGCAACGGTATGCGTACGGCAGGACG
Source organism: Brevibacterium linens ATCC 9172 (assembly GCF_900169165.1). GTDB lineage: Bacteria > Actinomycetota > Actinomycetes > Actinomycetales > Brevibacteriaceae > Brevibacterium > Brevibacterium linens. The sequence goes on from NZ_FXYY01000039.1 coordinate 7,156, forward strand.
GTCGAGCTTATCGACGAATCGACGGGTGTTCTCCGAGACGCTGGAGAAATACACCAGGTCCGGCGATTCACCCTCGTGCAGCTCTCGGATCGGATAGGTCGTCTGTGGCCGCGGTCCATGCACCACTACAGCCCTCCTAGAACTAGAAACTCTTTTTGCCAAGCCTTCTGCGCGTACCTCAGTTGAGGCTTCTGAGGTTTCCCCGCCGTGCTTTTTGTAATTCGGTACACCGATACTATAGATTCGGCGTACCGAACTTCAAGCGCGACTCGGTGTCCGGCGCCCCAACCGAAAGGATTGATGATGAACGAGAGTGCACAACCGCAGGGCACCTGGATCGAAGCGATCACCGTGTTCGAGGAACTTCGCGCTGGCAACACCGATGGCGCTCTTGAAGTAGTGAGAACGTGCTCAGACGTCGAGCGGATGCTCGGATACCTCTTTCGTCTGACGTCCCTGTTTCTCAGGAGCGCACGCTCGGAGGACATCGACCACTTCATAGAAGCCGCACACCGGGCGGAACCTCCACCTACTCTCAGGTATCGATGAACGGGGCCGCCGGCGCCGGTTGCGATACTGCGCGATTTGAAGTCCGTCATATAAACGCTGAAAGCCCACTCTGTCGCAGTCTGAGCTTTTGAGAACATGAATCGAGAAATGAGTGATGGGAATGCAAATCAATTTGAAGTCGAAACTCGCTCTGATCTCTGCGTCGGCGCTAGCCCTGACAAGTTGCGGTGCTGGGAACGCGGAGTCGTCGTCGACCGAAGGTAAGCCTCAGGTGTTGACGACGTTCACCGTCCTTGCCGATATTGCCGACAACGTAGCCGGCGAACACCTGGAGGTGGAATCGATCACCAAAGTCGGTGCCGAGATCCATGGATATGAACCCACTCCCAAGGATGTGGCCAAGGCGTCAGAAGCCGACTTGATTCTTGACAATGGGCTGAATCTGGAGGCATGGTTCGAGCAATTCGTCGAACAGACCGACGCCCCGCATGAAGTCGTTTCCGAGGGTGTCGAACCAATCGACATTTCCGAGGACGCCTATGCGGGCAAGCCGAATCCCCACGCATGGATGAGCCCTGTCAACGTCCAAATCTATGTCGACAACATGGTCGATGCTTTCAGCGAGCTGGATCCAGATCACGCCGCCGACTTTCAGTCCAATGGAGAGTCGTACAAAGACGAACTTCAAACCGTTCAGGATGACCTTGTCGGTGAGCTGTCGACACTGCCAGACAAAGAACGAGCCCTCGTCACGTGTGAGGGCGCTTTCTCCTACCTCGCCCGGGACGCGGATCTCGACGAGCGCTACATCTGGCCTGTGAATGCGGAGCAGGAGGCAACCCCGCAGCAGATTTCCTCCACTATCGAGTTCGTCAAGCACAATGACGTTCCCGCAGTATTCTGTGAGTCCACCGTCTCGGACAAACCAATGCGACAAGTCGTTGACGCCACCGGCGCGGAGTTTGGCGGGACACTGTATGTCGACTCGCTTTCAGAAGCGGACGGACCTGTGCCAACATACCTTGAGCTCATTAAGCACGACGCTGACACCATCACTGAAGCTCTGACGGGTGGGAACAAGTGACTTCAGCAATCCGTGCTGACGGTGTCACAGTGCAATACGGCGACGTCAGGGCACTGGAGGATGTCAGTCTCGGAGTGGAGTTCGGTTCCGTGACAGGTCTGATCGGAATGAACGGGTCGGGGAAGTCCACTCTGTTCAAAACGATCATGGGACTGACCCGCCCGGTTCAAGGCACCGTATCGATCAACGGCAGGACACCGACGCAAGCACGGAAAGAAGACTTGCTGGGATACGTGCCACAAAGTGAGGATGTTGACTGGACGTTCCCCGTCAGCGTCCGCGATGTCGTCATGATGGGCCGCTACGCGTATCAAGGATTCACTCGAAAGCCCACGTCGGCGGATCGTCAAGTGGTCGAACAGGCACTAGAACGCGTCGGGCTCCAGACCTTCGGTTCTCGACAGATCGGACAGTTGTCTGGTGGGCAGAAGAAACGCACATTTGTCGCTCGTGGACTTGCGCAAGGAGCCAACGTGCTATTGCTTGATGAACCCTTCGCTGGGGTAGATAAGAGCAGCGAATCGACCATCGTTCAACTGCTGCGTGAACTCGCCGATGAGGGGCACTGCGTGCTCATCTCCACTCACGATCTGCATGCTCTGCCACAACTGGCTGATGAGGCAATCCTTTTGCTGCAGTCAATCCTCTTTCAAGGTCCTGTCGCCGATGCTCTGCGCCCCGAGAACCTCTCACTGGCATTTGGTCTCGACATTCGAAGGGCAGAAGAATCCGAATGAACCTCTACAGTCTCGTCATCGAACCACTCCACTACGAATTCATGATCAGAGCACTGACCACCACAGTGCTCGCTGCAATCGTCTGCGCACTCTTATCGTGCTGGCTGATCCTGGTCGGCTGGTCTCTGATGGGTGACGCTGTTTCGCACGCAGTTCTTCCCGGGGTCGTCATTGCCTACATCGCAGGGATCCCCTTCGCCGCCGGTGCGCTGGTTTTCGGATTCATCGCAGTCGCAGCGATCGGCATTCTTCGAGGAACTAGTCGGATCAAGGAAGACGCTGCCATCGGCATCGTCTTTACGACCCTGTTTGCCCTGGGGCTAGTGCTGATCTCGACGACGCCGAGTCACACCGACCTCAATCACATCATCTTCGGCAACATCCTCGGCGTTTCGACTTCGGACCTTCGACAGATTGCGCTGCTTGCTGTCATCGCGTTCGCCGTCCTGATTGCCAAGCGCCGCGACCTGACTCTGTACGCATTTGATCCGACTCACGCTTACGCAATCGGCCTGTCGCCGCGGGTTCTCGGAGCGCTGCTGCTTGCACTCCTTGCTCTGACGACAGTGGTAGCACTTCAGGTTGTCGGTGTCATCCTGGTCGTGGCGATGCTCATCATTCCAGGAGCGACCGCCCACCTTCTCACCGATAGATTCAATCGAATGCTCCTCATCGCGCCCATCATGTCGGCGTTGTCCTCGGTGCTAGGGATCTACCTGAGTTACTGGTTGGATGCCTCATCTGGCGGTCTAGTTGTGCTTGTCCAAGGTGTCGTCTTCACCGGTGTTTACCTGTTCAGCCCCAGCCACGGGCTGATCGCCAAGTCGCGGCAACATCGCCGGACCAACGACCAGTGGAAGCGGCACTCGGCAGAGGCTCAAGTTCCGTGATCGACGAGTACCTCCGCGGTCTCTGGGAGCTGGAGGAGTCGAAAAACAAGTCCATGACCCGGGCCCAGCTTGCCGAGACTCTGCAACGCAGTCGGCCTGCAGTGACTCAGTACCTTCGAGTCCTCGCCAGTCACAATTTGGTCAGGCAGGAGCATTATGGGCCACTTTCATTGACCGAGGCCGGCGCGTGCAGGGCGCTGTCGGCTGTGCGCGCAGAAAGAATTTGCCGCTGCCACCTCTTTACGATTCTCAGTGTTCCATGGCACCGCGTATTGAAAGAGGCATCGGTGATGGCAATGGCACTGAGCTCCGATGTCGTGGAGACGATGGCTGCTCTTGCCTGCAGCCCCGAGCTCGATCCCTATGGCAACCGAATACCAACAAAGGTAGACGATCTGCGACCGGGAGACGGCGAACCTCTCGCCGCTCTCCCGACTGCTCACCTACTTCAAGTTTCGAGAATTGGACGCGCCCCTGAGCATCTACTCTTCGAACTGGAGCGGAAGAACATCCTTCCGGGCACCCACATCACCCTCGAGAAACACCCTGATGGCCAGAGCAGTCTCACATTGGAGCCAGACGATAACGTTGTAGTCCTCAGCGACGATGCCTCCGAGTATGTCTACGCAACTTCAACAATTCAGTAGCGCCGTTCTTACGACAACTCACGCAGCAGAGCACGGGGATACCCACATGGCGTCGCTGGCCGTGCGCCCGAGCGTCACGCCAGCTCCATTGCCTCCCTCAAGGTGAATCACAATAGAATCAGAGAATGGAGGACCGGCTTCGGTGCTGAAATACGATCCGACATGAATGCCGTACTCAGCCAGAAACTGCAAAAGGTTGGGATCGGAATCCGAAATCCGCTCGACACGGACTCGGCTTCCCGTTCCGACGTGTGTCAATGGGATCGCAGCCGGGCGATCAATGGTTCCGTCTGCAGCTGGAATGGGGTCTCCGTGAGGGTCGCGATCGGGGTGGTCGAGATGTTCGGCGATACGGTCGACCATGAAGTCTGACACCGCATGTTCGAGGGTCTCGGCTTCGTTATGCACCTGGTCCCAGGTGTATCCGAGGACCTCGACGAGGAAGGTCTCGATGAGGCGGTGACGACGGACCATCGCAAGGGCATAGACTCGACCTTGTGCCGTCAGAGCAATTGACCCGTACGGCGTGTGCGCGACGAGCCCCTCGTCCGAGAGTTTGCGAATCGCGTCGGATGTCGTTGACTGCCTGACCCCAACCTTCTGGGCAAGCGCGGTGGTCGTGACGGGAGCATCAGACCACTCGCCCAAACTCCAAAGTGCTTTCAGATAGTTTTGGGCGCTGTCAGAGAGTTCAGTGACGGACATGGTCGAAGATTACCAAACTGTTCTATCCGTCCGATCGTCAGCCCGTTTGCTTGGGTTCTTCACAGTTTTTGCGTTCAGGTTCGTGCATCACGAGCGTTGCTATCGATGACGCCGGGGACAAGGTCAGGCTGTCTGTCAGATTCGTCCTTGTTCTCATCCTCTTCGCCCGCGCCCGCCTTCTTCCCAGTTTGGTAGTCATCGGCGGCCTGACGGATCGAGTCGAATTTGGCGTAGAACCCGTCGCCGGGACAGCTTGTTTGGCCAACGTCGCGATGTCCGACAATCGCTTTCATCTCCTCCCCGGCTAGTGATGTCGAGCCACCCGCTTTCACCCCGCTCAAGGACAGCTTCCACCCGACCACCTCCGCGACCGCATCAAGAGTGCGTTGGGGCGGTGCCTTCTTGTCATAGTCGCCGAGCACGGAAATGCCGAACGATCCTGTGTTGTACCCGGCGGCGTGAGCGCCGACTACGGCCTTCTTTACCCCGCCTGCGCGCCCCTCCCAGAGTCTTCCGTATTTGTCGACGAGCATGTTGTAGCCGATGTCCGACCACCCTCGACCCGTGATGTGAAACGACTGGATCCCTCGTAGAATCGCAGGCACATCCTCTGCGGCATAGTCGTTGTTGCCATCGGTGTGATGGATCACTGCGGCGGAGACTGAGTCCGCGATCGTGGGAGAATTTCGTACCAGTTTTTCGCTCGCACCCCAGGCTTTACGGGTAGCGACTTCGGGCTGGACAACAGAGTTCTTCGCCACGTTGGCCGCCGATGCTGCGCATAGTGGACAGGTGCATCCGCCCGTCCGTGTGCAAGGTGGTACCGAGGCGTGGTCAATTGAGTGGGCATGCTGCGACACCTCCCGATCAACCGATTCCGAACTCTTGGGCGCATTCTCTGCCACCAGTTCTGAATCGCCGGGGTGCCTCTTCGAAGCGACACTGACGACCTTGGCATCGGCTGGACTGCCGCCGTCACCGAGAACACGCACCTGAATACTGTCTGTATCAGTGGTGTAGTAGGGGTCCGTGCCGCGCGAGCCCTCCCCGGCATCCGAAGCATGCAGGTGCTGCCACCCGGACCAGCGGCCATTCGTGTGAGTTCTGATCTCGAACTCGACCCGAACGTCGTCGTCGAATGCGATTCCTACGACATTCGGTGACGCTGACGGCAGATCGATGACATCGGACAATGCCGAAATCGTGATTCCGTCCGTAGTTTCAGCGGCACCTGATCCCGTTGGCGCTGGAAGGTCCCCATCCTTACGATCATTGGACACATGAGGGCTCTCGGTCGACGATGGGCTCGTCACGGTTTGGTCCTGTGCATGAGCGACAACGGCGCTGGTGAAATGAGCCGAAGTATCACGAAGGCTCTGCGGAGCGCGCAGCAACGGCGGCAGGGATGTGGTCTTCGTCCGCGTGACTGACCTCGTCGTCGACGATGCGTCCCTGGCCCCTGCCGAAAGTGCCCCGGTTGCGCTGATTCCAGACAGCGGAGACTCAGAGACTTCAGGATCGCCGGAGTGCAGCGACGCGGAGGCGGGTGGAAGGCCGATGTTCACCGCCAGCGCCAGGGATCCGGCTGCCGAAAGTGTGAGTAGCTTCGTATGCATGAAGGTCCTTCTCGGGGGAAGTTCGTGAAAGGCATGTTCAGGGTATCGGCTTAACGAACAAAAGTCTATGTTCAGTAGATCACACGTTTCAGGAACAGTGCACTACGGTGCGCAGTCAAGCGACACGACAGTGTCGCACGACATCGACAGACGTATTTCGGAGTAGCCGAGGGGTTCGTTCACGAGCGCTGGGTGGGATGGTGTCGACGAGACTCGTTGAGGGCACTATCGAGTTTGATTCTGGAAATCGGTCGTCGGCCTCGGAGCGTGACCTCGACTGAAGAGGCCCGCCGAGTTGAAGTTGTTCAATGATTTCAGATGCCGGGGCCGCGTTCATGGTCTTCATGGGTATTGTCGCAACATGTTCGATCGATCACGGGTTTCGCCTCGAGCTTGGCTGGCTCTCGGGCCAACGATCGTTACGATGCGAGCCGATTAGTGCTTCGGACTCCGAGACGAACTAGCTGTGGAAGGAATCCGGGATAGGAGAAGCGCGAACACTGTTGTTGCCGGCATGGTGATGATAATCCCGATAACACCTGCCAGCATCTGGGTCAGTGTCGTGGACACGGTGTCGGTCTGGAGGAAGGCCGATAGTGGCTGATTGTAAGTGTGCGCGAGCACGAACGCGGCGAGGCCCGCTCCGACGACGGAAAAGCTGATGGTGTAAATCGCTGAGGCAGAGTGGTCTCTTCCAACGGAAAGGGCAGTCGGGACAATCACTTTCCATTGGGGCCGTGTGTCTGGAGTGGTGTGAGAAAAAACGGTCGCGGCTTGAGCCGCAGCGATATCGTTGAGGATTCCAATCAAGGCGATGAGCAACGCAGACAAAGAGAGTGTCGAAAGGTCGATGTTGAGGTTGGTGTACGTGAGCGAGGAGGCCGATTCATCGGCAGGACCTAGGCGCATCCAGGTTGACAAGAGTGTCCCTGCAGCCATTGCGGTGGCGGCTCCGCACATCGTTCCTCCCCATGCGGCGAGCGTTTTCGTCGTCAGGCCGTGGGTGAAGAAGAGCACGCCTGTAAGAACGAGGATGATGCTGATGGTCGTGTAGAGCAGGGGAGAGCCACCCGCAGCGATTCCGCCGACGAGGAACGCCCAGATGAAGATCGCCGACGCGACAAGCGACGCGATCGCGCGGATTCCTCTGCCTCTGACCACGAGGAGCACGAGTGCGATGATGATGAAGGTGGAGGCTATGAGTTTGAGCCCGCGATCATGGGAATGGAAGGTGTAAACGGTGCCTGAGTCGGGGCTTTCGGAGGCATAGACAATAGCGCGGTCTCCGTCGTCGACATGCGAGAGCCAGGCGTCACGGAAGAGCATGACCTCGACCTGCTTGTCCTCATTCAACGTACCCGTCGCCTCGCCGCAGGGGACATCGTCGGTGACAGCGTCGCAATCTGAATACGTGACGTCGATGAGGATCGCACTTGTGTAGGTTCCTGGCGTAGTGCTGTCCGGGTTCGGCCACAGTGCAATGACGAGGGGTATGAGTGCGACTGCGACGACTAAGACAACGGCAGTTGCGAGGCGAGTGCCATAGTCGAGGTGGTTGACAACTGTCTTCATGTGTTTGTATCTCGAGAGTGGGAAGATGATGATTTCGGTTTGATGATTAAGTCGGTTCTAGATTCGCTGGCTGTGGGAGTCTATCCGGTCGAGATTCAACTATGCGTCAATCAGCCCTCGAGTAGTGGGGTTTCGGCGGTGTCTAATCGCCTTTCTTCTGCCGAGGACCCGTATTTTATTTTCGAGATAATGGGTTCAAGGGGTCGGAGGTAGTGGCGAAAGGTAGGAAGTGTCGCAACATGTGCGTTCGCGCCCGGCTGAACCGCCCTGGGGCCGTTGAAGGCTACGTTTTTTGGAAACGAGGGTCTGCGGTGTCGCAGAGCTGCAGGATCTCAATTCACGTCCATTCGCTACGGCACGCCTCGCAGATGTCGGCGCGATTGCCTCGCTTATGACTGTTGGGGATTCGAGTGACAACGCCCTGGCCGAGACGGTCGAGGTCTAGCACAAGACCGAACTCTTCCGCGAACCTACCAGATCCGGTACCTGGTGGACGGTTGAGGGTTTGGAACTGGCGAACCTCGGGTGGGTGCACTGGTACAATACGCAGCGCTTCTACGGGTACCTCAGCGACGTGCCGCCTGCAGGATTCGAGGAGGCGTTTCATGCTGACCAAACAAGCGGCCGACAGGCTGCTGGAAATCAAGTAATACGAGCCTCCCCCAAACTCAGAGCGATTCAATTCTCTTAAACCTTTAGATTTGTAAGACACCCGGCAGCAGGGCCATCAGAATCTCGACGGCCCTAAATATCTGGCCGGTAAGTGTTTCGCTAACTCATCTCACTATGTTTTGTATTATGGCCGTGACTTTTTGATGTTTATGAGACATTCTGAGACTATGAGGCTTCTGGGATACACGCGAGTCAGTACCGCCGGGCAAGATGCCCAGCTCCAACTCGACGCACTCCAAGACGCGGGGGTTCAGAAACGCGATGTCTTCGCAGATGTGACTTCCGGCAGCAAGAGGGCGAAGCAACGACCGGGGATGAAACGACTCCTCGATTACGCCGAAGACGGAGACACCGTCGTTGTCTGGCGCATCGATCGCCTCGGCCGCTCACTCCTCGACGTATTGGCAACCGTGAACCATCTCCGCGACCGGGGAGTGAAGGTACGGTCGGTCTCAGACAACATTGATCCAGAGACCTCGGCTGGACGGATGATGTTGAGAATGCTCGCCACCTTGGCTGAGTACGAACGAGAACTCATCACCGAGCGAGTCAACGCCGGAATCGCGGCCGCCAAGCAGAACGGCACGAAGTTCGGCAGGCCACCAGTCGACCCGGACGAGATCGCGGCGAAGCTCGCGATTGCCGAAGATGCTAGAGCCAAGGGCCGGACTGCTGAGGACGCGGCGCGCTTAGTGGGGTGGTCGCGAGCAACGTTGTATCGTCATCGGCAAGCAGCCGGAGCTCAAGAATCTTTGGTGTGAAATGAGCATTCCGTGGGGCCTGAAGCTTAGGGTGCGGTTCGCGGTCAATGACGCACATCTGTCTGATCTCCACGCCCGGGCTTTCGGCCGCGGCGGCAGTCACGTGACTCCGTGGGCGGAACGGCTGGAACCTCATAGTCTCACGTGGATAGGCGCATTCGCCGACGAGAAGCTGGTCGGGTTCGTCCATGCATGTTGGGACGGCAGTACTCACGCGTTCTTACTCGACACAATCGTCGCCCCAGAACAGCAGCGACGCGGTATCGGGCGTCGCCTGGTCCGATCACTGGTTAACGAAGTCAGGGCAGCAGGCTGCGAATGGTTGCATGTCGACTATGAACCACATCTCAACGCCTTCTATCGCGATAGCTGTGGCTTCCGCCGAACCGATGCCGGGCTACTCCGGCTATCGAAGTGACACGCGAAGTGCCCACTCTCTACCGGTGAATTACCTCGTTGAGGGCACGTTCCCACACGGGTCGATGATCGCCAACGTATCGCGTAACTGCTCGCCAATGGTCACCGTGCCCAGAGGTGAACATCGTCGCCCACGGTTCACGACCGGTCTGGTGTGAGTTGCGCAGTAGGTCATACATCGCTTGCGCTCGATAACCCATAGTCGCTGGCAGTCTCTTTCTCAAAGACTTTGTAGCCCCGTACCCATCGACAAACGCGACGAGGCTCTGGGCTGCTTGAGCGGGTGGGATGCTCGCATCGGAGAGTGTGAATGTTTGTGCAACATAGGCAAGATCCCACAGTCGGGTGCTGGGAGCCGACGAGTCCCAGTCGATGAAGACCAATCGATCGCTCATGATGAGATTCCAGGGAGCCAGATCGTTGTGGCAGACAAGGTCATCGCCGGGAGCGGGAATCGCTGTCTCCCACACGGCTCGCGGATCGGGGTCGAAATGTTCACTGGCGTCATGGATTGCCCGAATGAGGCTCCCGACTTCGACGAGCACGGAGGTCGGCAGTGGGAGGTGGTCGATCGCGAGTGTTCCGGGCACGAACTCTTGAATCTGTCGATCGCGTTCATCGCGGCCGAGCGGTTCAGGCACATCGATACTGCTGGAACGTGGCGCTTCGACGAATGACAGGACTGAAGGCGTTGATCTTGACCAGGGCTTACGTACAGTATCGCCGATTCTCACGACTGCTCTGCTGGTGTTTCCGCCGTCCAGGGGATGCTCGGTCTCCATGCTCCGAGAATAGACTCCACCCATGCGGTGAGGCATTGTCGAACCAAGTTGAAAGTAGGGTGGGACGCATGACTAGGGCGTGTCTCCTTTATTGACCATTCCAGGACTGGCACGGTGGAGACGTGACTACACAGCAACGACACCGAGTGGGACTGATGCAGGGTTAGGTGACATCTAATCTGGCTTGTTCATAGGCAAGCCTGGAAGGATAGACACCATGCCACAGCCCTACCCGAAAGAATTCCGCGACGACGTCATCCGCGTCGTCCAGACCAGGGATTCCAAGACGACGATCGGACAGATCGCCAAGGACTTCGGAGTCCACGAAGGCACCATCAACAAATGGCTCCGCCAAGCAGAAATCGATGCCGGCAACAAACCCGGCAACACCAGCGACGAGTCCGCCGAACTACGAGAGATGCGTCGGCGCAATCGTCTGCTTGAGCAGGAGAACGAGGTCCTGCGCCGCGCGGCCGCGTATCTGTCACAGGCGAATCTGCCGTCAAAAGGCTCTACCCGCTCGTGAGAGAGCTCGCCGCCGACGGGATCCCCGTGGCGGTGTCGTGCCGGGTCTTGAAGCTCTCCCGCCAGCCCTACTACCGGTGGCTGGCAGCACCCATCCCTGAAGCAGTCGTCATTGAGGCATATCGGGCCGATGCGCTCTTCGATGCCCACCGCGATGATCCCGAGTTCGGGTACCGATACCTCGCCGACGAAGCCGAAGCGGCCGGCCAACCCATGGCGGCACGCACTGCGTGGCGGTTGTGTTCGGCTAATGACTGGTTTTCCGGCTCTTCATAGATAGGGCGGTGGGGAAGAGTTGAATCCGGCGTCGATGACAACGGGACCCTGGGTGCAATGATGTAGGTGTTCAAGACTCCATCACGACCCAAGGTCCCTCGTGTACGACTTTACC
>NZ_FXYY01000040.1 GCF_900169165.1 Brevibacterium linens ATCC 9172
TCAGCCATCGTGGGATGCCTTTCGTGAGGTTCTTGGCGGAACTACTAGCGGGATCCCACGATGGTTCTTCACATTTTTGGGGGTGAAGTCCCTGGTGGGAATGCCACCACTCTATGGGACTCACCCGGAGTTTGCGATGAGTGAGCAGGATCGCCCCCAGAATTCCGACCCGGCACCGGTCGGCGAGACCGAAGCGGTCATCGTCGGAATCGACGGCTCTCCGCCGAGTCGCAACGCCCTGGCGTGGGCGATCCAAGAAGCACGCTCCCTGGGGCGTCCCATCCGCCTTGTCGGTGCCTACACGATTCCGAGCGTGGCGGCTGCCGCCATCGACGTGTCCTATGTGCCCATCGATGACAGTTCGATCCGTGCGGCCGTGACGAACACCCTCAAGGAGGCGGCTGCCGAGGTCAAGGCAGCAGGAGTTCCCGTCGAGGCCGTCATCGAGATCGGCGATGCCGCCGGCGTGCTCATCGACGAATCGAAGACCGGCTGCCTCACCGTCGTCGGATCCCGCGGTCGCGGCGGTTTCGCCGGTCGTCTCCTCGGGACCGTCTCGAGCGCACTGCCTGCGCACTCGGCATGTCCGACGGTCGTCGTCCCCGCATGCTGGGACAACCAGGCCGAGCGTCCCGCGCATCCGACCTCGTCACGGCCGATCCGGCAGGACGGCATCGAGGTCGAAACCCATGATCCCGATGCCGAGTCGATCGAAGGCCTGCGCTTCGACGGCAAGGTCGTCGTCGGTGTCGACTCCCTCGGCGCCGAGTCCCCGGCGCTGTGGAAGGCTGCGCGACTGGCCGTGCGCCGCGGTTCGCCGCTGCACATCGTCGCCGTGATCACCACGACGGTCATCGGCCCCGAATGGCTGCCGAGCACCGCCGATCTCGAACGCCTCGTCAACGAGGGGGCGGACAAGCTCGTCGTCGCCAAACAGCGTCTGGCCGAGGAGTTCCCGGATCTCGACGTTACCTGGACGCTCTTCGACGGCCAACCGGCCGAGGTGCTCGTCCGGGCCTCCGACACAGCCGAGGTGCTCGTCATCGGGTCGCGCGGTCGCGGCGGATTCGCCGGCCTCCTGCTCGGTTCCACCTCGCAGTCGGTGCTGCCGTACTCGCAATGCCCGACGATGGTCGTGCGCGTCGCTCGCGACCACGGTCGCCGCAAGCACAACGAGGCCCCGCCGGAGCCGGGGCTCTAGATGTCATCCTGACCGGGGAGGTCCGAGTCCGCGAGCCGGATCTGGCTGCCGGAGCGGACAGAAAGCGCCGAGGCGGCCGATCGGATCGATCGGCCGCCTCGGCGATGGTGGATCCTCGGTGATCGTCGGTCAGGGCGATGCCGGAAACCGTTTTCGGCTCCGTCAAGTGAGTCTGGCGCCCCCGGGCAGATTCGAACTGCCGACACCCGCTTTAGGAGAGCGGTGCTCTATCCCCTGAGCTACGGGGGCCAGGTGGTCGTCCTCAACCACGATCACCCAGTGTAGCGTAGAAGAAACCTCACTGTTCCACGGTGTGCCAGCACCTATTGGGGACAGTTTCTCGTTAGGGTCGAATTGTGTCGGATTCCGTTAGAGACGAACAGTTCCCAGAGCTCGGAGATGTCTTCGCCGAGTGGAAGAAGCAGGCTGCCCATCTGGGCGGTCGCGACACCATGCTTCATTTCCGGGACTCCCGTGACGGCAGCATCGACCTCTCCGGCGCCCACCCCTCCGGCCTGGCGCAGCTGCTGGCCGGACGCGCCACCCGGCTCTCCAGCCTCATCCGCGACCACGACATCCTCACCGATGCGCGCCGTCGCGCGAAGTCCATCCGCTCGAAGGCGGAGCAGCTCGACAACGAACGCGGCATCCGCACCGCACACCTGGCGATCGGATTCGCCTCGTGGACGGAGAAGGACGCGAAGTACAAGTTCAACGCGCCGGTCGTTATGCGCCACATCACGCTGGTGCCTCGCGGATCCCGCGTCGAAGACTACGAGATCGTGCTCGACAACGAGATCACGATCAACCCGGCGCTCGTTCAGCACCTGCACGCGGAATACGACCTCGAGGTGCCCGTCGACGACTGGGTCGACGCGACCGGTGGCCCGCACGGCTTCGACCCGGGACCGGCCCTCGACCGCCTGCGCGATCTGGGGCAGAGCGTGCCCGGTCTGCGGATCAACCACCGCCTGATCATCTCGACGTTCGCGAACATCGCGAGTCCGTTCTCCACCGACTACCTGCCCACCCAGCACCCCGTGCTGCGGGCGCTGGCCGGCGACGAAGACGTGCGCGCCTCCCTCGGGGGCCCCTCCTACGTGCCGCAGCCGGGAGTCCTCCCCGACGAGAAGATCGCCGCAGCAGAGGAAGCCGAGAAGAAGCGAGCCGAAGCGAAGAGAGCCGCCGACGCCGTCGACGAGACGGAAGCCGATGGTGCATCCGATGCGGCCGAGAGTCAGACGAAATCAGCGCCTGAGGCGAAGAGCACGGACACTGCAAAGGCCGAGGCAGACGACAGCATCGCCGAGGCGTCTTCCGATACTGCTGGAATGTCCGCTGGCGAGTCGGCGACCGGTGGCGAGTCAGCGGCCGGCGACGAGAAGGCCGGCGCCGACGACGAGAAGGCGGGCGAGAAGACGTCGGCCGATGCGGACGCCGGTGCCGCTGCCGGCACCGTTCCCGCTGGCGGCAACGATGATGACGAGGACTACGGTCAGCCGACCGTGCCCATCACCGACGAACCGCTCGATGTGGCAAAGCCGAGAACCGGCACCGAAGCCGCCAGTGCCGAACCAGCTAGTGCCGAAGCCGCCGGTGACAAGGCTGCCGGTGGCAAGACTGCCGGTGACACGTCGGCCGACGGCGAGGAGCCGTCGACGACTGACGCCGAGGAAACGTCGTCGACTGACGCCGAGGCCGATTCGGCCGTCGAGTCCGATAAGAGTGCGCCGGCGATCGATGCTGCCGCAGCCGCAACCCCCGATGCAGCAGCCACAACCCCCGATGCTGAGGGCACAGCCGACCTCGGCTCGGAGACGTCCGAGCCCGGCTCAGCTGCAGACGGCGAAACGCCACCAGCATCCGCGACCGGCGGCGACGGCGAGGACGTCGTTCCCGCCGCACTCCAGGAGCCGATCACTCCGCTTCCCGACCGGAAGCCGCAGGAGGAGTTCCTCGTCATCGACGTCGACGGAGACCAGCAGGCTGTCGTCGACGCCGCCGTATCCGGTCACTCCGTCGTCGTCGACACCCCACCCGGAACCGGCGCCACCCAGGTCGCCGTCGCCGTGGCCACCACTCTGGCGCACACCGGCAAGAGCGTGCTCTTCCTCGCTCAGACCTCCGATGCGCTCGACGATTTCTCCGCCCGCCTCGGCGAGGTCGGACTCTCCGACTTCGCCGTCGACACCCGTGCCGGCACGGAAGACATCCGCAAGCAGCTCATCGGTCTCATCGGCTCGGCCGAGAAGTCCGAACGCCCGGACCTCTCCCGTCTGCTGACCGAACTCAACGAACAGCGCGCGACCCTGGCCGACCACGTCTCCTCCCTGCACCGCAGGCGCGAACCGTGGGACGTCTCCGTCTACGAAACCATGCAGCACCTCGCCGAACTGACCTCCGGCGACAACTCCCCGCAGACGCCGGTGCGCTTCGACGACGACATCCTCGGCGCCAGCGATGACCGCCGGAACATTCTGCGGGGCAAGCTCGGCGAACTCGCTCGACTCGGCGCATTCACCCTCGACGTCGAAGACACCGTGTGGTTCGGCGCCGACCTCAAATCCGTCGAGGAGGCCGAAGCCGCACGCACGGTGGCCGAACGCATCGGCCGGATGATCCCCGACCTCGTCGCGGCGACCGAACCGGTGCTGCAGAAGGCGAAGCTCAACCCGCGCCGCAACATCGACGACTGGTCCCGCGCCATCCGCGTGCTCCTGCGCGTGCGCAAGACGCTCGACAACTTCGCCCCCGATATCTACGACCACCGCCTCGACGACCTCATCGCCGCCACCGGCACACCCGAATATCGGGTCGAAGTCGGCGTCGAGATGGGAATGATGCAGCGTCGTCGACTGAAGAAGTCGGCCGCGGAGTTCCTCCGCCCCGGCGCCGAGGTGACTGACCTCCACGAGGCCCTCATCGACGTCCGCGCCCAGCGAGTCATCCTCTCCGATCTCGCCGGGCACGACGGTCGCCCGCAGATTCCGCGCGGCGTCCTCGAAGCCGATGAGATCCTCCAGAGCGTCGAAGCAGATATGGCCAAGCTCGCTCCGATCCTCGAGACCACCCCGGACGGCGGCGACCTCGGCTCGATGCTCATCGAGGAGCTTCAGGCACGTGCCGAAGCGATGGGCAGCGACTCGGAGAACCTCGCGGAACTGCCCGAACGTTCCCGCCTGCAACGTGAGCTCGACGGTGAGGGCCTCAGCGACCTCATGGCCGATCTGCGCCGGCGCAAGGTCGACGAGTCACTCGTCGGCCCAGAATTCGACCTCGCCTATTGGGCCTCCGTGCTGCAGACCATGGCCGGCGAAGATCCCGCGATCGGTCGCCACGACGGTGACGCTCTCCACCAGGTGGCCGAAGGCTTCCGCGAGAACGACCGCGCCTTCGTCGCCGCCGGTGCCTCCCGCCTGCGCTACAACCACGCACAGGCATGGACACGCGGAATCGACTCCGACCCCATCGCCGCCGGCGTCATCAAACAGGAGCTTCTGTCGCAGCACACCTCGGTCAACCGGATCTCCACTCAGGCACCCGAACTGCTGACGACTCTGGCACCGGTGTGGATGGGCAGCCCGTACGCGGTGCCCGAACTCTTCTCCGCCCTGCCGCTCTTCGACGCGGTTGTCATCGCCGACGCCGGACGACTGTCGGTCGCCGATGTCGTTCCCGGAATCACCCGCGCCCGCCAGGTCATCTCGCTCGGCGACTCCCGGCTGCTCGGACCGCGCCCGTTCTCGGTCGCCGTCGATCGGTTCGGCATGGACGATGGGAAACATCCACGATCGGTGCAGGATCGCCTCGGCGAGTTCCTGCCGCGGATGCGGCTGTCGAATTCCTATCGACTGTCCCCGGTCGGGCTCATCGACCTGGCCAACCGGCACTTCTACGATTCGACGATTTCGACGTTGCCGACCGCGCACACCGGTGAGGGCAGCGGTCTCGAATTCTCCTATGTCGCCGACGGCAGGGGCCCCACGGACATCGGCACCGGTCGGGTCGAGAGTCCTGACGCCGAGGTCAAACGGGTCGTCGACCTGGTGCTCAAGCACGCGCGGAACCGGTCGCGGGAGTCGCTGGCCGTCGTCGCGCTCACCCCGCATCACGCTCAGCGGGTGGCCACGGCGATCTCACGGGCGATGAAGGATCTGCCGTATGTGGCGGCGTTCTTCAACGACTCGACGAAGGAGCCGTTCGTCGTCACCGACGCCGAACGCGTTCAGGGCATGTCGCGCGATGCCGTGATCTTCACCCTCGGCTTCGGCCGCACCGTCCACGGCCGTGTCATCCACGACTTCGGACCGCTGTCCGGGCCGGACGGGCGACGTATCCTCGCGGCCACGATGACGCGAGCCCGGAAGCGGCTGACGCTGGTCTCGAGCATCGAGGCCGAGGACTTCGACCGCAGCAAACTCAACGGGGGAGCGGTCATGCTGCCGCGTCTGCTCGAAGAGATCGCGACCGGCGGCGTCCACCAGCCCGGGCCGCACGGCGAGATCTACGATCCGCTGATGGGCGACATCGCCGATCGGCTGCTGCAGCTCGGCGTCGTCGCGCACGAGCATTACAACGGCATCGATCTGGCCGTGGCGAACTCGGCCGAGGATGAGCACGGAATGATCATCGCCGTCGCCGGCGACGGACCCGAATACGCTTCGATGCGCAGCCTGCGCCAACGCGACCGGGTGCTGCCCGAACAGCTGAGCCGCCGAGGCTGGAAGTTCATGCGCGTATGGTCCACCGATGCGTTCGTCGACCCGCAGACCGAGACCGAGAAGATCTTCGAGGCGTGGCGAGCGACCGTGGAGACGATGAGCCCGCAGGCCGTGCTCAATGCGGCACGCGCCGCCTCGGTGGTCGTCGGCCGCACCGGCAGCCGCCCGAAGCTCGTGCCCGGTCTGCCGATGCACAAGTACTCCGCCGAGGGCCTCGACCAGATGATCGACTGGATCCAGTCGGATGCGGTGGTCCGCGGCGACGGCGAGATCAAGGATCTCCTGCGCACCGCTCTGGCGCAGAAGGGCAATTCGAGCCGAGGCGACTCCCAGCTGCAGGCCGCCGTGGATCGGTACCGCGAACGCCATGCTCAGGCGAAGAAGGTCACGGGCGCTGAGGTGTTCATCCCGCGGTCGAACTCCGCCGGGCCCGTCGAAGACGACATCCTGCCGACCTTCGACACCGGCAAGATCCGTGCCGATGAGCTCCGGTCGGCCGGACTCGTCCAGACCGCAAGCAACGACCAGGTCCCCGAGGCGGCCGATGACTCCGCCAGCACCGAATCGGTTGGTGCGGGGCCCGACGGCACCGATGACAACGGCGCGGATTCGGCTGAGGACGAGCGCGGCGGGGCCGCCTCGGCGAAGTCAGGGGCGAAGAACGACGATGCCTGACCGGCCCTCCGGCGGCGAGGATGCTGATCGGGACCGAGAATCGTTCGACAGCGATCGAGAACCGTCTGATTCCAGCGACGACGGGGTCTCCGCCGATCCCGCCAGCACATCGTCAGGTGATGACGATGCCGAGGCCGACGAGTTTCGGAAGGCCCGGATCGCAGCGGCGAAGCGGCGCTACCGCGCCACTCTGCGCAACGAAGCCGATACCGGTGGTGGCGGCTTCAGCGAGGACTACTACCGTTCGCAGAAGCCCCCGCACTGGTCGTAGTGCCGTATCCGGCGATAGCTCCGGCCCTATTTGGTCGTAGCGTTCCATCCGGTTGCAGGCCGCCCAACAGGTTTCGGATACACAGAAGGCCCGATCTCAAGGGAGAGCGGGCCTTCTGCGCGATCGGTTGGTGATCAGTGCCGCGGAGGCTGGTTCGGATCGACCGGGCCGTCGGTCGCGGGACCCTCGGCGGGTCCGGTGACAGAAGCGGTCTGGTTGCGCAGGATCTCGCGGATGTCGCCGAGCAGATCCTCGGTGGTCGGAGGAACTTCTTCCTCGGGAGCCCCACGCTTGCGCAGCTCGTTGAGCTTGTTCATCGGCACGATGATGATGAAGTAGACGATGGCGGCAACGATGAGGAAGTTGATGGCTGCAGTGATGACCGCACCGAGATCGATGGTGGTCTCGGGGACGTTCTCCTTGATCCGGAACGCCAGAGCCGGACCCTCGGCGCCGCCGACGGCGGCGATGAGCGGGTTGATGATCTTGTCAGAGAAGGCGGTGACGATGGCGGTGAATGCGCCGCCGATGATGACCGCGGTTGCGAGTTCGACGACATTCCCCTGGAGAATGAAGTCCCGGAATCCCTTAAGCATTAGAGAAACCCTTTCGGTGTGTGATCACTGAAATGCTGTTGATGAATAGCTCAATTACGTTCCAATAGTACACACGGGTAACACATTGTCAGCAGAAATGTTCTGCGAGTCTGACCGCCGTATTGATGTGTCAGGAAATCGAAATGCAGAGACGAAAGCAAGCCCGGCATGTTCAACAGTCGCCAAGCACCGCGGTTCAACAGGACAGATGATCCGAAACCGGCAGGGCGGTGGCGGGGATCAGCGCGGCAGAATCGCAAAGCTGATCGGAAGTCCGGCGAACTCGGCGACACGCCTGGCATCCTCTGCGGAGAGGATGACGGAAACAAGCTGGCCTGATTCTGCGGCAATTCCTTCGGGTTTGTCGACGAGGCGGGCGATCGTCACCTCTTCGACGACGATTTCCGATCCGCCGTCGGGAAGGGACGAGAAGAGGCGGATCTTCTGCCCGGTTTGGAGCAGCGCGGCCGAGGCGTCATCGGCCAACCGAATCGGCATGAGAAGGTCACGGCTGCCCTTCGGCAGCGCCTGCTGATCGAGCACGGTCGACGAGGTCAGCGGTGACCCCTTCGACAGGCCCGCCGAGGTGGCACGCCCTTTCACCTCGTTAACAGACCTGAATGCCTTGTCGGGGACCACGTCGGACGGGAACTGAGTGAGGGTGAGGTCGTCAGCCTTGAGTTCGGTGCCCGGTGCCAGATCCGACTTCGCGACGACGATCGCTGTTCCCCCGTTGTTCGGCGTGAGTGTCCACACGGTCAGAGCGCAGGCAAAGGCCAGGCAGATGGCGGCGAGAACGCGCTGGGGCCGAATGCGCGACGATCGTGTCCGGCTGGGAGACGAGGTTCGGATGCGGTGGAAGAAGCCCATGCACCGAGCCTGCGGCGCCGTGCGGGCGGCGGCAAGGGTGGAGAACTCGCCTGTGGACAGTTCGTGCCGTCCACAGGCGATCGGTGTCTGAGTGAAGGGAGCCGACCCGGCGGAACAGCCAGTCGGCTGGCGGCCCTGCCGGAGCGCCGGCGACCGGGGCCGGAATGCCGAGGGCCGGAGCGGTCAGCTCGCGGCTGGAGTGCTCGCCGCCGAGGAGCTGCTCGACGATGAGTTCGACGCCGAGGAGGTCGAGGTTTCCTTCGCCGACGAGCTCGAGGACTCCTTCGAGGAGGAGTCGGAACTCGAGGAGCTGACGGTGCTCGACTTGCTCGAGCGGGAGTCGGTGGCGTAGAAGCCGGATCCCTTGAAGCTGATGCCCACGGCGCCGAAGACCTTCTTCAGGCGGCCCTGGCATTCCGGGCAGACGGTGAGCGAGTCATCGCTGAAGTCCTGATGAATATCAAAGGCGTGACCACAGCTCTTGCAGGCGTAGGAGTAGACGGGCATTCGAGACCTTTCTTCGACGACAAGATTATAGTGCACAGGAACCTCCTCGGAGCACCGGTCCGCGATATGCACAAGGTTATCCACATATCAACACGCGCGAGTGGGCGCTGATTCCCGCCGATCAGGCCGCGAAGATGTGTGTTCCCTCCTCGGTGACGGCCGCAGGGATGCGCAGGTCCCAGTCCTCGGCGACGAGGCCCGGCAGATCGAGCTCCTCGGCGAAGCACACCCCGACGATGCGGGGCTCCGAATCGGCAGCTCCCGAACCGTCGGGTCCTGAACCGAGGGGCTCCGCCCCGTGTGGGCCGAAGGTCCTGTCGTAGAAACCGCCCCCATTGCCCAGGCGGGCGCCGTCGGCGCCGAAGCCCAGGGCGGGGACGAAGATGAGGTCGAGGCCCACGGCAGCGGAGAGCAGCTGGGCGGCGGTCAGCAGCGTGCCGTCCTGGGCCGGTTCACGGATTCCCCATCTGCCCTGCGGTCTCAGACTGGTCATCGATCCAGTGACCCGGCCGAACATCAACGGCTCGCCCACTGTCGTGACGACCGGCAGGTAGGCGGTGCCGCCCGCGGCGAGGAACCGATCGAGCGCCGGGTCGAGGTCCGGCTCTCCGGGCAGTGCCGCATAGGCAAGGAGCGAGCGAACCGGTGCGTTCCGAATGAGCGTCCACGCGGCGTCGGCCACGGAGCCTGCAGGTGCCACGGTGTCCGGGGCCGCGGCGGAGGCCGGGTGCGGGGTCGAGTCCGGGGCCGCCTCGGTGGGAGTGACCTGCGGCGACGCCGTCGTCGTTGACGACGATGCGGCGGGAGTCGCCTCGTCGACGGGTCGGTTGGCGCGAGCGGCGCGGATGCGGGACCGCAGCTGCGCCTTCGAAGTTCCTGGGTCCACGCATTTCAGACTAACTGGGGTGGGCGGATTCGTTAAGATGACTTCATGAGTGATGAAGCGCAGCGCACCGTTCGCAAGGCCGTGATCCCCGTCGCCGGCCTCGGAACTCGGTTCCTCCCCGCGACGAAGGCCACCCCCAAAGAGATGCTCCCCGTCGTCGACAAGCCGGCGATCCAGTACGTCATCGAGGAAGCCGTCGATGCCGGTCTGCAGGACGTCCTCATGATCACCGGCCGGAACAAGCGTCCGCTGGAGGATCATTTCGACCGGGTCGACGGGCTTGAGGCGGCACTCGCTCAGAAGGGCGATGACAAGAAGCTCGCCGCCGTGCGCCATCCTTCTGAACTCGCCGATATCCACTATGTGCGCCAGGGCGATCCCAAGGGACTCGGGCACGCCGTTCTCAAGGGACGCCAGCATGTCGGCACCGAACCGTTCGCGGTCCTGCTCGGTGATGACCTCATCGACGAGCGCAGCCCGATCCTGCCGAAGATGATCGAGGTCGCGGAGAAGACCGGCGGCAGCGTCGTCGCGCTCATGGAGGTCCCGCCCGAAGCGATCCACCTCTACGGCTGCGCGGCCGTCGAGACGACAGAAGATGACGAGGTCATCAAGGTCACCGGCCTCGTCGAGAAGCCCGCCACCGAGGATGCTCCCTCGAACTTCGCCGTCATCGGCCGCTATGTGCTGGCTCCGGAGATCTTCGACGTCCTCGAGACCACGAAGCCGGGACGCGGCAACGAAATCCAGCTCACCGATGCCCTGCAGGAACTCGCCGGAGACGATGAGGGCCACGGCGTCTACGGAGTCGTGTTCAAAGGCGCTCGCTACGACACCGGCGACAAGCTCGATTACCTCAAAGCGGTTGTGCAGATCGCCTGCGACCGCGAGGACCTCGGCGACGACCTCAAGGCGTGGCTGCGCGACTTCGTGCCGACGCTGGACTGAGTGCCGACACACGAGTGGGCCGACCGACCTGGTAGCCCGTCCGGGCCGACCGACGTGGTGCGGCTTGTCCGAGCCGACCGTCCTGGTTCGGCCTTTCAGGGCCGACCGACTTTGAACCCGAGAGCGAGGGCAGCCGCGTGTGGCCTGTCATCCTGACTGATCGACAGTCCGATATCGTGCTGCGACCGCTGCGCCGCCGTGACGAGGAGGCGTGGCGAGAGGTTCGCCGATTCAACCGCGACTGGCTGCGCCCATGGGACGCGACCCTGCCCGCGCCGGGCCAGGAGCTGCCGGGGTTCCGCACGATGGTGCGGATGCAGGACAAACAGGCCAAGCGCGGACAGACGGTGCCGTTCGCCATCGAGGTCGACGGGAGCTTCCGCGGCCAGATCACCGTGTCGGGACTGAGCTGGGGCTCGATCCTGTCCGGGCAGATCGGGTACTGGATCGACTCGCGGGTGGCAGGGCGCGGAATCACCCCGGTCGCTGTGGCCATGGCCGCCGATCACTGCTTCTTCGCCCTCGGAATCCACCGGATAGAGATCAACATCCGCCCGGAGAACACAGCGAGCCTGCGTGTGGTCGAGAAGCTGGGCCTGCGCGACGAGGGGCTGCGCGAGAAGTACATGCACATCGACGGACAGTGGTGCGACCACCGCACGTTCGCCCTCCTCGCCGAGGAGGTCCCGCAGGGGCTGCTCGCCGCGTACCGGCACGGCACCGGTGCGTGGTAGGAGCGCCGGTCGGGCGGGTTCAACCACCACCTGGGAATTCGGTGAACTTCACTCTTGTTTGACCGACACACCTGGCGCCTTCACAACTTCCCCGATGCCTGCAATTTAGGGTGGCATTGTGGACACCAGCATCATCGTCGTCATCGCCATCGTCGTGGTCTTCGCCGTTGCTGTGCCCGCAATGATTCGGAAGTCCGCGACGGATCTCTCGCGCGTCGAAATCGATACGGTCCCTGACAACGCCGCTGTCGTCTCCGCCGAGACAGCCGTCCCCGGACACGACCATTCGGAGCGCATCCAGGTCTTCCACGACAAGCCCCGGAAGGTGCCGTCGGTTCCGACCCCGGACATCTCGGAAGAAGCCGAGGCCCCGAAGCTGAGTCTGTCGGTCTCCGGCCCCGAGTTCGCCGTCATCGACGGTCACGCCGAAGCGCACACCGTCACCGAGACTGCCGAGCACACCCAGCTCGATGTCCTTCCCGTTGCAGTCGGTGAAACCTCCTCCCTGTCCAGCGACCACGGTGTCGGCGGTCGCATTGTCGGAATGTCCAGCGTAGGCGTCGGCACTGACACAGGATCTGGTGCAGGAGCTGCCGCCGACAACGTTCGACTGCTCCACCCCGCCGTCCACGCAGTCTTCGACGACAGCGGCCGCTCCGCCGGGCAGTCGGAACGACAGAGTCGTCCACTTCAGGCACATCCGCCGCACGCGACCGACGCCGGCCGCGACGCGTCGGCGAACCGGACACGGTCGATCAGCGCCGGTCCGGCCCCATATGGAGGCGGACCACGCGAGGACCGGTCCCGGACGGGACGCGGCGGCCACCTCGGCGAGGGGACGGCCAGCACCCACGGACACGACCGACAGATTTCCAATCCGACCATCGGAACCGACGAGGAACATGCGATGACTGACCAAGCCACGACCCTGCGGGAGTCACTGAAGTCGCTGAACACCATGGTCAGGGGCTTCTCTTCGGTCTTCCTCGCCTCGGTCCTCGGCATTCTTGTGTCGAGTGTGCTCGCAGCCTTCTCGGTCGTTCACATCGCCTTGGCCGGGGTCTTCTTCGGACTCGCGGTCGTCACTCTGTTCCTCGTGCGCACGCTCAACCTGCGGAAGCGGGACACGAAGAAGAAGCTGCGACGCCTGCAGGAGGCAGCCCGGTCACGGACGGCCAAGCCGGCCCGCGCCACCGACCCGGAGCGTCCTTCCGTGCCGGCTCGCACCAGTCACCAGGACGGCGCCAGCAAGCCGGAGCGTGTCACCAAGCCTGAGCCGGCCGGGCAGCCGACTGCCACGACACGAGCGACTGCCACGGCACGATCGAAGTCGAGCGGTGCGCCTGCAGCAGAGACGCAGATACCGGCCCGGACGGGTGCGAATGCGCAGACCGTTGCCGTCAAGCGGCAGCCTCGCACGGCACCCGCACCGACCTCGAGCGGCACCGCTGCCCGGATCGCCGCAGCGGCGCAGGGAACGGGCGCGGCGGCGAAGGCCGCCCAGGCGCGCGCCGCGATGAACCGCTCCGCCGAGGCGAAGAAGTCCCGCGAAGAGGCCGACACCGGTGAGATCCCACTCGTGCGCATCCGCAAGGAAGCCGCCGAGGGCCACACCACGCGTCAGGTCCTCCTCACCGGACCGATCCCGATCGTGAAGGAGAACGCCACCGGGGACTGTGACTCCACCTCCGCCGAGGCGACCGCTGACTCCGAGACCGCGTCGACTTCGCATTCCGCTGTCACGGCAGAATCGACCCAGACGGCTGAGACCAAACCTGAGCCGACGGACACCACGACCGCTGGCGAGAACGACGCCTGGGCCACCTCGGCGACGTCCGCGGAGAAGGCCCGGACCGAAAGGACCGGGGGTACGGTCTCGCTCGGTGCCGACCTCGTCGCTGAGTCCGACGCCGACACAGCCGACCGGGAGGACGCCGATGCGGATGTGCACGCTGCGCTGAACGCGGCGACTCGCACGGTCGATGACCCGTTCATGCAGCGCCTGAAGTCGCGTGACGGATGGTCGCCGACCCCGCTGCCCGTTCCCAGCTACGTCGACGCCCCCGAAGCCGAGCATCCGGTGCCTTCGGCATCGGCGGCTGATGCCAGCTCGTACGAGACCGAGGCTCGCAGTCGTGAGGACATCGCCGCTGAGTTCGCCGAAGAGCTCGGCTACCGGCCGGAGCTCAGCGACTCCGCCCGCGAGGACGGTCCGCTCGGCCACGGGCGCAAGGCGATCCGGACGACGAAGGCCGCCGACCTCGGCGCTGTCAACGACGTCCTCGCTCGTCGTCGCGCCTGATGCCCCGAGGCGGCTGACATTCGGGCGGCACGGAATTCGCGATGCAGACGCAGAAGCCCCGCACAATCCGTGCGGGGCTTCTTCACGTCAGGGGTGATGGTGTCCAGGGTATGTCGCGGGCAGCACAGTTCACGACAGATAGCATCCGTTTGAAAGCGTGCTATCTGTCGTCGATGGTGCTGCCGGCGATCAGGCGCTGAAGACGAACCAGCAGATCGCGTCGCGCCGTGCCTGATCGTCCAGTACGAGTTCGCGGACATCGGTCGGCAGCTGCTCGCGCTGCCAGTCGCGTTCGGCACGACCGGCCGCGAGGTCGTTGCCCGACCGTCCGCGGGCCGCTTTGATCGCGTAGGCCGCCGCCCCGAGGTCGTGCTCGGCGACGTGTCCGACGCAGGCCGCCTGTCCCGCCGCGTAGGCTGCGAACCGGGCGGGCCCACGCAGGGGTCGTGCGGCACCCATGGCATGACCGCCGAGGGCACGAGCCTCCATCATCGGCATCTCACCGGCTGCCCACGCCCGTGCGGCGGCATTGGCGCTGCGGGGTCGCTCATCCTCGGGGCAGGCGGATTCGAAGTGCGGCAGGACGTGTTCCGCGCAGTCGGCGGCCCACAGTGCGAGAAGCCGGTGGTCGGCATCGGTCAGCGGGCCGCCTCGGCGAATCGTGATCATCCGTGGATCGCGGACCTTCGGCAGGATCATGGGCGCCGACCGAGCACGGACGGCGGGCGCAGGCGATGAAGCACGCGGACGTTCACAGTTGCCGATTCTAACGCCCCCACCGACCGGGCCGATCTGGGGAAGGTCGGAACCGAGACACGAATCTGCCCGGGCTGTGTGTTCCCCTGCTGGACACGGCCGACTCGGCAGTCTTTGACCGTGCTAGATTGCTCACCGTCGACCACGCGAGGACGGCCGGCAGAGAGCAGCACCAGCGTTCAGGGGAGGAACCGATGGTCGGTATCGAAGACCGAGTCAACGCCGACAGAGTCGGGGCACGGCGCGCCCGCCGCGCGGCAGCCGGGTCGTTCATCGGCGCCGTCGTGGAATGGTACGACTTCCTGCTCTACGGAATCGTCGCAGCGCTGGTCTTCGGCGAACTCTTCTTCCCCGACTACAGTTCCCACGCCGGAACGCTCGCCGCATTCGCTACCTTCGGCGTCGGTTTCATCTTCCGCCCGCTCGGCGGCATCATCTTCGGCCACTTCGGCGACCGCCTCGGTCGCAAATCCATGCTCGTGTGGACGATGACGATCATGGGTGTGGCCACCGCCCTCATCGGATTCCTGCCGACCTACCAGTCCGTCGGCTGGCTCGCTCCTGCCTTGCTGGTGCTGCTGCGTTGCATCCAGGGCATCGCCGTCGGCGGGGAATGGGGCGGTGCCGCGCTCATGGCCGTCGAAAGCGCACCGTCGAAGCTGCGGGCCTTCTTCGCCAGTGGAGTCCAGATCGGCTATTCGTTCGGACTGCTGCTGGCCACCGGGTTTGTAGCCCTGCTCAGCAGCAATTTCTCCGCCGAGGCCTTCCTCGCTTGGGGATGGCGCATTCCGTTCTTCTTCAGTGCCGTCCTCGTCATCGTCGGGCTGTGGATCCGTGCCGGTGTCGAGGAGTCCGGGGAGTATGTCGAACGCGTGAAGAATGCGAAGACCGACAAAACCGCGAAGCTGCCGATCCTCGAAGCCTTCAAACGCTATCCCGCACAGATCTTCCAGATCGTCGGCCTGCGGTTCATCGAACTGCTGACCATGTACATCGTCACGACCTTCGCACTGTCCTATTCGACAGAGCAGCTCGGCCTCGATCGGCAGGTCATGCTCAACATCACCCTCCTCGTCGGCGGTCTCGGCATCGTCACGATCCCCGCCTTCGCCTACCTCTCCGACCGCTACGGACGCCTGCGGGTCTACCTCACCGGAGGGGTTATCGGCCTCGTCAGCGCCGTCCCGTTCTTCCTCTTCCTCGAGGCCGGGAACATCGTCGGCATCGTCATCTTCGCAGTGCTGCTCATCAACATCGCTCACGATGCCGTCGTCAGCGTGCAGCAGCCGCTGTTCGCCGAGATGTTCAGTCCCGAATTCCGCTACAGCGGAGCGGGAGTCGGATACCAGCTCGCCAGCGCGATCGCCGGCGGCTTCACCCCGTTCATCGCGACGTTCCTCGTCGGACTCGGAGACGGGACCTGGTACCTCGTGGCGGCCTACCTCGGCGGCGGGTGCCTCATCTCGATCTCGATCGCCATGTTCCTTGTGCGCAAGTGGCAGGTCGGCCGCCGCACCGAATGCTCCACCGCCGACGCCGCACGGATCGTGTCCGCCTGATCGTTCGGCTGAGCGTTCGGCTGACCGGACTCCGGTCTCGTGTCAGCTGCGGGGCAGGGCCACGTACTTGACCTCGAGGAACTCGTCGATGCCGACGCGTCCGCCCTCGCGGCCGAGGCCGGACATCTTCACTCCGCCGAACGGCGCCGCCGGGTTCGAGACCAGGCCGGTGTTGAGCCCGACCATGCCGACCTCCAACTTGTCGGCGAGTCCGAGGGCGCGTTCGACGTTCTCGCTGAACAGGTAGCCGACCAGGCCGAACTCGGTCTCATTGGCCAAGGCGATGCCTTGTTCGTCCGTGTCGAAGGTGACGATGGGTGCCACGGGGCCGAAGATCTCCGTCGTCCGGATCTCGGCGTCGGCGGGAATGTCGGTCAACACTGTCGGGGTGTAGAAGAAACCGTCGCCGTCGATCCTGGTTCCTCCGGTGAGGACCTTCGCTCCCTTGGTCACTGCCTCATCGACGAGGCCGGCGACCTTGTCGAGGGTGTCCTGGTCGACGAGCGGACCCATCTCGGTTCCTTCGTCGAGGCCGTTGCCCACCTTCATCGAGCCGATGCGTTCGGCCAGTCTCGAGGAGAACTCCTCGGCGAGAGAGGAATGGACGAACATGCGGTTCGCCGCGGTGCAGGCCTCACCGCCGTTGCGCATCTTCGCGACCACCGCGCCTTCGACGGCCTTGTCGATGTCGGCGTCGGCGAAGACGACGAACGGCGCGTTGCCGCCGAGCTCCATCGATGTCTTCATGACGCTGTCGGCGGCCTGCTTGAGCAGGCCCACCCCCACCTCGGTGGACCCGGTGAATGTGACCTTGCGGGCGATGCCGGACTCCATCCAGGCAGTGACGACGCGGCGCGCGGAGTCGGAGGTGACGAGGTTGAGCACGCCGGCAGGCAGGCCGGCCTCGACGAGGACGTCGACGAGCATGAGCGAGGTCAGCGGGGTCAGCTTCGCGGGCTTGAACACCATCGTGCAGCCGGCGGCGACGGCGGGTCCGATCTTGCGGGCGCCCATGGCCAGCGGGAAGTTCCACGGGGTGATGAGAATGCAGGGTCCGACGGGCTCGCGCGAGATGAGCATGCGGTTCTTGCCGTCCGGTGACTGCGAGTAGTCGCCCTCGATGCGCACAGCCTCTTCGGAGAACCAGCGGAAGAATTCGGCGCCGTAGGTGACCTCGCCCTTGGACTCGGCGAACGGCTTGCCCATTTCGGCGGTCATGACCGCGGCGATGTCGTCGGCGCGGTCGTGCAGCAGTTCGAAAGTCCGGCGCAGGATCTCGGAGCGTTCGCGCGGCGAGGTGGCTGCCCACTCTGCCTGTGTGTCACCGGCGACCGCGATGGCCTCTTCGGCATCGGCGGCGGAGCCGTCGGCCACGGTGGTGATGATCTCGCCGGTTGCGGGATTGCGGACGTTGATGGTCTTGCCGCCCTCGGCCTCGCGCCACCGGCCGTTGATGAACAGGCCGGTGCCCAGTTTGTCGATGATCGGGGTGATGTCCACGACGCGTCCTCCTTGAGTGTCGTCGGTGCAGAACCGCGTGGTCGGCGTGAGAACGTCCCCGCCGCAGTACCGGAGCGCGGCCGCTTCCAGTCTAGTGCTCTTCGGCCCGAAGCGTCGTGGGGAATTCGCCGCCGACGCCCGTCCCGGGGGGGGGGTGCCCCTATGTTTTAAGTCAAGGGGCAACGACTAGTTTCTTCAAGAATATTCGGTAGGAGTCGAAAGGCAGGGATGATCGGTCTGGGAACCAGCTCCCGGACTGATCTGGTACTCC
>NZ_FXYY01000015.1 GCF_900169165.1 Brevibacterium linens ATCC 9172
CCAAGGACGATTCCAAGAAGGATGACAAGTCCAAGGACGATTCCAAGAAGGATGACAAGTCCAAGGACGATTCCAAGAAGGATGACAAGTCCAAGGACGATTCCAAGAAGGATGACAAGTCCAAGGATGACTCCAAGAAGGATGATAAGTCCAAGGATGACTCCAAGAAGGATGATAAGTCCAAGGATGACTCCAAGAAGGATGACAAGTCCAAGGATGACTCCAAGAAGGATGACAAGTCCAAGGATGACTCCAAGAAGGACGACAAGCCGTCCAAGGCCGAGAAGATCGCGGCCCAGCGTGCGTCCATCATCAAGGACGCGAAGGCCAACCTCGGCGTCAGGTACGTCTGGGGCGGCACGTCGCCGAAGACCGGTTGGGACTGCTCGGGCTACACCCAGTACGTCTATGGCAAGAACGGCATCAAACTGCCGCGCACAACCAGCCAGCAGCGTTACGCGGGCAAAGAGATCTCTCTCAAGGACGCCAAGGCCGGCGACCTCATCTGGATCCCCGGTCACATCGGAATCATCTCCGAGACCAAGGGCCAGATGTACGACGCCGGTTCGTCGCGGACGAACACCACGAAGCGCAGCTACAGTTGGATGCTGAACCGCGGAGCCAAGGTCATCCGCGTCGTCGGCTGACACCTGGCTTCGAGGACAGGGCGGACAGCGTCTGCGACCCAGTGCCCCGAGGACGATCCCACTGCGGATCGTCTTCGGGGCACTGTCTGGTTCTCCCCACGATCCTGCGGGCGATGGTGACCGGTGTGAAAGCATCAGCCCAGGTGACAAGCGGTGAATTGATCGTGACTTCGGTTGAACAGTCAGTGAAGTGCCGCCTCGGCGTGTGATGGTGGGACTAGGCTTGTCGAAGCACACCCGGAACACACCGGATGTGATGACGACTCTCATCTGTCAGAAGGGGGCCCGCAGTGCATCGTCTGCACAACACGGTCAAGAACTTCGAATGGGGCAGCACCGACGCGATTCCCGCAATCCTCGGCACTGCTCCGGACGGCACCCCCTGCGCGGAACTCTGGCTCGGAGCCCACCCGGTCAGCCCCTCTCGACTCGACGTCAGCCGCACTCGCGCCCAATCTCCGCTGGAACAACGGAACCGCCTCGGCGCTCAGGAGGCAGCCGGCGGCGTGGCGACCGAGGCCGAGCCTCGGCTCGGGCCCAACCTCATCGAATATCTGGCGGGGGACCCGGAGGGCCTGCTCGGGCACAATTCCCTCGAGTCCTTCGGTACGCGACTGCCGTTCCTGCTCAAAGTGCTCTCGGCCAGTAAGGCCCTGTCGATCCAGGTGCACCCGAATCGCGAGCAGGCGCGGGCAGGATTCGCCGCCGAGGAAGCGAACGGTCCGGCGCTGGACGCTCCCGACCGGAACTTCAAGGATGCCTCGGCGAAACCGGAGCTCATCTATGCTCTCACGGACTTCCACGCGCTCACGGGGTTCCGCCCGCGCAAGGCTGTGCGGGCGACGTTCGAAAGGATGCTCTCTCAGCCGCTGACTCCGCCGTCCTTGGATGTCCTGGGAGCGATCATCGGCGCGCTGAAGTCCTTCAGTGAGTCCAAGGCCCTGTCCCGTGCCGTCGAAATCATCCTCAGCGACCCGGGGACACCGGGGCTCGTCGACGAGGTGGCCGCCCACGGAATCGACGAACAGCCATCCGGGCACATCAGCCGGTCCGGCAGTGCGGTCGACCCAGCACAGACGTTCTGCGAGCTCGTCACCGACTACCCACACGATCCGGGTGCTCTGGTCGGGCTCATGCTCAACCGAGTCCACCTGCAGCCGGGTGAGGCGCTGACCATGGACGCCGGGGTTCTGCACGCCTATCTCTTCGGCACGGGCATCGAGATCATGGCTTCGAGCGACAACGTCGTGCGCGGCGGACTGACCTCGAAGCACGTCGACATCGAACAGCTGGCGACGATCACGGACTTCCGCGCCGGCACCCCGCGGATGGTCGAACCCGACCGCTCCGGAATGCTGCTCGGCCCCACCGACGATTTCGCTCTGCAGGCGCTGCGGTGCCCACGGGCGACGAACGTGGAGCGACGCGGTGCTGCGATCGCGCTGTGCACCGCGGGTGCTGTCACACTCAGTTCGCTCGGTTCGACGCTCACCCTCGAGCGTGGGCAGAGCGCCTTCATCGCGGCGAACGAACCGATTGTGACGGCAGACGGCCACGGCGACCTGTTCGTGGCGACCACCGGCTTGGACTCCGGAGCCGCCGGCCGCTGAGTCTGCGGCGAACGGACCGGACTCCTCGCCGGCGGCAGAACACAGAACTGTGGTCACGTTCGGATACTTCTCAGCGTTCAGAGCATCCGATGGTGACCACTGTTCGATCGGCAGGTGTCCTCGTTCGGACACTGCTCGCGTACGGCAGAGCCGCCTGCCGGTCACCTGGAGCTCAGGCGGCGACCTCGACGGTGGGGACGTCGGCGGGGACGATCACCTCGGCGCCGGTCTTCTCCTTGACCTCGTCGACGGTCACGCCCGGGGCGAGCTCGACGAGGGTGAAGGCGTCACCGCTGACATCGAGGACTGCGATATCGGTGATGATGCGTTCGACGACGCCCTTTCCGGTCAGCGGCAGGTCGCAGGACTTCAGCAACTTGTGCGAGCCGTCCTTGGCGACGTGGTCCATGATGACGATGACGCGCTGGGCGCCGTGCACGAGGTCCATCGCGCCGCCCATGCCCTTGACCATCTTGCCCGGGATCATCCAGTTCGCGATGTCGCCGTTCGTGGCCACCTGCATGGCGCCGAGGATCGCGGCGTTGATCTTGCCGCCGCGGATCATGCCGAAGCTCGCCGCCGAGTCGAAGTACGCGGCGCCCGGGTTCATCGTCACGATCTCCTTGCCCGCGTTGATGAGGTCGGGGTCGATCTCGTCCTCGGTCGGGTAGGGGCCGACACCGAGCAGCCCGTTCTCCGACTGGAGGACGAGATGGACGCCCTCGGGCAGGAAGTTCGGAACCAGGGTCGGCATGCCGATGCCGAGGTTGACGTAGCTGCCGTCTTCGAGTTCCTGGGCGGCACGGGCCGCCATCTGATTGCGTGTCAATGACATTTCTGTGTCTCCTCAGGCTTCTCGTACGGTGCGCTTCTCGATGGGCTTGTCCGCCACCTGCTCAGGTGTCAGCGGCACCACGCGGTGGACGAAGACGCCCGGCACGTGGACCATGTCCGGATCGATCTCGCCGGGTTCGACGAGCTTTTCGACCTCGGCGATGGTGATGCGAGCCGACTGTGCGGCCGGGGGATTGAAGTTCCTGGCCGAGGAGTGGAACACGAGGTTGCCGTGCCGGTCGCCGATCGCCGCACGCACTAGTGCGTAGTCGGGGGCCAGGGACTTCTCGAGGACGTATTCCTTCTCTTCGCCGAAGGTGTCGAAGACCTTCGTCTCCTTGGCCGGGGACTCCGTGA
Source organism: Brevibacterium linens ATCC 9172 (assembly GCF_900169165.1). GTDB lineage: Bacteria > Actinomycetota > Actinomycetes > Actinomycetales > Brevibacteriaceae > Brevibacterium > Brevibacterium linens. The sequence goes on from NZ_FXYY01000015.1 coordinate 3,449, forward strand.
CGACGTTGCCGACCGAGTCGTACTTCCAGGGCATGCCGCCTTCGGCCACCTGGGTGCCTGCGCCCGTGATGGTGTAGAAGCCCGGAATTCCGGCGCCTCCTGCACGCAGCTTCTCCGCCAGGGTGCCCTGCGGGGTGAGTTCGACCTCAAGTTCACCGGAGAGGTACTGACGGGCGAATTCCTTGTTCTCGCCGACGTAGGAGGCGATGATGCGGCGAAGCCGCCCGTCGGCGAGCAGAATGCCCAGACCGCGGCCGTCGACGCCGGCGTTGTTCGAGATCACCTCGAGGTCCTTCGCTCCCTGGTCCTGGAGCGCCCGGATGAGGAATTCGGGCACGCCCACGACACCGAAGCCGCCCACGGCGATCGATGATCCATCTGCAATGTCGGCCACCGCTGCTGCGGGGGTATCAACTACTTTGTCCATGTGCCCAGTGTGCCATGGACCACTCCCAGCCCGGCGGCCAGGTCCGTGATGCGAGCATCGTCGACTCTGCTGGTGAGCAGGACTTCACCACCACCGAGGAGGTGCTGCAGGAAGCGCGGCCACTCGCCCGGCAGCGGGGTCGAGTTCGCGACGAGCAGTCCCTGCGGGCGGGGCTCGGCGGTCGTCTCCGAGCTCGTCCAGCCGATGACCCGTCCGTCCACTTCGAGGATGCCCGAAGCGTCGAGGCGGCGTGCAGTGACATCGGGGTAGGCGCGGATCGCGGAATTGACGTCGATGAAATCGGTATCGACCGGAGTGCTCAGCGCCAGGGCCGGGGGATTGAAGACGAAGACCTCGTCGGCATCGGCCACCGCGTCATCATCCTCATGACCGACGGGAACGAGAGCCATGAAGTCCTCCGCCGGCGGTTCTGCGGCGATGGTGACGCGGCCTCCGGCCAGCAGGACGCTGAGGATCGCGACGAGTTCACGCCAGTGCAGTCCCTCCGGCAGCGGAGCGAAGAGTGTGAAGTCCGGGCCGAGGTCATAGTCGCCGAAGAGGCCGACTCCCTTATTCACCCAGTTCGAGACGACCGGGCCGGTGAGGTCGAGGCGATCGAAATCGGGGCCGCGCCAGATGAGGACGGGTCCGCCGGTGTGCGCAATGACTGAGAGATCCATAGCCGCTTTCTTCGGTGTCGGATGTGTGGTGTCGGTTGTGTGGTGTCGGCCGGGCAGATCAGGGCACGATGAGACCGATGTCGATCGTCACCCCGCGGGGGAAGGCCCCCAGCTCACCGTCGACCCAGTGATAGCGGGTGGAAGCACTGAGATCCTCGGCGAAGAGCGCGGTGTGGAGCCGTTCGACCAAGGACCCGAGCCCGACCATCGCCTCGAGCAACGGAGGACCGCCCGACTGAGCGGTCGCCGGTGAATCAGAGGGACTGAGCGTAATCCGCGATCCGGAGCCTTCGATGCGCATCCGCCATGCCGCATGGCCGGGAGTCCGCGACTGCCCGGCGCGGACGACGCGGATCGCTCGAGAGACGCGTTCGAGGATGTCGTCGCTGTTGTCGCCGGCAGGGGCGCTGCCGGGCAGGTCGGTGACGCCCAGCCCGCGCTGGATGGCTTCGACGTGACCGTGGCGGAACCAGTCCTCGCCGAGATCGCGGGACAGTGCCCGGGCGCCGTCGCTGCCGTTGTCGAGGTATCCGCCGGCCCCGCGGACCAACGCCATCGGCAGTCCGCGGGAGGAGCCTTTGACCAGGTCCGCTGCCGCCGCGATCTCGTCGGCGACAGCGCGCACGGTCACGGTCTGGACGCGTCCGTCGTCGTCGGGGCGACCGCGCTGGTCGTCCAGGCCGGAGAACCCGGACAATCCGATGGCGATATCGCCGACCCCGACCCGCCACGGCCGCGAACTCGTATCCGAGATGACCAGGCCGATGCGCACCTCGAAGGCCTGCTCGACCCGTCGGCGCAGACCATCGGCGGACCGGTCGCTGTCGAGGGGGTGGAGGATGACGGCGCCGCCGGAGTTCGACTGGTCGAGACCCGCTGCGGCCTGCACGGTGCCCGCCGGAGTGCGCACGACCTGAACGGTGGTGCCGGAGCGATAGGAGCGTTCGGCGACGAGGTGAGTGCCGGTCTCCGCGACGAGTTCTTCGAACTCGGCGCGATCTGAGACCGTGCGCAGGCGGCCCTCGGCTTTGGAGACGACCTTCGACGCGACGACGAGGATATCGCCGTCCTTGAGGTCGATGCGGTTGCGCCGCAGTGCGTTGATGAGGATCGCAGAGAGGTCGGAACCCTGCCCGATCTCTTCCTCGACGGGAGGCGCGTAGACGGTGAGCAGACGATCATTCATGCCGGACCGCCGGTGATTCCACTCTCATTCCTCCATAATCCCATTGCGGGTCCCCACTTTCTAAATTCTCCAGGTTTGTTCAGGCGGATCCCACAGGTTGTGCCCTATGACCGGACCGTGACCTATATATGGGGTTCTGGGTGCGTGTGCATGTGAATGCGTGTTCGAATTGCGTCTCATGGGGTGTCTCAGTACTCCATAAGGGCTTGACGGGGCGGTAATGACACGCGTGTAATTTATACCTAAGGGGAACGCGCCGAGCAGGGATCCTTCAGGATTCGACCGTACATCGGACTGATCGCCTCAGTCACGGTACTGGACCTGCTCGAGCGTGAGAAAGGGGAAAACCGTGCAAAGTGCACAGAGAGAATGGCGGGAGAGAGAAGACTTCACCGCCGCACCGGGAGTCACCTCCCGCCGTGCCGAAGACTGGTTCATCGAACCGGGAGCACGTACACCCGAGACGCTGCCGGATCCGCTGGCCGTCGATCCGAGTGATCTGACACCGCTGCAGCCGGACAACTCCGCGGTCTCTCCGCTGTCGCTGCTCCTGGGAGCCGCGGACGACGGCGAACTGTCCTGGCAGGACCAGGCCCTCTGCGCTCAGACCGACCCCGAGGCGTTCTTCCCGGAGAAGGGCGGATCGACTCGTGAAGCCAAGCGGGTCTGCGCCTCCTGCGACGTCCGTTCCGAATGCCTCGAATATGCTCTCGCCAACGATGAGCGCTTCGGCATCTGGGGCGGAATGTCCGAACGCGAACGCCGCCGGCTCAAGAAAAAGGTCGTGTGAGTCAATCCGTCACCATCGTCGTCGTCTCCGGCGACGATGCCAGCAAGGTCGAGCTCGAAACAGCTCTTCGTCCGCACTTCCCCGAGATCCCCGTGGTGGATCTCGGGGGTCGGACGGTCCGCGAAGCCGGCGAGATGCCGGACGTCGCGGACTCGGATTTCCTGTGGTTCCTCACCCCTGACTCCCGTCCCGAACCCGACTGTCTCGATGAGCTGCTCGACGCCATCGGGGAGACGGAATCCATCGCCGCCGTCGGACCGAAGCTCATGTGCTCCGGCCGCATCGTCTCCGCCGGAGTGAGCACCACCTCGGCGGGGGAGCGCTTCAACCCCGTAGGCTCCGGGGAGATCGATCAGGGCCAGCGCGACAGTCAGATCGAAACGCTGGGTCTCGACCTCCCGGGCCTGCTCATGGCCACCACGGAACTTGAGCGCATCGGCGCACCCTCCCGAGTGCTCGGCCCCGCCTACTCCGGACTCGAATACTCCCGTCGTCTGCGCGACCTCGGCGCCCGCGTGCTGCTGGCACCGCGTGCGCGGATGGAGATCTCCGCGACCTCGGCCGCCCGACTCGGCTCCTCACCCCACCCGCCGACATCGAAAGCTCAGATGCGGACCGAGCAGCGATACCGTCTCAGCCTCGCCGGACAGGGACTGTTCTCCCTGTTCTGCCTGCTCGCGATCGGCCATATCGGCCGCATCCTCGGCGGGCTGCTGTCGAACAACTTCCGCCCCGCCGGATGGCATCTCTCGGCACTCTTCGGACTTCCCACGGACGTGTCGACCACCGCCCCGCTGCGGCGGGCCAACGCACGTCGCAACCGAGTGGCCAAACGATCGAACACCGCCCACGTTGCCGCGCTCTTCGCCGATGACGAAGAACTCGCCGTCCAACGCCGGACGATGAGCGGTGAGGCCGACGACCCGCGTCCTGCAGAGGTGCCCACCGGCGGCCCCGACGCCGATGCGGAGCTCAATCCGGTCGGCGACACCGAGGAGGCCATCGACTCCTTCTCCCGACTGGAGATCACCGGCGGTTCCAGCCTGCTGCGCGCACCCCTGACCTATGTGATCCTCGCTGCCGTGGTGATGAGCGGTGTCATCAGCTTTCGACTCTTCGGCCCCGGTCACCTCGACGGCGGCGCCCTGGGGTCGACGGACATCGGCCTCGGTGAGATCGTCGACCGCCTGCTCGGCCGGCACCTCGACGTCTCGACCGGTGCGGCAGTGCCTGCCGACCCCTATCACCTCGTCCTCGGCGTCCTCTCCCTCCTCTTCTTCGGCCATGTCGACGTCATGGTCCGCTCCCTGCTGTTGGCTGCACCGATCGCGGCCGCCATCAGCGCCTACGCGGGTGCGGGCAGCGTGCTGGCCCGGCGGTGGGTCCGAGGTTTCGCCGCTCTGCTGTGGATCGCGTCCCCGCTGCTGACGACCGCACTGTCGGACGGCCGCCTCGGCGTGGTCTTCGTCTGGATCTGCGCACCGCTGGTGGCGGTGACTCTGCGCCGCAGCCTGACCACCGGATCGATCGCCGCGGCCGCCGGCACAGGCCTGCTGCTGTACGTCATCACCGCCGGAGTTCCGCTCCTCCTGCTGGTCACGATCCTCGGCACAGCGGTGCTGCTGGTCGCCGGTCGCGGCCTGCGTCATCTGTGGCTGCTCGCTCCGACCGTGTTCCTGGGCTGGCCATGGCTGTGGGCCGTGGTCCGCGAACCCGGAACGCTGCTGACCATGCCCGGGCAGACCACGGCCACGGACTCTGCGCCGACGTATCTTCTGGCCGTCGGCTTCCCCGCTCCGATCGACATGACCTGGCTGGCGAACCTCATCGCCGACCTCGGTCTCGGCGAGGTCTCTGCCGACGTCCTCGAGCTCTGGGCACCGGTCCTCATGCTGCCGATGCTCATCCTGGCCTTCTTCGCCCTCATCGAAACCCGGCTCGAACTCTCCCGCCTGACCTGGGCGGTCGGGCTCTACCTCGGCGGTCTCGTCCTTGCCACGGTCCAAGTGCATCTGCCCGCGCAGACGGGGCCGTTCCATCTCATCGAGTCCTACCCCGCAGCAGGACTGACCCTGGTCAGCCTCGGCTCGATCCTGCTGCTGTGCCTCGGTGCCGACCGCGCGGCCGGACGACGTCCCCGGCGCGGCCGGACCGCCGGTGCGACGACCCCGAAGAGCGGTGCCGAGGCGAGCTCCGCGACCGCTGGTCGTGCGCCCATGCGCGGCCTCGTCGGGCTCGTGACAGTGGCGGCCATCGGGCTCGTCGCCATCGGTGCCGGACAGGCCGCGTCCTCGTCGGATCCGGTCACCGCGACATCTGAGAGCACTGTCCCCGCTCTGGCCGCCGATCGCGCGGAAGGGGCGACCCAGGCGCGCACTCTCCGTCTGGTCAATGTCGACGGAGAGGTTCTGGCCACTCTCGTCTCCTCTGCCGACGGCACGGTTCTGGGCACCTCGACCGTGACCTCGGCCGAGACCGTCGGCGGGTGGCCGTGGCAGCGTCGTCCGCTGCCGATCACCTCCGACCAGGTGCTCGTGGCTCAGGCCGCGTCCGCGCTGTCGGCCGACGACGCCGGTGACGTCGGCAGCATCCTCGGCGAGCTCGGGGTCGATTTCGTCCTCATCGGCCCGAACGCCGGCAGCCTGACCAACTCCGTGTCCGTCTCGGAGGGCCTCCTGCCGGTCGGCCCCACCTCGTCGGGACAGCTGTGGCGCGTCGACAAGCCCTACAGCGGACGGTTCCTCATCCGCGACTCCGAAGGGCAGGTCTCCACCGCGGCGATGACGGGCACCACCGCGACGGTGCCGGCCGGCCAGGAGGGGCGCACACTGACGATCGCCGACGCCTCAGACGGAATCACCGCGCGCATCGACGGCGAGCCGCTGCCGCAGCCGAAGCCCGACGCAGAGGAGTGGGCCAGCGAATTCGACCTCCCCGCGTCCGGAGGGACGGTCGACATCACATTGAACTCGCCGCTCTACCCGGTCGGAGTCATCATCGGATGGGTCCTCGGACTGCTCAGCCTCATCGTGGCCATTCCCTTCGGTCGGGCAGGGAACACGACGAGCACGCCCGGCCGCGCCGAGGAGAGAGCATGAAGCATCAGCGCAGCATCGTCACCTTCGCGGCCATCGCCGTGCCCGGAGTGCTCGTGGCCACGACCTCGTTCCTCACTCCGCTGACCCCCGGCACGCTGAACCGCAGCCCCGAGCAGGTGCGCATGCCCACCGCGGATACCCGCGTCGTCTGCCCGGGTCCCCTGCTCACAGCCGAGGAAGCCGAAGGCACCGATGCCGAGTTCGTCGATGATTCGAAGGTCTCGACCCGGGTCGTCTCCGCGTCCGCTCCGATCGGCGCTGCAGACGGCTCGACCTCCTCGGCTCGCCTGCAGGTCGCCGATCTGGGCGGTTCGATCGACTTCGACAATCCCTCCGGCCAGGGTTTCGTCTCCGGCGATGACAGCATCGACTCGACAAAGCTCGTCACCGGTTTCGCCCGTCCCGGCGCCCCTGCACTGACGACCGGTCTCGAGACCGTCGAAGGCAGTTCCGGTGACCTCACCGGCCTCGCCACACTCACCTGTGCCCAGGCGTCGAGCAGCTTCCGGATCGTCGCCGGATCCGGTGCCACCGGCTCGAACTCGCAGCTGCTGCTGAGCAATCCGGGAGACGTTCCCGTCCAGGCGAAGGTCGCCCTCATGACTCCCGGCGGTGAGACTGCAGAACCGACCGAACTGAGCATCAAGGCCGGTCAGCAGCGTGCCGTCCCGCTGGGCGGTCTGGCCGGAGGAGCCGAAGCCCTGGCCGTCGACGTCACCGTCGACGGTGGAGTGCTGGCCGGCTCGATCCAGGAGACCGTCCTCGACGGCCTCGAACCGCAGGGCATCGACCTCGCCGCCGGTGGTGCCGGAGCCGATCGCCAGCAGGTGCTCACCGGACTCAGCGGCAAGGATGTGCGGGTGCGGGTGGCGAACCCGAGCAGCGATCTCGCCGAGGTGTCCCTGAGGGCGTACGGACCCGACGGCGAGATCGACATTCGCCGTTCGTCCATGACCGTCGTCGGCCGCGGTGTCGCCGAGGCCGAGCTCGGCGATCTCGATGCCACGAGCCTCGTCGTCGAATCGTCGCAGCGTGTGCAGGCGGGGGCCTTCATCGGCAAGGACGGTGAGAAGGGTGCGGCCGACTTCGGCAGCATCCCGTCAACCGACACTCTCGCCGAGACCCAGATCTTGGCGCTTCCGCGCACGGGTGAGTCCTCCCTTTATCTCTCGCCCGGTCAGGGGCATGTGCAGGTGCAGGGAATGCTCGACGACGGAACGCTTACCGACCCGCAGTCGATCGATCTCAACCCGACGGGAACGACCGTGTTCAACCCGAGCGAGGTCTCCGAGGAGCCGGTGCGCGCGCTCGTCCTCAAAGGATCCCAAGCTTCGGGGTCGCAGGCCGATGGAGTGCATGCGACTCTCGTCGTGACCACAGAGGACGGTATCTCCACTGCCGTCCCGGCCCCGGCCCCGGCGGGGGTGGCCTACCGGGATATCCGTCTCGGCTGAGATCCTGCGACCTGCTGTGGGCGGGCCTGCTCGACCTGCCGCGCCGGGGAGGCCCGCCGAGCGGTCTCAGGTGCGACGGAGGATATCGATCTGGTCGGCCACCACCTCGGCGATGAGTGCATCGCGGGCCTCGCTGCCGGCATGGTCTTCGATCACTCGCCGATAGAGGACGATATGGGTGGGGCGGTCCCCGGCCGGCGGGAAGACGCGACCGAAGCTCGGTTCGGTCGAACTCGCCGGCGGGACGGAATCGACGGCCAGCACCACCTCGGCCAGGAGATCGGGTTCGCGTCTGCCCATCCGGGCGAACTCGGCGGCTGCGACCGCGGCGAAACTCTCCGCCCGACTCTGCCGCGCGGGCACCTCGGCCCGGTGCAGCGGAGACCGCAGTCCCCGCCCATGTCGGTCGCGATGTCGCCGTGGTCTCATAGCATCTCATTCTACGTGCGGGGCCGCCGTGCCTGAGCGAATCGGCGGGCCGCGGCGTGTAGAGTGTGGGACTGTGTCAGCCGTGAGAATGTGTTCAAAAGTCAGCTGTTCGCGCCCCGCCGCCGCCACCATGACGTACGTGCACGCCGATGCGACCGTCGTCATCGGACCTCTGGGCAGGCGAGCCGAGCCGGGCGCTCATGACCTGTGCGCCGAACATGCGGCGAAGCTGACCCCACCCGTGGATTGGCAGCTCATCCGCATCGACTCCGGGCAGGCCCCGCCCGAACGCAGCCACGATGACCTGCTGGCCATCGCCGACGCCGTCCGTGAAGCCGCCGACGGTGCCGATCGGACCCCGCCCAGGACCGCGCCGACCCTGGCCGACGACCCTGCGGCCGCAGGACGCCGACACGGTCACCTGCGCATCATCGGCGACTCATGAACCATCCCGAACCGAGCTCGTCCGGTACCGATCCCGCACGGCAGAATTCGACGGACTCCGAATTCGGTCGAGCCCGGACGGCCGCGCTCGACGCCGCCGTCGGCGCCTATGACATCCGCGGTCGCATTCCCGATCAGCTCGACGAGGACATCCTGTTCGCCCTCGGCTGGGCGACGGCCCGCGCCATGGCAGAGATCCACACCGCCACCGAGGTGGTCATCGGTCACGATATGCGACCGAGCTCTGCAGGATTCGCCCAGTCCTTCGCCGCCGGAGTCGACGCGGCCGGATCGAGAGCCGTCCTGCTGGGATTGTGCTCGACCGATCAGCTCTACTTCGCCTCCGGCATCTTCGACCTGCCCGGTGCCATGATCACCGCCAGCCACAATCCCGCGGACTACAACGGGATCAAAATCTGCGGTCCCAGCGCCGCCGGAGTCAGCCTGGCCTCCGGGCTCTCGCGAGTCAGGGAACTTGCGATCACCGCACCGCAGAGCGACGGCCGGACCATCGCCGACGATGAAAACGCAGCGTTGCGGATGCGGGAGCAGTACGCGGCACGGATCCGCGAACTCACCCACGTCGATGAGGTGCATGGTCTGTCGATCGTGCTCGACGCCGGAAACGGCATGGCCGGGCGCCTCCTCGGGGAGGTCTTCGGCACGGACGCGGGAGCCGCCTCGGTGCCCTTCGACGTCATCGGCCTCTTCACCGAACTCGACGGGACCTTCCCCAACCACGAGGCGAACCCGCTCAAACCCGAGAACCTCGTCGACGCCGCACGCGCCGTCGTCGACAACGGCGCCGATCTGGGCCTCGTCTTCGACGGGGACGCCGACCGGTGCTTCTTCATCGACGAGACCGGGGCGACGATGTCGGCCTCGGCCGTCGGCGCACTCGTCGCCGAACGGGAGATCGCCCGGGCCCGAGCACTCGGCAATGACCGCCCGACCGTCATCCACAACCTCATCACCTCCCGCAGTGTGGCCGAGACGATCACAGCCTCCGGCGGCCATGCACTGAGATCGAAGGTCGGTCATTCGGGCATCAAGACGCTCATGCGCGAAACCGGATCCGTCTTCGCCTGCGAACACTCCGCACATTTCTATTTCGATGAATTCTTCGGCGCGGACTCGGGAATGCTCGCCGCCTGCCACCTCATCGCCGCCCTCGCCGGGTCACAGGCTCCCGCCTCTCTTCTGGTCGCCGACTATGACAGGTTCGAACAGTCCGGCGAGATCAACTTCACCGTCTCCGATCCCGACGCCGTGCTCGCCGCCTTCGCCGCCCACGCCGGAGAGTTCCCCGACAGCACCGTCGATGACCTCGACGGAATCGGTCTGCAGGGGTCGGACTGGTGGGTGAACCTGCGCAAGTCCAACACCGAACCTCTCGTCCGTCTCAACGTCGAGGCCGCCGATCCGGCGCAGGTCGACGCACTCACCCGCCAGGTCACGGACTTCGTCACCGCTCGCGCCTGAAGCCGGCGCCGTCCGCAGATCGGGCACGACGCGACAAGCCGGCCGCCCCGGCAATAGACTCGAACCCGATCCGACAGCCCGCCGTATGGAGGTACCGTGCTCGATTCCACTGACTTCAAGGTCGCCGATCTCAGCCTGGCCGAGGCCGGCCGGCACCAGATCCGCCTCGCCGAAAGGGAGATGCCGGGCCTCATGGCGCTGCGTGAGGAGTACGCGTCGACGTTGCCGCTGGCCGGGGCGCGCATCGCCGGCAGCCTGCACATGACCGTGCAGACCGCGGTGCTCATCGAGACCCTCGTCGCCCTGGGCGCAGAAGTCCGGTGGGCCAGCTGCAATATCTTCTCCACCCAGGACGAAGCCGCGGCGGCCGTCGTCGTCGGCTCCGGCACTCCCGACGCCCCGGCCGGTGTCCCGGTCTTCGCGTGGAAGGGCGAGACCCTCGACGAGTACTGGTGGGCTGCGGACAAGATCTTCGACTTCGCAGACGGTCCCAACCTCATCCTCGACGACGGCGGCGACGCCACCATGTACGTGCTCAAGGGCACCGAATTCGAAGCCGCCGGGGGAGTTCCCACCGCCGGAGCCGAGGACTCGGAGGAATACGCAGTCCTGCTCAAGCAGATCGCCACGTCCATCGCGGCGACTCCCGGCCGGTTCGCCCGCCTGGCTGCCGGGATCAAGGGGGTGAGCGAGGAGACGACGACCGGAGTCAACCGACTCTACCGCCTCGCCGAACAGGGCGGACTGCCGTTCCCCGCCATCAACGTCAACGACTCCGTGACGAAGTCGAAGTTCGACAACCGCTACGGCATCCGCCATTCGCTGCCCGACGGACTCAACCGCGCCACCGACGTCCTCATCGGCGGAAAGATCGCCGTCGTCATCGGCTACGGCGACGTCGGCAAGGGCGCCGCCGAGGCTCTGCGCGGACAGGGTGCGCGCGTCATCGTCACCGAGATCGACCCGATCTGTGCGCTGCAGGCGACGATGGACGGCTACCAGGTCGATCTCCTCGCCGAGGCGGCTGCCCAGGCTGACATCATCATCACCACGACGGGCAACACCCGGGTCCTCGATGTCGATGTGCTGCAGACGCTCAAACCCGGTGCCATCGTCGGCAACGTCGGCCACTTCGACGAGGAGATCGATCTGGCCGGGCTGTCCCGTCTGCCCGGAGTGGAGAAGATCGAGATCAAACCCCAGGTCCACGAGTGGAGCGTACCCGTGCCCGCCGAGGCGGGACTCGACCGTGACCGCACGGATTTCCTCGTCCTCTCCGAAGGACGGCTGCTCAACCTGGGCAACGCCACCGGCCATCCGTCGTTCGTGATGAGTGCGTCGTTCAGCAATCAGGTGCTCGCCCAGATCGAGCTGTGGAACGCTCACGACGACTACGGCAACACGGTGCACCGCCTGGCGAAGGAACTCGACGAGAAGGTGGCGCGCCTCCACCTGCCGGCTCTCGGGGCGAAGCTGTCCGAACTGAGCAAGGAACAGGCCGAATACATCGGTGTGGACGTGGCGGGACCGTTCAAACCCGAGCACTACCGCTACTGATCGGACCGGCGGCGGGTGAGGCTGAGACCGTAGGGGAGCGCGTCGACTCCGGACCGGAACGCGTTCGCACGAGCCGTGCGTCGGCGCTGCTTCTCGATCTCGGCGATGCGCAGCCGGTGGATGACTGCGGACAGGAACTGTTCGGGAAACGTACCCTCCGGCGGGGCCGGAGCCACATAGACATTGAGCTCGGTGGCGAGCTCGATGGCTCGCTGCCACCGCGACTCCGCTCCGAGCTGGGGCGCCATGGCGAGAAACCGGACGATGCGCCGATGCAGGCCGTCGGGCAGCGACGTCACATCGGTGCGGCCCAGCCAGTCGTGCAGATGCGGAGCCACGTGAGTGTGCATGGGCGGCAGAGGTCGGCTGCGTTCGCTCACGGCGATGGTTCCGGCCAGATAGTCGCCGAGGCGCTTGGCCTGCGGTGAGAGGAGCCCGGACAGGGCTGCGATGCCGCCGCCCGAGGAGACGAACTCGAACGGCCACAGCAGGGCGCGGATGAAGGAATGCCGCAGGCGCACCGCACCGCCGTCGTCGCGGACGACCCGCAGCCCGAGGATGAGCTTGCCCAGCGAACGACCGTGGCTGAGCACCTCGACGAGCATCGGCAGCAGCACGAAGACGACGATGGTCATGACGGTGATGAGGGAGCCGAGAAGCAGTCCGTTGAGATCGAGGACCTTGAGCATCAACCAGAACATCGCGATGAGCAATCCGATATTCACCAGCGAATAGACGATGTAGTCGATCAGAGCGCTCAACGCCCGAGCCGCCAGAGCGGCGGGCTGGACATTGAGTTCGACGGCTTCACCGGTGATCAGAGTACTCACCCGCCCATCGTGTCACATCGCCGCGTTCCGAGGCGGACGTTTCGCCGAGAGCATGCGGGTGCCTCTCGCAACGTCGGAGGTGCCTGTGCGTCGTCTCCGATAGGGTGGAGGGATGGATCCGAACCTGCTGGCTCAGCTGCACGGCGATGACTGGCTGGAACTGTCGGCATTGGCGAAGAAGAACACGCTGACACCTGAGCAGACGACCCGTTTCCTTGAGCTCTACCGGACCGCGTCGAAGGATCTCTCACGGATCACGACCGTGGCCCCCGACTCTCTCGAAGCCGCACGGCTCTCGGCGATCGTCCACCGCTGTCGCAATCATCTCTCGTCCGTGCCCAGCGGGGGACTGTCGGGCCTGTCACGGTTCTTCGTCATCAGTCTGCCGCTGTCGCTGTACCGGCTGCGGTGGGACTTCGTCATCGTGGCCGCCGGATTCCTCGCCGTCGCCGTCGTGTCGGGGATCTGGGCGGGAACGCATCCGGAAGTGCTCGAGACCTTCGGTGATCGTGAGTTCCGACGACAGTTCGCCGAACACGATTTCGTCGACTACTACAAGGAGAACCCGAACGGCTTCTTCGCCGTCGGCGTGTGGACGAACAACGCCTGGATCGCCGTCCAGTTCGTCCTCCTCGGCATCACCGGCGGCTACGTCATCGTCGGACTGTTCTCGAATGCGGTCAACGTCGGCTTCTCCGGGGCGATGATGTTCGAGTTCGGCAGAGCCTCCGACTTCTTCCTCTACATCCTGCCGCACGGGATTCCGGAGATCAGCTGCATCATCCTCGCCGCTGCCGCGGGTCTGCGTCTCTTCTTCGCCTGGGTGGTGCCGGGGCCCAGACTGCGCCGTGACAAACTTGCCGGTGAGGCCCGGTCGCTGCTCGTCGTCGCCGGCGGCCTCGTGCTGCTGCTGTTGGGTTCGGGGCTCATCGAAGGGTTCGTGACCCCGAACCCGATTCCGCCGGCGCTCAAGATCGCCATCGGCGTGGCCTACACCGCCGCGGTCGTCGTCTATGCCCGGTACTTCGGCAAGCGCGCTGCCGCAGCCGGACTCAGTGCTGATCTGGACGATCACCAGGCCGGATACTCGGTCATCTCGACCGACCGCTGACCTGCGTACCCGCCCCTGACGGGCGTTCCGGTCACAGCCCGCCGGTGACCTTGAGTCGGATGTAGAGGTCGGCCAATGCTCCGGGAAGCTTCTCGGGCAGAGCGTGGACGCTAGCGACGCCGAGCCCGCGCAGGCGAGTCCGCAGCGATGCCGTCGCGAGCATCTCTGCCTCGGCGGCCGCAGCCGTGTAGACGTCGTCGACATCGCCGCGCTGGGCAGCCAGCGCTGACAATGCCGGATCGTCGACTCCGGCGACGACGACGCGGTGGTGAGCCGTCAGGGTCGGCAGCACGGGCAGGATGTCCTCGGCGACCGTCGCTTCGTCGAGCTGCGTGACCAGCACGACGAGCGCCTGCTGCCTGGACGTCTGCAGAACTGCTGCGGCGATCGATTCCCAGTTCGCGTCGTAGAGCTCCGGATGCACCGGCGTCAGAGCCACCGACAGGTCATGGACCGGATCGTGAGCGCGATGGCTCGATGCGGCTGCACGCACCCGGGCATCGGCGACGATGACATCGACCCGGTCTCCGGCGCCGGTGGCCAGAGCCGTCAGCAGCAGCGATGCTTCCAAAGCGGCGTCGAAGACCGTGCCCTCGCCACAGCGACGGGCGGCGAAACGGGAGGAATCGATGACGATGACGACGCGTCGATCCTTCTCCGGTCGCCAGGTCTTGACCACGAGGTCCTGAGCGCGAGCACTGGCCCGCCAATCGATGGACCGGACATCGTCACCGTCGACATAGTCGCGCAGCGAATCGAATTCGGTGCCCATTCCGCGGATCATGACCGCGGACCGTCCCTCGAGTTCGCGCAGCTTCTGGGTCTTCGACGGCAGCTCCCGCCGAGACACGAACGGCGGCAGGACCCGCACCGAGGCGGGAACATCGATGCTCTTCTGCCGGTGGATCAGTCCGAGCACACTGCGGCCGCGCACCGTCACCAGATCGCCGGGCAGTGCACCTCGTCTCGTCGGCTCCAGCTCGGTGGTCACCTCTGCCGACTCACCGGGTTCGAGCACATGGTGGGAGCGGGTCGCGACGGCCCCGGCACTCGGCGCCCAGGCGTCGCGGACGTGGAGGCGCAGGCGGCGGTTCGTCCCATTGATCAGGGTCAGAGTGCAGTGGGTGCCATCGCCGAGGCGGACCATCGGTCCCGGGGTGCGCTGGAGTTCCAAGCCGTGGATCCGGGGAACGAGGAAGAAGTCGAGGACCGCGGCCAGAACGATCACCCCGGCCACGATCGATGCCGTCGACCATGTGGGCACCAGCATCACGGGCACGAGGCCGGCGACAGCGAGCAGGAACAGGCGAGGTGTCATTCAGCGGGGCACTTCGGTGGTGGCGATGATCGAATCGAGCACCTGACCGACGTCCAGACCGTCCATCTGCGCCTCGGGGCGCAGAATCACCCGGTGCGACAGCGACATATGGGCCAGGGCCTTGACATCATCGGGGGTGACATAGTGCCTGCCGCTCAGCCACGCATGCGCCCGGGCGGCGCCGAGCATCCTCGTCGCTCCACGGGGCGAGACTCCCAGTGCCAGAGACGGGGTCTGGCGGGTGGCTCGGGCGAGATCGACGATATAGGTGATGATCTGCGGGGCGATGTAGATCGTGGCAATCGCGTCGCGAGCCCGGGCGATGAGGTCGGCGTTTGCGACCGGGCGCAGACCCGCCGCTGTCAGGGACCCGGCATCGAAGCCCCTGGCATGACGGTCGAGGATCTCGAATTCGTGATCCCGCTCGGGCAGGTCGAGGACGAGTTTGAACAGGAACCGGTCGAGCTGGGCCTCCGGGAGCGGATAGGTGCCTTCGTATTCGACGGGATTCTGTGTGGCCGCGACGAGGAACGGTTCGGGCAGCTTCCGGGAGCGGCCGCCGACGGACACCTGATGTTCCTCCATCGCCTCGAGCAGAGCCGATTGGGTCTTCGGCGGAGTGCGGTTGATCTCATCGGCGATGAGGATGTTCGTGAACACCGGGCCGGGCCGGAATGAGAAGTCGGAGGCGGACGCGTCGTAGACCAACGACCCGGTGACATCGCTGGGCATGAGGTCGGGCGTGAACTGCACACGCGAGCTGTCCAGGCTGACCGCGGCGGCGAAGCTGCGCACGAGCAGGGTCTTCGCCACTCCGGGAACCCCCTCGAGAAGCACATGCCCGCGGCACAGCAGCGCGATGAGCATCCCCGTCACTGCCTGGTCCTGGCCGACGACGGCCTTGGCGATCTCGGCGCGGACACCGGTGAACGCCTCCCGGACCGGGTCCGGCTCCGCCGGCGGGGTCTGCGCGTGGTCGACGGCCGGAGTCTGCTGCGCGATCGGTTCCTGAGGCTGTTCGGTCATGGGATCTCACTTTCGATCTGGGTGAGCTGATGGACGAGGTCGGTGAGTTCGGCGTCGGTGTGCGCCGACGCGGAGACGAAGACGTGGTGGAGTCGGCCCGGGTCGGCTCCCGTGGCGGCTGCGATACGGCCGAGGATGTCAGGGGTGCGGGCATCGGGGCCGAGGCTCAGCCGTCGGCCGATGCGCAGCAGCGCACCGGTCCGCAGAGTGTGCAGAGCCCCGTCCCGATCGTGACTGCGAGAGCTCAGCGCGGCCCGGCCGTGCACGGTCTCGACAGCGGGCACGATGACCGGCAGGTGCTCGAGGGCCAGCGGTCCGAATCGGCGCCCGATGACGAGCAGAAGGACGACCAGGCAGGGCACCAGCCACAGGACTCCGGCGAGGAACCAGCCGGGCACGAAATCGATCGTCGACGGAGGTGTCTGCTGCTGACCGGAGCCTCCGAAGGTCGGATAATATACGACGAGGTTCTGCGTCTGGGACAGCTGCGAGAGCACGAGGGAGGCGTTGCCCTCGTCGTCGATGTGCTCGTTGGTCACCCAATTGCGATTGCCGAGCACGGTCAGCGGCGCGGAACTGCCGGTATCGGTGACGAACTGTCCGCGCGCGGACCCGGGGGCCACCTCGGCGCCGTCGATCTCATCGACCCCGGGACCGGTGAACGGGTAGCAGGCGGTGATCCCGTCGGTGCCCTTCGTCGTCTCCGCGTACTCGGTCTCGCCAGTGGTCACGGCACCGGCGCTGCGGGCCGGCGGAGAGTCGCAGGCCGCCGGGGACGTGGCATCCGGGTTCGCCAGCGGGCTGAGATTGTCGTTGACGGTGATCCGGTCGGTGAACTCCGAGATCGTCGGACCCGGGTCGACGAGGACGAGCCGGTTGTCGTGGGTGCGCAGGGCGTATTGGAGGCCGTCGATGTCTCCGGGCGACAGGGCAGCGGTGTTCGTGGGAATGAGCAGGGTGGTGTCGGGGCGGGCCGCGGCCGTGCGGGCCTGCTCCTGATCCTCGGTGGTGGTGACATCGACCTCATGGTCGCGCAGGGTCTCGACGAGGGCCTTCATGCCGGTGCGCTCCGTCGAGTCGTAGTGCAGGGGCTCTGCGGACTCGTCATCACCGGTCAGCAGCACGAGCGCGATGACGGTGATGAGGATGACGAAGGCCGCGACGATCCACACCGAAGCCGAACGCAGTCGAGCACGCAGCGGGATCCGCACGGTCGAGCGCGTGCCACGGGCGGCGACGTCCAACTGTGCGCTCATGCCGGTGCCTCCTGCCGGCCTGCGTCCTGCCGGCCTGCGTCCTGGCGGTGGCGGATCGGCAGGGCGCTCAGCCTCCGGTCGAGTGCGCACAGATCCGCAAAGACCTCGTCGAGGCGGCGGTTCGCACGGGCCTGCCTCGCGGTCGCCTCTCCGTAGCGGAGGTCGTTGAAGACCTCGGCCACCCCATGGACGGCGGGACCGTGTTCGGGCAGGGCCGCCTCGGCGGAGCGGGCGATCTCACTCGCCGTGGCAGAGGACTCGAGCGAGACGATCTGTTTGAGAGACAGGACCGCGAAGATCGCACGGGATTCATCGATGACCGCGGTCTCGAAGTCCCCGCTGCGGGCGGCCCGGGCCGCGCTCTCGCGCCACGGGCCCGGTTCAGGGTGGGCCACGACCGGATCGAATGCTGACAGCGGGACGCCGACACGACGGAATCCTGCCCGACGAACGCGCCAGACGATTCCGGCGATGATCACGGCGAGTGCGAGGACGACGACGATGAGCAGCCAAGGAGAGTTCGCGCCGAGGGCGGCACCGACGAGCGAATCCCACAGGGAGGCAAGCCAGCGGCCGATCTGCTCCAAGGGAGTGAGGTCATTGGCAGCGTATTCGGACTTCGACAGCTCGCGCTCGACCCATTCGCGACCGGTGTCGCGGTCGATGCTCGCCGCGGCGACGGGGGAGAGGATCATCGGTCCTCCTCTGCTCGGATGAGGACGAGGTCGAGTCCCTCTGAACGCATCTGCTGGTCGAAGAAGCAGACCGTGACCAGGCAGGCGAAATAGCCGAAGAGGACGGCTGAGGAGATGAGCGTGAGTCCGAGCAGAAGACCGACGGAGACGATTGCGATGGCCGTCTGCGCCGTCGTGGACTCGGTGGTCGTCGACATCCCGACGCCCAGGGCCAGCGAAATGATGAAGACGATCGGGGTGATGATGAGCTGGACGAGCTGGTTGGACAGGAAGTATCCGAGCGCGAGCTGGCCGAGCATCCGCCAGAAGCCGCGCCCGGTCAGCCTCCATGAGCGTCGGAGGCCGGCGCGGACGCTCAGATCCTCCACCGCGATCGCCGAACCGAGGAACGCCAGTCGCAGGTTGATCCAGATGAGCGCGACGAACCACAGCAGTGCGGCCACGGCGGCCCAGACGAAGGCGAGGATCGCCGAATCGGCGCTGGCGAACAGCAGAGTCGGAGCGGTGAGGGCCAGCAGCAGGCCGAGGTTGATTCCGCTCATGAGCAGCGTGGCCAGGACGAGGCGCCAGCGTCGACCGGACAGAGACCTCCACGCCGTCGACAGGGCGGTTCGGCGGGCGCCGAAGGAGGCACGGGTGCCCGTCGCGATGAGTCCGGAGAGCAGATGGGCCAATCCGAGGCTGAGCAGGCTCAGCGCCACCGACCCCAATTGGGCCACGGCGATGAAGCCGGAGACGGCATCGTCATTGCCGGTGAGGTCGGTGAAGAACGGCAGGAACTGGACGGCGATGACGGCACCGATCGCGGTGAGCAGCAGGCTCCAGAGGGAGAAGACGATGAGGGAGGAGCCGACGGACAGTGTCGGGATGAAACGCAGCAGGCGGAAGCCGGAGTCCAAGGCCTCGATGAAGGTCAGCGGCCGTTTGGGCAGGAGCCCGCGCGGTGGAGGCGGCTGCCAGCCGCGTGAGGGCGGGGACGGTGAACGTCGTTGCCACCGGCCGGTGTGCCAGTCGACCTCCGAAGTCCATGCATTCGTCTGTCCCATCACGCCAATCCTGCCATGATTCGCCGGCGAGTGCCGAGAGGTCTCCCTGTCCCAATGGGTACGCGTCGACCCCGTCGATCAGTGCCGTCGGGAGCCGGTCGGGTCCCTGTCCGGGTCTCTGCCCGGGGTCGTGGCCGAAGCATCGGCGATCGCTGTCATCGGATGCGGTGCGTGAGGTCGTCGACAACGCCCGATAGGCTGGGAGTGTCGAGAACCGAAGAACACGCGAACATAAGGGACAATGGGAGCATGAACGCTCGAATCCTCGTAGTTGATGATGACACGGCTTTGGCCGAGATGATCGGAATTGTGCTCAAAAGCGAAGGCTTCGAGCCCTTCTTCTGCGCCACCGGAGACCAGGCCTTCGAAGAATTCCAGAAGGTCAATCCGGACCTCGTGCTCCTCGACCTGATGCTGCCCGGCAAGGACGGACTCGAAGTCTGCCGGGAGATCCGCGAGGTCTCGTCGGTGCCGATCATCATGCTCACGGCGAAGTCCGACACCGTCGACGTCGTCCTCGGCCTCGAATCCGGTGCCGATGACTATGTGCCGAAGCCGTTCAAGCCCAAGGAGCTCATCGCCCGCGTCCGGGCTCGGCTGCGGATCTCCGAACCGCAGGCTCCCGAGCTGCTGACCGTCGGCGATGTCGTCGTCGACGTCGCCGGTCACACGGTGACCAAGGGAGGATCGCCGGTGTCGCTGACTCCACTCGAATTCGACCTCCTCGTCGCTCTGGCACGCAAGCCGTGGCAGGTGTTCTCCCGCGAGACCCTGCTGGAAGAGGTGTGGGGCTACCGTCATGCCGCCGACACCCGGCTGGTCAATGTCCACGTGCAGCGTCTGCGGTCGAAGATCGAGCGCGATCCGGAGAAGCCGGACATCATCGTCACCGTCCGCGGCGTCGGCTATAAGGCCGGCCGAGCCGCGTGACTTCCGAGTCGGCCGCGGACGGACCCGTCCGCACTGCGGCCTCGGCGCTGAAGACGTTCTGGAATTTCATCCTCCGATCGTTCAGCCACTCCCTGCAGGTCCGCATCGTCGTGCTCACTTCGGTGGCGATCTTCGGTGTCGGCACCTACATGTCCCAGCAGATCGCCCGGGGTCTCTTCGACACCCGCCTGGATTCCCTGTCCTCACAGACACGGTCGATCCTGGCCGAGCTGCGCTCACTGGCACCGGTCGACGGCCAGGCGATCACTCAGGACATGCTGAGCTCGCAGCTGTCATCGATCTACAACCGGTCGGCGGGGTCCGTGTATTCGCTGACCCTGCAGCCGACGGATCCGAACACCTCATTCTCGACGATCACGGCCGGTGGGGCGAACGAAGACGGAGAGGCACCGCAGGTGCCCATCACCGATGAGCTCCGCGAGGCCATCGGCAAAGCTCCGGCCGATGACAAGCTCTACCAGTCGGTGAGCCTGCCCGACGGCACGGGACCGGGGCTGCTCATCACTCAGGAGCTGCAGATTCCGGGTGCCGGCCAGTTCCAGCTGTACTACCTCGGCGATCTCAGCGAACAGCAGGACACGCTCAACTTCGTGCAGCGGTCCATGTTCGTCGCCGCACTCGTCCTCGTCGGTGCCGTCGCCTGGATCGTCACTCGGCTGGTCGTCACCCCGGTGCGCACCGGCGCCGAGGTGGCCAGGCTCATTGCCGATGGTGACCTGGACGAACGCATGCCCGTGCACGGCAACGACGAGATCGCCGTCCTCGGTGAGAGCTTCAACGATATGGCCGACACCCTCCAGCACCAGATCGAGCAGATGGAGCGGCTGTCGGTGCTGCAGCGGCAGTTCGTCTCCGACGTCTCCCACGAGCTGCGGACACCGCTGACGACGATCCGTGCCGCCGCGGATCTCATCTATGATTCCCGCGACGACCTCGACTCCGTCACCGCGCGCAGTGCGGAACTGCTGAACTCGCAGGCCGAGCGCTTCGACAGCCTGCTCTCCGATCTGCTGGAGATCTCCCGCTACGATGCCGGTGCCGCAGCACTCGTGCCCAAACCCGTCGATATCGGCGCGATCGTGACCTCCGTGATCGAGACCGTGTCGATGGTGGCCGAACAGATGGAGACCGCCATCGTCGTCCACGCACCGTCGTCGCCGGTCATGGCCGAGGTCGATCGGGTGCGCATCACCCGGATCGTGCGCAACCTCGTCGTCAACGCCATCGAACACGGTGAGAGCAACCCCGTGGACGTCTATGTCGCCTCCAACGCCGAGGCGGTGGCCGTGAGTGTGCGCGACCACGGAGTCGGCATGAACGAAGAACAGGTCGAGCACGTCTTCGACCGGTTCTGGCGGGCTGATCCGGCACGCAAGCGCACCCTCGGCGGATCGGGTCTGGGTCTGGCGATCTCGCTCGAGGATGCCCACCTGCACCACGGCTGGCTGCAGGTCTGGGGCAAACCGAGCGAGGGCTCGTGCTTCCGACTGACGATTCCCCGTCGCCCCGATCAGGAGATCACCTCCTCGCCGCTGCCCCTGCCGCCTCGCGATGCGCAGATCCGCGGGTCCGCACTTGTGGCGGGACCACTGTCCTCGGACGGTTCCGTCCGCATCCAGACCGGATCGATCCCGATCGTCGTCGAAACCGAGCCGGAGATGCTCGACGCCGATCATGACAGCCCCGCCGAGGCGGATTCGCAGTCCGCATCGCATCAGGAGACCACGCGAACCGCCGAGCCGGGTACGGCCGACGCGAGTACCGACGAGCCGGGTACGGCCGACGTGGGCGAGCGGTCCGTGGACATCGGCGAAGCCGACCTGGGCGAAGACAGTGTCAACGACAGCAGAGGAGGACGCTCATGACTCGCTCGATGCCCAGGAGCTCCCGGCTGAAGACCATGCTGGTCTCCGTCTTCACGGTCCTGGCTCTCGTCGGCTGCTCGTCGATCCCGACCTCATCACCTGTCGGCCATATCGAAGATGACTCGGGCGATGCGGGGGCGAACAACGCCCGGATCCCCGACGGGCCCGAACCCGGCGACAGCCCATCGGACATCGTGCGCGGCTTCCTCCGGGCAGGAGCGGGCACCGGCAACAACTTCTCCGTGGCCCGGTCGTTCCTCACCGAAGGCGAGGCTCAGAAATGGAGTCCGCAGGAATCAGTGTCGGTGCTGCCCAACGGCACGGATCTCGACTCGTTGAACGTCGGGACCACCTCCGACCAGAAGTCGATGAGTCTCTCGGCTCCGGTCGTCGGTCTCGTCGATTCCTCCGGCGTCTACAACTCGACCAAACCGGGCACGCAGTCCACCCTGGAGTTCTCGCTGCGTCAGGAGAACGGGGAGTGGAGGATCTCCTCGGCGCCGGACGGGCTGCTCATCAGCCAGGCCGACTTCCGGACGATCTTCCTCAACTATTCGCTGCAGTTCTTCACGTCCGACTATTCGTATCTCGTCCCTGACTCCCGTTGGTTCCTCCGGTCCTCCTCGACCCCGACAGTGCTGATCAACGAGCTGCTCAGCGGTCCTGCGCCCTACCTCTCGGGGGCGGTGATCACCGCGATCCCCGATGGTGCGAAGCTCGGCGACTCGAACGTGGTCACGATCGAGAACGGCGTTGCCCATGTGGCCTTGGGGGCGCAGAATCCGGCTCCGTCCGACCGCGAGAAGGGGCTGATCCGTCAGCAGATCGCCACCACTCTGCAGGTCATTCCCTCGATCTCGGCGGTCGAACTGAGCATCGGCGGACAGACGATTCCGTCCAGCCTGCAGCCGCGGACCGACACCTCGGTCCAGGTGGACGGTCCGCCCGTGGTTCTCGCCGACGACCACCTCTCCCGAGTCTCGGGAACGACCGTCGCCAAGGTCGAGAACAGTCCCAACCTGAAGTCGGCGAAGGCCAGCGACCCCGCGGTGTCATTGGATGACTCCCTCTACGTGTATCTGGCCGATGACGGCGAACAGCTGATGCGGTTGAAGTCCGATGCCGTCGACGCCACCCCGATCCTCAAGGGCACGAAGCTCGTGCGCCCCAGCATCGACCGCTTCAACACGACCTGGACGGGTGAGGCGGAGAACAAAGGCGAACTCACAGCCGTCGGTCGCGACGGCAAGACCTTCACCGTGGCCGCCGATTTCCTCAACGGACGACGGCTCGTCGACATCGAGGTCTCCCGCGACGGAACCCGTGTCGCTCTGCTCAGTCGGCACAAGGGTGAGCCGGACCGTGTCGATGTGGTCGGCGTGCCCAGGGACAAGGCAGGCAATCCATCCGGCCATGTCTCCGAGACACCGATCGAAGTGGGCGCGAACTTCGACGAGGTCAAGGACGTCTCCTGGTCAGGATCGACGAATCTCGTGGCTCTGGCCGCCGAGGAAGGCGAAACCGCGCAGCCGTTCCGCATCGGAGTCACCGGGCCTGCAGAGCAGCTCGGCGAGGTGTCGGGCGGAAGCCGCATCGCCGGCGGAGCGGACGGACGGTCGATACTCGTCACCGGTTCGGACGGTGCGCTGTACAGCTACAACTCGAACGCGTGGCAGAAGCTCGTCGACGTCACCGCCAAGGATCCCTCGTATCCCGGCTGACTCGAAGGGCGGTGCGGAGTTCGCCCGGAGGGCAGCTGACAGCCGACTCGTGGGGGCCGGCATGGAGTAGATTGCTCCCATGGGTCTGCTCGGGGAGTTCGGCGAACTGCTCCTGCCTCGCCGGTGCGCCGGATGCGGGCGGGAGAACGTCTCGCTGTGCACCCGCTGTCTGCGGCTGCTCGGCGGGATCCCGCGGGCGATGGAACCGCGCTACGGCACGATCCCGATCGTCGGGGTCTGCGAATACAACTCGCAGATCTCGAAGATGGTCGTCGGGTACAAGGACGAGGGACGTCGGGACATCCTCGATCCCTTGGCCCTGGCGCTGACTCGGTCGATCGTCGCTGCCCTCGATCTCATCGGCTACTCGGGTGGTGCGATCCGACTCTTTCCGGCACCGAGCTCGGATCGGGCCAGGCGCCGCCGGGGCGGATCGCATACAGCGGCGCTGGCGAATCGGGCCAAGGAACTGTCACCGGAGCTGCCTCTGGAAGTCTTCGATGTGCTCGCGGCGAAGCGTTCGCGTGACCAGGTCGGACTCGGGGCGATCGAACGGGCTCGGAATGCGGAGCGGACGCAGTATCTCAACCGCAGGAGAATCGCTGAGATCCCGGAGATGCGTTGCGTATCGGGTGCCGGATCCGCGCCTGCTGATCTGCTCATCGATGACTTCTCCACCACCGGCGCAACCTTGGCAGAAAGCGCACGTCTGCTAGCATCGGTGCATATCAGACCCGCTGCAGGAGCTGTTCTCGGGCTCGGTCGCGGGGGCACTCGATTTGTCTCTCCCTTTACTGTATAACGGTGTTTACCCATCCAAGGGCATGGGATCGGATGAATCCGACGAGCGAGTCGCTAAGGACACATCATGGATATTGTTGTCAACGGCCGTCAACTGACCATCTCCGACAGCTTTCGGGCCCACATCGAGGACAAGATCGCCAAGGTCGAGCAGCTTGCCCCTCGCGCTCAGCGTGTCGAAGTGCATGTCACTCACGAGAAGAACTCCCGCCAACCCGAGACGAGCGAGCGAGTCGAGCTCACGGTTGTGGCGAAGGGGCCGGCAATTCGGGCAGAGGCCATGGCAAGCGACAAATATGCGGCACTCGATCTGGCGTGGGCGAAGCTCGTCGAACGTCTGCGGCGAGCGAGGGACCGGCACAAAGTGCCGCGATCGGGTCATCACCGCAAGGAATCCACTGCGGAGGCACTGGCGAAGATGCCGGTGGTTGAGCCGCTGATCCCCGATGCGGATGCCGATGATGCGAAACGTGATGAGGACCGCGGCGTCGATCAGACGAACGGCCGCATCAAGGCCGAAGGCGATTCGCCGGTCGTGTTGCGTGAGAAGTCCTTCACCGCCTCACCGATCGGCATCGAGGAGGCGCTGAATCGGATGGAACTCGTCGGACACGACTTCTATCTGTTCATCGACGAGGAGTCGAGCAAACCCTCCGTCGTCTACCGCCGCAAGGGCTGGAGCTACGGAGTCATCGCCCTCGACCACGAACTCGAAGAAGCCATCGACTGACCCAATTGCTACCTGACGGCGGCCCAGCAACCTCGCGCGAGGTTGCTGGGCCGCCGTCAGGTAGCAATTGGGGGATAGCGTGGGGGTATGCAGAGGATGACACGGGCCGCGGCCCGCAGGACGGCGATCGCGGCGACAGTACTGGACCGACCACGACCGGCCAAGGCCACCGCCCGACACCTCAAGAATGTCTTCGCCACCCTGGGGCTGACCCAGATCGACTCGGTCGCCCGTGTCGTCCGATCCCACTATCTGCCGTACTTCTCCCGCCTGGGCCCCTATCCGCGGGAGACCCTGGACCGGCTCTTCTACACTTCGCCGCGCATGGGCGTCGAGTACTGGGCCCACGCTGCGGCCTTCGTGCCCCCGCAGACGTGGAAGCACTTCGCCCGCGCCCACAGCGAATGGTGGCGCAACGACTTCGGACAGCGCCACCCGGAGACCGGTGAGGAATTCCGAAACCTCCAAGCCCGCGTCCTTGCCGCACTGTCCGCCCGGCCGATGTCGGCGCGGGAAGTCGCCGAGGTGGTCGACCACGATCTGCCGGAGATCCACCGCGGCCATTGGGGTTGGAATCCCAGCCAGGTGAAAGTCGCCCTCGAAGCGCTGTTCGCCGGAGGCATCATCAGCGTCGCCGGACGCAATGACCACTTCGAACGCATCTATGCCCTGACCCGCGATGTCGCACCCGAGCTGCCGCAGCTGCCTCTGACCTACGGGCCTCCGGACGATCCTGCGCTGGGACTGGACCCGAATGCGCAGCTTCCACGCGGAATCTCCGGGGTGGAGAACGATGTCGTCGGACTCACCCGCATCGCGGCACGTGCCCTGGGCATCTCCCGTCCCGAGGACATCGCCGACTACTTTCGGCAGCGGCGTGCACCGACCGACGTCGCCATCAGCGAACTCATCGACTCCGGTGAGCTGCGCGAAGTCGACGTCGAAGGCGTCCCGGCCCTGAAGTGGCACGAGGCTCGGACTCCGCGCACCGTGAACGCTCGCGCCCTGTTGGCGCCGTTCGACCCCTTGGTCTTCTACCGTCCGCGCATCGAATGGCTGTTCGACTTCCACTACCGCATCGAGATCTACACACCAGCGGCCAAACGGATCTACGGCTACTACGTCACGCCGTTCCTCCTCGGCGATCGGCTCGTCGGGCGAGTCGATCTGCACCGGGACCGCGCGGCAGGAATCTTGCGCGCTCACCAGGTGACATGGGAGCCGGGGGAGGAGCACACCGCGGAGCTCGCCGACGAGCTCATGACGATGGCCGCATGGCTGGGCCTGACCGCCGTGGACCTCGAAGGTACTCACCTGCCATTAAGCTAGGGGCTATACAGTCGTTCGAGTCGTTGTCCGGCAGACATGCCGATTAGGAGAAAAGTGGCTAATTTCCTCGAGAAGCTTCTGCGCACAGGTGAAGGCAGAACTCTGAAGAAGCTCCGCCGATACACGGATGCCATCAACCAGCTGTCTGATGAGTTCAGCGAGATGACCGACACCGAACTGCGTGAGGAAACCGGCCGGTTCAAGGAACGCTACAAGGACGGTGAGAGCCTCGACTCTCTGCTGCCCGAAGCCTTCGCCACCGTGCGCGAAGCCTCGGGCCGGACCTTGGGCATGCGACACTTCGACGTTCAGCTCATGGGCGGCGCCGCTCTGCACCTGGGCAACATCGCCGAGATGAAGACCGGTGAGGGCAAGACCCTCGTCGCCACGGCCCCGGCCTACCTCAACGCTCTCACCGGCAATCCGGTCCACATCATCACGGTCAACGACTATCTGGCCACCTATCAGTCAGAGCTGATGGGCCGTGTGTTCCGTTTCCTCGGCATGGAGACCGGCTGCATTCAGGCGAACATGCCTTCGGATCTGCGCCGCAAACAGTACGCTGCCGACATCACATACGGCACGAACAACGAATTCGGCTTCGACTACCTGCGCGATAATATGGCGTGGTCTGCCGACGAACTGGTCCAGCGCGGACATGCGTTCGCCATCGTCGATGAGGTCGACTCGATCCTCATCGACGAGGCCCGTACCCCGCTCATCATCTCCGGTCCCGCCGAAGGCGATGTGAACCGTTGGTACGGCGAATTCGCCAAGGTCGTCAAGCGCCTGAAGACCGACCGCGACTACGAAGTCGATGAGAAGAAGCGCACCGTCGGTATCCTCGAACCCGGTATCGAACGCGTCGAGGACTATCTGGGCATCGGGAATCTCTACGACGCGGAGAACACCCCGCTCATCAGCTTCCTCAACAACTCCATCCGCGCCAAGGAGCTGTTCAAGAAGGACAAGGACTACGTCGTCCTCGACGGCGAAGTCCTCATCGTCGACGAACACACCGGTCGTGTGCTCAAGGGCCGCCGCTACAACGAGGGCCTGCACCAGGCCATCGAGGCGAAGGAAGGGGTGAAGGTCCAGGCCGAGAACCAGACCCTGGCAACGATCACCCTGCAGAACTTCTTCCGTCTCTACGAGAAGCTCTCCGGAATGACCGGTACGGCCGAGACCGAGGCCGCGGAGTTCATGTCCACCTACAAGCTCGGCGTCGTCCCGATTCCGACGAACAAGCCGATGCAGCGCGTCGACCAGTCCGACTTCGTCTACAAGAACGAGGTTGCGAAGTTCGACGCTGTCGTCGACGACATCGTCGAACGCCACGAGACCGGACAGCCCGTGCTCGTCGGCACGACGAGCGTCGAGAAGAGCGAATACCTGTCGAAGAATCTGGCCAAACGCGGCGTCAAGCACGAGGTCCTCAACGCGAAGAACCACGCCCGTGAGGCGTCGATCGTGGCGATGGCCGGACGCAAGAACGCCGTCACGGTGGCCACGAACATGGCCGGACGCGGTACGGACATCATGCTCGGCGGCAACGCCGAATTCCTCGCGGTCGCGGAGATGGAACGTCGCGGCCTTGACCCGGCCGAGAACGAGGACCAGTACGAGGCCGAATGGCCGGAGGTGCTCAAGGCCGCCGAGGACAAGGTCAAGGAAGAGGCCGAAGAGGTCGTCGAACTGGGCGGACTCTACGTACTCGGCACCGAACGCCACGAGTCCCGCCGCATCGACAATCAGCTGCGCGGCCGTTCCGGCCGTCAGGGTGACCCCGGTGAATCCCGGTTCTACCTGTCGCTGACCGATGATCTCATGCGCCTGTTCGGTTCGGGAGCCGCCGAACGGATCATGGCGACGGCGAACGTGCCCGACGATGTGCCGCTGGAATCGAAGATGGTCTCACGTGCCATCCTCTCGGCGCAGTCGCAGATCGAGCAGCGCAATGCCGAACAGCGCAAGAACGTGCTCAAATACGACGATGTGCTCAACCGTCAGCGCACCGTGATCTACGACGAGCGCCGCCGGGTCCTCGACGGGGCCGACCTCGAGGAGCAGGTCGCGAACTTCCGCGAAGAAGTCATCGACGCCTACGTCGCCCAAGCGACGACGGGACCGGTCGAAGACTGGCAGATCGACGAGCTCTTCGACGCCCTCGGAAAGATCTACTCACCGTCGATCTCATCCGACGATCTCGCCGAGGAACTCGGCGGACTCGGCAACCTCACGAAGAACCGTCTCAATCAGGAGATCCAGTCCGACCTCGCCCTGTTCTATTCGCAGCGCGAAGAGGAGCTCGGAGAGGATGCCACCCGCGAACTCGAACGCCGCGTCGTCCTCTCCGTCATCGACAAGCGCTGGCGCGAACACCTCTACGAGATGGACTATCTCAAGAACGGCATCGGGCTGCGCGCCATGGCCCAGAAGGATCCGCTGGTCGAATACCAGCGGGAGGGCTTCGAGATGTTCACCACCATGCAGGACGGGATCAAGGAGGACGTCGTTCGCCTGACCAACACGCTGCAGGTTCAGGTGACGACATCGGCCGGTTCCGACGATGCCGAACCCGAGGTCGAGGTCGACGCCGAGGAGCTGCGTCACACGACTCCGAAGATGCAGCTGTCGGCTCCGTCCGAGACCGGTTCGGCCGCGGTCTCCGAAACCGACGACGACGAGGAACCGGCTGCGGCCAACCGCGCCGAACGTCGTGCGAAGAAGAAGGCCAAGAGCTGACGCCGGGCCCTCAGCGGCTCACATCGTCTGCAGCGCAGTCAGCGTCCACCGGGTGGTGAGCAGTTCCAAACGGACTGCCACCGCCCGGACGCGATTTGCGGCGGCGACGATGACCGTGACCTCGGCGATCTCGGGGCTGATCTGGCAGACGTGCGCTGTCCCCGGCTTCACCGTACGAGCGCCGGGCACGGCCGCCCGGTGCGGCGCCACCTCGGCGCGCAGCTGACATCGGTGATCGATCTTCGCCAGCAGCTCCGGTTCGACCCAGCGGGCGATCGTCTCGCTGCGTCTGACCCCGGAGAGGACCTCGAGGCAGGCAACTGCCAACGAGGTGGCCGTGGCCGCGATCCTCGCCCGGTCGTCTGCGATGTCCTGCCCCCGGGTGTGCCTGCCGACCCGGCGGGGGGACTGCGCCGTGGAGCGCGGTGTGACCTGTCGCCGAGGCGGTGCCGAAGCCTGAGGTCGGGTGAGGGTGAGCGGGGCGGTCATGTCCGGATCTCCAATCTCTGACCGGCAATGATGAGGCTCGGATCAGGGCCGATGGTGTCTTCGTTGGCGGTATAGATGTCAGTGACGAGTCGAGGGATCTCTGCAGTTGTGTCGGTCAGGTCCGCAGCGATCGACCACAGGCTCTCGCCGTGGGTCACAATATGCGTGGCGGCTGCCGAATCCGCAGGAACAGAGGAATCGTCTTTCTCGCCCGGCGGTGATGGAGGTCCATCGTCCGGAGGCGGCTCGGCAGGCCAACCGGGGTCGGGGAGGTGTGCGCGATCGGGCGCTCGTCGGTGATCCGGCGATTCGGATTCCTCTGGTGGGTCCTCGACGCCGGACCTCTCCCCACTGTCAGCGGGGGTCGGCGACCGAGTATCCGAGTCGACCGTCGGCCATCCGGGATCGGCAGGGGCGGACGAAGCGTTCGCCGACGATGTGGGTCCGGGCCCAGGGTCTGTGACCTGTGCTGCGTGAGTCGAGTGGACGGCCAGGCCGGCGGACACGATGGCAAGAACGCTCGACGCGAGTATCCGCGGCATCGCCGTGACGACCACTCCCGCCAGTGCTGACCGGACGCGGCCCGACGGGAGAAGGCGCAGCAGCAGCGCCAGCAGCGAGACGATGCCGATCCGCGAGAACAGGATCGCTCCAGTGCCGATGATGACGATGACGACGACGTCGCCGGTCGTGCTCGGTGGTGGCAATTGTGTCCACGCGATGAAGAAGGAACCGAGCAGAATCAGCCATGAACCCGCGCATGCAAGCAAGAGATACATCTAGACATCCTCCGTTGGATATTGAACATAATGATGCCGTTAGATGGCATTTGATGTCAATGGATCAACAGTAACTACATGACTGTAGTTCGATGAGTCGTCGATTCAAGTCTTGAAAGTGGACTACAGCTGGGGCAAGCTTGGCGACTATGGACGATCGCATCGATGCACTCCTGGCGGATATCGAAGCCGCCGACTCGGCGGCGCAGGCGCATGCCAGGAGGGGCGAATTCGGTGATGAGGTCGCCGGGCAGGCTGCCGAAAGGACTCTGCTCGAGCGGCTGCGAGGATCGTTGGGATCGACGGTGCAGGTGACGATGTCCGATCGCGACATCACCGGGGCCGTGTGCTTCCTCGGCCGGGACATCGTCGTCCTCGCCGGGGCCGAGGTTTCCGCAATCGCGTTCAGTGCCGTATGCGGACTCAGGGTGACCACGCGAGTGCACCGGTTCGGAGCCGGTGGGCTGGAGCGATTGGGGATGGGCTCGGCGCTGCGACGCTGGTCAGAAGCTCATGAAGAGGTGTCGATCGACGTCGCCGGGCGCTCGGGCGGTATTCGCGGACGATGTTCCCTCGTCGCAGCCGACTATGTCGAAATCTCCGGCCGGATCATTCCCTTCGCGGCGATCAGCGCCATCCACGCTCGGACGAACCCCTTCGGATGAGCGGGGTGCAATGCTGATCGGAGTCGAAGCGAGCAGGTCAGTCCTCGATGGAGCCGGTCTTGATCTGGTACTCCGTGCGCTCATACATGCGCTGGATATACGCTTCGATCTCGGACTTCTCGACACGCCACTGGCCGCGCCCGCCGACCTTGATGGCGCGGAGATCGCCGGAACGGACCAGGGCCCGAGCCTGGGCGATCGAGACATTGAGCAGCTCGGCCACATCGGTCAGCGGCAGGAAGCGACTTTCGACGGCCATGAGGTGAATTCTCCAATTCCAGATGTCCATCTGCCACCAGATGTCCATCTGCTTGTTGGTGCATTTTGCCAAAAACCTTGCTTTGGCATCGTTTGATGCTCAATATTAGCACTGAGAAACAGTTTCTGTCAGTGGAAATTCTGCGAATCTGGAGATGCAATGGAGCTCTCGAAACGTATCCGACGCCCCCGCTGGACCGATGCTCGGCTGTTGGTCGGAGCGATGCTCGTCGTCCTGGCGGTCGTCGGCACCTACCTGCTCGTCACCTCGGCGAATTCGACCACCCGGGTCTGGGCGAGCGCACACGCACTCGTGCCCGGCGAGACCCTGAGTCCGGCCGATCTCACCGTGGCAGAGGTCAACCTCGCCGATCTCGGCGAGAAGTACCTGTCTGCCGATGCCGAGCTGCCGGCGAATACAAGCGTGCGCAGCGTCGTCGCGGCAGGAGAGCTGCTGGCCGCCTCGGCGGTGGCGCCTCTGTCCGAGCTCGACGGGCGAGTCGTGGCGATCGACATCGCCGGCTCCGTGCCGAGCGTCGTCGACTCGGGCAGCCTCGTCGACGTCTGGGCGCAACCGGAGCAGAACGGGCTCGACGACGACGGAACCCCGCCCGAGCAGATCGTCGATTCCGCTCCGGTCGCTCATATCAGTCGAGACGTCGGCAGCTTCGGGGCCGGTGAGGGTGCACGCATCGAAGTGTTCGTCGGCTCCGGCGATCTGCCCGGTGTCCTCGCCGCCCTCGACGGGCGCAGCGTGCTCTCCGTCGTCGGTGCCCCGTCCGTTCCCGCAGAAGACGGCGGGCAGTGATGACACAGATCCTGCTGGCCGTCGACTTCGAATACGACCTCATCCTCTTCGAGCTGCTCAGTGAGATCGACGATGTCACGATCGTCGCCCGCCCGGCCGACGAGGTGGAGCTGCTGGCCCACTGTCGCACCGGGGGCGCCGACGTCGTCATCATCGGCCGGTACTTTCCCGGACTCGATGCCGAGGTGGTCGCAGCGATCGCGGCGTCGGAGGTGAAGGTGCTCGGCTTCGGCGATGATGAGCACGCCCTCGCGGACCTCGGCATCACCACCGTCGTCGCAACGGATGCGGATGCACCCACGATGGCCGCCGCTATCGAGGACATCCGCGCCGCCACCGTGGTACCGCCGCGGCCGGCAGCGCCTCCGGGCGCCGTCGGCGGAGCAGGAGTGATCATCACGGTATGGGGGACGGGATCGTCGCCCGGACGCACCCTCACGGCCGTCAATCTTGCCGATCAGGCCTCCCGCCAGGGCAGGCGCAGCGTCGTCGTCGATGCCGACACGGTTTCGGGCATGGTCGCGTCCACGCTCGGGCTGACAGAGGAATCCTCTCACCTGGCCAGTCTCTGCCGGTCGCAGACGGACCCGTCGGGACGTGGGCACCAGCATTCGGTCCCGCATGCGGTGATCCGTGAGAACTTCCACGTTGTCACGGGGCTCACACGACCTGAGCGGTGGCCCGAGATCCGCGCCTCCGTCCTGGAGGCGGTGCTGCAGCGCTTGGCCACAGCCTACGAGGTGGTCATCGTCGACATCAGCGATCGGATCGATCCCGATGATGACCTCGCCGATCCCTTCTATGACCGGCACTGCGCCACCCGCGCCGCGCTCGAGGTCGCCGATATCGTCCTCATCCTCGCCGCCGGAGAGCCGATCGGTCTGCAGCGGCTGGTCAAACTCCTCGGCACGCCGCGGGCCGAGTCGGTGCGGGAGAAGATGAGGCTGGTGATCACGAAGGTGCGGGCGGGTGCGGTCGGACATCCTGCGGAGACGCGGATCAGAGAAGTCCTCGACCGCTTCGTCCGCATCACCCCTGACTTCCTGCTCTCGGACGACCGCTCCACCGCAGACGCCGCGATGCTCGCGGGCCATACCTTGCACGAGCAGAACCCCAGATCCGTCCTCGTCGGTGACTTGGCCGCGATGATGGACGAGCTCCTGCCTGGCCGGCGCCGCTCCCGCCGATCGCCGGGAGGCCGCGAACGTCGCGGCGCAGGTCGTCGCGGACGCACACAGAAAGCACGGGTGAGCCAGGTGGGCGGACCGCGGGACTAGGATGAGGGGCATGGCCATTCGCTGCTATATTCCCACCACCCTGACCGCGCTGCGTTCGACGCTGACGGATGTCCGCGGCGTCGCCCCCGATGCGCACGGGCGCAGCCTGCGCGGCGAGGAGTTCGAAGCCGCCGAATTCGATGCCATGTGCATCGCCGCCGCCCTGGCCGCGAACGCGGCATTCGATCCCGCTGGTACCGTCACGGCTGACACCGAATCAACCGCCGAGGCGACTCCCGCCCGCCGTGTGGTCGTGGCCTATGACGCCCCCGAGTCGAGCCCGACCGAACCGCTGACCGACGGCTTCGATCTCATCACCGTCGCCGAGGTCGATATGGCCCGGGCAGCCAGCTTCCACCTCGACGAAGACATCGTCTGGGACGAAGCGGTGCAACGTGGGCAGGAGAGCGGCGCGGGTGCAGCCGAGGACCACCTCGGTGCCTCCGATCTGCTGTGGTATGACGCCTCGGAACTCGAACAGCTGCTCGGCGACGCGAACTGAGGCGGTCGCACCCCGAACGATTCCGAGGCCTCAGGCGATTTCGAGGCCTCAGGCGGATTCGAAGCGGTGCAGCCGGTCGCTCAGTCGCTTCTGCAGGATCGGGACCACAGCCTGTTCGATCATCGCCCCGAACATCGGGATCGACGAGCTGATCTCTGCATGTGCGGCCAGCTTCGTGACCGCCTCGTCCTCGCGCAGCTCGAGGACCGCATCGATCTCGACGGGAACGCCCGCGGCACGTGCGGTCATGCGGATCTCGGCCTCGTCGCCGAGGACATCCCCGGGAATCATGTACACCTCGACCAGCACGGTGTTCTCCGGAAGCCTGGAGGCCAGTGCCTCCGGCAGCTCGGCCTTGGGCATCGGGGTCCGCACGGTCATCTCGGTGTCGGGGTCCATGTATTCGGCACCGGCCTGGGAGCCGAGCTTCTCCCACACGCCGGGATCGGCGAGTTTGGCCAGGAATGTCGACAGATCAACCGAGTATTCATGATTGAGAGTCAGAGATCGCATAGCTCCAGTTTGCCAGCGAATGAACGGTACACCACCGTATGCGCCTCGGCGTGCCTTTCTCGATATTTGGGCATAGTGTGGGGAATGACGATTCGACGTCGAATCGCATGACGAATGCTCGTTGATCATAGAGGTGAAACAGTGACTCAGGTCTCAATTTCGGACGTTGCAGAAGAGTGGAGGAAGCAGAGGGGACAGTCGGCTCCCGAGAACTTCCTCGAAGCGTACTATCCGCGGTTCGAAACAGGGGCCAACGACCCCGAGGCGTATGCGGCCGCGGCTGCCCGTCATTTCACGCTCGGCACCGAATACGACGGTCGCTCGCCGGCGATCGCCATCTACAATCCGAGTGTCGACTCGCCGGAATTCCGCGACAACCACACGGTCATCGCCATCGTGCTCGCCGATATGCCCCATCTCGTGTCCTCGATCGTCAGCGACCTCGCCGCCAACGGCAGAGCGATCCGCCGCGTCCATCACCCGATCATCACGGTCACCGGAACCGGCCCGGGGGAGAAGATCCTCTCTCCCGCCGAGGCTCCCGCGCTCAGTGCGGACACGGCGAGCATTCCGACGGTTTCCGAGGCTTCTGCCGACAGCACGGACGGTGCCCCGCAGCAGCAGTCCTGGATCCGCCTCGAGATCGACCGCATCTCAGAGGACGACTTCGACGCACTCGAAGAGAGCCTGCGCGGAGTACTGGACTATGTGGCCGCGGCGGCCCGCGACGCCCAGGCGATGGCCGCGAAGGCCAAGGACATCGCCGCCGAGCTGAGTGCACACCCGCCGCGTCCGGAACTGGCTTCCGAGGCCGAATCCGCCGCCGCCCTGCTCACCTGGCTCGACGGTCACTTCACCTTCCTCGGCTACCGCGAATACGACTACACCCACGACGCCGAGCACAGCAGCCTCGAACCGATCGAGGACACCTCGATGGGCATCTCGGCCCTGCGCCCCCTCGTGAAGTCACCGCTCAGCCGGGCCGTCGCCGACAAGGCCCTGGAACCGCATGTGCTGGTGCTGACGAAGGCGAACTCTCGCTCCAGGGTCATCCGGTCCTCCTTCATGGACTACATCGGCGTGAAGACCTTCGCCGCCGACGGCGAGATCGTCGGCGAACGCCGCTTCGTCGGCGTGTTCAAACCCGAGTTCTACAACGACAGCGTCCTCAACATCCCCGTCATCAACCGCAAGGTCGCGAAGATCCTCTCGGCCAGCGGATTCCCCACCGGATCCCATTCGGCCAACGAGCTCCTCGGAGTCCTCGAGAACTACCCCCGCGAGGATCTGCTGCATGAGGACACCGAGGAGATCTACGACGTCGTCATGGAGATCGTCGACATGCAGGAGCGCCGGGAATCGCGTGTGTTCGTCCGCACCGACCCGTACCAGCGCTTCGTCTCGGTCATTCTCTATCTTCCGCGCGACCTCTACAACACCGACGCTCGTGTGCGCGTGCAGGAAGTGCTGCGCAGGTTCTACAACGCCGACAGCGTCGACTTCGATGTGCTGCTGAGCGAATCGGCGCTGGCCCGCATCCACTTCGTGGCCCGCGTCGCACGGGACTCCGAGCTGCCGCAGATCCGCGCCGATGAGGTCGAATCGCGCATCGTCGGAGCCGTGCGCTCCTGGTCAGAGGACGTCCACGCGTTCCTCGTTCCCGCCGAATCCGGCGACACCGGGGCCTCACATGCCCGGGCCGACCTGTGGTCGAAGTCGTTCCCTCCCAGCTACGGCGAACACCACACCCCCGCCGAGGCGGTCGCCGACGTCGGTCGGTTCGAGGCCCTCGAGGCCGGTGACGGTCCGGCAGTGCGCCTCTACCGTCCCGACCAGAACTCCGACGCCTCCGTCCGCCTCGTCCTCTACCGCCGAGACCGGGTCAGCCTGTCCGAGGTCCTGCCCTTCCTCACGGCCTTCGGCGCCGACGTCGTCGACGAACGTCCCCACGAGCTCGACCTCGCGGACGGAACGCATCGGTACATCTACGACTTCGGACTCAGCTTCTCCGAAGAGTTGGCCGATGACGACTACGACCGCATCGCAGAGGCCTTCATGGCCGGCTGGGACGGTAAGAAGGAAGCGGGAGTATTCGACCGCCTCGTCGTCGCCGGACTCTCCTGGAAGCATGTGACGATCATCCGCGCCCTGGGCAAATACCTGCGCCAGGCAGGCTTCACCTATTCCGACGCCTACGTCGGCGAGGTCTACAGCGACAATCCGCAGATCTCGAAGCTGCTCGTCGACTACTTCTCCGCCAAGTTCGATCCGGACGTCGACGATGCCGGACGCGAAACGGCGATGACCGAGCTCGACGACTCCATCGAGTCCTCGCTCAGCGAGGTCGCCAGCCTCGACGCCGACCGAGTGCTGCGCTCCTCACTCGAGCTGCTGCGGGCGACGCTGCGCACGAACTACTACATCGACGAATCCGGTGCCCTGCCGACGGCACTGGTGCTCAAGATCCGGCCCGACGAACTCAGCTTCGTACCGAAGCCGAAGCCGGCGCTCGAGATGTGGGTGTACTCCCCGCAGGTCGAAGGCGTGCACCTGCGTTTCGGCACCGTCGCGCGCGGCGGCCTGCGCTGGTCGGATCGTCGCGACGACTTCCGCACCGAGGTGCTCGGCCTCGTCAAGGCGCAGATGGTCAAGAACGCCCTGATCGTGCCCACCGGCGCCAAGGGCGGGTTCTTCCCCAAACAGCTGCCGTCGATGAGCGATCGGGACGCCTGGATGGCCGCCGGCCAGGCCGCCTACGAGGTGTTCATCGAAAGCATGCTCGAGGTCTCGGACAACCTCACCTACGGCACCGATGACTCCAGCGTCGTCGTCCATCCCGAGCGCGTCGTCCGCCACGACGGCGACGACTACTACCTCGTCGTCGCCGCGGACAAGGGCACGGCACGGTTCTCCGATGTGGCCAACGCGATCGCCGAACGCCGCGGATTCTGGCTCGGCGACGCCTTCGCCTCGGGAGGATCGGTCGGCTACGACCACAAGGCGATGGCCATCACCTCCCGGGGTGCGTGGAAGTCCGTCGAACGCCACTTCCGCGAACTCGGCCTCAACACCGCCGCCGAGGACTTCACAGTCGTGGGCATCGGCGATATGAGCGGCGACGTCTTCGGCAACGGAATGCTGCGCAGCGATCACATCTGTCTGGTCGCGGCCTTCGACCACCGGGACATCTTCCTCGATCCGCACCCCGACGCCGCACGCAGCTTCGTCGAGCGCCAGCGTCTGTTCGACCTGCCGCGCTCGAGTTGGCAGGACTACGACCGGGAGCTCATCTCCGCAGGCGGCGGAGTCTTCTCCCGCTCGGCGAAGTCGATCGACCTCAGCAGTGAGGCCGCCACGGTGCTCGGAGTCGAACCCGGAAAGCGCAGCCCGGCCGATCTCATGTCCGAGATCCTGGGGGCACCCGTCGACCTCGTCTACAACGGCGGAATCGGCACCTATATCAAGGCCTCGACCGAGAGCCATGCCGATGTCGGCGACAAGTCCAATGACGCGATCCGGATCGACGGCGCCGAGGTGCGGGCACGCGTGATCGGCGAGGGCGGCAACCTCGGTGTGACCCAGTTGGGGCGTGTCGAGGCTGCGCTGAGCGGCGTCGAGGTCAACACCGATGCCGTCGACAACTCTGCCGGCGTCGACAGCTCCGACCATGAGGTCAACATCAAGCTGCTCCTGCGCACGCTCGTGCACAAGGGGGCCTTCGCCGCCGAGGAGCGGGAACAGGTCCTGCACTCGTTCACCGACCAGGTCGCCGACCGCGTGTTGGCGAACAACTACTCGCAGAACGTCGTCCTCGGTGAGGCTCGGGCCCAGACCGAATCGATGTCGGGAACGTACGGTCGGCTGCTGAACTACCTGGAGAAGAACGCCGACCTCGATCGTGCGGTCGAATTCCTGCCGAACGCCGAGGAACTGGCCAAACGCGAGTTCAGCTCCTACGTGTCACCCGAACTCGCCGTGCTCTTGGCCTATGTGAAGATGCACGCCGCCGATGAGGTCCTTGCGAGCACCGTGCCGGACGAGACGTGGATGCGTCGCGAACTCGTGTCCTACTTCCCGGAGGCCCTGCAGGAGAAGTACGGTGAGCTCATCCCCGAACACCCGCTGCACCGTGAGATCGCGACGGCGAAGCTCGTCAACCGGCTCGTCGACCGTGGCGGACTGACCTACATCTACCGGATGCTGGAAGAGACCCCGGCTTCGGTGCCGCAGATCGCACGCGTGTTCGTCGTGGTCTCCGAGATCTTCGGCCTCGACGACTTCTTCGACGCGGTGTGCGCGCTCGACAATCAGGTGCCGACCGAGGTGCAGGTGAAGCTCCAGCACGACTATGTGCGGCTGCTCGATCGGTCGTCGCGTTGGCTCGTGCAGCAGGCACCGGACAGTCTCGACGTCGATTCCGGCATCGAGATGTACGGCAAGGTCGTCGAGGCTCTGCGCTCCAGGGTTCCGGAACTCGTCGACGGCTACGATGCCGAGACCATGCGGGCGAAGGCCCAGAGCTACATCGACGAAGGTGTGCCGAGCGAACTCGCCTGGCGCTCGGCTGCTCTCCTCGACGAGTTCGTGCTGCTCGACATCACCCAGCTGGCTGCCCGGGCGAACGAATCCGCCGAGGATGTCGCCGAGGTCTACTACGCCGTGAACGAACGCTTCTCCGGTTCGGAGATCCTGACCCTCATCGGTGAGCTCGACCGCAGCGATCGGTGGTCGGCTCTGGCCCGCGGATCGATGCGTGACGACTACTACGCCGCGATCCTGTCGGTGACCGGAACGGTCTTGGCCGCCACGGATTCGCCGATCTCAGGAACCCCGGACGAGCGGGCGAAGCAGCGGCTGGCGGAATGGCTCGAACGCAACGAGACGGTCGTCGGCCGGGTGCTGGAGACGACGGAGACGATCCTCGGACTCGACACGGTCACGCAGGCACCGCTGTCGGTGCTGCTGCGCTCCCTGCGGTCGATGGTCCGCTCCTCGGCGTGGGAGAGCGAACACAACGGCTGACGCTGGTTCCGGTCGTCGTCCGGACGGCACGGCCTCGGCGCGTGAGAACGCAGACCGATTCAGTGGTAGCGTCTGAACATCGACATCTCAGCAGATCCGCGGTTCTCCCGGGTCTGCTGATCTCACCTGGGAGGAACGTATCGTGCTCAACGAACTGCTGGCGGCCGAGGGCCTCACGGATGAGTCGGACGTCGAACACATCCATCTGCTCGTCGGGGACTGGCAGCTGCTGGCCGACCTCTCCTTCGCCGACCTCGTGCTGTGGGTGCCGTCGCCCAACGGCGCCTATACGGTGTTGGCCCATGCGCGATCGACGACCGGAGCGACACTGTTCAATCGGGACCTCATCGGAGCGCGAGCGACCGGTCTCGAGAAGGAGCTGCTCGACCGGGCCAGCAGCACCCGCAGCTATGTCACCCACGTCGCGGCAGCCCGAGAGATGGGAATCAGCGCCGGATCCTCCGGCGTCGATATCCTCGCCGAGGCGGTGCCGATCATCCGTGACGGTGAGGCCATGGCGCTCGTCGTCCGGTACTCCGAAGAGGTCCGGCGCAGAGGTTCGTCCCGGTTGGAGAAGTACTACCGGGAAACGGCGATGGCCCTGATGCGGATGATCGTGCAGGGAACGTTCCCCGACCGCGACGCCCCGTCCGGAGCTCGGCACGGCGAACCTCGAGTCGGTGACGGCATCTTCATCCTCGACCGCGATTCGCATGTGCAGTACGCGTCCCCGAACGCCGTATCGCTGATGCACCGGCTCGGCTACGGAGGAGAGATCGAAGGCAGCTACCTCTCGGCAGTGGTCTCGAACCTCAGCGCAGATCTGCGGCAGGTCGACGAGACCCTCCCGCTGGTGCTCACCGGACGGGCCCCGTGGCGGACCGAACTCGAAGTCGGGCGCACAAGTGTGTCCCTGCGCGCGATTCCCCTGACGGATGAGGGGGAGCGCACCGGTGCCATCGTGCTGGCCCGTGACGTCTCCGAGATCCGACGCCGCAAGCGGGAGCTGCTCTCGCGCGACGCGATGATCAAGGAGATGCACCACAGGGTGAAGAACAATCTGCAGACCGTCTCCGCACTGCTGCGGCTGCAGACCCGCCGGATCGACAGCCCCGAGGCCAAAGGCGCGCTGACCGAGGCGATGCGCCGCGTCTCGATCATCGCCGTGGTCCATGACGTGCTCAGCCAAGGCGTCGAATCCGAAGTGGACTTCGACGAAGTCGTCGACAAGGGGCTGCGTCTGACGCCCGAGCTGACCAGCCCGCTCGTGCACATCGAACTCAAACGCCGCGGAAGCTTCGGCACCATCTCCTCAGCCGATGCCACCTCCTTGGCCCTGGCCATCACGGAGCTGATCACGAACGCGATCGAACACGGATTCCCCACCGAGAACCTCGAGGGCCTGGAACCGGGGGAGACGCTCAACGGCCACGTGTGGGTGACTCCTGAGCGCAACGGCGACCATCTGAGTGTGACGATCGCCGATGACGGCATCGGGCTGGGGGAGACGCAGAACCCGGGCAACGGTCTGGGTACGCAGATCGTGCGCACCCTGGTCTCCGCCGATCTGGCCGGATCGATCCAATGGGAGGCACGCGAAGGCGGCGGAACCGTCGCCGTCCTCGATGTGCCGCTGCGCCCGGACTCCTACGACTGAGCCGCACACGACTGACTGAGCCGCACACGACTGAGTCCCTTGTCCCGACGACGATCATTCGTCGTCGGGACAAGGGACTCAGTCTTCGATGAAGTGGTGCTGGGTGATTCGGTGCGGGTTTCGGCAGCTTCAGGGACTGCCTCCCAGCTTGCCGGCGTCTCAGCCGGCGCGGCGGGCGCGAGCTGCGCGCCGCTTGAGAGCGCGACGTTCGTCTTCGCTCAGACCGCCCCAGACTCCGGCATCCTGACCGGACTCGAGGGCCCATTGCAGGCAGGTCTCTGCGACTTCACAGCGGCGACAGACAGTCTTTGCTTCCTCAATCTGGAGCAGCGCGGGTCCGGTGTTGCCGATCGGGAAGAAGAGCTCCGGATCCTCATTGAGGCATGCTGCACGGTGTCGCCAATCCATGGTGACCTTTCGACGAATTCAGTGAACGCGGTTGATCACACCCGAATTCCGGGCGTGCAACTCTCACAGTCAAGGTTCACATAACGCAATTGGGCGCACAAGGGTCCGGCAGTGTGAAATTTCTGACAAGAATTTTGACCATTGTCCTGCTATGAGGGCGATCGCGCAAATCGGTCCGCAATTCGTCCCTTCGCCCCTGGGGCGGCGTCTCCCCTTAGACTGTCAGGCACATGCAGACTGCAGATGAATGCAGACAGACATCTCGTGAACCGATGGAGGAATCATGACCAACGATCTCGCCGGCGCCCGCATCGTCTCCGTGGGCGGTCACACACCGCAGGTCGATCCGGACGCATTCGTCGCAGCCGGTGCCACCCTCGTCGGTGATGTGCATGTGAAGAAGGGAGCGAGCGTCTTCTACGGCTGTGTGCTGCGCGCCGAGGCCGCTCCGATCACGATCGGTCAGGACTCGAATGTCCAGGACAACACCGTCATGCACACCGACGCCGGCAAACCCGTCGTCATCGGTGCCCGGGTCTCCATCGGCCACCAAGCTCTCGTGCACGGTGCCGTCGTCGACGACGACGTGCTCATCGGAATGCACTCCACTGTGCTCAACGACGCCCATATCGGCAGCGAGTCCCTCATCGCCGCGGGCGCGGTCGTCCTCGAAGGCACACAGATTCCGGCACGGTCCCTGGTCGCCGGTGTTCCCGCGAAGGTGCGTCGGGAGATGACCGACGAAGGAGCGGAGAAGGTCCGGCAGAACGCCCAGTCCTATGTGCACCTGTCGACCCTGCACAAGGACACCGCCGAGGTAGTCGATCCGGGCTGACCGGACCGATCCCGAGTCGACCCGGCGGGGCCGTTCGCAAGCGTCGTGGCGATTTGAGACAATCTGAGTGTGAACACTGAATTTGATTCCACTGCAGATCGCGTCGTCATCATCGGCGGCGGCCCCGGCGGCTACGAAGCCGCACTCGTCGCGGCTCAGCTCGGTGCCGACGTCATGCTCATCGAGGCGAATCGGTGTGGTGGTTCCGCCGTGCTCACCGATGTCGTGCCGTCGAAGTCGCTCATCGCCACTGCCGAGATGATGGATGAGATCGAGCGTTCCGGCGGGCTCGGAATCCGGATCGAGAACGCCGAGGACACCGCGTCCGATGATCGCCGAGTCACCGCCGACCTCGAAGCGGTCAACAAGCGCATCCTCTCCCTGGCCGACGCTCAGGCCAACGACATCTACGAAGGCCTCATCCGGGCCGGTGTCAAAGTCATCCACGGCAGGGCGACTCTGGCCGGTCGGGACCAGGTTCATGTCGTCGAATCCGGTGGCACCGAGTACACTCTCGAGGCCTCGACGATCCTGCTCTCGGTCGGCGCCCATCCGCGTGAGCTGCCCACCGCGCAGCCCGATGGTGAGCGCATCCTGACATGGACCCAGCTCTACGA
Organism: Brevibacterium linens ATCC 9172; assembly: GCF_900169165.1. Lineage (GTDB taxonomy): Bacteria > Actinomycetota > Actinomycetes > Actinomycetales > Brevibacteriaceae > Brevibacterium > Brevibacterium linens. Next base: position 46,250 of record NZ_FXYY01000015.1, read on the forward strand.
CCTCGACGAGCTGCCCGAGCATCTCATCGTCGTCGGCTCCGGTGTCACCGGCGCCGAGTTCGCGTCGGCCTACCGTGCCGTGGGCACCGAGGTGACCCTCGTGTCCTCGCGTGAGAAGGTCCTGCCCGGACAGGACGAGGATGCAGCCGATGTGCTCGAATTCGTCTTCCGCAACAAGGGGATGAACGTCCTCTCCCGCTCCCGTGCCGCCTCGGTGACCCGCACCGACGACGGAGTCGAAGTCGTGCTCGCCGACGGCCGCCGCGTCGAGGGATCCCACTGCCTCATGGCGGTCGGTTCGATTCCGAACACCGAAGGTCTCGGCCTGGAGAAAGCCGGTGTGCGGGTCAGCGAATCCGGACACATCGTCGTCGATGGGGTCTCGCGGACATCGCGGGCCGGGATCTATGCCGCCGGTGACTGCACCGGAGTGCTGCCGTTGGCCTCGGTGGCCGCGATGCAGGGCCGGATCGCCATGAACCACGCGCTCGGCGACGCGGTGCAGCCGCTCAAGCTGCGCAATGTCGCATCGAACGTGTTCACTGCGCCCGAGATCGCCACCGTGGGCTTCACTCAGCAGAACTACCGCGAGAACCCGACGGACATCGACACCGTGATGCTGCCGTTGGATACGAATCCGCGCGCCAAGATGCTCGGCATCGAGGACGGATTCGTCAAGATCTTCGCTCGACGCGGATCCGGCTCCATCCTCGGCGGTGTCGTCGTCGGACCCCGTGCCAGCGAGCTCATCCTGCCGATCACCATGGCCGTGGAGAACCGTCTGACCGTCGATCAGCTCTCCGCCTCCTTCGTCGTCTACCCATCGGTGAGCGGATCGCTGACCGAAGCGGCACGAAAGCTCCACCGCCACCTCTGAAGCCTCGAAACGGCGATCTCGGGAAAGTTCTGCTCCGCAGCTGTCGATCTTCTCGCTCCTCGACCGTCATGATGGTGTCAGGCCGCCCGGCATGACATGTGGAATGACGAAGGAGAACGACATGAAGTACGCACTTCTGCTGATGGGACGCACACAGGATCCTGACTGCGGTGAGGACGGCGGAGCGGATCCGGCCGAGTTCATGGCATTCGACCAGGAGATCAGCGAGGCCGGGGTCGTCGTCGGCGGCTTCGCCCTCGAAGGGCCCGAATTCGGTGTCCGCGTGAGTGGATCCGGAAGCGAGTCCCTTGTGACTTCGGGTCCGTTCGCCGAATCGAACGAATTCGTCGGCGGCAGCTACGTCATCGACGTCGCCGATATCGACGAGGCGATCGCCTGGGCGAAGAAGAGCCCCGCCGCGAAGACCGGACACATCGAGATCCGTCCGGTGGCCGACTACTGATGGACCCTGACCCCGATTCGGCCGCCCGTATCCTCAGCGCCATCGGCGAGGAGGACTACGGGCGGCTGCTCGCGGCGCTGGTCACCCGGTTCCGGGACTTCGACCTCGCCGAGGAGGCCCTCCACGACGCCGTGCTGCGCGCGGTCGAGACGTGGCCGGGCAGGGGAGTGCCCGAACGACCCCAGGCGTGGCTGATGGCCACGGCGAAGAACCGCGCCATCGATCTCATCCGCGCCGACGATGTGCGCACCAGACACCTCGCCCGCCTGCGCATCGAGGACGAGCTGCGGCCAGGTGACCACGACGACCACGCGGAGCGCCTCGGCGAGGAGGTGGACACGGCGGACCTGCCCGACGACCGTCTCGGCCTGTTCTTCACCTGCTCCCACCCGACCCTGCGCGAGGACGAATGCATCGTGCTCGTCCTGCGCTTCCTCTCGGGACTGACCACTGCCGAGGTGGCTGCCGGGTTCCTCATCGAGACCGCGACGATGCAGCAGCGGATCGTCCGCGCCAAGCAGCGGATCCGCAAGACCGGGATTCCCTTCGGCCGCCCTGCGCCTGCTGAGCTCGGCGACCGGCTGCCCGGAGTGCTGCGCGTCCTCTCCCTCATCTTCACCCAGGGCATCAACGCCACTGCAGGACGCGAACATACTCGAGTCGATCTGCAGCTCGAAGCCATCCGCCTGACCCGACTGCTCGTCGGATATCTGCCCGAGCAGACCGAAGCACGCGGTCTGCTGGCCCTGCTCCTGCTCACCCGAGCCCGTGATCGCGCTCGGGTGACCGAGGACGCTCGGCCGGTGCCGCTGGCCGATCAGGACCGCAGCCGGTGGGACTCCCGCCTCATCGCCGAAGGCACGGGGATCGTCGGAGCGGCCGCCGGGGAACCGGGGGCCGGGGCCTTCACCATCCAGGCGGCGATCGCTGCCCTGCACGCCGACGCGGCGACGTTCGCCGATACGGACTGGAAGCAGATCCTCGTGCTCTACCGGATGCTTGCCGACCTCGACCCGTCGCCGGTCGTGGCTCTCAACACCGCGATCGCCCTCGGGCAGGTCTCGGGCCCCGAAGCGGCCATGAGCGCTCTGGACGAACTGGCCGATGATCCGCGGCTGCTGCGGCACAGACCCTTTTACATCGCCAGAGCCATCACGCTCGACGAACTCGGCCGCACGGCCGAAGCCTCGGATGCCTATGCCACCGGGCTGGAGTGCCCCGGAAACGATGCCGAATCCGAATACATCACTGCCCGGATCACCGATCTTCAGCGGTGACCCGGGCAGGGACTGGTGGACGCAGGACTCCGGCGTTCGGGTGAGGCGAACGCCGGAGTCGATGTTCCTCAGGCGGCGAAGCGGATGATCGCCTCACCGGACTTCACCGAGGCACCTGCGTCGACGAGCACCTCGGAGACGGTGCCGGAGTGACCGGCCTTGAGAGGCTGCTCCATCTTCATCGCCTCGATGACGGCAAGGGTGTCACCGACTTCGACGGTGTCACCGGGATTGACGGCGATGGAGATGATGGTGCCCTGCATGGGAGCGTTGAGCGCGTTCGAATCGTCGGCGAGCTTCGCACCCTTGCGGCTGCTCAGCCCGCGTTTGCGCCGTGGCACGCTGGGGCTGGGAACATGACCGAGGTCCGAGATGACGTCCTTGGGGACCGACACGGTCATCCGACGGCCATCGACCTCGACCACAACACTGAAGCTGTCGGTTGCAGTACTCATCTGTTCTCCTAGCGGTGGATCGACAAGCGGATTGACGAAAGCGGTTTCGAGCCAGTTGGTCCAGACCTTGAAATCGGTCGCGAAGGACGGTTCGTCCACGAGCACCCGGTGCAGCGGCAGCAGTGTCGAGACGCCCTCGATGCGGTATTCGGACAGCGCCCGACGTGCTCGTGCCAGGGCCTCGTCACGGGTGGCGCCGGTGACGACGAGTTTGGCCAGCATCGGGTCGAAGTCCGTGCCGACGACGCTGCCTTCGCCGATGCCGGAGTCCAGCCGCACGCCTGGGCCCGACGGCGCACGGTAGTTCTTCACCGCGCCGGTGGCGGGGAAGAACGTGGTCGGGTCCTCGGCGTTGATGCGGAACTGGAAGGAGTGTCCGCGCACGGCGGGGAACTCATCCGGCAGGGTCTCACCCGAGGCGATGCGCACCTGCCAGCCGACGAGGTCGACTCCGGTGACCTCCTCGGTGACGGTGTGTTCGACCTGGATGCGTGCATTGGCTTCCATGAAGATGATCGTGCCGTCCTCTCCGAGGAGGAACTCGCACGTCGCGGCGCCGACGTAGCCGACGTGGGCGAGCAGACGAGCCGAGGCTGCGGAGACGATGCGCTCCTGTTCGGCGGTGAGGAACGGGGCGGGCGCCTCTTCGATGATCTTCTGGTTGCGACGCTGCAGAGTGCAGTCGCGTGTGGACACGACCCGCACATTGCCGTGGGCATCGGCCAGGCACTGGGTCTCGAGGTGGCGGGGGCGCACGATCTGCTTCTCGATGAGGCACTCACCGCGGCCGAAGGCGCTCTGGGCCTCGCGGGTCGCCGCAGTGTAGGCGGCTTCGAGGTCCTCGGCGGCAGAACAGGCGCGAAAACCGCGTCCGCCTCCGCCGTGGACGGCCTTGACGACGACGGGGAACCCGATCCGGTCGGCCACTTCGGCGGCTTCGGCCAGATCGGCCACGGCACCGTCGGAACCGGGAGCGACCGGAGCGTCGACAGCCTCGGCGACGGCCCGGGCTCCGGACTTGTCACCGAGGAGCTCGATCGCTGCCGGGGGAGGACCGACCCAGATCAGCCCGGCATCGATGACGGCCTGGGCGAACTGCGCGTTCTCGGCCATATAGCCGTAGCCGGGATGGACGGCATCGGCGCCGGAGCGCTTGGCCAGGGCGAGGATCTTCTCGATGTCGAGATACGTCTCCCCGGCTCCGGATCCGTCCAGCAGCCACGCATCGTCGGCGAGTTCGACGAAATCGGCATCGGAATCGGCACGGGTGTACACGGCGACGGCCTTGATGCCGAGGTCGTGGGCGGCCCGGATGATGCGCAGAGCGATCTCACCGCGGTTGGCGATGAGGACCCGGCGGACGGCCCCGGTCGGAACAGTGGTGCTCAGAACCGAGGTCGTGGAGTCGGAGAGGACTGTGGTCATGGTGCTCCTTTGTATGATCACAGAATAATTTAGAGAACAGCACCAAGGGTTTGTAGGACAGCGATAAAAAATTGGGACGAGAACTTCAATGTCCTCGGGCGTGTCATCGAACTCGTCTCGAGTCTACCGCTGGAGAGTCCACAGATCGGGCCAGAACAGGCCCATATCGGTGACCAGTTCGCGTACGACGGGCAGGCTGAGTCCGAGGACGGTGAGATGGTCGCCGTCGAGCCGGTCGACGAAGGCGCCGCCGAATCCGTCGATCGTCAGCGCCCCGGCCACATGAAAGGGCTCTTCGGTGGCGATGTACGCCTCGAGCTCCTCCGGGCCGGGTGAGCCGATGAGCACCGAGGTGGCCGACCGCTGAGAGCGCAGTGCGCTGAGTTCGAAGGCCTTCGGGTCGGTTCGATCGGCGCGATCAGTGCTGTCGCGGCGGTCGTCAGCTCCCGCCCGCCCGGCAGTGCCGTTCGCTTGCGGAGTCCGGATGAGGACGGCGACGGTATGCCCCGAGTGCAGCGTCGTCCATTGACCGGCGATCGCCGACCACACTTCGCGAGTGCGGTCGGCCGTTCCCGGTTTGCCGATGGCCCGGCCGTCGAATTCGAGCAGGGAGTCGCCGGCGATGACGACTACGGTGTCCGCGTCCTCGAGCGCCGGGGGAGCGGAACCGATGATCCGGTCGATGACCGCGCGGGCCTTCGCTTCCGAGAGAGCCGTGGTGAGATCGCCGACGGAACCGGAGAATTCGTCTTCGATGGCGCGTTCGTCGACCTCGGAGACGATGATGACCGGGTCGATCCCGCCGGCTCGGAGGATCTGGCGTCGAGAGGGAGACTGGGAAGCGAGGACCACAGGGATCACGAGACGGCCTCCGAGTGATTCGGGACCGGGTCGGCCCTGACGTCCTCTGTCACCGCTGATCCTTCGGCAGCTGACTGAGCCTCGGCGCCGGGGACCAGTTCGTGACGGCGGGCGGTTTCGCCCTTCTCCGGGATATCGAGGCTGCGGTCGACGACGACCGGGGCTGCGATGCGCTCGGCGATCGCCGACAGCAGGGTCGAGGACAGCTGTGCATAGCCGAGTTCGCTGGGGAATCGTCCCGAGTCGTTGAGCAGAGACCGGCGTGTCGTTCCGCTCAGTGATCCCGTCGACCGCAGCGGAACCGCACGTGCGGCCAGCGCTGCCAGCCATTGGGAACCGGCGAGGACCCGTGAGGTCCGCCGCAGCGACGTCTTGAGCGGATCGCGCAGCCCCGGCAGACCGCCGAGGTTGGGACAGACGAGGACGAACACGGTGTAGCGGCCCTCGCGCTGGAGCCTGTTGATGGCCTGGTTGAGCACGGGAACGCCGATGGTCGCCTGGATCGGGTGGATGATGTCTCCGGTGCCGATCGAGATGATCGCGAACCGGCGGTCTTCTGTCCAGTGGTCCGAGAGCTGTCGAGAGAGCCACGGCGAGCGCAGAACCTCGTCGACCTGCCGATGCAGATCATCCGACAGCGCCGAGGGGCGAGCCGTGGTCTGGACCCGCACAGTGGTGCCGAGCATCCGCGCCAGTCCGCGGCCGATGAGAGTCGGTGGCGCCTGCTCGGGGTCGACGTCGACCCCGCAGAGCCACGAATCGCCGATGATGGCCAGGGCGGCGGAGTCGTCATCGTCGTTGTGTCGGGGAGCGGCGATCGCCTCGGCGAAGGTGGAGAAGCGGCGATTCTTGTCGTCGTCGAAGGAGCGGCGCAGCGATCCTGCCTGGTGGCGGAGCAGCCCCGCAGCCGAGGCACCGGCGCCGACGACGGTCGCTCCCATGGTCGCCAGCGTATAGATCAAGCGTCTTCCCACTGTTTCCCTCCTCCGGCGTCATCATTGCACCTTTGTCAGTGCTTCAACAACTATTGTTGGACCATGACGGAAAACGATCAGCAGCAACCTCCGAACCGATTCCGTGGGGCGTGGGAGGCGTTCCGGAGGGGACGCGGATCCTCGCGTTCCCGGTCCGAATCCGAGCCGACCCCGTCGCAGGCCGTCAGTGCCGAAGAGATCGCACTCAGTCGAATCGAAGCCCAGGCCAAACCGTATGTGGCTCCGGGTCTCAAGCTCGCTGCTGCGTGGTCGTGGCGGTCGATCGTCGTACTCGTGGCGATCGGCGTGGCCCTGTGGCTCCTGTCGAAGATCTCCAGCGTCGTGCTGCCCGTGCTCATCGCTCTGCTGTTGGCCGCTCTGCTCGCTCCGCTGACCGGGTGGCTGAAGAAGAAGCGTGTACCGCGCGGCGGGGCCGCTGCGATCTCCTTCATCGGTTTCATCGTCATCGTGCTCGGGCTCTTCGGCCTCGTCGGTCAGCAGATCTATTCCGGCATGCCCGATCTCGTCAGACAGGTCATCGCCGGTGTGTCCGGAATCAGCGGCTGGCTGGCCACGAGTCCCTTCGGCATCGACGCCTCGACGATCTCGAGCTATATCGACGAGGCGATCAAGACCGCGACGAGCTTCTTCCAGAGCAACAGCAGCCAGCTTCTCGGCGGTGCCCTGGAGGCCACCTCCTCGGTGGGCACCTTCCTCACCGGTATGGCCGTCTGCCTGTTCGCGACGTTCTTCTTCCTCTACGACGGGGAGAACATTTTCAGATGGGTCATGAACCTGCTGCCGGTCCCGGCGCGTCCTGTCGCCACGGGTGCGGCTCGGCGCGGGTGGACGACCCTCGTGCAGTATGTGCGGGTCCAGATCCTCGTCGCCGCCGTCGACGCGATCGGCATCGGCATCGGCGCTGCTTTCCTCGGGATCCCGCTGGTCATTCCCATGACCGTGCTCGTCTTCCTCACCTCGTTCGTCCCCGTCGTCGGCGCCATCGCCTCCGGGGCGGTCGCCGTACTCGTCGCTCTGGTCTCGAACGGACTGGTCAGCGCGGTGATCATGTTGGCCGTGGTCATTGCGGTCCAGCAGATCGAAAGCCAGGTCCTCCAGCCTTTCCTGATGGGCAAGGCCGTGTCCGTCCACCCGCTGGCCGTGATCCTCGCGGTCACCGGAGGCGGTTTCCTCTTCGGCATCGTCGGTGCCCTCTTCGCCGTTCCCCTGGTGGCGGTGCTCAACAGCGTCGTCAGCTATATTGTGCGCACGAACGCCGGTGACTCCGAGGCCGCAGAGGATGACCCGAAGCGAGATCCGGACGAGCGGGGGGCCACCGCTGTCCTGGAGACCGCGAAGGAACGGCTCACCGACGCCGTCCGCGAATCCGCGGAAGACGAACGCGCATCAGGCTCCGAATCGACCGATTCGGGCGAATCTGGGACGACCGGTTCGGCCGAGCCCGGACGGTCGAAGAACGCCCTCGATGACTGAGTCTCGGGCCAGGATGAGTCTCGGGCCAGGATGAGTCTCGGGCCAGGATGATCCGGCAGGTCGCGTCCGAACGGCGATCCGACGAGGATCTTCTGAGCGGAGTGCCGACGAGGATCCTCTGAGCCGGAGTGCATACAGAAGTGGGCGGGTGCGATCGCACCCGCCCACTTCTGTCTGTTCTGTCTGTCGATGATCAGCCGGTGAAAGCCTCGACGGAATCGACCTTGACCTCGATGGTCTTGCCGTTCGGAGCCTCGTATGAGGTCGTGTCTCCGGCCTTGACGCCGAGGACAGCCGCTCCGAGCGGAGACTTCTCCGAGAAGACGTCGATATCGGAGTCCCCGGCGATCTCGCGGTTGCCCAGCAGGAACCGCATGCTGTTGCCGGCGACGGTCGCAGTGACGACGGTTCCGGGGGCCACGGTCTTGCCGTCGCTGTCGTTCGAGCCGACCTTGGCGTTGCGCAGCAGCACCTCGAGCTGGCGGATGCGAGCTTCCTGCTTGCCCTGCTCATCACGTGCTGCGTGATAACCGCTGTTCTCCTTCAAGTCACCCTCGTCGCGGGCGGCTTCGATCTTCTCAGCAATCTCTGCACGACCCGGTCCGGAGAGATGCTCGAGTTCCTTCGACAGGCGGTCAAAGGCTTCCTGGGTCAACCATGTCTCTTCCTGGGTGACTTCCTCGGTCATGACTTCTCCTTCTTCGGTCGGTGCACTGACGGGCGTGTCAGGCAACGAAAAAACCGGGCGTATGGGCACGCCCGGAAGTTGAATGAAACTACAGTGTAACGCATCTGCAGAGAAAAACGATGAGTTCGATCACGTTGCCTGCCGCGAGTCGGAACTTCGCGGCCGCAAGCGGCGTCCTCGTGGGAGAACTATTCGAACCAGCAGGAGTCCGCGTGACCGGAGGCAGCCAGCTGAGTCGTCGCCAGGTCGACGTCGACGCGTTTCGGCGCATTCGGATCGGCGTTCGGATCGGCGGGAACGGTCACCTCGGTGAAGCCGACGATCGCTTCGTGCTCGTTCGTGGCTTGGACGATGCAGTGCACGTCGCGTTCCTGATCCGGAAATATTCCGACGCTGACGTGCGTTGACGAGTCGTCGACAACCGAATATTCAAGAGTGCGCGGTGTCGTGGGATTCGTCTGCGGACGGAAGGCCCAGACAGCGATGACCGCGACCACAGCGGCGAGGACGACGACGGCGATGACCTTCGCTCGACGGCTCAGCTCTCGCGTGGGTCTGCTGGTCCGGCCGTAGCGATCATCATGCAGTGGTGGTGCCACTGTTACCTCAGTCATTGAATTCCTCATTAAGTACTTCGCGCACTAATCTAGAGTAGTCGATCCTCTGCCGGCGATCATGTCAGCCGCAGCGCCGGCAGGAGGTGGCCACCAGGCTGAATCGAAAGGGACATTTAGGATATGACTTCGCTTCCGTACCATGGGCTGCGCCTGTTGGCCGTCCATGCCCACCCCGACGACGAATCCTCCAAGGGTGCGGCAACGACCGCGAAGTACGCGTCTCTGGGTGCCCGGGTGCTCATCGCCACGATGACCGGTGGTGAAGCCGGCGACATCCTCAACCCCGCCCTGCTGCAGAGCCCGAAGGCCAGCCGCGATATCGCCGGTCTCCGTCGTGAGGAGATGGCGACGGCCGCCGCCGCTCTCGGCGCCGAACATGTCTGGGTCGGGCACGTCGACTCGGGGCTGCCCGACGGTGATTTCGACAACCAGACACCTCCCGGATGCTTCTATCGGGTCCCCGATGAGGTCGCGATGCTGCCCCTGGTGCACATCATCCGCACCTTCCGCCCGCAGGTGGTGACCACCTATGACGAGCTCGGCGGATATCCTCACCCCGACCACATCAAGAACCATGCCGTGACCATGGCTGCCGTCGAGGCCGCCGCGGATGCGACCTCCCACCCCGAGCTCGGTGAGCCGTGGCAGGTGCAGAAGATCTACTTCAATCAGGACCTGTCGGCGAAGAAGTGGATCACCATCCACGAGAAGATGCTCGAAGCGGGACTCGACTCCCCGTTCGCCGACCACCTCGAGGATTTCAAGAAGCGCGACAACCAACGCCGCAACTGGCTGAGCACCCGCATCGACTGCTCCGAGTTCTTCTCTGCGCGCGATCGGGCGCTTCTCTCCCATGCCACTCAGATCGACCCCGAGGGCGGCTTCTTCTCCGCTTCTCGCAAGGCCGCTCGCACATACTGGCCGACCGAAGAATTCGAACTGGCCCTCGACCTCACCGGCCGGGAACCGCTGAACCGGGATCTCGACTTCCAGGAGACCGATCTGTTCGCCGGCGTGACCTTCGACGACGGTCGTCGCGTTCCCGATGAGGGGATGCTCCCGGACTCACCGGCCGACGACCTCGACGCCGAAGCAGCCGTCCCGACCGAAAGCGATGCCCGAGCATGATATTCGCGTCCTCTCCGACCCCGACCCCGGACGGAGGCGCACCGGACCCGGATCTGGTGACTCCCGGAACGATCGGCTTCCTGGCCACGCTCGTCATCGTCATCCTGACGATCTTCCTCATCCGGGACGCTCTGCGTCGTGTCCGTCGGGTGCGGGCCCGATCGGGTGCGAATGATGCCTACCCGATCCCGCTGCGCAGGCATGTGGTGCCCAACCAGTCGACGCTCTCAGGTCCGGAGGCACCCGAACCGGAGACCGGTGAGCGCGACACCGACGCAGCCGCCGATACCGGACCATCTGATGCGCATCGCCGAGGCGACGCGACGGAGGAGCCGATCGATCCCTCCGAATCCTCCGACGAACAGAATGGACGAGCCTGAGGCTCTGAGGTCCTGTGCCCACGCAATCGGCGCGATCACCGATCGGTGATCGCGCCGATTGCGTCCGTGCGGACTCAGCTGGAGGGCGGAGAGCCGGGGCAGACGGACAGGCCGTCCGGACTCGGCCGAATGAGGGTCAGTAGGCGGCGACGGCGGCGATGATGAGCGCGGCGAGATGGCAGCCGTAGCCGAGGATCGTGAGGATATGGAAGATCTCATGGAAGCCGAGCCACTTCGGTGAGGGGTTCGGCCGCTTGATCCCGTAGATCACGGCACCGGCGATATAGCACACACCGCCGAGGACGACGAGGAGGCCGACGGCGAAGTTCGTCGCCCAGATCTGAGGGATGTATCCGACTCCGGCGACCCCGAACCCGACGTAGATGGGCACGAAGAGCCACCTCGGCGCGGTGGTGAAGATCGTACGGAAGGCCACTCCGAGTGCGGCGGCGCCCCAGAGCACGGACAGCAGGAGGATCGCCTGGTCGGCGGTGAGCATCAGCACGGCCAGCGGAGTGTACGTGCCGGCGGTGATGAGGAAGATGTTCGCATGGTCGAGTCGCCGCAGAACCAGGCGGGCACGGGTGCGCCAGCGGCCCCGGTGGTAGACGGCGGAGGTGCCGAAGAGCAGCATGCCGGTGACGGCGAAGACTGCGGCGGCGATACGCGATTCGATCGTCGGGGAGATGATCACCAACGCCAGACCGCCGAGCATCGCCAGAGGGAATGCACCGGCGTGGAACCAGCCGCGCAGCTTCGGCTTGACCTGACCCGCCAGTTTCGTCAGTTCGGCTCGCAGGGCCGAGCGGCGACGCGCGATGCGGTGGTCATCGGCGGGTGGCGCAGCATCCGCACCTGCTGAACCGACGGGCCAGGAGCCGTCGGGGACGACTGGAGAGGAATCGGTGAGCGAAGCGTTCATGGGTCCATAGTAGCCAGCGCGCCTGAGGCCGCGTTCAGCATCGTCGGCTAGTAGTCTTAGACAGTGTTCGAGCCGACCGACGACCCAGATGGAAGAGGACAGCTGTGGCGCGACCCGTGAACCTGCTCTATCGGCTGTACGAGCGACGGCTCAAGCGTGAGCTCGACAAGTCGGTTCCGGTTCCGCGGCACGTCGGGGTCATCACCGACGGCAATCGCCGGTGGGCGAAGGAATTCGGGGCCACGACCGCAGACGGGCACCGGGCCGGAGCGGCGAAGATCGTCGAATTCCTCGGTTGGTGTCACGAGATCGACGTGGAGATCGTCACTCTCTACGTTCTGTCCAAGGAGAACCTCGCCCGTTCGGCCGAAGAGGTGTCGATCCTCATCGAGATCATCTCGGACCTGGTGGAGAAGATCGCAGCGCTCGACGGCGTCGGCGTCCAGCTCGTCGGTGATCTCGAGATCGTTCCAGCGGATCTGCGGGCCCGCTTGGAAGCCGTGACGACCACCGCGGACTGCGGCATGCGAGTCAATGTCGCCGTCGGCTACGGCGGTCGGCAGGAGATCGTCAACGCGGTGAAGTCCCTGCTGCGGACTCGGGCCGACGACGGCACGGATCTCGAGTCCATCATCTCCGAGCTGTCTCCCGAGCAGATCGGCGAACACCTCTACACCAAGGGCCAGCCCGATCCCGACCTCATCATCCGCTCGTCGGGAGAGCAGCGACTCTCCGGCTTCCTCATGTGGCAGAGCGCCTACTCGGAGTTCTATTTCTGCGAAGCCTACTGGCCGGACTTCCGCCGCACGGATTTCCTCCGTGCCGTGCGTGACTACGGTCTGCGGCAGCGTCGCTTCGGCAAATAGGGCCTGCCGGCGGCCCGCGCGGATCTGAAGCTGTATGACGGTGGAATCCCGCATTCACTCGAAGTTCATGACCTCGACTTGCCCGAACACGCGTGCCGCTGCCGTCTGCGGGGACGAACCGGGTTAGGTTGACTGTAGTTGGTCGACACCAACCCGAGATCGGGGGATGTCAGAACCGGATCTCGGCGGAACTCACGCCTCAGAGGTCCTCATGGCTGAAAAAGTCCACACCTACGTTCTCGACACCTCGGTGCTGCTGTCCGATCCCGGAGCGCTGCTGCGCTTCGCCGAACATCACGTCGTCATTCCACTCATCGTCGTCTCCGAGCTCGAGGGCAAACGCAATCATCCCGAACTCGGCTTCACGGCTCGCAAAGCACTGCACATCCTCGACGACTTCCGTTCCGACTACGACCGATTGGATCAGCCCATCCCGGTCGGCGATGCGGGCGGAACGCTGCGGGTCGAGCTCAATCACATCGACGCCTCCACGATGCCGGTCGGCTTCGACCGGTCGGAGAACGACACCCGCATCCTGGCCGTGGCCCGCAACCTGTCGGCCGAAGGCTGTGATGTCGTCGTCGTGACCAAGGACGTGCCGATGCGGGTGAAGGCGTCGGCCCTGGGTCTGCACGCGGAGGAGTACCTGGCGGAGCTGGCCGTCGACTCCGGGTTCACCGGAATGAGCGAGCTCGGACTCGACGACGAGCAGATGAGCGAATTCTACGATTCGGGATCGGTCGTCACCGAGGAGGTCTCCGACGAGGTGGTCAACACCGGTGTCGTCATCACCTCACCGCGCGGATCCGGTCTGGGACGGGTGCGCACCGGCAATCGCGTGTCGATGGTGCGCGGGGACCGTGACATCTTCGGCGTCCACGGCCGATCGGCCGAACAGCGGATCGCCATCGACATGCTGCTCGACGACTCATTGGGAATCGTGTCGATGGGAGGGCGAGCCGGAACGGGGAAGTCCGCGCTGGCCCTCATGGCCGGTCTGCAGAAGGTGCTCGAGGAGAACAAACACTCGAAGATCATGGTCTTCCGGCCCCTCTATGCCGTCGGCGGGCAGAACCTCGGCTACCTGCCCGGCAGCGAAGGGGAGAAGATGAACCCCTGGGCGGAGGCCGTGTTCGACACCCTCAGCGCGCTGGTGAGCAAGAACGTCATCGACGAGGTGGTCAACAGAGAGATCCTCGAGGTGCTTCCGCTCACCCACATCCGCGGACGCTCCCTCCACGACGCATTCGTCATCGTCGATGAGGCACAGTCGTTGGAGCGCAATGTTCTGCTCACCGTGCTCTCACGCATCGGGATGAACTCGAAGGTGGTGCTCACCCACGATGTCGCCCAGCGCGACAACCTGCGAGTCGGCAGGCACGACGGAGTCGCTGCGGTGATCGAGAAGCTCAAGGGCCACGAACTGTTCGCTCATGTCACGCTGACACGGTCCGAGAGGTCGGAGATCGCGGCTCTGGTCACCGATGTGCTCGAGGAGTTCGACCCGTTCCGCTCCTGAGCCCCTGCTCTGGTCGCCGACCGCTCACGTTACCGCCGGTGTATCGCGCTGTGCGGTGAGCGGTCGACGCTGGGGTGAGCGGTCGCCGAAAGTGTGAGTGGGACGACAGAACGAAACGGCGCCCGGACGATTTCGTCCGGGCGCCGTGTTCTGATCAGTCAGATCGGCGGCTTACTTGTAGTTGCCGATCATCGTGGTGACATCGAGGGCCTTGTCGAGGTCGGCCTCGGTGATGGAGCCGTTCTCGACGAAGCCGAGAGCGATCGTCGCTTCCTTGACCGTCATCTTGTTCTTCACGGCGTGCTTGGCGATCTTCGCCGCGGCTTCGTAGCCGATGACCTTGTTCAGCGGAGTGACGATGGAGGGGCTCGCCTCGGCGAGGAAGCGGGCACGCTCCTCATTGGCGGTGAGCCCGTCGATCATCTTCTCGGCCATGACGGTCGAGGCGTTCGCGAGCAGGCGGATCGACTCGAGCAGGTTCGACGCCATGACGGGGATTCCGACGTTGAGCTCGAAGGCGCCGTTGGTCGACGACAGCGAGACTGCGGCATCGTTGCCGATGACCTGAGCGGCGACCTGAATGGTGGCCTCGCAGATGACCGGGTTGACCTTGCCGGGCATGATCGACGAACCGGGCTGGAGATCGGGGATGGCGATCTCGCCGAGACCGGTGTTCGGTCCCGAACCCATCCAGCGCAGGTCGTTGCAGATCTTCATGTAGCCGTAGGCGATGGTCCGCAGCTGACCGGAGGCTTCGATGAGTCCGTCGCGGTTGGCCTGCGCCTCGAAGTGGTTGCGTGCCTCGGTGATCGGCAGTCCGGTCTCCTCGGCGAGGATCTCGACCACACGGGAGGAGAAGCCGTCGGGGGTGTTGATGCCGGTGCCCACAGCGGTTCCGCCCTGCGGGACCTCTGCCACGCGGGGCAGGGACGCCTCGATGCGCTCGATTCCGTAACGGACCTGTGCGGCGTAGCCGCCGAACTCCTGACCGAGCGTCACCGGGGTGGCATCCATGAGGTGGGTGCGGCCGGACTTGACGATGGAGGAGAAGTCCTCCGCCTTCTTCTCCAGGGAGGTCGCCAGGGTGTCCATGGCCGGGATGAGGGTGTTGACCAGGGCCTTGGTCACGGCCAGGTGGACCGAGGTGGGGAAGACATCGTTCGACGACTGCGAGGCGTTGACGTGGTCGTTCGGGTGGACGTTGATTCCGTCGGCTTCGAGGGCCTTGGTCGCCAGCGAGGCCAGGACCTCGTTGGTGTTCATGTTCGATGAGGTTCCCGAACCGGTCTGGAACACGTCGATGGGGAAGTGGGCGTCGAACTCGCCGGAGATGACCTGATCGGCGGCGTTCTGGATGGCTGTGGCACGGGCTTCGTCGAGCACGCCGAGTTCGGCATTGGCCTTCGCGGCGGCCTTCTTCACCTGTGCCAGCGCGGCGATGTGAGCGGATTCGAGGGTTTTGCCCGAGATCGGGAAGTTCTCGACGGCACGCTGGGTCTGTGCGCTGTAGAGGGCGTCCTTGGGGACTTTGACCTCACCCATGGTGTCGTGTTCGATGCGGAATTCTTCGGTCATTGTTGTCCTTTCCGTTGGGTGCCGGGGAAATGATTGCGGAGTTCAGGGTCGTTGAGAGCCTGCACGGCTGACCACCGAGGCGGCTGGTCGCTCAAGAAGCGTAGGTGGAGACCGCGGCCTCGTCGCCTCCGTACTGGGCGACGACCGTGGTGTGCCCGTCGTGGAGCTGGTAGGTGAGTCCGACGATGATGAGTCGGCCGTCATCGACTGCGGTTTTGATGATCGTCGACAGCTGCATGATCTTGTCGACGGTGTCCATGGTGTTCTGACCGACGGTCTCGTTGATCGTGGTCCGTCCGTTCTTGCGGGCCCGGGCCACCGTCGGCAGGATGCGGGCGACGACGTCGGAGATGAACCCGGGAGGAGTCTCACCCGAGTCGTAGGCGTTGTAGGCCGCCGTCACGGCCCCGCAGCTGTCGTGTCCGAGCACGACGAGCAGGGGAGTGCCGAGCATTTCGACGCCGTATTCGAGCGACCCCAAGGTGACCGGGTCGACGACCTGTCCGGCATTGCGGACGACGAACATGTCGCCGAGGCCGACATCGAAGATCATCTCAGCGGCGACTCGGGAATCCGAGCAGCCGAAGAGCGTGACGAACGGGGTCTGGCTGTCCGACAGAGACTCGCGCCGTGCAGTGTCCTGGTTGGGATGCCGAGGGACGTCGTCGACGAATCGCTGATTTCCCTCGAGGAGTCGTTTCCACGCCTGGTTGGGCATTACTTTCGCACCTGCTTCCGAGTTGTGTGCAACGCGCCCGGGACCGGGTGCGTTGTGAGGTCAGACCAGTCCGCGGCGTGCGGCTTCCTCTGCGGCCTCCACGTAGGAGTGGGTCTTCGCGGCCTGGTGTTCGGCGAAGACCTGACGGACGGTCCCCGACTTTGACCGCATCACCAATGAGTGCGTGGTGACGTGTCCGCCTTGGAACTTCACTCCGTCGAGCAGATCGCCGTTGGTGATGCCGGTGGCGACGAAGTAGCTGTTGTCTCCGGTGACGAGGTCATCGGTGTTGAGCACCTGGTTGACGTCGAGGCCGGCCTTGGCGGCGGCTTCGCGTTCGGTGTCGTCCTGCGGCCACAGACGGCCCTGGATGACTCCGCCGAGCGCCTTGATGGCGCAGGCGGTGATGATGCCTTCCGGGGTGCCGCCGATGCCCATGAGCATGTCGACGCCGGTTCCGGGACGGCAGGCGGCGATGGCTCCGGCGACGTCGCCATCGGTGATGAGCTGGATGCGGGCACCGGCGGCGCGGATCTCATCGATCATCTGCTGGTGGCGGGGGCGGTCGAGGATCATCACCGTCACCGAGGCGGGATCCTTCGTTCCCTTCGCCTTGGCGACGCGACGGATGTTCTCGGCGATCGGCAGACGCAGATCGACGGCGTCGGCGGCATCGGGGCCGGTGACGAGCTTCTCCATGTAGAACACGGCTGAAGGGTCATACATCGCACCGTCTTCGGTCACGGCCATGACCGAGATCGCGTTGGGCATGCCCAACGCGGTCAAGCGGGTGCCGTCGATCGGATCGACGGCGACATCGCAGTGCGGTCCGCCGCCGTCGCCGACCTGCTCGCCGTTGAAGAGCATCGGAGCTTCGTCCTTCTCGCCTTCGCCGATGACGACGGTTCCGGCCATGCGGACGGTGGAGATGACGTTGCGCATCGCGGCCACGGCTGCTCCGTCGGCGGCGTTCTTGTCTCCGCGGCCGACCCAGGGTGCGGCGGCGATGGCGGCAGCCTCGGTGACTCGGACGAGTTCCAGGGCCAAGTTGCGGTCGGGTGCGTCCGACTCGACCTGAGCCTTCTGTGACCATGAGTCGGTCACTGCGACAGGTGGAGCCTCCTCATCAACTCGTCCTCGGTCTTGGTGAGATTTCACGTCAACAGGCTCTTTGGAGTCACTCATGCTTCCAATTGTGCCACCCCTGTGATCCGGGTCGCGACAGCGGTGTCCGCTTGTGGCCGCAGTCACGCGATTGAGCTGGAATTGGCCCTTCGCGCGCGAGCCGAGGACAATGGCGGTGTGAATGTCCGAAATGCTGCTGACGAGACGGGTACTCGAACAGTCGTCGACGAGTCGACGCAGAGTCCCAAGGGAGAGTCCATGGCTGACGAGTCCGGAGTGATGTTGCCGGGGTCCCGTGAAGAGATGCGCTTCCTGCGCAAGAACTCGAACTGGGTGAATATGGTCATCGCGATCCTCGCCTGTCTGGCCGTCGCCATCGGGATCCTGTTCCTCGCCCCGCAGCCGGAAGTGGATTCCGAGCGTGTCGTCGACTATCAGGGAATCGCCGAGCAGTCGCAGGGCAATGCCGACTTCGACCTGATCGTTCCGCAGATCCCGCGTGGGTGGACCTCGAATGAGGCCAGCCTCGATCGTGTGGGCGACTCGGAATACACCTCGTGGTACATGTCGTTCATCGGTCCCGAGGACCAGTGGGTGAGCATCGAACAGGCCGAAGCGAGTGAGAACTGGGCGAAGCGGAAGACCGATGAGGCTGTCGCCGCCGAGAAGGTGACTGTCGGCGGCGCCGACTTCCAGATCTACCGCACCGAAGAGGCGAAGGAATACTGGGTCACGCACAAGGGCGACATGCATATCGTCATGAGTGCCACCGCTGCACCGGACACCATCAACAGCTTCGCCGATCAGGTGGCCGCCCAACTGAAGTGACTCCGGCGGACTCGGAGTTCTACTCGGCGTCGTCCGAAGTCTCCTCACGAGCCTTGTCGAGGCGTTCGCGTGCCCCATTGAGCCATGATTGGCACCGGTCGGCCAGAGCCTCGCCTCGTTCCCACAGCTGCAGCGACTCTTCGAGCGGCAGATTGCCGGTCTCCAGACGTTTGACTGTCATGACGAGTTCTTCGCGTGCCTGCTCGTAGCTGAGGGTGCTGATATCGGGCTGATCCTGTTGGGTGGTCGGTTCGGTCATCGGTGTCTCCTTCGCAGAGTGAGTGGAATGTGGGCGGAGTGTGGAGCTGTGGTCATCCGTCGGTCGTCGAATCGTCCGTTTCCGGTGAGACGTCGGTGATCGCGGCATCGAATCGACCATGGGCGACCCGGACGTGGACGGTGTCGCCGGTCGTGACCTCGTCGGCATTGCGGACGGCCTGTCCCTCGTCGGTCTGAACCACGGCGTATCCGCGCTCCAGCGTCCGCAGGGGAGAGAGGGACTGGGCCTGGGAACGGAGGTGCTGGATCTCGTTCTGGGCCTGGACGACCGATGCGTTCGTCGCCTGCAGGCTGCGACGGCGGATCATCGCCAGTTCGTTCTCGTGAGCGGTGATCATCGTCTGCGGTTCGGCGAGCACCGGGCGCGAACGCACGGCGGTGAGCATCTCCTGTTCGCGGTCGAGAATGCGATTGACAGCGGCCTCGAGCTCGGCTCGGGCGCGCAGCAGATTCATGCCTTCTTCGGCGACATCCGGCACGATCCTCTTTGCCGCATCCGTGGGCGTCGATGCCCGCAAGTCTGCGACCTCATCGAGGATCGGCCGGTCGGCTTCGTGTCCGATCGCCGAGACCACCGGTGTCTGGGCTGCAGACACAGCGCGGACGAGCGCTTCGTTGGAGAACGGCAGGAGGTCTTCCATGCTGCCGCCGCCGCGGGCGATGACGATGACATCGATCTGCGGGTCCGCGTCGAGTTCAGCGAGGTTCTTCATCACGCCGGGGACGGCGTCCGGGCCCTGAACCGCACAGTTGCGGACTTCGAATTCGGCGGCAGGCCAGCGCAGGTGCACGTTGCGGATGACGTCTTTCTGCGCATCAGAATCCCGTCCGGTGATCAGACCGATCCGGTTCGGCAGGAACGGCAGGCGCAGCTTCCGACTGGGGTCGAAGAGCCCTTCGGCACCCAACTGCTTCTTCAGTCGTTCGAGGCGGGCGAGGAGTTCGCCGAGTCCGACGGCACGGATGTCGTTGGCTCGCATCGTCAGTCGACCGGTCTTCGTCCAGAAGTCGGCTTTGAGGTTGGCGACGACATGGCTGCCCTCGGTCAGAGGCGCCCCGGTGCGGTCGAGTACGTTCTTCCAGACCTGGACCGGCAGGGACATCTCGACGTCGGTGTCACGCAGAGTCAGGTAGCTGGCCTTGCCGCGATGATTGAGCTCGACGACCTGCCCTTCGATCCACACGCTCGACATGCGATCGATATAGGACTTCATCTTCGACGACAGCAGACTCAGCGGCCACGGATTCTCCGCCGTGGTCTCTGCTGCGGTGGCGGCGAGCTCCTTCGGCTCGACGGATTCGCCGAGCGTGCCGGGCGTGCCGGAAATTCTTTGCGCCATCTAAGTCCCCTTCCGAATCCCCAGCCTAACGAACAGCTCTGACACAGCCCATTCCTGGCCGCCGTAGAGGCCTCCGGCTTAGACTGAACGGGTGACTGTCGTTTCAGTACCTGCCCCGACCATTCCGCGCCGGCGTCTGACACCAGGCGAGATCCGCACTCCGGTCAATGCTGACAAGAGAGTGCTGCTGGCCGCGCCGCGCGGCTACTGTGCCGGTGTCGACCGGGCCGTCATCGCCGTCGAACGCGCGCTCGAGCATTATGGTGCACCGATCTACGTCCGCAAGGAGATCGTGCACAATCGCCACGTCGTCGAGACCCTGTCCGAACGCGGAGCCGTCTTCGTCGATGACACCGCTGAGGTCCCGGAAGGCGCTCGAGTCGTGTTCTCCGCCCATGGAGTCTCACCGGCCGTCCATGCCGAGGCGGCTGAACGTTCGCTGTCGACGATCGATGCGACCTGCCCGTTGGTGACCAAAGTCCACAAGGAGGCCATCCGGTTCGCCCGGGACGGCTTCCGCATTCTCCTCGTCGGCCATGCCGGACACGAAGAGGTCGAAGGGACCATGGGAGAGGCCCCGGACCACATCACTCTGGTACAGAGCCCCGAGGAGGCGCGCACCATCGAGGTGCCTGACGCCGAGAAGCTGGTGTGGATCTCCCAGACGACATTGAGCGTGGACGAGACGATGGAGACCGTCGAGATCCTGCGTGAGCGCTTTCCGCATCTGCAGAACCCACCCAGCGATGACATCTGCTACGCCACACAGAACCGACAGGTTGCAGTGAGGAAGATCGGGCCCGAAGCGGATCTGGTCATCGTCGTCGGGTCGGCGAACTCCTCGAACTCCGTCCGCCTCGTCGAGGTTGCCCTCGAACATGGGGCGAAGGCAGCTCACCGTGTCGATTTTGCTCGTGAGATCGACGAGACCTGGTTCCACGACGTCGTCACCGTCGGAGTCACCTCCGGGGCGAGCGTTCCCGAGAACCTCGTCCAAGACGTGTTGCACTTGCTGGCTGACTACGGTTTCGACACGGTCGAAGAAGTCGTCACCGCCGAAGAGGACCTCATCTTCTCCCTGCCGAAGGAACTGCGCAAACTCGGCTGACGACCCTCAGTCCGTCCCCGTCTGCCGATCACGCAGATGAGTCGGACCGCGATCATCGAAGTCCATGGCTCGCGGCCGACTGAGCTCCTCGGCGCTGACGCCCCGAGCGCGAGTATCGAGTTCGGCCACGGCATCGAGCTCATCGGCGACGATGCCGGTCGACGGCAACTTCCTCGCGGTGACGAGGAACCGGGACTCCAAGGACGAGACGAACCGGTTGTAGTCCTCGACCGACCGATCCAGACTGGCACCCATCCGAGACACATGAGACACCAGCGTGCCGACGCGTTCGTAGAGTTCCGTGCCCAGCCGCAGCACTTCGGCCGCCGAGGTGGACATATCGGCCTGCCGCCAGTTGAGTGCCACGGTCTTCAGCAGCACCAGCAGAGTCGCCGGTGAGGCGAGGACGACGTTCTTGCCCAGCGCATGGTCGATCATCTTCGGGTAGCTCGCCGCAGCGGCCGAGAGCAGCCCGTCGGTGGGGACGAAGCAGACGACGAAGTCAGGGGAGGAGTCGAACGCCTTCCAATACTCCTTCGACGCCAGAGCATCGACGTGGCGCAGCAGCGCACGGGCATGATCCTGGCCATCTGTACCCGAGCCGGGCGCCTCGGCGGAGTCCCCGTTCATCCGTGCCGACAGCGGGGTCTTCGCATCGATGACGATCGTGCCGTCGCCGGGCAGATGGACGACCATATCGGGGCGGTGGCGCTTACCGTCCCGGTCGGCACTGACCTGCGTGTCGAAGTCGACGTGGGGGAGGAGGCCGGCATATTCGACGATGCGTTTGAGCTGGACCTCGCCCCAGTCTCCGCGGTGCGTCGTCGAGTTCAGTGCGTTGGCCAGGGACCCGGTGGATTCCTGGAGGCGGAGGTTCTGTTGGCTGAGGTGCCCGATCTGGGAGTTCAGTCGGGTGATCTGTTCGATCTGAGTGCGGTCCTGGGTGTGCAGGTTCTCCTGCAGGTTCTTCACACTCGCGGCCAACGGTCCGATGGCCGCAGTGATCTCACCGGCCATCTGCGCATCGGCCTCGAGGTCTTCTGTGCGCTGAGACAGGATACGGGACGTGGTTTCCGCGCGGGCGAGTCTTTCGAGGTAACGGGACCGCGTGAGGCTGCGCCCGAGGAGGAATCCGAGGGCGGTGGCGAGGACGATCGCCACGATGAAGCCGATGATGACTGCGGCAGCGGGGAAAGCATTCATGGTCCCAGGGTGACAGAGGGCACTGACACGAGAATTCGAGGACCACCTCGGCGACGGCTAGACTTGGATACCGTGGCTTTGACTATTGGAATCGTGGGACTGCCCAATGTCGGCAAGTCGACCATGTTTAACGCACTGACCAAGAACCAAGTTCTCGCGGCGAACTACCCGTTCGCGACGATCGAGCCGAACGTGGGCGTAGTCCCTCTGCCGGACGAGCGACTCACGCGACTGGCGGAGATCTTCTCCTCCGAACGCATCCTCAATGCCACCGTCGACTTCGTCGACATCGCCGGAATCGTGCGCGGCGCCTCCGAAGGGGAAGGCCTGGGCAACCAGTTCCTCGCCAATATCCGCGAGGCCGATGCCATCTGCCAGGTGATCCGTGGATTCGTCGACGACGATGTCGTCCACGTCGACGGCAAGATCAGCCCAGCCGATGACATCGATACGATCAATACCGAGCTCATCCTCGCTGACCTGCAGACTCTCGAGAAGGCACGGCCGCGGATCGAGAAGGAAGTCAAGGGCAAGCGCGCTCCTGCCGAGCAGCTGACCGCGATCGATGCCGCCACCGAGATCCTCGAAGGCGGGCGGACGCTCTACCAGGCGATGCAGGCCGAGAACTTCGATGTCAGTGCGCTGCGCGAGTTGCAGCTGATGACGGTCAAGCCCTTCCTCTACGTGTTCAATGTCGACGACGAGGTGCTCGCAGACGAGGATAAGAAGAACGAGATGCGGGCACTAGTGGCTCCCGTCGAGGCGATCTTCCTCGACGCGAAGTTCGAGTCCGAACTCGCCGAACTCGACGAGGAAGAGGCCCGCGAGATGCTCGAATCGACGGGTCAGGAGGAGAGCGGTCTCGATCAGCTCGCCCGAGTCGGCTTCGATACCCTGGGTCTGCAGACCTATCTGACGGCCGGGCCCAAGGAATCCCGTGCGTGGACGATTCCGAAGGGAGCCACCGCCCCCGAGGCGGCCGGAGTCATCCATACCGACTTCCAGAAGGGCTTCATCAAGGCCGAGATCGTGTCCTTCGATGATCTCGATGCGAACGGTTCGATGGCTGCCGCGAAGTCCGCCGGCAAGGTCCGGATGGAAGGCAAGGACTACATCATGGTCGACGGGGACGTGGTCGAGTTTAGGACAGGACTTACATCTGGAGGTAAGAAGTAGCATGCCTGGATTAGCTCCGACGACGCTCCCTTCTGTGCAGCCGGTGGGCGGCTTCATTCACGGGCAGGCCGCGGCTAGAATCACAGGTATGAGACAAACGCGGCCGTTCGCTATTTCAGGCGTAATAACGGGCACAGTCATGGTGGCAATCTCATTCTTCATCGAGGATGCCGCCCAATCGAAGAGCACGTTGGTTGCGGGGCTTATTGCGGCGGTCACCATTGCTGCGATACCGATTTACGATATCAACTCGTGGTCTCTCACGAAACGCTCACTCGTACATTTTCTTGCGATGCTCGCAACCGTATTTCCGCTACTTCTCTTCAGCGAATGGTTCACTCTGCCAGTGGCCATCAGTGTGTTTTTACTGTTCGGCATCGTTGGCTGGACAATCGGCTACGTCGTCTACCGGGTTCAGGAGAAGAAGCAGGCATAGAGCTGACCCTCAGGGGTAGAATAAGACCGCGCACACGCGCACGATCACGGGTAAGTGCGTTTGGGGCACCTCGGCTAGCCAACAACCCACGTAATGCGCGTTCGCCCACGTGCCGGGGTGAACCCGGGCTGGCTCTACCTGTGTTTCGCCAGCTGGCAGGTACAGGCTCAGGTGAAGGCGCAATCGTGCGGCTCAGTGGTCGACGCCGTTTACCCGGGCGACCTGGACGACGTGATCCTCCCGCCGATCGATGAAGTCCGTGGAGACGCTGCGTACCAGTGCTGGAAGGACTTCGCCGAGGCTAACCGGTTGGAGGCCAACGCAATAGACCGGCTTGAGAGTTCAATGTTGGCGAGCGTAGAGGCTTCATAAGCCCCACTCAGCAGGCACGAGTTCGGCTAGTCAACGGGCCCCGAGCATGCCTGCGCCGGCCGTGTGCCACCCGCGAGCCAATTCTGGCCGGTCTGGCCGTTCATGGACCGCTGACTTCTTATGGTGACGCCGCCGAAAGTAGTATTGCCACGCCTGCAGCCCAACGGCGTGATCCTTCCGAGATTGTAGGAGGGGAGCGCATATTCCTGTGTCCCGAACACTGCTTACGTGATGCTGTTATGGTGCACGTATGAGCAGCGCACCCCGCAAGGCAGCCATCTACCTCCGTATCTCTCAGGACCGCGAGATGGATGGGCTCGCCATCGAACGCCAGCGCGAGGATTGTGAGAACCTCGCTCGGTTCCGGCGCTGGGAGATCGTCGAGACCTATGTGGACCAGTCGAAGAGCGCTACCGACCGGTCCGCGATCCGTCCGGACTACGACCGCATGGTCGCCGACTACCTGGTCGGACGGTTCGACGCCATCATCTGCTACGACCTCGACAGGCTCACCCGGCAGCCGCGGCAGCTGGAGGACTGGATCGACGCCGCCGAGCTTCGCGGCCTCGCCCTCGTAACGGCCAACGGCGACGCGGACCTCTCCACCGACGGCGGTCGCATGTACGCACGCATCAAGGCCGCCGTGGCGCGCGCCGAGATGGAGCGCAAGAGCGCCCGTCAGTCTGCGGCGCAGAGACAGCGCGCTATGCAGGGGCGTGCCCCGAAGGGCATGCGTCCGCTTGGTTATGCCGTCGACGGCAGTGTGATGCCTGATGAAGCCGTGGTCGTGAAAGCGATCTATGCCCTGTTCTCGAGGATCGAAAACCCTGAGTCGCTACGCTCGCTCGCCCGGGCGCTCAGTGGTACCGAGAAGATCAAAGGGCTCTCTGCCCTTCCCAAGCACACGCACACAGTCAGCGTCGAGCGCGCCGCCGCCCGCGAGGAGCAGGGCCTCGACCCCCGACCGATCGTCGAAGACGGTCCGTGGTCGCCTTCGACCGTGCTCGGCATCCTGCGCAACCCGCGTTATGCGGCGCTGAGCACTTACACGCCGAAGTTCGCCCAGGCGGACGGGAAGCGTCGCCGGATGTGGAAGGCACAAATCCTCCGCGACGACGCCGGAGAGCCGATCCGGGGCCAGTGGGAGCGGATCGTCGATGACGAAACCTGGTGGAAGGTCCAGGAGATTCTCGACGACAAGAAGCGCGTGACCAACACCAGTGGTGCAACCAAACGCAAGCGCCTCGGGAGTGGACTGTACCGCTGTGGTGTCGTCGTCTCTGTGACTGGAGAGGTCTGCGGCAAGAAAGTCACAGGCGCACCACGCGGGTACACGTGCCCAGGTCACTTGGTCCGCTCTGGTCCCGCCATAGACGAGTACGTCACGAAGGCAATCAGCGCCCGTCTCGCCATGGATGACGCGGCGGAGAAGATCCTCAAGCCCAAGGACAGCTCACAGACCGAGGCCCTCGACGCTGCGATCAGCGACCAACGAGCCAGGATCAGTCGTGCGCAGCACGACTACGACGAGGAGATCATCGAGGGGCGCGACCTCAAGCGCGTGCGCGACGCCGCCGAGGAGCGCATACAGGAGCTGGAGGCCCAAAAGGCACTGCGGGGACGCGCTGGTGTGCTGCGACCAATCCTCGACACCGATGACCCGCCAGGCGCGTTCAGAGGCGCATCGCTTGAGATCCGACGTCAAGTGATCGACGCGCTGGTTACTGTCACGGTGTTTCCACAGCCCAGAGGGCGCAAAGGGTTCGATCCAGCATCGGTCGAGATCGTGTCGAAGTAGGCCGCGGTCCGCGAAGCGGACCCGGGAGGTCTCCCGAGAGCGGCTGACGCGGCATAAGCGCGTCATTTCACTAGAGCCTGACTGCCAGTCGCGCCACCGCTCTCCTCGACACAGAGGAGACCGCTATGACAAGGAGCTTCGACACTACACCCCGCGTTTGGATCGGCTGCCTCCAGTGCTACAACGAAGGGAATCTCGTTGGTGACTGGCACAACGCAACTGATGCAGATGAGATCACGACATCGCAGCTGCACGGACGCGCAATCGACCCTGGTACCCACGAAGAACTCTGGTGCCTCGATCATGAGAACCTACCCATCACAGCGGAGTGCTCACCTCGTGACGCCGCCGAGCTGGCCCGCACCCTCGAAGACGTGCCTGAACGTGAGAGGCCCGCTCTCAATGCCTGGGTCCTGTCCGGCGACTACATCGAAGACGGGGACGGGCTGCCGAGCATCAGCGACTTTGAAGAACGTTACTGCGGGGAATGGTCATCATTTCGCGAGTACGCCGAGCAACTCGTCGAAGACAGCGGCCTGCTGGCCGACGTGCCCGAGGAGGTAGCCCGCTACTTCGACTGGGAGGCATGGACCCGCGACCTCATATACGACTACGCGGTCATGGACGACGGCTCCCACGGCGCCTACGTCTTCCGGAGCCTGTGATGTCGGACAACGAACTGACGCTCTGCCTGTGCTTCGAATGCTCGCCACCCGAGTTCACGGACCGCGCTTATGTCGTCGTACCCGACCGAGGAATGTGGCGCGTCCACACCTGCCCTACCCACGGCCCGGTCTCCGTGGCGGAGGTCCCCGTGAAGCCGGTCAGCACTCAAGAGGAGGAATGAAGATGTCCGCAGAGAGCAATGCCCGTGACCACATCCACGCATTCCGGTGGTGGGTGGGCAACCCCGAGATGACTCGCGCCGAAGCAGAGCTGCGGGACCTCGCCGCACTGCGCGAAGCGGTGGAGTACGAGATCGCCATGCACGCTCACCAGGTCGCCACATACGAGGGCATCTCCTGGGCAACTGTCGCTGATGCCCTCAGCATCAGTCCCGCTGCTGCCCGCCGTCGCTATAAGCGCTGAGTCGTGGTCGAGGCGTCGACGCCGACCGTGAGCAACGCGACGCTGTCCACACGAAGGGCCTCGGCAAGAGCGTCGATCGAGTCGAGCGTGAGGTTGCGCTCGCCCCGTTCGATGCCCGCGAGATAGCGCGGCGTCACATCGAGATCTTCAGCCAGCTTCTCTTGGGTAAGCCCTCTCGACACGCGCAGGGCGCGGAGGTTCCGGCCCAGGCGGTGTTTGAGGGATTCCTTCACCCTTCAAGCCTCAAAGAAGGAAGCGAAGAGTACCAGGTACTCATCGCTTCCACTAGGATTAGTGGCTAGACCAGGACATGTGCACAGAGAGGAACGCGCCTACCCGCGCAAGCGAACGATGAAGAGAACACTGCACCGACCAGCGGCAATGATCGCCGCGGCGATCCTCGGCCTCACCCTTGTGGGATGCGGCTCCGACCCGGCGGAGACGCCTGACAACGAGACCGGGGGTGACACCGCTGCCAGCGTCTACGAGTTTCAGACCAACGGCATCGAGCCGTCGAACGAAGTGACCGTCCGCACACCCGACGACCTCCGAGAGGTCATGGGCGCAGACGCTAACAATCTCGTCATTGACCAGATCGTTGTGACCGGCCACGACCTTGGCGGCGCGCAGGTCTGCGCGGCTGACTTGGCGATCACGTACATGGACGGTCAGCCCGATGGCCTCGTGTCGGCAGGATCAGACGCCGGTCAGCGGTCGCAGGCGGAGGACGCACTTCTGGAACGCTCCGAAGCATCTTCGATCGAAGAGATTGTCGCCGAGGTCGATGGGCTCATCGCCGACGGCGAAGAGCGCGGTCTCACGGCCCAGCAAATCGGAGACCGAATCGAGATGTTCGCCGGGATCCAGGGCACCTTCTACACCGACGGTGCGACCGGCCAAGAAGTGGTGGATGGCTACCTCAGCGGCGGCAGTGAAGGCGAGTCGACGAACGCGGGGATCATCGCCAAGGCGCTGGGACTCACTTCCAGCAAGGAACCCAACGCGCTATCCGACTTCGACGAGTCCGCACCCGAGGCGGGCACGTACATTGCCGCTGACTTCTCGACCCTCACCGTGGTAGGCGACTGCGCCGCCTCCGCGACCGACCCGGACAACGCGATTGAGTTGGAGCTACCCTTGGTTGACGCCGACGGAAAGAGCGACACCACCGCGACCGTCCAGCTGTCGGTGATGGCCGACGGCACCATCGGGGTGGCAGGTGAGGTCAAGGACTACATGCGCGACGCCAACGACAACTGGATCGCGAGCTGACCGCTCCTCACTCGACGCAGAACCCAGCAGCTTGATGGCTGCGGGGTTCTGCGTTTCCAAAGCTATGCCTGCCCACCAAACTGGTGGCCCGCATCCTGCTCCGGCTCCTCTGTGCTGATCTCGGTCGCCAGGTCTCGGATGAGGCGCGACTGTGCAGCGACAGTGCGCTCCTTCCACTTCTCGAAGCTCGGGCCCCGGTACGTTCCGAGCCCGTCAGTCGTGCGCCGCTGATGCTTCTTGAACTCGCTCTTTGCGTGCTGCTCGAACCGATCAAACAGCGTCGTGCCGTCCTTGAACTTCGTCCCCTTGAGGAAGCGTGTCATTACTGCCGACTGCGCAGCGAGAAGATCCTTGCGCACGTCCTCGTAGCTCGGGTGGGATGGCGGAGGCCCAGCCTCCCGCAGTTCGCGCTCAATCTCATCGTGCAGCGCGTGCAGATGCACTTCCCGTGCCCTCGCAGCGGCCCTCGCCTCTTCAGCATCCATGCGAGTCTGTTCAGCTGCGTGACGAGCCTGTGCAGTATCACGCTCGGCCAATTCACGACCTTCGGCGTACCCATCCGTCTTCGCCTTGCTGCGCAGCTTCGGGAGATCGGCCCGCTCAGCCTGGAGGGCATCGCGTTCGGTCTTGGCAGCCTGGCAGTCTTCCCACGCCTTCTTGCTGTTGCGTTCTGTGTCGGCCAGATGCGCGGCAGCCTTCTCCGCGGTGCGCTTGGTGCGCACCGCGCGAGCCTGAAACTCACTACTCGACAGATGCTCGGTCGAGCGCTCGGTCACGGCATGCTCGACTTCATACCCGATCTTCTCCATGTGGGCACGAAGCTCACGATGCTGACGCTTGAGATCGCCCGGACCCTTGAAGAAGTCCTTCTGCGACAAACGACCATCCTGGGTCACCGGCGTGATCATGACCTGCAGCTGCGGTGAGTGCTCATCGAGGTGGATCGAGCCACCTACGACATTGGCCTGTCCGAACTCGGCACTTGCCCAGTTGAGCGCAGCGATCGTGAGGCGGCCAGCCTCCTCGTTCAGACCCTCGTTCCTCCACTCAGGACAGTGATCTTCGAACCACGATGGATCGAGCTGCAGCACGATCCCGCGCATAACCACTGCATCCTTGCGCAGAGACTTGTGTACGGTGGCGAGCCGCGTGTTCAGGTACTCCTCCAACTCGTTGGACGGAGGGTCGCCATCGACCGACTGCACCGACCGGTAGCTGCCACCGCGATCGTTGACGAACGACATATTCAGGTGTGTTCTACTCGTATCGATGTTCGTGTTCGCGTGCTTGAACGAGTACCCGGCAGCCTCATCGGCCTCCCGTGCGATGTGTCGCATGAAACCCTGCACATGCCCTCCCGCGCGACCCACCTTGTGGCTCGCGTCATACGTCATCGTGTAACTCATGCTGATCTCCTCTCGACCTGTTCCAGGGAAGCACCGCCTGTTGACGCTGCTTCCCCGGAGCCCCCGGCGGCTCTCCCGAGGGGCCTTCCAGATCGGAGGTCCCCGCTCCTCCACACCCGGGACCCTGCGCCCGTGTGTGGAGCCTCTGCGGCAACCTCCGATCCGGAAGGTGTAGCCCCATACACTTCGACCGTCGCTTCGCGAGTCGAAGTTCCTGGGGCCCTCCGGGGGCCTCGGTCCTGACGGACCTCGATGCAGCGATCCGCCGTCGCCCCACCTGGGCGACGACGAATCGACTGCAAGGTCGCGGCGACCGCACTCATGCCGTACCCCCGGTGGTGAGCGCCAACGGCACGTCACGGCTGTGCTCGGCGAGCCCATCCAGCAACTCGTCGACAGCAGCGCCAGCGTCGTGAGCGCCACCGCCTGCCGGGCCGTAGCTCAGCGACAACACCTCGAAGCTGGTGTAGCCACTTGCCTGCTTCGTTGAGATGGCGCGCTTGTACGGATCGCCCTTGACTACGGGCTGCACCAGGTACCGGAGAATGTCATCCTCCCGGAAGACCCGCACCACCGACTGCAAGCGGCGGATGAACTGATCGAGCGCTTCATCGACATTGCCCTTCTGACGGGCAAAAAAGAAGAACTCGACCGGCTCGATGGTCGCAGTGATCACGATGAGCCTGGGAGCGACCTCACCCTTGTTCTTGTACCGCGCCCGAGCAGGCGAGGCATTGTGCGGATCGAGCAGAAGTAGCCAGTCGTTGGCATCCATAGCCGAGGCCCGCAGATCATCAAGCAGCATGATCTCCTCGCCCCGCCAGTCATCGAGCGGGTTTGTTGTCGCGGCACGGTAGACCTGCCACCGCTCCCCGTGTCCCTTGGCGCACGAGATCGCCTCCTGGATGAACGCGTTCGCGAACCTGGTCTTGCCGACCCCGGCCTCGCCATGGATGAAGACGACCTGGGTCGAAAAAGCACCGGCACGCAGCTTCGCCGCCGCACGGTAAGCACGGCGCTGCCCGTAGGCCGACAACGCATCATCGATCTCCCGCTGATGCCGTGAATAGATATCGAAGTACTCATCGGTGAGCATGATCTGGTCACGCGTGAGTTCACCCTGGAGCACCATCTCCCGGAACGGCTCGAACTCCAGCTTCGCCCGCTTCGCCTTGACATGAGCGCGGCCCTTCCGCCACGCCGGATACCGCTCGCGGTACACCTGCTGATATTCCATGCCCCGTACCGAGGCGACCTGCTCCGGCGGGTACTGGAACTTGTCGGGGTACTTCACGTGCGTGAGATAGGCCAAGCCGTTGTCGTGCTGCTGGGTGATCTTCTTGCCGCAGACCTCGACAGGCGCACCGCCGCGCGACTTGTCGAGTTCAACGTACTGGACCTCGACTCCCAGAATCGCGGCCAGCTTCTCGACCGCTGCCGAGGTTTCGCGACTCTTGAACTTCAACAGCAGATGCAGGTGCAGGTACTTCGGCACCTCGACCATCGAAGCGGTCGCATCATCCCAGCCCAGCTGAGTATCGTCACCGTGCAGGATGCAGTGAGCCTCTTCGATCACGAGACCGACAGATTCCAGCAGCACGACCAAGTACTGCGAGAACGACGCGGCAGCCGCACGTAGCGCATCGACGCGCGAAGGATCATCCTTCGGGCGACCGTTCGCTGCGTGCGCCTGCTCCAACAGGCCGGCGAACACCGGATCAGTCGAGTGCTGCCAGCACTCGGGCTTGATCTGCTGCACCAGCATGACCAGAGTCGGGTTCGCTGCCTTACGCGCCATAGCGATCACCCCGGAGCCGGGGAGCATCGGCGCTCGCAGGCAGACCGATGTACCCCCGATGTTCCCCCCGCTGTACCCCAGACGGTGAGGTGCCATGAACGGCTGCTCCACGCGGCGGGATCGGCGGGAACACGCTGGTTGCGGCAAGGCGCGGCGAATCTACAAGCCCTTCGCCGCGCCCGTAGGTGGAGTGTTCCTGCTTAAGCTCCACAGAACTCTTAGTCGCAGAGATATCCCACAGCACATCGTTCCCGGTATGTTCCTCACTGGCACCCCAACCGCACTGGCTGCGGCGCTGGGTAAGCACGCGATAACAGGGCTCGCGGTGGACGCCGCCCACGACGGATGCCTGTGCAGTACTCACTTGGCACCGCCAAGGAGAGCGCGCAGACGGCGGACCTGTTCATCCGACAACGGGGGAGCAGACGCTACGATCCGCTCGACGGCGGACTCGATGGACTCGAAGCCGCTGGCGCGTGTCGGTACAGCGAGCGCATCGAGATCAGTGCGTAGGACCTTGACACGGCCGCCGACCTTGACAGCGGGCAGCCTGCCATCGGCGATGTATCGACGAAGCGTTTGATACGCGCCATACCCGAGCTGGACAGCCTCAGTCAGGCTGATGTAGTGGGACAGGTTTGACTTGGGAGGAGTGGTGTACCCCATGAGAACTCCAGACAGAAATATCTGTCCGGAGACGGGGGGAATAGTTGTCCGGCTACTTTCCCGGTCGCCGTGCGCGATGCTCCACTGGGCCCTTCCGGACCTCCGTGCCTTACGGGAGAAGTCACTCCCTGCCGGGTCGTCTAAATCTGAATCTCGACGTGGTTCCCGGTGCTACCCGGTGCTGACTACGCGCTGCTCGACACAGCCCACGTGGGGTGATCCCCCTTCGTTGATCTTGCTCTCGCGATCTCAGAAGGCTTGTCGCGATCCTATCCGACCTGTCAAGCAAGGTCAAGCCCGAGCATTCGAGACGGTAGTGCTGTCCGGAACGTGGTGGAGTTCCGGTTTAATGTGTAGTCGAGTTCCGGTCTAACCTAAGGGGGCTCAGTGATCCAGCTCTGGAGTGTTATCGCAGTTGCGATCTTGACCGTTTTGTCGTTGTTGCCCGCACACCATGCTCCTGCATGCACTCCAGCACTGACTGCACGGTGCAATTTCGGATCCCGACCCCTGGTACAGCGTCCTACCTATCGATTACCGTCGACACCATGACGATCAACACCGAGATGCTGCAGTTCGTCTCCGTCGACGAACTGCTCGGCACTCAAGGTCCCGACCTGCGCATACCGGATTTCCAGCGCCCGTACTCCTGGTCCCCACGCATCGCGGCACAGCTGTTCACGGATGTCGCGGAGGCTCTCGATAGCAGGCCGGAGCATTCGTACATCATGGGCACCGTCATCCTCCTGAGGCGTCCCCAGGAGTCGCATTTCGAGGTGGTCGATGGACAGCAGAGAATCCTGACCCTCCATCTGCTGCGGGCGCTTCTGCGCGGCCAGAGAATCCCCCATCTCCAATCAGGGGACACCCCGATCCACCACGTCCATCAGGAACTCTCGCGACGGGTCGCCGACCTCGAACGTTCTCCGGGGCGCCTCGACAGGTACCGGGAATTCCTCGACGCCAAAGCCAAAGTTCTGAAGATCGTCACCGATGACGAGGATGAGGCATTCCAGTTCTTCGACTCGCAGAACTTCCGAGGCAAATCACTGCGCCCGCACGACCTGCTCAAGGCCTTCCACCTGCGCGAAATGGCAGATGCCAGCACTGCCGAGCAGCGCGCCGTGGTCGAGCAATGGGAGAAGGCCGACGAGAACGAGCTGGACCGGCTCTTCGGCACCTACCTGGCCCGCATCCACTGGTGGAGCCGCAACATGCCAGCGCATGCATATACCACCGATGACCTCGACCTCTTCAAGGGAGTCGGCAGATCCACTCGCCGCCTGCCGGGGGCCGAATACCATCGCGCTGCCAAGGCGGTGCTTCCCGGCCTGCAGGAGTGGTCCTATCCTGATGCCGACTCGGTGACCCGCAGAGATCTCAAGCGGGCCCAGCACCAGCTCGATGCTCCGGTCGCTGCGGGTAAGTCCTTCTTCGACTACGCCGCGTTCATGCTCGAGGAGTATGAGCGGCTGGACGAGGAACTCTTCTCCGACGCCAACACAGCCGGCCTCACGACTGCGGATCGCACGGTCTTCCACGACGGGGCGCGATTCAGGTACTGCCGGGAGCTGTACGTCGCCGCGGTCCTGTACTACACGAACAAGTACTCCGAGGCCGATATGCCGCAGGTACGACGCCACCTCTTCCGCTGGGCATACTCCCTCCGCTTGGCGTACGAGCGTCTGGGCTGGAGAACCACGGACAACTACGCACGAGGGATCAGCACCAATATGGACGGCCTGAACAAGGTGAACCTGTTCTCCGCCATCCGCGACAGTCTCGATCCGCGGGAGATCGAGCTGGAGAACATGAGCGCCCCGCGCACGGCGCGGACTGACAACCCGGAGGATGCACGGCTCCTCACCCTGCTGAAGGAGTCCCGCTGAGATGACACAGACCATCGCTCAGGATGACGTCCAGGCCATCCCCGTCGGGCAGCTCTTCAGCCCGGACGCTCCCAGCTATTCGATTCCCCTCTACCAGCGCAATTACACCTGGGGCGAGGAGCAGATACACCGCCTGATCCGCGACGTCTTCGACGAGGCCGAGCAGGAGGAGGCCAAGGACTACTTCCTTGGCAACCTCGTGGTCGCCCCTCCGCAACGGGCCGATGAGCCGCTCGACGTGATCGACGGACAGCAGCGCCTGACCACCTTGTATATCCTGCTGGTCAAGCTCTCTTCCCGGCCGGGTCTGAAGGACCGCATCGGTCCGCTTCGGCCGCTCACCTACGAGGCTCGGGAGAAGGCCACCCGCGCTCTCCGCGGCGTCGCCGATACGATCGATGAGCCGGCGGAGGATGAGAAGGATCGAGAGGACTCCGGCATCCTCCGCGCATCGATGATTATCGAACAGCTACTGGACGGCGGGGCCGACGGTGACCGTTTACAGACTCCCCAGGTGATCGACTATCTGCTCACCAGGGTCCTCGTCGTCCGCATGCCGATCGACCGGAGCACCGATCTGAATCGGTACTTCGAGATCATGAATACGCGCGGTGCGCAGCTCAGTCCCGTGGACATCGTCAAGGCGCGACTCCTCCGATACCTGTCTGACCCCCTCGATCGCGCCCTGCTGAACCGCGTCTGGACAGCATGCTCCGACATGGAGCACTACGTGGGGATGAGCGCCACTGCCGGAAACACCTCCCAACGCGCAGAAGTCTTCGGCCCCGACTGGGACCAGATGCCGACAGCAGATTTCTCCCGCTTGCGTGCACAACTCATCGACACCACCTCCGAAGCGGCCTCGCCCGCCGCCGACGACGCTTCGAACACACCCGAATCCACCGCGCTGACCCTCGACGATGCGGTGACTGCCTACTCCCAGACCACGGTCAGGACCGAGTCGGAAGATGCCGACGGCGGCGAGCGATTCACATCGCAGATCACGTTCCCGACTCTGCTGCTGCAGGTTCTCGCGGTGGAGGGAGCAGGCAGGGGCTCCGCACGGGAGGATGATCGTCAGCTCGACGACAAACTGCTAGTGCAGCGCTTCTCTGCACGCGTCGATTCACTACCGCCGCCGGAGCGGATTGACTGGGTGCGCAAGTTCACCACGGACCTGCTGCGCATCCGCTACCTGTTCGATCATTTCATTCTCAAGCGTGATGCGACGCTGACCACCGGGCACGAATCCACCACGGACGAGGAACCTGGCAGCTGGTCGTTGTACCGGCTCGCGCGAGGATCGTCCCGTCGCGGCAACAACGGGCAGGACACTCCCCGGTACCCCTCGACCTTCGCCGCTGACGAATCCGGTGCCGGCCCGCGCAGCCTGCACCGACGGATCCTGCTGCTGCAGTCGGCGCTGCGCATCACCTACACCTCCCCGCGCACGATGCACTGGATGACCGATGCACTTCGCTACGTCACCGAGCTCACCGATCACGATGAGCCGATCACAGCTCAGGGCTTCCTCCACTGTCTCGAGTCCCATGCCCACGAGCGCCTGCGCGAGGCGGTGACCCCGGACCCGGACAAGGAGGAGACCGGCCCGGATGGGATGGCGCTCGGCTTCGCCATCCCGCGCATCGTGTTCACGTACCTGGACTACCTGCTGGTGGAGGAGATGAACCAATGGGACTTCACCTTCAGCTACCGCACCTCCGTGGAGCACTTCTCCCCGGGCACCGAGGACATCGAGCACTCCTCCTTCGCATACCGCCTGGAGGATCCGCACCTTCTCGACTGGTTCGGGAACTTGGCGCTGGTCACTGTGAGCACCAACTCGAAGTTCAGCAACTACCTCCCTGCGCAGAAGGCGAACAACCACGATGCTCGCCGGCAGAGCCTGAAGCTCGAGCTGATGGCACGGCGGGCGGAGACCGGGAGTTGGAACGACGCAGATGTGCGCACTCATCATGAGGAGATGGTGGAGTTGTTGCGCCGGGCGCTTGCAGGAGAGCGAGCGCGATCAGTTTCTGACATCTGATCGCCCCCTGTCCCCGTGAGAAGTACGTCAGGTCGAAGAATGGAAACGGGGTCTGGACCGAGCAACGGCATTGGGTGCCGCTCGGGGATGATGTGGAGCGGTGGGTCGAGAGGTTATTCGGCTACGGAACGTGGTGGAATTTAGGTTCAACGTGTAAAAACCCCGTAATACCAGGGGTTTTGGTTCACCAGCTCTCGCCGAAGATCAGGGCTCGCATTCCGATCTAATGTTTCGAACGGGCCAGGAACCTGACTTGCGGGTGTTCTTGGGCGTGTGGCGGCTCGGTCCTGAACATCAAACTCGACTGGGTGGATTGCGCGACTGCGCTGGATGATCGGTGCGCGCGCACACGCTGACACTCTTCGAGGCATGACTCGGGTTCACGCATGCTGTACTGCCGGACCGATCTCCTGACTCATAAATCGGCCTGTCTCAATATTCGGTGGCCAGCAGCCAGAAGCTCACGGTGTCGGGTCAGCGCTGAGCAAGCCGTCGTCTTCGCTCGGTGAGAGCAGCCAGAGAACCTGGTCCCAGTTCCCGTCCGCCATCCACTGGCGGTACCGCCTTGTTGCGGTCCTCCGCGCCCCGAATGTGGATGGCAGCTCGCGCCAGGGGGTGCTCGTGGCGTCGCGATACAAGATCGCATTCACGACCGTGCGAGCGTCCGCACTTGGTCGTCCTCGACGAGGATGGTCGTCGGGGTGCACGATGCTACTGATCGCTCTCCACTGCTCGTCGGTGAGTAGTCGATAGACCTCTGTGACGCTGACCGCGTCAGCAACGTCCGTGCCCGTCGATCCACCAGGGGTAGCCTCCACGACACCGCGCGTGGTGTCGCACACCGGACACCGCGCCGCCTTCGGTGCGTTGACTCTGTCTCCGGTGATAACGGACATCACGTGGCCGCAGGTCAGGTTCAGCTGCCACGCGGCACGGTGAGCCGTGGGCCGGCGCAACAGTGTCTGCAACGTGTGGACTTGGAATGGACTCAAGGGTGGGGGAGGGCAGCACTGATGGCAATGGTCCAAGCTGCAGCCCACCATGCTCCAGAACCCGAGGCTGCAGCCCTCGTGCTTTCCGCGGAACGCAGCGTTGTCGACGTTAGTCCCAGTGTTTTTGCGCTCGCAGTTGTCCTCGGGTAGATCGTCCAGTAGCCGACGCCCGCATGCTCGACAGGGTTCGCCGGAGGCGAAGGCTCCGTATGGCTGGTAGATGCCTTCGTCGGTCCACTCCTGGCGCTTCACCTCGAATATGGATTCCCACGTTTCAAGGAGCAGCGCCAGCGATCGCGGTGTTCGCTGGACAGTGGAGTTGCCACATCCTGGTCGCCCGCAGCGGGCTGTCGTGATTTCGGCATCGTGACGTTCTCCCTCGCGTCGGCTTCGTAGCCGCCGCGAGGTGTCGTGTGTAGCCTCTTCGACAGCAGTAACTGGAAGCGATACCTTCCTGGAAGTCATGACTACCAGCCTTAACCTTGATCCACCGATCCACCTGGCGGCAAGGGCCAAGACCCGATTCGAGCATGAGCGCGATGAGTGAGTAGGAGGTGTCGTCCCGGCCTCCCACCGGTCTGATTCCACTTCGAGTTTTCAGGGGTTTCCTCCATGACCCCAGACTTCGCGCCCCAGCAAGGGCTTGACGGTCAGGTCGAGACTGTCCCAGGTGGACTCAACGTGGTCTGCCACAACCGGAGAATTCATCCGCCCAGGGCCAGGCCGTGGGCAGATGCAGGATCAGTTTCCTGGCTCGGTGAGCAACCCGGGCGGGGACCTGGATGATCCTGGTCCGCAGTGTTTGCGCCCGAGCCTTGCCCATCCTGCCCCCGATCAGTCCGGCGGTTGTCCGCAACAGATTATGGGTGATCGCCGCGGTCGCCAGCCACGCGGCATTGGCGGTGAACACCCCCGACGGCATGTGCGCCAGGGCACCGTTTTTGAGCTCCGCATTGACCTGTTCGATGATCGCGTGTTTCCGGTGCACCTGATCAGCAAGAACAGTGCCGAAACGATCCTTGTCCAGGGTGGTGAAGAACGCATGATACCGGAACAGGTCGAACAGCGGATCCTGCCCGGCAGCACGCTTCTTCTCGCTCAGTTCCGGGACTCGGCGCACGATCAAACGCCCCGACACCTGCAGTGATTTCTTCTTCGAGGTGAACGCGGTGAAGGGGATTTCAGCGACTTCAGCCTTGCTGATCCAGATCCCGGAGTCTTCGTCGTAGATCGCATCGGGGTACTCGATTCCAGTCCACGCATCGTCAGCAATAGAAGAGATCGCTGCTTTCACTTTCTTGTCCATACGCACCGTGACCGACACATCGGCCCCGGCAGCCCGGCCGGCTTTGGCCACCGTCGACGAGTAGTACGCGGAATCAGCGCGCAGAAGAACAGGAGCCCCTGCTGAGTTGATTCGGGTGGTGGCGGCCAGAGCGTCGGAGACGAACTTGTCAGCACCCCGAGCTGAGGATGTCGAGCCTTTCCGCAGACGCTGACCAACGATGACCTGGCCGGATTCGCTGGTCGAGGCGGTGGCCAGGAGAGCATTGAGGCCACGGCTGCCCTGGTAGCCGAATCCGGCTCCTTGTTTCCTGGCGGAGTGAACGTCGATGACGGTGTCATCGATGTCGACGAACACTATCGATGACTGTCCGGACTCTGTGCCGATGGGCAGGAGCGGAGTGTGCTGGTTGAGATTAGCCAGGAGCCGGGTGCTGATGGCGTCGAGCTGTCTGACGTGACCGAAGGCGAACGAGCGCAGGAACGACCCCAGAGTGGAGGGGGCGTAGACGCGGTCGAAGAGATGTTTCATGCCGCCGTGGCGCAGCATGTTCATGTCATCGATCGAGTCAGCACCGGCGGCCATTCCCGCGATGAGGGTGGCCAGTTTCGCGCCCGGGTTCGCACCTTTGTCGGCCCCGGTGGTGGTCACGGTCAGACGCTCGTTGGCGAGATCGAACAGGCCTGCATTCTGGGCTAGTCGCATGATCGGGACGAGCCCAGTGGCAGCGGTGAGGTTGGCGTCGTCGAAGGAGTAGGACACGGCGGCGGGTGTGTGATTGAATAGCACCTCGGAGGTGCCCCTTTCTGGGTGGGAAATGTTGACGTTAGACATCACCATTTTCCCAGTCCAGGAGGGGTATTTCCATTTCACACGCGGTATCGCACCGTTACCCGCGCGTCGGTGGATCAAGGCTTAAGGCTGGTTGGAGGGGAGAAACGCTTAAAACGGTGCTCGGATCACAAGTGCGCGATCTGCGCCTCGCGCGTCAGCTGTCGCAGGAAGGTCTCGCCGAGCAGCTCGGAGTGTCGACTCGATACCTCGCCGGCATCGAACGCGGAGAGCGCAACCTCACCTTGGACTCGGTCGAGGCCCTTGCTGAGCAGCTAGGCGTTGAGGCTCGAGCGTTACTCATTCGTCCGTGAACCCTGTGCGTGAGAGTCGCAATCGCAACGGCTCGGTGGACCCTCGGGACGTGACCGTCCAGGCTCAGCGTTGAGGGGGTTGGGAGTAGCGCTGTCTCGCTCCTTGCAGACGAGGCGGCCTCGCGCGGAAAGAACTCGACGTCCGGCTGCCGAGAGAGGGAGCAGTACGACGGGAACGCCACTCGCGAGAAAGCACCTTGCTCCGCTACAGGAGACAACGTCGATCGCCGGCAGAGGCAACCGCTCGTTGGGCGGCGATGGTGGACCGATCAGGCAGGATGAAGCGCGGGAGATGCTGGCATGGAGCTTCCGTATCGAGCGCTCAAGGCGAGTGTCGGTCAACTGGCATGTGAGAATCAGAAATGTTGGCTACGGGCGCGGCATTGAGTCCGGTTTCGGACAGTCTCGTATTACGCGGGATGAAATTTGAGAGGACTCGTGGTCATGGCTTTGTGGCGTCACCAGGACAAAGCGGTGAAAACTCTGGATCGCTATCTTCGGCGGGCCGACTCTCGCACCGGTGCGGCGCTCATCACAAGGCCTACGGGGACGGGCAAGTCTGCGGTGATTGCGTCTCGTTTCGCTCGCGGATCGCAGCTCGCGCCCCCATCGTCAGCGCGCGCGGCACTACTCCGATTACTGCGAGTCGACTTCGATGTCCGAGGCCCCTGCTAAGCTGGCGCTCCAACCCGTGAGGAGTGCTCGTTGTACCCGACTATAGAAACGTCCGTAGGCGACATCTTCGCTGCCGCGTGGAACATCTCAAATGGCACCGTCGTTCCAAAGACCGAAGACGTGGTGATGAAGAATGGAGGCCGGCTCGTTGATGCGACCTATCTCTACGCAGATCTCGCCGGTTCAACCAAGCTCGCGCACACTCTGAAGAAAGAGGCATCGGCTACAATCATTCGCGCTTACATCAACTCGGCATCGCGGATCCTTCGACACTGCGGCGGTAATATTCGCAGCTTTGATGGGGATCGAGTTATGGCGATCTTTATGGGCTCGGACAAGAACGTAAAGGCCGTGAGAGCCGCGCTTGGCATCAACTGGGCGGTGTATCACGTGATACAACCGGCGATCGAGGCCAAATGGACAGACGTGTCTCAGAGCTACACAATCAATCACGGTGTCGGCATCGATACAGGCGAAGCGCTCATCGTTCGTGGTGGTGTTCGAGACAACAATGACCTGATCTCAATTGGTGACGCGCCCAACGATGCAGCTCGATTGAGCGAACATCGCACATGGAACACAAACATCACGAAACCCGTCTACGACGATCTTGACGAAAGCACTCGTCTCCTCGCGGACGGCAGGAATTTTTGGACGTCGTCTAACGGAATTGCCGCACTGGGAAACTACACAACGCTTTACCATTCTGACGCGTCGTGGGAGATCTGATGGCGAAGACTGACACAGATATCGAGAATCAGATTTCCACGATCCTCAATGAGGAATGGAACATTCGAGAAAGCAACGAAGTCCCATCCACCGACTCGGTTACCCATAAGAATGGCGCGGTCAAGATTGATGCCGCGTTTCTATACGCGGATCTAGCGGAATCTACGGGCCTGCAGAAGGGCTACAAGAACACCTTTGCCGCCAAAGCGATCCGCATGTACCTCGGTGGAGCTTCAGAGATCATTCGCCACTATGGCGGGCACATCAAGAGCTTTGACGGAGACCGTGTGATGGGGGTCTTCGCAGGCAACCGGAAACGCAACAATGCCGTGCTCGCTGCGTTCGCTATCAATTGGATGGTCCAGCGGGTCATTGCTCCTCAAGTCAAGGCTCGCCATGACGCAAACGGAACTAGCGTGTGGGTGCCGCGGCATGGGATCGGCATCGATAGCGGTGAGACATTCGTTGCGCGCGCAGGTGTTCGCAACAAGGCGAACGAACACAATCACAACGACCTTGTTTTCGTCGGACAGGCTCCAAATGTTGCAGCCAAGTTGAGCGCAATCAGAGAGTCCGCCTCGATAATCGTTACCAAGAACGTCTATGGCTACCTCGACGCAGCGCAGAAGAAGAAGTTGGCGTCCGACGATAACCCTTGGCGCGGCCCTTTCGGGACAACGGTTGGTCCGTACAAGATCGACCTCTTCAAGACGAGCTACTGGCGTTCGCTAGACGCTTGAGGATTTGGACTAATCACGTGCGAAGAAAGAGCGACCCGGTAAGTGCACCGGACAACTCGAAAGCGATTGACGCTGCGTGGCGCATACACGCTGCTCAAGTCGACTGGACGGGAAAAGTCGATGCCAAGGCGGCTTTTGCCTTCGCGATAGAGTCAGCAGCTCTTGCGACAGTCATTGGGCTGTCTGCAACCGGGCGCATGTTCTCAGAGTTCGGGAACTGTTTCCTCTCAACGCTGTACTACGCCGGACTGTTCGGACTTCTCGTGTCGATCGCCTTTGCCGCATTGGTTGTGTTCCCTCGACTAAGGGGAAGGCACACGAAGGCGGAGTCAGCGAACAACTTCATCTATTTCGGCCACGCACGCCATTGGGACGCTTCTGTGCTGAAGACTGCACT
The DNA here is from genome assembly GCF_900169165.1 of Brevibacterium linens ATCC 9172. Classification (GTDB taxonomy): domain Bacteria; phylum Actinomycetota; class Actinomycetes; order Actinomycetales; family Brevibacteriaceae; genus Brevibacterium; species Brevibacterium linens. Next base: position 88,284 of record NZ_FXYY01000015.1, read on the forward strand.
GGCCGAGGTGGACCTTCTCGATCAGCTGAGTCGACAGATCGTCGTGATGGCAACTATCGCGTGGACGAAGCACAGGCGCGTGCAGTGGTCAGTGGGCTCAGCAGTCGCTGCGGCTGTTCTATTAGTAATCTGCGGGATCCTCGTCAGAATCCACTAAACGGTCACGGCATGTACGAACTTTCTGTGCATTTATCAGTTCTAAACGGGCCTTTTGCGTCCTAAAGCGAGGCGATCAATTCGGGGCTGCTGCACGGTTAGGTGACACCTGATCTGGCTAGCCCGAAGGGCTGGCCTGGAACGACGTCATCATGCCTAAGTCCTATCCGCGAGAGTTCCGTGATGACGTGGTGCGCGTCGTGCGCAACCGTGAGCCCGGTGTGACGCGTAGTGAAGCCGTGGAGTTGCGGCAAGCACATCAAAGGATTCGACTGCAGGCGGCATGGCCGCAATGTGTTCGAGGATGCCATTGACACCATTCGGGAGTGGTTCGGGAGCAGCTCGAGGGCTCGACGTTGGCTCGATCGTCTGTCCGGGGTACAGCTGGACGGGATTCACGTCTTCGATCCACTTAGCGGTCCCTTCGACACCCCATTCGATGATCGCGATGGCATCGGCCTCCACGTTCCACACCTCGTTCAGACGCTGACGATCGGGCCAGTCGTAGAGCACGCGCTGGCCGTCGTACAGGCCGCCGGTGTGTCCGCGCCATGCATAATGATGCACCCGAGGGTGCGAGATCAGTCGGCTGATGCACGTGCTCTCGACAGCACGCCGCGGGGTCACGATGACCACCGGGCCACCGTCCTGCGCCAGCAACCAGTTCACAGCGCGCAGGTTTTGTGCTTCGCGCGAATCGTCCTCGCCAAGTCGCGATACCGCGGTGGGAACGTCACCCATGAACCGCCCCAGGTTTGATGCCGCTGCTGTTTAAGTTCGGAAGGATGGACAGCATGCCGAAGAAGATCGATCCCCAGCTGCGCGCGAGGTGCGTGCGGCTCGTGCGGGACCACGCCCAGGAGTACCCCACCTTGACCGCGGCGACGGCCGCGGTCGCTCGCCAGGAAGGTGTCTCACGTGAGTCCGTGCGGCGCTGGCTGGCGCAGGCCGAGGTCGACGACGGGACCCGGCCCGGCGTCACGAGAGAGGAGTCCGTCGAGGTGAAGCGGCTGAAGGCGGAGGTCAAGCGGCTGCGTGAGGACAACGAGATCCTGCGCCGGCCTCGATTTTCTTCGCGGGGGAGCTCGACCCCCGCAACCGCTGATCCTCGCGTTCATCGACGAGATGAGGGCCGAGGGCTACGCAGTCGAGTCGATCCTCTGCGTCCTGCGCCAGCAGGGCTTGGGGATCGCTGCACGGACCTACCGGGCCTGGAAGAGGCCGGCCCGCATCGCTGCCAGGACGGTCACAGACGCGCTGGTCGAGGACAAGATCCGCGACCTGGCCTGGAGGTTCAACGAGGCCACCGGGCGGATGCAGATGACGCCGGAGGGCCTGTACGGGCGGCGGAAGTGGGTTGCCCTGCTCCGCCGCCAAGACGGCCTCGCCGCCACCTCCCGCGGAGCAGTGGACCGGGCCATGCGCACCCTCGGCCTCGAGGGTGTTCGCCGGGCGAAGAAGCTGCGCACCACCATCCCCGACCCCGACGGGAAACGTGCCGGTGACCTGCTGAACCGCGACTTCACCGCGTCCGCGCCGAACCTGGTGTGGGTCACAGATTTCACGTACGTGAGGACCTGGGCGGGCTTCGTCTACGTCGCGTTCGTCCTGGACGTGTTCGCCCAGCGGATCGTGGGCTGGCACGCCAGCTCCAGCATGCGCACCGACCTGGTCATGACCCCATTACGGATAGCTCTGTGGCAGCGCGACCGCGACGGAAACCCCGTCTCACCTGGCGATTTAATCCACCACAGCGATGCCGGGTCCCAGTACACATCTATCCGATACACCGAGCATCTCGACCTCGAGGGCATCGCGCCGTCGATCGGTACCGTCGGCGACGCTTACGATAACGCGCTCATGGAGACCGTGAACGGCCTGTTCAAGACCGAGTGCATCCGCACCACCGTCTTCCATCCTGGACCCTTCAGGACGCTCTCGGACGTCGAGTACGCGACGGCCGGCTGGGTCGACTGGTACAACAATCGGCGCCTCCACGGCTCCCTCGGGATGCTCACCCCGATAGAGTTCGAGACGCTCCACTACGAGGCCCTCAACCGAGAGCCCGAACCCGCAAAGTAGCGGCAGAGAACCCGGGGCGGTTCAGTTTCACGATTCGGCCGAATGAGGTCAGTGCGTGACGTCAGCACTGTCCGAAATGTGGTCGAATTTAGATTTAATGTCTAGTTAGGGCCTCTGACCAGGGGTTTTATCTTCTCGGCCTCCGGTTGGGTTCGATGGACAGGTTCCGCTTTACCATCAGGTGCTAAGCGTTTGTCCCGCTGACCTGGGACTTTGATCGGTCTCTGCGGAGCTCTCGCAGAGGCCGATTCTCGTTGTCGCGTTGCGGTAGCGTCTCTGGCGAGTGGCTTCGGCTGGGCAGTTCTGCGGCGGGTTCAAGTTGTTCGACCCGCGATCTCGCGGAAGGTGCGCTGACTCAAAAATCTGTCTGACTCATAAGTCGGTTATCCAACAACGCTTTGGTTCACTGGGGCAGGTCTCGATCCGCTAGAGTGCGAGTGATTTCGTCCCGCTAGTGTCCTGCGCCGTAAATTCGTGTAAGAAGTTGTAGAATGGAGTATGCCTCGCACCGGTCGTCCGAAAGCTGAACTGATCCTCACCGATGAAGAACACCAGACGTTGACTCGCTGGTCCCGTCG
>NZ_FXYY01000067.1 GCF_900169165.1 Brevibacterium linens ATCC 9172
ATAGTTGTATCCTGTCACGTAGAAGGTCATGATGAAATGAAGAAGTCGGTCCCCGCGCTCCTTGTTGCCGGTGTGCTTACTCTTGTCGGTTGTGGCGGGGAAGATCCTCAAGCGAGTACGGATGCAACAGGGTCCGCTAAGCCATGTTTTCCTAACTCTGAACTTGCTCAGCTTGCCTTTGAATGGCGGTTGGCAGTAGCTGGTGACCGGGACAATCCGGACATGAGTGAAAAGGCTCAATACGCGGAGGAATACGCCCAAAGGGTCAAGGATATGTCGTGGGGAATCTCTGAGGGGTCCGATTGCATCGGCCACAGGGAGTCGCTGGTACTCACAAAAGAAGCTCTCATCCTTGCCAAGGCACTAGACGGAGGTGGAGCTGCAGGTAAGGAGTACGAGAACACAGCGGAGGCCGGAGAAGGCTTCATGGAGGCGATGAGGTTGGGGGAACAAGGATACTCTGAAGATCAGATTGCATTCCCGACAGATCCGGAAGAGGCGCGCAACCTTATTCCCGGTCAAGGTAGCTAGAAAACGGGGAAGAAACGTTGGCTCAGCTGCAGGCCGGAATTTTTCAAGTCAAGCGGTACCAGGGTGAGTGAGGCAGTGGTTAGGCTGCCTCTGTTTCGGTGCCCTCCTTTGGTTGGTTGATCCATGCCGGTCCGGGTAGGGCCAGGATCTTGGGATCGGTGGCCTTGCTGAACCTTTGGGGGTGTTTGGCCCGCGCGGCAGCCAAGGTCTGTGAGCGTTTCACGGCGACGCTATCGGCGAAGCCATAGTGGACGTTGGCTGGAGTATGGAACCCGATGCCAGAATGCTGATGAGCGTGATCGCGTCGCTCAGGGACGCGAAGCGATCGGGGAAGGTTGGCCCGTACTTCATGGTTTTGAAGAGACTTTCGCTGTACGGGTTGTCGTTGCTCACCCGGGGCCTGGAATGGGATCGGGTGACCTCCAGATCCGAGAGCAGTCCGGCAACGGTCTTCGACGTCATCGAGGTCCCGCGGTCGGCGTGGACGATTTCGGGGATGCCGTGGACATTTCCCCGGGAACCGTACCGGTGTTCTGGGCCTGTGGCGTGACCCCGCAGTCCGTGGTGATGAGTTCAAAGCCCGAACTCGCTATCACCCACGCACCGGGCTACATGCTGGTCACCGACGCCCGCGATCTCCTGTACCAGGTGCCGTGACGGAAGATTGCTCCATGACCTCCACCGGCACCACCCACGACATCAACCGCTACGACGCCGCCGCCCGACGCTGGGCCGCCGAGGCCATCCGGAAGGTCCAGGCCGACCAGCAACGCTCGGCGGACACCCACCTGCTGAAGATGCCGCTGCCGGACGACTGGGGCGTGGACCTCTACCTCAAGGACGAGACCACACACCCGACCGGTTCGCTGAAGCACCG
>NZ_FXYY01000060.1 GCF_900169165.1 Brevibacterium linens ATCC 9172
CAACGGCAGACTCGAACATCTGCGCGGTATCGCACTGGGGTTCCGCAACCGGGGCAACTACCTGATCCGTTCTCTGCTCCACGCTGGAGGACTGGGACCTCTTCTACAGCCCTATTTATGAAGAGCCACTACAGAAGCTTCGTACGGTATCAACAAAGTCGGTTGTCACAAATTCGTGTCGTTGCGCTCGTGCACATCCCCTCGCCGAGGCGGCCCACCCATTACACGTCCCTATCGCCTGGTGCGCCTCGCAGTCCGGGAACGACGAGACGGCGCCCGAACCGTATGGGGTTCGGGCACCGTCTCGTCTGTCTTCGGTTGTTCGTGTGCCTGAGATGACTGGCCTGCCTCGAATGGGCTGCCTCAGATGGCCTGCCTGCCTCTGCAGGCAGGTGAGTCAGTGTTTCGGCGTGTCGGTGTCTCCGCGGCCGTCGAGAGGATCCATCGGGCGGTCGTTCCCATCGTAGGGGTCTCGCGCGCTGTGACGGTCAATGCGAGGGTCGTGCTCGTCGGCCACCGAGTCTTCAGTCCGTGGGCGGACACCATCTTCCGGCGGATAGCCGTCGGCACGGACGTCGTGCTGTTGAGCAGGATCTTCCGACCGGCGGGAGTCGGCTGTGGCCTCAGATGCATCTGGATCCAGTTCGTCGGCACGTTGCAGTCGGCGCTCGTGTTCGAGACGCTCTGCTCTGACAGCTTCTTCCCGCTTGGCCGCTTCCGAGTCGAGCTGTTCGGCTTGTGCAACCTGACGATCAGCCTCAGCCGCCCGTGCGTCGGCGTCAGCCTTCGCGCGTTTGGCCTCAGCTCTCTGCTTCTCGACTTCGGCCTCTCGGGCACGAACATCGTGTTCGGACTCGGCAGCCTCCTGCCGAATCTGCGCGGCCTGTTCCCGCTGGTGTTCGCGCTTCTTAGCTGCCGCCTTGCGGCTGACTGCGATGATGATCCCGACGATGATCAGAACCACGACGATCGCGACGACAATCCAGATCATGGTTGTTGCGTTCATGCGGTGTCTCCCTTGCTGTCTATTCGGATGTCGCTATTCACTTGCATCCGGCCCAGCGGACAGCTTCATCGTGACACGACACACGCCCGTCGACAAGCACCTGCGACTCGGGAGAAGAACACTTCGCACGTTCTGGACCGGTGCGCGTTCAACTTTCCGGCGCTGCCCGTTCCGCAGTACGCGGGAGCTCAGCAGTACACGGAAACTGGTTCAGTGGGTCCAGCGTGGACTCGACACCCGGCCCTCAGATCGGGTTTCCGCGCTCCATCAGTTCCATGACAATCCATTTGGCGAGGGTTTCCGGGTCGACCGTGAGCATATGCGGCAGGCGCAGCGTCCGTCGCCGGTCGGGAGTGTCCGGGGTTCTGATGCTCACGTCGATGTGGGCGCTGACGTTCACCTTAGTGATGTGGAGTTCGAGGATGCGACTCCATGGGACGCCTCCGTCGGGGAAGCCGTCGACAGCGGCCCACAGCCCGAAGTCATTGACGATCACTTGAGGAGCAGGCAGGGAAGGTCGACGCAGTCCCAGGAAACCAGCAGGATTGCGCAGAAACTGCTTCGTGCGGTTGAAGCTGATCGCGACCTCGCCGGTGCGAGCAAGTTCGGCCTTGAGCGCGTCAATTGTCATCGTCATCGTGTCCATCCGTGAATACAGTGATGGCCCCGCCCAAACACTGGACGAGGCCATCACCTTAAAAAACATTGCGGCAGTCACTTACTCTCCCACAACCACCAAGTTGCAGTACCATCAGCGCGAATGGGCTTAGCTAC
>NZ_FXYY01000001.1 GCF_900169165.1 Brevibacterium linens ATCC 9172
GGCGAAGACGTCGGCGGAGCGGCCGGGGGCGATGTCGAGCAGGCGTGCTGGCCGGTGGGTGAGGTCGACGATGACAGTCACCCACCTGTCGATGCCGCGGTGGGACCAGCAGTGCTCATCGACACCGATTGTGGATACACCCTCGAACCGGGTGGCATCAGCGATGAGCAGAGATCGGCCGAGGTCGAGTACAGCCGTGCACACAGTGTTCCAGGAGGTGGAGAGGTTCTTAGCGATGACGTGGATGCTCATCTTGTCGATGACCACGGACTTCAATGCCCACAAGCGTGCTGTCGTCGAGAGTTTCGATCTGCCGGCGCAGGCTCGCTGGGGTGTTTGGGACCAGCGCTGGTGGCAGGAAGGGCAGGTGTAGGTGCGGATGCGAATAGCCAAGGTCACCGCGGTCAGGCCGATCGGGGGATGAACGAGTTTGCGGATCCTGGTGGCCCGGACGAGTCCGCGTTGACGGCAGACAGGGCAGGACCTGTCGTTGTCGGTGATCAGGCACAGCACGGTCAGATGCCGACCAGTGTGGTGTTGCCCGATCGCGGTGAGTCCGAGTTCCGGCAGGGAGAGTGTGGTATCGAGGCAGGGCGGGGTAAAGTCGTACACGAGGGACCTTGGGTCGTGATGGAGTCTTGAACACCTACATCATTGCACCCAGGGTCCCGTTGTCATCGACGCCGGATTCAACTCTTCCCCACCGCCCTATCTATGAAGAGCCTCTGTAGTGTGGGCGGCAACAACCCTACGGAAGGTACGCCATGCTCGACAAACTGCACGATGCATTGAGACTCCGCACCAACCCGGCCATCTTCTTCTCCTCAGCGGCCGTGATCATCATCTTCGTCCTCGGGACGATCTTCTTCACCGATCAGATCGACGCCGGCGTCTCGGTCGCCTCCGACTGGCTGCTGACGAACCTCGGCTGGTTCTACATCCTCGGCGTCACCGTCTTCGTCGTCTTTCTCATCTACATCGCCGCCTCCCGCTATGGACGCGCGAAGCTCGGCCCCGACGACGAACCACCGGAGCACTCCAACGGCGCCTGGTTCGCCATGCTCTTCGCCGCCGGAATCGGCTCGATCCTCATGTTCTGGGGCGTGGCCGAACCCGTCAGCCACTTCGGCGACCCACCACGCGCATCCCTCGGCGTCGAACCGGGCACACCGGCCGCAGCGGTCGATGCCATGAATTTCACGTACTACCACTTCACCCTGCACACGTGGGCGATCTTCACTCTGCCCGCACTGTGCTTCGCCTACTTCATCCACAAGCGGAACCTGCCGCCGCGCGTGAGCTCGATCTTCCAGCCCATCCTCGGTGAGAAGATCCACGGACCCATCGGCAAGACAATCGATGTCGTCGCCATCATCGGCACCGTCTTCGGCATCGCCGTCTCGATCGGCCTGGGAACACTGCAGATCAACGGCGGTCTCGCCCAGGTCATCGGCATCCCCGAGAACGCCCTGTGGCAGCTGATCATCATCGGCGTCGTCTGCGGACTGGCTACGATCTCGGTGTCGCTCGGCCTCGACAAAGGCATCAAGGTCCTGTCGAACCTCAACATCGTCGTGGCGGTGCTGCTGCTCGTCTTCATCATCGCCTTCGGACCGACCCTGTTCATGGCCAAAGGCGTCTTCGAATCCCTCGGCACATACATCCAGCAGCTGCCCGAACTCGCACTGTGGAACGACACGTTCGCCGACACCGGATGGCAGAACACCTGGACGGTCTTCTATTGGGCGTGGACGATCACCTGGTCGCCGTTCGTCGGCATCTTCATCGCCCGCATCTCCCGCGGACGCACCATCCGCCAGTTCGTCATCGGCGTCCTCGCCATTCCCTCGGCGTTCTCGATCCTGTGGTTCGGCATCTTCGGCTACGCCTCATTCGACATCGAGCTCAACCAAGGCGGGGGACTGGTCGACCGAGTCGTCGACCAAGGCGACATCCCCGGTGCGCTGTTCGCGTTCCTCGACCACTACCCGCTGGCCGCACCCGTCTCGGTGGTTGCGATCGTGCTCGTGGTCATCTTCTTCGTCACCTCGGTCGACTCCGCAGCGCTCGTCGTCGACACCATGAACAACGGCCACGAAGACTTCAACCCGCTGCCGCAGCGGATCTTCTGGGCCCTTGCCGTCGCCGTCGTCACGGCGGCACTGCTTGTCTTCTCCGGCACCGGCGGACTCGAAGCCCTGCAGTCGACGATCATCCTCGTCGGGCTGCCGTTCTTCATCATCGCCTACTTCCAGATCTACGCCCTCTTGCGCGCCCTGCGTGAGGACGCCGGCATCCTGCCGCGCGTGCGCATGCGCCGCTGGAAGAAGGTCCTGCCGCCCGAAGAGGTCGAACGCCGACAGGGCGACGACGAACAGTTCGGACACGAATACGACGACGATGAGGAAGTCGTCACCGAACCCGAAGCGGTCGAACCGGCACCGAAGTTCCGGGACCCCTACGTCGAAATCGGTCGAGAGAAGAAAGGTCGGCGCGAGGGGACACTCGCCAGCCGCACCGGCAGCCGCTCGAGCAGTCGCGGACAGGGAAAGGGCGACGACACCGACTGAGGCTGACCGGTCCGGAAGCGAGCCCTGACCGTCGCGGCCGGACATGACGAAGGGGGCGCTGCACTGGCAGCGCCCCCTTCTCGTGGGCCGAGGTCAGGCGACCTGGTCGACCGACCGGCTCAGATCACTGACCGGTCTTGATCATCTCTGCGCACTTCTCACCCATCATCATCACGGTGATGTTGGGGTTGACCGTGGTGATCTCCGGCATCGCCGAGGCGTCGACGACGCGCAGACGGTTCACACCCTTGACCCGCAGCTGCGGATCCAGAGGCGACATCTCGTCATCAGGTGCTCCCATGCGCACCGTGCCGACCGGGTGGTAGACGGTGTTGTGGGTGCGGGTGATGTAATCGGCGATCTGCTCGTCGGTCTGGACGTCCTTGCCGGGGAACAGCTCCTCGCCGGCCCATTCGGACATGGCGTCCTGGGCGACGATCTCACGGGCCTTCTTGATGCCGGCGACCATGACGCGCATGTCGTGGCCCTCCGGATCGGTGAAGTAGCGGGGATCGACCTTCGGCTTGTCACGGAAGTCCTTCGAGCGCAGACGCACGGTGCCGCGCGACTTCGCATGCGTGACATTCGGAGTCAGGCAGAAGGAGTTCTCCGAGGTGTTGTAGCCCTGGCGCAGGGTGTGCATGTCGAAGGGCACCGAACCGTAGTGCATCATCAGATCGGGACGGTCGAGCCCCTCCTCGGTGGGGGAGAAGATGCCGATCTCCCACCACTGCGTGGAGTCCTCGACCATCGGCTTCTTGGCCTCCCACGAGATGACACCCTCCGGGTGATCGCCCAGGTGCTCGCCGACTCCCGGCGAGTCGACGCGGGCCTCGATGCCGACCTCGACGAGGTGGTCCTTCGGGCCGATGCCCGAGAGCATGAGCAGCTGCGGGGTGTTGATGGCGCCGGAGGAGACGATGACTTCCTTCTTCGCCTCGATCCGGTTGGTCCTGCCGAAGGCGTTGTTGACCACGAGCACTGCCGTGCAGTTGTCGTTCTCGTCGAACTCGAGCTCCTTGGCCTGAGTGTCGGTGAGGATCGTGAGGTTCTCACGGTCGAGGATCGGGTGGAGGTAGGACACCGAGGACGACGACCGGGTGCCGTCGTCCTTGCGGTTGACCTGGAAGAAGTTCGCACCGTTGATGACGGTCTGACCCTCGTTGAACTGCACGCGGGGGATGCCGGCCTGCTCGCAGGCGTCGAGGAGAGCGATGCCGCAGGGGTCGACCGGGGGCACGTTCATCAGGCTGACCGGGCCGTCGTGGCCGTGGTGGTCACCGGGCAGCTCATTGTTCTCGAGCTTCTTGTACAGGCCGAAGGTGTCCTTCGAACCCCACCCGGCTGCGCCGTGCTTCTCTTCCCACTCGTCGAGATCCTCGCGCGGGGCCCAGAAGGCGATGCACGAGTTGTGGGAGGAGCAGCCGCCGAGCACCTTGGCGCGGGCGTGGCGCATGTGCGAGTTGCCGTTCTCCTGCTCTTCGATCGGGTAGTCCCAGTCGTAGCCGGACTCGAGGAGCTCCATCCAGCGGTTGAGCTGAAGGACGACGTCCTTGTCCGTGTCGGTGGGGCCGGCTTCGAGGAGTCCGACGGTGACCTCGGGGTCCTCGCTCAGTCGGGCTGCGACCGCGGCACCGGCGGAGCCGCCGCCGACGACGACGTAGTCAAAGCTATGAGTAGTCTTCACTGTTCATCTCTCCTTGTTGAGGTAGGCGTCTTCGGAATGCGACTGATCACTTGGTGTGGTCGGGGAACCAACCGGTGACTGCCGGTTCGAGGTTCTGGTAGATGTGCTTGGCTTCCTGGTACTCGGCGAGACCCGTGGGGCCGAGCTCGCGACCGAACCCGGACTGCTTGTAGCCGCCCCATTCGGCCTGCGGCAGGTAGGGGTGGAAGTCGTTGATCCAGATGGTGCCGTGGCGCAGACGCTGAGCGACCAGCTGGGTCTTACCCGCGTCCTGACTCCACACGGCTCCGGCCAGACCGTAGTAGGTGTCGTTGGCGATCTCGACGGCCTCGTCGACGGTGGAGAAAGTCTCGACGGTGACGACCGGACCGAAGGCCTCGTCGGAGACGACGGACATTCCGCGCTTGACCTGGTCGAGCACGGTCGGCAGGTAGTAGAAGCCGTCGGCCAGATCGCCTTCGCCGAACTTGCCGCCGCAGCGCAGACGCGCACCTTCGGCCACACCCTTCTCGACATAGGCATGCACCTTGTCGCGGTGTGCCGCGGAGATCAGGGGACCGGTCTCGGCGTTGTCATCGAAGGGACCGCCGAGGCGGATCTGCTCGGCACGTTCGACGAGGCGGTTGACGAACTCCTCGGCGATGGATTCCTCGACGATGAGTCGAGCTCCGGCCGAGCACACCTGACCGGAGTGGACGAACGCGGCGTTGAGCGCATTGTCCAGGGCCGCCTCGAAGTCGGCGTCGGCGAAGACGACGTTCGGGTTCTTGCCGCCGAGTTCCAAGGCGATCTTCTTGATCGAGTCGGCAGCGTTGCGGAAAAGCAGGCGACCGGTGACGAGTCCGCCGGTGAACGAGACCATGTCGATGTCCTCGTGAGTCGACAGCGGGGCACCGGCATCGGCACCCGCACCGAGGATGAGGTTGCCGACTCCGGCCGGCAGCCCGAGCTCCTCAAGTACCTGCATGGTGAGGATCGCGGTGTGCGGGGTGAGCTCGGCGGGCTTGAGGACGAAGGCGTTGCCGGCGGCAATGGCCGGAGCGATCTTCCATGCCGCCTGCAGCAGCGGGTAGTTCCATGGGGTGATGAGCGCGCAGACGCCGAGGGGTTCGTGCACGATCTTCGAGGCCACGGTGTCGGTTCCGGCGTCGACGACGCGACCGGCATCGTTTGCGGCGAGCTTGCCGAAGTAGTCGAAGCAGTTCGCGATGTCGTCCATGTCGATCTGCGATTCGACGAAGCGCTTGCCGGTGTCCAGGGACTCGGCGCGCGCGAATTCGTCCTTGCGCTCACGCAGCACGGCGGCGAACTTCAGCAGCAGATCGCCGCGTTCGCTGGCGGGAACGGACGACCAGACGCCGGAGTCGAAGGCGCGACGAGCGGCCCTGATCGCCAGCTCGGTATCTTCGGGGCTGGCTTCGTCCACCTCGGCGACGAAGCTGCCGTCGGCCGGGTTGTGGATCTTCCGGGTTCCACCGTTGACGGCTGAAACCCACTGTCCGTCGATGAAGAGTGTGTTTGGCACGATTTCTCCTTTTCCTAGCGGGTGAACGAGTTGCAGTTCTGTGGAGTCGAGTGGTCTACGGGCCGTCTGACCTGCACGGCGACTGAGCTCTGCGGCGTCGACTCGCGTGCTTCCGGCAATCACAATAGGCGAAGTCAGGGGCCGAATGCGCAATCCGATGATGCTGGTCACATAGGCAAGTGATATTGCTCATGGCGCGGCAGGGGACTGCGGCTGAAGGGGCTGTGCTGTCGTTCGCAGAAAGCGCGACGGGCAGGTCGGTCGCAGCGGGGGAGAAGCGGGCGGTGCAGCCCGAAATTCTGATCGTGGAAAAGCGGAGACGTCCGTCATCCGCACAATGGGCTTCCACGTCAGGTGTCATTCATCTCCTGGTGTCGAGGCGGCGCGGATCTCCGCTGCCGCCGAACCTCTTCGATTGCCGTCGGCCTTTCCACTGGATTCGCCTTGATTCTAACAGAGTGCTGAGGCGGTGACCTGGGCCTCGGCGCTCACCGCAGCGAGTACGACGATGACGCGACGGCGAGCGTGAACGGAGCGCTGACGTGTTCCCGCCCACACGGCGACGAAGCAGTGAGTGGACTAGACTGGAGCGGAACACCGAAAAGACTTCATAGGGAGAATCGTGGCCCAAGGGGATTCGCGAGACAGCCAGGACAACCGCCGCGCAGATGGCGGTCGCCGCTCAGATCGCGACAACAATCGCAACCGTCGACCGGACAACCGGGACGGCCGCGAGCCACGCCAGTCCGACCGCCGAGGCGGCTACCAGGGCAATCGCCGCAATGACGACGATCGTCGGGGCGGCTTCAACCGTGACCGTCGCAATGACGATGATCGTCGAGGCGGCTTCAATCGCGATCGTCGCGACGGGGACGACCGTCGTGGCGGATACCAGGGCAACCGCCGCAACAACGATGATCGCCGAGGCGGTTACCAGGGCAATCGCCGGAACGACGAGGATCGCCGAGGCGGTTACCAGGGCAATCGCCGGAACGACGAGGATCGTCGAGGCGGCTTCAATCGCGACCGTCGCGACGGGGACGACCGTCGTGGCGGATACCAGGGCAACCGTCGCAACGACGATGACCGCCGGGGCGGCTTCAACCGTGACCGCCGTGACGGTGACGACCGTCGCGGTGGCTACCGCGGAAATCGACGGGACGACAACCGTGGAGGACGCGGCGGCCACGGTCGGGGCGACAATGATCGTCGTGCCTCTCGCAAGACCGACACCGGCGACTACGCACGCGAACAGCGCGCCCGCCGCCCACGGATCCAGGAACCCGAGATTCCCGACGGCGTCACCGGTCGCGAGCTCGACAAAGAGATCTCGTCTCAGCTGCGCACCCTCGACAAAGAGAACGCCGATATGGTCGCCAAGCACCTCGTCGCCGCCGGCGGGCTGCTCGACCTCGACCCGGAACGCGCCCACGAGCATGCCAAGGCCGCCATGGCCCGCGCCGGTCGTGTTGCCGTCGTCCGCGAAGCACTCGGCATCGCCGCGTACTACGTGGAGAACTACGACGAAGCCGTCCGCGAACTGCGCACCCACCGTCGCATCTCCGGCTCGAACGACAACATCGCGCTGATCGCCGACGCAGAACGCGGCCGCGGCAAGCCAGAGAAGGCCCTCGAGCTGCTGAAGACCTCCGCGGAGCTCGACCTCGACACGGACACCCGCACCGAACTCGTCATCGTCGCGGCCGGCGCCAAATCCGACCTCGATGACATCGTCGGTGCGCGCCGACTCATCGAAGCCGAGGACTTCACTCAGAAGCCCAGCGGCGGTCTCGTCCGACTCATGGCCGCCTACGCCGAGGTGCTGCGCATCGACGGCGAAACCGAACTCGCCGACAAATACGAAGAGCTCTCCCGCCGCACCGCCAAGGCGACCGGCACCCTGTTCGGCGACGAGATGCCGGACCTCAATGCGGGAGTCGAAATCGAAACCGTCGACGAGGTCGACGACGAACCCGCAGCTGCCGAAGCCCAGACTCCCGAAGACGCCGACGGTGACGCGGCCGCCTCCGAGGAAGCCGCCGAAGAGGCAGCAGAGGCCGAGACCGCTGAAGCTGCGACCGATTCGACGCCCGAAGCCGATGTGACCGCAGAGGCTGAGACCTCCGAAGTCGCCCACGGTGAAGCCGCTGCCGCGGACGCCGAGCCGGAGACCGACGCTCCGGCCGCAGCACCGAAGTCGAAGACGCATGTCTCGGCGAAGGAGCTGAAGTCGGTCACAGTCACCGACGATGAGATCGAAGCCGAACTCGACGAGATCCTCGCCGACGCCGACGCCGACGCCGACGCCGACGCCGACGCCGATTCCGACGCAGACACCGCGTCTGAGACAACAGCAGCCGAGGCCGACGGAGACCAGTGACACTGACCGCCGAACAGGACAGCACAGCAGATGGGCGCCCGCCCGAGTCCCCCGGCTCGCCCATCGACTGCGTACTGTTCGACCTCGACGGAGTCGTCTACCACGGCACCCACGCCATCGACGGAGCCGCCGACGGCATCAACTGGCTCCATTCCCAGTCGATCCCGGTCAGCTACGTCACGAACAACGCCACCCGCACCGCCGCCGCCACCGCCGAGAAGATCACCGGAATGGGTGTCGACGCCTCCGCGGACGAGGTGACCACCTCGGCGCAGGTGCTCGCCGAACGCCTGGCCGAACGCTTCGGACCCGGTGCGCGCGTCCACCTCCTCGGCACCACCGGACTGCGCATCGCACTCGAAGACGCCGGCCTCGACATCACGGACTCGCTCGACGCGGACCCCGTCGCCGTCGCCCAAGGACTCGACCCGGAGATCGACTACGCGAAGATCGTCCGCACCTGCGAGATCATCCGCTCCGGCGCCGAATGGTGGGCGAGCAACCCCGACTTCTCCCTCCTCACGGAGACCGGGAAGGTCCCCGGCAACGGTGCCTTCGTCGATCTCATCGCCCGACTCACCGACTCCACCCCCGTCATCGTCGGCAAACCCGCCCCGCACATGATGGACTTCGCGGCCGGCCGCCTCGGTGCGCACCGCCCGCTCATGGTCGGCGACCGCCTCAACACCGACATCGAAGGCGGCTGTGCCGCCGGAATCGACACGGCCCTCGTCCTCACCGGAATCCACGACATCCACGATGCCCTGAGCGCGGGCCCCGAGAGCCGACCGACCTTCATCTTGCCGAATCTGCGCGGACTCGAAGCCCTCATCACCGGAACCGACCGCGGTGAGTCCGCCCGGATCGAAGCCGAACTCCGGCGTGCATGGGCAGCCATCGATGCAGGGGAGACCGACGCCGAGGCGGTCCTGGCCGACGGTCGCCTGCCGCGCCGGATCGGTCAGGACTCATGAGCGAAACCCCGCGACCGACCCCGACACCCGGCACGAACTCCGGCCCGAATCCCGGCACGACTTCCGCGCCGACCCCCGCCTCGGTGAGTGGGGACGTCCCGGTGGAGACATGGCGGGCCGGCCTCGCCGCAGCCAGAGAGGCACCGGCAGCCGAGCGCCACGGACAGCTGAACTCCCTGCTCGACGACCTCGACGCCCAGGTGGGCTCCTTGTGAGCAGACTCGACCGGGCACTCGTCGACCGCGGGCTGGTGAACTCCCGCTCCCGCGCCGCCCGCGAAATCGCCGCCGGCCGCGTCAGCGTCAACGGCCGCAACGCGACCAAAGCCTCCCAGGACGTGAGAGACACCGACGACGTCACCGTCACCGAACCTGACCCCTGGGTCGCCCGCAGCGCCCACAAACTCCTCGGCGCCCTCGAGGCTTTCGACCTCACCGACCGACTTCAGGGTCTGACGGCCCTCGACGCGGGAGCCTCCACCGGCGGCTTCACCCAAGTCCTCCTCACCCACGAAGTCGCGCACGTCTGGGCCGTCGACGTCGGCCACGACCAACTCGCGCCCATCCTCCGCGACGACCCGCGCGTCCACGTCCGCGAGGGACTCAATCTGCGCGAACTCGCCGACTCCGACGTGCCCACCGTCGACCTCGTCGTCGCCGACGTCTCCTTCATCTCCCTGCGCCTGCTCATCGACCCGCTGCTGGCCGCCACCGCCGCGGGCGGGGAACTCCTCCTCATGGTCAAACCCCAGTTCGAACTCGCCCGTGCGTCGCTGGACAAACACGGCGTCGTCACCAGCCGGGACAGACGCCGCCGCGCCATCGACTCCGTCCTCGAGGCGGTGACCGACAACGGCGCCCGCGTCACCGACATCGCCCCCTCACCGCTGCCGGGCCCGAGCGGGAATCGAGAGTACTTCCTGCGTGTTCGCCCAGGCCGAACACATCACCAGTCCGATAGGCTCGACAAAGCAGACATCCCCGCCCACCTGGACGAAATGATGAGAGGAGAGTCGTGACCAGACACATCATGGTGCTGCTGCACCCCCAACGTGATGAGTCGGCCGTGGCCGCCGTCAGCGTGTTCAAGGCCCTCCTCGACGACGGCGTCACCCCCGTCGTCCTCTCCGACGAGATCGTCGGCATCCGCGCCCGCCAGGCCGAGGCCGTCGACGACGAACCCATCCTCAACCACTGCATCATCATCGATCCCTCCGAGCTGGGGGAGTGGAAGAACGCCTGCGAACTCGTCATCGTCTTAGGCGGCGACGGCACGATCCTGCGCGCCGCCGAACGCTTCCACGGCTCCGGCGCCCCGCTCATGGGCGTCAACCTCGGCCATGTCGGATTCCTCGCCGAAAGCGAGAAGGAAGACCTCGCCGAGGCGGTCCACCGCGCCTCCCAACGTGACTACTCCGTCGAGGAGAGGCTCGCCCTCGACGTGTCCGTGTGGCACGAAGGCGAGAACATCTTCAACGCCTGGGCGCTCAACGAGGCGACCATCGAGAAGACCTCGAAATCCCGGATGATCGACGTCGTCCTCGGCGTCGACGCCCGCCCCGTATCCTCCTTCGGCTGCGACGGTGTCATCCTCGCCACCCCCACCGGCTCGACCGCGTACTCGTTCTCCGCCGGCGGGCCCATCGTCTGGCCCGAGGTCGAAGCGCTCATCCTCGTGCCGATCTCCGCCCACGCCCTGTTCTCCAAACCTCTGGTCGTCAACCCGACCTCCCGCCTCGGCGTGGAGATCTCCCAGTCGAATCCCGAGTTCTCCGCCGTGCTGTGGTGCGACGGTCGCCGCGCCCTCGAACTGCCGTCCGGAGCGCGTGTGGAAGCCACGCGTTCGAAATCGCCGATCCGCCTCGCTCGCCTGCACACCGGCCCGTTCACCGACCGACTCGTCGCGAAGTTCCGCCTGCCCGTCTCCGGCTGGCGAGGACCGATCAAGGAGGCCTGAATGATCTCCGAACTGCGCATCTCCCACCTCGGCGTCATCGCCGAGGCCGCCGTCGAACTCGACACCGGCTTCACCGTCGTCACCGGTGAGACCGGTGCGGGCAAGACCATGTTCGTCTCTGCTCTGTCCCTGCTCATGGGCCGCAAGGTCGGCTCCGGAGTCGTGCGCAAAGGCGCGGAGAAGGCCGAGGTCGAAGGCATCTTCACCGGAGTTGCCGAACCCGTGCGCGAGCGCATCGAGGAAGCCGGCGGCAGCGCCGACGACGAGGCGATCATCTCCCGCACCGTGGCGCTGAAAGGCCGCGCCCGGGCGACGGCCGGCGGACGGACCGTGCCGATCTCCGTGCTCACCGACATCTCCTCGGACCTCATCACCCTCCACGGCCAGTCCGAACAGCTGCGCCTCAAGGGCGCCGCCCAACAGCGGCAGCTCCTCGACGCCGCCGGTGGTACAGCTCTGGCCGAGGTGGCCGAGCGTTACCGTGCCGCCTTCGAGACCTGGCGCGAGACCGAAGCCCGCGTCAGCCGCATCAAGGACTCCACGGCCGCCCGCCGCGAACGCATCCTGTGGCTGCGCGGCTGCCTCGAGGCCATCGACAAGGTCCGCCCCGAACCCGGCGAAGACGAGACCCTGGCCGCACAGTCGGCGAAGCTCGGCGCCGCCGCCGAGATCACCCGCGCCGTCGGCGCCGCCCACGACCTGCTGCTCGGTTCGGAGATCGACGATGCCGGAGCCGCCGTCGACCTCGTCCACCAGGCCATCAGCGCGATCACCGATGTCGAAGGCTCCGACAAGGACCTCGTCACCATCCGCGAAGCCCTCGGCGACGCCGTGCTGCGGCTGTCCGACTCCGCCGCGGAACTGTCGAACTACCTCTCCGGATTCGACGAACTCGGCGAGACCTCCCTGGAGGAGACCGAGGCCAGGCGCGCGGAACTCGGGACTCTGGCCCCCTATGGTCAGGACGTCGCCGAAGTCCTCGACTTCGAAACCCGATCGGCCGCGGAACTCGCCGAACTCGAAGCCGAGGACCGTGACCTCGACGGACTCGACGCCGAACTCGATCAGGCCCGCGAGACCATGGAGGCGGCCGCCTCGGCGCTCACCGAGATCCGCAAGTCCACCGCAGACGAATTCTCCGCCGCCGTCAGCGAGGAACTCGCCGCCCTGTCGATGCCGAAAGCATCGGTGGCCTTCGAGATCTCCGAACGCGAACCCACCACCCACGGGGCCGACGAGGTCCGACTGACCTTCGCCGCCCACGAATCCTCCCTCCCCGACGACATCGCGAAGATCGCCAGCGGCGGTGAGCTCTCCCGCGTCATGCTCGCCATCGAAGTCGTCCGCGCCGCCAGCGAATCCATCCCCACCTACGTCTTCGACGAAGTCGACGCCGGAGTCGGCGGCAAGGCGGCCGTGGAGATCGGACGCCGCCTGGCCAAGCTCGCCCGCAATGCCCAGGTCATCGTCGTCACCCACCTGCCGCAGGTCGCAGCGTGGGCCGACACCCATGTGACCATCGTCAAGGACGACGAGGCCGAGACCGTGCGTTCGGGTGTGGCGGAACTGACCGATTCCGAACGCGTCGTCGAGCTCTCCCGCATGCTGGCAGGCATGGACGACTCCGCCTCGGCGAAGGCCCACGCGGCCGAACTGCTCGACAATGCACGGCAGGTCAAGGAGGCCGGCGTTGGCAGCAGATGAGAGAATGAGCGGATCATGAAAGTGCGCAGACACCGTGAGAACCTCCCCGCACCGACCCGGTCCGGGCCCGCCCCTGCCCGTCTGGACCGACGCACAAAGGATCTGACGAAGCGCCTGCAGGCCGGCGACATCGCCGTCATCAAACACTCCGACATCGACCGCATCTCCGCCGAAGCCCTCGTCGCGTGCCGGCCGGCAGCGGTGATCAACGCCGACAAATCGATCTCCGGCCGCTACCCGAACCTGGGACCGGGCATCATCGTCGACGCCGGCATTCCCCTCATCGACGCCGCCGGAGCCGAGATCTTCGACACGGTCGACGAGAACGCCGAGATCTCCATCGACGGTGCCACCGTCTACGCGGGTGAGACCGAGGTGGCCACGGGCGTCCTGCAGACGGCCGAGACGATCGCCGAGGACATGCACGCCGCCGAGGCGGGAATGAACTCCGTGCTCGTGGACTTCATCGACAACACGGTCGAATACATCCGCAAGGACTCCGACCTGCTCTCGGCCGAACTCGTCGTGCCCGAGGTGAAGACGACGTTCACCGACCGGCATGTGCTCATCGTCGTCCGCGGATACCACTACAAGGAGGATCTGGCGATGCTGGCCTCCTATATCCGCGAATACCGGCCGCTGCTCATCGGCGTCGACGGCGGAGCCGACGCCATCATCGAAGCCGGCCACCGGCCGAACATGATCGTCGGCGACATGGACTCCGTGTCCGACACCGCCCTGACCTCGGGCGCCGAGATCGTCGTCCACGCCTACCGTGACGGCACGGCACCGGGCACCGAACGCGTCGACGCCCTCGGAGTCGACTGCGTGGCCTTCGCGGCCTCGGGCACGAGCGAAGACATCGCCATGCTCCTCGCCGATGACAAAGGGGCCGAACTCATCGTCGCCGTCGGCACCCACGACACCGTCATGGAGTTCCTCGACAAGGGCCGCAAGGGCATGGCCTCGACCTTCATCACCCGCCTGCGCGTGGGATCGAAGCTCATCGACGCCAAGGGCGTGTCCCTGCTCTATCGGCAGCGCATCTCCAGCCTGCAGCTGGCCGTGCTCGTCGTCGCCGGGCTCGTCGCCCTCGGAGTGGCGATGACCGCGACCTCGGCCGGGCAGACCTTCCTCGGCCTCATCGGCGCCCAACTCGACGGCCTCTTCGGCTGGATCGGCTCCCTCTTCGGCGGCGACCCCGCAGCATCAACCGACTCCGTCGGCCTCATCCAAGGAATAGACCCGTGATTGATTTCCGCTACCACCTCGTCTCCCTCGTCTCGGTGTTCCTGGCGCTGGCCGTCGGCATCGTCCTCGGCGCGGGACCGCTGAAGGAACCGATCGGGGAGTCCCTGCAGAGCCAGGTCGACGCCCTGCGCACCGACCGCGACAACCTGCGTTCGGACCTCGACGCGGCCAAGGGCAATATCGACAAGCAGAACGAGTTCGTCACGGCCGCGGCCCCGGAACTCATCGGCGGCATCCTCGACGGGCGGGAAGTGAGCATCATCGCCGCCCCCGACGCGGACTCCGAACAGGTCGAAGAGGTCAGCAACCGGGTCAAGGAAGCCGACGGCACCATCGCCGGTGACGTCTCGTTCGTGCCGAACACGCTCAGCCTCGAAGACTCCGCTGCGTTCCTCGAGACGCTGCGGACCCTCGTGCCCAGCCTGCCGAAGGACGATTCGACCGCGATCCGCGCCGCCCTCGTCATCGCCCTGACCGGTGATGCCTCGATGCTCGAGGACGAGGACAACCAGGCGGATGCGGGGAAGCAGGCGGCGAAGCTCTACGACGCCTTCGTCGAAGCCGACCGACTGCGCACCGACACGGACCACAAGACGACCTCGCTGTTCATCGTCATCGACGATGAGAACTCGACCCTGGCCGAGGACACCGAGCCCAGCCCGCAGAACTCCGATGACAAGGGCACCCGCACCCTCGTCACCGACTTCATCACCGCACTCACCGCCGAAGCCACCTCGGTGGTCGTCGCCGGCGACGCCGGATCGGCACAGAACGGACTCGTCAACGTGCTGCGGACGGAGAAGTCCCGCGCCAGCACGGTCGACGGACTCGGCCTCGGCGCCGGCCCCGTCATCACCGTCCGGGCCCTGGCCTCCGGAGAGGCCGGAAGCCACGGACACTTCGGATTCGCCGAGGACGCCGAAGGCATCCTGCCGGCCAAGACCGAAGAGACGTCGTCGAAGGACACGCAGAAGGGAGACGAGGAATGATCCGCTCCATCGTCAGCACCGCCGTCGCCGGGCTCGCCGGCTTCACCGCGACGAAGGCGTTGCTCGGATCGCGGCTCCGCACCCACGACTCCGTGGTGCGCACCAACCACGCCGGACACGACGTCTCACTCGCCGAAGGCCCCGCCGTCGCGACGGGACTGCTGGCCGGCAGCCTGCTCATCGAAGACGCCCGCCAGAAGGCGGCGACCCTGCTGGCCACGGCCGCGGCCGGCGGCCTCGGGGCGGTTGACGACTTCTGCGAATCCGGGTCCTCGAAGGGACTGCGCGGGCACCTGTCCGCGCTGGCCCGCGGTCAGATCACGACCGGGACGTTGAAGATCACCGGCATCCCGCTCGCGTCGATCGCGGCCGCCGCGATCCTGCGCAGCCGCACCCGCCCGACTGGGATCTTCGGGATCAGCCATAAGGACGACCGGCCCTGGTACGCGGCCGCCGCGGATGTCATCGTCACCGGGGGAGTGATCGCCGGATCGGCCAACCTGTTCAACCTCCTCGATCTGCGTCCCGGCCGGGCACTCAAGGTCGGAGCACTCACGCTGGCCTTCACCGACCACGAACGCCGCGTGTCCTGGGCACCCTCAGGTGCGATCGCCGGAGTCACGGCCGCCGCCTGGCCCGATGACCTGGCCGGTGATGCGATGCTCGGCGACACCGGAGCCAATGCCCTGGGCGCGGCGATCGGCGTGGTCCTCGCCGAAACCGCCACACCGGCGCAGCGACGCCTCATCCTTGCCGCCCTGGCCGGGCTCACCCTGGCCAGTGAGAAAGTGTCCTTCACCTCCGTCATCGAATCGACCCCGGGTCTGCGGGAGATCGACTCGTTCGGCCGCGAGGTTCAGTGAACAAGCTCGTTCGAGTCCTCGCCGCCACGGCGCTGCTCGTATCGATCATCACCCTGCTGACCCGACTGGTCGGCTTCCTACGCTGGCTGGTGTTCTCGGCGACCGTCGGCGCCGGCACCGTCGGCACCGCTTACCAGAGCGCGAACCAGGTCCCGAACATCCTCTTCGAGGTCGTCGCCGGCGGCGCCCTGGCCGGAGCGGTCATTCCGCTGCTCGCCGTCCCCCTGGCCAGATCGGACCGAGAGACCGCCGGTCGCATCGCCTCGGGGCTGCTGACCTGGGCGGTCAGCGTGACCCTGCCGCTGTCGATCCTGCTGGCCGTCTTCGCCCCGCAGATCGCGAGGATCCTCGTCGATGAGCAGACGAGCGCCGCGGGAGTGCAGGCGACCGTGGAGCTGCTGCTCATGTTCTCCCCGCAGCTCGTCCTCTACGGAATCGGCGCCGTGCTCACCGGAGTCCTGCAGGCCCACCGCAAGTTCCTGTGGCCGGCATTCGCCCCGTTGCTGTCCAGCCTCGTCGTCATCGGCAGCTATATCGCCTACAGCGTCGTGGGCGGCAGCGACGACACCTGGCAGTCCCACCTCGGCTGGCTCGGCTGGGGCACCACCGGCGGCGTCGCCGCCCTCGCCCTGCCGCTGGCACTGCCGATGGCCTCGACCGGGCTGAAGCTGCGCCCCACCTTCTCCTTCCCACCCGGCGTCGCCCACCGTGCGCTGCGCCTGGCCGGAGCCGGAATGTCCGCCCTGCTCGCCCAGCAGGCCGCGGTGCTCGCGACCCTGAGCCTGGCGAACCATTCGGGCGGGGACGGCACGCTCGTGCTCTTCAGCTACATCAACGCCGTCTACCTCCTGCCCTACGCCGTGCTCGCCGTGACCGTGGCGACCGTGATCTTCCCGACCCTGTCGACCTGGGTGGGACGATCCACCGACCCCGAGGCGTCCGCTGAGCGACGTGGACAGGCCGGGGTGCGTCTGCGCTCGGTGACCTCGACGACGACGGCTCTCATCATCGCCATCGGCGGACTCGGCGCCGTCATCCTGCTCTCGGCGGCAGGGCCGCTGCAGACCTTCTTCATCGCCATCGACGCCGAAAGCGAATCCGCCGCCCCCTTCGACTCGATGGCCACGGCGATCATGGTCATGGCCTTGGCCGTGCCGGGCTGGTCCTTCGTCGCCTGGGGCACTCGCGTCTTCTACGCCCTCGAACGCTCCCGCCACTCGGCCGCCGCCACGACGACGGGGTGGATCCTCGTCATCGTCGGCATGTGTGGCGCCATCCTGGTCGCGGGTGCGAACGGGAACCCCGGGCTGACCCTCATCTGCATCTGCAGCGGCTATGTGCTGGGCATGACCGTGGCCGGAGCGTTCCTTCTCGTGAACATGCGCCGCGTCCTCGGTCCCACCGGACTCGCCTTCGTCGGGCGGCGGTCGCTGCTCGCGCTCGGGGCCGCCGTCGTCGCCGGCACCGCCGGAGTCGTGACCTCGCAGTGGCTCGGGGGACTCTTCGACAACTCCGCGAGCTCGGCCGTCATCGCGGGAATCATCGCCGCCCTCCTCGGCTGCGTGGTCTTCGGACTCATCGTGCTCGTCATCGACCGCGGATTCCTCGGCGAAGTCCGCCGTCTGCTGGCCGACCGCAATCGGGCCGGCGTCAACGACGAGACGACCGCGCACGCGACCGGTACGCTCACCACCGACCACGGACTCAGCAGCAGCGACCATGGATCCAGCCGCAGTGACTGTGGACCCCACGACACCGACAGGGAGGAAGACTCATGAGGATCGTCTTCGCCATCGGCACCTCGACCGGGGGAGTCGGCACCCATGTGCACGCACTCGCCCGTGACCTCGCCGCCGCCGGCCACGAGATCGGCGTCATCGGACCGGCCGCCACCGACGAGCACTTCGGCTTCTCCCTGCTGCCCGGAGTCCGGTTCGGCGTCCTCGAACTCGGCACCGGAATCGGCGCCTCCGACGCCGCCCTCGTCCGCCGGCAGCGCACACTCCTGCGCAGCTTCGCCCCGCAGATCGTCCACGCCCACGGCTTCCGGGCCGGGCTCATCACCCTGCTGACCCTGCGCACACTGAAGACCCGCCCGAAGTTCGTCCTCAGCCTGCACAACCAGGCCAGCGGACAGGGACTGCGCGGTCGGGTCGAAACCCGGGTCGAGACGATGCTCGCCCGCGGAGCCGACCTCGTCCTCGGCGCCAGCACCGACCTCGTCGACCGTGCCCGCGAACTCGGCGCGCAGACCGCACGCTTCCTCCCGGCCGCCGCTCCCGAGGTGACTCAGGTGTCCGCCGAGGCGGCCGCCGCCACCCGTGCGGGACTGGCCGAGGAATTCGACTTCGACCCCGGGGCCCTCATCGTCCTCGCCGTCGGTCGCGTCGCCAGACAGAAGAACTACCCGATGCTCGTGCGTGCACTCGCCCGCCTCGGGGCGGCGGACCGGCAGGGTGAGATCGTCGCCCTCATCGCCGGTGCCGCCGACGATCAGGTGCTCGCCGACGTCCGCGCTCAGTACGCCGAGGCGGCAGCCGCCTCGGCGATTCCGGCCCTGCATTTCCTCGGACCCCGCGACAACGTCGCCGAACTCGCGGCCGCAGCGGACATCTACGCGCTCACCAGCGTCTGGGAGGCCCGGGCGCTGGTGCTCCAGGAGGCACTGATGACCGGCAAGGCGATCGTGGCCACCGCCACCGGCGGCACCGCCGAACTCGTCGGCGACGCGGGGATGCTCATCGATGATGATGACGACGCCGCCTTCGCCGCAGCCGTGGCCGAACTCGCTGTCGATCCCGCCCGCCGCGCCGAACTCGGGACGAGAGCCCGGGCACGCGGAGCGGAGCTTCCCGCTGAGAGGGAAGTCGCCGAAGAACTCGCAGGTCTTTACACGGAACTCGTGTCTGCCCAGGTAGGCTAGAACCAGCGTCGAACGAAAGAAGAGGATGAGGAAATGAGCGAATCCGGCGAGGTCAACCCACTGAGCGCAGACACCAGGATTCTGCACGTGCTCGCCGACACCACCGGTCCCGTCGTCGAAGTGGCGAAGCTCGCCGTGCTCGGTCACCTCCGGGCCGGTTTCAAGGTCGCCGTCGCCGCACACCGGTCTCTGCTGGGGACCTTTGGGGTCCCGGAGGAGCTGGCCGGCGAATTCCGCGAGATCGAGCTCACCGCCCGTCGTCGACTCACGACCGCTGACCCCGGTTCCGCCTTCACCCTTCACAAGTACTACCAGCACGTCGACATCGTCCACGCACACGGACTGCATGCGGCGACGCTCGCCGGGCTGGCCTTCACCGGTCTGCCGGCACGACTGCACCCGAAGGTCGTCGCCACCGTCGAATCCTTCGACTCCGCGAACGTCATCGAGAAGACCGGAGCCGAGATCGTCGGCCGCACGGCCACCGCGGTCCTCGGCACGACCGAACCCGTCGTCGACTACTACGGCGGCCGCGTTCCGGTCGTCGAACGCGCCGAACTCGTCCACCCGGACATCGACGTCGACCTCACCGTGCGCACACCGCGGGCCGAGGTCCGCCGCGAACTCGGGCTGAGCGAAGGCACCTGGATGGTCGCCAGCCCCATCGCGCTGCGTGACCACACGGCCCTGGCGACCGTCCTCGACGCCGCCGACCAGATCAACCAGCGCCGCCGCGACCGCAAGGTCGTCTTCGTCCTCACCGGCACCGGCAAGGACCGCTCGACGATCTCGCGGGAATTCTCCGATCGCGGAGTCCTCGTGGCGCCGGCCGGCGACCTCGTCGATGTGGCCGCCGCCGCTGATGTCGTCATCGCCAGCGAAACCATGACGGGTCTGTCCCACGAAGACCTCATGCAGCTGTCGAAGCCGGCGGTCTTCATCGGCAGCGAACGCCGCGCCGGCATCTGGGGAGAGGCCGCGCAGGCCGTTCCCGCCGACGACACGGAAGCGCTGCTGCGTGAGATCAATCATCTTCTCGATGACCCGGCCGGACGCGGAACCTCCGCCGTGGCGGCGAAGAAGCGGGTCATCGACGTCAGCAACGGGGCGGCGATCTCGGAGACGCTGCTCGATCTGTACGCCGAGGTCGACGCAGTCTCGGATTCATGAGCCGGACTTTGATAGAATCAAATTCCGTGGTGAATCGAACTGGCCCTGGCGGCACACATACGGCAAAGCACATCTTCGTCACGGGAGGCGTCGCCTCCTCGTTGGGCAAGGGTCTGACGGCATCGAGCCTCGGCCATCTGCTCACTCAGCGCGGCCTCACCGTGGCCATGCAGAAGCTGGATCCCTACCTCAACGTGGATCCCGGCACCATGAACCCCTTCCAGCACGGTGAAGTCTTCGTCACCGAAGACGGCGCCGAGACCGACCTCGACATCGGCCACTACGAGCGCTTCCTCGACAATGACCTCGACGGTGCGGCGAATGTGACCACCGGGCAGGTCTACTCCTCGGTCATCGCGAAGGAACGCCGCGGCGCATACCTCGGCGACACCGTCCAGGTCATCCCGCACATCACCGACGAGATCAAGGCGCGGATGCGTGCTCAGGCCGAACGCCCCGAGGCGGACCGTCCCGATGTCATCATCACCGAGATCGGCGGTACCGTCGGCGATATCGAATCCCAGCCCTTCCTCGAGGCGGCCCGCCAGGTCCGTCACGACATCGGCCGGGACAACGTGTTCTTCATCCATGTTTCCCTCGTGCCCTACCTCGGGCCCTCCGGAGAGCTGAAGACGAAGCCGACCCAGCATTCGGTGGCCACCCTGCGCTCCATCGGCATCCAGCCCGATGCGATCGTGCTCCGCTCCGACCGTGAGCTGCCGGATTCGATCCGGGCGAAGATCGCCGGAGCCTGCGACGTCGAGACCGACGCGGTCGTGTCCTGCGTCGACGCCCCGAGCATCTACGACATCCCGAAGGTCCTCCACGACGGCGGCCTCGACGTGTTCGTCATCCGCAGCCTCAACCTGCCCTTCCGCGACGTCGACTGGACGAAGTGGGACTGGGTACTCGAACGCGTGCACAACCCGTCCCGGGACGTCACCATCGGCATCGTCGGCAAGTACATCGACCTGCCCGACGCCTACCTCTCCGTCACCGAGGCGCTGCGCCACGGCGGCTTCGCCAACGACGCGAAGGTCAGGATCAAATGGATCCAGTCCGATGACTGCTCCACCGAAGCCGGCGCGGAAGCGGCCCTGTCCGGCCTCGACGCGATCTGCGTGCCCGGCGGCTTCGGCATCCGCGGCATCGAAGGCAAGCTCGGCGCGCTCGAGTACACCCGCACCCACGGCATTCCGACCCTGGGTCTGTGCCTGGGTCTGCAGTGCATGGTCATCGAATACGCACGCAATGTCGCCGGACTCGAGGCCGCGTCGTCGTCCGAGTTCGATCCCGAGACCACGGTTCCGGTCATCGCGACCATGGCCGAGCAGCTCTCGATCGTCGAAGGCGAAGGCGACCTGGGCGGCACCATGCGCCTGGGCACCTACGAGGCGAAGCTCACCGAAGGCAGCGTCGTGGCCGGCGTGTACGGGGAGACGACGATCAGCGAACGGCACCGTCACCGCTACGAGGTCAACAACACCTACCGCGAGCAGATCGCCGAGGCGGGGCTCGAGTTCTCCGGAACCTCACCGAACGGTGAGCTCGTCGAATTCGTCGAGCTCCCGCACGATAAGCACCCGTTCTACGTCTCCACCCAGGCGCACCCCGAGCTGAAGTCGCGGCCGACCTCACCGCACCCGCTGTTCGCGGGTCTGGTCGCCGCCGCACTCGAGCGTCAGTGACCCTTGTCCATCCTCACAGCGAATGCCGTCGGCGCCAGCGCCGGCGGCATTCGCCGTTCCACCACCGTCGAGTTCAGCACCAGTGAGTTCAGCACCGTCGATTTCAGGGAGGGCGCCGATGAGCACAGACCATGAGATGAGCACAGACCATGAACAGCCCCTCGCCGACGAACCGGTGATCCCGCCGATCACCTCCTCCGAGGTCGTCTACGAAGGCGCGGTGTGGGACATCCGCAAGGAGACCTTCGACCTGCCCGAGGCCTCCGGGCTCGTCCGCGATCTCATGGCGCACACCGGGGCCGTCGGCATCGCCGTCGTCGACGACCACCAGCGGATCCTGCTGGCCCAGCAGTACCGGCACCCCGTCCGCGCCCGACTGTGGGAGGTGCCTGCCGGTCTGCTCGACATCCCCGGCGAGGACCCGCTCGACGCGGCGAAGAGGGAACTTATTGAGGAAGCTGACCTCACGGCCGCACACTGGGACGTGCTCAGCGACTCCTGCCTGACCCCGGGCGGCAGCTCCGAGACGATGCGTCTCTACCTCGCCCGCGGGCTGTCCTCCGTGCCCGAAGCCGACCGTCACGAACGGGGCGAGGAAGAAGCGGGGTTCCGCTTCGCCTGGGTCGGCATGGACGAGGCACTCGAGGCCGTGGCCGACGGGCGGATCACCAACGCGATCGCCCAACTGGCGATCTTTCAGGTCGACCGCGTGCTGCGCGCCGAAGCAGCGGGAGCACCGGTCAAACGGCGGGCCGTCGATGCGCCGAGGCGACTCGTCGACGGTCGCCCCGACTTCGGCCGCGGTGCCACCGTCGAGACCACCGATTCGGCCACGGCGGAGACGACCGGTACCGGTGACGGGATTTCACCGTCGACACAGACCGGCGCGGGCGAGGACTGAGACCCTATGGCTCGGCACGGCGCCGAACTGCTGCCGGAGGACCTTCCCGAGGACCTGCGGAGCGCATTCGGGTCCTATCTCGCCTCCCTGCGTTTCGAACGGGGACTGTCGATGAACTCGATCGACGCCTACGCCCGTGACCTCGCCCGGTACGGCACCTGGCTGACCGACGACGGGGTGAGCCGCCTCGGCGAGGTCGATCGACAGCAGGTGGAGAACTTCGCCCTCCACCTGCTCGATTCGGGACTGGCACCGCGGACCCGGGCACGCGCACTCGTCGCGGTGCGCCGATTCCACACCTTCGCACTGGGGGAGAACCTCGCGCCCACGGATCCGGCCTCCGAGGTCAGCCCACCGCAGGAAGGACTGCGGCTGCCCAAGGCCCTGGCGCTCGACGAGATCGAAGCGATGATCGCGACCACCGACGGTGACGAACCCGTCCAGATCCGGGCCGCGGCCCTTCTCGAACTCCTCTACGCCACGGGGGCGCGCATCTCCGAAGCCGTGGGCGTCGACCTCGACGATCTCGACCTCGACTCCGGGCTCGTCCGGCTCTACGGAAAGGGCGGGAAGGAGAGGATCGTGCCCGTCGGATCCCACGCCGCCCGAGCCCTGGGGGCCTGGGTGTCGCGGGTGCGGCCGTCGATGGCGGCGAGAGCGAGATCCTCGGCTCCAGCCGGGGCCCTGTTCCTCAACGCCCGAGGCACTCGACTCTCCCGGGTCTCGGCATGGCAGATCGTCAAGGACGCCGGTGAAGCGGCGGCCATCGGTACCGAGGTGTCTCCGCATACCTTCCGGCACTCATTCGCCACGCATCTGCTCGAAGGCGGAGCGGACATCCGCGTCGTCCAGGAGCTGCTCGGCCATGCCTCGGTGACGACGACGCAGATCTATACGAAAGTCTCCGAGGACACACTGCGGGAAGTGTACGCGACCTCGCACCCTCGGGCGCGGTAGGGTTGGACGCAGAGCAACGAAAGGTGGCCATCCGAGAGATGAATACGCAAGAGGCGTTGGATATCCCCCAGCAGAAGTCGGCAGCAGGCGAGCCCCAGGACTTCCCGGAGCCGGCACCCC
Organism: Brevibacterium linens ATCC 9172; assembly: GCF_900169165.1. Lineage (GTDB taxonomy): Bacteria > Actinomycetota > Actinomycetes > Actinomycetales > Brevibacteriaceae > Brevibacterium > Brevibacterium linens. The sequence goes on from NZ_FXYY01000001.1 coordinate 23,659, forward strand.
TGGCGTCGCACGGACCCGCCCGCATCATCGCGATGGTCAACCAGAAGGGCGGGGTCGGCAAGACCACCTCGTCGATCAACCTCGGTGCGGCCCTGGCCGCGTACGGCCGCAAGATGCTGCTCGTCGACTTCGACCCGCAGGGCGCCCTGTCCGTCGGACTGGGACTCAACCCCTATGAACTCGACATCAGCATCTACAACCTGCTGATGAACCCGCGACTGGACCCGCACGAAGTCATCGTCGGAACGGACTTCGACAACATCGACATCCTGCCGGCCAATATCGACCTCTCCGCCGCCGAAGTCCAGCTCGTCGGCGAGGTCGCCCGCGAGCAGGTGCTCGCCCGTGCCCTGTCGAAGGTCGCCGACGAATACGATGTCATCCTCATCGACTGCCAGCCCTCGCTGGGACTGCTCACCGTCAACGCTCTGACCGCCGCCCACGGCGTCGTCATCCCGCTCGAGACCGAGTTCTTCGCCCTGCGCGGTGTCGCCCTGCTCGTCGAGACCATCGAGAAGGTCCAGGACCGACTCAACCCCTCACTCGAGGTCGACGGCATCCTCGCCACGATGTTCGACTCGCGGACCCTGCACTCGAAGGAAGTCATGTCGCGCGTCACCGAAGCCTTCGGCGACAAGGTCTTCGAGACCGTCATCAACCGCACCGTGAAGTTCCCCGACGCCTCCGTGGCCGCCGAACCGATCACGAGCTTCGCCCCGAAGCACGCCGGATCCGAAGCCTACCGTCGACTGGCCCGGGAGCTCATCGCCCGCGGAGGCGCACCCTGAGCGACTCCGCAGTCCACGAGGAGGAGGCGGCCGGCGTACCGACCGAGGCCGACTCCGGCGATGACGCCGCGCAGGGTTTCCAGGTGCGGTTGGAGAACTTCACCGGCCCCTTCGATCTGCTGCTCGGTCTGATCTCGAAACGTCGCCTCGACGTCACGGAGATCGCGCTGGCCGAGGTGACCGATGAGTTCATCGCCTACACCACCGAGCTCAAGGATCAGGCGAACCTCGCCGAGATCTCCCAGTTCCTCCTCGTCGCCGCGACCCTGCTCGACCTCAAGACGGCCCGGCTGCTGCCGCACGAAGACGGTGACGAGGTCCTCGACCTCGAGCTGCTCGAGGCCCGAGACCTCCTCTTCGCCCGGCTGCTGCAATACAAGGCATACAAGTCCGTATCCGGGTATCTGGCCGAGGCGATGGCCGCCGGCTCCATCCGCGCCCCCCGCGATGTCGACCTCGAGCCCCAGTTCCAAGACGTGCTGCCGCCGCTGGAGCTGAACATCGGACCCGGCGAACTGGCCGGAATCTTCGCCACCGTGCTCCAACGCGATCACACCCCGCCCAGCGTCGCCGTCGACCATATCCACTTGCCGCTCGTGAGCGTCTCCGAGCAGCGCGGGCATATCCTGTCCCTGCTGCGCGTCGGAGACGTCGACTTCCAGGACCTGCTCGAAACGGCCGAGAACACCCTGGTCGTCGTCGCGAGATTCCTCGCCCTGCTCGAACTGTTCAAGGTCGGCCTCTGCGACTTCGACCAGCCCGAACCTCTGGGGCGGTTGCTCATCCACCGGACCGAGATGAACGAAGACGGAGTCGACCTGCGCACCGAAGGCGACTGGAGCGGCGACGAAGAAGAAGTCGAAGAAGAAGAGGGGAGTGCGGAATGATCGATGACGAGATCCTCGCCGGCATCGAGGCCGTGCTCATGATCACCGATTCGGCCGTGACCGCCGAAGACCTCGCCGGCTCCCTCGGCCTCAACGAAGACACCGTCCTCGAAGCCATCCGCATCCTCAAAGCCGACTACGACGGGGATGAGGACCACCGCCAGCGCGGGTTCGAGATCCGTCACGTCGCCGGGGGTTTCCGCATCTTCTCCCGCGGCGACTACCACGAAGTCGTCAAGGACTTCCTCACCGCCGGGCAGAGTGCGAAACTCTCCCAAGCCGCACTCGAGACGCTTGCGGTCATCGCCTACCGGCAGCCGATCTCCCGGCCCCGCATCGCCGCCATCCGCGGAGTCAGCGTCGACGGTGTCATCCGCACTCTGCTGCTGCGCGGACTCATCGTCGAAGCCGGCAAGGAGGCGACCACCTCGGCGCTGCTCTATGCCACCACACGTACGTTCCTCGACACGATGGGCATGAACGCGATCGACGATCTGCCGGACATCGCCCCTTATCTGCCCGAAGACGCCGACGTCGCCGAACTCGGCGCGCAGGACACCGAGGTGCTCGCCGAGATCGACGGCGCCCTCGACGACGATTCCGACGACGATCTCGACGCCGATTCCGATTCGACCGCTGAGATGTCACGAGTGGCTGATTGATTTGAGAGAATGGATGTATGAGTCCCTACCGTGATCACCGCGCCCCCGGCGGGCGCCAGAACCGACCCAGCCGAAAACAACGCGCAGCGACGGCCAATCACGCCTCCAGCAGCGGCGGGTCGGGTGCCGGTCAGACATCGGACGCGCACGTCAGCGGGGGTGTGCGGCTGCAGAAGGTGCTCGCCGAGGCGGGTCTGGGATCACGTCGTGCCTGTGAGCAGCTCATCGTCGACGGTCGCGTCGAGGTCGATGGCAGCATCGTCACCGAGCTGGGCACCCGGATCGACCCGGAAACGCAGTCCGTGTACGTGGACACAGTGAGAATTTCGACACAGACCAAGAAGGTCTACCTCGTGCTCAACAAGCCCGCGGGTGTCGTGTCGACCATGAGCGACCCCGAGGGCCGGCCCTGCCTGGCCGACTATGTGCGCAACAACAACGAGCGCCTCTTCCATGTCGGCCGTCTCGACACGGAGACCGAAGGCATCATCCTGCTCACCAATGACGGGGAGCTGAGCAACCGGCTGGCCCACCCGCGCTACGAGATCCCGAAGACCTACCTCGCGAAGGTCAAGGGCCAGCTGGCGAAGGACGCCGGAGCTATCCTCAAGGCGGGAATCGACCTCGAGGACGGCTTCGTCAAGGTCGATGATTTCAAGCTCGTCGATTCGACCCCCGGCAAGTCCGTCGTCGAACTCACTCTTCACTCCGGCCGCAACCGCGTCGTGCGCCGCCTGCTGGCCGAGATCGGACACCCGGTGGAGCGCCTCGTCCGGCTGAAGTTCGGACCGATCGTCCTCGACGAGCAGAAGCAGGGCAAGATCCGCCCGCTGCGCTCCGATGAGGTCGGCGCACTGTTCGAGGCCGTCGGTCTGTGAGAGTCCATATCATCGGCACCGGCCTGCTCGGTGCCAGCCTGGGGTTGGCGCTGAGCGCGCAGGGCCATCAGGTGAGTCTCGAAGACACGTCGCCGACCGCGCAGCAGCTCGCCGCGGACCTCGGTGCCGGTCAGGTCGGTGCACCCGAACACCCGGACATCGTCGTCGTGGCCACCCCGCCCGACGTCGCCGCCCGCGTCATCGCCGCAGCGCTCGGGGACTTCCCGAACGCCACGGTCACCGACGTCGCCAGCGTCAAGACCCGCCTGCTCGAAGCGGTGCGCGAACTGGTCACGGGCACTCAGCTCGATCGCTACATCGGATGCCACCCGATGGCCGGACGCGAGAAGTCCGGGGCGATCGCCGCCCAATCGGACCTGTTCACGGCCCGACCCTGGGTGATCTGCTCGGACGAGGACACCCCGGCCGACCGCCTCGGCGAGGTCATCGCCATGGCCGAGGACACCGGCGCCTCCGTGCTCCACCTGGATCCGCGCATCCACGATGCCGCGGTCGCGAAGGTCTCGCACGTGCCGCAGATCGTCTCCTCCCTGGTCGCCTCGCAGCTGCGGCATGCGCCCTTGGAGGAGATCTCGCTGGCCGGGCAGGGACTGCGCGATGTCACGCGCATCGCCGCTTCGGACCCGGGGCTGTGGACGCAGATCCTGACCGGCAACGCCGAGGAGGTCCGTTCCGTGCTCGTCGCTCTGCGCACCGAGCTCGACGAGGTCATCGGCGCTCTCGAACTCGGCCCCGGGTCGACGGGTCTGCTCGCCAAGGCGATCGCTTTGGGCAACGAAGGCCACGACCGGATTCCCGGCAAGCACGGGCAGCCGCCGACCACCTATGCTGTTGTCACGATCCTGGTTCCGGATACGCCCGGAATGCTGGCCCGGCTGTTCAAGGACATCGGCGACCTCGGCGTCAATGTCGAGGATTTCCGGATGGATCACGCCTCCGGTCGGAAACTGGGCATGGTCGACGTGTCCGTGGTCCCGGCCATCCAGCAGGAGCTGGAGATCGGATTGCTGTCGAAGGGATGGCAGATCCCCGAATCCGCCATCGAGAAAGAAGGAACTGCATGAGCGTCGTAGCCATTGACGGACCGTCCGGAGTGGGCAAGTCGAGCACCGCCAAGGAGGTGGCGCGTCGGCTGGGCTTCCAGTACCTGGACACCGGTGCGATGTACCGGGCGATGGCGTGGCTGTGCCTCAACCGCGGGGTCACCGACCCCGTCGACGTGCTCGAGCAGGTGCGCGGTGCGGATCTGGAGATCTCGCTGAGCCCCGACGAATTCTTCGTCTCCGTCGACGACATCGATGTCACCGAGGACATCCGCGGTGCGGACGTGTCCGCGAACGTGCAGACGGTCTCCGGCGTCGTCGACGCCCGCGAGGAGCTCATCGACATGCAGCGGGCCTATATCGCCGCCGCGCCCGAGGGCATCGTCGTCGAAGGCCGGGACATCACGACCGTGGTAGCCCCCGACGCCGATGTGCGCATCCTCATGACCGCCCGCGACGAGGTCCGTGTGGCCCGCCGGGCGAAGGAAGTGCACGGCAATGCCGACGCCGAGGCGATCGCCGCCACCCAAGACCTCGTCACGGGCCGTGACGCCAAGGACTCCGCCACGACGAGCTTCCTCGAGGCCGCCGACGGAGTGTACACACTCGATACCAGCGACATCGACTTCGACCAGGTGGTCGAGACGGTGCTGCAGCTGGTGAAGGACTCACAATGAGCGAATCCGGATTCCATGAGACACCCGACGACGACCTCGTCGACCGTGTCGAGAGCATCAGCGACGAGGAGGCCGAGCAGCGGGCGACCGCGCTCGAGGCCGGACTCGAAAGCTATGAGCTCGAAGACGAGGACCGGGCGCTGCTGCGCGCCTACGGCTTCGACGACGACGAAGACGAGGCCCTCGGCGCCGCACCGGTGCTGGCCGTCGTCGGTCGCCCCAACGTCGGCAAGTCGACGCTGGTCAACCGCATCCTCGGCCGCCGCGAAGCCGTCGTCGAGGACGTTCCGGGCGTCACCCGTGACCGGGTGAGCTACCGGGCGGAATGGAACACGAAGGAGTTCACCCTCGTCGACACCGGCGGGTGGGATCAGGACTCGAAGGGTATGGCCTCGCGGATTGCGATCCAGTCCGAGGTCGCCGTGGACATGGCCGATGCCGTCCTCCTCGTCGTCGATGCCACGACCGGTCCGACCTCGACCGATGAGATGGTCGTGAAGATGCTGCGCCGGAAGAAGAAGCCGGTCCTGCTGGCCGCGAACAAGGTCGACGACGAACGCGGCGAACTCATGGCCGCCGAACTCTGGGGCTTGGGCCTCGGCCAGCCGTGGACCGTCTCGGCTCTGCACGGTCGGGGAGTCGCCGACCTGCTCGACGAAGTGCTGACGATCCTGCCCGAGGTCTCGGCCGTCGACACCCGTGTCGAAGAGGGCGGACCGCGTCGGGTGGCCCTCGTCGGTCGTCCGAATGTCGGCAAATCCTCCCTGCTCAACCAGCTCATCGGTTCCGACCGGGTGCTCGTGGACAACGTCGCCGGCACCACGCGTGATCCCGTCGACGAGCTCATCGAGCTCGGTGGGAAGCAGTGGCGCTTCGTCGACACCGCCGGCATCCGTCGTCGAGCCCATCAGGCCAGCGGCGCCGACTTCTATGCCGCGCTGCGGACACAGACCGCACTGGAACGCGCCGAGGTGGCCCTCGTCCTCATGGAGGTCCAGGACCCGCTGAGTGAGCAGGACGTCCGCATCGTCACGACCGCCGTCGAGGCGGGACGCGCCGTGGTGCTGGCGTTCAACAAGTGGGATCTGCTCGATGACGAACGTCGCTTCTACCTCGAGCGGGAGATCGAACGGGACCTCGGCCATGTGGCGTGGGCGCCTCGCGTGAACATCTCGGCGAAGACCGGACGTCACGCGGAGAAGCTCGTTCCGGCGATGGAGACCGCTCTCGACGGCTGGGACACTCGCATTCCGACGGGACGGCTCAATGCGTTCCTCGGTGAGCTCGTCGCAGCCAACCCGCACCCGGTGCGCGGTGGTAAGCAGCCGCGCATCCTCTTCGGCACTCAGGCGCAGTCGCGTCCGCCGAAGTTCGTGCTCTTCACCACCGGTTTCCTCGATCCCGGTTATCGTCGGTTCATCATCCGTCGTCTGCGCGAGACCTTCGGCTTCAAGGGCACCCCCATCGAGGTGTCGATGCGCATCCGTGAGAAGCGTCGGGGACGCTGAATGAACGAGGACGAGCAGACGAGTTCGTCGGGCTCCGCTGACGGTGCGGCCGGATCGCCCGGCGATGCCGCACGCCCGGCCGAGTCTGCGCCGTCCTCACGACCGGTGCCCGGCGCAAATTCCGAGCCCGCGGGCCCTGCGGCGACCTCTGCGTCGGCCTCGAAGCCCGCAGGCGCGGACCCTGCGTCGGGGACGGCCGCACCGGCCGCCTCGGTGAGGAACGCTCCCGGTTCGGCCGCCTCGGTGGGGAACGCTCCCGGTCCGGCTGCCTCGGTGGGGAACGCTCCCGGTCCGGCCGCCTCGGTGACGGTGGGACCTGGCTTCGCACCCGGCTCCGAACCCGGCATGGCAGGCGAGCCACGACCCTGGCATGCGCGGCCGCCGGCGCGAGCGCTGATGATCGCGGTGACGCTGGCGGGGCTGGCCTATGCGCTGATGTTCTTCCGCGGACTCCAGGACATCGTGGCCCCGGTGTTCCTCGCCCTGAACTTCTATATCGTCGTCTACCCGGTGCAGCGGCTGCTCACTCGGATCAAGGTGCCGCGGGCGATCGGGGCGTGTATCTCGGTCGTACTCGTGCTGTGCATGATCTTCGCGTTCTTCGGCCTCACCGCGTGGTCGGTCGCCGAGCTCGTCATCCTCATCCCCAGCTACAGCTACGAACTCGCCGCCACGTACCAGAACGCGCTGGCGCTGCTGTCGGACATCGGAGTGACGTCCTCGGTGATCCAGCAGCAGCTCTCCGGTTTCGATGTCCGTTCCGTGCTCGACGCCATCTACCCGCTGCTGACGAATCTGTCGTCGGTGGCAGGCCTGCTGACCACGGTCATCATGGCGGTGTTCTTCGTGGCGATGGATTCGATGGGCATCGACAAGCGGATGGCGATGCTGCTCGACGTCAAGCCGTCACTGTCGGCGTCGATCGGCGACTTCGCCAGCGGCGTCCGCCGCTACTGGGTGGTGGCGACGGTCTTCGGCCTCATCGTCGCATTCCTCGACGTCATCGCCCTGGCGATCATCGACGTCCCGCTCATCTGGGTGTGGGGTGTGCTCGCGTTCCTGACGAACTACATTCCGAACATCGGTTTCGTCATCGGTCTCATCCCGCCCGCTCTGCTGGCGCTGGTCGACAGCGGTTGGCAGTCGGCGCTGTGGGTGGTCATCGCCTACAGCGTGCTCAACTTCGTCATCCAGGCGATCATCCAACCGAAGTTCACCGGCGAGTCGGTGGGTGTGACCCCGCTGATCTCGTTCCTGTCCCTGCTGTTCTGGGTGTGGATCCTCGGCTGGCTCGGCGCCCTGCTGGCGCTGCCGGCGACCCTGCTGATCAAGGCCCTGCTGGTCGACGCTGACCCGAAGGCCAGGTGGGTCAATATCCTTCTCGCCTCCGATCCGGACACCGGACGCGCCGAACTGGTCAAGGGCCTGAAGAAGCATCAGGCTGCGCACTGATGAGTCAGCGGGAGCGGCGGAAGCGCTCGGCGGCTTCGGTCTGAGACTGCCCGCGGTCCGGTGAATCCCACATTCTCGCTTTTCCGGCCGCTTGTCGCCTCGAGCCCTCGCACTGTGACGGCAGAGTGGTTAGCATGAAGTATGGCGACACTACTGAATATCCATCCGGAGAACCCGCAGGACCGACTGATCGAGAAGGCCGCTGAGTCACTCAGGAACGGTGGCCTGATCGCCTATCCCACGGATTCCTGTTATGCCCTCGGCTGCGCCTTGGACAACAAGGACGGCATCGAGCGGATCACTCGCATCCGACAACTCGGTTCGAAGCACCATTTCACACTCATGTGCCACGACTTCGCCCAGCTGGGTCAGTTCGTCATCGTCGACAATTCCGACTTCCGTGCCATCAAGTCGATGACGCCGGGACCGTACACGTTCATCATGAAGGCGACGAAGGAAGTTCCGCGCCGGATGATGCACCCGAAGAAGCATTCGGTCGGAGCTCGGATCCCGCAGAACGTCACGGCACTCGCACTCGTCGAGGCGATGGGGGAGCCGATCCTGTCCTCGACGCTGCTGCTGCCCGACGATGAGGATCCGCTGACCCACGCCGAGGATGTCATGAACCAGCTCGGCAATGACCTCGACATCGTCATCGAGTCCGGAGTCCCCGGAGTCGTGCCGACCTCGGTCATCGACTTCACCGGCAAGTACCCAGAGGTGGCTCGCGTCGGAGCCGGGGACGTCTCGCGGTTCCTCGACGAGTGAACCGGTAAGGTCGGTCGCACTGAGCTGGCTGGACTGCCGATTCACGGCTGATCACACGCCGGACCGACAGACCGGAACGAACCGGCAGACGAACTCAGCGAAATCTCGCCGAGGTGGCCGAGCCGCCTCGGCGAGATCTCATCCGCACCGGTGTCCTTCTCAACGGGTGGGCCCCGTGCGCCCGTCAGAGTCCGAGGTAGGCCGCCTGCACGTCAGGATTGTCGAGCAGCCGGGAGGCATCATCGGCGAGGACGATCCGCCCCTCGGCAAGGACGTATCCCCTGTGGGCGATTGCCAGTGATGCGTTCGCGTTCTGCTCACTGAGCAGAACTGCGATGCCGTTGCGATTGATCTGGGCGACCGACTCGAGGACCTGCCCGACGATGATGGGCGCCAGGCCCATCGACGGCTCATCCAGGATCAGCAGACTCGGATCCGACATCAGTGCTCGGCCGATCGCGACCATCTGCTGCTGCCCGCCCGACAGCGAGCCTGCCGGCTGTCTGGCCTTCTCCTTGAGGATCGGAAACATATCGGGCTCTTCGCGTTTAAGGGTGTAGCCGGGGCCTGAATCCTCCGGCTTCGAGCAGGCTCCTGGCGATGTAGTGCGTCAGATTCCGAAACCCCAACGCCGAGCCCCACAGATGCTCCAGACGCCCATTTAAAGCCTCGGTGGGGCCGTTCGAGGTTCCCGGCCGATCGAAGTACGCCACCACATCTCCTACCCTTTTCTTCAACGTGCGGCCCAACTTCCGCAACTCAATCAGACCTGCAGGTACTCCCGACGAGATCGATGCGATTACCGACTCCAGCATCCGTTTGGCCACCGTGCGGTCCGGATTCCGGTAAGCGCTCATGATGTCTTGATACACACTCCACGTCACCTCCACATCGGCATGGTCAGGGTTTGTGAACAATTCAGCGATCCTCTTCTGCTGCTTCTCGGTGAGGAACTCACACCCCGTATGCAAGGTGCGACGGGCTTGATACAACGGGTCACCCTTCTTCCCCCCGATGATCCAGTGTTTCCTGCTGGACTCGGCGGCGCACATCATCCAAACCATCGCCGGCGAGCTTGACGACGTGGAACGGATCCATCACTTCGACTGCGGTCGGCAGCTCCTCGGCGGCCGCGGTTTTGAACCCGGTGAACCCGTCCATCGCCACGACCTCGATCCCGTCCCGCCATTCCTGCGATCGCTCCGCCAGCCAGGTCTTGAACTCCGCTTTCGACCGTCCCTCGATCATGTCGAGCAACCGGGCGGGGCCCGTTTTGTCCCTGACAGGGGTGAGATCGATGATCACGGTGACGTACTTGTCCCCGCGTTGCGTGTGCCGCCACACGTGCTCGTCGACTCCGATGACGGTCACGCCGTCGAACCGGGTGGGGTCGTCGATGAGGACACGGTGACCTTCGGCCAGGATCGCGTCGTTGGCGGTGTGCCAGGACACGGCGAGCTTCTTCGCGATCACGGACACGGTGGCGTGGTCGACGACGAGGGCTCGTAGTGCCCAGGCCAGTCCGGTGCGGGAGATCTTCGCTCGGGCCGGTGCCGCGGCTGCGGTGTCGTGGCGCCAGACGTGCCCGCACTCGAGGCATTTGTAGCGGCGGAGCCGAATGTGGAGGGTGGTGGGTCGGTGGCCGAAGGGTTCGTGGGCCAGGCGGCGGGTGACGGTGTCTCGGGGCGCGCCGTGGCCGCCGCATTTTCGGCACCAGTCGTCGGTGTTCGTCGGTGTGCACAGGAGGAGCGCTTCGTGTTCGGTGAGCTGCTGGCCGACGCAGGAGAGGTTCAGTGTGTCGAGGTGGCAGAAGGTGGTGAGGTCAGGGGCGGAGAAAGTAGGCTGATCCAAGTCGAGGTCTTCCGGTTGGAGAGTGTAGGAACTTCCATCTTCGGAAGACCTCGACCTGTTTCCGGGTAGCGACGCGCACCCGGTTTTACACCCTCAACTGCGAAGAGCCGGATTACGTGGGCGGGAAATCGTTTGGTGCGATTACGGCTGAATGGAATGAGGCCGGTGTTCCGACGATTACAGACCGAACTGATGCCTGGGCATTCCCTACTCTGATCGGTCTCATGCGGAAGAAATTCCAGACCGGAGTTATCGAGTTCAAGGGAGAAGAATTCCCTGGTTCTCATGAACCGATTATCTCCAAGGAGCTATACACAGCTTTTGAGGCGCGGAGGAATCAGAATTCCAAAGCACCGGCTAGGAACAAATACCCTGAGTGGCCGCTCTCGGGTCTCATGGTCTGCGGATCGTGTGGAGGTCCGGTAGGGATGATCCAGCGAAACAAAGACGGAGCTACGCGGTTAGGTTGCCTACATCGGCGCAACAAAGGCACATGCAAACAGAAGGCAATCTATCGGCTCCAAGCGGATCATGCCTTCATGCTGTTTGTCTCTCAGTACATGGACCAGATCGTAGCGGCTCTCCCGGACGCGGAAACACAGTCACAGCTCAAGGAGGACGTAAAAGAAGCTGAGTACGCTCTCACAGCGGCTAAGAGCAAGCTTCAGGAGTTCCTTGAGACGGTCACCGTACTAGGCCTGAGTCTGGAGGAGAGCAAGGAGATTCTTGAGGCTAGACGCGAAGATGTGAAAACCGCTGAGATCAAACTGAGTGAGGCGGAAGGGGAGCTAGCTCTAGCAACTCCTCTGGAAGTCGATCAGCAAGCCTTGGAGCACAAGGAGGACACGTCTCCTTCTGAGTGGGCTTTGTACGTGCGTACCAAGCTTGTAGAGAAGTGCACGCTCAATCCGGATCAGTCCTTCTCCATCATTGGCAAAGCCGGTTACACACTGACTCAGGAAAAAATGAGTTATGACGGTTCTGCAAAGGTGGAGAAGGCAAACACTCAGGGTTTGAGTAGTGAGAAGACCAAACAGGCGAGAGCTTGGCTGAGGGCAAACGGCTATGAGGAGAAGGTCTCCGTAAGAGGAAATATTAAGTTCGAGTACCTGAAGCTTTGGATTAAAGAGGGTAAGCCTGTAGCCTGATCATGTTAGACCCCCTATTAAGGAGTACTCATGGCAATCATCACCAAGACCATTTACGTCTCAGACGTTTCCGGGGACCAGATTGAAGAGAAAGACCTGGCTCGCGCGGAGGTCACTTGGAAGGGCCGTAGCTACAACTTGGCTCTGACCAAGGACGAATACAAGCGCGTTGAAGAGTACCTGGATGATCTCGTGCAAGAGGCCGAGGTGGATGAACCTCAGGTATCGGTCACGCGCCGTTCTCGGGCCGCCAGCTCCTCAGGCTCGGGCCTGTCCTCAGAAGAGCTTGCACAGTGCCGCGCTTGGCTACAGGAGCAGGGTGAGAAGGTTGCGGACCGTGGGCGTATCGCGGCTGACCTGATTAAGAAGTGGACCGATGCCGGTAAGCCTGAAGCTCGCGGCTGAAACCAACCCGGCGAGTTCCCCGTCTCCCAGTAGGAGGCGGGGAATTTCAATTGAAAAAGAAACTACCAAATTTCATCCTTTTGTGGGATGCGGGTTCTTTGGTAGTGATGCAACCCTAGAGAAGCAACTACTTTTGATTCGCCGGAAGGAACCCCATCCCCATGAAAGTTGTAGCCCTGACCACGCGGTATCTGGTCGCACTTGTCGCTGTGTTGACGCTGACGATGACTGTCGGTGTCACCGCGTCATCAGCGACGGAGAGCGAAGACATAGACCGCGAAGCGGTCAGCCGTCTTCACGATGCTCTTGTAAAGGCTAGGGCAGACGGAATCGAAGTCGAAGGCGATATCTCGGAAGAAGCCCTAATCAGTGAGTTTGAGAACAGTGGTCTTACGGCACAGGCCGCACCAAACGGCTGTTCGACACCGAAGGCTCTTAAAAAGGCCGCGAGTAAGTGGAATAAGCTCTTTAAACCAGCTTGTGACAAGCATGATCGGTGTTACAGTAAAGATTCCAAAAAGGATCGTATTCGTTGCGATACTGATTTTCGCGCGAACATGAAGGGAATATGTAAAAAGAAGAAGAGCGGAAAAGCCTCATGCTACACAGTGGCCGTGATCTACTTTGAGGCTGTTCGAGCTGGCGGAAAGAGTCACTACAAAGGGAAAGGAAGCCCCAGGTGATGCCAAGAAATATTTTCGTTAGAGTGCTGTACATCCTACTGGTAGTCATTGCTGTGTTACTGCTGATTGCGTGCATTGGTGCATCAGTATGGGCTGGAACTGCCGAAGATGGTTGGATTACCGTCAATGCGTTCATGCTTATAGGTTGGGTAGTCAGTTCACCCTTCATTCTGGGAGCAATCGCTTGGACGATCATCCTCTTTGTTGGTGGACGCAATTCTTCAACCTCTGACAAGATGAATGTATAAAACCCGTCAATAACCGAAAGGGCCGGTCTCCTACTAAGTAGGGGGCTGGTCCTCATTTCCGGTAGAGCCGGTTAGATTTTGATATAATAGATATAGATGCATTACTTCTCGCCCTCCAGACTGGACACCTGGAGGGTTTTTTCTTTGCCAAAATCTTTCAAAACAGATTTATGTTAGAATAGTGTATGTCCGATAAACTTAGCAAAGGAAATGAATGGAGAAATAATGTCAAACGAAGAACTTGATTTCGTGAAGGTGGAATGGCGATACGAATACAAAGGAATGTTCGTCACCGTGCCGAAGAGGAGGGGAGTCTTCTCAGAGGACTACTTCATCAGGCAGACCATGATTGATCACGCCGGATACACCAATCCCCGCGTATTCGTGACCGACAGAGACCGCTTCAATCCAAGATCGTTCATCATCCCTTTTGCGTACTTTGACGTACTCCTGGAGCACTACTTCATCCCTGAGTTCGGGAAGTGCCTACTGATGAAGGAAACCAAGGTGACCGGGAAGAAGTGTACTGAGTCATGTCAGGGAGCCGATATGAGTAGCAAATGCACCTGTGCATGTGGGCGCACCAATCACGGAGGGGCCGTAGATAGGTGGCTCTTCGTAATTGAGAGTGTAGATCGGTGATTCCAGGACACGGCGAGTCGCTGCGCGGATAGACGTCGAGGTCTTCCGATGATGGAAGTTCTCACACAATCCATCCGAAAGACCTCGACGTGGCCAAGCCTACTTACTCGACCCCTGACCTCACGACATTCTGCCGACTCGACACCCTCGACCTCACCTGCACCGGCCAAGACATCACCGGGCACAAGGCCATCTTGGAATGCTGAATCGCCCCGGGGATAATAGAGGCAGGGAGATTGGAAGAAGGAGATTCTCTCTTGCCAGTGAAATACACCGACGAACTCAAGGCTCGTGCCGTCGAGCTCGTCATCCACGCCCAGGCCGACCCCGACACCGCGAACGGAGCGATCACCCGTGTCGCGAACGAACTCGGTCTGAGCAAAGAGACCTTGCGGGTCTGGGTGCGAAAGCACAAGGATTCCGGCAAAGCCACACCGGCCGAGTCGGTCGACCTGGAAGCGGAGAACCGTCGGCTCCGGGCTGAGTTGGCCGAAGCGAAGCGGGCCAACGAGATTCTGAAGAGAGCGTCGGCTTTCTTCGCGGCGGAGCTCGACCGCCCATCGAAGAGGGGGTACCTCCCGCTTGCGCGGGAATCGTCGCCTTCATCGACGACAATCGCGACGAGTTCGGAGTCGAGCCAATCGTGCGCGCCCTGTCCGGGACTGCGGCACGGATTGCTGTGAGCTCGTATTACGCCTACAAGAAGCGTCAACCATCAGCCCGGGCCCGCCGGGACCAAGCACTGATGGTGGTCATCCAGGATGTCTATGAGGCGAACTATTCCTGCTATGGAGTGCGGAAGATGTGGAAGGCGATCAACCGCGAGTACGCCGATCAATTTGGTCCGGTGGCCCGCTGCACGGTGGAACGGTTGATGCGCCAGTTGGGTATCGACGGAATCCGGCGGAAGCGGAAGCGTCCGAAGACGGCCTCAGCACGTGCTGAGGAATGTCCGGATGATCTCGTCGAACGCGAGTTCGCAGCACCGGCACCCAACTGTTTGTGGGTTGCGGACATCACGTATGTTCCGACGTCTGCTGGGTGGGTGTACACGACGTTCATCCTTGATGTTTTCCGGCTCATCGTAATTGAGAGTGTAGAACCGGCCTGAAGCCACCGGACTCGAGCAGACACCTCGCGATGTAATGCGTGAGGTTGCGGAATCCCAGCGCGGACCCACGTAGATGCTCGAGCCTGCCGTTGATCGCTTCAGTGGGACCGTTCGACGTTCCCGGTCGGGTGAAGAACGCGAGCACATCAACAGCTCGACGCTTCAACGTTCGTCCTAACCGTTTGAGCTCGACAAGTTCGGATGGCAGATTCGTTGTCAGGGCGTCGATGACCGTTTGCAAGAGTCTCTTGCCCTCTTTGCGGTCCGCGGTTCGGTAGGCGCCGACAATGTCTTGGTAGACGGCCCAGGTGACTTCGACTTCGGTGAAGTTCGGGTCAGCGAAGAGGTTCGCGATTCTTTCCTGCTGCTTGGTCGTGAGTAAGCTGCTGCCCGTGTGCAGAGTTCTTCTTGCCCGGTACAACGGGTCCTTTGCTCGTCCGCGATGGCCGGTTGTCTCTTGCTGAACTCGGCGACGTACCTCGTCGAGGGCATCACCGGCGAGTTTGACGACGTGGAAGGGGTCCATGACTTCGACAGCGTCGGGCAGTTCCTCAGCTGAGGCTGTTTTGAAGCCGGAGAATCCGTCCATCGCGACGACGTCGATGCCCTCACGCCAGTCTTTCGGTCGGGCTTTCAACCATTGTTTGAACACCTGCTTCGAACGGCCAGCCACCATGTCGAGCAGGCGTGCCGGGCCTGTTCCCTCGCTGATCGGGGTGAGGTCGATGTGACGGTGACGTACTTGTCACCACGCCGGGTATGCCGCCATACATGCTCGTCGACACCAATGACGCTGACCGCGTCGAAACGAGTCGGGTCGTTGATCAACAACCGCTGACCTTCAGCGAGGACAGCGGAGTTCGCGGTGTGCCAGGACACGGCGAGCTTGCGTGCAATGACGGACACGGTGTCGTGATCGATGACGAGGGCACGCAGCGCCCAGTCGAGGCCGGTTCGCGAGATCTTCGCTCGTGGTGGTGCCGCGGCTGTGGCGTCTTGGCGCCAGACGCGGCCACACTCGATGCATTTGTAACGGCGGAGGCGAAGATGAAGCGTAGTTGGTCGGTGGCCGAAAGGTTCGTGGGCCAGCTGGCGGACGACGGTGTCGCGAATGATCCCGTGGCCACCGCACCGTCGGCACCAGTCATCAGCAGTGTTGGGCTGGCATTCCAAGATGGCCTTGTGCCCGGTGATGTCTTGGCCGGTGCAGGTGAGGTCGAGGGTGTCGAGTCGGCAGAATGTCGTGAGGTCAGGGGTCGAGTAAGTAGGCTTGGCCACGTCGAGGTCTTTCGGATGGATTGTGTGAGAACTTCCATCATCGGAAGACCTCGACGTCTATCCGCGCAGCGACTCGCCGTGTCCTGGAATCACCGATCTACACTCTCAATTACGAAGAGCCACATATCGAGCACGTCAGAGTAGATCTCTTCGGTTCGAGAACCGTTCCGGTGAGGATATGACCCCAGACGCAGATTCTTCTCCACCGACATCTTCCCGAACAGGTGACGGCCCTCGGGGCAGTGCGCGATACCGGCCTTGACGATGGCATTCGCGCGTGCTCGATGCAGCGGCCGTCCCTCATAGGTGATCGAACCGGTACGGACCCGCATCAGTCCGCTGATGGTCTTGAAGAGAGTCGTCTTGCCTGATCCGTTCGCGCCGAGGACCACGGTGAGCTCTCCGGGCCGCGCAGTGATGCTCACGCCGTGGAGCACATCGGCGGCATCGTATCCGGTGCTGACATTGTCGAGAGTGAGCATCAGTCCTCCTCCTGTGCTGTCGAACCGAGATAGGCACGGATGACATCCGGATTCGACTGGATCTCCGCCGGTGCACCGAGCGCCAGCTTCTGCCCGTGATCGAGGACGAGGATCGTGTCCGCGAGGTCCATGATCATCGTCATCTTGTGTTCGACGAGCAGGACGGAGACCCCTCGCTGCGGCAGGGAGCGGATGAGGTTGCCGAAGTCGACGGTCTCCTCTTCGGGGATGCCGCCGGCCGGTTCGTCGAGCAGCAGCAGCTCAGGCTCCGTGGCCAGGGCCATGGCCACTGCGGTGCGCTTCTGAACCTCCTGCGGAACATTGGACGCCAGATCGTGCCGATAGTCCGCGACTCCGCAGAACTCGAGAGCTTCCATCGCCTTGTCCTCGTTGATCCGTGATTCACGACGGTGGCGAGGAGTGTGGAAGACAGCGTCGAAGACAGTGGACTTCGAACGGACGATCCGACCGGCCAGGACGTTCTCCAACAGGGTGCTGTCGTCGAACAGATTCGTCGTCTGGAATGTGCGCGCGATACCGCCGGCCACCGTACGGTGCGGGGACGAATGAGTGATGTCGTCACCCTTGAAAGTGATGGTCCCCGCGGTGGGTCGATAGAAGCCATGGACGAGGTTGAACAGCGTCGACTTGCCTGCTCCGTTGGGACCGATGACAGCGGTGATCTGGCCCGCCTCGACGTCCAGGTCGACGTCCTTGACCGCATCGAGTCCGCCGAAGCGCTTACCGAGGTCTCGTATTTCCAGCATTGTCATTTCGTCTCCTCGGACGACGGGGTGCTTCCGGTCCGGCCGACACTCGAGTCGACTCCGTCGGCGACGTTCCGTGCGCGGTGGTCGCCCGTTCCGCCGGAGGTCGAAGCATCTGTCGATTCATGATCATCATCGGCACCGCGGGCAGATTCGGCCCTGCGTCGTCGATTGCGTCTGTCGACGATACCGCCGAGGTAACCGACGATTCCCCGCGGTGCGAAGATCACGAGGGCGACGATGATGGGGCCCAGAACGATGAATCGATACGCCTGGAAGTCCTGGAACAGTTCGAACAGGAATGTCACGATCATGCTCCCGAGCAGGGGACCTGCGACAGTGCCCATTCCTCCGACGAGGATGAACATGAGGAATTCGAAGGTCTTGTCGATCGTCGCCGAATCGGGTCCGATGAAGCCGACCACGGATGCGTAGAGACCTCCGCCCATCCCTCCGAAGACAGCGGATGCCGCGAAGGCGAGCTGTTTGCTGAAGCCGACACGCACACCGATCGCATCCGCGAGATCTTCACTCGTTCTGATGGTCAGCAGCGTGCGGCCCACGCTTGAGCGCCGAATCGCGTACGTCGTGTAGACACAGACGAGCAGAACGGCGAAGACGAGGTAGAACATCGCAGTGGGGGATTCGAAGTCGATGAGTCCTCCGCCTTCGGGGAACTTCACATTGTTGACTCCGGAATGTGCATGAGTGACGGACTCCCAGCGGCTGATGACGAGGAAGATGATGAAGCCGATGGCCATGGTGAAGATGGCGAAGTATTCGTCCCTGGTCCGCAGCGCAATCAGCCCGCAGAGGTAGCCGATGACCGCGGTGCCGATCACGGACACGCAGAAGGCAGCCCAGAAGGACCAGTCGTAGTCGGTGGTGAGCAGCCCCACCCCGTAGGCGCCGATGCCGAAGAATCCGCCTTGAGCCAGATTCAGCTGACCGGTGAAGCCGAGGATGATGTTGAGACCATAGACGGCGATCGCCGCACACATGCCTACGGTGATCACCCGCATCGTGTAGTTCTCCTGCCCGAACGCCAGGGGCGTGAGGCCGAGCAGGATGATGACGGCGATGGTGCCGATGATTCGAGGATTCTTCATGGAGTTCATCGCTGCACCGCCTTCGTGAACAGTCCGTTGGGCTTGATGGCCAGCACCGCCACGAGAACGACGAATGCCACGGCCTCGCCGACCGCTGAGGAGATGTAGGTCGCTGTCATCGTCTCGGCGATCGCGAGTGCGAATCCGCCGACGATGGCCCCCGGAAGAGATCCGAGCCCGCCGAGGATGATGATGGCGAACACCTTGAGGTTGAGTGCGTCTCCCATCGTCGGTGACAGAAGATTGATCGGTGCGACGAGTCCCGCCGCGATGGTCGCGAGCACGGCGGACAGACCCAGCGTCAGCATCGCGACCATCGACGGGTTGATGCCGACGAGCGATGCACCGACGCGATCCTGTTCGATCGCTTCGATCGTCTGACCGTGGATGGATCGTTTGATGAACCACGCCAGCAGCGCCAGCACGATCACAGCGGTGACGATGATGACGATGCGCTGCGCAGAGATCTCGGCGCCGAGTATTCGCAGCTCGCCGGTGATCGGAGTGTCCATGCGGCGGAAGTCGGCGCCCCAGATCGCTTGAGCCAGAGCCTGGAAGAAGAACATCGCACCGACTGCCGCAATCATGTGGTGAGTGTGCGGGGAGTTGCGCAGGGGGTGGAACACGAGACGTTCGAGCCCGACGCCGACGACGAAGAGCACGAGCGCCGCGATGCCGATCGCCGCGATATAGGGAACACCGACAGTTGTGAGGAAGAAGTAGGTGATGTAGGCGCCGAGCATATACAGCGCACCGTGAGCCAGGTTGGGAATGCGCAGCACTCCGAACACCAAGGTCAGACCGATCGCGGCCAGGCAGTAGACGCCGCCCAGCGCAAGGCCGTTGAAGAGCTGTTGGATGAAGAGGGTCATGGTGAATCGGGTCCTCTGCAGGCATGAGTGCGGCCCGGGTGAGGCGCACGGACGCGCCTCACCCCTGGGAGATGCCGCTGACGGAGATTACTTGTCGTCGGATGCCTGTTCGATCGGCACCTTCGTGTATTCGCCGTCCTCATCGAGGAAAGTTGCCTCCAGGTCGGGGTTGAGGAGGTGCCCCTGCTCCGTGATCTCATCGGGGAAGCCATTGACTTTGTATTTGTCATCGACCTCCGGCAGTGCTTCACCGATGGCTTCCCTGATCTTCTCGGGGTCGTCCGTCGTTCCCGCAACCTCCATCGCCTTGGCGATGATCGCTATTCCTTGGTAGTTCAGTGCCGTTTCGCTGGTCGGGACCTTCTTCTCACCGGCCTTCTCGGCGAACTTCTTCAGGAAGTCTTCGGTGCCCGGATCCTGATATTCGGAGACGGGCAGAACTCCGACCGAGTTCTTGAGATTGTCGAGCTCCGTCACCGTCGCCATCTCATCCAGTTTCGCCTGGTCCATGACGAGGAAGCTGCCTTCGAAGCCCTGCTTGCGAGCTTCTTCCATGATCAGAGCGGTCGGTTGGGATGGTCCGCCGACGAAGATCGCGTCGGGCTTCTCGGCCAGGGCTTTCGAGACGGGCCCCGCGAAATCGGACACGGTGGCATAGTCGATGCTGTTGTCTCCGCCGACCTTTCCGCCGGCGTCGCTCCGTGTTCCATGGCGGTTTCGGAGAACTCCGTCGCGTAGGATTCGAAATTCGGGGGAATCATCATCGTCAGAGGATTGTCCGCCTGCACGATCGCCGGATCCGAGGTGTATGCGGAGATGAGGAAGTTCGATCTGCCGCTGTTGATCTGCTGAATCGCCTTGATCGCTCCGGCATTCGGGGAGACGACCACCGGGGCCTTGTCCTGGTCGGCCAGTCGTTGAGCATTGCTGGCGGCAGTCGACGGTGCGTATTTGTCGTCGAGGGACTTCAGCTCCAGAGTCACGGGTTCGCCATCGACCTCGACACCGTCCGCATTGAGATCGGCGATGGCCATTTCGAGGCCGATCTTCACGTTCTCACCGTACGCGGCGCCTCCTCCGCTGAGGGGTCCGGTGTAGCCGATGACGACTGAGTCGCCCTCACCCGAGCCACTACCACCGCCGCCGCACGCGGTGGCGGTCAAGGCGATGGCACCCATGATTGCGGCTGCCGATAGTCTGCGGCGGCGACTTCGCGAGACAGAGTTCATCTTTTCTCCTTTGAAAAGCTCTTGGAACACGTTTGCTCCACACGTTTCCCGAGCCGTCGTCAGTGACCGTGCTCGGAGTCGTCGTCAATCCGTAGTGGACTTCGACTGATGTGAACACTTCCAAATCACTCTGGTGAAGTCAATGGTTTTGAGCTAGATTTTTGAACGTTCGATAATCTTCGGGATCGGATGTGGCCCGGAGGGCATAAGACGAGGTCGGGCGACATGTGCGCAGAAACGTCGGGAGATGTTTCGGGTCGCTGACGCGTTCGAGGCGGCTCTCTGTCTGAAAGGTGAGCAAACAATCGTTCAGTGGCGGATCTGGTCTACAGTGGGCATAACTGCATGCGAGATCTGTGTCACATCAGGTCCGATGCGGACGCGAACCGCAGTTGATGACTCGGTTCCCTTCGGCAATGACGCAACATCATCTTTAGGAGCGTGTTCATGACTCGTACTGCAATCGTCACCGGTGGAGGCCGCGGCATCGGAGCCGCCATCGCCAAGCGGCTCGGAGCCGACGGACTCAAGGTCGCCGTCCTCGATATGGGTCCGACCGACGATACCGTCGCCGCCATCAAGGGCGCCGGCGGCGAAGCTCTCGGACTCGAGGCCGACGTCTCCGACGAGAACTCGGTCGATGCCGCGGTCAAGCAGGTCGCCGAGACCCTCGGTGCGCCGACCGTTCTGGTCAACAACGCCGGTATTCTGCGCGACAACCTCCTGTTCAAGATGACGTACGAGGAGTTCAACAAGGTCCTCTCCGTCCATCTCGGCGGAGCTTTCCTCATGGCGCGGGCCGTCCAGTCCTACATGGTCGACGAGAAGTTCGGCCGCATCATTTCGATGTCGTCGACCTCGGCGCAGGGCAATCGCGGACAGACGAACTACTCCGCCGCCAAGGCCGGTATCCAGGGCATCACGAAGACCTGGGCGATCGAGCTCGGCAAGTTCGGCATCACCGCGAACGCCATTGCCCCCGGCTTCATCGAAACCGACATGACCAAGGCCACTGCCGAGCGCGTGGGGATGGGGTTCGACGACTTCGTCGAAGCTTCGGTCAAGCAGATCCCCGTGGCCCGTTCCGGAAAGCCCGAGGATATCGCTCACACGGCATCGTTCCTCGCCTCCGAAGGCGCCGGTTTCGTCTCCGGTCAGGTCATCTACGTTGCCGGCGGTCCGAAGGACTGATCGCCGCCGTCCTCGCGACGGGTTCACGAACATCTTCGAAAGGTGAGAACTATGAGAGAAGCAGTCATTGTGTCGACGGCCCGCACGCCGATCGGCAAGGCCTACCGTGGTGCCTTCAATGACACCCAGGCTCAGGAGCTGGCCGGCCACGCGATCAAACACGCCGTGGAACGGGCCGGCCTCGAAGGAGGCGAGGTCGAAGACGTCGTCTTCGGTGCCGCTCTGCAGCAGGGCAGCCAAGGTACGAATGTCGCTCGGCAGGCGGCACTGCGAGCCGGACTTCCTGTCACGGTCCCCGGAATGTCGATCGACCGGCAGTGCTCGTCCGGGCTGATGGGCATCACCACCGCGGCGAAGCAGGTGCTCTTCGACGGCCAGGAGATCGCTGTCGGCGGTGGCGTGGAGTCGGTGTCGCTGGTCCAGAACGACAAGATGAACATGTTCCGGGCCAAGGATCCGTGGCTCGA
Organism: Brevibacterium linens ATCC 9172; assembly: GCF_900169165.1. Taxonomy (GTDB): domain Bacteria; phylum Actinomycetota; class Actinomycetes; order Actinomycetales; family Brevibacteriaceae; genus Brevibacterium; species Brevibacterium linens. The sequence continues at coordinate 45,826 of NZ_FXYY01000001.1, forward strand.
AGAGCGCGTCCCGGGCATCTACTACCCGATGCTGGCGACCGCCGAGGTCGTTGCCGAACGCTACGGTGTCAGCCGTGAGGCTCAGGACGAGTATTCTCTGTCCTCGCAGCAGCGCACCGCCGCCGCTCAGGAAGCCGGTCGGTTCGACGACGAGATCGTGCCTCTGCCGACGACGAAGGTCGTCGTCGACAAGGAGACGAAGGAGACCTCGCGTCAGGATGTGCTGCTCGAAGCCGACGAGGGCAATCGGCCGTCGACGACGCTCGACAGCCTCGCCGGACTCAACCCGGTTCTCGAGCCCGGTGTGGCATCGAAGGTTCCGAGCATCACCGCCGGCAACGCCTCTCAGCTCTCTGATGGAGCCTCCGCTTCGGTGGTCATGTCGAGCGAAGAGGCCAGCCGTCGCGGGCTCGAACCGTTGGGGGTCTATCGCGGCATGGCCGTGGCCGGGTGCGAGCCGGACGAGATGGGCATCGGACCTGTGTTCGCCATTCCGAAGCTGCTGAAGACCCATGGTCTGTCGATCGATGACATCGGGCTGTGGGAGCTCAACGAGGCGTTCGCTGTTCAGGCGCTGTACTGCCGCGACCGGCTCGGCATCGACCCGGAGAAATACAACGTCGACGGCGGCGGCATCTCTGTGGGACACCCCTACGGAATGACCGGTGCCCGGCTTGTCGGGCACGCCCTCATCGAGGGACGTCGCCGCGGAGTGAAGTACGTCGTCGTCACGATGTGCATCGGCGGGGGACAGGGAGCTGCCGGACTGTTCGAAGTCTGCTGAGGCATTCCCTCGGCAGCTGCGCAAGAGCGAAGGGCCGACGATATTCGAGTCGATTCTGACCCGATGTCGTCGGCCCTTTCTGCGTCGACGAGCGGTGTGGATGCCGACTTCTCGCCGGTGGTGTGCCGACAGTGAGCCGTCAGCGGTGATGAAGTCGTCGTAGTCGGACGTCAACGGAGGCTCGTTGCGCAGTACACCTTTCAGAATGGTGGAGGTTCGCCGGAGTCCCAGAACCAATCGCGCAGCTCCGGGCCGTCCTCGTCGTCTGGCAGGGCGCCGGACGGTCCGCCGGTTCTGCTCGGCGAAGACACCGGTGTGAATGCGCAGAGATCCCCGGCAACGAGTTCCCTCCAGCCGGGGGTGCCTTCGGCTGCCGCTGGTTCAGGGCATTCCCGCGCCCGTTTCCGATCGCCGGGAGCCGGGTGCTTCGCATCTGCACCGCCGCTCTGGGCCGTCGATGGCTCAGTGCCAGATCCCCGCTCAGAGTCAGATCCCCGGTCAGTGTCAGATCCCCGCTCAACGTCAGAGTCACGCTCAGCGCCAGTATCACTTTCGGGCGCTCGCGCATGGCCGTGGGCGGATGGATCCTCTGTGCTCGACTGCTCCACTGTGACCGCTCGGCACTGTCGTGCGAGGCCACTGCCGAATCGTTCGAGGAACAGCCGGGCATGCTCGACGCTGATGGGGTTGTCCGGTGAGACGACCTCCACGGTCACACCCTTGCGGAAGACATACTCCAAGTGGCCGGGTTCGGTCATCCGCACGTCGAAACTGCCGTTGGTCTTCTGCTGGTGATGCGCCTTGCAGAGACAGTGGAGGTTGCCGAAGCGAGTGAGTCCGCCCTGGGTAGGGTCGGAGTGATTGAACGGGTCAATGTGATCGACCTCTGTCACCTCAGCTGGTTGAGTGCAGCCGGGGAATGTGCACGTCGCAAACTGAGCAACAAGTGTCTTGCGCACGCTGTTGGGAATCGCGTAGGACGCTGCCTTCGCGTCGACAGGTGTCCCGGTCGCCGGGTCGGTGAGCAGCCTGGTCCATGTGGTGGAGTAGCCGGCGACCCGTCGTGCCATGTCGGCAGGGATCGGCGACCCGCTTGGAAGCATACCCGCCAGATCGCACACCTCACTTGAGGTCAGCGGTACGTCAGGGCCTGTGGGCTCTGCTCTTGGAGTGATCGGGGGCGTTGGTGACTCCGTGGGAAGCGGAGGAGCTGAGGCGTCCGTCGTCGGTGGCGGTGCCGCGACGGCTGGCGGAGGAGCTGAGGATTCCCCGGTCAGTGGTAGTGCACCCGGGGGATCCGTGGGCGACAGCGGAGGACTGCCGTCTTCCGACTGGAATTGGCTGAGCAGCGTCAGCAGAGGAACGGTGATGAATGTGCTCGCCTGATTCGCCAGCCAATACTCACTGGTCGGCATATCCAGGAGGAATTCGAAGCTGATGCGGCGCTCGCCGGCATCGAGGATGGGATTGCCGAATGCGTCGACAGCGCCTGCTGATGCCGACTCGGAGCCCTCGGCGGCGGGGCGAGCTCCACTGGCACGCGAGCCGATGAGAGTCGAGAGTGATTCGGCCGCGTCAGGATCGGTCGTGCTGTTGCTGCTGAGGACGGCTTCGAGCAGCTGGGACTCGAACGTGCGTCCTGCCGGAGTGATCGGCGCATTGGGGCGGGATTCGCTCTGTGCTGAGGCTCCCGAATCGGCCGACGCGGCTTGCGTCGGTGCCTCGTAACCATTCTTGTCCATGTCGTCGAATACCCGCTCGATGTAGTCGAGCAGGGCCTCGCCTTCGTGCATCGGGGTGCCGTCGGGGCCGGCGAAGAGGCCGTCGAGAGAGAAATCGGAACTCGTCGACGAGCCGTCTGCGTCATTGGTGCTGATGATGCGCAGCTTCAGCTGAGGACGCGTGCGCGTGAGGATGTCGAACATCAGGGCAGAGATCGACCGTTCCTCATCGAAGCAGTCGCCTGCCTTGAGCTGGCTCGTGAACGCACTCGTATTGTTCTTATGCACTGCCCGGCAGAAGGTATCGAGCCTCCTGAAGCAGGCCTGAAGTTCTGGGGCGGGACCGGTCAGTGTGAGGTAGGCAGTTCCGTCGTCGCCGGTGCTGAAGTCGACCCGACGCCGCAGCGATACGCTCTTCACCGTATCCTCGGCCGGCTGAAGCGCGGCGATCTTCAGCGCGACCGAACGTTTGAACGTCTCGATCGTGATGTCGGCGCGCCTGTGAGCCAGATAGTCGTCGAGCGCAGGCAGATGCTCGAAGTGCAGGTCTCGGCACGCGCGGGTCACACAATCGACATGCTCGATCGTGAAGTCTCCATCCAGACAGCGTTTGAGGAACCGCGGAAGCCCGTGCGCCAGCGTCATCGACGACGTCATGTGCTGGAGCGATCTGCTCGTGGTCGCACCGAGCAGGGTCGAGTACACGCCCGCCTCAGTCGGCTCGATATTGCTGCGCAGCCATGCGAAGAAAGTCATTTCCGGGTCAAAGCCTGGAAAGTCAGGCAGCAGAGCAGGATCGGACAGGAACTCCTCGGCCAACTTCCGGACTCGACGGAGACGGCGACCGGCGGCACGGTCCTTCTTCGGCCCAGCGCTGATGCCGATCTTCGTACCCGATTCGGCTTCGACCTGAGCCACAGCTCGTGTCCACGCCAGATTCTCTCGGTTGGTCCAGGTCCTGCGCGTGGAGAAGAGGTCGTCGGAAGGGAGGTCGACTGCGCAGATCTTCTGGTCGATGGCATCGCAGTCGCGGCTTCGGTGCGAGCCGACGGCACCGTCGGCTGCTTGGGTCTGAGCCTTCTTCTCGCCGAGGCCGGCAAGTGTTCTGCCGGTTTCAGCCGAGGAGTGACGGGTACAGGTCTCGGTGAATGATGCGAATTCATAGACTGCGTCGGGATGGCATCCCAGGAGCCCGAGAGCATAGGCAACATCCTGTGCAACGGCACGACTGGTGGCGACCATGGAGTTGATCTGCGCGAGACTGCTCTGCGTATAGGCATCCAGCAGGTCGACGAGGTCACTGTCTTCGGCCTCTTCCATGCGACGCCCGTGCGCACGACGGAACTGGGACAGGGTCCGACTGTCTGCCTCTGCTGAGGGAGCGGCAGGCAGGAGCGACGTCCGTCCGTCGTTGTCTCCGATGTTCTTCATCGGTGTCTCACCTCTCCACGCCTCTGTGGAAGTCGCTCGTCGGGAAATCGCCTATCTCAATTATATGATCTGCAGGCATATATTAATGTCACAATACGATTACAAATAGAACAAAAGACGATTATTGATCGATCATGACTTATTCATTCTCATCCTCGGCGATGATGCTCTGTTTGTCCTCCGACTCTACAGTTCGGCACTGACACGACAGTGCGATCGAGGTGAGCCCGCCTTCCCGCAGGGGCGCTCCTCGGAACGTGTAGGCCGGCCTTCGCACAGGGGCGGTCCTCGGAACCAGTCGGCCCACCTTCGCGCAGGGGCGATCCGCGGCACTCGGGCCCAGCGAAACCGGTTCGCTAGAATCGGGGACGTGGCAGCGATCGACAAAGACATTCTCCGTTTGGCTCTTCCCGCACTCGGAGCCCTGATCGCCGAACCCATCTTCCTGCTCACGGACACGGCCATGGTCGGCCACCTCGGTGCCGGTGCATTGGGATCGCTGGCGATCGCCTCCACAATCCTGCAGACGGTGCTCGGTCTGATGATCTTCCTCGCCTATGCCACCACACCGCGTGTGGCCAAACGGATGGGATCGGGGGACCGACCGGGCGCGATCACGGCCGGGTTCGACGGAATCTGGCTGGCACTGGGCACGTCCATCCTGCTCATCATCGTCGGGCTGCCCCTGCTGAAAACTGCGATCGAGGCGTTCGACCCGGATCCGGCGATCACGGAGGGCGCACACTCCTACCTGGCGATCTCGTGGTGGGGGCTGCCATTCATGCTCATGGTCATCGCGGCCACCGGACTGCTGCGCGGACTCCAAGACACGAAGACCCCGCTGGTCGTCGCCGCTGCCGGGTGCATCGCCAATATCGGCCTCAACGCCTTCTTCATCTACGGGGTCGGTATGGGGGTCGCGGGATCGGCGATGGGCACGGTTCTTGCGCAGGCCGGAATGTGCGCGGTCTACCTCACCATCTCCGTCCACGCGGCCCGCCGCCTCCACGCCGGCATCCGCCCCGACTGGACCGGCGTGTTCACTTCGGCGAAGACGTCCGGGTGGCTGCTGGTGCGCAATGCCTCGCTGCGTGCCGCACTCATCCTGCTCGTCTTCCTGGCCACGGCGATGGGCACGACGGACCTCGCGGCGATCCAGGTCGCTCAGAGCATCTTCTTCGCGCTTGCGCTCGCCCTCGACTCGTTGGCCATCGCCGGCCAGGCGATGATCGGCCTCGAGCTGGGCGCCAAGAACACCGAGGCGGTCGCCGCGATCAACCGCCGCCTGTGCCTGTGGGGGATCGTCTTCGGCATCGTCGTCGGCGTCGTCCTGTTCGCCGGCTCCGGAGTCATCCCCCGTGCCTTCGCCTCCGACCCCGCCGTGGTGTCGGCGCTGGCCGCCCTCCTGCCGATCCTGGCACTGAGCATGCCGATCGCGGGCTTTGTCTTCGTCCTCGACGGCGTGCTGATGGGAGCCGAAGACGCGAGATACCTGGCTCTGGCACAATTGGTCGCTGTGATCGGATACGCGATTCTGCTCATTCCGATCATCAGCATCTGGCCGGGAGCACCCGGGCTCTGGGCCGGATTCTGCATCGGATTCGTCGGTTTCCGCGCCCTGACCCTGGGCTGGCGAGTACGCAACCGGGCGTGGATCGATCGCGCCGTCGAGAAAGGAATCTCATGAACGCTGCCCACACTGACGCTCATGATTCGCCGAACACCTCCGCCGAGGCGGCCGGCGCCTTGCTGCGCGGACGGATCCGTCCGCTTCCCGCCGAGACCGATGACGAGACCTTCCTGCCGTTCCTCGATCTGTGCTTCAACTGGTCGATGGACAGACCCCGGATCGAGCTCGAGGACCTCCGATACCGCAGCGATGCCGTCTTCTACTACCGCGGCTGGGGACGCGAGGGAGATATCGCCGTCGCCGCGCACGCCGAAGCCGATGCGCAGTCGCCGATCGTCGGACTTGCGTGGGTGCGTCTGGCCGATATCGACGACGTCGTCGGCAAAGCCGATGAGCGGGTGGGCGGAGACTTCGCCTCTGCCCTGGACAAGACCGGCACCGAGGTGGTCCGCAGCGAGGTCGTGCCCGACGGTGGTGCCGGGGCGACGGCTGAGGGCCAGCGCGATCCAGAGGCCCAGAACGATGCGGAGGCCGGGGCCGGCCCCGAACCCGGTCAGGGCGGTCAGGCCGACGACTCAACTGCCGAGCCGACTGGCTCCGAGCCGGCAGCCGCCGATTTGACGCCGTCGGATGAACAGACGCCGTTCACCGGCTACGGCTGGGTGGCGGCGGACATCCCCGAACTCTCGATGGCAGTGCTGCCCGACCACCAGGGGCAGGGCATCGGCGGAGCCCTCCTCGACACGGTCTGCGCGCTGGCCCGGATAAGCGGCTTCCCTGCGGTGAGTCTGTCCGTCGAAGACGGCAATGGGGCGGCGAAGCTCTACGCCGACCACGGATTCGAGCCCGTCGGACGCAACGGGGACTCGGACGTGCTCGTCCGCAAGCTCGGCTGAGGCGCAGTCGGCCCCTGACCTTTCTACGGAAGCTCCGGAACCCCTCTACGGAAGCTCGGGAAGTTCGAGCTCCTCGAGCCAAGGACGGACCACCTCGGCGATGTCACGCACTGTCGACTCGGAGAAGCAGCGGATGAACTCCTCGGTGCTCACCGACGAATGACGGTACCGCTTCGTCCACTCGCCGACGGCGGCGAAGAAGTCCGCATCGCCGAGCTCGCGGCGCAGAGCGTGCAGGCACAGGGCGCCGCGCTTGTACACGCGGTCGTCGAACATGTCCGGCCCGCCCGGGTCGCCGAGCAGAATATCCTGCGGCTGAGCGGACAGCTCCTCCCACCACTGCCTGGCACGTTCATCGGCACTCGCCCGCCCGGACTCCTCCGACCACAGCCATTCCGCGTAGCAGGCGAAGCCCTCGTTGAGCCAGATGTCGCGCCAGCGTGACGGGGTGAGCGAGTTTCCGAACCACTGGTGCGCCATCTCGTGGGCGACGAGGCGCTCGGCCTCCCACTCGGGACCCAGATGATTGGGCCCGAGCACTGACAGGGGCTGCGACTCGAGCGGAATCTCGAGCACGTCATCGGTCACGACCACGTCGTAGACGTCGAACGGGTAGGGGCCGAAGCGTTCGATGAACAGGTTCATCATTCCGTGCTGGACACCGAGGCGCTCGACGGCCACGTCCCAATGATCGTCGGCGTAGACGCCGAGGGGAACGGGGGACTCGGTCCGGCTGTGAGTCGTGCGCCTGCCCGAGGAATCGTGAACGGACACGTCCTTGCCGGCAGCACCGGCGACTCCTCGGGCGGCGCTCGACAGGGCATCGCCGGCCGATCCCGCGACGGCGTCCTTCGCAGCGCCGAGGATTGCGGCGCCGACCCCGGTGGCTCCGGAGCTCAGCGGGATCTGCCCGTACCTGTACCGGCCGATCTGCACCGTCGCCAGGTAGGTCGCCAGGGGAGTCGTCGACTCATGCGTCCACCGCGTCCGCCCGGCCTTGCGGGTCTTCTTCGTCAGGGACCCATTGGACACCACCGTGTACTCGGACTCGACGAGCACCGAGATGCGGTACTGGGATTTGTTCGAAGGATGGTCATTGCACGGGAACCATGTCGATGCGCCGACGGGCTGTCCGGCCACGAGCACTCCGTCTTCGAGCTCCTCCCAGCCGATGTCACCCCAGGTGCCGATCGCCGGTTCCGGATTGCCCGTATAGCTGATGTCGATGACCACCGGCTGGTCGCTGCCCAGCGCAGGGGTCGTCAACCGCAGCTTCTTCCCGCGGGCGGAGAAGCGGACCTTCTTGCCGTTGACGCTGGCCTTCGTCACCCGCAGCCCCGTGAGGTCGAGAACGATCGATGAGGTGTCGGAGAGCACCCGGCCCTTGAGCACCGCCCGGGCGGAGAGCCGATTCGGGCCGATGCGGTAGTCGAGGTCGAGATCGTAGTGGTCGATGCGAAGGTCAGCGTTGCCGACGCCCTGGGTATAGGAATCAAGCATGCGATCGGCCTGTCTCTTCGAGTGAGGGAAGTTCTGGGGCATCCACCCAGGGTATGACAGGATTGCCGCTGAAGTAGGCATGCGCCGGCACGAACTCACCGCGCATGACCAGAGACGTCGCTCCCACCGTGGCGTTCTCACCGAGCGTGGATGCCGGGAGGATGACGCTGTTGGGTCCCAAGGTGGCGCCGGGATCGAACTGCACGGCATCGAGGCTCATCACCCGATCATGGAACAGGTGAGTCTGGACCACACAGCCGCGGTTGACCGTCGAGTTGTCCCCGAGTTCGACGAGGTCGGCCTCCGGCAGCCAGTAGCTCTCACACCACACGCCGTGCCCGATGCTGGCGCCCATCGCCCGCAGGTACCACACGATCGCCGGCGTGCCCACGGCGTTCCTGGTGAACCAGGGGGCGGCCACGAGTTCGACGAAGCAGTCGGCGACCTCGTTGCGCCAGATGAATGACGACCACAGCGGATGCTCCCCGGGGCGGATGGGGCCGACGAGGATCCACTTCGCCGCCACGGCCAGTCCCGCCGCCACAGCACCTGCGGCCATCATCACGATGCCCGAGGTGAGCAGGGCCAGCAGCACCGAGGCGAGGAACGTCGTCGACTCTGCAGCCACCCCGCCCGACAGTCCCAGGAAGAACCAGATGGTGAGGACGACTCCGGTGATGAGCAGACCGCCGGCGATGATCGATGAGATCCGCAGCGTCTCCCAGAAGGCACGTGCGGCCCTGACCCCGAAGGTCGGGGCATAGGTGAGCGACTCGTCGGACTCCACGGCCGCGCGGCGCAGCTGCACCGGGGGAGAACCGAGCCACGACGACCCCTTCTTCGCCTTCGCCGGCGCTGCCGAGAGCACCGCGACGAGGGAGTTCTTCGGCACCCTGCGGCCGGGGGAGGCGATCCCCGAGTTGCCGAGGAAGGCGCGTTTACCGACCTTCGCCCGCCCGGCCCGCATCCAGCCGTGGCCGAGTTCGTAGCTGGCGACCATGGTGTCATCGGCGAGGAAGGCGCCGGCGGCGATCGTCGTCATCTTCGGAACGAAGACGACCGTCGAGATCTCCGTGCCCGGCCCGACCTTCGCACCGAGGAGGCGCAGCCACCACGGGGTGAGCATCGACGCGTAGAGGGGGAACAGCAGGTCCCGGGCCATGTCGAGCAGACGCTCGGTCGCCCACACCCGATAACCTCTGGCCGAACGGACGGGGAACTCGCCCTCGTCCATGCCGATCGCCAGAATCCGCACCGCGATGAGGACCAACAGGGCCGTGGTGACGAACCACAGGCACGCGACCACGGGCGACCATGCCGCCAACAGCCAGGGAGACTCGACGACCTCGATCCCGGAGACCCCGAGCATGAGGGCGATGCCCGGCACCACCGCCAGGTACGGCAGGAGCGCATTGATCTGGGAACCGACGGCATAGAACAGGAACGGCAGCCGTCGCCTCGGCGGGGGAGCCGGCCAGGACTTCTTCGCCTTCCCGACGCGCACCACCGGTGAACCCGAGTAGATCTGGTTCTTCCGCACCCGCCCGGTCACCGCCGATCCGGCTTCGACGAGGGCCCCGACCCCCACCTCGGCGCCGGGCATGAGCGTCGACCGGGCACCGATCGTGGCATTGCGACTGATGTCGATGCGTCCGATGCGCAGCAGATCACCGTCGACCCACCAGCCCTTGAGATCGACCTCGGGTTCGATCGCCGCACCCTCGCCGAGGGTGAGGAGACCGGTCACCGGCGGCACCGAATGCAGATCGGCATCGGGCCCGATCCGGTTGCCCAGCAGCTTCGCGTACCAGGTCACCCAGGGAGCGCTCGCCACCGAGACCGCCGCGGCGAGATCCGCGATGTGTTCGGCCAGCCACAGCCGCTTGTGCACCCAGCCCGAGCGCGGATAGACCCCGGGCCGGATCCCGATCATGAGCAGCCGTGCCGCTCCTGCCGAGATGAGCATCCGCCCCCATGCGGTGACGAAGACGAGGAAGAGGACGGCGACGACCGGCCACGGAGTCAGCGGCAGATCCGCGCCCAGACTCACGCCGAGGTTCGCCGCCACCATCGCCAGCACCACCCACCGGACCCCTCCGAGGATGTGCACCGGAATCCCGAGCAGCACCTGGAAGGCCTGCATCCCTCGGGAGGTCCGGGTGATCGTGCGCTTGGGTCCCGTCGGTCCGATCCCGGATCCTTCCTCGCCGAGGCAGAGCCCTGCCAGGGCGCCGAAGCGCGGATGGGCGTAGATATCGCCGACGGTGACGCTGGGATGGCGGGTGCGCAGACGGGACACGAGCTGTGCCGCACCCAGGGAGCCGCCGCCGGCCGTGAAGAAGTCCGTATCGCTGCCCGGACGGGCGCCGAGGACCGCGGCCCACTGCTGCCCCACCCACTCCGTGTCGTGGTCGAAGACCTCATCGGATCCGGCCGCCTCGGTGCCGGCGTCGAGCGGCCAGGGCAGGGCATTGCGGTCGACCTTGCCGGAGGTCTTCGTGGGCAGGTCCGCGACGAGAGCCAGACGGGGAACGAGCGCGGCAGGCAGTTCGTCGCGCAGCCGCGCCTCCCAATCGGGAAGGTCGGCCTCGCCCGCACCGGCACCGGGGGCGAGATAGCCGATGAGGACGTCCGTGCCGGCCGCGGTCTTCTTCACCGCGGCCGCGGCACCTTCGACACCGGGCAGGGCCTGCAGGGCGGCATCGATCTCGCCGAGTTCGATGCGCCTGCCGCCGAGCTTGATCTGCTCATCGGCACGGCCGACGAAGATGAGCCCGGCCGGATCGTTGACGACGAGGTCGCCGGACCGGTACGCCCGGTCCCAGCCGAGGCTCGGCATGGGGGCGAACTTCTCGGCGTCCTTCGCCGGATCGAGGTAGCGGGCCAGTCCGACCCCGCCGATGATGAGTTCGCCGGTCTCGCCTGCGGCGACGGGTACTCCCGCGGCATCGACGACGGCGAGGTCCCAGCCCTTGAGGGGCAGGCCGATGCGCACCGGCTCGGACCCGTCGAGCATGGCCGCACAGGCGACGACGGTCGCCTCGGTGGGGCCATAGGTGTTCCACACCTCGCGGTCGTCGTCGCGCAGCCGGCGGCCGAGCTCGGGCGGGCAGGCCTCTCCGCCGAAGATGAGGAGGCGGACGTTGTCGAGACTCTCTGCCGGCCACAGTGCGGCCAGGGTCGGCACGGTCGAGACGACGGTGATCTGCCGCGATGACAGCCACGGACCCAGATCCATCCCGGACTTCACCAGTGCACGCGGGGCCGGGACCAAGCACGCGCCGTGCCTCCACGCCAGCCACATCTCCTCACAGCTGGCGTCGAAGGCCACGGACAGTCCGGCCAGCACGCGATCGCCGGATCCCAGCGGCTCCTCGACACAGAACAGGGCCGCCTCCGCGTCGACGAAGGCCGCCGCCGAACGGTGAGTGACGGCAACGCCCTTCGGGGTGCCCGTCGATCCGGAGGTGAAGATCACCCAGCAGTCGTCATCGGGAGTGGGCGACCGCAGCTCCGAGCGATCGAGGGGCCCGCGGTCGGTGCGGGATTCGATGTGTGGTCCGGCGGTGATCACCCCGGTCACGGCCGCCTCGGCGAAGACGGTGCGCGCGCGTTCATCCGGGTCGTCGACATCGACGGGAACGTAGGCCGCGCCGAGCATGAGCGTGGACAGGATCGCCAGGTACAGGTCCACCGATCCCGAGGGGACACGGATGCCGACCTTGTCCCCGGGCCCGATTCCGGCAGCGGCCATCTCCAGGGCGAGATCGCGGATCGCGGTGATGAGCTCAGAGTAGCTGAGCACCCGAGCGCCGTCGTCGAGGGCAGGCTGATCGGGATGAGCAGCGGCCGACTCGAGGAGGACGTCGATGAGGGTGCGGTCCTCACGGGGACGTACGGGGGATGGGAACTGCGGTGCGTATTCTCTCACGTGTCTTCCGGGTCGATCGGGAGCTGACTGGTGCCGGGGCGACCGGCACCGCCGGTGAACGTAGCCGACGAAGGTGTCGCGGACGTGAACTCGGGTCGGGACGCCTCATGTGCGCGTTCCGGGTCCACGGCCCCATCGTATCGTCAGCGCTGTCCTGATCAGCGCGCGGATCGTCACGGCGGGGGCGTCCGTGATAGATGTGAGTAGACGACCGTCCACGGTCGACCAGCTGACTTTCAACGATGAGGAGCACGCCCATGGTCACAGTACTCACCCACGCCACAGTCTTCGACGGAACCCGCTTCCTGCCCGGCACCCGGGACGTCGTCGTCGACGGAGGTCGGATCGCCGCGGTGACCGAAGGAGGGCAGGGCTCGCACAACGCCGGAGACAACCACATCGACTGCACGGGACAGACGATCATTCCCGGAGTCATCGACTGCCACGTCCACCTCACGAGCTCCGGCGCGGCAGCCACCTCGAACTTCCACGATCCGTTCTCGCTGCAGTTCTATAACTCGGTGAAGAATATGGAAGCCACCCTCAAGGGCGGAGTGACGACCGTGCGCGACGCCGGCGGCACCGACCTCGGCGCGAAAGTCGCCGTCGAGACCGGTGTGGTGCGCGGTCCGCGACTGACGATCGCCGTGAACATCATGTCCCAGACCGGCGGGCACGGGGACTTCCACCTCGTCTCCGGAGCCGAATCCCCGTTCCTGGCCCCGCACCCGGGCCGGCCGTCGGGAGTCGCCGACGGACTCGAAGAGGTGCAGAAGAAGGCCCGGGAGCTGCTGCGGGCCGGGGCCGACCACATCAAGATCTGTTCGACCGGGGGAGTGCTGTCCCCGCGGGACGACCCGCGGCACTCGCAGTTCACAGAAGCCGAGATCTCCGTCATCGTCGCCGAGGCGGCCGCCCAAGGTGCCCATGTCATGTCCCATGCCCAGGGCGCACCGGGAATCAAGAACGCCGTGCGCGCCGGGGTGCGGTCGATCGAACACGGCATCTACCTCGACGACGAAGCCATCGACCTCATGCGTGAGCACGGCACCTACCTCGTCCCGACCCTGCAGGCTCCGCAGGCCGTCATCAAGGCCGCCGATGCCGGGGCCGGTCTGCCCGCCTCCGTCGTGGACAAGGCCCGGCGCGTCGTCGACGCCCACCAGGAGTCGATCGCCCGGGCCCACGAGGCGGGAGTCCCGATCGCCCTGGGCACCGATGCCGGAGTCGGCCCACACGGGCAGAACCTCGAAGAGATCAGCCTGCTGGCCGAGGTGGGACTGTCCACAACGGAGGCGCTCGCCGCCGGAACTTCCGTGGCCGCCCGGCTGCTCGATGACGATCGGGTTGGGCGGATCAGCGAGGGCGGGCTGGCCGACCTCGTCGTCGTGGACGGTGACCTGCGCACAGCCGACGTCCGCGGAATCGAGGACCGGGTCAACTCCGTCTACCTCGACGGTGCGCTCGTCTGAGCGGTTGACCGACGAGCCACGCCGCCGAGCCACGCCGCCGAGGAACGCCGCCGAGCAACGTCGCCGAGGCGGTACGCCCGGCTCGTCCGTCGGCGAGGGCACAGCCGCCTCGGCGAGTGAGATCGGTCTCGACCGAATGTTCAGTGAGGCAAACCTAACCTCATGAGGCTATGATGGGAGCGACCGATCCATCAGTCCGCAGCGCGCCACTGCGGCGAGAATGCCCGGAGGGAGGAGTGGCCCGCACCGATGAATCCGCTCGACTGGTCGTTCCCGATCGCCGTGACCTGGCTGATCATGTTCGGCATCATCATCTGCCGCGCCGGCGGCACCTTCCTGCTCGGTCGCTTCGCACGCAGGGGAATCCGCCGATTCGCCCGGGTCGAGAGGATCATGGCCGGGCCCAAATACCGCCGCGCCGAGGACACGATCGACCGCTTCGGGGCTCCCGTCGTGGCACTGAGCTTCCTCACCATCGGGCTGCAGACGGTGGTCAACCTCGCGGCCGGAACCACGGGGATGCGTTACCGCCGCTACATCCCGGCGCTCGTCGTGGGCGGATCGCTGTGGGCGCTCATCTACTCGACCGTCGGGTTCCTCGGCTTCACAGCGGTGGCGCGGGCCTACCGGGCCGAACCTGGACTGACCGTCGGGCTGGGACTCGTGTTCGTCATCGCGATCATCGGTCTGCTCATCGGACTGCGCAGGGACCGCGACCCCGCCGAAGAGTCGACCACCGCCTCGGCGAACTGACGGGCCTTCGCCCGCAGCCGGCGGCGAACTGGCAGGCCTTCGCCGGCAGCCGGCGGCCGACCGAAGGCCCTTGGTCCGACTGAAGGTCCGTGGTCCGCAGTTCTCGGTGTCCGTGTGGCAGGCCGTGATCCGAAACAGTGTACGAATTCAGTAAAGTGGGACAGCGTCAGGGTCGATGGGACGAGTCTGCTCGTCGACAGTGAGTGAAGGAGTCCCCGGATGGTCGTGGCCTGGTGGAGCATCATTCCGTTCGTTCTGCTTCTCGGATGCATCGCGGTGCTCCCGCTCATCCCGGCTACGGAGACGATCTGGGACCGCAACCTCGTCAAGCTCATCGTCGCCCTCGTCCTCGGCGTGCCGATCGCCGTGTGGTTCCTGCTCAGCGGGGAGTCGGCGACCGTCATCCACGCGCTGCTCGAGTACTTCCAATTCATCATGCTCATCGGCAGCCTCTTCGTCGCCTCGGGCGGGATCTTCCTCGTCGGCGACATCAAGGCGACACCGCGGAACAACACGATCTTCCTCGCCGTCGGCTGTGTGCTCGCCTCGTTCATCGGCACCACGGGCGCGGCGATGCTGCTCATCCGCCCGATCCTCAACACGAACCAGGACCGCAGGCACCGCACCCACACGGTCATCTTTACGATCTTCATCGTCGCGAACTGCGGTGGTCTGCTCACACCGCTGGGCGATCCGCCGCTGTTCCTCGGCATGCTGCGTGGGGTCCCCTTCGAATGGACGTTCGGGCTGTGGCCGTACTGGCTGTTCGTCAATGCTCTGCTGCTCATCAGCTACTTCGCCCTCGATACGAAGATGTATGCGAAGGAACCGGTCGAGGCCCTGGCCAAGGACGCCGAGCATGCGACGAAAATCGGCCTGCGCGGTGCCAGCGGTCTGCTGTTCCTGGCGATCATCATCGTCGCCGTCGCGTTCATCCCCTCGGTCGACCTGCACGCGATCGACACGGGACATGCGAGTGCTTCGGACTTCGTGCCGTGGCGCGAGCTCGTCATGCTCGTGTCCGCGGCGACATCGTTCCTCGTCGGTGATCGCGGTGCCCGGTTCAACCTCAACAAGTTCACGTGGACGCCGATCCTCGAGGTCGGAGCGCTCTTCATCGGCATCTTCCTCACGATGATGCCGGCCCTGGCCTACCTCGGCCAGGTCGCCCACAAGATCCCGCTGGGCGAGATCTCCCTATTCGTCTTCACCGGCGGTCTCTCCTCCGTCCTCGACAACGCCCCGACCTATGTCACCTTCTTCGAGATGGCCGCTCAGGTGCCGGGCGAACCGCGAGTGGCGGGAGTGTCCGAGACGCTGCTCATCGCGGTCTCGCTCGGTGCCGTCATGGGCGGGGCCATCACCTACATCGGCAACGGGCCGAACTTCATGGTCAAATCCGTCACGGATTCGGCGAACGTGGCGATGCCGAGCTTCGGCGGCTATGTGTGGTGGTCGCTGCGCCGCCTCGTCCCGATCCTCGCCTCGATGGTGCTCGTCTTCATGACCGACTCGCTGTGGTGGAGCCTGCTCGGAGTCCTTCTCGCGCTCGTGATCCTCGGACAGGCCGGGCGAGACCTGCGCGCAGCGACAATCGTCGAGACAGAATGAGGGCCGCGGCCGGAGTCGGGCTCTACTTCACCGGCAACGGGGCCGTCTTCGCGGCTCTCCTGCCGTGGTATCCGCTGCTGGTCGACCGACTCGGGCTGAGTTCCTGGCAGTTCGGCCTTGTCGTCGCCTGCTTCGCCGTCGGGTCGCTGCTGTCCTCGGCCCTGCCTGCCGCGCTCATCACCCGGTTCGGAGCCCATCGAGTCGTCATCGTCGGGACGGTGATGCTCGGTGCGGCCGCCTGCGCGACGGCATGGTCGGTCAACGGCGTGATGATGGCAATCTGCCTGCTCCTGCTGGGGTGCTGCGATGCGATCGTCGACGTCGCGCAGAACGTCGTCGGCATCTCCGTCCAGGAGCGGGCCGGCCGCTCGATCCTGTCATCGATGCATGCGCTGTGGAGCCTCGGCGGACTGCTCAGCGGAGCCGCCGCGACCGCGGCCGCCAGCGCAGGTGCCGACATGCGGGTGTGGCTGGCGATCATCGGCACCGCAGCCGTGCTCATCACGATCGTGGGTCGGCGCCTCATCGGCGGATATGCCTCGCCGAGGCGGATCGCCGGCTCCGATGCCGATTCGGCGAGTGGGAGCGAAACGGACTCCCGTACTGCCGAGCAGAGCGGCTCCGGTCCCGACGGTGGGAGACGCGGCGGAGACGGGGCGGCGGGCCGCTCGAAGCGAGCGATCATGGCGGCGGTGCTGCCCTTGGCGATCGTGGCGATCTGCGGCGCCGTGGTCGAAGACGTCGCGAACAACTGGGCAGGGCTGGCCGCGGTCGATTTCGCTGACGTTCCGGCCGCCTCGGCGGGGATCGCCTTCAGCATCGTCATCGGCAGCCAATGTCTCGGACGGTTCAGCGGGGACGTGCTCGTGACGAGGTTCGGGGCCGGTCGGGTCGCACGCCTCGGTGGCGGACTCATCGCTCTCGGCGGGATCGGGGCCATCACGGCCCAGGAGCCGATCCTGCTGCTCATCTCGATGGGAGCGTTCGGATTCGGGTCTGCGACGCTCGTGCCCGGTGCACTCGGCGCTGCTGGCCGTCTGCCCGGAGTGGGCCGGGCCGGGGGAGTGACGCTGGTGAACTGGCTGATGCGGGTCGGCTACCTCGGGACGAGCCCGCTGATCGGGGTCGTCGCCACCGGAGCCGGACTGCGATGGGGTCTGGGCATCCTCGTGCTCATCGGCATCCTGACGATGGTCTTCGCGCACCGCCTGGGCGTGAGAAGCGATGAACGATGATCTTCTCAGGCAACGAAAAATGTGCCGCTCCTTCGTATGGACGAAGTGGCGACACATTCTCTCAGAAGCGGGTGGTGACCCTGGTGGTCGGGCTAGCGGGATTTGAACCCACGACCTCTTCACCCCCAGTGAAGCGCGCTACCAAGCTGCGCCATAGCCCGTTACCGTACTCCCTCGTGGGCAACGAGAACTAGCTTATACCGATCGGGGGTCAACTGCCAAAACCGCGTTCCGTGACCTTCGAAAAACAGGTATCATCCCAGGTGGATACCGAAGAAGCGGGACATGCAGTGGCCTGTCAGGGTGACTCGGTACCATTTCCGTTTCGTGATTGTTATGAACGTGGCTCAGGCGGCTATGCTTGGTACACCGACAAACTAGAGGAGTCGACATGGCAGATCTGGATTATCCAGTATCTTTGCGGTACTCACGCGACCACGAGTGGGTTGCGACCACGGAAGACAACGCAGTAGTCCGTGTGGGTATCACTGATTTCGCCCAGGAACAGCTGGGTGACGTCGTCTATGTCGACCTGCCTGAAGCCGGGGACTCGGTCACCGCAGGGGAGTCCTGTGGCGAAGTCGAGAGCACGAAGAGCGTCTCTGACCTGATCGCACCTGTGTCGGGGACCGTCACCGAGGTCAACGACTCACTCGACGACTCACCAGAGACCGTGAACTCGTCGCCTTTCGAAGACGGGTGGATGTATCTCGTCGAACTCAGTGACCCCGCACAGCTCGAATCGCTGATGGACAGCGAGGCGTACAAAGAGCTCATTCAGAGCGAGGAGGCGTAATGTCGCAGAATCACGATCAGAATCGTCCGACCCCCTCGCAGCCCTGGTATGACAACGGACAGGTCCCGCAGTCGAAGAAGTTCCCATTCGGGGCCGGTAACGGCAACGGCGGCGACGAGTCGGCGACTCGGATGAACCCTCAGGTCGACCAGAACAGCCAGGGGAACACCCCTCCCTACGGACAGCAGCCGGCCAACGGCGCCCCACAGGCACTGCAGTACGGCAACGGCCAGAATCACGGCGGGACCCCGCAGGGCGGCCAGAATTATGGTGCGTCGCAGCCGGCCGACCAGCCCTACGCCGGAAACGGTCAGGGCGGCCAGAGCCAGCAGCAGTATCAGCCTCAGCAGAGTCAGTATCCACCGCAGAACTTCGGCCAGCCGCAGAGCGGCCAGCCTCAGTCCGGTCAGCCTCAGGGCAGCCAGGGTCAGCAGCAGTATGGTTCCAATGGCGCCGGCCAGTTTGCGCAGCCCCAGGGCAACCAAGGTCAGCAGCAGTACGGAAACCAGCCGCAGCAGGGTGGCCAGCCGCAGTACGGGTCGAACGGCGCCGGCCAGGACGATCAGTTCGATCCCAACCAGCAGCAGGGCAGCCAGCCCGGCCCCGGCCAGTACGGTCAGCCCCAGTCCGGTCAGCCACAGGGTGCGCCGGCGAGCGGCGGTCAGGATCCGATGAATGATTCGGGCAGCCAGCAGTTCCAGGGAATCCTGGACCCGCACACCGGTGAGATCCACCCGGTGCCCGACCTCGAAGGTCTGCAGGACGCCGATGCTCTGCTCGTCGTCGTCTCCGGGCCGGACTCCGGTTCGCAGATCCTGCTCGACACCGACGTGGTCACGGTGGGCCGCAGCCCGAACGCCGACATCTTCCTCGATGACGTCACCGTCTCGCGCAAGCATGCCGAGTTCATCCGTACGCCCAGCGGTTTCACGCTGCGCGACACGGGCTCGCTCAACGGCACCTATGTGGGGCGTCAGCTCATCGACTCCATCGACCTGCAGAACGGAGCCGATGTGCAGATCGGCAAGTTCCGAATGATCTTCCAGCAGCGTCCGCGCTCCTGACCGGGGGATGATGTCAAAAGTCGAAGTCGAGGTTGTCGGCGTCCGCATCGAAATGCCAGCCAACCAACCGATTCTGCTGCTCAAGGCCAGCGAACCTGCCTACTACCTGCCGATCTGGGTCGGTGCGATCGAGGCCAATGCGCTGTCGATCGCGCAGCGGGGGCTGACCCCGCCGCGCCCCATGTCGCATGCTCTGCTGCTCGACGTCCTCGAGAAGTACGACGCCGAGCTGCAGGATGTGACGATCACCGGCAAGGACGGTCAGATCTTCCTGGCCGAGCTGCACACGAACGACGGGAAGTCGATCTCCGCGCGCCCCTCGGACGCGGTGACTCTGGCGCTGACAGCGCACTGCCCCGTCTTCGTCGAAACACAACTGCTTGAAGAGTCCGGAATCGAAGCCCCCGAGGCCGATGAAGAGGAAGTCGCACAGTTCAGAGACTTCCTCGACAACGTCTCGGCCGAGGATTTCGAGACCGGTACCGAAAACCCATGAAAGTGAAACAGTGAGTCTCCACACCGATCCGGTCCTGTCCAACAGAGAAATCGCCGCTGCCGGCCACGACAATCTCCGCGGTCTCGACGACTGGCGAGAGATGGATCCGAAGCAGCAGCCGACGTATCTCGACAGTGCCGCACTCGACGAGGTGCTCACCGACCTGCGCAGCTCTCCTCCGCTGGTCTTCGCCGGTGAGGCCGATGTGCTCAAGCAGCGTATCGCCGCCGCCTCACGCGGTGAGGCATTCGTGCTGGCTGGAGGAGACTGCGCCGAATCCTTCGACGGCGCCCAGGCGGACAAGATCCGGGCCCGAGTCCAGACGGTTCTGCAGATGGCGGCCGTTCTCACCTACGGCGGTTCGATGCCCGTGGTGAAGATCGGCCGGATGGCCGGTCAGTTCGCGAAGCCGCGTTCGGCCGATACGGAGACCCGCGAGGGGGTCACCCTGCCGTCGTTCCGCGGCGATATCGTCAACGGCTACGAGTTCACCGAGGAATCCCGCCGTCACGATCCGGAGCGTCTGCTCAAGGCGTACCACATCTCCGCCTCCACGCTGAATCTCATCCGTGCGTTCACCCAGGGCGGCTTCGCCGATCTGCGGTTCGTCCACGATTGGAACCGCGGTTTCCTCGCCTCGAATCCCGGCTACCAGCGCTACGAGCAGACCGCTGCCGAGATCGATCGTGCCATCCGCTTCATGGATGCCTGCGGAGCCGACTTCGACGCGCTCAAGACCACCGAGTTCTACGCCGCCCACGAGGCGCTGCTGCTCGAATACGAGCGGGCACTGACCCGTATCGACTCGCGCACCGGTGAAGCCTACGACGTCTCCGGCCACTTCCTGTGGATCGGTGAGCGCACCCGCGAGATCGACGGTGCCCACGTCGACTTCCTGTCGAAGGTGCGCAACCCCATCGGCGTCAAACTCGGGCCGACGGCCACGGCAGACGACGCTCTGGCGCTGGCGGAGAAGCTCGATCCGGACGCCGAGCCGGGTCGCCTGACCTTCGTCACCCGCATGGGTGCCGGCCAGATCGGTGAGTCGCTGCCGGCTCTGCTGTCGGGAATCGGCGACCGCCTGCCGCACGTGACCTGGGTCTGCGACCCGATGCACGGCAATACGATCACTTCGAACACCGGGTACAAGACCCGTCGCTTCGAAGACGTCATGGCCGAGGTCGAGGGATTCTTCACCGCCCATGCCGATGCGGGCACGATCCCCGGTGGTCTGCACATCGAACTCACCGGTGATGACGTCACCGAGATCATGGGCGGAGCCACGGAGATCGACGACGAAGGTCTGCGTCGCCGCTATGAGACCCTCGTCGACCCGCGTCTCAACCACGATCAGTCGCTGGAGATGGCCTTCCAGGTCGCCGAATACCTGACTCGCCGGAAGTAACGGCCACAGCTGACACAATGCCGGGGGCTGCGCAGAGATTCTGCGCAGCCCCCGGCATCTCTGTGGCCACGCGTTCGGCCGACGGGAATCGTCGTCCGACTGATCGTCGTGCCTGACCGACGAGTCCGATGTGGCTCAGTCGTCCTTCTTCTCGTCCTCGGACTTCGTGTCCGCCGAATCGTCCTTCTTGTCATCCTTCGAATCGGAGTCGTCCGTCTTCTCCTTGCCCTTGGAAACGCGGACGATGATGAGCGAATTCGCCGGCTTCGCCTCGGTGCTCTTCGGGTACTGAGAGACGACCTTGCCCTTGGGCACGTCGTCGGAGAACACCTCGTCCTTGCCGACGCGGAATCCGCGCTTGGCCAAGGTCGCATAGGCGGCGTCGAAGGTCAGCCCCTCGACGTTGGGAACCGGGATCGGAGCGACGCCCTTGGACACGACCAGGTCGATCTTCTCGCCCTTCGACAGCTTCGTCCCGGCTTTCTGCGACGCCGAGATGACGGTGTCCTCGGCGACCGTGTCGCTGTACTCCTCCTCGACCTTGCCGACGGCGAGGTTGACCTTCTGCAGCGCGTCCTCCGCTTCGTCGCGGCTCATGCCTGGGAGCTTCGGCACAGCGAACTTCTCCTCACCTTTGGACACGACGACCGTGACGGATGAGTCGGGGGCGAGCTCTGCACCGCTGACGGGTTCTGTGCCGATGACCGTACCGGCGGGCACCTTGTCGTCGAAGACCTCCTTGGGCTCGGCCCTGAGGTCGTTGTCCTCCAACCGCGAGGTGACCTCGTCCACGGGTTTGCCGGCGAGTTCGCCGGGGACGATGGAGGTCGGTGCCGGCAGGTTCGCGATGACGAACCAGGCGACCAGAGCGAGAACCGCGACGACGGCGACGAGTCCCGTGAGCACGCGACGTCGGCGACGTCGGACAGGGGACTGACTCGCCGAGGCGGCCGCGGAGCCGGCGACGACCGCAGCCGGGCCACGCCGATCGGATTCCGAATCCTCCGATTCCTGCTCGGCCTCGGAGTCGTCTCGATCACCGGAATCGTCCGAGTCGGCAGGCTCGTCGGCAACGGCGGAGTCCGCAGAATCGGAGTCGGGGGAGTCGGCGGTGGCGCCGACTCCGGCTGCTGCCGCTGCGGCACCGCCACCGACGGCTCCGGCCGCAGTCGTGGCAGGCGCTGCGGCGGCATCGTCCGGGTCGTCGTCTCCTTCGTCGGGATCGGTGTCACCGGTGTCCGCCTCGGCGTCGTCCTCTTCTTCGCCTTCGAGATACGGGATCTCGTCGGTGCGGGAGCGCCTCTCCTTCGGCACTTCCTCGCCGAGATCGATGCTCGCGGTGAGCATGGGAGAATGCTCACCGGCCGAGACCTGCGGATCTCCGAGGTCGAGTTCGGCCTCGGTCATCTCCGCACGTGCTTCGGCCAACGCCAGTCGGAACTCGGCGGCATCGGCAGGGCGGTCCTCGGGATCTTTCGACGTCGCCCACAGCACGAGCGCGTCCAGGCGCGGGCTCAGGCGGGCAACGACCTCCGACGGCGGCGGAACCGTGTCGTGGACGTGCCGGTAGGCGACCTGGATCGGCACATCGTCGGTGTAGGGCTGAGCGCCGGTGAGCATCTCGTAGAACATGATGCCGACCGTGTACAGGTCGGTGCGGGCATCGGCTCCGGCCCGGGTGACGAGCTCAGGTGCAACATAGCCGACGGTGCCGATGAGGGTCTTCGTCGTCGTCGCCGTGGTCACGGCGCGCGCCAGACCGAAGTCGGCGAGCTTGACCTGTCCATCGGTGCCCAGCAGCACATTGTCGGGTTTGAGGTCACGGTGGATGATGCCCGTCGAGTGCACAGCCTCGAGTGCGGCGAGGATCGCGTCGAGAACGACGATCGCCTGTCTGGGGGTGAAGCTGCCGCGGTGCTTGAGCTCACGGCGCAGCGTCACCGACGGCAGGTACTCCATGACGAGGTAGACGATATCGCCGTCACGGGCCTGATCATGGATGGCCACGAGGTTCGGGTGGGTGAGACGACCGGCGTTGATGGCCTCCCGGCGGAAGCGTTCGACGAAGGTCTCATCGGAGATGAGGTGTTCGTGCATGACCTTGATCGCGATCTCACGGTCGAGACGCAGGTCGGTGCCGCGGTAGACCATGGCCATGCCGCCGCGGGCGATCTTGGCATCGATGCGGTATCGGTCGTTGAGCACCGTGCCGATGAGGGGATCTCGGCGGGCTGTCACAGGGCCTCCTGCAGACGTGCACGCTGCAGCTGGACACCGCGGACGAAGGCCTTCGTCTCCGGCAGCAGTCCGTCGGCGCGAACCGAGCGCAGGTCCTGGTAGTAGCCGGCGATGGCTTCGTTCTCCGACTCGGCGGTTTCCATCAGCCAGCCGAGGATGACGGTGCCGGCGACGATATTGTCTTCGATGTCGAGCAGATCGAGTCCGCGGCCGACGATATCGGACGCCCAGCGACCGGAACGGGGAGTGATCTGCATGATGCCGATCGCATTGCCGGCCGAGACGGTCGTGTGCTGGAACCCGGATTCGGCAGCGGCGACGGCCTGCATGAGGGCAGGATCGGCACCGAGCTCGGCGGCCAGGGAGGCGACGAGCAGCTTCGCCTGCGCCGGTGCCGGATGGCGACGGTGCAGCAGGGTGTATTTGTTCAGCCGTGCCGCGTGGAGCACCGCGGGGCGGATGCCCTCGACCTGCGCGCCGGCGGCGACGCGTGGGATGTCACGCGGGGCTTCGGGCGCGGTGCGACGCGGGCGGGCCGTCGACGGACGCAGCAGGAGGAGTTCACCGACCGTGATGAGCGAGTCATCGCCCATGGCGTTTGCCCGCCGCAGGGTCGCCGGAGAGATTCCGTGGCGCGCGGCGATTCCCTGCAGGGTCTCACCGGGGGCGACGATGTGCGAGGGATCATCATCGGGCAGATCGTTCTTCTCCGGCAGAGACAGAACCTGCCCTTGGTGAAGGTTCTGACGCGGCGAGATGCGGTTGAGTTCGGCCAGTGCGGGTACGGAGACGCCGTGTTTGCTGGCCACCGCGTAGAGGGTGTCGCCCTGCTTGACCTTGTAGGTGCGGCCGCCGTGGGTGACGGGCACGGTCGCACTCGCGGTCCCCGAGATCCACTGTGGGCCGGTGCTCGCAGCGGCTGCGTCCTCGTCAGCGGAGTCGTGGTCGGATTCGGTGGTGGGGGCCACCTCGGTGGGGGATTCGTTTTCGGGGTCGACCCGTTCGGCTCCTGGGATCGGACCGGTCGAATTCACCTTCGATGCGGCGCGGATGTCAGGAGCGGCGGTGACGGGCCTGTGCCGTCGCGGTCGTGTCATCTGTCACCTGTTGACTTCATGTCGAATGGGGGAAGCTGCGATTCCCAGCCTAACGAGTGGGCGGGCTCGACCCGAGCATTCGGCACCGCATGGCGGGGTGTTTCTGCCGAATATTGCTACGCTTGGGGGCGTGAATACCGAAGAACTCGTTCAGGACTGGGCCCCGCTGCCCGACATCGCAGAACTCACCGGGCTCGGCATCTCCCAGGTGCGGAGGCTGCTCGAAGACGGCGCCATCTGCGGAATCAAGATCGGCGATCCGAAGGTTCTGCGGGTCCCGTTGGCCTTCTTCGTCGACGGTGAGGTCGTCAAACCGCTCAAGGGCACTCTGCATACCCTCTACGACGCCGGATTCGACTACGAGGAAGCCATCGTGTGGCTCTTCACCCACGACGATTCCCTGCCGGGCCGGCCCATCGACCTGCTTCGCGCCGGCAACAAGAAGGAAGTCCGCCGCCGCGCTCAGGCGCTGGCGTTCTGATCTGCGCCGCCCGCTCGAGGTGAGCAGGCCCGTTCGTCGGGTTCAGCTGGAGCGGTAGCTCAGCGCCCTCGCGAATGCCTTGAGCCGCTCCTGTGCGGCCGGACCGATGCGCACTGGCGCCGAGGCGGCCGCCCCGGTCGCTGAATCGGTCGCCGCGCCGTCTCCTGCCCACGTATCGACGATCGTCGCCGTGTGGGCATGTTTGTCCGCGATGAAGGATTCGACGGCGGCGAGACCGCCCGAGTCCGTGATCATGCCGACGCATTCGGCCACCTCGGCGTCGGTGAGATCCGGATCGCCCAACCGTGCGGCGAGGACCTCGAGCCGGTCCGCTGGGATCCGAGAGGCCGTCTCGGCGATGAGCACGGTCCGCTTGCCCTCGCGGATGTCGTCGCCGGCGGGTTTGCCCGTGGCCTCGGGGTCACCGGCGATGCCGAGGACATCGTCGCGCAGCTGGAACGCCTGACCGAGGGGAAGACCGAAAGCGGAGATCTCCGCCAGCTGCCGATCGTCCGCTCCCGCCAGGGCCGCGCCGAGCAGGAGCGGCTGCTCGACCGAATACTTCGCGGACTTGAAGCTGAGCACCTCCCACGCGCGATCGGCGATCCGGGCGTCGCCGAGGGGGATGACCTCGGCGAGCACATCGAGGTACTGGCCGACCATGACGTCGCGGCGCACGATTCCGCGCAGTTCGCGTGCCGAGGCGCTGTCGCCCAGGCACTCCTGCGAGCGTTCGAAGAGCTCCTCGCTCAGGGCCAGGCAGATATCGCCGATGACGATGGAGGCGGAGACCCCGAAGGAGGCGCCGTCGCCGTGGAAGCCGGAGCGCTGATGGCGGGCCTCGAACTGACGGTGCAGGGCGGGCCGGCCGCGCCGGGTGTCCGAATTGTCGATGACGTCATCATGGATGAGCGCGGCGGCATGGAGCAGCTCGAGCGACCCTGCCGCCTGGGCCAGGCCCGCGATGACGTCGGCGGAGGGGCCGGTGTCCGCGCCGGCGCGGACGTCTCCGCCGGCGAGCTGGAAGCCCCACCACAGCAGGACGGGACGGATCCTCTTGCCGCCGCGGGTGAACTCGATGAGAGCGTCGCCGATCGCAGCCGCATCGGGTGAGATCGCCTCGAACTCTGCGGCCTTCTCAGCGAGGAAGGCCTCGAGCTGGGCGGACACCTCGGCGGCGATGGATTCCGGAGAGTCGAGGGACTCGACGAGGGCGGGAGGGGCACCCGTCGCCGCGGACGACGAGGGCGCGGCCGTCGACGAGGGCGCAGCGGACGGAGCGGACTCGGGGGAGTCTCCGGGCGTCACAGAACGATGTGAGGTCATCAACCGATGTTTCCGCCGACGGTGACGATCGAATTCGCCTTGTCCTCGGAATCCTCGGCGACCGTGACGACGAGGACGCTGTCATTGTCCTTGTGTTTGAAGTTGACCACACGGGCGCTCTTCGTCTTCACCTCATCCCCGAGGCGTTCGAAGTCGGCCTTGCCGAGCTCCTTCTCGTAGAACGCGAAGACGTCCTTGGCATCGGCCTCGGCGCGGAGGGTGAGGCTGACCTGTTCGGGCAGCTTCTTGTCCTTGTCGTTGTGGGCCTTGACGATCGACGCGGAGAGCACCTCGGAATCCGGGTACGGCTTGATGTACTCGGGCAGATCCTTGACATCGTTCGATGTATCAGGATCCGAACCCGTGGCCTCGGTCGACGCTTTGGCCGAAGCGGTCTCGGACTCGGACTTTGCCGAGGCTGTGGTCTCGGCCGAGGCTGCGGAGGTCGAGGTCTCCGGGGAGGCCGAAGCGGTTGATTCGGCCGTGTCTCCATCGGTTCCCGAACAGCCCGCAAGAGCGAGAGCGGCGACGATGGGCAGTGTCATGACAGCGGTGCGCGATACCATGCTTCAAGAGTACCTGGACTGTTCGGCGGAGCCGAAAGGAACGAACGCGAGGGGCAGGCGATGAGTCGGAAGCAGCTGGCACGATCCGGAGGTGATCTGAGCCGATTGGGCACGGACGACGCCGGTGCCACCATGCTCCACCTCGACATGGACTCGTTCTTCGTCTCCGTCGAGCTGCTCAGCCGTCCGCACCTCGTCGGCCGTCCCGTCATCGTCGGCGGGCGCAGCGGCCGCGGAGTCGTCGTCTCGGCCAGCTATGAAGCGCGCGAGTTCGGGGTGCACGCGGCGATGCCGATGTCGCGGGCCATGAATCTGTGTCCCATCGCCGAGGTGATCCCACCCTCCCACGGCCTGTATTCCTCCTACTCCCGTCAGGTCTTCGATCTCGTCGCCGAGGTCACTCCCGATGTTCGTCAGGTCAGTGTCGACGAAGCCTATATCGACGTCTCCGGAGCTGTGCGACGACTCGGCTCTCCGGTCGAGATCACCACCCAGCTGCGTGCCCGGATCCGGGAGCGGACGGGGCTGAGCGCCTCGGTCGGCATCGCCGTCAGCCGGGTCGTGGCCAAGCTCGCCTCGACCAGGGCGAAACCGAACGGTCAGCTGCTCGTGCCCGTGGCTGCGACCCGGGAATTCCTCGACCCGATGCCGATCGAAGCTCTGCCGGGAGTGGGGGAGAAGACCCAGGCAGGCTTCTCCCGCTACGGAATCCGTCTCATCGGCGACCTCGCCGCCGTGGACGAGGACTGGGCCGCACGCGTCTTCGGTGCCCACGGCCATCAGCTGTGGCGGGCCGCCCACGGACAGGACTCCTCCGGTTTCGACCAGCAGGCCAGAGAACACTCGATCAGTGCGGAGAACACCTTCGGCGAGGACATCTGGGACATCGCTGTGCTCGAACACGAACTGCTGCGTCTGGCCGACAAGGTCGCCTATCGGGTCCGTGCGGAGGGGAAGGTGGCCACGAGCCTCGGACTGAAGTACCGCCTCGGCGATTTCACCACCCTGTCGAGGTCGGTGACCCTGACGGCTCCGACGGATCTGGCCAGGGAGATGTACGAGGCCCTTCGCCCCGCTCTGCGCACGCTGCGCGAGCAGCGCTCTCAGGGCGTCAGACTGCTCGGGGTCAGGGCTGCCGGACTCAGCGATTTCGCCGTCACGGGACGACAGGCCACCTTGGACGAACCAGTTCATTCCGGACGCGACGCCGAGGTCGCCCTCGACGAGGTGAGACGCCGGTTCGGCAGCGAAGCGATCTCCCAGGCTTCGCTTCTGCGCAAGCCTCCCGAGGCCTGAGAGCGGGTGAGCGGGAGCACAGTCTGAAGACCCCGTGGGAATCCGGCTCCTGACAGCCTGCGGAGATGTTTTTTCGGGCCTCAGAGACTATGATTGAGTGAAAGACTTGAGAAGCGAAACGGGGGTTCGAGATGCCACTCTCCGATCACGAACAGCAGCTGTTGGATCAACTGGAGAAGCAGCTGCGCAGTGAAGACCCTCGTTTTGCGCGGAATATCTCGGAAACCCAGGCCGCTGCCACGGGTCCCGGGTTCTCCGCCAAGCGCTTCGTCCTCGGCATCATCGTCGCGCTCGCCGGGCTGGCCGCGACGATCCTCGCGATCTCGCTCGTCTCCAGCTCCGTCTGGTGGATCGCCCTCGGCGTCGTCGGGTTCGGCCTCATGGTCGCCGGGATGTACTGGGCGTTCAGCCGTCCCGGTCATGTCCACACGACTCAGACGGACTCTCGGAATTCCGGAGGCAAGGCCGGCGCCAAGGGCAGCTCCGGATTCATGAGCCGGATGGAAGACCGGTGGGAGAAGCGCCAGCGCGGCGAATGATCCCGGTCTCGGCGATCAAGGCATTCTCGATATGAGGGTGCCTTTTTCCATGCCGGTCCGCGTGCTCGTGAGTGCCGGTTCAGTCCTCGCCGTCTGTGCCGGTGTCTTCGTCTTCGCCGAGGCGGCCCACTGGCGATCGAGTCACCGCCGACTGGGAGACTGTGACGTCGCCGATCCCCGCAGGCGCCGCAGCGGTCGGTGCGCGAGTCGCCACACAGCGACCTTGCGGACGGCGGGCAGCGACCAGATCATCGTGGTCCTCGGATATGCCAACCGCGGGCAGCGGCCGAACGGAATCAATCGATTCCGGGTCCGCGCGGGTCTGCGGTCGATCGATCCGAGGGCGCGGTCGACCCTCCTCATCTTCTGCGGGGGAGCCGTCGCGGGCAGAACGTCGGAGGCGCTCATCGTGGAGAGCTTCGCCCGTGAGGAACTCGGCTTCACCGGTCGAACGGTGCGGGAGGGGCAGAGCACAACGACGTGGGAGAACATCGCCAACGCGATCCCCATCATCGATCGCGAACTCACCCCGGCCACAACGATCAGCATCGTCTCGAACTCCCATCATGCCGAGAAGGCGCGCGACCACCTGTGGCAGATGCGCCCGGACCTGGCACGACGACTGGTCCGCGGGGGAGACTACCGATTCGGAGAACATCCGCTGGTGAAGCCCATCGCCGCCGTGCGCGGCCTGCTCGCGTTGCGTGCACTCGATCGAGAGGACGCGAAACACGCGGCAGGGCACTGAGGTGCCACGCTCACGCACTGAGCTCCCAGGCTGTTAGAGCCTGCGACGAGCCGCCTCGCGGGGCGAGCCTGTCGTGGAGGATGCGGAAGCGAAGAGGCGGCCCCGCAGGACCGCCTCTTCGTTCACCGGCCAGGATCGTCAGGTATCGGCCAGGATCGTCAGCTCATCGTCATTTGGGACGACTGAACAAGCTGGCCGGCCAGATCTTCGCGGAGATCCGACCGCCCGGCGTGGCTCGCTCCGACAGGTCCGTCTTCACCTCGTCGACGAGCGCGCGCACCTCGGAGTCGTCGAGAGACTCGGTCGCGGCACCGTAGCGCTGGGCTTCGAGAGCATCGACGAACGCTCCCAGGGCCGAATCATCACGGCCCGTCTCGGTCGGCGTCGACGGAGCCGGACTGCTCAAACGTCGCAGCCGTTCATCCGAACGATCAAACGTCGAGGAGCCGGCGCCTTCTGCGCTCTGGGCGGCGGCACCGGAACCGGCGGCCGCCTCGGCGGCGGACTTTCGCGTCGGTTCGCCGGTGTCCGGATCGACCTCCGGTGCCGTGGTGCCCGCGTCTGCCTCGGTCGAGCTCGTGGCGCCCGCAGTCCCGGAGCCACCGGCAGCACCGGTTGCAGGGACTGCACCGGAGAGCACGAGCTCGTTGAAGCGCAGCGTCCGACTCGAATCCAAACTCTGCCCGTAGTCGGTCGCCAGAGCGCGGACCTCGGTCCACACCGCTTCGAGGTCGTTCGGATCCTTCGTCCGGCGCGAACGCAGGATCGAACGCCAGATCGCCGGCAGTGCGGCGAGCAGCAGCAGGACGAGCACGATCGCTGCGATGCCGAAGACCGTGCCGAGATCCGAACCGGCCGGCTCTGCGGCCTCCGTGCTCGTCTCCTCCTCGGTGGGCCCTTCGGAGCCACCGGTCGGTGAGGCGGACTCGGTCGGCTCTTCGCTCGGGCTCGCCGATTCTGTCTCGTCGCTCTCCTCCTGCTGGTCGGCGCCATTGGCGAGAGTCCACTTCGGCGGATCGCCGGCCGGCCCGCCGGGGGTGGGTTCGAAGCGCACCCAACCGGCGCCTTCGAAGTACAGCTCCGGCCAGGCATGCGAATCCTGCATGCTCACGTCGTAGCCGTCCTCGCCCTCATCCGCCCCGGCGTAGCCGACGCCGATGCGCGCCGGGATGCCCATCGTGCGGGCCATGATCGTCATGGCCGAGGAGAACTGGACGCAGTAGCCCTGTTTATCGGCCAGGAAGTCCGAGATCGCATCGCCGCTGGCGCGTTCGGGAGCATCGAGCGAATACTCGAAATCGCCGCCGCGGAAATACGCCTGCAGCATGACTGCGGCCTCCCACTGATTCTCGGCATCGGCGGTGACTCGCTCCGCCGTCTCCTTCACGCTCGTGGGCAGAGAATCGGGGACTGCGAGTTCGGTCTCGAAATCGCTCTCGGACACCGGAGTCGCCGACTGCAGATCCGCGACATCGGGATTCGGGGACAGATAGTCCATCGAATACTGCAGTCCGCCGGTCTTCTCACCGTTGCCGACGATCGTCAGCGTCTTCTCGTCGAAGATCCACCGGCGACCCAGATCCTTCGGCTGCTGCGGAGCATACGGAGACGGCAGGTACTGCTGATCGTAGTTGTCGCCGACGGCGACGCTGATCGTCTCTTCCGTGAAGTTCTTGTCCCGCGGCAGCCCTGCCGGCCACGGCATGCCGTCGCTGGCGATCGCGAAGGGATCGAGGCTGAATGGACTCGGTGCCCAGTTCTCGCCGTCGAAGTCATCGATCGAGGTCAACCGGATCGGATCCGATTCCTCGGCCGTCGTCTGATAGCGGAACAGCGTCGTGTCATCGCGATCGCCGAGGTTCTGGCGCAGGTTGAGGAACGGATTCGTCACCGTCAGATCTCCCTGGCCCTTCGATGCCCGATCGGGCAGGGTCGGCACCGGCGGCAGCAGAAGGGGCAGGCCGATGCCGATCGCCAGAGCCAGAGCGCCGGCCAGGATCGCCGTCATCCCGCCCCGCCATCGGGTCGCGGGCAGATAGGGGCTGAGCATGAGCAGCAGGAATGCCGCGAGGATGGCGACCACATGCCACCACTGCACCTCCTGAGCGGCGAAGTAGACGGGGATCATCCACAGCACGAGCAGCAGCACGCCACCGACCTTCGGCGCCTGCAGATCCGAGACGAGACCGTCGATGAGGATCGTGATGAGGGTGAAGGCGATCGTGAGCATCGCGATGAAGCCCGGTGTGCTCGCCGCCGGGGGAGCGGTCGCATAGAGGTCGCTGACCCCTTCGGAGAGCAGATCGATCACCGTCCCGAAGGACGCACCGGTCGGGATGAACCCGAGCAGCAGCGAATCCCCGGCGCAGACGACGAAGACCGCGAGGAGGCCGGCCACGCACTGGGCGATGACCGCGGTGCCGGTCGACCGCAGCACCGGCACGGTGCGGAAGACGGCACCGACGATGACGACGACTGCGACGGAGATCAGCACGGGCGACAGCCAGGCGAAGTCCTTGAACACGGCCGACACGGCGACCGCCGTCAGCGCCATGGACACGAAGACGACGATCGCTTCGAGCCAGCCTGTGCTCGGCCGCTCATCGCTCGTCGACACCGGCGCCGAGTGATCCTGTGCCGGGGGTCCGGAATCGGCTCCGCGCGGACGGGCGTCAGGAGTGTTGAGACTCATCGGCGCACCCCCTGCGGTGCCGAACTCGCGCCACCGGGAGGCGAACTCGCGCTTCCGGGCGTCGAAGAGGCGCCGCCGGCACCGGCTGTGCCCGGTCCGGGTTCGGCCGACATCCGATCGGTGCCGCTGCGAGAGCGCTTGGACTCGAAGGTCGTCCACGACTCCGGCAGATCTTCGCTGAGACCGAGCATCGTCAGATCGTCGATCTCGCTGAGCGTGCGCAGAGTCACCGGCACACGACGGGAGAAGTGCGCGGCGAGCTCCTGGCCCCGCTGATCGCCGACGGAGCAGATGACGATGTGATTCGGGTTGTCGTGCGAGGGCAGTTCGACCCTGCCCGGACGCACAAGGGCGGTCAGCAGACGCAGCTTGTCGATCTCGCGGGCTCCTTTGAATCTGATCTGGTGCCCGGGGGCGACGACATTGACCTCGTAATCGGACTTGAGGAACGCGGTTCCGGCCGCGGTCGCCGCGGCCAGCAGGAACTCGATCTCGAGATCGCTCGGCTCCTCAGCGCCTTCATCGGCGACGAGGTCGATGAGGATGAGCGCATAGAGCGTCTCCTCATCGGCTTCATGCCGGACCATGAGCTCGCCGGACTTCGCCGTCGAGGGCCAATGCACATGCCGCAGGTCATCGCCGGGCACGTACTCACGTGTGTGGAAGTCCCGGGTGGTGTGTCCGGTGCGGACCTTGCCGTCATCGAGGCGGGCGGGCCGGATCGACGAATCCTGCGGAATGCGGGCGGGCAGAATCGGCACGGACACGGCCACGGGGAAGGCCCCGTGGACCTTCTTCTTCATCGTCACCAGGCCGAAGGGCCCGAACACGGTGATGAGGACCGCGTCGATCCCGGTCACGCCGCGGCGGTTGGGGGTGAACGACGTCAGCACCGTCTGCGAAGTCCCATGGGCCAGAGCCGGAACGTCACCGGAGGTGGAGTCGCCGAAGCCCTCGGCCGGAACGAAGTCGATCGTCGCAGCCGGAATCGCGAGCTGACCGATGTTGGTCACGCGCGCCTGCACTTCGACCTCTTTGCCCTCGGCGGCCAACGGGTAGCGGTCCGACGACGGCGACAGCGCCACCTCGTGGAGGTTGGTGCTCATCGTGATCGACACCCGCCGGGTGCCCCACAGGATGAGCAGCGCCGAGAGCAGGACCAGGCCGAGCAGCAGCAGACCGGCCGGAAGCAGACCGGGCAGCGCGAAGCGGTAGGCCGTGATGATGAGGGCCGCCCCGGCCAGGACGAAGATGATTCCCGAAGTGCTCAGTCGCATGTGGTCACTGGTTCGTCGAGACGGGCACGCGGGAGAGCACCCGACCGATGAGGTCGGCAGCCAGCTCCGCGTCGTCTCCGTCGCGGGGGATGATGCGGTGAGCGAGGATGTACGGAGCCAGAGCCTGCACATCGTCGGGAGTGACGAAGGTGCGACCCGACAGGGCTGCGCGCGCCTTCGCCGCACGCAGCAGGTGGACACCGCCGCGCGGGGAGCTGCCGAGCAGGATCGCCGGATCGTTGCGGGTGGCATGGAGGATCGCCACGATGTACTCGCGCAGCGCCCGGCTCGCCGAGACGTGGCGGACGATCGTGCGCGCCTGAGTGATCTGCTCGAGGTTCGTCACCGCTGCGGCGGCCTCGAGGGGATCGTTCTGGATCTGGTTGTCCAAGAGGTCGACCTCATCGGACGTCGCCGGGTATCCCAGGGAGATGCGGGTGAGGAAGCGGTCGCGCTGCGCCTCGGGCAGAGCGTAGGTGCCCTCCATGTCGATCGGGTTCTGAGTGGCGACGACGATGAACGGAGTGGGCATCGGATAGGTCTGCCCGTCGATCGTCGCCTGGCCCTCCGCCATGCACTCGAGCATCGCCGACTGCGTCTTCGGGGACGCACGGTTGATCTCGTCGGCGATGACGATGTTCGCGAACACCGGGCCCTGCCGGAACTCGAAGTGGCGAGTCTCCTGGTTGAACAGGTTCACGCCCACGACGTCGGTGGGCAGCAGGTCCGGCGTGAACTGGATACGGCGCACGGAGCCGTCGACGACCTTGCCCATGGCACGGGCCAACAGGGTCTTGCCGACGCCGGGGACGTCTTCGAGGAGGACGTGTCCGCCGGCGAGCAGAGCGATGAGCGAGAGCCCGACGGCCTCATCCTTGCCCTCGAGGACCGCGTTCATCGCTGTGCGTGCCCGCGAGGTCAGATTCTGCACCCACTCGATGTGCTCGGCGCCGATCACGGAATTGGTCTGTGTACCTTCTTGGCTGGTCGACATACCTTCCATTGTCCCTGAAAGGCGGCACCCCAGCCACACGAGTTTCTTTCAGCTTCGCCGCTGCCCATCCCTCCGCGCCTCCATCCGCTCCCCGAGGCGACCCCCACTCCACTCCCCACCCTGCTCCCCACTTTCCTCCACGCGGACCCTCCACTTTCCTCCCCATTCGCCTCCACCTCGGTGCGGGGAAGCATCCGTGATCCGCGGATTCTCGCGGATCTCTGCCGCTTTCGCTGCTCTCGCCGAGGCGGACCACCCCTGTGCGTGAACGTACTGATTCCCGTCTGCCCGACACCCCCGCGACGCGCCTGAGGGAAATTTTCCCCACTTTCCTCCACCTATCTGACCTGGGAAAACGTTAGGTTCGACGTATCGTTGGGATCAAAAGCTGGAATCTGTGGAGGGAAGTGGAGTACTGTGGTTGCTATCGGAGCCGATTGGTTTCGAAAGGGGTGAGACGACATGTTCTTGGGCACTCATATGCAGAAGCTCGACGACAAAGGTCGCCTCATCCTGCCCGCAAAGTTCCGCGAGGAGCTGTCGCCCGGACTCGTTCTGACCCGTGGCCAGGAGAACTGCCTCACCCTGTTCCCCACCACGGAGTTCGAAGCCGAGCACGCGCGAATCCAGAACGCGCCGAAGACGAACAAGGAAGCCCGCGATTACCAGCGTGTGTTCCTGTCGGCGGCATTTGCGGACCAGCCGGACAAACAGGGGCGCATCACGGTCCCGAACATATTGCGGCAGTACGCATCACTGACCAGGGAAGTCGCAGTGATCGGCATGGGAAACCGAGTCGAGATCTGGGATGCACCGACCTGGGAGGACTACCTCGTCGGCGCTCAGCAGGCCTTCGCCGAACGCGAAGAGGAGGTGATCCCCGGAGTGATCTGATTCTGCTCGGGTTTGATCCTTGCCCGCCGTGCTCGAGTTTCGGGGAACTTCCCCGTTTCCGAAGCTCGGACGTCCTGACACACTTCCCCGGTGGCAGGGCCTCGGCGGTCAAGGTTCTGGCTCCAGCAGCGCACACGCCCCCGACACTCACACCCACACGAAGGACTCGCGCATGACATCTCAGCAGCACGTACCGGTGCTCCTGGAGCGCGTGGTCGAACTCATCGGCGTCGGCGTCGAAGCCGCTCGGACCGCCGGACTCACCCCGGTCGTCGTCGACGGCACCCTGGGGATGGGCGGGCACGCAGAAGCCGTGCTCACGGCCTTCGACGATGTCCACCTCGTCGGCATCGACCGTGACCTGCAGGCCATCGACATCGCCGGCGAACGTCTGGCCCCCTTCGCCGATCGCACCGATATCGTCCACGCCGTCGACGATGAGCTGCCCGACGTCCTCGCCGACCTCGGCATCGAAGCGATCAGCGCGATCCTGCTCGACCTGGGAGTCTCCTCCCTCCAGCTCGACGAAGACGAACGCGGCTTCTCCTATTCCCGACCGGCACCCCTGGACATGCGCATGGACCGCACTCAGGAACTCACCGCCGCGACGGTGCTGGCGACCTACTCCGAATCCGAGCTGCGCCGGATCCTGCGCGAATACGGCGAGGAGAAGCTGGCCGGCAGGATCGCGAAGATCATCGTCACCGACCGGGCCCACACCCCGTGGGAGACCTCGGACCAGCTCGCGGCCATGCTCTCGCGAGTGATTCCGCAGACGAAGAAGCGCTCCCACCCCGCCAAACGCACCTTCCAGGCCCTGCGCATCGAGGTCAACGACGAACTCGCAGTGCTGCGGACCGCGCTGCCTGCGGCCCTGGAGGCGCTGCACGTCGGGGGAGTGGCCGTCATCGAGTCCTACCAATCGCTGGAGGACACGATCGTGAAGAAGACCTTCCGGGCGGCCACGACCTCCTCGGCGCCGCCGGACCTGCCGGTCGTCCCCGAGGAGCACCAGCCCTGGCTGACAGAGATCATCAGGGGCGCCGAAATGGCCGATGAACACGAAGCAGAGACCAACCCGCGGGCGGCGAGCGTCCGCCTGCGGGCAGTGCAGAAGATCAGGGAGGCACGATCGTGAGGAATTCTCAGGCGACCGCGGGTCAGCCCCACTTCACCGAACGCTTCCGCCGGCTCGAAGAGGCCGGTGGCCAGCAGGGCGGAGCGAAGCTGCGGCTGCTCAAGTTCGAACTGCCGAAGTCTCGTCTGCCCTTCTCGATGCTGTGCGTGGGGATCCTCCTGGCCACCGTCGTGGCCGTGCTGCTGCTCAACATCTTCGTGGCCAACACCTCCTACAAGGTCGACCAGCTGACGAGTCAGAAGGAAGACCTGGCCGAACAGAAGGACCGCCTCGTCGAGGACAACTCGTACCGCGAGTCCCCGCAGAACATCGCCCTGGCCGCCGAGGAACTCGGCCTCGTCAGGGATTCCTCACCGGAATTCCTCGATGCGAAGACCGGAAAGCTCATCGACGCCCCCGGCATCGATGTCAGCGGTGAGAAAGAGCCCGCAGTCGTGCCCGGCCCGCGCGCCGATACACGTGATGACATCCGACCCAATCTACGATCGGATGAGAAGCTCCCGGTCGTCGGGGGCAGCCCGAGCCAGGACGTGGCGGCTCCGAGCCAGGAGGCACCGAAGTAGTCCGAGCTCACCGGGACCGGGGAACGGCCTGACCGAAACCTTCGCCGACCACACCAAGGACCGAGGACTCAAGCAATGGGCTCAACCACAACCCGACTGAAGAGGAAGCGCAAGGGCGATGGCCCCAATCTGCGTCTGCGGATGGGCTTCATCGCCGCAGTCTCGGTCCTCGTCCTCCTCATCACCTCCGTCCGGCTGGTGTCGATCCAGGGCATGGACTCGATGAAGCTGGCGGAGAAGGCACTGTCGAACCGGCTGGTCACCCGGACGCTGCCGGCCGAACGCGGACAGATCCTGGCCGCCGACGGCACCGTGCTCGCCGACAGCGTCTCCCGCTACCAGCTCGTCGTCGACCAGCAGAACGTCGCCCAGTACGAAGTCGACGGCGAACTCGTCGGGGCGTGGGGAGCGGCCGAAGCCCTGTCGAAACCGCTGAAGACCGATCCCGGTGTGCTCTACCCCAAACTCGTCGGCGACAAACGCTGGAACCCTGTCGCAAAGGGTCTGACCGCAGAGACCTGGCGTGAGGTCAAGAAGCTCGGAGTCCTCGGCATCTCCGCCGAGGAATACGCGGTGCGGTCGTACCCCGCCGGCGGCGTCGCAGGCAACCTCGTCGGCTTCCTCAGCTCCGACGGCACGGCCCAGGCCGGGCTCGAGATGGCCTACGACGAAGAGCTGTCGGGCACGGACGGCCAGCAGCAGTACGAGCGCGGTGCACGGGGAGAGATCATCCCGCTCGGCGACAACAATATGAAGGACGCCGTCGACGGCCAGGGTCTGCAGACGACCATCGATCCGGACCTGCAGTATTACGCACAGCAGGCGATCGAGGAGCAGCGGAAGAAGCACAAGGCCGAATCGGCATCCATCGTGATCAAGGAGGTCAAGACCGGACGCATCATCACCGCCGCGGATGCTCCCACGGTCGACCCGAACTCACCGGGCAAGGTCGACGGCGACGACCGCGGCTCACGTATCTTCACCGACATCTTCGAACCGGGTTCGACCGCGAAGATGGTCACCGCCGCGGCACTGCTCGATCAGGGGCTCGTCACGCCCGAACAGGAATTCACCGTCCCGGACACGTGGACGGCGCCGAACGACGAAGAGTTCCGCGACTCCCACGACCACCCCGATGAGAAGCTCACCTTCGCCGGGATCCTCGCCGAATCCTCGAACACCGGCACCATCCTCGCCGGAAAAGAGCTCACCGAGGCCCAGCGCTACGCATACATGAAGAAGTTCGGCTTCGGCTCCAGCTCTGGCATCGGCTTCCCCGCCGAGACCGCAGGCATCCTCCACCCGTACGAGGAATGGGACGGACGCACGAAGTACACCGTGATGTTCGGTCAGGGTGTGGCCGCGAACGCACTGCAGACCACCGACGTCATCTCCACCATCGCCAACGGGGGAGTCCACGTGCCCTCCCGACTCGTCGACGGGATGATCACCCCGAACGGCCGGACCATCT
This sequence comes from Brevibacterium linens ATCC 9172, assembly GCF_900169165.1. Lineage (GTDB taxonomy): Bacteria > Actinomycetota > Actinomycetes > Actinomycetales > Brevibacteriaceae > Brevibacterium > Brevibacterium linens. The sequence goes on from NZ_FXYY01000001.1 coordinate 83,871, forward strand.
CCACCCCGGCCGGTGAGAAGGAACGGGTCGTGAGCGAGAAGGCCGCCGACGAGACCCTGCGGATGCTCGAAGGCGTCGTCGCCGAAGGCACGGGCAAGTCCGCCCAGGTCTCGGGCTACCGGGTCGCCGGAAAGACCGGTACCGCGCAGGCGCCGGCGGCCGAGGGCGGAGGCTACGACGGGTACACCGCCTCCTTCGTCGGAGTGCTGCCGGCAGAAGACCCCCAGTTGGCGATCTCCGTGACTTTGCAGCGGCCCCGAAAGGGCTACTACGGTGGGCAGGCCGCAGCCCCCGTGTTCTCCGACGTCGCGGGCTTCGCGATGCGGCACCTGAAGATTCCCCCGTCGACCGAGAAACCCGAGCTGCCTGCACGAGAATGGAAATGATGCGTCTTTCACAGCTGCTGCCGATCGCCCCCGGCACCCTCCACGGCGACCCCGAGACAGAGGTCACCGGAGTCTCCCATGACTCGCGAGCGGTCTCACCCGGCCAGCTCTACGCGGCACTGCCGGGCGCGAACGTCCACGGTGCGAAATTCGCCCCCGAACTCATCCGCGGCGGGGTCGACGCCGTCCTCACCGACGACGCGGGGTGGCAGCTCATCACCGAGGCGCTGAGCGCGGACGAGGCCGGCAGGCAGCTGCTCGGAGGCTTCACCGCTCTCATCGTCGAAAACCCTCGCGCCGTGCTCGGGTTCGTCTCCGCCGCCGTCTACGGGACCACCTCGGCGCCCGAGCTCATCGGTGTCACCGGCACGAACGGAAAGACCACGACGACCTACCTCGCCGATGGGATGCTCGAGGCGCTGGGGCACCGCACCGCCGTCATCGGCACCGTCGCCATCCTCATCGCCGGTGACACCGTGCCCAGTGTGCGCACCACACCGGAAGCTCCCGAACTGCACGCCCTGTTTTCGAAGATGCGCGCGGCCGAGGTCGACACCTGTGCGATGGAGGTCTCGTCCCACGCGCTCAGTCAGCATCGCGTCGATGGGGCGCACTTCCGGGTCGCCGGGTTCACGAACCTCTCGCAGGACCACCTCGACTTCCACAACACGATGGAGGAGTACTTCGAGGCCAAAGCGCAGCTGTTCACCCGGACCTTCTCCGATCAGGCCGTGATCGTCGTCGAGGACGAATGGGGTGAGCGGATGGTCGAGGCTGCGCAGGTGCCGGTGCGCACCCTGGGGCGCGACAACCGCAGCCAGTGGCGCATCGAACACACCCCCGGCGTTTCCGACTTCGTGCTCCACCTCGACGACGGACGAAGCATCCGTCTGCGCTCACCGCTGCCCGGTGACTTCAACGTCACGAACACGGCCCTGGCCGCTTCGATGCTCATCGAAGCCGGCGTCAGCGCCGCGGACGTCGATGCGATCGGCCGCAGCTTCGCGGCCACGGTGCCGGGACGGATGGAGGTCATCGACGTCTCCGGACCGCGGGCCCAGCGCGAATCCCACCCGGAGCTCCTGCCGCGGGCCATCGTCGACTACTCCCACACCCCTGATGCGATCGCGAAGGCGCTTGCGACCCTGCACGCCGACTCCGACGAACTCATCATCGTCTTCGGCGCCGGAGGCGACCGTGACCGCGGAAAGCGCTTCGGCATGGGACAGGCGGCGGCACGCGAGGCCGATGTGATCGTTCTCACCGACGACAATCCCCGCACCGAGGATCCCGACACGATCCGCGCCGCCATCAGGCAGGGGATCGACGCCGAGGTGGATGCGGGCCGGGCCCGTGTGAAAAAGATCATCGAGGTCCCCGACCGCGGTGCCGCCATCGACGAGGCGATCGCAGGAGCAGACGCCCGCGCGACCGTGCTGATCGCGGGGAAGGGGCACGAGACAGGCCAGACCGTGGGCACCACGGTCACCGATTTCGACGACCGGGCCAGGACACGCTCAGCGCTGTCCATGCGACTGGGCGGCGCACAACCAGGTAAAGTTCACAGATGATATGAAGCGACTGACTGCAGCCGAAATCGCAACCGCCGTGAGCGGCGAGTTGTACGGCATCGACCCCGAGACCCCATTGACCGCCGGCGTGGTGACCGACTCGAGAGAAGTCGGACCCGGCGATATCTACGTCGCCCGCCGAGGCGAGAGCTTCGACGGCATCGAATTCGCCGCCGCCGCCGTCGAGGCGGGAGCGGCCCTGATCATCGGCGAATCCGTCCCCACCATCGATGATGAGCCGCTGCCCGTCGTCGTCGTCGCCGATGCCACCGAGGCGCTCGGCCAGCTGGCCAAGCACAGCATCGAGGGCCTGCGCGCAGACGGCGAGATCACCGTCATCGCGATCACCGGCTCCGTCGGCAAGACCACCGTGAAGGACCTCGCCGCCGATCTTCTCGCGGGCGCCGCCGAGACCGTCTGGCCGCCGAACTCCTACAACAACGAGGTCGGCGTTCCGCTGACAGCTCTGCGGGCAGTCGAATCAACCCGTTTCCTCGTCCTCGAGATGGGAGCCCGGTCGATCGGCAACCTCGCCTATCTGACCAGCCTCATCCGGCCCGATATCGCCGTCGAACTCGCTGTGGGCACTGCGCATTCCGGAGTCTTCGGGTCGATCGAGAACACCGCTCGGGCCAAGGCCGAACTCGTCGAGTCTCTGACGGCCGGATCCACCGCCGTGCTCAACGCCGATGACACCCGCGTGTCCGCGATGCGCGAGGTGCTTGCTCCCGACGTGTCCACCCTGTGGTTCTCACAGCGTGAGTCCCTGCCCGAATGGGTCGGAGCCGACGACCAGGTCGTGCGCGGCACCTCCGTGTCCCCGGATTCCTCCGGCCACCCGACGTTCACCCTCACCCTGCCCGGTGAAGAGCCGCGCGATGTGCGTCTGGCGCTGATCGGCGAACACCACGTCGGCAACGCTCTGGCGGCTGCCGCCATCGCCCACGCCTGCGCAGTGCCGACGAAGTCGATCGTCACGACCCTGGCGACCTCCTCGGCGGCCAGCCGCTGGCGGATGGAGCTCATCGATTCGCCGACGGGCGTGACCGTGCTCAACGACGCCTACAACGCGAACCCCGAATCCATGCGAGCCTCCCTGAAGACCCTGGCCTCGATGGGCCGCGGTGACGAGGAGACGAGTCCGCGTCGCACCTTCGCCGTCCTCGGCGAGATGCTCGAGCTCGGTGACGAATCGGTGTCGGCGCACTCGGACATCGGCGAACTCGTCGTGCGTCTCAACATCACTCGCACCATCGTCGTCGGCGACGGCGCCAAGCCGATCTTCAACGCCGCGAACCTCGAGGGTTCCTGGGGCAACGAGGCGGCCTGGGTCGCGACCGCGGCCGAGGCGAGGGATCTCCTGAACGCCGAACTCGCACCCGGCGACATCGTCCTGTTCAAATCCTCCCGTGACGCCGGTCTGCGCTATCTGGGAGACGAAATCGCCGGAGTATCGGGGACCTGATGATTGCCGTACTGCTCGCAGCCTGCCTGGCTCTCATCTTCGCCCTGGTCGGCACCCCGCTGTTCATCCGGGTGCTCGTGAGAAAGGGGTACGGCCAGTTCGTCCGCGATGACGGTCCGACCTCGCACGCGACGAAGCGCGGGACCCCGACCATGGGCGGCGTCGTCATCATCGGCGCCGCAGTGCTCGCCTACCTGCTCGGGCATCTGTTCACCGGTTCCGTGCCCACGGCGTCGGGTCTGCTCGTGCTGTGGCTGGCTGCGGGACTGGCGGTCGTCGGGTTCCTCGACGACTTCATCAAGATCAAGAGGCAGCGGTCGTTGGGCCTGCGCCCGATGCCGAAGCTCATCGGCCAGGCCTTCGTCGGAATCTCCTTCGCCGTCCTCGCCCTGCAGTTCCCGAACTCCTTCGGCGAGACCCCGGCGTCGACGAAGGTCTCGTTCATCCGCGACACGAACCTCGACCTCGCCTTCGGCTCCGCGATCCTCGGACTCATCCTGTTCGTCATCTGGGCGAACCTCATCGTCACCGCAGTCTCGAACGCGGTCAACCTCACCGACGGTCTCGACGGTCTGGCCGCCGGTGCCTCGGTGGTCGTCTTCGCCGCCTATGTCGTCATCGGCACCTGGCAGTCGACCCAGAACTGCAACCTCATGTCCGAGGCCACGAACGCCTGCTACTACATGCGCGACCCCCGGGACCTCGCGATGGTCGCCGGGGCCATGGCCGCGGCCTGTTTCGGCTTCCTGTGGTTCAACACCTCACCGGCGAAGATCTTCATGGGCGACACCGGTTCGCTGGCCATCGGCGGCGCCTTCGCCGGACTGGCGATCATGTCGCGCACCGAGCTGCTGCTCATCGTGCTCGGCGGACTCTTCGTCATCATCACGCTGTCGGTGATCATCCAGGTCGCTTCCTTCAAGACCACCGGCAAACGTGTGTTCCGCATGGCACCGCTCCAGCACCACTTCGAGCTCAAGGGGTGGGCGGAAGTGACGATCGTGGTGAGATTCTGGATCATCGCAGCCCTGTTCGTCATCGCCGGAATCTGCCTGTTCTACGCTGACTGGGTGGCCCGCATTGGCTGATGAACCCACCATGAAGGCGATCCCGGCCGCGCTGAGCGGTCCGAGCTCATCCCTGGCCGGACTGCGCATCCTCGTCACCGGTCTCGGCGTGACGGGATTCCCCGCCGCCGTCCACCTCGGCGAACGCGGCGCCGACGTCATCGTCATCGACGGCGATGACACGGCCGATGTCAGCGAGAAGGCGCAGATCCTCGAGGTCTTCGACGTCGACATCCGACGGGGACCCGACCATGTCGAGACTCTGCCCGAGGGTGATCTCGACCTCGTCGTCACCTCACCCGGGTGGCGTCCCGACCAGCCCGTGCTGGCAGCCGCAGCCGAGGCCGGCATCCCCGTCATCGGCGAGGTCGAACTCGCCTGGCGGATCCGCGGGACGAACGATGCCAAATGGCTGGCCATCACCGGCACCAACGGCAAGACGACGACCACGACGATGCTCGAATCGATGCTGCTGGCCGCCGGGCTCAAGGCCAAGGCCTGCGGCAACATCGGCACTCCGCTGCTCGAAGCCGTGCTCGAACCCGGACTCGAGGTCCTCGCGATCGAACTCTCGAGCTTCCAGCTGCACTGGCAGGAGTCGATGAGCGCCGACGCCGCGGCCGTGCTCAACATCGCCCCCGACCACCTCGACTGGCACGGCAGCGCCGACGCCTATGCCCGGGACAAAGCGAAGATCTTCCACAATGCGAAGCTCGCCTGCGTCTACAGCTGTGCCGACGAGGCGACCCTGCACATGGTCGAGGACGCCGACGTCATCGAAGGGGCCAAGGCCATCGGCTTCACCACCGGCGTGCCGCGCCCCGGCGAACTCGGGGTCGTCGACGATCTGCTGGTCGACCGGGCCTTCATCCCGCAGCGGTACTCCTCGGCCGCCGAACTCGCCTCCCTCGACGATGTGGCGGCCGCCACCGGAGTCGCGGGGTCGCAGCCTGCCCCGCACCAGATCGCCAACGCCCTGGCCGCCGCCTGCCTGGCCCGCGCCATCGACGTGCCCGGTCAGGCGATCGCCGCGGGACTGCAGAACCATTCGCTCGGAGCTCACCGCATGGTCACCGTCGCCGAAGCGGACGGCATCCGCTGGGTCGACGATTCGAAGGCGACGAACACTCACGCCGCGAATGCCTCACTGGCAGCCTTCGACTCGATCATCTGGATCGCCGGGGGACTGCCCAAAGGTGCGGACTTCACGTCTCTCTTCGCCGACCACCGCGAACGGCTCAAGGCACTCGTGCTCATCGGCTCAGATGATTCGGCCTATCGCGAGGCCATCGCCGCGACCATCCCCGACCTCGACGTCGTCCGGATCGAACCCGCCCTGGCAGTGGACTCGGGAGTCCCGAAGCGCCGCGGCGAGGCCGTCGCCGCTGCCGCCGTCGACGCCGCCGCACGCTTGGCCGAAGCCGGCGACACCGTTCTGTTGGCCCCGGCGGCCGCGAGCATGGACCAGTTCCTCAACTACAACACGCGCGGCGAACTGTTCACCGAGGCCGTCAACACGCACCTGGAGCGCTGAGATGGGACGGCAGGCCACCGCGAAGGCGGATGAACGTCGCCGCCGCAAGCTTGCGAAGACGACTGTTGCCGCCACGGCTCCGCCGACATCGAAGCGGTCCGCAGCGTCGACCGCGACGAAGTCCCCGGACGCGACGTCCGCTGCGAAAGCCCGCGCGGGGAAGTCCGCCGCCGCGAAACCTGCCTCGAAGACCGCTGCGAGGGAAGCCTCCGGTGTGAAGAAGACGGCGAAGGCCGGCACGAAGAAGCCGGCACAGGCCCCCGGCGGGAAGGGACCTGCGAAGGCCGGCGGGAAGAAGCCGGCGCAGGCTGTCGGCGGGAAGAGCTCCGCGAAGACCGCCTCGGCGATCCGGAACGCATGGGATCATGTGCGCGGTGACGTCTCCGGCCTCTCCGCCCATCCGCTGACGACCTACTTCCTCATTCTCGTCTCCGTCGTGCTGCTCACGGGACTGGGCCTGGTCATGGTGCTCTCCGCCTCATCGATCACCTCCTACGACGGGGGAGCAGGCTCATCGTTCGCTTATTTCAACAAGCAGGCGATATTCGCCGGAGTCGGCCTCGTCCTCATGGCCATCGCGAGCCGGATGTCGCTGCAGTTCTGGAAGCGGACGGCCTGGGCCGCGATCATCGGCGGCCTCGCCATGCAGGCAGCCGTCTTCGCCCCGGGCCTCGGCAAGGAGACGAAGGGCAATGCGAACTGGATCGGCTTCAGCGGATTCCAGATCCAGCCCTCGGAGTTCCTCAAGGTCGCCCTCGCCCTGTGGCTCGGCTTCATCCTGGCCCAGAAGACCGGGAAGATGACCACCTTCGGCCACGCCATGATCCCCGTCGTTCCCGGAGTCCTCGCCGCCGCCGGACTCGTCGTCGCCGGCAACGACCTCGGCACCGGGCTGGTCATCATGGCCATGGCGATCGTCTGCCTGTGGGTCGGCGGATTCCCGATGAAGTACTTCCTGCTCCTGGGCAGTGTGCTCGCCGCGGCCGTCACCTTCTTCGTCCTCAGCTCCCAGAACCGCCTCAACCGCATCGAGGCGCTGCTCACCGGACATGCCGATCAGTCCGCAGCGGACACCATGGGACAGGCGTGGCAGTCCAACCACGGACTGTTCTCCCTGGCCTCGGGCGGATGGCTGGGAGTCGGACTCGGCGCCAGCCGTGAGAAATGGTCCTGGCTGCCCGAAGCCCACAACGACTTCATCTTCGCCATCATCGGAGAGGAACTCGGCCTCGTCGGCACCCTCGTCGTCGTCCTCATCTTCGCCGTCCTCGGATTCGGGATGGTCCGCGTGGTGATGCGCTCGAACAGCGTCATGGTCCAGGTCGCCACCGCCGGCTTCTTCGCCCTCATCATCGGACAGGCCGGAATCAATATCGGCGTCGTCACCGGAATGCTGCCGGTCATCGGTCTGCCGCTGCCGTTCGTGTCCTACGGCGGCTCCTCGATCATCGCCTCGCTGCTGGCCGTCGGTGTGGTGCTGTCGTTCGCTCGCACCGAGCCGGGCGCCGAGGCGGCCATCGCCGCCAACAGGGATCGCCTGCGATCCTCACTCGCCGTGCTCGTCCGCAAGAAAAGGAAATGAGATGACGAACATCCTCCTCGCCGGTGGAGGCACCACCGGCCATATCTCGCCGATGCTGGCGATCGGCCGTGAGCTGGCCCGGCAGCACCCCGATTGGGATGTCGTGGCGCTGGGCACCCCCGACGGGCTCGAAGCCGAGATCGTTCCCCGCGCCGGATTCGAGCTGCTCACGATCGACAAGGTGCCCATGCCTCGGTCGATCAGTCCCGCCCTGCTGAGATTCCCGTTTCGCTTCCGCGACAACATCTCCGCCGTCAAGCAGATCATCTCCACTCGCGGCATCGACGCCGTCGTCGGCGTCGGGGGCTACGTGTGCCCACCGGCGTTCCTCGCCGCCAAGCAGGCGAAGATCCCGCTGATCGTCCACGAAGCCAATGCGAAACCGGGAATGGCCAACCGCCTCGGCGCCCGACTGACGACCACCGGTCGCGTCGGCATCACGTTCCCCGACACGAAGCTGCCGGGTTCGACTCTCGTCGGCATGCCCATGCCCGCCGAGATCACCGATCTCGACCGCAGCGACGCAGGACAGCGGGCAGGATTCCGTGCCGAACTCGGGCTGCGCGATGACCGTCCTGTCCTCGTCGTGACCGGCGGCTCCTCCGGGGCCCAGAAGATCAACGAGGCCTTCCTCGCCACCGCGACCGCCTGCCAGGAGGCCGGCATCCAGGTCCTCCACATCACGGGAGCCGGAAAGGGCGAGGCTCTGCGCGAGGTCGCAGCCGAACTGAGCGACTACCACGCCGTCGACTATGTCGACGGAATGCATCGGGCCTATGCGGTGGCCGATCTGCTCGTCGCCCGCTCCGGCGCGGCCACGGTCTCCGAAGCCACGGTCGCCGGTGTCCCCGCTCTCTACGTGCCGCTGGCCATCGGCAACGGCGAACAGCGCCTCAACGCCTCCGGCAGCGTGAGCGCCGGTGCCTCCCTCATGGTCGACAATGCCGACTTCTCACCGTCGACGGTCGTCGAGACCATCCTGCCGCTGCTCGCAGACGAATCGCGACTCGCGCAGATGAGCCGAGCGGCGCTGAACCTCAACTACCCCACCGATGCCGCGGCCCGCATGGCCGCCATCGTCAACCGCGCGCTGGAAGGCTGACTATGACCTCTGCGAACACGAGTCCTGCGAACATCGTTCCCGTCGGCGAACTCGGAGCCGTCCACTTCATCGGCATCGGCGGTTCGGGAATGTCCGGAATCGCCCGGAACATGGTCATGAACGGAGTTGACGTCTCCGGCTCCGACGCGAAGGAATCCAACGTCGTCGATGTGCTCCGGACCCTGGGGGCCACGGTCACGATCGGGCACTCGGCCGACAACCTCGGTGAGGCCGACACCCTCGTCATCTCCTCGGCCATCCGCAAGGACAATCCCGAACTCGTCGAAGCACAGCGACGCGGGCTGCGGATCCTCCACCGCTCCGGGGCTCTCGCCTCGCTCATGGTCGACCGGCGAGCCGTGGCCGTGGCGGGCACCCATGGAAAGACCACAACCACCTCGATGACCACCGTGGCTCTGCAGGCGTGCGGAGTCGACCCGTCCTTCGTCATCGGGGGAGTCCTGGCGACGACGGGCACGAACGCCCACCTGGGCACCGGAGACGTCTTCGTGGCCGAGGCCGACGAATCCGACGGGTCGTTCCTCCTCTACGAACCGGCCATCGGCATCCTCACGAACGTCGAAGCCGACCACCTCGACCACTACGGGACTCCGGAGAAGGTGCGCGAAGCCTTCATCGAGTTCTGCGACGGCATCCAGACACGGGGCGGGACGATCATCGCCTGCGCCGACGACCCGGGTTCCCGGGATGTCGCCCTGCACTCCCGCAGCCAAGGCGCCGACGTCATCCTCTACGGCACCTCCGTCGATGCCGATCTCGTGCTGCGCGACCTCGACTCCGGAATCGCCTCGACCTTCGTCCTCGACCTGCCCGGCCGCGACGACGAGCTGCAGGTCGAACTGCGGCAGCCGGGGATGCACAACGCGCTCAACGCCACCGCCGCGATCGCCGTGGCCCTCAGCCTCGGCGCCGATGTCGAACGCGCGGCCGCCGGGCTCGCCGGCTACGGGGGCACCCGCCGGCGCTTCGAAGAACGCGGCATCGCGGCCGGAGTGCGCGTCATCGACGACTACGCCCACCACCCGACCGAGGTCCGCGCGGTGCTCAGCGCCGCCCGCGGAGTCGTCACCGACGGCGGACGGGTGTGGGCGATCTTCCAGCCGCACCTGTATTCGCGGACGATGGAATTCCGGGAGGAGTTCGGACAGGCCCTCGGACTGGCCGATGAGGTCGTCGTCCTCGACGTCTTCCCCGCCCGCGAAGATCCCGTGCCCGGAGTCACAGGCGCGCTCATCGCCGATCGGGTCCCGCACGGGAACGTGACCTTCTTGGAGTCCTTCGCCGAGGCGGTCCCGTTCGTGGCGGCACGTGTGCAGCCCGGTGATCTGGTGCTCACAGTCGGAGCCGGCGACGTGACGATCCTCGGGCCCGAGCTGCTGAGCGCGCTGGAGGGCTGAGGCCCATGGTGCCGCTTCCCCCGGCCCGGTCCGGTGACAACTCCACAGCCGACCTCACCGGAGTCATCCGGGCCCGCCGCCTCAAGACCTGGCGTCGACGGCTCATCGCCATCGGCATCGTGGCCGCGCTGATCGCCCTCGCCGCCGTCGCCTGGTTCTCACCCCTGCTGACACTTAAGAAGGTGCAGGTGAGCGGCAGCGAACTGATCGACACCGACACGGTGAGCGAGTTCGTGCTCGAGCGTCAGGGCGACAGGCCTCTGCCGCAGGTGCGCCCGGGTGCGGTCGAGGACTCGGTGCTGGGGGAGTTCCCGAAGGCCGAAGCGGCCTCCGTCCACTATGCCGGCCCACGCGCGCTGAAGATCGACATCACGGACCGCACCCCCGTCATCGCGATCGAAGACGATTCCGGCTTTCGTCTCTACGACTCCGAGGCCGTTGATCTCGGCACGGTCGACACAGCCCCCAAGAAGCTCACCGTGCTCAACGGAGGCGCACACCAGCCGGACAGAGAGACCGTCGCCGCGGTGATCCGCTTCATGGGCGATCTGCGACCGGAGCTGCGCCGTCAGCTGGTGACGATCGAGGCCGAGGATGCCATGAGCCTCAAGGGTCGACTCGACACCGGCAAGCAGACAGCCACGGTCGTCTTCGGCGATTCGTCCGACTCCAGCCTCAAGGTGCGCACCGCCGCCCAGCTCGCTGCCGAAGGCCGCACGGAGATCGACGTCTCAGTGCCCTCGGTGCCCGTGACCGACTGAGCCGCGGTGCGACCGAGTGCCGGCCCGCGGCGCCGTCGAGCCCCGCACGGGGCAGCCGCTGCGATTGCCTCCGTTTGGCCCCGACACACCGGGTGTGAAGTTTGGCCGAACCCCGACACTCCGGCGAGAATGGTTGCAGTGATATTGCCCCGCCCAATAGCCTCAGGGCAGAGAACACAGACCGAATGCGCACGCAGACCCTGCGGAGCGCAAGCGCTTGAGACGAGGAACCGACTTGGCTGAATTCCCACAATCCGGAGCGGACATCAAAGTTGCCGGAACCGGCGGCGGCGGTGTCAACGCTGTACAGAGGATGATCGACGTCGGCCTGCGCGGCGTGGAGTTCATCGCAATCAACACCGACGCCCAGGCTCTCGTCCTGTCCGACGCCGATGTCAAGCTCGAGATCGGCCGCGACCAGACCCGCGGACTCGGCGCCGGCGCGGATCCGGAGATCGGCAAGAAGGCAGCCGAATCCTCCGAGGACGCCATCCGCGATGCTCTCGAGGGTGCAGACATGGTCTTCGTCACCGCCGGCGAAGGCGGCGGCACGGGAACCGGTGCCGCCCCCGTCGTGGCCCGCGTGGCCCGCTCGCTCGGGGCACTGACGATCGGCGTCGTCACCCGACCGTTCACCTTCGAAGGACGCCGTCGTTCCGCGCAGGCAGAGGCCGGAATCGCGGCCCTGCGCGAAGAGGTCGACACCCTCATCGTCATCCCCAACGACCGACTGCTCTCGATCTCCGATCGCAGCGTCTCCGTCGTCGAAGCCTTCCGGTCGGCCGATGAGGTCCTGCGCTCCGGTGTGCAGGGCATCACCGACCTCATCTCGGTCCCGGGTCTGATCAACCTCGACTTCGCCGACGTCAAGTCGGTCATGCAGGACGCCGGAACCGCGCTCATGGGCATCGGTGCGGCAACCGGCGACGACCGCGCCGTGCAGGCGGCCGAATCAGCCATCGCCTCCCCGCTGCTGGAAGCCAGCATCGACGGAGCACACGGAGTGCTCTTCTGCATCACCGGCGGCGGCGACCTCGGTCTCTTCGAGGTCAACGAAGCCGCACGCCTGGTCCAGGAGGCCGCGCACCCCGAAGCGAACATCATCTTCGGCGCTGTCATCGACGACAACATCGGCGACGAATGCCGCGTGACCGTCATCGCCGCCGGGTTCGACAACACCTCGCCGAACGCGGAGACCGCCGGATCCGACCAGATTCCGACTCCGATCCCAGCGGCCGCACCAGCGGAGACCGAGACCGAGTCGCCCGTCGTCGCAGAACCCGAGACCGAGGCTCCGGAGGCCGATGAGCCGGCCGCCGCACCACGCCGCAGCGAGGAACACCAGATTCCTGCCTCCCTGCCGGGCGAACGGAGCAGCTCGAACGTCGACTCCGACCTCGATATCCCGGATTTCCTCAAGTAATATGCTGCGCTCGAGGTTCGTCATCCCGGGCGGACGCACCGCCCACGTCGCCTTCACCGATCGGCACGGCGGCTATTCGAGCGGGGACTTCTCCTCGTTCAACCTCGCCCGCCACGTCGGAGACGATGACGAACTCGTCGCAGCCAACAGGGCCGCTCTCGCTCAGGTCATCGGCCTGAGCGGAGAGCGGCTCTCGTTCGTCTCCCAAGTGCACGGCACCGACGTGCACATCATCAGCGACGAGACGCAGCTGCGGCAGGAACCGGTCGTCGCCGATGCCCAGTTGACGACGGTGGCCGGGGTAGGGCTGGCGATCATGGTCGCCGACTGCACCCCGGTCATGCTCGCCGACGCCGAAGCGGGCGTCATCGCCGCCGTCCATGCGGGACGCCCGGGAATGGCCGCGGGAGTGATCGGCACGACGATCGCCGCAATGCGCGACGCGGGCGCTCGGGACATCCATGCAGTCATCGGACCGTCCGTCTGCCCGCGCTGCTACGAGGTCCCACCGGAGCTGAGGAGCGAGGTCGCGGCGATCGAGCCGACCGCCGCCTCGGTGTCGGTGACCGGCACACCGGCCCTCGACGTCGCCGGAGCGGTGGCCGAACAGCTGCGCCGGGCGGATGTGGCCATCGATCATTTCTCACGCACCTGCACGAAGGAATCCGAAGACCTCTTCTCCTATCGCCGGCAGAAGCGGACGGGGAGGTTCGCCGGGATCATCTGGCTGCAGCAAGAAAAGACCGCGACACACCCATAGGACTCACCGGCCCGGATGCTCGCGTGCGATAGTTTGGGCGACAGGTGAGCAAGTGCCGAAGTCCGAGGAGCTTTAGACATGTCTGCAATCAAGAAGACGCTGGAATACCTGGGTTTCGTCGAAGAAGAGGACGAGACGACCACCCAGCACACCGACCGCCGTGAACCCGCTCGCCGGGACCGCGAGGTCGTCGAGACCTTCGACGACGCCGACGAGGTCGACGATCGGGCGGCAGTCGAAGAGCGGACTCCGGCCCCGGTGACACCGATCCATCCGTCACCGATCCGTCCCGTAGACACCCCGGCGCCAGGAACTTCAATGAATCGCATCAGGACCATCCACCCCCGCAGCTACAATGACGCCATGGTCATCGGCGCTGCCTTCCGCGAGGGCACCCCTGTGATCATGAATCTCTCTGAGATGGACGAGAACAACTCCAAGCGTCTCGTCGACTTCTCCGCAGGCCTGATCTTCGGCCTGCACGGGTCGATCGAACGGGTCACGAACAAGGTGTTCCTGCTCACTCCCGAGAACATCGAAGTCGCCGGCGAGAACGAAGCCGACTCTGACACCCAGGCCAGCTTCTTCAACCAGAGCTGAACGTCGCAGCGGTTCTCTCAACTCGTCCTCAGCCGGAGCCGGTAGGCTGAAGCCTCAGAACTCTCAAGCAACAACGAAAGGCGCGGGGGACCCACGTGGATATTTTGTTCGGTCTGATCAGTGTGGCGCTGAGCATCTACGTCTACGTGCTCCTGGCGCGCGTCGTACTCGACCTGGTCCAGGTGTTCTCTCGTGACTGGCGGCCCACCGGGTTCCTCCTCGTCCTCGCCGAGATCGTGTACACACTCACCGATCCGCCAGTAAGGTTGCTACGCAGGATCATTCCGCCGCTGCGCCTGGGACAGGTCTCGCTCGATCTGGGATTCATTGTTCTGCTTATTGGTGTCCAGATCCTTGCTTACGGCTTTCGTAGCCTTGCGATTGCTAGCTAAGTCGCCTTCGCACACCGCCGCCTGAAGCCCTCCGCTGCGGCGATCTCGACTGACGAATCACTGTGGATGGGCACCCGGATTCGCCTCCGGATCTGCTCGGCCGACGATCGTGAATTCCTTTCATGATCACCGAGGGAATGGTGAATGTGCTCACCATGATTGGCCGTTCGTGTGCCCGGCTTGTTAGCCTCTGATGCGGAAAACTTCGTCATTGAATGCGTGACACGCCATTACTGCGGGACAAAACTGCAGGTGTTACGCTAATGTGACGTTGAAGCCGTCCTTCGGGGCGGCAGCGTAATGAATGTAGATCGACTGAAGGTGACCTCATGGCGCTCACGCCTGAAGACGTAGTAAACAAGCGGTTCCAGCATGTGAAGTTCCGCGACGGGTACGACCAGGACGAAGTCGACGATTTCCTTGACGAGGTCGTCGTTGAGATTCGCCGTCTCTACCAGGAGAACGACGAACTGCGTCAGAAGCTCTCCACCGCCGAACAGCGTGTGAAGGAACTCGAAGCAGGCGGCGCCTCGGCAGCTCCTGCAGAGGACATCGACGCTACTCAGGCGATGCCCGCAACCGTTCCTGCAGCCGAAGAGAAGGAAGAGGCTCCGGCTCCGGCCGAAGAGCCTGCCGCTCCGGCACCGGTCGAAGAGGCCCCGGCCCCGGTCGTCAAGGATGCCGCTCCGGCCCCGGCCCCCAAGGACAGCTCTGCTGCACCTGCTGCGGCAGCCGGTGGAGCCGCGGGGGCCGGTCTCGGCGCTGCCGCAGCAGGCGACGGAGACGCTCATGGTCTCATCGCTCTGGCTCAGCGCGTCCACGACGAGCATGTTGCCGAAGGTGAGCGCAAGCGCGACGAGCTCATCAAGGGCGCCGAGAAGGAAGCCGCCGACATCGTCGGCAAAGCCGAGACCAAGCGCGACGAGACGCTCTCGGCCCTCGAATCGCAGAAGGCGGCCCTCGAGCGTTCGATCGACCAGCTCTCGAACTTCGAGCGCCAGTACCGCACTCGCCTCAAGAGCTACCTCAACGATCAGCTGCGTGAACTCGAGAACTCCACGAGCCTGGCTCCGGAGACTCTCGACGGAAACGGCCCGCTGGGCGGTTCCTCGAACCACAAGCTCTGATCTCACAGCTCGATCGACCGAGGTCCGGGAACTCTGCGGAGTGCCCGGGCCTTCGTCGTGTCCGGGCGCTTCATTGCCGGGCGCCTGGACCCTGCAGCGTCGGCAGTGGTCTAGAATGAACCAAATGAACGATCCAGCCTCACGGGTGAAACGACCTCGCGCCGCCATGATGGTCCTGCTGTTCGCAATCGCCGCATCAGTGCTCGTGATCGATCAGTTCACCAAGTTCCTCGCCGTCACCTTCCTCGAAGACCGGCCTCCGGTTCCGGTGATCGGCTCCCTGGCCGGATTCACCTTCTACCGCAACCCCGGTGCCGCGCTCGGCCTCGGGTCGAACGTGACGTGGATCTTCCCGATCATCGCCGTCGGCGTCTTCATCGCCATCCTCGTGATCTCTCGCAAGCTCGGGTCGCGGGTCTGGGCGATCGGCCTCGGTCTGCTCTTGGGCGGACTCTTCGGCAACCTCGTCGACAGGCTCTTCCGTGAACCGTCGTTCCTGCACGGCGCGGTCGTCGACTTCATCGATCTGTCGCTGTTCATCTGCAATGTCGCGGACATCGCGATCTCCGCGGCCGCAGTGACCCTCGTCATCGTCAGCCTCCGGGGCATCGACATCGACGGATCGGACTCCACACGTGTGAAAGAAGACTCTCATGACTGAACGTTCCATCCTCGTCCCCGAGGGACTCGACGGCCAGCGCGTGGATGCTGCGATGTCGAAGCTGCTCGGCCTCTCCCGCACCGCGGCCGCCGATATCTGTGCCGACGGGGGAGTGGAGATGTCCGGGCGTCCGGTCATCAAATCCGATCGCGTCGTCGCCGGTGAGCGCCTCGACATCATGATGCCCGAACCGAAGAGGCCGCTCGAGGTCGTGCCCGACCCCGTGCCGGGAATGCGCATCGTCCACGACGAGGACGCATTCGTCGTCGTCGACAAGCCCGTCGGTGTGGCAGCACACCCGGCTCTCGGCTGGACCGGACGCACCGTCGTCGGCGGTCTCGCCGCAGCGGGATTCCGCATCGCCACCTCCGGTGCACCCGAACGTCAGGGCATAGTCCAGCGCCTCGACGTCGGCACGTCGGGGCTCATGGTCGTGGCGAAGAGCGAATACGCCTACAGCGTGCTCAAACGTGCCTTCAAGGAGCGCACGGTGGCCAAGACCTACCACGCGGTCGTGCAGGGACTGCCCGATCCCGTGCTCGGCACCATCGATGCCCCGATCGCCCGGCATCCCAAGCACGACGGACTCTACGCCGTGCGCAGCGAAGGCAAGAACGCGATCACCCACTACGAGGTGATCGAAGCCCACCGTCGTGCCGCGCTCGTCGAAGTCCATCTGGAGACCGGACGCACCCATCAGATCCGCGTCCACTTCTCCGCCACCAAACATCCCTGCGTCGGCGACCTTCCCTACGGCGCCGATCCGGTGCTGGCGAAGGAACTCGGTCTGGAACGCCAATGGCTGCACGCGGTCAAACTCGGCTTCCACCACCCCGATACGCAGAAGTGGGTCGAATTCGAAAGCGGGTATCCCGAGGACCTGCAGACCGCGCTCGACCGCATCCGTCCGAACTGACGCCGGCGGTCGGCCCGGCCGTGCCCTGACTGGCCCGGAAACCGAGCGCTGAGCGACGCGCCGGCGGGACCTGCGCGAGCAGGAGCCCGGGTGCCGCGTGCCGGGAACACCATTCCCGGTGCCCCTCCTCGGAGAGTTCGATGGACTAAGCTGGAACGGCAACACCGGCAACTTCAGGAAGGCGGCGCCCAGTGCCGAACGAGGACTTCGTCCACCTCCACGTCCATACCGAATACTCCATGTTGGACGGTGCGGCGCGCCTCGCCGATCTGATGGCGGCGACGAAGGCATCGGGAATGTCCGCGATCGCCACGACCGACCACGGATACCTGTTCGGCGCCTTCGACTTCTGGTCTCAGGCGACCGCCGCCGGAATCAAACCCATCATCGGCGTCGAAGCCTATGTCACGCCCGGCACCGACCGCCGGGACAAGACGCGCGTGAAGTGGCGCACCGACGAATCGCAGAAGAGCGACGACCTCTCCGGTGGTGGTCTCTACACGCACATGACGCTGCTGTCTCGGAACAATACGGGCATGCGCAACCTGTTCAAGGCGTCGTCCTATGCCTCTCTGGACTCGGTGACCGCGAAATGGCCCCGACTGGACCAGGATCTGCTCGAGAGCTATTCCGACGGACTCATCGCCACCACCGGCTGCCCCTCGGGGGAGGTGCAGGTGCGGCTGCGGCTGGGACAGTACGAAGAGGCCAAAGCGGCTGCCGGGAAATACCGTGAAATCTTCGGCAAGGACAACTACTACGTCGAACTCATGGACCACGGCCTGTCCATCGAGAAAAGAGTGACGAAGGACCTCATCCGGCTGTCGAAGGAACTCGACATTCCGCTGGTCGCCACGAACGACCTCCACTACACGCACGAATCCGATGCGAAGGCGCACGAAGCGCTGCTGGCCATCCAATCCGGTTCCAAACTCATCGAACCGACCTACGATCAGGGCGGATCGCGCTTCGCCTTCTCCGGCTCCGGATACTATCTCAAGACCCCTGCAGAGATGCGGTCCCTGTTCCGGGAATTCCCCGAGGCCTGCGACAACACCCTCGAGATCGCCGAGAAGTGCGAAGTCTCCTTCGACACCTCGGCGAACTACATGCCGAAGTTCCCCTGCCCTCCCGGCGAGGACGAGACCTCGTGGCTGATCAAGGAAGTCGCGAAGGGACTCGACTACCGGTACCCCGACGGTGTTCCCGATGACGTCCGCAGGCAGGCCGACTACGAACTCGACATCATCATCTCGATGGGCTTCCCCGGCTACTTCCTCGTCGTCGCCGACTTCATCAACTGGTCGAAGGACAACGGCATCCGCGTCGGGCCCGGCCGTGGTTCGGGTGCCGGCTCCATGGTCGCCTACGCGATGCGCATCACCGATCTCGATCCGCTCCAGCACGGACTGTTCTTCGAGCGCTTCCTCAACCCGGACCGCGTGTCCATGCCCGACTTCGACGTCGACTTCGATGATCGTCGCCGCAGCGAGGTCATCGACTATGTGACCGAGAAGTACGGCGATGAGCGTGTGGCGATGATCGTCACCTACGGCACGATCAAGACGAAGATGGCGCTGAAGGACTCCGCTCGTGTGCTCGGCAAACCCTTCTCGATGGGTGAGCGGCTGACGAAGGCCCTGCCGCCTGCGGAGATGGCCAAGGACATTCCGCTCAAGGACATCGAGGACCCGGAGTCCAAGCGCTTCAAGGAAGCCGGGGAGTTCCGCGAACTCGTCGACACCGATCCGGAGGCCCGGGAGACCTTCGAGACCGCCAAGGGCCTGGAAGGGCTGAAGCGGCAGTGGGGCGTCCACGCCGCCGGTGTCATCATGTCCTCGGACCCGATCATCGACGTCATCCCGATCATGCGGCGGTTCCAGGACGGGCAGGTCATCACCCAGTTCGACTATCCGACCTCTGAGGGCCTTGGGCTCATCAAGATGGACTTCCTGGGGCTGCGGAATCTCACGATCATCTCCGACGCAGTGGAGAACATCAAAGCCAACCGGGACTACGAGCTCGACCTCGAGCACCTCGCCCTTGACGATCCTGCCGCGTATGAGCTGCTCACCCGGGGCGACACCCTCGGTGTGTTCCAGCTCGACGGCGGCGGCCTGCGTGCGCTGCTGCGGATGATGAAGCCGGACAACTTCGAGGATATCTCCGCGACCCTGGCGCTCTACCGACCCGGTCCGATGGGCGCCGATTCGCATACGAACTATGCCCTGCGCAAGAACGGTCTGCAGGAGGTCACTCCGATCCACCCAGAGCTCGCGGAGCCGCTCAAGGAGATCCTCGACACCACCTACGGTCTCATCATCTACCAGGAGCAGGTGATGGCGATCGCGCAGAAGGTCGCCGGCTACTCGCTGGGACAGGCAGACATCCTCCGCCGTGCGATGGGCAAGAAGAAGAAATCCGAGCTCGACAAGCAGCAGGTCGGATTCTTCGGGGGAATGAAGGAGCGCGGCTACTCCGAGGCCGCCGCTCAGGCGCTGTGGGACATCCTGCTGCCGTTCTCGGACTACGCGTTCAACAAGGCGCACTCGGCCGCCTACGGCGTCGTGTCGTACTGGACCGCCTATCTCAAGGCTCACTACACCGCCGAATACATGGCGGCCCTGCTGACCTCGGTCGGTGACAACAAGGACAAGCTCGCGATCTACCTCAACGAGTGCCGCCGGCTGGGCATCACCGTGCTGCCTCCGGACGTCAATGACTCCGCGCTCCACTTCACGCCGGTCGGCACCGATATCCGCTTCGGCATGGGGGCGGTCCGCAACGTCGGCGCACACGTCGTCGAGGGTATCGTCGAGGCCCGCGGTGAGAAGGGCGCCTACACCTCGTTCACGGACTTCCTCGACAAGGTGCCCAGCCACGTGTGCAACAAGCGCACGATCGAATCGCTCATCAAGGCCGGCGGCTTCGACTCGCTCGGCCACAGCCGTCGCTCACTCGTCGAAGTCCACGAGGAGGCCGTGGACTCGGTCATCGGCGTCAAGAGGCAGGAAGCCAACGGACAGTTCGATCTCTTCGCCGGGCTCGGCGGGGGAGACGACTCGCCGGGCTTCTCCGTGACCATCCCGGACCGTCCGGAGTGGGAGAAGAAGGAGAAGCTGTCCTTCGAGCGCGACATGATCGGCCTCTACGTCTCCGACCACCCGCTCAATGGGCTCGAAGGTGTGCTGGCCGCCGAGTCCGACGCCTCCATCGCCGAGGTGGTCGATCCGGAGTCGCACCGCCACGACGGATCCCAGATCAAGGTCTGCGGAATGATCACCCAGGTCACCCGCAAGGTGTCGAAGAACTCCGGGCGTCCCTATGCGATCGTGACCGTGGAGGATCTCGAAGCCGAGATCGAAGTGATGTTCTTCGGCGACACCTACGAGCCCGTGGCGAGCCTGTTGGCGACCGACCTCGTGATCTCCCTGACCGGTCGCATCCGCACCTCCGATGACCGTCCGACCTCGCTGATGGCGATGTCGATGACGATTCCCGATGTCACCGACCCCAACGATCGGCCGCTCAACCTCATCATGCCGATGGAGAAGGCAACCGAGGAGATGGCGTCGAAGCTCAAGCAGATCCTCGAATCGAACAAGGGGCAGACCGACGTGCACATCACCCTGTCTCAGCCGGGACGGCAGACGGTCATGCGTCTGGACAGGTCGATCCGAGTCGATCCGAATCCGAGCCTCTACGGAGACCTCAAGGCGCTGCTGGGCTCCCGCTGCTTCAGCGTCTGAGGCGCGAACGCGGAGCCTGCCCTCGTCCGCACTGCGGGCCGGGGGCCTGCGGTGCTGCCGTGGAGACTAGAATGGTGCGGGTGAACATTCTGGACTTCCGTGGTGAGACCCTCAACAAGCGATTCCTGGCACAGAAGCTGCCTCGGGCCGCCGAGACCCATGCCGACATCGAACGACGAGTCGCCGAACTGCTCGACACCGTCGCCGGCGGGGGAGCGGCCGTGGTGAAGGACTTCACCGAGCGCTTCGACGGGGTCCGTCCCGAGACGCTGCGCGTGCCGGCCTCGGCGCTGGCCGAAGCCGCAGCCGGCCTCGATCCCGCGGTCAGGGCCGCTCTCGTCGAATCCATCGCCCGAGCCCGGAAGGTCGCGGCCGATCAGCGTCCCGACGACGTCCGCACCGAACTGGCCTCCGGCGCCTACGTCACCACCCGCCACCTGCCGGTCGAACGCGTCGGACTCTACGTCCCCGGCGGACTGGCTGTGTACCCGTCGACGGTGATCATGAACGTCGTGCCCGCGCAGACAGCGGGTGCACACTCACTGGCGATCGCCAGTCCGCCGCAGAGCAATGGCCTGCCGCACCCGATCGTCCTCGCCACCGCACACATCCTCGGCGTCGACGAAGTCTGGGCGATGGGCGGAGCACAGGCGATCGGCGCCCTGGCGTACGGCTTCGACGACGGTGAGGAACTCGAGCCCGTCGATCTCATCACCGGTCCCGGAAACGCCTATGTGGCTGCGGCGAAGTCCCTGGTCCGCTCCCGCGTCGGCATCGACGCGGTCGCCGGCCCGACGGAGATCATCATTCTCGCCGACGACCAGGCCGATCCGCGCTTCGTCGCCGCCGACCTCATCAGCCAGGCCGAACACGACGAACTGGCCGCCTCGGTGCTGGTCACGGACTCCGTCGACCTCGCCGAGGCGGTGCAGAAGGAGCTGGACGTGCAGGTGCCCGACGCCTTGCACACCGAACGGATCGGGACGGCTCTGGCCGGACGGCAGTCGGCGATCGTCCTCGTCGACGATCTCGACGCCGGGATCACCGTGGTCAACGGCTATGCCGGTGAGCACGTCGAGGTCCACACTGCCGAGGCGGCAGCGGTCGGGTCACGGATCACGAACGGGGGAGCGGTCTTCCTCGGCGATTGGGCACCGGTGTCACTCGGCGACTACTGCGCCGGATCGAACCACGTGCTGCCCACGATGGGCACCGCCGCCCACGGTTCGGGTCTGGGAGTCCATTCATTCATCAAGGTCAGCCAGGTCATCGACTATGATCGACAGGCCCTGTCCGAGGTCGCCGGACACATCGGTGTACTCGCCGACGGCGAACAGCTGCCGGCGCACGGCCGCGCTGTCGACATCAGGTTCGAGGAGTAGAGATGCGCTGTCCGTTCTGCCGCGAGTCCGATTCGCGGGTCGTCGACTCGAGGACCAGCGAAGACGGCGCCGCGATCCGCCGGCGCCGGCAGTGCCGTCACTGCGGTCGCCGCTTCACCACGATGGAGGCCACGAGCCTGTCGGTGATCAAACGCTCCGGAGTCACCGAGGAGTTCTCCCGTCAGAAGATCATGTCGGGTGTGCGCAAGGCCTGCCAGGGACGTCCGGTCAGCGACGATGATCTCGCGAAGCTCGCACAGCGGGTGGAGGAGAACATCCGGTCGCGCGGAATCGCGGAGATCGACGCCGATGAAGTGGGTCTGTCGATCCTCGAACCGCTGCGGGAGCTCGACCAGGTTGCGTACCTGCGCTTCGCCAGCGTCTACCAGGGATTCGACTCGCTCGAAGACTTCGAGGCCGCGATCGACTCGCTGCGTGCCGATGCGCTGCTGCAGTCCGGTCAGACCCGCGAACCCACCCCCGACGACTTCGCCGACTGAGCGACTGACGTCGGCGCGTGACCGGATCCTGAGACTGTTGAGATTTCTGTCGGAAATCTCCGTTTCGAGTACCGCGGTCCAGAAATAGTTGTGTAGTATTGAACGTGCGCGCTACGGCGCGCGGCCGCTTGCGGTTCGGAGGGGAAGCCGAACCCAAGCGGCCTTTCACATTCACCCCTATTGCTACCTGACGGCGGCCCAGCAACCTCGCGCGAGGTTGCTGGGCCGCCGTCAGGTAGCAATAGGGGTGGTCAGCCGGCTCGGCGGACCGCCTCGGCGGAGAGGAGCTCGGTCAGTTCCGTGGACACGGACGCCAGCACACGCAGACGTTCCGTCGTCCGAGTCAACGCCACATAGAGACCGCCGACGCCTTCCTCACCGCCGACCGGGGCGATGCGGCCGGGCTCGACGATGATCACCGCATCGAACTCGAGGCCCTTGGCCTGCCGCGGGGTGATGAGGGCGATCTGATGGTCCAAGCCCGTGACCGACCGTCCGAAATCGAAGTCCGCGAGCGCCTCGGCGATGGGATCGATGAGCGCCTCATCAGCGATGACCGCGATCTTCCCACCTTCGGCGGCGGACACTTCGGCCGCGACCGCGGAAGGGAGGGCGGCAAGCAGCTCGGATTCGTCGGCGAAGGAGTCCAGCTGCGGATCCGAACCTCCCTGCCGCACCGACTCGACGAGCTCGAGCTGCGGGAAGTGCCGATGCAGGTAGCGGTTGGCCAGATCCATCACCGACTGCGGGGTGCGGTAGGAGACCGTGAGCACCTGCAGGGCGAAACGGTCGCCGACGAACTCGGTGAGGATCGATGACCACGTGCGGGCGTTGTCGACCTGCGAAGACTGGGCGAGGTCGCCGACGACGGTGGCCGACTTCGACGGCACGCGGCGGAAGAGGACCCGCCACTGCATCGGGGACAGCTCCTGGGCTTCATCGACGACGAGGTGGCCGTACGTCCACTCCCGGTCCTCGAGGGCGCGTTCGGCCAGGGTCATCGCCGGGCCCTGCTCCTCCCAGCGGGACGCGAGTGTCTCGGCCGAGACCATTCCGCCGGTCTCGGTCATATCGACGACGGCCTCGGCATATTCGCGAGCCGAGTCATCCCGTGCCTGAGTCTGCTGGGGCGCGGAACCGAGAAGCTCGGCCAGTTCGTCGAGCAGGGGCACATCGTCGACCGTGAACTCGTCCCGACGCTGCTCGAGCAGAATCGACTGTTCGGCGGGTGTGAGGAGCTTGCGAGCCGCGGCCTGGAGCTTGTGCGGTCTGCCCAGCAGTGAACGCAGAGCAGCGGCTGGGCCGATGGGGAACCACGCGAGGTTGAGGGCACGCCGGACGTCGACGGAGGACCGCAGATCCTCAAGCAGTTCGGGCAGCCGCTCGCCGGCCGCATCCATCCCCATCTCACGGGCGAGATCCTCGGCGAGGATCTTCAGCAGTCCGGTGACGAAACCGGTGCGGGCGGCATTGTGCGGATCTCCGCTGCGACGAGCCCGATCGCGCGCCGACTGCACATCCTTGCGACGCAGCACGATCGTATGCGAGCGCACCCGCATCTCGACGTCGTGGTCGGGGATGCGCTGATAGTTCGCAATATGGTTCTTCAGCACCCGAGCCATGACGGAGCGGCCCTTGATCTCGGCTGCTGCCGGTGCATCAGCGGCATCCGTGTCGAGACCCGGATACAGCTGACCCGGGGTGAGCAGGACGGCCCCTGTCTCGCCGAGGCTGGGCAGAACCTTCTCGATGTACTTGAGGAACACCGTCGACGGGCCGACGAGGAGGACACCGGACTTCGCGATGCGCTCCCGATGACGGTAGAGCAGGAACGCGGCACGGTGGAGGGCGACGGCGGTCTTGCCGGTGCCCGGCCCGCCCTGGACGACGAGGACGCCGGAGAGCGGACGGCGGATGATCGCGTCCTGTTCGGCCTGGATGGTCGCGACGATATCGCCCATCCGGCCGGTGCGGTGGGTGGTCAGTGCTGCGAGCAGAGCGCCTTCACCCTGGAGGTTCGACCGCTGAGTGTCATCGAGTGCGTCGATGTCGAGCACATCGTCTTCGATGCCGGTGACCAACCGGTTGGCGGTGACGAGGTGACGGCGGCGGGCGATGCCGTCGGGATTGGCGGCCGTCGACTGGTAGAAGCGTTCGGCGGCCGGAGCCCTCCAGTCGATGAGGATCTGCTGACGCTGATCGTCGGTGAGTCCGATGCGGCCGATATAGGTGGGGTCGTCCTCATCGACGATGTCGAGGCGACCGAAGCACAGTCCCTCCTCGGCGCCGTCGAGACGGATGAGCTGATCTTCGTACAGCGTCGCGAAGGCATCACGTTCGGTGCGGTGCTGGTGATTGCCTCCGACCTCGGAGATCCTCACCGTCCCCAGGCGGGCTGTCGTCTCCTCCCGGAGCGCATCGAGGCGGGCATAGAGCTCGTCGAGCTTGGTCTGCTCGACACGAATTTCTGAAGTTTCGGTCATCTCACCTTCTTGGGTCGGCATTCAATTATGCCGAACTTTGCCCGGTGTCTGTAGTCGCAGCGTCATTTCGGACCGGGGCGTACCTCACATTCGGACCGAGGACACGCGCGCGGCGTCACAGGCCCAGGCGGGAGCGCAGGTCGGTTCCGGCCAGGAAGGTCGCGGAGGAGGCGGCGGTGCGCAGACTCCGGTCTAGGCCGGCCGTGTCGAGTTCGGAGTGGGAGGCGAGGACGACGACGTTTCCGCGTCGACGTCCTTTGAGGATCGCCGGTTCCGTGGCGGCGGCAAGATGGGCGAAGTGCTCGCCGAGGCCGCGGAGTTCGGCCTTGAGAAGTCGGTGGTCGCCGGGGTCGGGCACATTGGCGAGGTAGATGCCGGAGTCCTTGACCGCCGCGGCGCAGGAGGCGAAGAACTTGGTCGTCTGCAGGGTTGTGGGAACCGAGTCGTGGTCGAAGGCATCCCGGACGAGAACGTCGAGGGTGTCGGCTCTGAACTTCCCGATCTCCACAGCTCCGTCGCCGGCGCGCAGGGCCAGGGCGGGGGAGCGGGGCAGATCGAACCAGTCACGGGCGAAGTCGAGCAGCTTGGCGTCGATGTCGATCGCCGTCTGCTTCGACCCCGGTCGTGCGGAGTCCAGCGCTCGGGCGAGAGCGCAGCCGGCGGCACCGATATGTGCGACCCGGAGAGTGCGGTGCGGGAGCTCGACGTCGATCATGCGTCGCATCCAGTCCAGGTACTCGAAGTCCAGACGCTGCGGATCGGACAGCGTGATCGACGACGACGGGACCCCATTGACATGGAGCACATAGGAATCGGCCTCGCCGTCGAGCTTCTCCAGCCGGGCCTGACCCGTCGAGATGTCGACCACTTGAGAACCAGGTGCTGTGTATATCCGTCGCTTCGCCACTCCTCACTTGTATGCCAGTGAGGCGATTGAGGCAATTCGGCGCAGATTCTCGTGGGGACAGCGGTCGTGACTCATCCATCTGCGGCCTGTGGACAGGATCGTCCCGTCCACAGGCGCAGGACGAGACCTGGAGGAACGGCCTCGGGATCGGGTGGAGTGGGGGTCGGACAGGAGGCCCTCTCACGGCATGGGCCTCACCGCAGCCACCGGAACCGCCGCAGCCGGCAGGTTCCGACCCCGTCAAGGAGGACGCAGTGAAGACACCGGCCCGCACGCCCGAGGACATCATCGGGATCATCCCTCACACTCTCGGCTACACCCCGCAACGCAGCCTCGTCGCCGTCATCGTCGGCACCGAGGGCAACGGGTCTCAGACCAGTTCGACGACGCTGCGCATCGACTTCGACCGGGAGAGCGCGGCACAGACGCTGTCCGAAGGCGGCGGCTGGTACGCCGACCTCATCATGCGCGCGGGTACGGTCAGCGGTGTCTTCCTCGTTCTCTACGATGACGACTACCAGCCGGTCAGCGCCTTCGGCCTCGGCGCCGACGCCGAATACGCCGAGGTCCACCGTGGTCTCATCCGGGCGGCGATCGACGAGTTGGCCATGACCTTCGCCGCCAGAGGCGTCGACACTCTCAGCGCCTGGTGGGTCAACCAGGAACACTTCGGACGCATCGACGAGGACGGCTTTGACTGCACGCCGCTGATCGACGCAACCACCTCGGCGTGTGCCACGGAGCTCGTCGCCGGCGGATCCAATCCCGTCGCCGATCCGGTGGATCTCGTCATCTCACCCATGCCCGCCGAGGCCTTCGCCGACAGCCGCCGCGGACACGCCGAGGAGTGGATGGGCACGGACGAGGCCTTCGTGGTCCTTGCCGAGGTCTATCCGCGCTTGGACGTGATGCGGTGCGAGGAGGAGGCGATCGACGAGGCGCGCATCCACGAACTGATGGACCTGCCGACCGTGATGGCGCTCGACACTCTGCTCGTCGA
Source organism: Brevibacterium linens ATCC 9172 (assembly GCF_900169165.1). GTDB lineage: Bacteria > Actinomycetota > Actinomycetes > Actinomycetales > Brevibacteriaceae > Brevibacterium > Brevibacterium linens. Next base: position 110,657 of record NZ_FXYY01000001.1, read on the forward strand.
GATCTGGTCACGCGACGCCCTGGAGATGATCCTGAGCTTCGACCACCCGGACTTCCCGCCGTCGGTGGTCAACGGTCTCGACGGGGAGGAGCTGTGCACGATGAGTCGCCGCGTCGTCACCCATGCGCAGGCCGCGCAGCAGCTCGTCGGACTCTCCTCGCGTGCGCCGCGGCCGCGAGACATCATGCTCACCATCGCTTTCCTCAAGGACTACCTGCAGGCCGGGCACCCGCAGGCGAGAGCCAACGCCTATGCCGTCATCGCCTGGTTCGAATGGGCGCTGGGCGGGTCGACGATGGCGCTGAACTATGCTCAAGCCGCGATCGAGCTCGAGCCCGAACACGGACTGGCCGAACTCATCCTCGGCGCGGTCGACATGGGGTGCCTGCCTCGTTGGCTGACGGAGACGCAGCGCACGACCACCTGAACGAAGCTGTTTGATCGCCGCGGTCACCGAGTGAACGGCCCGGACGGATCGCCGCGGAGCCTTCGAGGTCCGATTCGCAAAGCAGGGAATAACGTGAGAAAATTAAGCGTTGACCCAGTCATTGCATGATGGGCGAGCTATGCGTGCTCGCCCCGGACCGTACGCGGACCACTTGACTTGGGTCTTCGTACTGTCCGAATGCATGGGGAAGTTTCAACGCTCGCGAAAGGTGAACACGTGCCCAGAGTCGACAAGGAATCCACAACGGTGACGGAGAAGTCGGAGGGAGCGGCCGACACGACCTCGACCGGTGGATCCAAGACCACTGCGGCGTCGAAGTCCACTGCGAAGAAGACGACCGCTGCCGGAGCCAAGAAGTCCGCGACCGCGAAGTCGACGACCGCGAAGTCGGCTGCCGCAAAGACCGAGGCGGCTGCGTCGAAGAAGACGACTGCTGCGAAGAAGACGACTGCTGCGAAATCGACGGCCGCAGCGAAGAAGACGACCGCAGCGAAATCGACGGCCGCGGCGAAGACGACCACGACGGAGTCCACCGCCGCCAAGGAAGCCACGAAGGCGACCAAGGCGAAGAAAGCCGACGACGTCATCGACACCACCGAGGAAGTCGAACCGGCCGCGGACGCTCTGGCCACAGAGGAGAGCCCCGCCGAGGCGACCGAGACGAAGAACTCGGAAGAGAAGGAGAAGAACGCCGCCGTGGCCGAGGCCGGAGGCTTCATCGTCTCCGACGCCGACGAAGAGGATGCACCTGCCCAGCAGGTCGTCTCCGCCGGTGCGACCGCGGACCCGGTCAAGGACTACCTCAAGCAGATCGGCAAGGTGGCGCTGCTCAACGCCGCCGAGGAGGTCGACCTCGCCAAGCGCATCGAGGCCGGAATGTACGCCGAGCACCTGCTCGACGGCGGAGAGGTCACCGACCCGCGCGAGACGATGGACTACAAGTGGATCATCCATGACGGTCGCATCGCGAAGAACCACCTGCTGGAGGCCAACCTCCGCCTCGTCGTGTCCCTGGCCAAGCGCTACACCGGCCGCGGAATGCTCTTCCTCGACCTCATCCAGGAAGGCAACCTCGGCCTCATCCGCGCCGTCGAGAAGTTCGACTACACGAAGGGCTTCAAGTTCTCGACCTACGCCACGTGGTGGATTCGCCAGGCCATCACCCGCGCGATGGCCGACCAGGCTCGAACGATCCGCATCCCGGTGCACATGGTCGAGGTCATCAACAAGCTCGCCCGCGTGCAGCGCCAGATGCTGCAGGACCTCGGTCGCGAACCGGCCCCGGAGGAGCTTGCGAAGGAGCTCGACATGACACCCGAGCGTGTCGTCGAGGTCCAGAAGTACGGTCGCGAGCCCATCTCGCTGCACACCCCGCTGGGTGAAGACGGCGACTCGGAATTCGGCGACCTCATCGAGGACTCCGAGGCAGTTGTGCCCTCGGACTCGGTGAGCTTCACACTCCTCCAAGAGCAGCTGCACTCCGTGCTCGACACGCTCTCGGAGCGTGAGGCGGGAGTGGTGTCCATGCGCTTCGGACTCAATGACGGTCAGCCGAAGACCCTCGACGAGATCGGCAAGGTCTACGGCGTCACCCGTGAGCGCATCCGCCAGATCGAGTCGAAGACGATGGCCAAGCTGCGTCACCCGTCTCGTTCGCAGGTACTGCGCGATTACCTGGACTGAGGCCAGTCTCGAGGTCTGCTCGAGGTGAGAAGAGCGGAACGCCCCTGGGAATTTCCCAGGGGCGTATCCGAGTCAGAACCAGTCGACGACGCCGTCGAACAGGGCATCGGCGTACTTCTCCTGCCCGGATTTCGACTCCATGAGCTTCGCCTCAGACGGGTTGCGCATCTCTCCGCATTCGACGATGACGGCGGGCACCGAAGCATTGTTCAGACCGGCCAGGTCCGGCCTCCGGCTGATCGCGTCCTGTCCATAGGCCCTGTTCGGGGTGAACTCCTCACCCATCGACTTCCCCACCGATTTCGCCAGATCCACGGAAGCCCTCTCTGTCTTCTCGTTCTCACCGGGATCGGCGACGATGATGTGGAAGCCCTTCACCGCACTGGACTCGCTGCCGTTGGCGTGAATGCTCACGAGCAGATCCGCATCGTCGGCGAATGTCCCGCGCTCGTCCACACACGGTCCGACTCCTGTGTTGTCCTCGCGGCTGAGCACGACTTCGGCCCCGGCATCCGTCAGCGACTTCTCCAGCTTCCTCGCCACGGCCCACGTGAAATCGGCTTCCGGATAGTCGGAGCTCGTCGACGTGCCCGTGGTGTTGCACGCCTTCGTGCCTCCGCGACCGTCGGGCACCTGCCGATTGATCGTCTCCGGATGGTCCGCATTGCCGCCGTTGTGCCCGGGATCGACCGCGATGACCTTCCCTGTCAGGCCCACATCGTCGGCCCGCGCCGAGGCGGTCTCCGACGTCGCGCGGTCGTCGCCGTCTGCGGCGTCGGCAGATGCGGATCGACCGGGTGTCTCGGCCGCCTGAGTGGTCCGCTCGGGAGCGGCCGAATCCTGAGAGCAGGCCGCCAGGCCGGGGAGGCAGAGAGCGGCAGAGGCGAGGAGGCTCGGCACGAGGAGACGATGGCGCATGGCTCCATTCTTCCAGCTGCGGGGCGCCCATGGCCGAGCCCGCTCGGACGGATTCCCGACACGAGGCGCAGAGAATAGGGTCCTGCGCGCGCAGCGATTAGAGTTTAATCGAACGAGAGGAATTGTGTGGAAGACGAAAGCTACGGCGCCAGGCACCTGTCCGTCCTGTCCGGTCTTGAAGCGGTACGCAAGCGACCCGGCATGTACATCGGCACGACCGACTCCCGCGGTCTCATGCACTGTCTGTGGGAGGTCATCGACAATTCCGTCGACGAGGCCCTCGGCGGGTACGGTTCCGAGATCCTCATCGAGCTCGCTGCCGACGGCTCGGTGGCGGTCACCGACAAGGGCCGCGGGATCCCCGTCGACATCGAACCGAAGACCGGACTGACCGGCGTCGAGGTCGTCATGACCAAGCTCCACGCCGGCGGCAAGTTCGGCGGCACGTCCTACGCCGCTTCGGGCGGACTGCACGGAGTCGGCGCCTCGGTCGTCAACGCCCTGTCCGCTCGCCTCGACGTCGAGGTCACCCGCGGATCGAAGGTGCACAAGATGTCCTTCCGCCGAGGCGTGCCCGGACGCTTCGACGACTCCTCCGGCACTCCGAGCCCGGACAACCCCTTCGAAGCCTTCGAGGAACCGACCGGTCTCGACATCGTCGGCAAGGCCAAGCGCGGAGCCACCGGCACCCGTGTCCAGTACTGGGCGGATCCGCAGATCTTCCTGTCCAAGGCCCAGTTCGACTACCCGCACCTGGTCGAACGTGCCCGTCAGACCGCCTTCCTCGTTCCCGGCCTCGAACTGCGCATCGTCGACCGGCGCGGCGTCGTCCGAGACGAGACCGGCGCCGTCATCGCCGAGCGCGAAGAGGTCTTCAAATTCGACGGCGGAATCACCGAATTCGTCGACCATCTCTCCATCGATCCTCCGATCACCGATACCTGGCGTCTGCAGAACACAGGGACCTTCAAGGAGACCGTCCCGGTCCTCAACTCCTCGGGTCACCTCGAATCCAAGGAAGTCGAACGCGAGGTCGGCGTCGATATCGCTCTGCGCTGGGGGACCGGTTACGACACGAAGCTGAAGTCCTTCGTCAACGTGGTCGCCACCCCGCAGGGCGGCACCCACCTCGCCGGGTTCGAGCAGGCCTGCCTGAAGGCGATGCGCAAGGCCGTCGACGCCAACGCGCGCAAACTCAAGGTCGGCAAGGACAAACTCGAGAAGGACGATGTGCTCGCCGGCATCACCGCAGTCGTCACCGTCCAGCTGGCCGAACCCCAGTTCGAGGGGCAGACGAAGGAGGTCCTCGGCACCGCCGCAGTGCGCCAGATCGTGGCGAAGACCGTCGAGACTCAGCTCGGCGAGGTGCTCGCGTCGACCAAGCGCGCGCAGAAGCAGCAGGCAGCCGTGCTCATGGAGAAGGTCGTGGCCGAGATGAAATCGCGCATCTCTGCCCGCACCCACAAGGAGAACCAGCGACGCAAGACCGCGTTGGAAGCCTCCTCGCTGCCGGCGAAACTCTACGACTGCCGCGACAACGGAGTGGAGAACACGGAGCTGTTCATCGTCGAGGGTGACTCGGCGATGGGCACGGCAAAGGCCGCCCGCAACTCCGATCACCAGGCGCTGTTCCCCATCCGCGGGAAGATCCTCAACGTCCAGAAGGCGACCTTGGCCGACATGCTCGCCAACGTCGAATGTTCGGCGCTCATCCAGGTCATCGGCGCCGGTTCGGGTCGCAGCTTCGATATCGACGCCGCCCGCTACGGGCGCGTCGTCATCATGACCGACGCCGATGTCGACGGCGCGCATATCCGCACCCTGCTGCTGACTCTGTTCTTCCGGTATATGAAACCGCTGGTCGAGGCCGGTCGCGTGTTCGCCGCCGTGCCTCCGCTGCACCGGGTCGAGGTCGTGACGAAGCGCGGAACGCCCAACGACATCATCTACACCTACACAGAAGCCGAGCTCCATACTCTGCTGAAGAAGCTCGAGAAGCAGAAGAAGACCTACAAGGAACCGATCCAGCGGTACAAGGGCCTCGGCGAGATGGACGCCGACCAGCTGGCCGAGACGACCATGGATCCGAGCATGCGCACCCTGCGTCGGGTGACGATGGCCGATGCCGAGATGGCGGAGAACACCTTCGAGCTCCTCATGGGATCATCGGTCGGACCGCGCAAGGAGTTCATCGTCTCCGGCGCCGCCGTCCTCGATGCCGAACGCATCGACAGCTGAAAGCGACTGCTGAGTCAGCACCGATGCTGAGTCAGCACCGACTCATCTGAGCCCGGGCCGAGATTCGCGCCCGGGCTCAGATGCCGAATGCCGAGGGTGTGACGATGAGCAGGGTCGGCAGGAGCAGAAGCAGAACGGCCAGTCCGATCGACATCAGGCGCACGGGGATCCGCGCCGGATCCAAGGGGCGTGACAGGCGCAGGATGCGCTGAGCGGACAAATCACTGCGATGCTCGGGGCTGATCGCTGCGGCTGATCCGACCGCCCGGGCCAGGATCTGCGGATCGACATGGTCACGCGCCTGATCATCGGCCATGAGCTCGATGAGTCGATTCACCGAGTTCAGCCCGATGGCCGTGGCCGAGAAGTAGGGCAGGGCCCGATGCCAGGCGGCAAACGGGATGACGAGCACATCGTGCCGGAAATCCAGATGGGCCCGCTCATGGGCGATGACGGCGGTGCGTTCGTCCTCGTCGAGGGCCTTGAGCAGACCGGTGGACAGGACCGCGGTGCCTTTCCGCGGTCCTTTGGGCAGACAGTAGGCGACGGCTTCATCGGTGGTGATGATGCGGGTGTCCGGGTAGGCGATCGACGGTTCGCTGAGCAGATGGAGGATCTCGTCGTGGCGCAGGCGGGTCTTCCGCGCCGAATAGAACGTGAGGACCAGGCAGCCGAGCAGCCGAGCGATGAGGACTACGGCGATGACGAGGAAGATCCACGCCAGGAGCGACAGCTGGGTGTGGTCCTTGCCCCGCATGAGATCGAAGAGTCCCTGGGGGAGGCTCGTCGTGCCCGGGGCGACGGCGAAAGCGAGAGCGGCGCCGATGAGCGACAGTCCTCCCGAGAGTCCGACGGCCTGCCACAGGACGACCTCGGAGATCGGGTCACCGCGGAATCGAGCGAGTGCCGCAGGTACAGGCCATGCCAGCAGAAAAGCCAGCACGGCCAGAATGATTCCCACGATGGTCATTGAGGTGACCGGCCTGGGTCAGGACTGCGTCGAGTGATTGCGCCCGAGCAGGTTGCGCAGCGCCTTGGTGTCGGCCTCCGAGACGGTGCCGAGGAAGCGAGCGAGCACAGCCTGACGGTCCGGTGCCTGAGACAGCATCTCGGTCATCAGCTCCGCCACGTGATCCTCACGGGTCGAGACCGCGATGTAGCGGTGCGGACGGATGCTGCGATCGCGAGTGACGAATCCCTTCTTATCGAGCCGAGACAGAACCGTATGGACCGTCGTCAGCGCGAGCTCGCGGTCCGAGAGGACTTCGCGGAGTTCGGCGGCACTCAGCCCGTCATCGTGGACCCAGATGGCGTCCATGACGCTGCGTTCGAGTTCACCCAGTGTTCCCACAGTTCTTTCGCCCTCAATTTCTTTGTCGGTCTGATCGCCCCAGTATATCTCTACAGTCTGTCGAATTCCACACAGACACCTGACCTTCGGCCCAGTCGCGGCCCTGGCCAGGTGCGCTTGACCCAGCGCATAATTGGAAGCGGGAGTCTTGAATGATGAAACCGTGACGGCGGCGTTTCTACGACCTGTAGAATTCTACGTGACGTAGAAACACTGCTCGCGTGAAACCTGAATGGAGCACCCATGGAGCTGGACCCGGTCCTCATCGGACGGTGGCAATTCGGAATCACAACGGTCTACCACTTCTGGATGGTGCCGTTGACCCTGGGGCTGGGCATGCTCGTGGCGATCCTGCAGACGATCTACCACCGCACCGGCAACGAGGTGTATCTGCGCAGCACGAAATTCTTCGGCAAGCTCTTCCTCATCAACTTCATCATGGGAGTGGCCACCGGCCTGGTCCAGGAATTCCAGTTCGGCATGGCGTGGAGCGAATACTCCCGCTTCGTCGGCGACGTCTTCGGTGCGCCCCTGGCGTTGGAGGCCCTGCTGGCCTTCTTCCTCGAATCGACGTTCCTCGGCCTGTGGATCTTCGGTTGGGGCCGACTGCCTCGCGCCGTCCACCTCGGTTCACTGTGGTTGGCCGTCATCGGCACATGGATCTCGGCCTACTTCATCATCGTCGCGAACTCCTGGATGCAGCATCCCGTCGGCGTCGAGATGGTCGACGGCCGGCCCGTGATGACCGACGTCTGGGCGGTGCTCGGCAACAACACCGCCATCGCCGCCTTCACGCACACGATCTTCGGCGCCCTGGCCGTCGGCGGTTCCTTCCTCCTCGGCATCTCCTGGTACCACCTCTACCACCGGCGCAAGGACGGAATCGACACCGTCGGAGCCGACGGCAGGGTCATCGTCGGTTCCTCGATGAAGATTCCCGGACGGGACAAGACAGACCATGCGGTGTGGATCAAGTCCCTGCGCATCGGTGCGATCGTCGGCGTCCTCGCCTTCGCCGGCGTCTCGATCACCGGTGACGTCCAAGCCAAGCTGATGTTCGAACAGCAGCCCATGAAGATGGCCTCCGCCGAGGCGGCCTGCCACGACGGCACCCAATTCTCCGTTCTCACAGTCGCCGATCCCTCGTCGAATGACTGCGACGGCGTGGAGAACATCTTCGAGATCCCCGGTCTGCTGTCGTTCCTGGCCAACGGGGACTTCGACACCCCCGTCCACGGTGTGACGACGCTGCTGCCCGAATACCAGGAGCGCTACGGCACCCACATCCCCGACGACCCGCGCTACGGCGAGCACGCCGGTGAACCGATCGACTACCAGCCGATCATGATCGTCACCTACTGGGGCTTCCGGATGATGATCGGCTTCGGCGCCCTGGCCGCCGGGGTCTGCGTCATCGGACTGTGGCTGGCCCGCAAGGGCACGGTGCCCGAGTCGAAATGGCTCAGCCGCGGCTTCGTCCTGGCCATCACGGCACCGTTCCTCGCGAACTCGGCCGGATGGATCTTCACCGAGATGGGCCGTCAGCCCTTCGTCGTCGCCCCGAACCCGGCTCAGCTCGACGGGGTGTATATGTACACCCAAGCGGCGCTGTCACCCGAGGTGACACCGGCCATGCTGCTGTTCTCACTGATCAGCCTGGCTACCGTCTACGGAATCCTGATGGTCGTCGAACTGCGATTGATCACGAAGTACGTCAAGGGCGGAGTCGCCTCGGCGATGCCCGAACTCGACCAGACGAATACGAAACCCACGATCACCGACAACGGCGACGACGTCCTGTCGTTCGCGTACTGAGGGAAGGTCACGATGGAAATCCTCGCCACAATCTGGTTCGTCCTCATCGTCGTGCTCTGGATGGGATACCTCTTCCTCGACGGCTTCGATCTCGGTGTGGGCATGATGATGCCCTTCCTCAGTCGCAGCGAACGCAGCAAACGCGTTCTGCTCAACTCGATCGGCCCGGTCTGGGAGGGCAACGAAGTCTGGCTGATCACCGCGGCCGGAGCGATGTTCGCCGCGTTCCCGCACTGGTACGCCTCACTGTTCTCCGCGCTCTACATTCCCCTGACGATCTGCCTGCTCGCACTGATCTTGCGCGCCGTGGCCATCGAATACCGCGGCAAGGGGCACTCGCAGCGGTGGAAGTCCTTCTGGACCTGGGCCGTGGCCGTGGGCTCGGCCGGAACTGCCGTCTGCATCGGAGCGATGCTGGCGCTGACGACAATCGGGCTGCCGCTCAATGATCACGGCGATATGATCGGCGGACCCTTCGCCTGGATGTCGTGGCCGGCGCTCGTCGGCGGCCTCGGCGGGCTCGGCTTCTCCCTGGCCCACGGGCTCATCTTCCTCGGACTCAAGACCCAGGGCGAAGTCCGGGCGCGGTCGCGGCGCTGGGCCGGGAGGCTCATGCTGCCGGCGGCGGTCCCGTTCCTCATCTGGTTCGCCTCCTCGATCACTCAGCGGACCTGGCTCGTCGTTCCGGTGCTCATTGCGATTGCCGCGCTCATCGCCGCGTACTTCGCGGTGCGCGCCGGAGCCGAGAAGAGAGCGTTCATTCTGCACGGGATCTATCTCATCGCAGGACTGGCAGCGGTCTTCGCCGGTGCCTTCCCGAACGTTCTGCCCTCGACGCTCGACCCGTCGAACTCGCTGACGATCGGTGCCGCCTCGTCGTCGGACTACACCCTGAACGTCATGCTCATCGTGACGATCGTGATCCTGCCGATCATCATCGCCTACCAGATCTTCAGCTACCGGATGTTTCTCGGCCGCATCGCCGAGACCCACATCCCCGAAGCGCACAAGCTGCCGGTGGCGATCCGATCGTGAGCTCGCCCCTGTCGATCCTGCTCGAACTGCCGACCGGTCGGCGGGGGCTGGCACTCTCGGTGTTCTCCGCCCTGTGCCGGGCGGTGGGGATCGTCCTCATCGCCGAAGCGCTGGTGCGCGCCATCACCGGCCATAGTGCACCCGGGGTGTGGGTGGTCATCGGCGCCCTCGGCGCACTGCTGCGCGGCGGCGGTCTCTGGCTCGACCGCAGTCTGGGCACCTCCTTGGCCGCTGAATCGAAACAGGGGCTGCGTCGCTCGATCCTTTCGGGTCTGCTCCGCGGGCGGGGACGCCCGCGGACGAATGCGGCGGTCACGGTCACCCGCGGAATCGACGATCTCGATGACTACTTCACCACGGTGGTGCCGGCCCTGACCGCGGCCGCCGTGGTGCCCATCGTCCTGCTGGTGCGCATCGTCTTCAGCGACGTCCTCTCCGCGGTCATCATCACGGTATGTCTGCCGCTGGTTCCGGTGTTCATGGTGCTGATCGGCCGCTATACGGCGGAGTCGACCTCGGCGACGCTGGCGGCTCTGGAGCGGCTGTCGGATCATCTGGCCGAACTCGCCGAAGGGCTTCCCGTGCTCATCGGCCTCGGGCGTTCACGTGATCATGCGGCTCGGCTGCGGGAACTGGGGCAGCGCTACCATGCGGCGAACCTGTCGACGCTGCGCATCGCGTTCCTCTCGAGTCTGGCGCTCGAGCTCATCGCCACGATCTCGGTGGCACTCGTCGCCGTGGTCATCGGTCTGCGCCTGGTCAACGGGACGATGGACCTCGCCGACGGCCTGCTGGTCCTGCTCATCGCACCCGAATGCTTCATCCCCCTGCGGGAGCTCGGGGCCGGATACCACGCGAGTGAGAACGGTCGCGAAGCGCGGGGGAGAGCCCAGGCGCTGGTTTCACAGACTCAGCCGGCAGCCGCCGCGCCGACGGCTGCCACCGAGGCGACGGCTGCCGCCGGGGCGACGGCCGACACCGAGGCGACGGCCGACACCGAGGCGACGGCCGCCACCGAGGCGACGGCCGACCGGGGACATGCGCTCAATACTCCCGGTCGGCCGGGTGAGCAGCACGTTCTCTATGCCGACGGCACGCTCATCACCTGGTCGGGCACCATCGACGCTCGGCCGGGCGTGACGACGATCAGCGGCCGGTCTGGGACAGGCAAGACGACTGTGCTCGGGGCGCTGGTCGGCAGCCTGCCGGCCGATGCGCACTCCACCGTCGCTCCCGTTGCCGCAGCCTATATGCCGCAGGCTCCGCGGATGTTCGCCGAGACCATCGGTGCCGAACTCGCCCTCTTCGGACTCGACGAGGACGGAGCGCGGTCGGCCCTGGCCGCCGCCGGCCTGCCCACCGATCTGCGTGTGCAGACCGCGGCACTGAGCCCCGGCCAGCAGCGCCGGCTGGCGCTGGCGCGTGTGCGGCATCGCCTCGGTGACGGGGGCGGGCTGCTCGTCCTCGACGAACCCACCGCCCACCTCGATGCCGACAATGCCGACATCGTCATCGCCATGATCGCCGAGGCGGCCGCCACCAACCGTGTGTTCCTCGCCAGCCATGACGAACAGGTTCGTGCCCTGGCCGACACCGAGATCCGCCCGGAGAAGACGCGAATCGACGGGGCCCAGGCCGCGGACATTGCGGCTGCGGCGGAGACCGCAGCCGCGGGTCAGCACTGGAACGACGCGGCCGAGGCTCCCGCCACACGGACCAGGGACGACTCCGGTCCGAAGAGTCTGCTGGGTTCGGGCAGTGGGCATCGGGATCGGATGCGTGCCGAGCCGCAGTCGCGAGACCGAACCGATGCCGAGTGGCAGTCGGGCACAGAAGCACGGACGGGAACCGCAGCCCGGACAGCCGCACTGCGCCGGCGTTGGTCTGTTCTCAACTCGAGTCTTCCGCTCTTCACTCCGACCATGCTGGTGGCAGCCCTGACCGCGTGCGCGTCCAGTCTCGCGGCCATCGCCTTGACCGCGGTTTCTGCATGGCTCATCGTCGAAGCCTCCTACCAGCCGCCCATCATGCTGCTCATGGTCGCCATCGTCGGCGTGCGCTTCTTCGGGCTCAGCCGGTCCGTGCTCCTCTATGCCAGCCGACTGAAGCTGCACTCGGCGATCTTCGCCGCCCTCACGCGACTGCGCACTCGACTGTGGGAGCACTTCGAGCGTGTGGGGATGAGTGATCGGCGGCTGCTCACCTCGGACTCGGCGCTGCGCGCCATGGTCGCCGACGCCGATGACGTCCGCGACCTGGTGCCCCGGACTCTGTTCCCGCCGCTCGTCTCCGTCCTGGTCGTCATGGGTGTGAGCATCACGGCGGCACTTCTCCATGTGGAGTCTCTGGTCTGGTTCGTCCTGCTGGGCGCTGTCAACCTCATCATCGTCCCGATCCTCGTGATCCGGGCAGAGAGCCGCCTGGCGCACGGAATCCGGGAGGGCCGCAGCCGGATTCTGTCCGTCCTCACCCGCGCTCTCAACGCGAAGGACGATCTGGCCACGAACCGTGTCGACACTGAGGTGATCGGCCTGTTGGCCGGTCTGGAGTCCGACCTCGAGAAGAAGCAGAAGGCGTCGGCCCGCAATTACGGCCTCGCCCAACTGTGGCTGCAACTGAGCACCTTCGCCACCGCAGTGATCCTGGCGGCAACCGCAGACGCTCCGACCGAGATCGTCGCCGTGCTTTCGCTCATGGCCCTGGGGCTGGGAGAGGTGTTCGCCTCGGCACTCGAGGCATTCCGCCAACTGCCGGGTTTGGCAGCGGCACTGGACTGCCTGCCCGATCCAGACAATGCGGAGGACCGCGAAGCCGAGGTGTCGGGACCCGACGCCGAGGAATCGGCTCCTGCCGCCGGAACGACGGTCGAAGAGAACGACGATTCGTCGCGCCATTCTGACCCCGCGGCCGAGCTCGTCGGCGTCGACGCCCTCGAATTCGATGAGATCACCGTCGGATGGGACGACCGGGCGGTCGTGACAGGGCTCGACCTGCGGGCCGAACGCGGACGCTGGACCGTGCTGTGCGGCGACAGCGGAACCGGAAAGACGACGAGCCTGAGCGTGCTCCTGCGGTTCCTCGATCCTTGGTCCGGAAGCTACCACGTCCGTGACCGGACCGGGGTCGGCCACGATATGCTCACGCGCTCACCGGCAGACCTGGTCGGCCGCATCGCCTGGTGCCCTCAGGAGGCACACGTCTTCCGGTCCACCGTGCGCGGCAATCTCGCCCTCGCGAGGCAGACGGTGCCCGGAGACGACGAGATGGTCAGCGCGCTGAGAGCGGCAGGGCTGGGCGACTGGGCCGACATCGCGGGTCTCGACCGGTGGGTCGGAGACCACGGTACGGAGATCTCCGGTGGTCAGCGCCAGCGATTGGCAGTGGCGAGAACTCTGCTGACCGGCGCCGATGTGATCGTCCTCGACGAGCCGACGGCACATTTGGACGATGAGACGGCACGGCTGCTCGTCGACGACCTGCGCGGGAACCTCCGCGATCGCACGGTCGTCATGGTCACTCACGACAGGCGCCTGATCGCGGATGGCGATGAGGTCGTCGACCTCGGCACAGTCCAACCGGGTGCGGCAGACCTCGGCCCACAGGTTCCCGAGGGCGCACACTCGGCAGTCTGAGGTCAGTCCCGCTTCGACCCGAACATGATCTCGTCCCAGCTCGGGATCGAGGCTCGCGAATTCTTCTTCGACTTCGGCTTCGAGTCCTTCGCCGACGCGGAGTCCTTGAAATCATCGGAGTGATCGCTCACCCCGGGCTCATTGAGCAGCGAGAGCTGATTCTCATCGTCGAAGACACCGACCTTCTCGGTCGGCTCCTGCGGCTCCTCGGCAGGGGCAGCCGCATCCTCGAAGGCGAAGACCTCGTCATCGGCGGCGGCTTCGGGCCGACCGGGAGCAGTGTGCGCTCCCTGCGGGTGAGTCTCGGGATCCTCGGTGACCGCACGCAGACGGGTCCGCGGCTCCTCTTCGGTGTGGCGACGCTTGCGCAGGTTCTCCAGAATCCGGCCGGTCTCGGCCTGGTGATCGCGGGCCTGCTGCGACGGAGCCGAACCGGCGGTGGGGCGGACCGGTCCGTCCGCGGCGATCGACGCGGACGACCGATCGGTGCGCGGGAGGACATCGACCTCCTCGGTGTTCCTCTGTCGCTCGGCACCGCTGCCGTAGTTCGGGATCGGTCCGGTGTCGGTGGGGCCAGAATCGGCGAGCCACTTCGCCTCGTCATCGATCGGGGTCAGCGAACGGCGGTAGTAGTGCCAGCTGGCGGTGCGAACACGGTCGGCGGCAGTGAAGCTGAGCTGGATGTACCAGTTGCCGTCCTGCTGCTTCCAGGAATCCCATTCCATCGTCTCGATATCGACATCGCGCATCGCCAGACGTTCCTGGCACAGCTCGATGAGCGGAGTCGGCTCACCGTTGGGATCGTGGTCGGAATAGATGGGATGACGGCTGGCGAGGTAAGCGGTGCGTTCGCGTTCGGCCATCGCCGGACCTTCATAGGTGCGCACATATTCGAGATCGGCGCCGGTGGTGGCCACGACCTCCTCGGCGTCCATGCCGCCGCGGATCATGGCCTGGATCTCCTTCGGGCGCACGGGAGCCTCGGACTTGGACTGGGAGCGGTCCCTGCGGACCGCGGCGATGAGCGCCTCATCGAGGCCGACTCGGTACTGAAGCCCGTTCTCGTCGTTCAACAGCAGATGGGTCCCGTCTGCGTTGACTCCGTTCAAGATCAGTTCACGCATTGCCTTAAGCTCCTTTGTCGCGTCTCCTGAAGATCGTGTCACGTTCGGCGCGTCGTGCCGGGCAGATTTCCGCGCGAGTCGCGAAATCACGGGCCGAATCGACCGCCGGCAGAGAGCGACTGTGAGACCGGCCACGGATGCGGCCGGCGCAGCCCGGGCCGATCCGTCTGCACCATGAGTGAGTGCGGCTCACTCTGCGGACAGCGAGCCGAGTCGAGGCGCAGTCTGTAAGATCGAAACCGTGAATACGACTGCACCCATCGACGCCCTGGTCCTCATGTCATTCGGCGGACCGGAGGCTCCAGAAGAAGTGGTTCCATTCCTGCGCAACGTCACCGCCGGACGAGGGATTCCCGAGGAGCGGCTCGAGGAGGTGGGAGAGCACTATTTCGGTTTCGGAGGCAAATCTCCGATCAACGATCAGAACAAAGCGCTGCTGGCCGCGCTGCGCGACGAACTCGATCGTCGCGGGATCGAGACTCCGCTGATCTGGGGCAACCGCAACTGGGACCCCTATCTCACCGATGAGGTCCGCACCCTGGCGGAGGACGGTGCCACACGGTTCCTCTCGATCGACACCTCCGCCTACTCGTCCTACTCGTCGTGCCGCCAATACCGTGAGGACTTCGCGAAGACGATCGACACACTCAAGGACGAAGGCTTCACCGTCGCGATCGACAAGATCCGACAGTACTACAACCACCCCGGCTACGCCGACGCCTGTGCGGACTGTCTGAACGAAGGCCTCACCGACTTCCGGAGCAGGGTCGGACAGATGGACTCGGCCAAGCACCGGATCCTCTTCGTCACCCACTCGATCCCCAACGTCATGCAGGACGCCTCCGAGGCGACGACCAACGGCTACCGTGCCCAGCACGAGGAGCTCATCGACCATCTCATGGGGCGCATCGATGAGGCCGACCGCGTTCCGGCCGAACTCGTGTACTGCTCGCGTTCCGGCTCGCCCGAGGTGCCGTGGCTCGAACCCGATGTCAACGATCGGATGACCGAACTCGCCGAGGAGGGGGTGACCGGTGTCGTGCTCGTGCCCATCGGCTTCATCTCCGATCATATGGAGGTCGCCTTCGACCTCGACACCGAGGCGAAGGAGACCGCAGCAGAGCTCGGCCTCGACTTCACCCGGGTGGCGACTGTGGGCACCCACGACGCGTTCGTCAAGGGCCTCGTCGATCTCGTGGAGGAGCGGGTCGCTCAGCTGCGTGGAGACGACATCGACGCTCCTGCCCTGCCCGGGACGAAGGCCCTGGTGCCCGGCAGCGGAGCGTGCAGCATCGATTGCTGCCGGGGCCGCATCGAGCGGGCGACCCATCCGAACTGGGCCGTGGCGAACTGAGTCCGAGAAACGAAAGAACCCTCCCTCACCGCAGCGGTGAGGGAGGGTTCTTTCTCTCGGTGTTCTCTCAGTTGTCGTCGGGGGCCGGGATGACCGGCAAGGCACCTGTCTCGGCCTGGATCACCTCGGCGATAGGGCCGGTGTCGACATCGTTGCGACCGGCGAGTTCCATGAGGTTCTGCAGGTCGTCGATGAGATTTTCGACGAGGAAGTCGTCACCGGCAGACCGGGCCTCGTGAATGCGATGACGGACATCATCGATTCGGGTGTCGAGCTGATCAGCGAATTCACTCATTGTGGATCCGTCCTTCCTCGGGCCGCCTCCACAGGGGACGAGCCCGGTAATCTACCGACAGGCAGTGCTGTCGGTGCTGTCCATCACAAGCATTCTTGCAGAGCTCTTCGTGAACTCTATGTGTGCTCTGTCCATGCAGACAAGCTGGTGACGAGAATCACCGTATCGGGTCTTCATTCCATCTTGCCAACGGCAAGCATACAGTGCACAATGCTGGGGACACATCTCGGAAGAGGAGAAAAGTTCCTCTTCGGCACCCCCTTCGGACAGAGAGCGATGAGGCCATATGGCAACAGACTACGACGCACCTCGCAAGCAAGACGATGAGATCAAAAGCGATTCGATCGAGCAGCTCAAGGCCCAGCGTTCCCAGGATCAGGCGAGCAAGATCGACGAAGACGAGACTGCGGTAGCCGAAGGCTTCGAACTCCCGGGTGCGGACCTGTCGAACGAAGAGCTCTCCGTTCGGGTTCTGCCCAAGCAGAACGATGAGTTCACCTGCATGGAGTGCTTCTTGGTCCGCCATCGTTCGCAGCTTGCGACGGAAGAGGGCGGGATCCCCATCTGCACGGACTGTGCAGGCTGAATCGCTTCTCTTCGCGAAATCCCGAAAACGGACCGCACCCTCGAAAGGGCTGCGGTCCGCTTTTATCCTCCAATTGCTACCTGACGGCGGCGCAGCAACCTCGCGCGAGGTTGCTGCGCCGCCGTCAGGTAGCAATAAGGGGAGGGGTTAGGGGGTGAGGGCGGCTGCGAGTTCGTGGGGGCGGCGTGATGAGACGAGCCAGTACGGGGTGGGGTCCGTATCATCGTCGAGATCGATGCGGACGACGGATTTCGCCCACGGGCGGATCTTGAGGAAAGCGCGCGCATCGAGATCGACACCGCGGGCCCGGCGGGCCTCCTCGCCGACGAAGGCGACCGCGCCCGGAACGAACCTGCGGTCGATATGCGCTTCGCCCACGAACAGCTGACGTTCGGTGACGATGATCGAGACCGTCAGCGAGTTGAGCCACCAGGCGAAGAGGACGAAGCTGACGACGGGAAGGACGACGGTGCCGAGCTGCCAGACGGGCATGACCATGAGCGCCGTCGATAGAGCGGCCACCACGACGAGGATCCACATGCCGATCGAGGGACGGACCTTCTCCTGAAAGACCACATGGGTTCCGGATTGAGTTGCTGCCATGGGGCCATTGTCCCATAGCGAGAAGATTGGCCACGCTCAGGCTGGAGCGTTAGAGTGCTTCTTTGTGACGGAAACCGTGAAGATCAACCTCCAGCTCCTCGACGCGGGCATGAGCGCACCCACCTACGCGCATGCGGACGATGCCGGGGCGGACCTGCGTTCGACGATCGACTTCGTCCTCGAACCCTTCGAGCGTCGTGTTGTGCCGACCGGAATCGCGATCGCCCTGCCGGAGGGCTATGCGGCCTTCGTCCACCCGCGTTCGGGGCTGTCGAGCAAGCACGGGGTCACCGTCGTCAACGCTCCTGGCACCATCGACGCCGGATATCGCGGCGAGATCAAGGTGCCGCTGATCAACCTCGATGCGAAGACCCCGCTGCGCGTCGTCCGCGGCGACCGCATCGCCCAACTCGTGATCCAATCGATCGCCCACGCCGACTTCGACATCGTCGAATCCCTTGATGACAGCGCCCGCGGCGCCGGGGGATTCGGATCCACCGGCGGAATCGACGCCGGCCTCAGCGAAAAGGAGAAGTGAGGACTCATGGGACTGTTCTCCCGGTTCAAGAAATCCACACCGACGACCGATGACGACGTCCGCACCGACGACGAACTCACCGACGACGATGAGCTCGACGCCCAGGATGCAGACACCGACACCGAGGCTGCCGAACGCGCAGACGATGACGTCGATATCGACGCGGCCGAGTCCGATGACGAGGCGACCGAGTCCGACGACATCGACGAGGAAGAGGCGCTGCTGGAGAAGTCAGCGCCCTTCGACCGGTCCGACAAGGGCCCGTTCGACATCTCCGAGGAGTATCCCGAACACGACCGCCTCGACCTCGGCGCACTCAAGGTGCCCGTCGTCGACGGAATGCAGGTGCGCCTGGACACGGACGACGATTCCCAGCGCGTGCTGGCAGTGACCCTCATCCACGACGGCGGAGGCATCCAGCTGCAGGCGTTCGCGACCCCACGGTCCGAAGGCCTGTGGAACACGGTGCGCAGCCAGCTCGCCGAATCCGTGACCAAACAGGGCGGGGAATCGACCGAGTTGCACACCTCCCTCGGCAAGGAACTGGCCATCGAAGTTCCGGCGAAGACGGAATCCGGCCGTCCCGGCAAACGCGCCATGCGCTTCGCCGGCATCGACGGACCACGCTGGTTCGTCCGCGCCGTGTTCTCCGGCAAGGCCGTGACCGATGACGAGGTGCGCGCCGAACTCTCCGCACTCTTCCGCGGAGTCGTCGTCGACCGCGGTCAGGAGGCCATGGCTCCCCGCGAACTCATCGCCCTGACCGCCCCGCAGGTCGACCAGAGCAAGACGGAGGAGAAGGACGAGGACGAGCTCAACCCCTTCGAACGCGGGCCCGAGATCACAGAGGTCCGCTGAGCGGCGATGCGGAACCTCATTCCCCGGCTCGTGCGTGAGTTCGGATCCCGTGAGGCCGAGGCACGGGCCGATCTGCGTCTGGTCAGTCAGATTCCCGGGGTCATCCCGGTCGAAGAGCTAGAGGCGCGAAAGACCTCACGCATCGCGGGAGTCGTCTCGGCGACGACCCAGTCGTGCAGCGCCGACAGCCCCAGGCTCGATGTCACCGTGGCCGACGGCACCGGCGAAGCCCGCGCCCAATTCCTCGGACGTCGGGAGATCAGCGGCATCCGTCCCGGATCCCTCATCGTCTTGGAAGGACGATTCTGCGGCAAGGACGGAGTGCTCACCGCACACAATCCCGTCTACGAACTCCTGCAGACGCGCGACGACTCCGAGGACTGACCGGTCCTCAGACACCGGTCAGTCTCCACCGCCGAGTTGCCGAGAGCTGCCGAGTCGTTCCGCACGCCCGCCGATGACTGAGCCGCCTCAGCCCTCGGCGTTTCCGTCGGCCGTCGCGGTCTCCTGCAGCAGTGCGAGCAGCGCCGGCTCCTGATCGGGGGAGGAGAGGAAGAACAGCTCGTCTCCGGCTTCGATGACGTCATCGGCGCTCGGGGCGAACGCCCGCGAATTGCGGATGATCGCCACCAGCACAGTATCGAGCGGGAAGGTGATCCCGCCGACGCGTTCGGCCACGAGCTCGGCATTCTCGTGCACGGTGAACTCGAGCAGCCCTGCCTGACCGCGTTCGAAGCTCATGAGGTGGACCAGACCGCCGACCTCCACGGCTTCCTCCACGAGCGCGGTCATCAGGCGCGGAGTCGACACCGCGACGTCGACGCCCCAGTTATCGTCGAAGAGCCATTCGTTCTTCGGGTTGTTCACGCGCGAGACGGTCCGCGGCACCCCGAATTCGGTCTTCGCCAGCAGCGAGAGCACGAGATTGGTCTTGTCGTCGCCCGTCGCGGCCACGACGACATCGGCCTCCTCCAGCCCAGCCTCGGCGAGACCGGCGAGCTCACACGCATCGGAGAGCAGCCATTCGGCGCCCGGAATGCGCTCATGACCCAGCGCCTCCTTGCTCTGATCGATGAGGAGGACCGTATGGTCCTTGTCCAGCAGCTCCCGGGCTACCGAGCGTCCGACGGAACCGGCACCGGCGATGATGACTCTCATTCTTCTTCCTCCACGGTTCGCACGGGCTGATCGAGGATCCGTTCGATCTCGCCGAGGCGGTCGACCGGAGCCATGAGATGAACGAGATCCCCGTCCTGGAGGAGCAGATCATCATGGGCGACGATGCCCTCTGACAGACGGGTGACATAGGCGACCCGCGCCTTGGTCCGTGCTTCGATCTCCTTGATCGGCCGCGCCACCCACCCCGGATCCAGATGCACCTCCGCCAGGACGAGTCTGCCCGAGGGCTCACGGTATTCGGTGATCGAGCCCTGCGGGACGAGCTTGCGCATCACCTGCTCGGCCGTCCACCGCACGGTGGGCACGGTGGGGATGCCGAGCCGTTCGAAGACCTGCGCCCGGTTCGGATCGTAGATGCGCGCGGCGACATTGCTCACGCCGAAGGTTTCGCGAGCGACACGCGCGGCGAGGATATTCGAATTGTCACCGCTCGAGACGGCGGCGAAGGCGAAGGCCTCGGCGGTCTTCGCCTGGGACAGGGTCTCCCGGTCGAATCCGACCCCAGTGATCGTCGAGCCGCTGAAATCCCGACCGAGCTTGAGGAACGAGTCGGGATTCCGGTCGACGACTGCGACGGAGTGCCCATTCGCGTCAAGGGTCTTGGCCAGGGACGCCCCGACTCGGCCGCAGCCCATAATCACGAAGTGCATGGGTAATCCTTCCCGCAGTGATCTACCATTGGTTGCCGTGGCCAGCAGTTTTTCTGATGCCGTCAAAAGACTACTCGTTGGACGGCCCTTCCGCAGTGAGGACAGGCGTGCGCCTGCGCTGAAGAAGCGCATCGCGATGCCCGTCTTCGCCTCCGACATGCTCTCATCGGTGGCCTATGCGCCCGATGAGATCCTGCTGGCACTGTCACTGACCTCACTCGTGGCCCTGACCGTGGCCCCCTGGATCGGTGTGGCCGTCGGCATCGTCATCCTCGTGATCGTCGCCTGCTACCGCATCAACGTGCGTGCCTATCCCTCCGGCGGGGGCGACTACGAGGTGGCCTCGAAGAATCTCGGCTCCGGGGCCGGTCTCGTGGTGGCCGCGGCTCTCCTCGTCGACTACGTGCTCACCCTGGCTGTGTCGATGACGGTCTTCGCCGCCTATATCACCACTGCCTTCCCGATGCTCGCGCCCTACCGTGTGCCCGTGGCCATCGTCGGCATCCTGCTCATCTGCTTCGCCGGTCTGCGCGGCTCACGAGCCACTCCGATGCTGCTGGCCGTGCCGACCTACCTGTTCCTGGGCGCGGTGTTCCTGACGATGTCGGTCGGTCTCATCCGGGTCGGACTCGGCGACACCCCGCACGCCGAGACCGCGGACTACACGGTCGTGCACAGCAATATCGGCGATCAGGCGACTCTCGGCCTGGCCACCGTCCTCATCGTCCTCCGCGCCTTCTCCTCCGGAGCAGTCGCCCTGGCCGGAGTGCAGACCGTGGCCACAGCGGTACCGGCATTCAAGAAGCCGCGCGGCAAGAATGCCGGCAACACCCTGCTGCTGTCGGGACTGCTCGCGGCTCTCATGCTCACGGGGCTGACCTATCTGGCATCGGTCACCGGCATCAAATACGTCGACGACCCGCATATCTACCTCGTCCGCGCAGACGGCAGCCCGGTCAGCGCCGAATACGAACAGGAACCCGTCCTCGCGCAGCTCGCACACGCGATCTTCGACAACGCGCCGGCGATGTTCTTCATCGTCGTGCTCATCACCGCGCTCGTGCTCATCGCTGCGGCGAACACCGCAGTCGAGGGCTTCCCCGGACTGGCCTCCCGACTGGCCCGCGACGAATTCCTGCCGCGGCAGCTGGCGACGAAGGGCGACCGCCTCACCTTCTCCAACGGCATCCTGCTGCTGGCCGCAGCCGCGATCGTCCTCGTCATCGCCACCTCCGCCTCGGCGACGGTGCTCATCCAGCTCTACCTCGTCGGAGTCTTCGTCAGCTTCGTCCTCGGCCAAGCGGGAATGGTCCTGCACTGGCGCAAACGCCTGCGCCTGGTCATCGACTCGAAGACCCGGATGCGGATGCATGTCAACCGGGTCGTCAACGCCGTCGGCTGTGTGCTCGCCGCCGGTGTCCTCATCGTCGTCATCGTCTCGAAGTTCCTCGCCGGAGCCTGGCTGGCCGTCGCCGCCATGGCCGGGCTCTACCTCGTCATGGGGGCCATCCACCGTCACTATTCGCGAGTGGCCCGCGAGCTCGCCCCCGATGCGGATGTGAACTCACGGACGATCCCGTCGAACACCCACGCCATCGTCGTCGTCAGCGAAATCGACAAACCGACGATGCGGGCCCTGTCCTACGCGCGAGTGACCCGGTCGAGCCAGCTCGAAGCCGTCACCGTGGCCGTGGACGAAGAGGCCGCGGCCGGTCTGCAGAAGAGGTGGAACGAGATGGAGCTGCCGGTGCCGCTGACCGTGCTCGGCTCGCCGTACCGCGAACTCGTCCGCCCGATGCTCGCCCATATCCTCGCCATCCGCCGCAGATCGCCCAGAGACCTCGTCATCGTCTACATCCCGCAGTTCGTCGTCGGCCGCTGGTGGGAGCACATCCTGCACAACCAGGTGGCTCTCAAACTGCGCACCCGACTGCTGCTGGTGCCCAACGTCGTCGTGGTCTCCGTGCCCTGGCGATTGAAATCCTTCTCCCGACAGTACGGCGGAGACGGCCCCGACGCCGACACCCAGCTGTACAGACAGGCATAGAACACGCATGAGCGACACCTCGGTTCCCGCCCGGGAACTCACCCTCGACATCGAGGCACCGGCGGCCGGCGGCGCCACCATCGCCCGACACGACGGCCAGGTCGTCTTCGTCACCGGAGCCCTGCCCGGTGAGAAGGTCCGAGTCCGCACCGAGGCGGGACCGCCCGCCCGATTCCTCCGCGCGACCGTCACCGAGGTGGTCGAGGCCTCTGCCCATCGCGTGCCCGACCGTCGCCTCGACTATGTCTCCACCGGACCGGCCGACGGCTCCGGTGCGGGATCCGCTGGCGGCAACGGTGGACGGCCCGTGCCGGGGCCGGCCGGATTCGGCGGCATGGAATTCGCCCATGTCGACCTCGCCCACTCCCGCACTCTCAAAGCCGAGGTGCTTCGTGACCAGCTCAAGCGCATCGGCCACATCGACGCCGACCCCGAGGTGCTGCCCGCGCCGGGCGAGACCGACGGCACCGACTGGCGCACACGTGTGCAGCTGGCCGTCGACGATGCCGGCCGGGCCGGAATGCTCGCCCCCAGATCCCACGAGGTCATCCCCGTGACCACGCCGCCCCTGGCCGCCGGGCCCCTGCACGAGCTCGACATCGCGGGGCTGCGTGCGCCGGGGGTGCGCCGGCTCGAATTCGCGTGGGCCGGTGACCGCGGTGCGCTCATCGTCCGCGGTCGGCCCACCGCGCAGGTCCTCGACGCAATCGAAGCCTGGTTGCCGACCTCCTTCTCACTCCTCGCCGAGGCGGCCGAACCGGAGAACGGCCGTGGCCGTGGCCGCGGTGGCCGTCCCCATGGGCGCAGGCGCGCCCAAGCGTCTGCGCGTCCGCTGCGAGTCCTCCGCGGTGAGCCCACCCTGACCGAAACGGTCGACGGTCGTGACTTCGCCGTCGGCGCAGACGGCTTCTGGCAGGTCCACCGGAGCGCGGCCGCACTGCTCAGCTCGGAGGTCGTCACAGCACTGCCTGCCGATGTCGATGCGATCACCGACCTCTACTGCGGGGTCGGACTCCTCGGCATTGCTGCGGCCCGGGCCACCGGTGCACCCCTGTTCGGGGTCGAAGGGGTGGAGGCGGCCATCGCGCATGCGCGCGAGAACGCCGCCGATCTCGAGGCCCGCTTCCTCGCGCTCGGCGTCGACCGGGCCCGACTGCCCGATTCGGACGTGATCATCCTCGACCCGCCGCGGGCGGGCGCCGGGAGGAAGGTCGCCTCGGCGATCATCGAATCCTCCGCCCGCACCGTCGTCTACGTCTCCTGCGACCCGGCCACGCTGGCCCGGGATCTCGCGGCTCTCACGGATGGGGGATTCGCGATCGAGAGCCTCACCGGATTCGACCTCTTCCCGCTGACCGCGCACCTGGAGACCGTCACAGTCCTCAGGCGGTGACCGGGCGGCGATCTCAGGCGGTGACCGGGCGGCGGGGGAGGAGGACGAGCGCAATGAGGGCGATGAACGTCGTGAGGAAGCCCCACAGCCCCCACCAGCCGCCCGACCGGCCCTTCTCCTTCGCGAACGAGCTGCAGACGACGGCGAAGATGATGCCGACGAGCAGTGCGCCGAAACCGAATCCGGCGCCTAGGGTGAACGGGTCCATGAGAACTCCTCGGTGGTGACACGCTGGTGCGATGCGTTCGACTGTGCGTCTCACGCTAGGCCGTCAGGCCCGGCCGCGGCCCTGGTGATGCCCGCACGAGGACGTGCGGAAAACCCGATCGACGGGCGCCGTTCGTCCGTGTGCCATGGTGGTCAAAGCCCCTCAAATACGATAGAATTTATCTTGACGTCAAGATACTTTTGGAAACATATGTGTCGCGTAAATCGGTGCGCGATGCAAGGGTGCGACCGTCGAGTCGGACGGGCCCGGTTTCGTGGATGAGTATCGGATGAAACAGGAGAATCACGATGAGCAACGTCGATACGTTCAAATCGAAGAGCACCCTGACCGTCGGCGATAAGGATTATGAGATCTATCGCCTGGATCAGGTCAAAGGGTCGGAGAAGCTTCCCTTCAGCCTCAAGGTGCTGTTGGAGAACCTGCTGCGCACGGAAGACGGCGCCAACATCACTTCGGAACATATTGAAGCCCTCGGCAGCTGGGACCCCAATGCCGAACCGGATACGGAGATCCAGTTCACTCCGGCCCGCGTGGTGATGCAGGACTTCACCGGCGTGCCCTGCATCGTCGACCTCGCCACCATGCGTGAGAAGGTCGTCGAGCTCGGCGGCAGCCCGGACCAGGTCAACCCGCTGGCTCCGGCCGAGCTGGTCATCGACCACTCGGTGCAGATCGACCGCTTCGGCACCGCCGACGCCGTCGAACTCAACATGGACATCGAATACCAGCGCAACGGTGAGCGCTACCAGTTCCTGCGCTGGGGCCAGACCGCATTCGAAGACTTCAAGGTCGTGCCTCCGGGCATGGGCATCGTCCACCAGGTCAACATCGAGCACCTGGCTCGCGTGGTCATGCCGCGCGAGGTCGACGGAGTCCTCCGGGCCTACCCGGACACCCTTGTCGGCACCGACTCGCACACCACGATGGTCAACGGCCTCGGTGTGCTCGGTTGGGGCGTCGGCGGCATCGAGGCAGAGGCCGCCATGCTCGGCCAGCCCGTGTCGATGCTCATCCCGCGCGTCGTCGGCTTCAAGCTCACCGGTGAGATCCCCTCCGGTGTCACGGCCACGGATGTTGTGCTCACGATCACCGATATGCTCCGTCAGCACGGCGCCGTCGGCAAGTTCGTCGAGTTCTACGGCAAGGGCGTCGCCGAGGTGCCGCTGGCCAACCGTGCGACCATCGGCAACATGAGCCCCGAGTTCGGTTCGACCGCCGCGATCTTCCCGATCGACGAAGTCACCATCGACTACCTCAAGCTCACCGGCCGCTCGGACGAGCAGATCCAGCTCGTCGAGGACTACGCCAAGACGCAGGGACTCTGGCACGATCCGGACAACGAAGTCGAGTACTCCGAGTACCTCGAACTCGACCTGTCCACCGTGGTGCCCTCGATCTCCGGACCGAAGCGCCCGCAGGACCGCATCGAGCTCTCCGACGCCAAGAACCAGTTCGCCAAGGACATCCACAACTACGCCGCTCCCGGCGAGGAGTCGAAGTCCGTGGACGTCAGCACCGCCGACGGACGCAACTTCGAGCTGGCCAACGGCGCTGTGGCGATCGCCTCGATCACCTCCTGCACCAACACCTCGAACCCCTCGGTGATGATGGCCGCCGGCCTGCTGGCACGCAACGCCCGCAAGCGCGGACTCAACTCGAAGCCGTGGGTCAAGACATCGATCGCACCGGGCTCGAAGGTCGTCACCGAGTACTACAACAAGGCCGGCCTCATCGAGGACCTCGAAGCGCTGAACTTCTACATCGTCGGCTACGGCTGCACCACCTGCATCGGCAACTCCGGTCCGCTGGACGCGGAGATCTCCGACAGCATCCAGGACAACGACCTCTCGGTCACCGCAGTCCTGTCGGGCAACCGCAACTTCGAGGGCCGCATCAGCCCGGACGTGAAGATGAACTACCTCGCTTCGCCTCCGCTGGTCATCGCCTACGCCCTGGCCGGAACCATGGACTTCGACTTCGAGAACCAGCCGCTGGGCAAGGACGCGCAAGGCGTCGACGTCTACCTGGCCGACCTGTGGCCCACGCCCGACGAGGTCGAGTCCGTCATCGCCGATTCGATCTCGACGGACATGTTCGACAACGAATACGGTCGCATCTTCGACGGTGACGAGCGCTGGCAGCAGCTCGACACCCCCGAAGGCAAGGTCTTCGAGTGGGACGACGAGTCGACCTACGTGCGCAAGCCCACCTTCTTCGACGGCATGGGTCTCAAGCCCGAAGCCGTCAAGGACATCAAGGGCGCCCGCGTGCTCGCGAAGCTCGGCGACTCGGTGACCACCGACCACATCTCGCCCGCAGGTTCCTTCAAGGCCGACACCCCGGCCGGCAAGTACCTCGTCGAGCACGGCGTCGAGCGCAAGGACTTCAACTCCTACGGCTCGCGTCGCGGCAACCACGAAGTGATGATCCGCGGAACGTTCGCGAACATCCGTCTGCAGAACCAGCTCCTCGACGGAGTCCAGGGTGGTTTCACCCGCGACTTCTCCCAGGAGGGCGGACCGCAGACGACGATCTACGACGCCTCCGTGAACTACCAGGCCGCCGGCACCCCGCTGGTCGTCCTCGGTGGCAAGGAGTACGGCTCGGGATCCTCACGTGACTGGGCCGCCAAGGGCACGAAGCTGCTCGGCGTCGAGGCCGTCATCACCGAGAGCTTCGAGCGCATCCACCGCTCGAACCTCATCGGCATGGGTGTTCTGCCGCTGCAGTTCCCCGCCGGCGAATCCGCTGATTCGCTCGGACTCGACGGCACCGAGACCTTCTCCATCGAAGGCGTCACGGAGCTCAACGAGGGCACGACCCCGGCGACCGTCAAGGTCACCGCCGAGAAGGAAGACGGCACGACGGTCGAATTCGACGCCGTCGTCCGCATCGACACCCCGGGCGAAGCCGACTACTACCGCAACGGCGGCATCCTGCAGTACGTTCTGCGTCAGCTCGCAGAAGCCTGATCACAGGAGACGCCGAGGCGCTGTGAGTCCCCGACTCGCGGCAGTCGGTCCGCGCTGAGGCGCTGAACCGGAACACTTCGAAGGCCGGTGGGATACGTCCCACCGGCCTTCGTCGTCCCCGGATGCATCGAGCCTGCCGTTCGCTCGACACCCGGCACCGTCCGCGGGAATCCGTGCGCTGGTGGTCGGCCGCCTCGGCGAGGGTCGGCACGCGCCCAATGGGGTGAGCGACGCGCCTGTGAGCGATAGGATGGGGCGAATGGAATCTGTCCGCCGACGATGACGTCAGAACTGAGGCCGCATGACCTTTCTCGAATCCCTCGGCTCGCCGGCCGATCTGCGTCGACTCGACGCGTCGGAATGCGACGTGCTGGCCAAAGAGATCCGCGACTACCTCATCACGACCGTGTCCGGCACGGGCGGGCATCTGGGCCCCAACCTCGGCGTCGTCGAACTGACCATGGGCATCCACCGCACCTTCGACTCGCCGCGCGACACCATCATCTTCGACGTCGGCCACCAGACATATGTGCACAAGCTGCTCACCGGCCGCCGGGAGGAATTCGCCACCCTGCGGCAGCGTGACGGACTCTCCGGCTATCCGAGCCGGTCCGAGAGCGATCATGACGTCGTCGAGAACTCCCACGCCTCGGCCTCGCTGTCCTGGGCCGACGGCATCGCCAAGGCCCGTCAGCTGAAGGGTGAGGACGACCGCCACGTCGTCGCCGTCATCGGCGACGGAGCCCTGACCGGGGGAATGGCTTGGGAAGCGCTCAACACCATCGCCGCCGACACCTCCACCCCGCCGAGGCGGCTGGTCATCATCGTCAACGACAACGGCCGCTCCTATGCCCCGACCGTCGGTGGATTCGCCGCCCACCTCGACGAACTGCGCACCACCTCGAGCTACGAGAGGCTCCTGACCTGGGGCAAGGAGACACTGCGCCAATCCGGTCGACCCGGCCGCGCCGCCTACAGTGCCATCCACGGCGTCAAACGTGGGCTCAAGGACATGGTCAGCCCACCCGAGACCGGCATGTTCGACGAACTCGGCATCAAATACCTGGGCCCC
The DNA here is from genome assembly GCF_900169165.1 of Brevibacterium linens ATCC 9172. Classification (GTDB taxonomy): domain Bacteria; phylum Actinomycetota; class Actinomycetes; order Actinomycetales; family Brevibacteriaceae; genus Brevibacterium; species Brevibacterium linens. The sequence goes on from NZ_FXYY01000001.1 coordinate 138,677, forward strand.
GTCGACGGACACGATCAGTCCTCGGTCGACAAGGCCCTCCAGCTGGCCAAGCAGTTCGACGGCGGTCCCATCATCGTCCACATGATCACGCAGAAGGGCCACGGATTCGACCCGGCCCTCAACGATGACGCCGACCAATTCCACTCCGTCGGCGTCATCGACCCCGTCACCGGGAGATCGACACCGTCGAAATCGACATCATGGACCTCCGTGTTCGGCACCGAGATCTGCGAACTCGCCGAAGAGCGCGAGGACATCGTCGCCATCACCGCGGCCATGCTCCTGCCCGTGGGACTGGCGAAATTCGCCGAAGAGTTTCCCGACCGCGTCTTCGACGTCGGCATCGCCGAACAGCATGCGGTCGCCTCCGCCGCAGGCCTGTCCTACGGCGGACTCCACCCCGTCGTGTGCATCTACTCCACGTTCCTCTCCCGCGCCTTCGACCAGGTGCTCATGGACGTCGCCCTCCACCGCCAGGGCGTGACCTTCGTCCTCGACCGCGCCGGAATCACCGGCCCCGACGGAGCCAGCCACCACGGAATCTGGGACATCGCGATGCTGCGCGTCGTCCCCGGACTGCGCCTGGCCGCACCCCGCGACGCCGCCCGGCTGACCGAAGAGCTGCGCGAAGCCGTCACCGTCTCGGATGCCCCGACCGTGGTGAGATTTCCCCGCGGCAGCGTCGGGGCCGACATCCCCGCGCTGAGGCGGCTCGACGACGGCGTCGACATCCTCCGTGAAGAGCCGGCCGGGTCGAGGCCCCATGTGCTCATCGTCTCCGTCGGACCCTTCGCCACGTTGGCCGGGGACGTCGCCGACCGTCTGGGCGAGCAGGGACTGAGCGCGACGATCATCGATCCCAGATGGGTGCTGCCCGTGCCCGGATCCGTCGTCGACCTCGCCGCCGACCACAGCCTCGTGGCGGTCATCGAAGACGGGGTGAAGATCGGCGGTGTGGGTTCGCAGATCCAGCACGACCTGCGCGACGCCGATTCGCGGATCGGGGTGCTCGAGCTCGGCGTGCCCGATGAGTTCCTGCCGCAGGGAACACGCGACGAGATCCTCACCGAGGTGGGCCTCGACGTCGACACGATCGTGGCCGATATTCTCAGGGCCCTGCCCGCCGAGGTGGCCGATCGAGCCGACCAGAGTTCCCGCCGCGCGGTGTGAGTCCATGCCCTCAGGGGCGACGGAGGCCCGACGCTCGACCCGCGGAACTTGAGCGTGAGTTCAGGACTGGGGGAGTCCGGCCAAGGCCTTCTGCAGCACGGGAGCACTGAGCTCGACCTGCCAGGGCCGTGCCCCCGCCTCGGCGAGGTAATCCTCGACATCGACGTTCGACTCCGCAGCCAGCGATTTCACGATTGCCGGCTGGAGGAGAATATCGTGGGGGATGGTCAGCTCCTCGGAGAGCTGTGACATCTCGGACTTGAGAGCGGCCACCCGCTCCTTGAGTTCCGCTGGATTGAACTCGCTGCGCTTCGACCGTCCGCGCTCTGACCGTCCCGGCAGCTCGTCGGCGCCCAACCGGGATGCCTTGCGGTAGGCACGGAAGAGTCGGGCCGCCTGGGCGCGGGAGAGCCTGCGCCGCTGAGCCAGGATGTCATCGCTGGACTTCACCCCTGACTGAGCGAGGGCGACGAGCTCACGGTCGCGCAGGATCTTCGTGGGAGCCAGATCGGCCTCACGCGCCATGGAATCCCGGGCCTGCCAGAGCTCACGGACCCGGGCGATGTCGCGGCGTGACCTGATCTTCGACAGTCCGTGCGTGCGTCGCCACGGCTCATCGAAATGCTTCGGCGTGAAATCGAGCAGGTGGGTGAACTCCTGCTGCGCAAACTCCCACCGGTCGGAGTCGAGAAGCTGCTGGTGGAGGATATCGCGGATCGGCAGGAGCACTTCGACGTCGAGGGCGGCATAGTTCAGCCACTCCTTCGGCAGCGGACGTGTCGACCAATCGGCGGCCGAATGCTCCTTCGCCAGCCGCACACCCAGGGTGCGTTCGGCGACCGCGGCCAGACCGAACTTCTCCCACCCGAGCAGCCTCGCGGCCAGTTCGGTGTCGAACAGAGCGGCCGGGCGCATCCCGCGCTCCTGCAGGCACGGCAGGTCCTGCGTCACCGAATGGATGACCCACTCATCGGTTCCGAGGGCCGGGTTGAGGCCGCTGAGATCCCCGAGCGTCTCGGAATCGAGGAGGAAGGTGCCCGCACCCTCACGGCGCAGCTGAACGAGGAACGCGCGCTGACCGTATCTGATCCCGGACGCGCGTTCGGCATCGATGGCGACGGGACCCTGACCGGCGGCCAGACCGGCGATCGAGGAGGAGAGGTCCTCTGGGGTGTCGACGACGTCGGGAATGCCGTTCGCGGGTGTTTCCAAAAGCGGTAGTTCAGTTGTCATCGACGGCGCCCGGGCAGGGCTGTGACTCCTTCAGGAAGTGGTGGCAGTCCGGCGACTGTGCTGAGCAGATCGATCCAGGCCTCGAAGTGATTGCCGATCAGATCCGGCTCGTCAATCACGGGTGTCCATGAGGCGCGCAGCTCCAAGTCTATCGTGGCCGGGCGATCGGCCAAGGTGCCGAAGCTCTCGGACAGCACCCGAGTGGTCGTCCCACCGGCGGCGAGCACCTGGCAGTCGTTGGCGTCGAGGGCATCTTCGAGCCAGCTCCACGCGACGTGCCCGAGCATCGTCTCATTGCCGAGTTCGTGTTCGAGCTCGGCGCGGATATAGGAGACCACCCTGAACGACCCTTCCCATTCCTCCGGGGCGGCGGGATCGAAGAGGACGACGATGCGGCCGGTCGCGAGTTCGTCGATGGTCTCGCCGCTGGCCCGCAGGAACGTCTCATCGGCGCTGACCTCGGCCCCGAGAGCATAGGAGTAGGGGGCCAGTCTGGCCGGAGCGGGAATCTCGGAGATCGACACGTTGTTCGTGCTGCGCGCCTGACGCAGCACCGACGTCACGGCGGAGAACTCCGCCGGAATGCGATTGAGAGGTGAGGTATTGACCACAGTCGCCACGATAGATCAGCCATGCGGGCAGGGGAATCATCCACGCCGAGGCGGCCGGGGACAATCCGTCGGCCCGTGTCCTCGGCCGCATGCTGAGACGGCAAGACGAGCCGTCTTGAAACCGCAGCCGAGTGGGCATGAGCGATCGAAGAATGGGAAGATGACCCCATGACATCACCCCTGTTGGCCGCCCTGCGTTCGGAGCCGGTTTCACACACTCCCGTCTGGTTCATGCGGCAGGCCGGCCGCTCCCTGCCCGAGTACCGTAAGCTGCGCGAAGGCACACAGATGCTCGACGCCTGCCGCGACCCCGAGATGGTCTCCGAGATCACTCTCCAGCCGGTCCGCCGCCACGGCGTCGACGCGGCCATCTTCTTCTCCGATATCGTCGTCCCGCTCCAGGCCGCCGGTGTCGATGTGGAGATCGTTCCCGGCGTCGGGCCGGTCATCGCCTCCCCGGTGCGCTCCCGCGCCGATATCGACGCCCTGCCCGAACTCGACGCCGCCGATATCCCCGATATCGCCGAATCGGTCCAGCGGGTGACCGCCGAACTCGGCGAGGCCACCCCGCTCATCGGATTCGCCGGCGCTCCGTTCACGCTGGCCAGCTACCTCATCGAAGGCGGGCCGAGCAAGAACCACGAGAAGACGAAATCACTCATGGTCTCCGACCCCGAGGCGTTCTCGACGCTGCTGAACAAGCTTGCGCAGATGTCGGCGACCTTCATCGACGTGCAGCTGAACGCCGGTGCCAAGGCTTTCCAGCTCTTCGACTCCTGGGCCGGCTACCTCGCTCGGGAGGACTACGAGAACCAGGTCCTCGAACACTCGACCGAGGTCTTCGACGCACTGTCCGGACACGATGTGCCCAGCATCCATTTCGGCGTGCAGACCGGTGAGCTGCTCGGCTCCATGGCTCGTGCCGGGTCCACCGCCGTCGGCGTCGACTTCCGCGTCGACCTCGCCGATGCCGCGACGCGGGTCAACCCCGGTCAGGCGCTCCAGGGCAACCTCGACCCGGCCCTGCTCTTCGCCCCGTGGGAGGCGCTGGCCGCCCGCGTCGAGGCGATCGTGCGCACGGGACTCGAACTCGATCGCGGATTCGTCTTCAACCTCGGCCACGGGGTCCTGCCCGACACCGACCCCGAGGTGCCCGGTCGCGTCGTCGACCTCGTCCACCGCATCTCGGCAGAGATCCTCGGCGGCCGCGGCTGATCCGATGAGTGAGATCACCGTCGTCGGAGGAGGGATCTCCGGCCTCGTCGCCGCCTACCGGCTCTCCGGCGACCACCGAGTCACCGTGCTGGAAGCCGGCGACCGCCTCGGCGGCTGTCTGAAAGCAACCACGCTCGATGGTGCCGTGCCGGTGGGCATCGACACCGGAGCCGAAGCGAGTCTCAACCGTCGTCCGGAGACCAAGGGGCTGGCCGCCGAACTCGGCCTCCACTCCGTGTTCCCCTCGACTCAGCACAGTTCGCAGGTGCTCAGCAGGGGAGACCTGCACGCGATTCCCAAACGCACGATCATGGGGGTGCCCGCCGAGGCGTCCGAGGTCGAAGCCCTCATCGGCGCCGAGGCGGCCGCTCGCTTGGCGGCCGAACGGATCACCCCGCCGATCGAGGGTGATGACGTCTCACTCGGGGACTTCCTGTCCGCGCGCCTCGGCGGCGCCATCGTCGACGCACTCGTCGATCCTCTGCTCGGTGGGGTGTACGCAGGCCGCTGCCGGGACCTGTCCTTGGCCGAAACGGTGCCCGCACTGCTGCCCGCCGCGGTCGAGGGCACCTCGGTGCTCGATCTCGTCGCGCAGCTCCTGAACGCCCGCGACGCCAAGACCGCGTCGGCCGGGAGCCCGGAACCGGTGTTCATGAGCTTCGAAGGCGGAATCAACAGCCTCATCCCGGCCCTGCATCAGGCGATCGTGCTGGGCGGCGGGACGGTCCGCCTCGGTGCCGGTGTCACCGGGATCGACCGCGACGGTGAGAAGTGGATCGTCCGCGGTGAGGGGGGCGACATCGAATCCGATGGGCTCGTCCTCGCCACGCCCGCGCATGTGACCGCCGGGCTGCTGAGGCCGGTGGCCCCGGAATCGGCGGGTCGCCTCGGCGAGATTCCCTCTGCCTCCACTGCGCTGGTTGCCGCTCTCGTCGACCTCGGGGGAATCGAGCTGGAGGGGTCGGGGTTCCTCGTGCCCGCGACCGAGGGCACATTCATCAAGGCTTCGACATTCGTGTCGAACAAGTGGCCGTGGACGGCTGACCACATCCCCGCGGGGACGGCCCTGGTGCGGATGAGCATCGGACGCTTCGGCGACGGGCCCGAGGTGTGGAGCAGTCTGTCCGATGAGGAGATCATCCAACGAGCCTTCGCCGACTGGCAGACGATCACCTCCCGCCCGGAGTCGCAGCTGCTCGGTTCGGAAGTTCAGCGCTGGGACTCCGCACTGCCGCAGTACCTGCCCGGCCATGCCGGACGCATCGCCGCCGTCGACGCGGAGATCGCGGGCCTGCCCGGCCTCGAACTCGCCGGATCCGCCTTCGGCGGAGTCGGCATTCCCGCCTGCACTGCCCGCGCGGACGCAGCTGCCCAGAGACTGAACCGACCCGCCGATGACGACCGTGACACTTCAGAATGAAGATAAGACAGAAGGAGCAGATATGAGCGAATACACTCAGCCCACCGACGGCCAGATCGACGAAGCGAACGAGCAGACACGGTATATCGCCTACTCCGTCTTCGCGTCAGCGGCAGAGCTCGGCGATGCCGATCGCAGGGAACTCGCCGATGAGCTGCATGCGGCTCTGGCGCCCCTGGCCGAACGCGGCCTCGTCGTGCGCGGAATCTACGACGTCTCGGCTCTGCGCGCCGATGCCGACGTCATGTTCTGGTACCACGCCCCCGAGATCGAGGTCGTCCAGGCCGCGTACTCGGCGATCCGTCGCAGCCTCATCGGCGGAGTGCTCGAACCCGTCTGGTCCGTCGTCGGAATCCACCGTCCTGCGGAGTTCAACAAGGCACACTTGCCGGCTCTGCTGACCGATCCGGAACCCGGCGACTACATCTGCGTGTACCCGTTCGTGCGGTCATACGACTGGTACCTCCTCGACCCCGCCGAACGGGCGACGATGCTGCGCGACCACGGTATGGCCGCCGCCGGCTACAAGGACATCAAGGCGAACACGATCGCGTCCTTCGCTCTCGGCGACTACGAATGGCTGCTGGCCTTCGAAGCCGCCGAGCTCCACCGCATCGTCGACCTCATGCGCGACCTGCGCAACACCGAGGCGCGTCTGCACGTGCGTGAAGAGGTTCCGTTCTACACCGGACCGCGTCGCGAACTCGTCGACATCATCTCCGACTGGCGCTGACCGACCGTCGTTCGCCCCGCCGGGTCCGAGAGCGGGCCTGAGGCCGGCAGAATCTGTGGCAGCGAGAGGGCCGCCGCACCGATCCGGTGCGGCGGCCCTTCGCGTGGTCGGGGAGTGACCGGCGGCTATCTGCTGCCCTTCGTCGGCTACTTGCTGCCCTTCTTGACCACATAGGAGTGACCGTTGGCGTCGGTGCGCATCTGAAGCCCCATGGCATCGAGCTGCTGATGCCGCAGAGTCTCGTCCTCGAAGTATCCGCCCGGACGCGTGTTGTCGACCTGGGCCGGGCCGACGATCTTGCGGAAGAAGTTGTTGAGCCAGCCCACCCCACGCTGAGACCCCGGATACTGACCGCCCTTCCGCGCCGAACGGTCCTGCCTGCGTTCGGAACCATCGGCGGAAGGCTGCGAGGAGGACGACATAGAGGGGATCCTATCGACGTGGTGCCGCATGGGCTCGGACGGTCATACTTCATCAACAGTGTACACTAATCATTAGTGCACTAAGTAATTCCTGAAGAGGGTGCACGCCCTGTTTGCCGAGGCGGAGGATCGACGACGCACGATGCTGGAATCTCAACGTTCGACAGAGCAGCTGGACAATCCGCTCGCGCTCGAGGCCCAGATCTGCTTCGCACTGGCGGTGGCCTCTCGCGGGGTGATCGGTGCCTATCGGTCCGTGCTCGAACCGCTGGGCCTGACCCATCCGCAGTATCTGGTCATGCTCGCGCTGTGGCAGCGCGAGAGGCTGCCGGTGCGTGAGATCGCCCGGCTGCTGCGCCTCGAACCTGCCACTGTGTCTCCGCTGGTCAAACGCCTCGAAGCGCTGGACTATGTGACGAAGACGCGCAGTGGCAGCGACGAGCGGATCGTCGAGGTCACGCTCACCGCCACCGGCCGTGAGCTGCGCAGGACCGCCGAGGCGATTCCCGGGACGATGATGGCCAAGCTCGGCATGGACGTCGACGGAGTGCGCGAACTGCACGCGGTGATGCAGAAGATCATCGCCTCCGTCGACGCTGCGGCCGAGGCCGACGACTGAACGATCAGCCCGCCGGGCGCTCCATCGGGGTGTGTTCGATCCCGTCCTCGTCGAAGCGGGAACCATTCGGGACGAAGCCGAAGGACGAGTACAGCCGGCCGAGGTGCGACTGCGCATTGAGCGTCAGCGGTGTGGCCGACCAGGCGTCGACGATGTCGCCGAGCAGTCGCCGGCCCCAGCCCTGACCGCGGGCGTCGGGGTGGGTGGCAACGCGACTGATGCTGCGCGCCCCGGGCCGGGCGGCCGGTCCGTCGGGAACGTCTGCCGGAAGCAGCCGGGCGTAGGCCCATGGCGAGAGATCGCGTCCGTGCTCGGCACCGTGAGTGTCCGACATCGCTGTGGCCGGTCGCGGGTAGAAGAAGTGCAGCGTCTCCGGCAGGGTGTCGACTCCATCGGCGTCGAGGAAGACGCATTCCTGTTCGACGACGAAGGCGAGGGAGCGCAGCTGCAGGATTCCGTAGAGCTCTGCGGGCAGGAGCTGGTCGAAGGTCTTCACGACCGGTTCGGTCGCCTCGGTCGCCTCGGTGATGCGAGGAGCAGCTGTCACCTCAGCTGTCCGCAGCGTCGGTGTTGAGCTTGAGGGAGATCGAGTTGATGCAGTAGCGCTGGTCGGTGGGAGTGCCGTAGCCCTCGCCGGAGAAGACATGGCCCATGTGCGAATCGCAGTTCGCGCAGCGGACCTCGACGCGTTCCATACCCATTGAGGTGTCGCGGATGTAGCGGACCCGGTCTTCGGCCAGAGGCGCGTAGAACGACGGCCAGCCGCAGTGTGAGGCGAACTTCTTCTCCGACGGGAACAGGTCGGCTCCGCAGGCCCGACATTGGTACATCCCCGCTGCCGTCTCATCGTTGTACTCACCGGTGAAGGGGCGTTCGGTTCCGCCCTGGCGCAGCACTGCGAACTCCTCGGGCGTGAGCACGTCCTGCCAGCGGATCTCCTCGGCAGCGGCCCCCTCGTTCGTCGACGTTCCAGCGTTGATATCTGATGACTGAGTCATCGTGACCTCCGGTCTCTGTCCTTCACGGTGATTGCGGTGCGGGGGAGATGGTCTCCGCCCCTGGTGAGTGCAACCGCGAGCAGCACTCGCCCATTCCGCACAACAGCGTTTGGTGCCTGATCATTCCGTAGGCAACAATGAACACAGGAGGTTTTCATGGTCCGCGACACGAAGTTCCCCGCCCGCCTGCTTGCCGCCGGTATCGGCGTCGGCGCAGGACTCGGTGCCCTGATCTCTGTGGCGTCGTCGGGCTTGGCTGCCTACTTCGCCCGGAAGATCATCGTTCCGGAGAATGCGCCCGAAGAACTCGACATCCTGCACATCGACGGTTTCCCGCCGAATATGCGCATCCACCTGCCCGCCGATGAGGAGACCACGGTGCCCGGCACCTATGGGCTCTACTTCAATCAGGGCTCGGGACACGCGGTGATCGGCGACATCGTCGAATACGATCCGCGCTCGCGCACCGTCTCCCGGGAGATCCTGTCCGTCACCCGCGGTGATATCCGCCGGGCCTGGCGGGGACGCTGGACCGGCATCGTCTATCCCGATCCGATCGCGGCCGGCGTGAACTTCGAGGACATCGAGATCCGCTCCGATGCCGGGAGCCTGCCCGCATGGCTGCTGCCGACCGATCACCCGGAGCCGCAGGACACCTGGGCGATCCTCATCCACGGTCGTGGGAGCACCCGCGCCGAAGGCCTGCGTGCCGCCCCCGTGCTCAACACCCTCGGAGTGCCGGCGATCGCCATGTCCTACCGAAACGACGCCGAGGTGCGAGTGGAGACCACATCACGCTACGGACTCGGCGACACCGAATGGATCGACGTCGACGCGGCCATCGACTTCGCCGTCTCACACGGGGCGAAGAACATCGTGCTATTCGGCTGGTCGATGGGCGGTGCCATCGCCCTGCAGGCGGCCTCCCGCGGACGCAACCGCAGATTCGTGACCTCACTGGTCCTCGACGGGCCCGTCGTCGACTGGGTGAATGTGCTCGACGGGCAGGCGAAGAAGAACCTGCTGCCGACGCCGATCGCCAAACTCACACTCGAGATGATCACCCAGCCGTGGGCCCGTCCGATCACCGGGCTGGAGACCCCGCTCGACCTCGATCGCATGGACTGGGTGACCCGCGCCGCCGAACTCGATGTGCCCGTGCTGCTCATCCACTCCGATGACGACGAATTCGTCCCCTCCGGACCGTCTCACGCTCTGGCCGGGGTCAGGCGGGACCTGGTGACGATGCCCGCATACAGCAAGGCTCATCACACGAAGGAATGGAACATCGACCCGGTGCGCTGGGAAGACGATGTCGCGAACTTCCTCGAGGCGAAGATCCTGCCCAAGGACTGAGGCTCTGCCCTCACGGTGCCCTCACGGTTCGAGCGTGATCGTGTCCTCAGCCGCCGCGGCCACCGCCTGCTTCGAATACGGCCAAGGGCGATTGACATTGGCGGCCCAATCATTCGTCTGATCGTCGTAATGGCGGTGGAAGGCATGCCCGGATGCTCCCGTGAGGTTGATCCAGTTCGACGCGTCGAAGTTCGACAGATCGACCGTCTGACGCATCGACGGCACCCAGTTCGTCTCATAGCCGACCGAGGCGTCCCAGCCGGTGGCATGGACGACTCCCGAGCCGCCCGAGACCTCATAGGGGCCGCGGTTGAACAGCTTCTCCACCGGTGTGATCCCGGATTCGCCGAGGCTGGCGTTGCGGATCGTCAGCCGGTGCAGGATTCCCCACCGCCACGTCACGGGCTCCGGTCCCAGCAGGTCCTCCGTCTCCGCCCACGCCGTCTTCATGGCCTTGCGCAGAGCCTCGTCCCGACCTTCGACGCCCTTGCTCGTCCACCACGTCGAATCCGGATCTTCGAGCAGCTCCGCGAGCACGAGGTGCCACCGTGAACCGCCCGAGGGGGACACCCCGTCGGGCAGCTTCGAGCTGATCGTCTGCTCGAGCAGCGTCTTCGTGAGCACATTGAAGTAGGCGGCGCCCGCGCTGTTCGCGGAGTCGAAGCCGTTCCAGCTCTTCAGCAGCTTCTTCGCCTCGAGGATGTCCTCGTCACCATGGGAGTGGATCTTCACCGCTTCGGGGACGAGTTTCGCGGCGAACGGATTCTGGTCGTCGTCCTGGATCTCCGCCATGTCCATCGGCCGCAGCTTCCGGCCCTCGTCGACCGCGTCCTTGATGCGTTTTGTGATGCGTCGGGCACGATCTCCGTAGTCGAAGTCCCCGCCCAGCTGCACGGTCTCGCCGGGGGCGGCGACCGGGTTGTTCGCGGTGACGATCCATCCGCGATCGGGGTTGTACAGGTGTGGGAGGTCCTCGAAGTCGACCCAGCCCTGCCAATCCTCGTCGGATTTCCACCCGCGGCGGGGCACGGTGCCGTCGGCCTTGCCTCGGCGTGGGATCATCCCGGGGGCCTGATAGCCGATGTTCCCGGCGACATCGGCGTAGACGAGGTTCTGGGAGGGCACGTCGAACAGGGACGCCGCGTGCCGGAATTCCTGCCAGTTCGTGGCCTTGTTGATGGCGAACACCGCCGAGGCGGTCGTGCCCGGACGCAGAGCCGTCCAATCGAGGGCGAGACCATAGTGCTCCTCGGCCGGTCCCGACTTCGGGTCCTGCGAATCCACCCCGGTCGTCGCATCGAGTGCTTTGCGATACGTGCCGTCGAGCTTCGACACGAGTGGGCCGTTGCGGGTGGAGCGGATGGTGATCTCGCGCGGCTCCTCGCCCGCGACCTCGATCGTCTCCTTGCGCACCTGCAGCGGTTCGTCACCGTCGTCGTGGATGACCTTACCGTCGCGGATCTTCTCCACCACGAGGTCGGTGACATCTGCGCCGAGGTTCGTCAGTCCCCAGGCGATCGACTGGTTGTGGCCGATGACGACTCCCGGCAGTCCGGAGAAGGAGAAACCGGTGACGTCGAAGGGGCATTCGTCGGTGACCTTCTTGCATCGCAGTCCCACCTGGTACCACACCGAGGGCATCGCCGGGGCGAGGTGCGGGTCATTGGACAGCAGCGGTCGACCGGTGTTCGTGTGCTCCCCGGAGATCACCCACGAGTTCGACCCGATATCGTCGCTGTTCTGTCCCAGCATCGGCGGCAGCGATATGAGCGTATTCCGCAGTTCGAGGAGAGCAGCGGTCGGGACGGCCGCCTCGGTGGCGGTGTTCCCCGTTCGGGGTGCCTCGGTGACGGTGCCTCCGGCCCGTGCCTCATCGTCCCCCCGTGCACGGTCGCCGACTCGCGGCTTCTGTTCGACGTCGTCGCCGCTGCGGTCTTTCGGTGCCTTGTCGCCGGCTCTGCCGCCGAGGATCGTCGGACGCGTGGCATATGGGTAGTCCGGATAGAGGTCGCTCATCTGCTCGTCGGTGAGCTCCGAGCTGAGGATCGACCGGTCGATCTCGTCTTCGAGGTTCGATCGCAGATCCCAGGCCATGGCCTTGAGCCAGGCGACGCTGTCGACCGGGGTCCACTTCTCGACCTCGGTGCTGCCGGTCTCGAGGCCGAGGACGGCGTATTCGAGGGACAGCTCGGTGGGGGATTTGTCCTTGAGGTAGGCGTTGACCCCGTCCGCGTAGGCCTCGTAGTAGCCCAGACTCGTCTTGTCGAGCTTCTTCACCTCCTGCTCGGCGACCTTCCGCCAGCCGAGTGTGCGGATGAAGGTGTCGGTGCCCAGCTGGGATTCGCCGAAGAGTTCGGAGAGTCGTCCCGAGGTGACGTGTCGGCGGAAGTCCATCTCCCAGAACCGGTCCTGAGCGTGGACGTACCCCTGAGCCAGGAACAGGTCATGGGCGGTTTCGGCCTCGATGGTCGGCACACCCGATTCGTCACGGTGGACGGTGACCGGCGCGTCGAGCCCCGGCAGCGAGATCTCGCCGTCGGTGGTCGGGAAGGAGCGGCGGACGAGGAACAGCCCGACGAGGGCGAGGATGACAGCGAGGATCAGGACTCCGGCGATGATGCGCAGCAGCACACGAGCGCTGACCGACAGGGTGGATCCACTGGTTGGGCGGAGCACCTTGAGCAATGCGCTCGATTCGTTCTCATCCTGCGCATCGGGTGCCGCCATGAGTCTCCTTCGGCCGTCCTGGAAGTTTCGGTTCTCAGCAAGTATAGGTGTCAGGAGGCTCGGGGCTGTGGACCTCAGGCGGCCCGGGTCTGTGGACGAAGGTCACGAGAACGACGGAGATCATCATGAGCAGGAACCACGCCACCAGCTTCGTCAGCGGCACCAGATGCCAGCCGTCGTCCTGACTCGGGTACAGCCAGGCCCCGGCAGCGGTCCCGATGTTCTCAGCGACCCAGATGAAGAAGGCGACGAGGAGGAAGGCCAGCAGCACGGGCATCGTCAGTGTCCTGCGATGGATATGGAAGTACATGCGGCAGCGGAAGAAGACGATGACGGTGGCCAAGACGAGGAGCAGTCGGAGGTCGACGATGAAGTGGTGGGTGAAGAAGTTGACGTAGACGGCGGCGGCGATGATCACGGTCAGCCACCTCGGCGGGTAATGGCTGAACCGCAAGTCGAAGAGACGGTACACGCGGACGATATAGGAGCCGACGGCGGCGTACATGAACCCGGTGAACAGCGGTACTGCGCCGATGTGGAGGACCCCGCCGGGGGCGTAGTTCCATGAACCCACTGCGGTCTTGAAGATCTCCATGCCGGTGCCGACGATGTGGAAGACGATGATGACGATGAGCTCGCGACCGGTCTCGAGTCGAGCGACGAGCATGCCGATCTGGATGAGCACGGCGAGGACGACGAGGAAGTCGTTGCGGGCGATGGCCGCGTCATCGGGGTAGAGCCACGCGGTGAGGATGATCGCGGCCAGCATGAGAGCACCGAAGAGACACGCCCACGCCTGTTTGATTCCGAAGGCGAGGAACTCCCGTATTCCGGCGGGGACGCGGGGGAGAACGCGGTCGGCGAAGGCGTCGAGGACTGCCTCGAGTCGAGTGAGTTCGCGGCGATCAGCCATCTGCTGAAGTACCCACTTCCGAAAATCTGAGAATAATCTTAAGATAATCCTGCGGTCACACTGGGTGCCCGTAATTCGGCCCCATCCAGTGAGAAGAACGCTCACTTGGTCATGGACGACCTCAAGGACCATAACTGATGAAACCGTTGCCATTCCTCGCCTCGGCACTCACCGGAATTCTCCTCACTGCGACCCTATCGGGACCGGCGCTCGCCGCCACACCGGAAACACACACGAACACGCCCGGCGCTTCTGCCGCCGACGGCACTCCCTCCGAGAGGACCGTCGATGCCCAGACTGATGAGGTCACGACTCTGCCAGTCGATTCCTCCGACGTCACGATCATCGGTGCCACGTGGGAAGGGGAAGATCCCGAACTCGAAATCCGCACTCGTGACGGCAACAGCTGGTCGGCGTGGGAGAGCCTGCCGACCGATGACGAGGGAGGCCCCGACGCCGTTTCCGCAGAGGCCGCTCAGCTTCCCGCTGCCTCACACCAGTCGCAATCCGTTGCCCTTCCGGTGCTCGATTCGGACACTGTCGAGGTGCGCGCCGCAGACAAGCAGGCTGATACCGATGATCTGCAGATCACCCAGGTGTCCACTGCAGTCACCAAGGCTGACGCACAGGTCGCGAAGTCCGCTGGGGGAGTGAGCACGCATTCGGCCACCGGACCGGCAGTCGACGCGCAGATCTCGGCCAAGGATCTGCGGGCCAAGATCGTCACCCGCAAACAGTGGGGTGCCGATGAGAAGCTCGTCCGCTGCGCCACGGACAAGACGTCATCGGCCAAAGGCGTGTTCATCCACCACACAGCGGGTTCGAACTCGTACTCGAAAGCACAGGCACCGGCGATCATCCGCGGTTACCTCGCCTTCCACACGCAGAACCGCGGGTGGTGCGACCTCGGGTACAACTTCCTCGTCGACAAATACGGCACCATGTACGAGGGCCGTGCCGGCAGCCTGGACAAGGCAGTGACCGGAGCACACGCCTCCGGGTTCAATTCATGGACCATCGGCATCAGCGTGCTCGGCACCTATTCGTCGGCGGCTCCGAGTTCGGCAGCACAGACCTCGGTCAAGCGCCTCGTCGCGTGGAAAGCAGGGCAGTACGGCTTCAACCCCACCGGGAAGATGACCTTGACCTCCGGTGGGGGCGGCACGAGCAAGTACGCCCTCGGCAAGAAGGTCAGCCTCAACGTCGTCGCCGGACACCGGGACACGAGCTACACCGAATGCCCGGGACTCGCGTTCTACAACAAGCTCGGCAGCATCCGCACGGGAGCCAAAGCACTGGTGCCTGAGCTGACCCCGCCACCGACGAAGGCGCCCACCAAGAGTCCGGCACCGAAGCCGAAGACGTACCCGACGAAGGGCGCAATCGGTTCGTACTATCAGAAGAACGCGGGAAAGACCGGCAAACCGGTCGGCTCGGAGAAGAAGCTGAAGAATCCGAACGGTGCCTACCAGTCGTTCGCCAAGGGCACCGTGTATTGGTCGAAATCGACCGGTGCGCACTTCCTCACCAAGGGCCAGATCCGTGTCGCTTACAAGCGAGTGAAGTATGAGAAAGGCGTCCTCGGGTTCCCCAGCAGCGATAAGCAGACCTTCAAATATCGGAAGAGCGCTCGATACCAGAGATTCCACTCCGGAATGATCACCTGGTCACCGCAGACAGGCAGCGATGTCATCTACGGAGGCTTCCTCACGAAGTGGAAGAAGCTGGGCTATGAACGAAGCAAGCTCGGTCTGCCCACCGCTGACCGGACCGTGAAGAACGGTGTCAAACGCCAGAACTTCGAACGCGGCTATATGACCTATACGAAGAAGACCGGCATCAAGGTCCATACCCGCAGATAGCGCTGTCCTCCGTGGAGGCGGCCGGGGGCCGAAGAGGGAGGAACCTGAAGAGCAAGGGACATAGACTCGCCTCATGCACATCCTCCTCTTCGGCGCCTCCGGCCACGTCGGAACCGGACTCGCCCAGCTGCTCGGTCCGCACCACACGGTCACCGGGATCGTCCGCCGCCCTCCGGATACGAAGACGGCCTACACTCCGGTGACCGTGCCGGACTGGGTGGACGAACCGGAGGCGGTCACCTCGGCGCTCGCCTCCGCCGGCCTGCCTCCGGTCGATGCCGTCATCGCCGCCATCGGCGGGTGGTACATCGACGAACCGGTGCTCGACCGAGGTCTGGCGAAATTCGATGCGGACTACGACTCCTATCTGCGCGGGCACTTCACCGCGTGTGCGCTCTCGCAGTCCCTGGCGTCGGCGCGGAGGAGCGGAGACCAGGGTTTCGTCCACCTGGCCCTCAACGGCGTCGCCAGCGTCGAGGCGCTCGCCGGGTCCGGGGCAATCAGCGTCTTCGGTGCCGCGCAGAAGATGCTCATCGAGGTCGCTGCGGCGGAATCGACGGGCGTGGCCTTCCGCGAACTGCGGATCATGGCCCCCATCGGCGGTGATGACCGCAATGACCTGTCCGGGGGAGTCGACACCGTCCCCCTCGCCGAGGTGGCCGAGGGGATCACCGCGATCCTCGACTCACCCGATCGCTTCGACGTGAGCACGGAGATCCGCGCGAACGAGGGAACCTCGGCCGGCTGAGCCTCCGGCTCAGCCGCGTTCGTAGCGGAGGAAGACCTGGTCGTCCTCCGTGCGGACATCGATGAGGTGCAGGTCGATCGCGGCCTCGAGCCCGGAGAAATGGCTGCCGGGAGTGCGCAGATAGCGCGGACTCACGCTCAGATGCAGTTCCGCGCCCGGATAGTGCTCGAGCAGCCGGAACGCGAGATTCGGGCCCGACTCGCACAGCAGCACCGCCTCGTCGGTCGGTGCCGATTCGGCCGACGGTGCCGTCGGCAGTGAGGCAGCCACCTCGGTGATGGTGGCCGGACTGAAATGCCGGGCACGATAGTCGAGACCGCGGGCATCGAGCTCGGCCTGCAGGGACATCGGATCGGACTCGGTGAGCACATGCACGGGCGTGTGCTCCAGGGTTTTGCCGGCGGCGTTGATGACAGGCAGCTGCGGATTGAGCGCAGTGCGCCGGTCGATGATGATCGCGTTCGCGCTGCGGCGCAGGGCGAGGAAACGTCGGAAGTCAGCGTCCGTGGACACCCCGGTCGACCAGCCGTCCTCGGCGAACGACCCGTTGATCGACTGGACGAGAGAGATGATGAGACGGCGCACGGGATCCTGCTCTCCTGCTTCTTCGGCTCTGCTAGTTCTTCAGTTCGGGTGCCGGCCCCATGGCGATGCGCGGATGGGCCTCGGGATCGAGGGTGCGCATGATCCACTTGAGGTCCGCCTCATCGAGGGTGACACAGCCGTTCGTGCCCGAATCGTGGTCGAGGTGCAGCCAGATTCCGCCGCCCTTGTCCCAGCCCATCGGTCGCGTCTTGTCCGTCGGCGGAGTGCCGGGCGTGCGGTTGTAGTCGATGGCGATGATGTAGTCGAAGACCGATGCGTAGTCGGCCCCATAGGCCACCGTCGCCGAGGAGGGCAGCCGATCGTCCTGGGTGTAGGGAAGGTCGGTGCCCGGGTCGGCCTTGAACCCGCCCGCGTCGCTGAGCGTGAACACACCGATCGGAGTGGTCTTATCGCCCTCATGGCGGTCCTTCAGCCACCCGTTCGAACCGTTGTGGGTGTCGAAGGTCTTGAGCTTCTTCCACGTCGTGTCAGTGAGCTCATAGAAGCTCAGGCTCGACGTCTCCGCATCGGCCGTCGGCGAGGTCGCGACGAGGACCTGCGAGGTCTCTGCCGGGATCTGGTCGGTGTACTCCTGCGCCAGACCCGGGACTGGAACGGGATTCACCGGGCCGGTCGCCTCGGCGTCCGACTTGTCGGATGCGGGCGATGTGGGCCCGGTCCCGCTGGGCGAATCCTGGGCCGGGGCTGCGAAATCACCGACGTTCGTCTGCTGCGCGGGAGCGGCGAATCCGGCGGATTCGGCAGCTGCGGAATCGTCCGTGCCGCCGTCGGCATCGGCGCCGCAGGCGATCACGAGCAGAGCGCAGGCGACAAGCGCGGGAACCGCCGCGCGTCGTAAGGCTCCATCGGACATAAGGCCATCATCTCATGAGGGATGCGAACTCCCCGGCAGCGACTATGCGAAAATGACCTCATGAGCATTCCACCTGTGCCGAACCATCCTCCGCGCCCCGGGCGTCGGAAACCGGCCGAGGAGTCTCCCGAGTCGATCACAACCCAGTTGTTCATCGGCAAGGATGATTCCGCGGCCGATGGCTCCACCCAAGCGCTGACGCCCGCAGAACTTCAGAGGCTGCGGTCGATGGTCGAGTCCGATGGCACCGATGCCACCGAGGTTCTCAGCCTCGAAGAGCTGCGCGGACTCGCCGCCGCCGAAGGGTATGAGACCGGCGGACTGCCCGCCGCGCCGCGCAGAGTGAATTCCGATGACATCGCCGCGGCTGAGGCGCCCTCGGCTCCGAAGCAGTGGAACCCGCAGCCCGCACCCCATCCCCAGCAGGGACAGTGGGGCGGCGAATTCGGTGCCGCAGCGCAGGCCGCAGCGTCGCAGCCGCAGGCCGTCGGGCCGGTGCAGTCGCCGACGGGGTCCGACTCCGCCCGGTCCGGAAACAGCCACCCCGGTGGACCCGGTTACGGGCAGCCCGGCCGCGGTCCCGCGTATGCCGCCGCACCCGCCGGCTATGCCGCCGCACCCGCCGGCTATGCCGCCGGATATGGGCCGGGCGGACCTGCCGGTCCCGGAGGCACCGGGGGACCGGGTGGGCCCGGCGGTCCGAGTGGGCCGGGCGGCCCGGGGAATCCCGGCGGACCGCACGACCCCTATGGTCGGCGCAATGATACGAGGAAAGTTCCCGTATGGCTGTGGGTGCTCGCGGCCATCGCGCTCATCCTCGCCCTCGGCATCGTCGGCTATATCGTCTGGGACTCCACTCAGGGGGAAGACACCACCACGGTCGGGCCCACGGACGAACCCTCGATCGGTCAGACCGATGAGCCCGAGCCGTCCGATTCGGGCAGCTCGACGGCTCCCGTCGCCGAGGAGAGCTTCGCTTCTCCGTCGGGCAACATCGCCTGCACCATCGACTCCGAACGGGCGCGCTGCGTGATCAAGGACTACGAGTACTCACCACCGGACAGGCCCGACGACTGCGAACTCGACGATTGGGGCTCCATCGTCGTAGCGAACAGGGACGGCGCGGGATTCTCCTGCCTCGACGCTCCCGAGAGCAACGGCCCGGCACGTGTCCTCGGCTACGGGGACTCGATCTCCGCTGAGGGCATGACCTGCACCTCCAGCAAGGAGGGCATGACCTGCAAGTCCGACGACACCGGAGTCGGCTTCAACGTCCGCCGCGCCTCGGCCGACTTCCTCAAATAGGGCGGCCTCAGACAGGGCGGCGGAGGATCGGGCGGTGTCGCCTCGGCGTTCTCAGGATGTGGACCGGATTCGGACGCAACGAGGGAGGGGGACTACGGTGGCCGTGTGGCTCACAGGATCCTCCTCCTTCCTTGCCGCGACGAGTCCTGAACGTACAGCACGCTCGTCGCGGAGTCCTCGTATGCTGGTCAAGCGCTGAGAAACTCAAGTTAGAGGAACAATGAAACTGCAGAAGCCCACTCCGATGCCGTTCGGCAAGTACAAGTCGTTCCAGGACCGCATCGCGCTGGATATGCGCGATCGCACCTGGCCGGATCAGATCATCAGCAAGGCGCCTCGCTGGCTGAGCACCGACCTGCGCGACGGCAACCAGGCGCTCATCGACCCGATGACGCCCGACCGCAAACGCAAGATGTTCGATCTGCTCGTACGGCTCGGGTTCAAGGAGATCGAGGTCGGATTCCCGGCGGCCAGCCAGGTCGACTTCGACTTCGTCCGCGAGATCATCGAACAGGATGCGATCCCCGATGACGTCCGCATCTCCGTGCTCACGCAGGCTCGAGAGGACCTCATCGAACGCACCGTCGAATCCCTCGTCGGCGCGAAGATGCCCACCGTGCACCTCTACAACGCGACGGCTCCGGTCTTCCGCAAAGTCGTCTTCGGCTTCGACGGTGACGGCTTCGACCAGACTCGCGATATCGCACTGCAGGGCACTCAGGCCGTGATGAAGCACGCCGAGACGCTGCTGTCCGATGCGGACTTCGGCTACCAGTACTCGCCGGAGATCTTCGTCGACACCGAACCCGAGTTCGCCCTCGACATCGTCGGCAGCGTCCTCGACATGTGGCAGCCCGCCGATGGTCGCGAAACCGTCGTCAACCTGCCTGCCACCGTCGAACGCGGAACCCCGAACACGTATGCGGACCAGATCGAATGGTTCTGCCGTAATATGCCCTACCGCGACGAGGTGGCCGTGTCCCTGCACCCGCACAACGACCGGGGCACCGGCGTGGCCGCGGCGGAGATGGGGATGATGGCCGGCGCCGACCGGATCGAAGGCTGCCTGTTCGGCAACGGTGAGCGCACCGGAAACCTCGACCTCGTCACAGTCGCCCTCAACCTGTACACCCAGGGCATCGATCCGGAGCTCGACTTCTCCGACATCGACGAAGTCATCCACACCGTCACCGAATGCAACCAGATCGGCGTCCACGAACGCCACCCCTACGGCGGCGACCTCGTCTTCACCTCGTTCTCCGGTTCGCACCAGGACGCGATCAACAAGGCCTTCGCCGATCGAGAGAAGAAAGCGAACGCCCAGGGCACCCCGGTCGACCTCATGGAATGGGACATGCCCTACCTGCCCGTCGACCCGAAGGACCTGGGCCGGTCCTACGAGGCGATCATCCGAGTGAACTCGCAGTCCGGCAAGGGCGGAGTGACCTACCTGCTCAAGAGCGAGCACGGACTCGACCTGCCGCGTCGCATGCAGGTCGAATTCTCCCGCGCCGTGCAGCAGCACACCGAGGCCGGCGGTGAGGTCACCGCCGAGGAGATCCGCCGCATCTTCAACTACGAATACCTGCCCGCCGACGACCCCGAGAAGGCCTGGGGCCGCTTCCAGATCGTCGGTCTGCGCACTGAGTCGGGCAACGTCGACGCTGCCGGCTCGTCGGCCGAGCGCATCGAGGTCGATCTCATCGTCGATGGTCAGGAACGCACTTACGAAGGACGCGGCAACGGACCGATCGACGCGCTCGTGAAGATCCTCATCGACCAGTTCGACGTCGACGTCCGTCTCCAGGACTACTCCGAGCACGCCATCGGCTCCGGCGCCGACACCAACGCCGCCGCCTATGTCGAACTCGCCGTCGAAGACCGCGTCGTCTGGGGCGCCGGACTGCACCCGAACATCACGAAGGCCTCGCTCAAGGCCGTCGTCTCGGCCGTCAACCGCGCCGCCCGTGACCGGGACCGGGACCGCCAGGCCTGAGTTACTGCCGCCTCGGCGGCCGATCTCACAGCAGTCGCCCAAGCGCGGCGGGATGATTCCCCGCCGCGCTTGAGCGATAATGGGCGAGTGCACAACTATCGTGATGAAGGCATCGTGCTCGGCGGGCACAAGCTCGGCGAAGCCGACCGCATCGTCACCGTGCTCACTCGCAGCCGCGGCCTCGTCCGTGCCGTTGCGAAGGGGGTGCGACGGACGAAATCACGGTTCGGCTCCCGCCTCGAACCCTTTATGCTCATCGATCTGCAATGCCATGTCGGGCGCAGCCTCGACATCGTCACCCAGGTCGAACTCATCGAACCCTTCGCCCGCGGAATCGCCACGGACTTCGATGTCTATTCGGCCGCCTCGGTGATGGCGGAGACGGCACGCAGCATCACCGAAGCCGAACCCCAGTCGCGCACGCATTTCCTCCTCCTCGTGTCCGCGATCCGCTCGCTGTGCAACCGTGAACACCCGCCGAGGCTGTCGCTGGATGCGTACCTGCTGCGCGCGATGTCCGTGGCCGGGTGGGCACCGAGCCTGCTCGACTGCGCCCAGTGCGGGAGCCCCGGACCCCACCGCGCGTTCTCCGCAGCACTGGGCGGGGCCGTGTGCACGAACTGCCGACCCTCGGGTGCGGCACTGCCCGACACCGATGCGCTCGAACATATGGCCGCGCTTCTGTCCGGAGACTGGGAGCGGGCCGAGGCCTCAGACTTACACGATCAGATCGACGGGTCGAAGCTGGTCTCGGACTGGGTGTCGTGGCACCTCGAACGCAATATCCGATCCTTAAGAGTTCTGGAGAGCACATGAGCTACCCTGCACCACCGGCCCACCCCAGCGGAGCGAGACCTCCGCACATCGACGCGAAGTTCGTGCCCAGGCACGTCGCGATCGTCATGGACGGCAACGGGCGGTGGGCGAACCAGCGGGGGCTGCCGCGCACGGACGGGCACAAGGCCGGTGAGGCGTCGCTGCTCGACGTCATCCACGGCGCGATCGAGATCGGCGTGGACTATCTGTCGGCGTATGCGTTCTCGACCGAGAACTGGAAGCGCTCACCCGAAGAGGTGCGTTTCCTCATGGGCTTCAATCGCGACGTCATCCGTCGCCGACGCGACGAGCTCAACGCACTCGGCGTGCGCATCGTGTGGTCCGGGCGGCGCGGTCGTCTGTGGCGCTCGGTCATCGACGAGCTCGAGACCGCCGCCGAGATGACGAAGCACAACACGGGCCTGGTGCTCCAGTTCTGCGTCAACTACGGCGGACGGTCCGAGATCGTCGATGCGATCAATGAGATCACCGCCGAGGTGGCCGCCGGGAAACTCAAGCCCGGCAAGGTCTCGGAGAAGACCGTCCGCTCCCGCCTCTACGCACCCCTCGTGCCCGACGTCGACCTGTTCATGCGGTCATCGGGGGAGCAGCGGACCTCGAACTTCCTGCTCTGGCAGTCCGCCTATGCCGAGATGGTCTTCCAGGACGTGCTGTGGCCCGATGTCGATCGCCGCACCCTGTGGGCCGCGATCGAGGAGTACGCGCGCCGCGACCGTCGCTTCGGCGGCGCAGTCGACACACCCTCGGCCTGACGCGAAGGCCCGGTCCGTCACGAGGGCCCCGGTCTGTGACGTGGGCCCCAGTCTGTGACGAGGGCCCGGGCCGCCGAAACGTCCGACGGGGACGATAACGGCCCCGCAGCGTCACCGCTGCGGGGCCGTTGTCATGATCTCACTGCTGCGCCGGCACCTCGGTCGAGTGCGTCAGCGTGACGACCTCCGATCAGTAGCGGTCGCGGGGACGGTCGCCCCGCCCGCCGAACTTCTTGCCACCTCGGCGATCACCGCGGAAGTTGCGGCCGTCACCGGGCTGCTTGTCGAAGTTGCGCTTCTTGAACGGGCGTCCCGGGCGACCCGAATCCGGACGGATGTCGATGGGACGGCCCTGGATCTCGGTGTGGGAGAGCTTGCGCAGCACCGACGGATCGAGGTCCTTGGGCAGGTCGACGAGCGTATGGTTCGAACGGATGTCAATATGGCCGATCTGCTTCGAGGTGATTCCGCCTTCGTTCGCGATTGCTCCGACCACGGCTCCCGGCTGGAGACGCTCGTTGCGGCCCAGGGCCAGTCGGTAGGTCGTCATGTTCTCATCGCGGGCGCGTCCGCCGCGGCCCGGACGGCCGCCGTCCCGACCACCGTCGCGGTCACGGCCCTGACGGCGCGCCGGCTCGGGCATCGGCTCGGCCTTGAGCGTGTTCGACTCGAGGACGAGGGAGGCGAGAGCGGCCGCGATGTTCGAGGCCGGCACGTCGCGGGAGAGCGAGTACGCCTCGATGACCTCGGTGAGTTCGGACAGTTCGGTGGTCGCGAGCACATCGTCGATGCGCTTCGTGAACTTCTCGACGCGAGTGTTCGTCAGCTCCTCGACGCTGGGCAGGGTCAGCGGTTCGACCTTCTGCTTCGTGGCGCGCTCGATCGAGCCGAGCATGCGCTGCTCGCGCGGGGTGACGAAGAGGATCGCCTCACCGGAACGTCCGGCACGACCGGTGCGGCCGATGCGGTGGACGTAGGACTCGGTGTCGTGCGGGATGTCGTAGTTGACGACCAACGTAATGCGTTCGACGTCGAGACCGCGGGCGGCCACGTCGGTGGCGACGAGGATGTCGATCTTGCCTTCACGCAGCATGTCGATCGTGCGCTCACGTGTCTGCTGGGGGATGTCGCCGTTGATCGCGGCGGTCTTGAAGCCGCGGGCGCGCAGCTTCTCGGCCAGCTCCTCGGTGGCCTGCTTCGTACGCACGAACATGATGATGCCCTCGTACTCCTCGACCTCGAGGATGCGGGTCAGAGCGTCGAGCTTGTGCGAATGCTGGACCATGAAGTAGCGCTGGCGGATATTCGCGCCGGTCTGCGACTTCGCGGCGACCCGAACTTCCTGCGGATCGTCCAGGTACTTGCCGGTGATCCGGTGGATCGAGGTCGGCATGGTGGCCGAGAACAGAGCGACCTGACGGTCCTCACCCACCTGGCTGAAGATCTCTTCGATGTCTTCGGCGAAGCCCATCTTGAGCATCTCGTCGGCCTCGTCGAGGATGAGGTGACGCAGGCTGCCGAGCTTGAGCGACCCCTTCTTCAGGTGGTCGATGACACGACCCGGGGTGCCCACGACGACCTGCGCACCACGGCGCAGACCCGCCAGCTGCGGGCCGTAGGCCTGTCCGCCGTAGATCGGGAGCACGGAGAAGTCGGGAAGTTCAGTGGCATAGGAGGTGAACGCCTCGGCGACCTGGATCGCGAGTTCGCGAGTGGGGGTGAGGACGAGAGCGAACGGGCCGTCGTCGGCGCGCCCTGCCTCGGCGAGGTCGGACAGAGCCGGCAGGGCGAAGGCCGCGGTCTTGCCGGTTCCGGTCTGGGCGAGACCGATGACGTCACGGCCCGACAGGAGGGTCGGGATCGTCTCGGCCTGGATGGGTGTGGGGATCTCGTAGCCCTGCGCCTCTACGGCCTTGAGCACGAGCGGGTGGAGCCCCAGTTCGGAGAATCTCGGAGTGGTTTCGTCGGTTGCGGACACATCGGTCATGAGTGATCTCTCTCACGTCGGCACACACTTGATCGCAGATGACTGTAGTGGCGATCTACCCTGCGGCCGCTTGTGCAATCATCGTGAGCAATCCGGGCCGAAACCGTAGAGATCCAAGAACTCGCTTGGACAGACGTGAAGACGTCGGTACGGAGAAAGGTTTGGGTGTACCCCAAGTCTACATGCCGTGCCCTCGCCGAGGCGGCCCCGCAGTGGGAAACCGAGTGTGAGATCAGTCGCCTCCGGCGGTCTCCTTCCGTCGGTGCGGGCGGGTGTCAGGGTGGGGCAGGCCGATGTTGGGGACACGGCGACACGACCGGTTAGGCTGGTACCTGCGAGCCACGGCAGCCGGCCGTCGGCGAACTGAAACAAGGAGAGAACTAGTGGCACAGTCCAAGTTGGATGCCGTCATCGCCCTGGCCAAGCGCAGAGGATTCGTCTTCCAAGCAGGAGAGATCTACGGCGGTTCCCGCTCGGCATGGGACTACGGGCCCTTGGGCGTGGAGCTCAAAGACAACATCAAGACCCAGTGGTGGCAGCAGTTCGTGCGCGGACGCGAAGACGTCGTCGGCCTCGACTCCTCCATCATCCTGCCCAAGCGCGTCTGGGAAGCCTCCGGCCACGTCGCCACCTTCGTCGATCCGCTCGTCGAATGCCTCAACTGCCACAAGCGCCACCGCGAGGACCACCTCGTCGAGGCGTATGAGGCGAAGAACAAGAAGGCCCCGGAGAACGGAATGGCCGATATCGTCTGCCCCGACTGCGGCACTCGTGGTCAGTGGACCGAACCGCAGGAGTTCTCCGGTCTGGTCAAGACCTTCCTGGGGCCCGTCGACTCCGAAGCCGGACTCCACTACCTGCGTCCGGAGACCGCGCAGGGCATCTTCGTCAACTTCAACAATGTGCTCACCGCTGCCCGAAAGAAGCCGCCGTTCGGCATCGGCCAGATCGGCAAGGCCTTCCGCAACGAGATCACTCCCGGCAACTTCATCTTCCGCACGCGTGAGTTCGAGCAGATGGAGATCGAGTACTTCGTCCACCCGGACGAGGCCGATGACTACTACAAGCAGTGGGTCGAAGACTGCTGGTCCTGGTTCCTCGACCTCGGCATCTCCGAGGACAACGTGCGTCGCCTCGACGTTCCCGCCGAGGACCGTGCGCACTACTCGGCCGGCACCATCGACATCGAATACCGCTTCGGCTTCCAGGGTTCCGAATGGGGCGAGCTGATGGGTGTGGCCAACCGCACCGACTACGACCTCGGCACTCACACCGAGGTCTCGGGAGCGAAGCTGCAGTACTTCGATCAGGCCAGCGGCGACCGCTACACCCCGTATGTCATCGAACCCTCCTTCGGTCTGACCCGGTCGATGATGGCATTCCTCGTCGAGGCCTACAGCGAGGACGAGGCGCCGAACACGAAGGGCGGAGTCGACAAGCGCGTCGTCCTCAAGCTCGATCCGCGCCTGGCTCCGGTCAAGGCCGCGGTGCTGCCGCTGAGCCGCAACGAGAAGCTCACCCCTGCGGCCAAGGATCTGGCTGCCCGCCTGCGTCGACGCTGGAACATCGACTTCGACGATGCCGGCGCCATCGGACGCCGCTACCGTCGCCAGGACGAGATCGGCACCCCACTGTGCATCACCGTCGACTTCGACACTCTCGATGACCAGGCCGTGACGATCCGCAAGCGTGATGATATGAGCCAGGAACGCGTGAGCATCGACCAGGTGGAGAACTACCTGGCCGAAAACCTCGCCGGTGCCTGACCCCAATTACTACCTGACGGCGGCCCAGCAACCTGGCGCGAGGTTGCTGGGCCGCCGTCAGGTAGTCCTGAGAACGGCCAACCGCGCCTGAAGGACCGCCATGCATATGACGTCCCATCGCGAACCGAAGGCCTCGCCGAGGGTTCGTCTGATCATGCTCGCCTGCCTCATCCCGCTCATCGTGGCCACGATCGCCGGACTGTTCGTGCTGTGGCCATCAGGACCGGACAAGGAGCTGCCCGGAGGTGGGCCGACGACGAACACGGCCGAGGGCACCACCGATACGAAGGTCACCGTCACCGCCGTCGACGCCTCGGACTGCGACCCCGGGGAGACGGACCCGATGGTGCAGGCCGACTGCACGACCTACACCGTCGAAGCGAACGGGCGCCAAGGCAGCCTGTACGTCACCCCAGACGCGGTCGAAGCCGGCGTCGACGTCGGGGACACGATCAAGGTCCTCGACTTCACGCAGTCGCCGGACCGGGAGGAGATGGGCACCGACTACGTGTTCATCGATTTCGACCGCAACGTTCCGATGCTGGCCGTGGCGATCCTCTACGCGGTCGTCGTCCTCCTCGTCGCCGGTCTGCGGGGCCTGCGCGCACTGATCGGACTCGGGTTCGCCGGTGCTGTGCTGTTCGTTTTCATGCTCCCGGCCATGCTCGACGGCAAACCCCCGTTGCTGGTGGCGATGATCTCGGCGAGCCTGATCATGGTCATCGCCCTCTACCTTGCGCACGGAATCTCGACGCGGACGTCGACGGCGCTGTTCGGAACGGTGCTCGGCATCGTCATCACGGGCATCCTCGGCGCGTGGATGACGTCGTGGGCGAATCTGGGCATCGCCTATTCGGAGGACGGGTATCTGCTGGTCGACACGACCGATCTGGGGATGACCGACATCATCGTGTGTGCGATCCTCATCACCGGACTCGGGGTGCTCAACGACGTCACGATCACACAGGCCTCGGCGGTGTGGGAGCTGGCAGCCGCCGCTCCTGAGATGAAGCCTGCGCAGCTGTTCGCTCGGGCGATGCGCATCGGCCGGGACCATATCGCCTCGACCGTCTATACGATCACGTTCGCGTATGTGGGTTCGGCGCTGATGACGCTCATCATCGTCTCCGCTCACGATCAGCCGCTGATCGACACGTTCACGCTCGGGGACATGTCGGTGGAGGTGGTGAGCATCCTCGTGTGTTCGATCGGGCTGGTCGTCGCGATTCCACTGACGACCGGTCTCGGCGTCCTCGTCGTGAAATCGGGAGTTCGCCCGCCGAGGCGGCCCACAGGATCCGTTGCCGCGTCCGGCGCGATCACGGCCGACGGCGTCGCGGGGGACCGGCCCCCGCTGACTCGTCGCGAGACCCGTGAGCGCGACCAGAACCGCTGAACTTCGCCCTAGAACTACCTGACGGCGGCTCAGCAACCTCGCGCGAGGTTGCTGAGCCGCCGTCAGGTAGCAATTGGGGTCAGAACATTGTCCAGGCTTCCTGGAGGACGCCGCGGATGATCTGCTCCATCTCGTCGAACTCGTTCTGACCGACGGTCAGCGGAGGCGAGAGCTGGATGACCGGGTCGCCGCGGTCGTCGGCGCGGCAGTACAGACCGCTGTCGTACATCTTCGCCGAGACGAAGTTCTTGAGAATCCGCTCGGACTCCTCCTCCTCGGTGAACGACTCCTTCGTGTCCTTGTCCTTGACGAGTTCGATTCCGTAGAAGAATCCCTCACCGCGGACGTCACCGACGATCGGCAGGTCCTTGAGCTTCTCGAGCGTGAACTTGAACGCCGCAGCGTTCTCGTGCACGTGGTCGCCCAGCTTCTCCTCTTCGAAGACGTCGAAGTTCGCCATCGCGGCGGCACAGGCGACGGGATGACCGCCGAAGGTGTAGCCGTGGTAGAAGGTCTCATCGCCGCCGGGACCGAAGGGCTCGAAGAGACGATCGGAGGCGATCATCGCGCCCAGCGGTGCATAGCCGGAGGTGATGCCCTTGGCCGAGGTGATGATGTCGGGAACATAGCCGAAGTCGTTGCAGGCGAACATGTCGCCGATGCGACCATAGGCGCAGATCGTCTCGTCCGAGACCATCAGCACATCGTACTCGTCGCAGATCTCGCGGACCCGTTCGAAGTATCCGGGAGGCGGCGGGAAGCAGCCGCCGGAGTTCTGCACGGGCTCGAGGAAGACGGCGGCCACGGAGTCGGCACCTTCGAACTCGATGGCCTCACCGATGCGGTCGGCGGCCCAGCGGCCGAAGGCCTTCTCATCGTGGGCGAGGTGCTCCGGTGCCCGGTAGAAGTTCGTGTTCGGCACCTTGTGCGCCCCGGGGACCAGCGGAGCGAACTGCTCACGCAGACCCGGCAGCGAGGTCACCGACAGCGCGCCGTGCGGGGTGCCGTGGTAGGCGGTGGCCCGCGAGATGATCTTGTGCTTGCCGGGCTTGCCGACGAGCTTGAAGTAGTTCTTCGCCAGCTTCATCGCCGACTCGACCGAATCGCCGCCGCCGGAGGTGAGGAAGACCCGGTTGAGATCGCCCGGCGCATAGCTGGCCAAACGCTCCGAGACCTCGATCGCCTGCGGGTGGGCATACGACCACAGCGGCATGAACGGCAGCTTCAGTGTCTGGTCGTACATCGCCTTCGCGATCTGCTCACGACCGTGACCCACCTGGACGGTGAACAGGCCGGCGAGACCGTCGAGGTACTTCTTGCCCTTGTCGTCGAAGATGTGGTGGCCCTCGCCGCGTACGATGACCGGCGCCTCACCACCGTTGAACAGTGCTTGGTGTGGTGACATGTGCATCCACACGTTGTTGCGGATGGCATCCTGATAAGGAGTGCCGGCCCTGGTGACATTCTCTGTCATCGCGTCCCCCAGTTGTATTTCTGCTTTTCGAGTGAGAGGTACATGAAGAGCTCCGTATCCACGACGGCATCGATCGAGCGGAGCTCCTCATTGACGAACTCGATCAGATGCCGATCCGATTCACACACGATCTCGACCAGCAGGTCGAACGAACCGGCGGTGACGACGAGGTAGTCGATCTCGTCGTAGTCGTGCAGCTGCTCGGCGACCGCGGAGATGTCCCCGCGGACCTTCAGCCCCACCATCGCCTGCCGGGCGAATCCCAGACTCAGCGGGTCGGTCACGGCGACGATCTCCATGACACCCGACTCGATGAGCCGTGACACCCGCTGGCGCACGGCGGCCTCGGACAGGCCGACGGACTTGCCGATGGCCGAATAGGACTTCCGTCCGTCGTGCTGCAGTTCGACGATGATCGCCTTGGACTTCTCGTCGAGGTTCCCCAGTCGGGAACCGCTGCCGTTCGGCAGGAGCGGGTCCATTCTTCACCTCCGTGATGTGCGTCTCAGGACAATCTATCACCGAATCTGCTGAAATGCGCTGTTTCGCTTGCGGATTCCGTCGAAACTGAAATTGTTTGGTTCTGGATTCGTCAGAGATCGCCGAGGTGGCCGACGGGTATCCGTGCCGAGTGCCGTTTCCGCGGCCGCCCGGATCCGCCGGTGGTGACCGTTCGAATCGGCTGTGCGCCGAGCGCCCGGGTCCGCCGTGCGCGGACCGACCGGGTCGGTCGTTCGGGGATCGCTGGGGCCCGCTGTCGGCGGCCATCCGAATCCCGGTTGAGGAGCACTGCGAATCGTCGTTGCGAGAGCGCGCGGATCCGCGCCGACGCGCGGATCGGCGGACCGTCGGCAACACGCGCGGCGGCAGTGATTGACAGTATGTGAGCGGGGTCACCACACTGGGATCATGAATGAGGGTGAGCTGTTCTACGGCGGCGAGGATAATCGCCCGGATGTGTACGGGATGCGTCCCGGAGCCGAGCAGGGGCAGGCCGGCAAAGAGGTCAAAGCCCGCCCGCAGCCCGTTCCCGGCGAGGTCGACACGATCGGCGCGAACGAACTGTCGTTCAGCGCCGAGGAATACCTCGGTCGGATCGCCTCGGTGCGCAATCGCATGCTCGACCAGGGCCTGGCCGCGCTCATCGTCACCGACCCGGCGAACATCTACTACCTCACCGGATACAACGCGTGGTCCTTCTACACCCCGCAGCTGCTCTTCGTGCCCTCCTCGGGGCCCATGACGCTGTTCATGCGCGATATGGACGCCCGCGGAGCCTCGCACACCTCATGGCTGCCGCCCGAAGACATCGTCGGCTACCCCGAACGCTATGTGCAGAGGCCCCATATCCACCCCTTCGACTGGGTCGCCTTCGCCCTGCGCCAGCGGTGGGAGGTCGCCCGTGCCTCGACCATGCCCGTCGGCGTCGAGATGGACTCGCACTTCTTCTCCCCGCGAGGCTTCCGAGCACTCGTCAACGGGGTGCCCGAATGGCGCCTCGTCGACTGCTTCGAACTCGTCAACTGGATCCGCGCGGTCAAATCCCCGGCCGAGATCGAGCTCATGCGCAAGGCCGCAAAAGTGACCACCGCGGCCATGGATGCGGCGCTGGGCACAATCGGCGTCGGTGTCGGCCAGAACGAGGTGGCCGCGGCGATCTCCGAGGCCCAGACCGGAGGCGGTGACGGAATCTGGGGTGACTATCCCTCGATCGTGCCGCTCATGCCCACCGGCGAAAGTGCGGACACACCGCACCTGAGTTGGACCGACCGGACGTTCGAGCGCGATGAATCGGTGAGCATCGAACTCGCCGGAGTCCACCGCCGCTACCATGTCCCCCTGGCCAGGACGGCTGTGACCGGTAAGCCGAAGCAGGAGCTCGTCCGCCTCGAGGGGGTCGTCGCCGAGGCGTTGTCGGCAGTCCTCGACGCTGCCGCTCCCGAGGTGCCCACCGCGGAACTCGCCCGCACCTGGAATCGGGTGCTGGCTCTGTCAGGGCTCGAAAAACCCAGCCGCCTGGGGTACTCGATCGGGATCGGCTACCCGCCCGACTGGGGCGAGCGGACGATCTCGATCCGCACCGAGGACGACCAGATCCTCGAAGCGGGAATGACCTTCCACCTCATCGGCGGAATGTGGATGAACGGCTACGGAATCGAACTGTCCGAACCGGTGCTCATCACCGACACCGGCTGCGAGCCGTTCACGAACTTCCCCCGTGAGATCATCCGCGTCTGAGACGCGCACCGAACGACCCTCAGGCGAAGAACTGGATCCACAGGCCGAGGGCCAGGGCGTTGATCCCGGCCACCGCGAGCGCCCGGCCCTGCACCCAGGAGATGTCCCGCGCCGAGGCGGCCGCCGACGAATCCGCGATCTGCACGGCCATGGCCACCCGGGGAGGAGCAGCGAGGGCCGCCAATGAACCGGCCGCGTTTCCGGCCGCGACCACCGGCAGTGCCGAGACGTGAGACGAAGCGGCGACGGCGGTCAGGGTGCCGGTGAACATCGAGTTCGCCCCCGTGTTCGACCCGGTGAGCACCGCGCCGATGGAGTTCAGCCACGGAGTGAGCAGAACGAGCCCTGCCGGCAGCAGTCCGCCGATCGCCTCGCTCATTCCCGTCGTCGTCATGATCCAGCCCATGAGCATGAACGCGGCCGTGCCCACCCCGATGGGAACCCAGGAGCGCACGGCCGCGATGGAGACGGTGCGCCTGCCCTCGACAGTGATCGCGGCGATGAGGCAGGCGGCCGCCAGCCAGAACGGGGGAGAGGCGATGATCTGCGTGACAGCCGAGGGCAGTGCCGAATGCAGGGTGCGAGCCAACAGCAGTCCGATCGTGAGCACCCCGTAGGGCAGAACCGCCACGCCGAGGCTGCGCGTCAGCCCCGTGGTCCGTTTGCGGATCATGAACAGCGCACCGACGACGAGGATGACGATGAGTGATCCGATGATCCCCGAGGGGGCCATACCGATGACGTAGCTGGAGGCGAGGATCCCCGCCCACATGAGTGCGCCGGCACCGATGATCCCCAGCGCCGAGGCGGCGGACGGTCGCATGATCGCGACCACGGCGATCGCGACGATGATCACCGGAATCGCATTGATCCACGCCGTGGCCAGACCGAGCTCGTCGACGTCGAGTCCCGCCAGCGCCGCCGCGACGGTAGTGCCCGGACCCAGGGCGCCCCACGGAACGGCGATGAGGCCGAGGAGGCCGAGGATCGCCGACTGCCGCAGAGTGCACCCGAGGTGGGTGAGGATCGGCACCCCGACGGTGACGCCGATGCCGAAGCCGGTGACCGACTCCGCGAAGGGCACGATCCCGAACACGACGAGCGCGACCCCGAGCGGTCGCCCCGGCGACAGGGATTCGACCCAGGACGAGATCTGCGACATCGAGCCGGCGGACTCGAGCAGCCGGGCGAGCAGCATGCCGAAGAGCAGGATGAGCGCGACCTCGAAGATGAGCGGAAAGTAGCCGATCCCCGATTCCACCAGCACCGAGGCGGGGGTGGGGAAGGCGACGGCGACGAGGCCGGCCGCGAGCACCGTTCCGGCCAGGGCCGCGACCCAGGAACTCTGCTTGAACAGGAGCAGGAGGATGGCAATGAGGATCGGGGTGAGAGCCAGCACTGCCGCCATGGAGTCAAGTTTCCTTTGTGAGATGCGATTCTATGATCCAAGAATAGAATATGATGCTCCAATGGTGAAAGAAGAGGATCTCGGCGCACGTGTCTTCGGCGTCCGCATCAGAGCACGGCGCAAGTTCAACAACCTCACCCTCAACGAACTCGCGGTTCGGGCCGGACTGTCCCGCGCCGCTCTGTCGAAGATCGAACGAGGAGAGCAGGACACATCGGTCTCGAATGCCATGGGACTCTCCCGTGCCCTGGGCGTCGACGTCGGCGAACTGCTGGCCGCGCCGGAAGTCACCATCACCCGCAGCGAGGCGATCCCCACGTCCTCGACCTTCGGGAAAGGGGTCTGGCGCCGGGATCTGCCGTCGGCGATCGAGAACATGGACGTCGTCCACTACCGCCTCGACCCGCGCAGCGAGACCTCGGCTTTCGCCGCGCACCGCAGCGGATCGCGGGAGAGCTTCTTCGTCCTCAAGGGCAGCATCGAGATCGTCACCATCGACCGTCGTACGACCCTGCATGCCGGCGACTGCGCCCAAGCTCCCGGCGACGTGCCGCATCAATTGGCCAACCCCCACGACGAACCCGCCGAACTCATGCTCATCATCGTCTGAACCCGCCCCACCCCTTATTGCTACCTGACGGCGGCCCAACAACCTCGCGCCAGGTTGCTGGGCCGCCGTCAGGTAGCAAGAAGGGGTGGGGTTGACCGGACGTATCGCCTCGGCAATCATGGGAATGTCTCATTTCCGATCAAGGACGTCGCTCAAGTGAAGTGAATCCTCATACCGTGACTTGCGGGTGCCACGGGCCCGCAGCGCTTCTGCGTACACGAAATGAGGACCCTCATGCCCACAGCCATCACTGTCTCCGAACTGGACTACCGCCTCGGCGACGATACCGAGATCTTCTCCGGACTCACCGCCACCATCCCTGCTGACCTCGTCGGATTGGTCGGCGACAACGGAATCGGCAAATCCACCTTCGCCCGCATCCTCGCCGGTCGACTGCGAGCCTCGTCAGGAACCGTCACGGGTGCCGATGGCGCCGTCTACATCGACCAGCTGCTGCCGCATTCCACGCAGCGGGTCGATTCCGCATTGGACATCGCCTCCGTTCGACAAGCGCTGGGCCGCGCCCTGGCCGGAGAAGCGACTGGCGCCGACTTCGACCTCATCGGCGATGACTGGGACATCGAAGCGCGAGCCCTGGCGGCGCTGTCCGAACTCGGGCTGCAGCTGAATGTGAGCGATCTCGACCGGAGTCTGAGCAGCTTCTCCGGCGGACAGGCCACACGCATCGGACTGACCCGAGCGGCACTGGTCGGCGACGCCTGGCTGATCCTCGACGAACCGAGCAACAACCTCGACGAGGATGGGCGGCGCTGCTGACGACGCTGCTCACGGAACGCCGCGGACCGACCCTCGTCATCTCCCACGACCGAACTCTGCTGACCCAGATGAACTCGATCATCGAGATGACCGACCGGCTGCGCGTCTACGGAGGGAACTTCGATGACTACGAAGCCATGGTCGCCGCTGAAGAGGAAGCCAAGCAGCAGAAGGTCACCGATGCGAAGAAGTCCCACGAGGTCGAAAAGCTACAGCGGATCGAACTGGAGACGAAGCTCGCACGAGCCGACCGGAAAGCCAAGAGGGATAAGGAGAGCAAACGTCGACCGAAGATCGTCATGAACGGGCTGACGAACTTCGCCGAGAAGTCAGCGGCCAAACGGCGTGGCGACAAAGCCGCCGACGAGGCGGCGGCCTGGGACGAACTCACCGCTGCCAAGGATGCCCTGCGTCGGACATCGAGCGTCCGCCTCGACCTGCCCGACACCCAGGTCCATTCGACCAAGCGGGTCCTCGAGATCTCCACAGCCGCCTCGGCGAAGTCCGAGCGACCACAGACGATCGTCGGGCCGGAACGGATCCGACTGACCGGACCGAACGGGGCCGGGAAATCGACCCTGCTGGCGGCGATCCTGGCGGCCGCGGACGGCCGTGCCTCAGACGGTGGCGCCGCGGATGACCGTGCTGCGGACAGCGGCGGCCCGCCGGTCGCCGAACTCTTCGGCGACCTCGACATCACCGTCGCCGCCCCGACAGCCCACCTCGACCAGCAGTACCGACTGCCGGGAGAGCTGACGGTGATGGAAGCGGTGCGATCGGGCAATCCGCAGCTCGACCCGCACCGCGTCCGCGAAGTGCTCGCGGCCATGGGACTGCGCGCCGGACGCACCGGCCAGATCTGTTCGACCCTGTCGGGTGGGGAGCGCTTCCGCGTCGCCTTGGCTTCAGGACTCCTCCAGGATCCGGCGCCGCAGCTGCTCATCCTCGACGAACCGGGCAACAATCTCGACCTGTCATCGCTCGAAGCGCTGGTGACCGCTCTCGAAGGATTCGGCGGTGCGATGGTGATCGTCACCCACGACGACCGACTCGCCTCCGAACTCTCCGTCGACACCGAATGGGACGTGCGGGAATTTCTGCGCTCCGAATCAGTTGATGTGAACATATGAGTCGACGCTACGGGGGAGGAGCGCGTCCGCAGCGGCACGGATTCCGGGCGTGAACAGGTGAGGAGAAGCAGGCGAATGTGCGATTTTGACTTGACTGGGATAATGGTTGCGTGAGTGTCATCAGCCCTGCCCCAGAAACCGCATCCCCGACGCCCGAAACAGCCCTGCGCATCGGGCCGATCGAGCTGTCCTCGCCCGTCGTGCTCGCGCCCATGGCCGGAATCACGAACACCGCCTTCCGCCGCCTGTGCCGCGAATACGGAGCCGGCCTGTACGTGACCGAAATGGTCACCACCCGGGCGCTGGTCGAGCGCAATCCGAAGACGCTGCGCATCATCCACCACGAACCGTATGAGACCCCGCGCTCCGTCCAGCTCTACGGAGTCGACCCGGTGACCATGGGCCAGGCCGTGCGGATGCTCGTCGAGGAGGACCGGGCCGATCACATCGACCTCAACTTCGGCTGCCCCGTACCCAAGGTCACCCGCAAGGGCGGCGGCTCCGCGCTGCCGTGGAAACAGGACCTGTTCACCTCCATCGTCACCACGGCCGTCACCGAGGCGGCCCGCCGGGACGTGCCCGTGACGGTGAAGATGCGCAAGGGCATCGACGCCGACCACACGACCTTCCTCGACGCCGCCGAAACCGCTCGCAACGCCGGCGTCGCCGCCGTCGCCCTGCACGGCCGCACCGCCGCGGACCTCTACTCGGGGACCGCGGACTGGGACGCGATCGCCCGGCTCAAGGACCACCTCGGCGACACCGTACCGGTGCTCGGCAACGGGGATATCTTCGCCGCCGAGGATGCCCTGGACATGATGGCCAAGACCGGCTGCGACGGCGTCGTCATCGGGCGCGGCTGTCAGGGGCGGCCGTGGCTGTTCGGTGACCTCGCGAACGCGCTGAACGGCAGCGACGAACGCCACCGTCCCGGTCTCGCCGAGGTGGCGCGCGCGGTGTACAAACACGGCGAATACCTCGTCGATCACTTCGAGGACGAATTCCTCGGCGTCCGTGACCTGCGCAAACACATCGCCTGGTACTTCAAGGGCTACCCCGTCGGAGGAGAGCTGCGCAGTCAGCTGGCCATGGTCTCCTTCCTCGAGGAACTTGCCGGACTGCTCGACCAGCTCGACAAGGACGCCCCCTATCCGGGAGCAGCCGCCGAAGGGTCCCGCGGCCGCACCACCCGGCCGAAGAAGCCGCACCTGCCCGAAGGCTGGCTGGACTCCCGCATCTTCGATCCCAGCGGGAAGTCGCTGCTGTCGGAGGCCGAACTCGACATCTCAGGAGGATGAGAATGCCCTTCGACACTCACCCGCACACCTCGGTGCGGACGGGTACCGTGGCGGTCTACTCGCCCTGGGACGAGGAGCGGTGGGTGAGCGAACCGGCGAAGAATCCACGACGTTCGGCCTTCCAGCGCGACCGTGCCCGCGTCCTCCATTCCTCGGGCCTGCGCCGCCTCGGCGCGAAGACCCAGGTCGTGTCCCCGGGCACGGACGATTTCGTCCGCACCCGCCTCACCCACTCCCTCGAGGTGGCCCAGGTCGGACGCGAACTCGCCCGCTACCTCGGGTGCGATCCCGATATCGTCGACACCGCCTGCCTGTCCCACGACCTCGGACACCCGCCCTTCGGCCACCACGGAGAGACGATCCTCGATGCCCTGTGCGCCGACATCGGCGGCTTCGAAGGCAACGCCCAGACCCTGCGCCTGGTCACGCGCATCGAACCGAAGGTCATCGCCGACGACGGCCGACCGGCCGGTCTCAACCTGTCCCGCGCCAGCCTCGACGCACTGACGAAGTACCCGTGGCCGCGGGCCGAAGCCACGGCCGGTCGCCGTGACTCCGGAGTGCGCAAATTCGGTGTCTACGATGACGACCGTGCTGTCTTCGACTTCTACCGCGACGGCATCGACAACGGCCAGAGATGCATCGAAGCCCAGGTCATGGACTTGGCCGACGACATCTCGTACTCCGTCCACGACGTCGAGGATGCCATCGTCGCGGGCCACCTCGACCTCGCCTACTTCACCGCCGACGACCGTCGGACCGAACTCTTCGACATCACCCGTCAGTGGTATCTGCCGGAGACCACCGATGCGGAGATGGACAAGGCGCTCGGCCGCCTGCAGGCGGCCGCCTACTGGCCCAAGGAGGCCTTCGACGGATCCCGTCGGGCCCAGGCCGGTCTCAAGCACATGACCAGTCAGCTCATCGGGCGCTTCGTCGGGGCCGCGGAATCCGCGACCCGTGAGGAATTCGGGTGGGAACCCCTCGCCCGGTACTCCGCCTCACTCGTCGTGCCCGAGACGACCACCGTCGAGATCGCCGTGCTCAAGGGCATGGCGACGCTGACGGTGATGGTCGCCGAGGATCGACTGCGACTCCATGACATCCAGGCGGCAGTCATCAACGAACTCGCCGAATGGTACTCGCAGTCACCGGACAAACTCGATCCGATGTTCCGCGCCGACCACGCCGAGGCCGCCGACGACTCCGCACGGCGGCGCGTCATCGTCGACCAGATCGCCTCCCTGACCGACCATTCCGCCTGGGCCCTCTACCATCACCTCAACGCCGGAGCGGGGGATCGGCTCTAGACCATGGCCGGACTCATCAAGCGCGAGGACATCGACGAACTGCGCAGCCGCACCCGCATCGACGAGGTGATCGGGGAATTCGTCACCCTCAAGACCGCAGGCATCGGATCGCTCAAGGGCCTGTGCCCGTTCCACGACGAGAAGACTCCCTCGTTCACGGTGCGCCCCCAGGTCGGGATGTACCACTGCTTCGGCTGCGGTGAATCCGGCGACGTATTCACCTTCCTGCAGAAGGTCGAACAGCTCAGCTTCGTCGAAGCCGTCGAGACCCTGGCCGGCAAGGCCGGAATGCACCTGCGCTACGAGGACGGGAAGGGCCCCGACCGGGAACAGGCCAGCCGCAGGCAGCGACTGCTGGAGATGCACGAAGTCGCCGGGCGCTTCTTCGCCCAGGCGCTGGAATCCGAAGCCGGGCAGATCGGTCGCGAATTCCTCACTGGCCGCGGCTTCCCCGCGGAGTCGAGCCGAGTCTTCGGCATCGGCTTCGCCCCGAAATCCTGGGATGGACTGACGACACACCTGCGCAGGGCCGGATTCACCGATGAGGAGATCCTCGCCGGCGGCCTGGCCAGCGAGGGCGGACGCGGAATCTACGACCGGTTCCGCGGTCGGGTGATCTGGCCGATCAAGGACATGACCGCCCGGACCATCGGCTTCGGCGCCCGCCGACTCTATGACGATGACAAGGGGCCGAAGTACCTCAATACTCCGGAGACCGCGCTGTACCACAAGAACCAGGTCCTCTACGGCCTCGATCTGGCGAAGAAGTCGATCGCGAAGACCAAGCGCGTCGTCGTCGTCGAGGGCTACACCGATGTCATGGCCGCCCACCTCGCCGGAGTCGACCAGGCCGTGGCCACCTGCGGTACGGCCTTCGGCGCCGAACACGTGAAGATCATCCGCCGCCTCCTCGGCGACGACCCGACCGGGCAGGTGATCTTCACCTTCGACGGCGACGCCGCCGGTCAGAAGGCTGCGCTCAAGGCCTTCGAATTCGAGAGCCTGTTCAGCGCCCAGACCTTCGTCGCCGTCGAACCCGACGGCCTCGACCCCTGTGACCTGCGGATGAGGAAGGGCGACGCGGCCCTGCGCGAACTCATCGACGGGTGCAAGCCGCTCTTCGAATTCGTCATCACCACCGCGATCGCCCGCTTCGACCTCGACACCGTCGAAGGTCGGATCTCCGCGGTCCGCGCCGCCGCCGAGGTGCTCACCGACGTCCGCGACCGAAACAGTCTTTCGCATTACTACCGGTTCGTCGCCGGCCGCATCGGCGTCGACATCGATGAGGTGGAGGCGGCGGTCCGCACCGCCGCTCGCCAGCCGAAGCAGAACAGACGGCCCGCCGAGGCGCCCGCCCGTCAGTCGTCATATCGCGACGGTCCGCCGCCGACGCCGACCGCGCCCGCACCCTCGACGTCAGCCGTACCCGGTTCGGGGTCAGGGTCCGGTGCCGGAACCGGACCGGGGCACGCCCCGTCCGGGGGCGCACGCGAGCCCGGGCCCGCCTCGGCGGGCGAGGCCTCCGACGAACGCGGCCTGGAATACGTCTACGAGGAACGCCCCGACGTCTCGAACCTCTCGGCCCCGATCAGCCCTGCCCGGCTGAAGACGGAGAAGGGCGCCCTCATGGTCGCCCTTCAACATCCGGAAGTGGTGAATGCGAAGCTCTTCGACTCGCTGTCCGCGAAGGCCTTCGAACACCCCGGCTACCGGCGGATCCAGGACGCGATCGGACAAGCCGGGGGACTGGGTGCCGCCGGCCCCGCCCAGTCGAAATGGGCCGAGCGCGTCCTCGACGCCGCTGCCGAGGACCTCAGACCCTATGTGGCTCAGCTGCTCGTGACCCCGCTGCCGGTGATCGAAGGGGACGGGATCGACCGGTTCGCCCGCGGCATCGTCGCCCGCCTCTTCGACTACGACCTCGAACGCATCGCCAAGGAACTCCACTCTCGCCTGCAGCGCCAGGACACGGCCGACGGAGCAGGCCAGGCTGCACTGCTCGGCCAGCTGCAGACCCTCGAGCAGCACCGGGCGAGGCTGAGGACGCTGATGTAGAACACTGCACACAGTGAAATAGTGCACAATTGCAGATTTGCATTTGGTGAAAGTTTGCACCTGGTGCAAAATGGACGTATGCCCGTTGATGAATCCCTGCGCTCGAAAAAGGCGCGGCTGACCCGCAGCGCCCTCCACGAGGCGGCGATCACCCGCGTCCTCGAAGACGGCCTGGCCTGTGCCACCGTGGCGACGATCGCCGCCGACGCGGGGGTGTCCACACGCACCTTCTTCAACTACTTCGAGACGAAAGAGGACGCGATCGTCGGCCTCGGATCCGA
This sequence comes from Brevibacterium linens ATCC 9172, assembly GCF_900169165.1. Taxonomy (GTDB): domain Bacteria; phylum Actinomycetota; class Actinomycetes; order Actinomycetales; family Brevibacteriaceae; genus Brevibacterium; species Brevibacterium linens. The sequence goes on from NZ_FXYY01000001.1 coordinate 178,786, forward strand.
GGTCAGCGTCGATGAGGGCCTCGCCTTCGACTACGTCCACAGCCCTGCCGGGCTCGACACGCTGGCCGAGGACACGGCGCGCTTCGTCCGCGAAGCGCTGCTCGTCGGCTCCGTCGATCCCAAACTTCCGGCTCGGCGCCGCCGCCTCTTCGCTCTCTACCCGGAACTCGTGAGCAAGAGCTTCGACCGGGCAGAAGAACTCGAAGAGATCGTCACCTCTCACGTGCTTGAGCGACTGCGCCACCTCGGCCAGGAGTTCTCCTCCGAGGAGTCCGCCTGGCGCAGCGCGCGGATGCTCACCCAGCTCTGCCGCGTCCCGCTCAACCATGCGGGACAGACGATCAAAGCCGATCCCGAAGCGGTCGAGGGCAAAGGCGGAACCCAAGCGATCTTCGAAGACTCCCTGAGCCTGTTCCGCAAGGTACTGGACCGACTGCAATGACGAAAGCTGTGATGAGAAGCAACCACGAAACCGATGAGAAGGCGATGACGGCAACCACCTCGAAGAACTCAGCACCCGCGGGACCCGACGCACAGACCGAGCCGATGGCCACCTCGGCGATCATTCTGCTCTTCGTGGGCCTGATGATCGCGATGTTCATGTTCTCCCTCAACCAGACGGTGCTGGCGACCGCGCTGCCGACCATCGTCGGCGAACTCGACGGCGTCGACCAGATGCTGTGGGTCTCCACCGCGTTCATGCTCGCCTCGACGATCATGATGCCCGTCTACGGCAAGGTCGGTGACCTGTTCGGACGCAAACCGCTGTTCATGTTCGCCATCTGCTGCTTCCTGCTGGGATCGGTCTTCGCCCTGATCGCGAACGAGATGTCGACGCTGATCCTCGGCCGCGTGCTCCAGGGCATCGGCGGCGGCGGAATGATGATCCTCTCACAGTCGATCATCGCCTCCGTCGTCCCCGCCCGCGAACGCGGCAAGTACATGGGCATCATGGGCTCGGCCTTCGCCGTGTCGTCCGTGGCCGGACCGCTCATCGGCGGCTGGCTGACCGAAGGACCCGGCTGGCGCTGGGCGTTTGCCATCAACTTCCCTCTGGGCATCATCGCCCTCATCGCCGCCGCCGTGTTCCTCAAGGTGCCCAAGCATGACAAGGGCGCAGGCAAGCGTCCGAAGATCGATGTCATCGGCATGGCGCTCGTGTCCATCGTGACTTCCTGCATCGTGCTCACCTCCGCTTGGGGCGGACACGACTACGAATGGGGATCATGGCAGATCAACGGGCTTATCGTCACCGGAATCATCGCCGCAGTCGCCTTCGTCTTCGTCGAACTCAAGGTCAGCGAGCCGGTCATTCCGATGCACCTGTTCGCCAATCGCGACTTCCTTTTGTGCACGATCGCCGGTCTCTTCGTCGGCATCGGCATGTTCGGTGTGCTCTCCTACATGCCCACCTACCTGCAGATGGTCCACGGCATCGATGCCACCGTCGCGGGACTGATGATGGTGCCGATGATGGGCACCATGCTCGTGTCGTCGACGCTCGTCGGATTCATCGTCTCCCGCACCGGCAAGTACAAGAAGTACCCGCTGACCGGCATCCTCATCATGGCCGCCGCACTCGTCCTGCTCTCCCAGCTCAAGGCCGAGAGCTCGGCCTGGGAGACCATCGGCTGCCTGGCGCTGCTCGGACTCGGACTGGGCTTGAGCATGCAGACTCTCGTCCTCGTCGTCCAGAACGCCTTCCCGGTGTCCATGGTCGGCACCGCGACCGCCTCGAACAACTACTTCCGACAGGTCGGCGCCACCTTGGGCATGGCCTTCATCGGTTCCGTGTTCACCCAGCGGCTGATGGACAACATCAAGTCCGGAATCACGGAGATCGCCAAGGCCTCCCCGCAGGGTCACATGCCCAAGGTCTCCTCGACCGGGCTGACCCCGGAGATCGTGTCGAAGCTGCCGGAGCCGATGCATTCGCTCATCATCACCTCCTACAACGATGCCCTCGTGCCCCTGTTCCTGTGGGTGGCTCCGCTGGCGGTCCTCGGTTTCGTCTTCCTCTGCTTCCTGCCCAACACTCCGCTGGCGCAGACGCTGAAGAACGAACCGGCGAAGCGGGAGAACCTCGACGTCGCAGCAGAGAATGCGGGGGCCGTGTCCGCGTCGGTTTCCACCCCGGTCGAGGCTTCATCGGTTAGTGTGGCAGAAAGCCCACTGTCCAAGGAGCCGAGGAATGACGGTACTGACCATACTCAACGCACCCGGGACCGAGATCCCCGAGCTGATCACTGATCTGGGGGAGCGGGACGGGATCGAACTGCGCATCGCCGAGGCGTCGACCCTGTCCCAGGCGCTGCCCGGCACCGATGTGCTGCTGATGTGGGATTTCTTCTCCACCGCACTCAAGGATGCCTATGCACATGCCGACCGGCTCGACTGGGTCCATGCCGCCGCGGCGGGCGTCGATTCGCTCCTCTTCGATGAGCTCGTCGACTCGCCGGTGACGGTGACGAACGCCCGGGGGATCTTCGACCGCCCGATCGCCGAGTTCGTCCTCAGCTACATCCTCATGCATGCGAAGAGCTCGATCGGCTCGCTGAACGACCAAGCGGAGGGGAAGTGGAACCGCCGGTCGACCCGCGATATCGCCGGCACCAAGGCGCTCATCGTCGGCACCGGTGCGATCGGCCGGGGCATCGCCCGCCTGCTGACGGCCGTCGACATCGAGGTCACCGGAGCCGGGTCGCGCGCCCGCAGCGGCGACCCCGACTTCGGTGAGGTCATCGACTCCGCCGCCCTGCCCCAGCATGTGGCCGGATTCGACTGGGTCATCGACATCGCACCGCTGACGGAGAAGACCGAGAGGCTCATCGGCGCCGAGGCATTCGCCGCCATGGATGACACCGCCGTGTTCATCAATGTCGGACGCGGAGACACCGTCGACACCGACGCGCTCGTCACTGCGTTGCGCGACGGGCAGATCGCCGGGGCCGGGCTCGACGTCTTCGACGAAGAGCCGCTGCCGGCCGACCATCCTCTGTGGGCGATGGACGATGTCATCATCACCCCGCATATGAGCGGAGACACGAACGGGTGGAGAATGCGGCTGGCCGAGCAGTTCCATCGCCTGTTCGAGGCGTATCTGGCCGGAGAGCGGTTCCCGCACACCGTGGACAAGAAGCTCGGGTACGTGCGGTGAGCCTGGCCGACGACCCTGCGGCGCAGCGGGCGTTCCTGGCCAGGGTGATCGCCGAACTCATCGCTGTGCGCCGTGCCCGTCTGCTGAGCATGCTGGTGCTCGCCCTGGCGATGCTCGTCGCCGGACTCGGTGCCGCCGTCCAGGCTCAAGGCGATCACATCGATGCGGTGCTGCTGTTCTCGGCATTCAGCCTCATCATGATCGGCATCGTCTGTGCGCTGGGCGCGATCATCGCCTGGACGCGGATCAACCGGGACGTGCTCGATTCGATCGCGGCCACCCGTCCGGCTCGAGCCAAGGCGCCGCGGACGCGGAACGCCGGACTCGCCGTGGCCCTCGGCTTCGCCATCATCGGGATCCTGTTCGGCATCCTGCTGTGGGCTCAGACGCCGGTCCTGGCCGGCGCCGTCGTCATCGCCTGCCTGCTGCTGTCCTGCCTGGGACCCATCTGGGCGAATGAGCTGGCCAACGCCGATGACCGACTCGCCGTCATCCTCGACAGCGACGACGAACTGGCTGACCGATTCGCCAGTTTCACGCCGATCTGGCTGCATGAAGCCATGGAGTCCGATGCCGCGGAGTGATTGACACTTCCCGCTGCTGACCAGACGTCCCGAAACCGGCAGAACCTCCCGTTCCTGCGGGAGGTTCTGCCGTTCCCACGGGGTTGCGGCACGAAGCGGAGGGCATGCGGCCCAGGGTGCGGGATGGCGCCGAGCATGTGCTGAACCACTGGCGCAAGGCCCGGCGGGGACGGCGACGGACGTGAATGACGAAGGTGCCCGGAGTCGTGAGACTCCGGGCACCTGTCTCAGCCAGTTATCGAACGCTCATCCGAGCGTTGCGGTGGGCCGCCTCGGCGATATCGATATCAGGGAAAAGCCGGGACGTCGACGTCGGCCATCTTGGCCACGCAGCGCACGACCTGGCAGGAGTAGCCGAATTCGTTGTCGTACCAGACGTAGACGACGACGCGGTCCTCGTCGACGATCGTGGCCAGACCGTCGACGACACCGGCTCGCTTGGACCCGACGAGGTCGGTGGACACGAGCTCGGGGGAGGTGACGTAGTCGACCTGGTTGCGCAGCGGCGAATGCATCGACACTTCGCGTAGGAACGTGTTGAGCTCGTCGACCGAGGTGGCCGTGTCCAGGTTGAGGTTGAGGATCGCCATCGACACATTCGGGGTGGGCACGCGGATCGCGTTGCCCGAGAGCTTCCCGGCCAGCTCCGGCAGAGCCTTGGCCACGGCCTTGGCGGCACCGGTCTCGGTCAGCACCATGTTGAGGCCGGCCGCGCGTCCCCGGCGGGAGCCCTTGTGGAAGTTGTCGATGAGGTTCTGGTCGTTCGTGAACGAGTGGACCGTCTCGACGTGGCCGTTGCGGACACCGAACTTGTCGTTGATGGCCTTGAGCACCGGGGTGATCGCGTTCGTCGTGCACGAAGCGGCCGAGACGATGGTGTCCGTGTCGAGGATCGCGTCGTCGTTGACTCCGAAGACGATGTTCTTCACATCGCCCTTGCCGGGAGCAGTGAGCAGGACCTTCGACGCACCGGGGCACGCGAGGTGCTTGGACAGGCCCTCTTCGTCGCGCCACTTTCCGGTGTTGTCGACGATGATGGCGTCATCGATTCCGTAGGCGGTGTAGTCGACTTCCGACGGGTCATTCGAGTAGATGACCTGGATGAGGGTGCCGTTGGCCTGGATGGTGCTGTTCTCCTCGTCGACGACGATGCTGCCGTCGAAGGCTCCGTGGACCGAGTCGCGGCGCAGCAGGGAGGCGCGCTTGACGATGTCGTTCTCCCCATTGCGGCGCACGACGATCGCACGCAGACGCATACCGGTGCCGCCGGCGCGATCGATGAGGATGCGGGCGAGCAGACGACCGATGCGACCGAAGCCGTAGAGGACGATATCGCGGACCTCGCCCTTGCCGGACTGAGATTCGACGACATCGGCGAGCTCGGAGGCGAGGAAGGCATCGACATCGGCGTTGGGATCATCGAGCTTCTCGATGAGGCGGCCCAGATCGATGCGGGCCGGTGCCAGGTTGAGCCCCGACAGCGCCTTGACGATGCGGTGGGTGATCTGGATGTCGAGCTCTTCGCCGAGGAAGTGGCGAGCATAGCGGTGCGCCTTGATCATGCCCGTCACCGACTTATTCAGCAGCGACCGCCCGAACAGGGTGAGCAGCACGTCGTTCTCACGGTACAGGCGTCCGACTAGCGGAATGAGTTCTTCGGCGGCGGTCTGCTTCTTCGCCCAATCGTTCAGGCGAGCAGTCGTAGCGTCAGTCAAAGGTCGTGTCCCCTCGGTCAGTTGAAACGGATGCGCCCACAGTCTACCGTCTCGCCTACTCGCGATCGGACCGGCGTTCCTCGAATCGTTTGAAGCCCAGCAGGGTCAGCGCCACGATTCCCGCACCGGTGATGAGCGCGCCGAGGCTCTGCGCCTGCACCTTCGGTTCGACGAACCGGTATTCCGGCTCCTCTTCGCGCGGCCGAGGCGGTTTCGCCGTGCCGATCCAGGCGGCGATGAACAGGATGATGCGGGCGAAGACGTTGAGCGTGAGCATGATCGCGATGATCGATCCGAACACGCCGGCGGCCTTGTTCCCGGAGAAGAGATTGACGAGCACGGTGGAGAAGTTGATGAGGATGAGGAACGCGGTCGCGCCGATGAGGGAGCCGCGGTTCTTCGCCTGCTTGTCGACCGGCTTCTCCGGCAGCATCGTGAACAGGAACCAGAAGATCAGCCAGGCGGCGCCGAAGGTGAGGATGACCGGAACGATGAACAGCAGACTGCCGGCGAATCCGCCGAGCCCGAGGAAGTCGGCGATCATCGAGCGCAGACCGGTGCCGACGACCGTGAGCGCCACGGCCAGGAGGAGGCCGATGATGAGGCCGATGAGGGTGACCACGTTGTTGATGACCTTGCTGACGAAGGACTTCTCCGGCACGGCATCGTCGAAGTCGTCGTGCAGCTGAGCTCTCACCGCGGCACCGAGGTTGCCGATGAATCCCTGACCTGTGTAGAGGCCGGTGAGAATACCGATGATTCCCACTCCCTGCCAGTCGAGGAGGAAGCTCTCGAGCTGCTCGGTCAGCGAGGAGTTGCCGGCGGTGAAGGTCTCGATCTGCTTCGTGACCTCGGGAAGGAGCTCGGGGCGTGCGACGTCGAGGACGAATCCGATGCTCGCGAGGCTGACCATGGCGATGGGCATGACCGCGAGAACGAGGAAGTAGGTGATCGCGGCACCGAACTGATTGCCCAGACGCTGTCCGAAACGCTGGACTGCGCGCACGAGGTGGGCGGGCCCGGGTCTGTTGACGGCATTGTGGCCGACCTCAGCGACGGTGTTGCGTGAGGCCAGTACTTTGGCAGGTGCCACGTGTGTGCTCCTTCGATGAGTATCCGCACGGTGCGTTCGTAATCCGGTCTGAGGTGTTCGTTTCCACACTAACCGCTGTGAGCGCACTGTGAGCGGCGGGCCGCGCCCTTATCCGGACTTTTGGCCATGCCGAACCCTGATCCGGACTCTCTCGCCGCTGCTGTCGCCGCTGCTGTCGCCGCTGTAGCCGCCGCTGTAGCCGCCGCTGTCGCGACCGCTGCCACAGGTGGGCTCACCGGCAGTCTGCCTTCCGGCTCAGCTGTGGCGGATGTCCTCTCGGCCGGGGTGGGCGCCGGGACCAGCAGTGCATCGGCTCCTCGAGGGAGCGGCTCGCCCGTGAGTCAGCTCACCCAAGCAGATGCCGTATAAGCGGGATCGACCTCTTCACCGGGCTTGACCGGTCCGGGAGCCGTCCCGTCGCCGAACGGCGATCCGCCGAACTTCCGGTCACGGCCGTGATCGCTGAGCCAACCCGAGAGATCGGGGCCCTTGGGCACGATCTGTGTCGGGTTCACATCCTGGTGGACGATGTAGTAGTGCTGTTTGATCTGCTCGAAGTCGACCGTGTCTCCGAAGCCCGGGGTCTGATAGAGGTCGCGGGCGTAACCCCACAGGTTCTCGAACGCCGTGAGCGGCTGCCGATTGCACTTGAAGTGACCGAAATAGACGGGATCGAAGCGCACGAGCGTGGTGAACAGTCGGACATCCGCCTCGGTGATGGTCTCACCCATGAGGAACCGTGACCGGCCGAGCCGATCCTCGACGATGTCGAGCGCGTTGAAGAGGCGATCGAAAGCGGCATCGTAGGCGTCCTGGGAACCGGCGAAGCCGCAGCGGTAGACCCCGTTGTTGATCTCCGTATAGATATGGCGCATCACCTTCCCCATCTCCTCCCGGGATTCTTCGGGCCAGAGATTCGGGGCGCCTGCGCGGTGGTAGTCGGTCCACTGAGTGGAGAAGTCCTCCGTGATCTGCGGGAAGTCGTTGGTCACGACGACGCCGGTGGGCACGTCGACGACGGCAGGCACGGTGATTCCGCGCGGATAGTCCGGAAAGCGCGCGAAGAACGCCTGCTGCAGCCGTTCGATGCCGAGCACCGGATCCACCCCGCCCGGATCGAGGTCGAACGTCCATGACCGCGCATCATGGGTGGGACCGGGCATCCCGAGGGAGATGACGTCCTCGAGCCCGAGGAGGCGACGGACGATGATCGTCCGGTTCGCCCAGGGGCAGGCGCGGGCGGCGATGAGGCGATACCGGCCCGGTTCGACGGGCCACTGAGCGTTCGGATCGTTGAGGATGCGATCGTCGATGTAGTTCGTATCGCGGTTGAATTCCGCACCTTCGGTCACGTAGCTGGGGGTGTGATCGGTGGACTCGGACATGACGCTGCCTCCCATGGGATCGACGAGTTCGACTTCTGTCCTCAGCTTACGACGTTGAGGCAAGCCCTCGCCGAGGCGGGACGACGTTCCCGCCCCGCCGTCCTCCCGGACGGCAGGCATTCATCCTCGCCGAGGTGGGACGACGACGGCCCGGGACGGACCGTTCGAGTCCGTGCCCGGGCCGTGCCCGCACGCTGTGCTCAGCGACTGTCCGTTGTCGGCGGCGATCGACCGTCGCCGGCGGCGTGTGTGCCTCAGCCGGCGTAGAGCGCGTCGATCTCGGCGGCGAAGTCTTTATTGATGAAGTGACGCTTGACCGACTGCTTGGCAGAGAGGTAGCCGTTCTCCTCGCTGAGCTCGATCGGCAGGATTGTGAATTTCTTGACTCCTTCGGCCCGCGAGACGGTCCTGTTCATCTGTTCGACGGCTTTGGCCACTTCGGCCTGGACCGCATCGTCCTCGGCGGCTTCGCGCAGATCCATCTGCGGCAGATCGTGGTTCTTCAGCCAGCCCGGCAGCATCTCCGAATCGAGGAAGATCAGCGCCGAGACGAACTTGCGGTTCTCGCCGACGAGCACCGGCTGGCCGATGATCGGGTGGCGACGCAGCACATCCTCGAGCGGAGCCGGGGCGACGTTCTTGCCGCTGGAAGTCACGATGATCTCCTTCTTGCGGCCGTTGATCGTGAGATACCCGTCGTCATCGAGTGAGCCGAGGTCACCGGTGCCGAACCAGCCGTCGTGGAACTCCTTGGCCGTGGCCTCGGGGTTGTTCCAGTACTCGCGGAAGACCGGCGCGCCCTTGGCCAGGATCTCACCGTCGGGAGCGATCGCCACAGAGGCGCCCGGCAGCGGAACGCCGACAGTTCCGATCTTCGACTTCTCCGGAATATTGACGGTGATCGGTGCCGTGGTCTCAGTGAGTCCGTAGCCTTCGAGAACGATGATGCCGAGTCCGCGGAAGAAGTGTCCGAGATGAGAGCCGAGTGCGCCACCGCCGGAGACCGCGTGAGTGACGTTGCCGCCCATAACTGCGCGCAGCTTCGAATAGACGAGCTTGTCGAACAAGGCATGCTGGAGCTTGAGGGCGGTCGGCACCTTGCCGGTGTCGAGTGCCTTCGAGTAGGCGACTGCGACCTGCTCGGCACGGCGGAAGATCTTCTCCTTGCCGCCTGTTTGAGCGGTCGCCAGCGCGGAATTGAACACCTTTTCGAAGACACGGGGCACACCGAGGATGAACGAGGGGCGGAAGCTGCCCATGGCGTCGGTGAGCTTCGTCAGATCCGACTGATGGGCGAGCAGAGCACCGTTGCTGATGGCCAGGACCTCGATGAACCGGGCGAAGACGTGAGCCTGCGGCAGGAACAGCAGGCAGCGCATATTCGTGTCGAGAACGCTGGGGATCTGGTGGCGAGCGGCCTGGGCGGTCTGCACGAAGTTCGCGTGGGTGAGCACACAGCCCTTGGGCTTTCCGGTGGTGCCGGAAGTGTAGATGATCGTCGCCACGGAATCGGAGCCGACCTGCGAGCGAGCGGCTTCGAGCTCTTCATCGGTGACGGCCTTGCCGGCTTCGGCGAGATCGGCGAAAGCGCCGTCGTCCCAGACCCGCAGCGCTGGCTCGTCGCGTCCGGCGGCCTTGGCTGCAGCACGCACCCGATCGGCATGCTCGCGTGATGCGACGAGCCCACGAGTGACATCGACGTCGGTGAGCATCCAGCTGAGCTGACTCTCCGAAGAGGTGTCGTAGAACGGCACGGAGATTCCGCCGGCGTACCAGATGGCGTAGTCGCTGAGCGTCCACTCATAGGAGGTGGGGCCGAAGATCGCGATCCGGTCACCGACTTCCACGCCCAGAGCGATGAGCCCCTTAGCGACCGCCTTGACCTCTGCGAGGAATTCGGCCGCGGTCAGTTCGTTCCAACCGTCGCCGTCGGGCTTGGCTACCAGAGGACGGCCGGGGTTCTCAGCGACGGTGCTGAGGAAGATATCAGTGGTCGACGAGGTGGTATCGACCTCGAAACCGACAACGGGTGTTGACGACTGCGGCATGGTCGTTGAGCTCATGAGTCTCCTTCGAGGACGTAAGTTACTGCTCGGTTATCTTACAGTTCGGCCGGGTCTCAGTGAAATCGATCACGTTTGCCGAGATAACCGGCGTCCGCTGACCTGTGAGCAGTCTAACCAAGTCGAATCAGGGGGCGTTCAGAGTACGATGGTCAGAACCCGCTCACGTCTGTTCTGCGAAGGAAGGTAATGACGACGAACCCTGAGGAGACCGGTTTCCGCTATGATGCGGCGCTGGCCGAAAAGATCGAGAAGTCTTGGCAGCGCACATGGGAGGAATCGGGCACGTTCCACACCCCGAACCCCACCGGAGACCTCGGCGAGCTCGACTCCCAGGATGCTTCGTCGCCCTACGGTCCGCCGGCCGACCTGAGTGAGCGCGAATCCCTGTACATCATGGACATGTTCCCGTACCCCTCCGGTGTGGGACTGCACGTCGGCCACCCGCTGGGCTACCTCGGCACCGACGTCTACGGCCGCTACCAGCGGATGCGCGGACACAACGTCATGCACGCCCTGTCCTACGACGCCTTCGGACTGCCCGCCGATCTCTACGCGGTGCAGACCGGGCAACACCCGCGCATCACCACCGATGCCAATATCGCGAACATGACCGAGCAGCTGCGCCGCCTGGGGCTGGCCCACGATGTGCGCCGTCGCTTCGCCACGACCGACGACAAATTCGTCAAATGGACGCAGTGGATCTTCCTGCAGATCTTCAACTCCTGGTACGACACCGAGGCGACCACCCCCGACGGTGAAGCCAAAGGCGCGGCTCGTCCGATCGACACGCTCATCGAGCAGTTCGCCTCCGGTGCCCGCCCCACACCCGACGGTCGCGCCTGGTCGGAGCTGAGCTCGACGGAGCGCGAGAACGTCCTGCAGGGCTACCGCCTCGCCTACGTCTCCGAATCCCCGGTCAACTGGTGCCCAGGGCTGGGCACCGTGCTGGCCAATGAAGAGGTCACCGCCGAGGGGCTGTCCGAGCGCGGAAACTACCCGGTCTTCACCCGCCGGCTGCGCCAGTGGAACATGCGCATCACGGCCTACGCCGACCGCCTCATCGACGACCTCGACGCACTCGACTGGCCGCATGCCATCCACGCGATGCAGGTCAATTGGATCGGCCGCTCGAAGGGCGCCCTGCTGCGCCTGCCCATCGCCGGTGACGATGCTTCCGACATCGAGGTCTACACCACACGCCCGGACACCCTGTTCGGCGCCACCTACCTCGTCCTCAGCCCCGAACACCCGCAGGTCGCCGACCTGACCGCTGAATCCTGGGATGAGACGACCCCCGAGTCCTGGCGCGGGGGAGAGGCCACCCCCGCCGAGGCGATCGCCGCCTACCAGCGCGCCGCTGCGGCCAAGACCGACGCCGACCGGCAGCAGAGCCGGGAGAAGACCGGCATCTTCACCGGCTCCTATGCGCTCAACCCGGCCACCGGGGCACAGGTTCCGATCTTCATCGCCGACTATGTGCTCATGGGATACGGCACCGGAGCGATCATGGCCGTGCCGGCCGAAGACGCCCGTGACTGGGACTTCGCAAAGGCGTTCGGACTGCCCTATATCCGCACCGTGCAGCCTCCGGCCGACCACGACGAGGACGCGCCGTTCACCGGCACCGGGGTGATGATCAACTCGGCCAATGCCGAGATCGACATCAACGGCCTCGAGATCGACGCGGCGAAGGCCCAGGTCACCGAATGGCTGGCGGGAAAGGGACTGGCCACCGAGTCCACCCAGTACCGCCTGCGCGACTGGCTGTTCTCTCGCCAGCGCTACTGGGGCGAACCGTTCCCGATCGTCTACGACGAGAACGGCACCCCGATCGCTCTGCCCGACGAGATGCTGCCCGTCCAGCTGCCCGAAGTCGACGACTTCGCCCCGCGGACCTACGCGCCCGACGATGCCGACAGCCGTCCCGAACCGGCACTGAGCCGGAATCAGGAATGGACGAGCATCGAACTCGACCTCGGCGACGGTCCGAAGACCTACCAGCGTGAGACGAACACGATGCCCAACTGGGCCGGATCCTCGTGGTACCAGCTGCGCTACGCGGACCCGCACAACGACGAACGCCTCGTCGACCCCGCCAACGAGAAGTACTGGCTGGGACCGCGGGCCTCGAAACCGCGCGGTGGCGCCGACCTCTACGTCGGCGGACAGGAACACGCTGTGCTCCACCTGCTCTATGCCCGCTTCTGGCACAAGATCCTCTTCGACCTCGGGCACATCTCCTCGTCCGAGCCGTTCCACCGTCTGGTCAACCAGGGATACATCCAGGCCTATGCCTACACCGATTCCCGCGGCGTCTACGTCCCCGCCGCCGAGGTGGAGGAGAAGACCGAATCGAACGGTGAGCTGACGTTCTGGTACAACGGCGAACAGGTCAACCGGGAGTACGGAAAGATCGGCAAATCGCTGAAGAACTCCGTCATGCCCGACGAAATGTACGACGCCTTCGGCGCCGACACCTTCCGCGTCTACGAGATGTCGATGGGCCCGCTGGAACAGGACCGCCCCTGGGACACCCGCGCCGTCGTCGGTGCCCAGCGGTTCCTGCAGCGCGTGTGGCGACTCTTCGTCGACGAGGCCACCGGCGAGTCCGTGGTCGCAGACGGCGAGGCCGACGCCGAATCGCTCAAGGTCCTCCACCAGGTCATCGACGGTGTGCGCGAGGACATGGACCATCTGCGGTTCAACACCGCGATCTCCAAGCTCATCGTGCTCACCAACCACGCCACCAAACAGGGCGGCGCGACCCGGGATGTCCTCGAACCGCTGACGATCATGCTCGCGCCCTTCGCACCGCACCTGGCCGAAGAGCTGTGGTCACGTCTCGGTCACGAGTCGACTCTCACCTACGCGGCCTTCCCCGAGGCGGACCCGAACCACCTCGTCGCCGAGACCGTGACCTGCGTGGTCCAGGTCAAGGGCAAGGTGCGCGCACGGCTCGAAGTCGCCCCGGACATCTCCGCAGAGGAATTGGAGACGCTGGCGCTCGAATCTCCGAACGCCCTCAAGGCCCTCGGCGGTGCCGGAGTGCGCAAGGTGATCGTGCGTGCACCGAAGCTGGTCAACATCGTTCCCGACGCCTGAAGGCACGGCGATACTTTGCCGTAACACAGCATCTGGGAGACTGCATGGGTACGGGCGCCGGACGGCGGCACCCCTTCTTCGACTACGACTGGTGAGAGCATGACGAACGACAGAGTCCAAGACGAGATCCGACACGCCCTCGGCGTGCGACCGCAGATCGACCCGGCGACGGAGATCGCCCGCCGGGTCGAGTTCCTCGTCGACTATGTGCTCACCACCGGGGTCAGAGGACTCGTGCTCGGCATCAGCGGCGGACAGGACTCCACACTGGCCGGCAGGCTCTGCCAACTGGCGGTGGAGGACCTGCGCCGTCGCGGTGCCGAGGCCGAGTTCTGGGCCGTGCGTCTGCCTCATCATGTGCAGACCGATGAGTCTGACGCTCAGGATGCTCTGTCCTTCATTGCCGCCGACCATGAGCTGGCGATCAATATCGGCGCCGCCACGGATGCGGCCGCCGAGGAATACGAGAAGGCCACAGGAGAGCCGATCACCGACTTCGGCAAGGGCAACGTCAAGGCCCGGATGCGGATGATCGCCCAGTTCGAGCTGGCAGGGGAGAAGAAGGCGCTCGTCGTCGGCACCGATCACGCCGCCGAGGCGGTCACCGGGTTCTTCACGAAGTTCGGTGACGGTGCGGCCGACGTCATCCCTCTGGCGGGTCTGAACAAACGGCAGGGACGGGAACTGCTGCGCCACCTCGGTGCTCCCGACCATCTCATCGTCAAGGTTCCGACCGCGGATCTGCTCGATGACGAACCGGGGCAGACGGACGAATCCTCGCTGGGTCTGAGCTACGACCAGATCGATGACTTCCTCGAGGGGAAGGAGATCGAGCCCGCGGCCGCCTCGGCGCTCATCGAGAAGTACCGCCGTTCGGAGCACAAACGGCGGACCCCTGTGGCTCCGACGGATACCTGGTGGATCCGGCACTGAGCCCGACAGACGAAAACAGGTGAGGGCCCTCAATCTCTGAGGGCCCTCACCTGTTGATCGGTACTTCAGTCGTTGAACGGCGGGGTGCCCGAGACGAGTCCGAGTTCGAGAGCCGTCTGGTTGAACTCCCACCGGGAGGAGACGAAATCGTCGCTGAGGCGTTCGCCGCGGCTCTGGGCTTCGGTGTAGCCGCGCCAGCCGTCTTTCCGTGCGTCACCGGGGCGGATCTCACGGATCCCGGAATCATCGGGAGAGACCTGAGTCTCCTCCTTCACCCAGAGCGACAGCCCCTCGGCAGCCCGATAGAGGTTCATGAACGCGGTGTGCGAGCGCGGATTGTCGAAGCTGGCCTTCTTGAACTCGGCACAGAAGGTGGTGAGCGGTTCGAGCTCATCGACGGCGACGGTCGCGAAGGTCGCATCCAGTCGCAGGGACTGGACGAGACCCGACGAGTCCGGGATGAGTTCGAGGATGCGGCGGGCGCGACGCTCATCGGGAAGCAGTTCGACCGCGTCCTCCACCGGGGTCAGCCCGAGCGTGTCCATCCGCCCGCGCTCGACACTGAGCTGCTGCCGCAGCGCATCGATCTGCTGCTGGGCGCGGCGCCATTCGCCGTGGAACATCAGCAGTGCGGCGATCACGCCGAGGCACAGCACGAGTCCGATGATCCAGGCTGCGGAGTGCAGTCCGGGAATGGCGAAGGCGATGATGCCGAGCACGGTGAGCACAGCAAACGTCACGGCGGCCGGTGAGTTGGTGAGGAAATCAAGGAAACGCTTCACAATTCCAAGCCTACTGTTTCAACCTCCACATATCGTGGAACCGGGTGGCATATAGTGTGGTCGAAAACGCATGCCAACTGCCAGGAGAGCTCGGTTTGAAGATTTCAGTCATCGGTTGCGGATATCTGGGCGCGGTCCATGCGGCGGCCATGGCGTCCCTGGGTCATGAGGTCACGGGAGTCGACGTCGACACCGAGAAGGTCGAGGCGCTGATGTCGGGCCGTCCGCCGTTCTTCGAACCGGGGCTGAGTGAACTCCTCGTGAAGGCTCAGGAACGCGGAAAGCTCGAGTTCACCACCGACGTCTCCCGCGCCGCCGATGCGGTGGTGCACTTCGTGTGCGTGGGCACCCCGCAGAAGCCCGGCGAGTTCGCCGCCGATGTCACCTATGTCGATGCGGCCGTGGAATCGCTGCACCCGCACCTGACTGCCACGTCGGTGGTTGTGGGAAAGTCGACCGTTCCCGTGGGCACCGCCGAGCGTCTGGCCGGAATCATCGCCGACACCGGAGCCGCGATGATGTGGAACCCGGAGTTCCTCCGTGAAGGCCATGCCGTCGAAGACACTCTCCACCCGAACCGTCTGGTCTACGGAGTCGCCGACGGGGAGCCCGGGCAGGCTGCGGCCGCGACTCTCGACGAGGTGTACGCGTCGATCCTCGCCGACGACACCCCGCGGATGATCACGGACTTCGCGACCGCCGAGCTCGTCAAGACTGCGGCGAACTCGTTCCTGGCCACGAAGATCTCGTTCATCAATGCCATGGCCGAACTCTGCGAAGCCTCGGGCGCCGATGTCACTCAGCTCGCCGATGCGATCGGCATGGATGACCGGATCGGACGCAAGTTCCTCAACGCCGGACTCGGCTTCGGCGGCGGCTGCCTGCCCAAGGACATCCGCGCCTTCATGGCCCGGGCCGGCGAGCTCGGCGCCGATCAGGCGGTGGCCTTCCTCAAGGAGATCGACTCGATCAACATGCGCCGGCGTGTCCGGATGGTCGACATCGCCCGCGACGCCCTGGGCGGGTCGTTCATCGGCAAGAAGATCACCATCCTCGGTGCCGCTTTCAAGCCCGACAGCGACGATGTCCGTGACTCCCCGGCACTGGCCGTGGCCCGACTCATCGCCACCCAGGGCGGGCTGGTCACGGTCACCGACCCGCAGGCGATCGGCAATGCGCAGAAGTCGTTCCCCGAACTCGACTACGTCGCTGACACCGCCGAGGCGATCACCGGGGCCGAAGCCGTGCTGCTGCTGACGGAATGGCGCGAATACCGCGACCTCGACCCAGCGGCGGCCGCTGAGCTCGCGACCGGGAAGGTGCTCGTCGACGGTCGCAATGTGCTCACTCCCGAACTGTGGCGTGCAGCGGGCTGGACCTACCGGGCCCTGGGCCGTCCATGAGAATCGGGCTGGTCACCGACTCCACGGCGCAGCTCTCAGCAAGCGAACGCGAAGAGCTGGGCGAGGCCACCGGCGGCCTCTTCGCCGTGGTGCCGCTGACCGTGCTCATCGGCGGAGTCGCTTTCGCCGACGGTGAGGTCGATGCCGGGCATCTGTGCGCGACGATGACCGAGGGTGTCGAGGTCACGACCTCCATGGCCACCCCGACCCAATTCTCCGAGGCCTACGGGCGGCTGCGGGAGGACGGGGCCGATGCCATCATCGTCGTGACGATGTCCGCGGAGCTTTCCGGCACCCGCGATTCCGCGGTCGCAGCCGCAGAGGCCGAGGACATCCTCGTTGATGTCGTCGACTCGAGGACCACCTCGGCGGGATTGGCCGGGGCGCTGTCCGTGGCCGTGGCCGGGATCCGGCAGGGGCACGACGCCGAATCGATCGCCGGAACCATCGCCGACTGGTGCGCGGCAGAGACCCGTACCGTGTTCGCCCCCGGCAACCTCGAATTCCTGCGCCGAGGCGGCCGGATCGGTGCCGCATCATCGCTGCTTGGCAGGGCCCTGCAGATCGTTCCCGTGCTCGGCCTCAACGCCGGAGTCGTCGTTCCGCTCGCTCGGGTGCGCACTCGCGCGAAAGCGCTGGAGAAGATCGTCACTCTCGCCGTTCAGGCCGCCGCCGAGGTGGCCGACCCGGAGGACACCGTGCACGTGGAGGTGCAGAACGCCGAAGGGGAGATGGACGCAGCCGACGCCGAGCTGCTGAGCTCACGGCTCCGCGAACTCGGATTCGAGCCCTCGTTCAGGACGCTGTCGACGATCATCACCGCGCATGTGGGGCCCGGCACGGTCGGAGTGACCGTGCAGACGAAACCCTGACTCACACACCCGGGCCTGCATCCGGGCCTGGGGACGATCGTGTGACTTGACCACCTCAGCCCTGTGGACGCCGAACCCGTGTCCACAGGCCGGGGCGCTGTCATGGCCGTCGTGTGCCAGCAGCGCCTATCGTCGGGTCATGGCTGTGTCTCCGGATGATCGTTTCGCGGGCCTCCTGGGTGCCAGTGCCGAGCGCGGTGGTTGGGTGCCGGGCGACATCTATACCGCCGACACCGCTGGTGACGAGGCACCCGTCGAGCCGCGACGGGTGCGGCTGCCCGTTGTGGTGGCCCTGGGCATCGCCACGGTCGGCATCCTCGTCCTCGCCTTCTTCCTCTTCCGGCCCGCGCCACAGCATTCGCCTGTGGGCAGCGGTGGCGACCCCGGCGACGGTGCAGAAGCCGGTCAGTCGCCTGCTGTGACCGAGGATGGAGCCGAATCAGGCACAACCGCCTCGGCGACGTCCGGCGAGGCGAACGGGAAGGTGATCGTCCACATCACCGGGGCGGTGAACGATCCCTCTGTGGTCACCCTGAAGGCGGGCGCCCGGGTTCAGGACGCCGTCGAAGCCGCCGGAGGACTGAGCCCCGGAGCCGACGGCGAAGCGGTGAATCTGGCGCGCGTGCTCGCCGACGGTGAGCAGATCCATATCCCGACAGAAGGCGAAGCACCGGCAGCCGGCGTCGATGGTGCGGGGGCGGACGGCGTCGGCGCGGGAGGAGGCAGCGGTTCACCGGGAACCGCGGATTCTTCCGCAGCCGCGAACAGCGGAGCACCCGGGACCGGGAAAGTCGATCTCAACACCGCCGATGCCACGACTCTCGAGACGCTGCCCGGAGTCGGGCCGGTGACCGCACAGGCGATCATCAGCCACCGCAGCCAGCAGCCGTTCGCGAGCGTCGAGGATCTGCTGCTCGTCAAAGGCATCGGGCCGAAGACCTTCGAGAGCCTCAAAGACCTTGTCACCGTCGGCTGAATCGGACCGTCCCGGTTCGCGGTCTCGAGCGCGAGGGTCTGGGACGCGGGCGTGGGATCGCATGCGCGCCGGACTGGCACGGATGTCCGGGGCCGTGGTCGCCTCGATGCGGGAGCACGCGGCGCTGTGGCCGGGCTCCGTCCGTCTCCTCTGCTGTTCCGCGGGCCTGTGGGCCTGCGCACTCCTGGCACCGGGACCGTGGGCGCTGTTCGGCATTCCCGTGCTCGGGCTGGCCGGGATCGTGATCCTGCGACGGCACCACCACCTCGGTGTCGGGATCCTCGTCTTCACCTGTCTGCTGACCATCCAGATCACCGCCCTGGCCGCCGCACACGGCCCCGATGAAGAGGTCGAGACCACGGGGCTCGTCGTCGGCCACAGCGAACCCGGAGCGTCCGGATGGACGCGACTGACGCTGGTCACACCCATCGGGTTCACCCACGTGCTCAGCCCCGAAGCCGCCGCGGACGGAGCGAGAGTGCGGATGCGCACGACCCGCCTCGACGACATCCGCGCCACCGATGCAGACCCACACGTGCTGGCAGAACCGAACACACTGTGGCAGTGGCGAGAGACGCTTCGCACCGAACTGCGCGAGGATTCGGTGGCCGCCGGCAACGACGGCGGACGGCTGCTGCCCGGGCTCGTCGTCGGCGACACCTCACCGCAGGACGACCGGATGGTCGACGATATGCGAGTCGTCTCCCTCACCCACGTCTCGGCGGTATCCGGCAGCAACGTCACGATCGTCAGCCTCGGTGCCGGACTGCTCGCCGGAGCCTGCCGAGCCGGACCGCGGCTGCGAGTGAGCATCGGGGTGCTCACCTGCCTCGGCTACGTCTTCATCGTCGGCTTCGAACCCAGCGCCATCCGTGCCGCCGGAATGGCGATCGCGGCGGCACTCGTGTTCCTGCGCGGCGGCGGGATCTCCCCGGTCGCGGTCATGTGCTCGACAGCGAGCCTGCTTCTGGCCTTCGTCCCCGTGCTGGCCACCTCAGTGGGGTTCGTCCTGTCCGTGGTCTCCACGGCCGCGATCATGTTCGTCGTCCCGGTCCTGCTGCGCCGCCTCGCCGTGCACCTGCCTCTGCTGCCCACGGTGCTCGTGACCGCACTCATCGTGCCCTTCGTCGCCCAACTCGCGTGCACCCCGGTGCTCGTGGCGATCGATCCGCGCATCGGACTCTGGTCGGTCGCCGCGAACGCACTGGCCGCACCCGCGGTCATGCCGGCGACGGTGGCAGGATTTTTCAGCCTCGTGGCCACCGGCATCGCGACGACGGGACTGCCCGGAGGCGACTTCGCCCCGGCCCTGTTGGCCTGGATCGGATCGTTTCCGGCCTGGTGGATCGTTCTCATCGCCCGAATCTGCGCCGCCCTGCCCGGTGCGGGCCTCGACTGGCCGGTGCCGCCGGTCGGAACGCTGTTGGCACTCGGGCTGCTCGGCCTGGCCGTGGTCGGAACCGGGATGCTCGTGCGTCGCAGGCTCTGGGGCCTGCCCGTGCTCGTTCTGTGCTGTGTGCTCACCGCCGCCGTCATCGTTTCGGTGAGGGCGAAGCCGCCGGCCGCGGACTGGCTGGTGCTCGTCTGCGATGTCGGTCAGGGGTCGGCCGCGGTGATCAACCTCGGTGGCGGTCGCGGTCTCGTCGTCGACACGGGGCGCGAGCCGAAACCCATCGACACCTGCCTCGACTCATCCGGGATCGAAGAGTTGGATCTGCTCATCTCCCACTTCGATGCCGACCACTTCGCCGGTTACGCGGGCACGACGTGGGGGCGCAGGGTCGTCCGTCTGTACGTCTCCGCGAATGTCGCTGCCTCGCCCGAATCAGAGCGGGTGAGCGCTGACACCGGCGCGGAGGTGGTCCCCACCCACCGTGGCCAGACGCTCGACTTCGACTCGGCCAGTCTTGAGGTGCTGTGGCCTCCGGTGCGGTCGGTGCCCGCGGCGGAGGATGAAGAGCTGCGCAACGACGACTCCCTGGTGGTGCGGGTCGAGCAGGAGGGGCTGAGCACCCTGCTGCCCGGCGACGTCGGAGCCGAGGAGCAGTACGTGCTGGCCCAGCAGGTCCAGCCGGTCGATGTGCTCGTCGCGCCGCACCACGGCTCCTCCGATCTGGCTCCCGAATTCTTCGCCGCCGCGGCACCCGGTCTCGGTGTCGTCTCGGTGGGGGAGAACAGCTATGGACATCCGAGCGAGAAGTCTCTGCGGGCCTTCGGCCCCATGCCCGTGCTGCGCACCGATCACTGCGGTTCGGTCGCTCTCTACGCGCAGAGTCGCTTCAGCACCGGACACGACTGTCCCGAGGACAAGGGGTGAGCCCGTGAGTGAGGGTCCGTCATGTCGGTCGTGTCGGACGGCCGCGATAGGCTGGGGTCCATGGCAGTGAAGAAGACCCTGATCCCGTGGAGCTCGGCGAAACCGGCCCCTGTCGTCATGATCTCCGGTGGCGAATCGGTGCTCGTGCGCATGGCTAAGGACCGCATCGTATCGGCTGCACGGAAGCAGGATCCCGAGGAGATCGAGTTCGATGCTGCCGGATACCAGGCCGGTGAGCTGGCGATGGCGGCGTCACCGTCCTTGTTCTCCTCCTCGAAGCTCATCGTCGTCGATGCCGTCGAGAAGTGCTCGGAAGATTTCCTCAACGACGCGCTGGCTTATCTCGATGCCCCGAACGATGACGCCGTCGTGGTGCTGCTGCACGCCGGCGGCAACCGGGGAGCGAAACTCGTCAAGAAGATCGACTCCGTCGGCTTCCCACGTATCGACGCGGCTGTGGTGAAGAACGAAAGCGATCGGGCGAAGTTCGCTCAGACCCGGTTCAAGACCGCGAAGCGACGCATCGACGAAGCGGGAATGGCCGCGCTCATGTCGGCGCTGGGCTCCGATCTGGCCGAACTCAATGCCGGGGTCGACCAGCTCATCGAAGACACCGAAGGCACGATCACCGCCGAGGTCGTCGATCAGTACTACGGTGGACGAGTCGAGGCCACCGGCTTCAAGGTCGCCGATGCGGCAGTGGCCGGGGACGCGAAGAACGCGCTGAGTCTGCTCAGGCATGCGCTGTCGACCGGGTCCGATCCGGTCCCGCTCGTGGCGGCAGTGGCGATGAAGCTGCGCGGCATGGCGAAGGTGCAGGGATTCGCCGGCACCAGCGGGGAGCTGGCCTCGGAGCTGAAGATGGCGCCATGGCAGGTCGACCGTGCCCGCCGGGAAGTGCGGCGGTGGAATGAGGTGGCGCTGGGCCAGTCGCTCATCGCCGCGGCCGAAGCCGATGCGGCCGTCAAGGGCGGCGGACGCGACCCCGTCTATGCGGTCGAGTGGTTCGTCTCCGAAGTAGCCCGCCTAGCCCGCCAACGCTAATTGCTACCTGACGGCGGCCCAGCAACCTCGCGCGAGGTTGCTGGGCCGCCGTCAGGTAGCAATAAGGGAAGAGAACGGGGTCCGAACCGTGTGGTTCGGACCCCGTGAAGCTATAGCCTCAGTCGTGCGCTCAGAGAGTGTTGATCTGCGTGGACAGGCGCGACTTGCGGTTCGCAGCGTTGTTCTTGTGCAGAACACCCTTCGAAACAGCTTTGTCGAGCTTGCGGGCAGCCACAGCATAAGCCTGCTGTGCCTCTTCCTTGTTGCCGGCAGCAATGTTCTCGCGAACGACGCGGACGTAGGACCGAACCTCGGACCGGACAGCCTTGTTGCGCTGACGAGCCTTCTCGTTGGTCTTGATCCGCTTGATCTGGGACTTGATATTAGCCAATTTCAACACTCTTTCGTGTTAGTGGTACATGGTCGTGAGGGCGCATCGAACCGACATGATCATCTCCGCGGGGAAACACATCGACGACTTCGAATCCGACGGCATCTTCACCCGACCTCGGCGAGACACACGCCTTGATGAAGACACAATTACCTATGATACAGCCTCGAACACCGGGCCGGAAATCCCGTGCAGCCTCGTCGCGCAGTGCACACAATGGTCCGTCCGGGCTGTCAGGCGGGTCTCAGCCGGAGATGTGCTCGGCGACGCGGTCGAAAACGTCGCGGGGGATGACCGCACCTTCCCGGCGGATCGAATCCGGGTCGAGGCGGATGATCCGATCAAGGCGGAGTTCAGAGGGCCTTCCCTGCGAATCCCAGTCCCCGGTGCCGATGTTCATCCACTTGGCGTGCCGGTCCTCGCGGACCTCGCCGACGCCGCCGGGGATGTGATCCTTGCTCGTGAGCATGAGCGCGAGCACCCACCTGCCGTCACGGCCGACAACCAGCGACGGGCGATCCTTTCCCTGTGAGTGATCCTCCTCGAAGGGGACCCACCCCCAGACGACCTCGCCCGGATCGGCATCGCCGTCGAGATCGGGGGAGTAGCTGACCTTGATCGACCCCGTGAAATCACCGGGGTACGAACCCGAACCGCCTGAGCCGGCACGGTCATCAGGCCTCGCCGAGGTGGCACCTCCACCGCCCGGCCGCGGAGGATCCTGCCGGCGGGCATCCGTGGGCTGCGAGGAGCCTCCGGAGTTCTTCTTCGACTGCGACTGTCGCAGGTAGCGCAGGCCCTCACGGACTCCGATTCTCGCGGCCCGATTGACCAGTGATTTCCAATTCATATGTCCAGCCTAAACGAGTCGACTGCCGCAGGTCGCGCAGAACAGCGAACCGACGCAGACATATGAAACCGACACGGTCACGAGAATTCGAGGACAGCCTCGACTGGGAAATGGTCGGAGGGGTACGTCCCGTCGATCTCGAACGTGTCGATGCGCGTGGACACCGTGCGCAGGCCCGGGGTCGTCAGGATCCAGTCGATGCGCGGCTCACCGGCTTTCGGGCCCGTGTAGCGATGGAAGGTGCCGATATCCTCCCCGGGGATCTCCGCGGCGGTGTCGGTGAGGCCGAGTTCGGTGCAGAAGAAGTCGTAGACCGGGGAGCCGGTGGCGACATTGAAGTCACCGGTGACCACGCAGGGATGGGCCGCCTCGGCGATGGACTCGGCCATGATCCGACCGGACTCGAGACGGGCGCGCTCGGACTTGTGGTCGAGGTGGGTGTTGAGCACACGCAGCCGTCGGTCGGAGTCGAGGTCGCGGACATCGACCGTCGTCAGGGTGCGTGCATGCGAGACTCCCCATGACTCCGATGCCACGGTGTCGGGCTGTTCGGACAGCCAGCTGATGTCGACGGCGTCGACGTCGAAGCGCTTCGAATCGAGCATCACGGCCGTGAACTCTCCGGAATTGCCGCCGGAGTGGCCCTCTCCGAGCCAGATGTACTCCTCGGGCAGCAGGCTGATGAGCGTCTCGAGCTGGTCGAGTTCGCCCTCCTGGGTGCCGATGAGGTGCGGACGTGCGCGCCGGATGAGCTCGGCGGCGATCGGCAGCCGCTCGGCCACCGGATGTCCGTCCATGGCGGGATAGCGGAGGTTGAAGCTCATGACCCGGAATTCGCTCATGCCACCATCTTCCCCGATCGGCACGGTCCGGCACATGCATCGGCCCCGTTCGGCGCGGACGAATCGCATCCGACAGCTGACGAACCGCGAAAGTCCCCGACGATGACGACGTGCACGTCTGTGGATTCCAGGTCCGTGCACAAGTCATGAAACAATGGGAGATCGGGTCTGACCGGGGACCCGGTCTGTCAACGAAAGGGCGTTCATGTCACCTCAGGTGAATCAGGAAGCTGCACAGCGGATCTCACCGTCTGCCACCTCACCCGAGCTGATTCGCAATTTCTGCATCATCGCTCATATCGACCATGGCAAATCGACCCTGGCCGACCGCATGCTCCAGATGACCGGTGTCGTCGAGAACCGCGATATGCGCGCCCAGTACCTCGACCGGATGGACATCGAACGCGAACGCGGAATCACCATCAAGTCCCAGGCCGTGCGCATGCCGTGGGAACACGGGGACACTCCGTACGCGCTCAACATGATCGACACTCCCGGCCACGTCGACTTCAGCTACGAGGTCTCGCGGTCCCTGGCCGCCTGTGAAGGCGCGCTGCTGCTCGTCGACTCCGCTCAGGGCATCGAAGCCCAGACGCTGGCCAACCTGTACCTGGCCATGGAGAACGATCTGACGATCATCCCCGTGCTCAACAAGATCGACCTGCCGGCCGCACAGCCGGAGAAGTACGCGGACGAGCTCGCCAACCTCATCGGCTGCGAACCCGAGGACTGCCTGCTCGTGTCCGGCAAGACCGGTGAAGGCGTCGAAGAGGTCCTCGACCGCATCATCACCGATATCCCCGCTCCTGTCGGCGACGCCGACGCCCCGGCCCGCGCCATGATCTTCGACTCCGTCTACGACACCTACCGCGGTGTGGTCACCTATGTTCGGCTCGTCGACGGTTCCCTCAAGCCGCGTGAGAAGATCGAGATGATGTCGACCGGCAGCACTCACGAACTGCTCGAGATCGGTGCCTCCTCACCCGAGCCGAAGGCGACGAAGGGCCTCGGCGTCGGTGAGGTCGGCTATCTCATCACCGGGGTGAAAGATGTCCGGCTGTCGAAGGTCGGCGACACCGTCACGCTGGCCGCGTCTCCCGCATCGGAACCGCTCGAGGGGTACAAGGAGCCGCAGCCGATGGTGTATTCGGGCCTGTTCCCGATCGACGGCTCGGACTACCCGGTGCTGCGTGACGCGCTGGACAAGATCAAACTCAACGATGCCTCCCTGGCATACGAGCCCGAGACGTCCACGGCGCTGGGCTTCGGCTTCCGCTGCGGCTTCCTCGGCCTCCTGCACCTCGAGGTCCTCCGCGATCGGCTCGAGCGCGAATACGACCTCGACCTCATCTCGACGGCACCGAGCGTGATCTACGACGTGACCATGGAGGACGGGACCGAGACGACGGTGACGAACCCGAGCGAATTCCCCACGGGCAAGGTCAAGGAAGTCAGAGAACCCATGGTCCGGGCGACGATCCTCACTCCGAGCGACTACATCGGTGCGGTGATGGAGCTGTGCCAGACCCGTCGGGGCAACCTGCAGGGCATGGACTACCTGTCCTCGGACCGCGTGGAGATCCGCTACCGCCTGCCGCTGGCAGAGATCGTCTTCGACTTCTTCGACCAGCTCAAATCACGGACCAAGGGCTATGCGACGCTCGACTATTCCGATGACGGGGAGGATCCGTCGGATCTCGTCAAGGTCGATATCCTGCTGCACGGCGACCAGGTCGATGCGTTCTCGGCGATCGTCCACCGCGACAATGCCTACTCCTACGGTGTGGCGATGGCAGGCAAGCTGCGCAAGCTCATTCCGCGCCAGCAGTTCGAGGTGCCCATCCAGGCGGCCATCGGCTCTCGCATCATCGCCCGTGAGACCATCCGTGCCATCCGCAAGGACGTGCTGTCGAAGTGCTACGGCGGCGATATCAGCCGTAAGCGCAAGCTGCTCGAGAAGCAGAAGGAGGGCAAGAAGAGGATGAAGGTGGTCGGCACCGTCGAGGTCCCGCAGGAAGCCTTCATCGCGGCCCTGTCCTCCGACGAGCCGGAGACGAAGGACAGCAAGAAGTAAGTGCCCGCACAACCGACCGGTGAGGTCCCTCCGCGCGACGGTTCGCTGCCGACTTCGGCGGGGATCGGGGCCGCTGAGCGAGGGCTGAGCCTCTACATCCACGTCCCGTACTGCCGGGTCCGCTGCGGCTACTGCGACTTCAACACCTACACCGCCGACGACCTCGGCCCGGGCGCGTCCCGTGAGGACTACCGCGGAAACCTCGCCCGTGAGCTCGATCTGTCCGTGTCCACCCTCGCCGAGGCTGGGGCGGGCGACCGTGAGGTCTCGACGATCTTCTTCGGCGGGGGCACCCCGACGCTGCTCGCAGCCGACGTGCTCGCCGGGGTGATGGACGATGTCCGCGCCCGCTTCCGCCTGGCCGAGACCGTCGAAGTCACCACCGAAGCCAACCCCGACACCCTGGATCCTGCCTATATCGCGACTCTCGCCGGAGCCGGTGTCAACCGGATCTCCATGGGTATGCAGTCGGCCGTGCCGCATGTGCTCGCGACCTTGGACCGCACCCATGATCCGGAGAAGATCCCCGAGGTGGCTCGCTGGGTCAAGGACGCCGGACTCGAACTCAGCCTCGACCTCATCTACGGCACCCCGGGGGAGTCGTTCGCCGATTGGCGTCGCTCGCTGGAGGTTGCCCTGTCCAACGAGGTCGATCACATCTCGGCGTATTCCCTCATCGTCGAACCGGGAACGAAGATGGGCGCGATGGTGCGCCGCGGCGAACTGCCGATGCCCGATGAGGACGACTTGGCCGACAAATACGAGATCGCCGACGCCGCGATCTCCGCCGCCGGTCTGCATTGGTACGAGGTGAGCAATTGGTCGACCGGTCCCGATACGCGCTGTGAACACAATCTGGCCTATTGGCGCAATGCCGACTGGTGGGGCTTCGGGCCGGGCGCCCACTCCCATGTCGGGGGTGTGAGGTTCTGGAACGCCAAACATCCGCGTGCCTGGGCCGACCGGCTCGTGGCAGGGCAGTCCCCGTCGATCGGTCGGGAGGTCCTCGATGATCGGACCCGGGAGATCGAGCGGATCATGCTCGCCGCTCGGATCGACCGTGAGCTGCGCCTGGACTCTCTGGCTCCGGGCAGCCAGCAGGCGATCAGAACCTTCGTCGGACAGGGTCTGCTCGACGCGGATGGCGCCGCGGCCGGCTGGTTCCAGCCGACTCTGCAGGGACGTCTCATGGCCGACTATATGGTGCGCATCCTCACCGAATACGTGTGAACGAGTCTCGCCCCGCCATCCGGATCGGGCGGCGGGGCGAGCTGCTCAGCGAATCTGCGCCGGTGGGACTCTCGGGCTGCGTCAGCTCACTTGATCCAGTTCGGAGTCATCGGCATTCGGTAGCCCTCACCGCGGTTGGCTGCCATTCCGGCGATGATCTCGATGACGATCATGTAGATCGAGAGCACCGGCAGGAGCAGCAGGATGAGGAAGCCGATGCCGACGATCGTGAGGATTCCGCCGATCAGTCCGATGCCGAATCCGGCGATGACACCGATGATCAGCAGGTTGAGCGACTGTGCGCCATGATGACGCAGGAACGGCGACTTGTCCTTGTTGATGATGAAGAGGATGAGGGTGACGATCCAGCCGACGCCGACGACGTAGGTGGCGGCGTGTGCGAGGTGTGACCACAGTGCGGTGGTGCGTTCGCTCTGGTCGGCGTTCCAGAATCCGAGTGAGTTCGGACCGTAGGCGGCATCCGGAAGTTCTGCTCCCATGGGAACACCGGCGGCAGCCGACTGCGCCGAGGATGCTCCCTGGAATCCGTATCCCGCCTGCGGCTGTCCCTGGGGAGCGCCGAAAGGCTGCTGGGAGCCGTAGCCGGGCTGCGAGCCGTAGGCCGGATTCTGCTGCGGGGAGCCGTGCCCGGCGTGGGGCTGCTGAGAGCCGAAGCCGGGCTGAGATCCCTGCTGAGGGTTCTGCGGCTGCGAGCCGTACTGGGTCTGACCATTCTGCTGCGGCTGCGAACCCTGCTGCGGCTGCTGCGCTTGCGGCTGCTGTGAGCCCGACTGCGGGGAATAGTTCGGGGGCATCGGCTGTGACTGTCCGTTGTTCGGCTGCTGCGGGTTGTCCGACATGAGAGTCCCTTCAGAGTGTGCGATCACTCCACATTAACCCAGGGAGTGCGGGCTGTCCCAGAGTGCGCGGGGTGACGGGGGATGGTCACTTCACGAAGTTGATGGTGAGCGGAAACCTATACCCCTCGCCCCTGTTCGCTGCGACGGCGGCAATGATGTAGAGGACGCAGTAGACGAGTGGGACGATGACCGCGGCGTACATGATGATGATGCCGATCCCGAAGGTCACCAATGCGAGGATGAAACCGAGGATGCCGAAGACGAAGAGGGCTGCGAAGGTGACGATCGTGTTCGTGATCATCGCGTTGAGTCCCTGACGCGAATGCTCGCGGACGAACGGCGACTCGTCCTTCTTCACGAGGAACATGATGAGCGGCATGAACCCGAACAGAAGCGCGCCGAGGTGGGTCCACAGAGCCGTGGTCCGGTCAGGTTCGGGGGCCATCCAGAACTGTTCGGAGCCGGGTCCGTACGCCTGCTCGGGCAGGGAGCGGGAGTCGAACATCGCCGGGTTGTGCATCTGCGGCATGCCGTAACCCGGCTGCGCGCCAAATCCAGTCTGCCCACCGTACCCCGGCTGACCACCGTACCCCGGCTGACCGCCGTAACCAGGCTGCGCGCCGAACGACTGTTGTGAGCCGTAGCCCGTCTGACCACTGTGCGTCTGCGGCCGAGAATACTGCTGGCCCTGCGGCGTGTAGGGCTGCTGCGGGCCCGACGCCTGAGAGTAGTTCGGCGGCATCGGTCGGCTGCCCGGCTGCTCGGGGTGGTGCGACATGGGGATCCTTTCGAAGAACGTCTGCCATTCACACTATCCGAGCCGGGTGTCCCGAGGATGTCGGGAAAGCCTCACTCCTGTGACAGTTTCGGCACACGCCGACAGCTCGCCGTGACCACCACGGGCCACCGACGCACCACCGAAGTCAATCAGCCGACGGTGACGAAGTCGATGAGCTCCTCGACCCGACCCGACAGCGTCGGTTCGACATCGGCGATCGTGCTCACCTTCCCGAGGATGCGCACCCACCCGCGAGCGACATCTCGATGGTCGGCGTGCGGCCATCCGATGCGCCGGAGGATTCCCGTCTTCCAGTCCTCACCGCGGGGGACGACCGGCCATTGCCGGATGCCGACGACATGGGGCTTCACCGCCTGCCAGATATCGACGTAGGGGTGGCCGATGATGTGGACGACGTCGCGGTAGCGCGGATCGGCACGGACCGCCTCGGCGATCTTCGATTCCTTCGTCCCGGTCACCAGGTGATCGGCGAGGACACCGACCCGATGGTCCCGATCCGGACCGAAGGCTGCGAGCTTGTCGGCGACATCATCGAGACCGCCCAAGGGTTCGACGACGACGCCTTCGATGCGCAGATCATCGCCCCAGATCTTCTCGACGAGTTCGGCATCGTGCTTGCCCTCCACCCAGATCCGCGACCCGCGGGCCACTCGAGCCTTCGCACCGACCACGGCGCGAGACCCGGAAGCCGTCCGCCCGGGCTGCTGCGCCTTCTTCTTCGGCAGCTGCACATCGACGGGCTGTCCTTCGAGGAGGAAACCCGGTCCCAGCGGAAAGGCACGGACCTTGCCGACGCGGTCCTCGAGCTTGACGACGACACCGGCCGTGGTCTTCTCCGCGCCGACGACAGCACCGACATAGCCGCTCATCGCATCCTCGAGAACCATGCCCAGGCCGAGCTCGACCTGACGGGACTTCTGCGGACGGTGCGACGACGGCGAGGAACCGGAGAGCACATCGGGGCCATAGCGATCAAAAGCATTCACGGGCACCCACCATAATCAAGGACGGTCCCGCAGGCGCGCAGACCCGCAGGTCACCCCCAGAAATGAATTCCGGGGACGAGAAGCGTAGAATTGGCACTCAGGCTCAAGGAGTGCCAAGTATCGGCACGGGACCGTGATCGGCTGAAGAGACGGAGAGGAGAACCGCGATGAACGACAGCAGACGTGCACAGGTGCTGCGCGCCATCGTCGAGGACTTCGTCGCCACCAACGAACCCGTGGGATCGAAGGCGATCGTCCAGCGCCACACCCTCGGCGTCTCCCCGGCCACGATCCGCAACGATATGGCCCAGCTCGAGCACGAAGGCTATATCGCCCAACCCCACACCTCGGCCGGTCGGATCCCCACCGACCTCGGCTACCGGATGTTCGTCGACCGCATCGACGAGTTCAAACCGCTGACCACCGCCGAGCGCCGCGCGATCTTCCAGCTCATCGACGGCGATGTCGACCTCGACGAGATGCTCGACCGCACCGTCCGCGTGCTCTCCGGCCTCACCCGCCAGGTGGCGCTCATCCAATACCCGACGGTGTCGCGGGCGCGCATCAAACACGTCGAGATCGTCGGCCTCGGCCCCGGCCGGATCCTCGTCGTCCTCATCACCGACGCCGGTCAGGTCGAGCAGAAGTCCGTGATCACCCCGACCCCGCTCGACGAGGATGCCGTCCGCGGGCTGCGCGACCAGATCAATGCCGATTTCGCCGGACGCACGCTCGCGCAGGTCTTCGGTTCGTCCCCCACCGCCGAGGCGGTCGCCGCCGAATCGAGCGAGTCGGCGGGACGTGACGAGTCCGGACTCACACAGGTCAGGGCCGCCGTCGTCGACCTCGTCGCCGCGACCCGCGAAGAGCGCATCATCATGGCCGGGACTGCGAACCTCGCCCGTTCCGGCAGCGAATTCGGAGAGAAGATGGCCCCGATCCTCGAAGCCTTCGAGGAGCAGGTGGTCCTGCTCCGGCTGCTCACCTCGATGGCAGAGGACCATGGGGGGGATCAGCGTGCGCATCGGGCGTGAGAATACTCACGAATCGTTCAGTTCGACTTCCGTCGTCGCCGCCGAATATGGTCATGACGCGGGTTCGTCGGCCAGACTGGCGGTGCTCGGCCCGACCCGGATGGACTATCCGACGACGATCTCGGCAGTCCGTGCCGTCGCGAAGTACGTGTCCTCGATCCTCGACCGAGGGTAGGGCCGGTGCAGTGACGACGACCAGGGGTGCCCGCAGTCGGGCAGCACGCAACCGGTGAGTACCGCGCAGGAGCGCAGCCACCACCACGAACAGAGAAGACCACTACGTCAGGGAGAGAGAAGTTTCTGTGGCCGATCACTATGAAACACTCGGAGTGTCCAAAGACGCTTCCGCGGCTGAGATCAAGTCGTCGTACCGGAAGCTGGCACGCAAGTACCACCCGGACGTCAATCCCGGTCACGAAGACGAATTCAAAGCCATCTCACTGGCCTACGACGTGCTCTCGGATCCGGAGAAGCGCCGCAACTACGATATGGGCGGCGGCGAGAACGGTCAGGGCTTCCCCGCCGGCGGCGGCTTCGGCGGATTCGGCGACATCTTCGAGACCTTCTTCGGCGGTGGCGGCGGACAGGCCGGAGGCCCCATCCCGCGCACACAGCGCGGCAAGGACGCCCTCGTCGGCGTCAACATCGACTTGAAGACCGCGGCCTTCGGCGGCACCGTCGATCTCGACGTGACCACTGCGGTCGTCTGCGACACCTGTTCGGGTGCCGGCACGCAGGAGGGCACGAAGATCGAGACCTGCTCGCTGTGCCACGGCGCCGGCAGCGTCCAGCGCATGACGCGGACCCTGCTGGGCCAGATGGTCACGAACCAGACCTGCAACTCCTGCCACGGCTTCGGCACCGTCATCCCCAACCCCTGCCTCAACTGCCAGGGCGACGGACGCGTGCGCAAGCAGCGGACCATGAAGATCCGCATCCCCGCCGGAGTCTCCGACGGCACCCGCATCCAGCTGTCCAGCCAGGGAGAGGTCGGTCCCGGCGGCGGACCCGCCGGTGATCTCTTCGTCGAGGTCATGGTCACCCGCCACGAGGTCTTCCAGCGCGACGGCGACAACCTCCGGGCCGCCGTCTCGGTGCCGATGACCGCAGCGACCCTGGGAGCGACCATCCCGTTCGAGACCTTCGACGGCACCCAGGACCTCACCATCGCCGCCGGCACCCAGTCCGGCACCGTCGTCAAACTCCCCGGACTCGGCGCCTCCCGCCTGCGCTCGGAGACTCGCGGCGACCTGCTCATCACCGTCGACGTCCTCACCCCGGACACCCTCGACGACGAACAGCGCGAACTGCTCGAGAAGCTCGCCGAACTGCGCGGAGAGGAAGCACCGCGGGCCCAGATCTCGACGGAGAACCGCGGAATGTTCTCCCGCATGCGTGAGAGGTTCGCCGGTCGGTGAGTCTTCCCGTATTCCGCTCCGCCACCGCCGCCGAGGCGGTCGTCGGGTCCGCTCTCACCCTCGGTGAGGACGTGGCCGGGCACGCGGTGCGGGTGCGTCGGATCGGTCCCGGCGAGGACATCGACATCGTCGACGGGGACGGCACACGGGTGCGCGGAACCGTCACGGCCGCCTCGACGAGCGAGCTGACGATCGACGTCACCGCGGTGACGCACGAGGACAGCACCGGCCCACGCCTCGTGCTCGTCCAGGCCCTGGCCAAGGGCGACCGAGACCTGCAGGCGATCGAAACGGCCACGGAGATCGGCGTCGACGACGTCATTCCCTGGGCCGCCGAACGTTCGATCGCCGACTGGCCGGCGAAGAAGCGGGAGAAGATGGCCGCGAAATGGGAGAACCTGCTGAATGCGGCCTCCCTGCAGGCCAGACGCTCCCGGTTTCCGGTGCTGCGCGAACTCGTCCGCGGGGCCTCCCTGGCCACAGCCTTCGACGAGTCCGATGCGGTCTTCGTCCTCCACGAGACCGCTCAGCGCAGACTCTCCGCAGCGCTGGCCGATCTGATCGCGGAGGGCAATTCGCCGCTGCCGGAGCGCATCGTCTTCGTCGTCGGGCCCGAAGGCGGCATCAGCGACGGCGAACTCGCAGCCTTGACCGGCCGTGGAGCGAGACCGGTGCTGCTGGGACCGACGATCCTGCGTTCGTCATCGGCAGGACCCGCCGGTCTCGTCCTGGCCCAGAATTCATTGGGCCGTTGGTGAGACACCGGACTAGGATGGAAGCACACTCTGGCGCCGCCGGTGACGGTGCGCCCACTTGCAAAGGAACATTCTGGACATCACTCCACCGAACCCGAACGCCATGAACCCCACCGACTCGGACGCCGCCGCACCCGGCGACGGTGCCGCGGGCAATGATGCCGTGACGGACACACGCGACGCCGAACGCGACACCGTGCGGCTGGTCATCCCGGACTCCATCGACCTCGTCGCCTTCTTCGGCCCCGGAGAGTCGAATCTGCGCGCCCTGGAGAAGACCTTCGACGACCTCGACATCCACGTCCGGGCCAATCAGGTCCAGGTCACCGGTGACCCCCAGCGTGTCGAAGCCTTCGTCAGCGTCATCGGGGAACTCAAGAAGCTGCACACGGCCGGCCATCGCATCAACGAAGAGACGATCGAGAGGGTCACGACGTTCTCCTCCGAGGGAGCGGCCGCCTCGGCGGTGCTCGGCACGGACATCCTCTCCACCAGGGGAAAGTCGATCCGTCCGAAGACGATGGGCCAGCACGACTACGTCAGGGCCATCCGCAACCACACGATCACCTTCGGCATCGGTCCGGCCGGAACCGGCAAGACCTACCTGGCGATGGCGATGGCCGTCAACGCCCTCCAGCACAAAGAGGTCTCGCGGATCATCCTCACCCGGCCTGCCGTCGAAGCCGGCGAATCCCTGGGCTATCTGCCCGGCACGCTCAACGACAAGATCGACCCGTATGTGCGTCCGCTCTATGACGCCCTCCACGACATGGTCGATCCCGAATCGATCCCGCTGCTCATCGAGACCGGCACGATCGAGGTCGCTCCCTTGGCCTATATGCGCGGGCGCACCCTCAACGACGCGTTCATCATCCTCGACGAAGCCCAGAACACGACGGCCGAGCAGATGAAGATGTTCCTCACCCGCCTCGGCTTCGGATCGCGCATGGTCGTCACCGGTGACATCTCCCAGATCGACCTGCCGGGCAAGACCCGCAGCGGACTCAAGGTCGTCCGCGACATCCTCGACGGCATCGATGACCTGCAGTTCTGCGAACTGGGCAGCAAGGACGTCGTCCGGCATTCGCTGGTGACGAAGATCGTCGAAGCCTACGACCTGTGGGGGAGTGCCGAATGAACACCGAGATCCTCAATGAGACCGACGCCGAGGTGGACCTCGACGAAGTCGTGGCCCTGACCGAATACTTGGGCTCTGCCCTGCACATGCACCCGGGGGCGGAGCTGGCCGTGACGATGGTCGATTCGGCGGCGATGTCCGAACTCCACGTCACCTGGATGGATCTCGAGGGCCCGACCGACGTCATGTCCTTTCCCATGGATCAGCTCCACCGTGGTGAGCCGGGGACGCCGACCGAAGGTCAGATGGGCGATATCATCATCTGCCCCGAGGTCGCCGGGGCTCAGGCTCGGGCGGCCGGTCATTCGACGATGGACGAGATCCTGCTGCTGACCGTCCACGGTTTCCTCCACCTGCTCGGCTACGACCATGGTCAGCCCGAGGAGCGCGAGGAGATGTTCGCCCTCCAGCGGCATCTGCTGCTGACTTTCTTCGCAGCCCGCTACGACGGTCGCACCGACATCCCCACCCCCACCGAGGTCTGATCGTGTTCATGTTCTTCCTCGGTGCGGCGCTGTGCCTCATCATCGCGGCCACCCTGTCTGCCGTGGATGCCGCTCTGCTCAACGTCTCCCACCATGCGGTCGAGGAGGCGAAGGAGGACGGCAAACGCTCTGCTGTGCGGGTGGAGCGGATCCTCGCGGACCTGCCGACGAACATCAACGTCATCATCTTCGTCCGCAACTTCCTCGAAGCACTCGCCACGGTCTTCATCGCGCTGGCCTATGACTCCTACTACTCCGTGGGCCCGCTCATGGTCTTCCTCACGGTGATCACCGCCTCGGTGGCGGTCTTCATCATCGCCGGAGTCTCCCCGCGCACGATCGGCAAACGCCGGTCCCTGGCCGTGAGCCTCAACCTCAGCTGGGTCGTGCGCATCGTCCTCGTCGCGCTCAAACCGCTGGCCCGCATCCTCGTCGTGCTCGGCAATCTGCTCACTCCGGACAAGGTGTACAAGGACGGTCCGTTCGTGACCTCCGAACAGCTGCGCGACCTCGTCGAACGTGCCAGCGAATCCGACATCATCGAAGACGGCGAACGCGAGATGATCCAGTCCGTGTTCAACCTCTCGGACACCTCGGCGAACGAGGTCATGGTGCCGCGCACCGACCTCATCACCGTCGACGCCGACGTCAGCCTGCAGAAGACGATGAATCTGTTCTTCCGCTCCGGCTTCTCCCGGATCCCCGTCTGCGGGGAGGATCTCGACGACGTCCGCGGAGTCGCCTACCTCAAGGACGTCGCCCGGCGCCTCCACCTCCATCCCGAGGAGGCCGAACGGCCCGTGGGCAAGCTGGCCCGCACCGTCCTGTTCGTCCCGGAGACGAAGCCGGCCGATGACCTGCTGCGGCAGATGCAGCTGGACTCGACGCATCTGGCGATCCTCATCGACGAATACGGCGGCACCGCCGGGCTCGTGACCATCGAAGACATCGTCGAGGAGATCGTCGGCGAGATCGAAGACGAATACGACAACGGCGATGACGAACTCGTTGAAGGCGACGATGGATCATTCATCATCAGCACCCGCATGTCGATCTCCGACTTCGCCGACTATTTCGATGTGCGCATCGACGAGGATGACGTCAACAGCGTCGGCGGACTGCTCTCGAAGCTCATCGACCGGGTGCCCATCGACGGCTCGCACGCGTCGATCGAAGGCCTCGAGATCGAAGCCATGGAGGGTCAGGGCCGCCGCCACCGGATCACCCACGTGCGGGTCACCCGCACCCACGAGGACAGCAGAGACGACGCACAGACCGCCGCAGCCGGTGGTTCGGGGACGCAGGAAGAGGACTGAGATGGAATTTCGCACCGACTACCCCGAGGACTACCGGGCGGGCTTCGCCTGCTTCGTGGGACGGCCCAATACGGGCAAATCGACGCTGACGAACGCCCTGGTGGGCGAGAAGGTCGCGATCACCTCGGCCAAACCTCAGACGACCCGTCACACGATCCGCGGAGTCGTTCACAAGGACGATCACCAGCTCATCCTCATCGACACCCCCGGACTGCACAAACCGCGCACCCTCCTCGGGTCACGACTCAATGATCTTGTGGCGTCCACGCTGGGGGAGGTCGACGTCATCGGCTTCTGCCTGCCCGCCGATGAGCCGATCGGTCCCGGTGACCGCTATATCGCCTCCCAGCTGGCGCTGCTGGACGGGCGGACCCCGATCGTGGCGCTCGTGACGAAGGTCGACCGGGTGCCCAAGGACAAGATCGCCGAGGCGCTGCTGGCCGTCGGCGAGCTCGCCGACTTCGCCGATGTCGTGCCCGTCTCCGCCGTCGAGGACTTCCAGGTCGACACCGTCGATTCGGTGCTCGCGGCACACCTGCCGAAATCTCCTCCGCTCTATCCCGACGGTGACCTCACGGATGAGCCGGAGGAGAAGATGATCGCCGAGCTCGTCCGCGAGGCCGCCCTCGAAGGTGTGCGGGACGAACTGCCGCATTCCCTGGCTGTGCAGGTCGAGGAGATGTACCCGCGGGAAGGCCGCAGCGAGGACAATCCGCTGTGGAACGTCCACGTCAACCTCTATGTCGAACGTCCCAGCCAGAAGGCCATCATCATCGGCAAGGGCGGCAGCCGGCTCAAGGCGATCGGCTCGGAGTCCCGCCAGGGCATCGAACGGCTGCTCGGCACGAAGGTCTACCTCGACCTGCACGTCAAGGTGGCCAAGGACTGGCAGCGCGATCCGAAGCAGCTCGGCCGCCTGGGCTTCGACTTCAACAACTGAGCCTGTCAAGCCTGTCGCCGATGGCGGGGTGTACCGCGCGTTGTCCGTCAGTTGTCAGGTGGCGGAATCCGCGCCGATCCGCGCTCTGTGATGGACGCCACCTCGTGTCGGCCGAGTTGAACCGGGTGCTCGAGCCTGCCTTAGACTAGGCCGAGTGAATGCCGAGCAGACTCTGGTCGCACTGAGCGACCGATCCCCACAGGTTGCCCCCGAAGAGCTCATCGCAGGTCTCGTGCCGCCGCCGCAGTTCGAAGACGTGTCCTTCGACAGCTACCGCACCGACCCGGCCGAGCCGTCGCAGGAAGAGGCGAGGAACAAGCTGCGGGAATTCACCGAGCGCTCGACCGGCCAGGGATTCTTCGGCAAGCTGTTCTCGAAGGGCAAGTCCGGCGCCAAGGGCGTCTACCTCGACGGCGGCTACGGCGTCGGCAAGACTCATCTGCTGGCTTCTGCCTGGCACGCCAATGACAAGCCTGCAACCTTCGGCACCTTCGTCGAATACACGAATCTCGTCGGAGCCTTGGGCTTCGCTCGGGCCCGCGACGATCTGTCGACGATGAAGCTCGTCTGCGTCGACGAATTCGAACTCGACGACCCCGGCGACACCGTGCTCATGTCACGGCTGATGCGCGAGCTCACCGACGCCGGGGTGAAGATCATCGCGACGTCGAACACTCTGCCCGGATCTCTGGGGGAGGGGCGCTTCGCCGCTCAGGACTTCCTGCGCGAGATCCAGGCGCTGGCCGATCAGTTCGAGGTCTACCGCATCGACGGCAAGGACTACCGTGCCCGTGAGCTCACCGCTCCGGCCGATCCGCTGTCGGAGTCCGAACTCGACGCGGCTGCGAGCCGGCTCGACGGGGTCGTCGCCCGCGACGACTTCTCTCAGCTGCTCAGCCACCTGTCCACCGTCCATCCCTCGCGCTACGGGCGGATGGTCGACGGCGTCGACGCGGCTGTGTGGGAAAACGTTCGCACCATCGACAACGAGAGCGTGGCACTGCGATTCGTCGCGCTCGTCGACCGGCTCTACGATCGCAATGTGCCGATCCTCAACTCCGGTGCGGCCCTCGACAAGGTCTTCACCGACGAGTCGCTGGCCGGCGGGTACAAGAAGAAGTACATGCGCTGCCTCTCACGCCTGACCGCACTGTCGTCCTGAGCCCGTATCGGGGTCCTTCCCCGAACCGGACCGGGGTCCGGCCCGACGAGCCACGCCCGTGAGACCTCCGAACGAGGTCTCACGGGCGTCGTTGTCATCAGCTCAGGCCGATCACATCGAAGATGCGCAGGTCCGGGACCCAATCGGGCAGACCGGTGAGTCGGAGGGTCAACCACACGACGGCGGTCACGAACGCTGCCGTCACCGCGCCGACGGTCCAGCGCACCCACAGACTCTGCGCCATGATCCAGTGGGTCCACCGTTCGACGTTCACGCGCACGAAGTGCAGCAGCCGCCGAGCCCAGTGGAACTCGCTGGAGATGATGAACAGGCCGATGATGACGATGAGCCAGCCCGGCCCGGGCAGCGGAACGAGAACGAGTCCGATGAGCACGATGAGTGTGCCGAGGCCACCGACGATGCTGCGATACAGCCGTGCCGTGTGCGGATTGGCCAGCACTGTGCGGCGCCACCGGAGGAAGCCCAAACGCAGCTTGCGCCACGGTCGGGGACCTTGCCGGTGGTGGCGTGACAACCAGCCTTTGGGGCGGGTCTGCGGACTCTCTGCGTTCACCCCACCACTATAGGATGGCGACCCTGAAAGCTTGATCGACGGGTGTGACCACGATCACCCGATTCTGATTTTGCGTAAGCCGCCACCTGCGTATAGAGTTATATCTCGTTGCCAGGGAAACCGGGCAGCGAGAAATGCGGATGTGGCTCAGTTGGTAGAGCATCACCTTGCCAAGGTGAGGGTCGCGGGTTCGAGTCCCGTCATCCGCTCGGAGGCGTCATGGCACTGCCTTGGCGGTGGCGTGGCCGAGAGGCGAGGCAGCGGCCTGCAAAGCCGTATACACGGGTTCGAATCCCGTCGCCACCTCGGATGACCGGCAGAAATGTCGGTTGACCAGCGCGATTGGCGCAGCGGTAGCGCGCTTCCTTCACACGGAAGAGGTCACTGGTTCGATCCCAGTATCGCGCACAGGGACCCTCGGGTTCCGGTGCAACAAATGAATAGAGCGCGATTGGCGCAGCGGTAGCGCGCTTCCCTGACACGGAAGAGGTCACTGGTTCGATCCCAGTATCGCGCACGGAAGAAGCCCCGAGTGATCCACTCGGGGCTTCGTGCATTCACGCTCGGGCAGGTGTCTGTCTATGAGGCGCTCTTTCGCAATAGCTCACTTTTGGGTGAATAGCCCATGTTTGAAACAGGGCTGTTCACTCTAAAGTGGGCTGAACCCGCGAGGTATGGCTGCGGCCGCCAGCGGCGGGGAAGCGCGATGGTGGGCACGGCGAGGCAGTGGCTCCCGAGGTTCATGGTGCTGATGTGGATAGTGTGCGTTTCGTTCACCATGTTCCAGGACTGAAACGCGGTCAGCATGCGGTAACAAAGGGGTTTGCTAGTACGCTGGGTGTTGTACTAAACGACGATGACTTCGGAGCACCT
This sequence comes from Brevibacterium linens ATCC 9172, assembly GCF_900169165.1. GTDB lineage: Bacteria > Actinomycetota > Actinomycetes > Actinomycetales > Brevibacteriaceae > Brevibacterium > Brevibacterium linens. The sequence continues at coordinate 217,942 of NZ_FXYY01000001.1, forward strand.
ATGTCTACTCCTCAGAACCCGTACGGTTCGGGTGACGGTTCGCCCAACGACCCCAACGGGCAGAACCCGAACACCCAGCCGCCGAACGCCCCCAACTACGGCAATGATCAGAATTCCGGCCAGCAGCCGGGCCAGTCGGGCTCGGGGCAGTCCGGGCAGCAGTACGGCTCGGCGGGCAGCCAGCCCTACGGCTCGCAGCCGAACTACGGCCAGGGCGGCAACGACGGCTCGCAGCAGTACGGGCAGCAGGCTCCCCAGTACGGTTCGCAGCCCAACTACGGTGCGTCGAACGACCAGAACCAGTACGGGCAGAACCAGTACGGGCAGAACCCGAACAACCAGTACGGCCAGGGTCATGGCGACCAGAACCCGTACGGAGACAACCAGTACGGGCAGAACCCCTATGACGCCAACGCGCAGTACGATGCCAACCAGTACGGTCAGCAGCCGGCCTACGCAGGTGCAGACGGTTCCTCCGATCAGTTCATCCCGGCCAACCCGAACGCCTCCTACGGTCAGTACCCGCCGGGCGGCGGCGGGAACACGTCGAAGAACATCTGGGGCATCCTCGCTCTCATCGGCGGCATCGTCGGCGTCCTCGGCGCCTTCGTGTTCGGCGGCGGCGCGCTCTTCGGCATCGCCGCGGTGATCTTCGGCTTTGTCGGACTCTCCGCTGTCAAGAAGGGCCTCGCCAGCAACAAGGGCCTCAACATCACCGGCATCATCCTCGGTGGGCTGTCGATTCTCATCTCCATCGTCGTGGTGATCTTCACCATTCTCGGACTCGGAATGCTCGGCAAAGCCATTGACGAGGCCGCCAGCTCGGCAGCACCCGCCGATCCCAGTCAGGGGGCCGGACAGGATCCCAGCCAGGGGGCCGGACAGGATCCCAGCCAGGGGGCCGGACAGGATCCCAGCCAGGGCTCCGATGGCTCGGATGGAGGCGACGCCGCACCCGCTCAGGCCGGAGAGGTCGAGATCGGCACCGACGTCACTGCACAGATCAACGTCCGCGAGGGCACCGCAGGCGAGTACGCCTCAGGCGCCGAATCGACCAATGGCGAGATCGCCATCGTGACGATGACCGTGAAGAACAACTCGAATTCCGACCTGGAGATGACTCTCACGAACCTGTCCGCCAACGACGGCGGCAGCACGGAATACGACGACGTCTTCGACGGCGGAAACTACAAGGGCTCCCTGGCCTTCACCGATCCGGTTCCCGCCGGCGGCGAAACGACATATGAATTCGCCTTCGCTGCCCCCACGGCCGAAATCGATGGGATGCACCTCAAGCTCGAACTCGTCGACGACCTCGGCAAGGGCAAGGACTTCGAGTTCTACAAGCAGTGACACTCTGTTTCCCGAGGTGACAGGGCCCAGACGGTCCTGAACGCTCGGCTGCAGGGGTCGCCGGACTCAGTATGGGTGGCAGTCTTCGGACTGTCACCCAACTGATTTGTCGCAACCGAATTGGTACTAGAATCTGAGGGTGAGTCGCCCACCGAACGGGCTGCTCGAATGAACACGGAACGAACGGAGAAATCAGTGGCAGACAGCATTGACTGCGCGGGCGAAAGCATTCCTTTCACAGAGGGGCTGACCGGAACGGAGATCTTCTCCACCGACCGCACGGTCGTTGCCATGTGGCTGAACGGCGAACCCGCCGACCTCAGCCGCGAGCTGCAGGCAGGCGATCGGATCGCCCCGATCACCATCGACTCCGATGCCGGACTCGATATCCTGCGCCACTCGACCGGTCACGTCACCGCTCAGGCCGTTCAGGAGCTCTTCCCGGGAACCAAACTCGGCATCGGTCCCTACATCACCGACGGCTACTACTTCGACTTCGACGTCGCCGAGCCCTTCACCCCTGAGGATCTCAAGGCGATCCAGAAGAAGGCCGCCCAGATCGTCAAGTCCGGCCAGACCTTCAACCGCGTCGTCGTCACCGAGGACGAGGCACGGGAGCGGATGGCGAACGAACCGTTCAAGCTCGAGCTCATCGACGACAAAGGCAAAGGCGGCGACGAAGAGACCTCCGTGGAGGTCGGCGGCGGTGAACTCACCGTCTACGAGAACGTCGACCGCAAGGGGGAAGTCGTGTGGCAGGACCTGTGCCGCGGTCCCCACCTGCCCAACACCAAGCTCATCGGCAACGGCTTCGCCATCACCCGATCCTCGGCCGCCTACTGGCGCGGCGACCAGGCGAATGCGAGCCTGCAGCGCGTCTACGGCACCGCCTGGGCTTCGAAGGACGACCTCAAGGCCTACCAGGACCGCATTGCCGAGGCCGAACGTCGCGACCATCGCAAACTCGGTGCCGAAATGGACCTGTTCTCCTTCCCCGAGGAGCTCGGCTCCGGTCTGCCCGTCTTCCACCCCAAGGGCGGCGTCATCAAACGGGAGATGGAGGACTACGTCCGCGCCCGTCACATCGCTGAGGGCTTCGAATACGTCGGCACCCCGCACATCTCGAAAGAGACCCTCTACTACACGTCGGGCCACCTGCCTTACTACGGCGAGAACATGTTCCCGGCGATGTCGGTCGACGAGGTCCGCGACGAGTCCGACCAGGTCGTCAAGGAGGGCACACCGTACCGGCTCAAGGCCATGAACTGCCCGATGCACAACCTCATCTACCGGTCCCGCGGCCGGTCCTATCGAGACCTGCCCCTGCGCCTGTTCGAGTTCGGCACCGTCTACCGCGATGAGGCCTCCGGTGTCATCCACGGCCTCACTCGCGTCCGCGCCCTGACCCAGGACGATTCGCACTCCTACGTCGCCCAGGAAGACGCCGGGAAGGAGATCCGCCATCTGCTGGGCTTCGTGCTCAGCCTCCTGCGCGACTTCGGCCTCGACGACTTCTACCTCGAGCTCTCCACCCGCGATGAGGACGGGAAGAAGGCGGATAAGTTCATCGGCTCCGACGAACAGTGGGCCGAAGCCACCAGCGTGCTCGAGGAGGTCGCCCAGGAGACCGGACTCGAACTCGTCCCCGATCCGGGCGGCGCGGCCTTCTACGGCCCGAAGATCTCCGTCCAGGCCCGCGACGCCATCGGCCGCACCTGGCAGATGTCGACCGTCCAGCTCGACTTCAACCAGCCCGAGCGCTTCGGCCTCGAATACGTCGCCGCCGACGGCTCCCGCAAACAGCCGGTGATGATCCACTCCGCGAAGTTCGGGTCCATCGAACGCTTCCTCGGCGTGCTCACCGAACACTACGCCGGAGCCTTCCCCGTGTGGCTGGCGCCCGTGCAGGTGACCTGCATCCCCGTGGCCGATGAGTTCAACGACTACCTCGCCGAGGTGGCCGACCAGCTGCGTGCCGCCGGAGTCCGCGTCGAGATCGACGACAGCGACGACCGGTTCCCGAAGAAGATCCGCAACGCGTCGAAGTCGAAGGTGCCCTTCACTCTCATCGCCGGAGGAGAGGACCGCGACGCCGGTGCCGTGTCCTTCCGCTTCCGCAGCGGTGAACAGGAGAACGGCGTGCCCGTCGCCGAGGCGGTGCGACGGATCCTCGACACGATCGAGACCAAGGCCCAGGTATGAGCGGAGGCGACGAGGACCGAACCGCTCAGGATCACTCGGGCGGCCGCCTCGGTGAGGGAATTCCCTGCGCCGAGGCCGCCGCCGGGTTCCCCGGGGAACCCGACGGATTCCAACGCCTGTGGACCCCGCACCGGATGGTCTACATCGACGGTCAGGACAAACCCAAGGACGATCGAGCCGACGAATGTCCGTTCTGCACGGCACCGTCGAAGACCGACGCGGACGGACTCATCGTCGCCCGCGGTCAGCACGTGTACGCGGTGCTCAACCTCTACCCGTACAACCCGGGCCATCTGCTCATCTGCCCCTACCGTCACGTCGCCGACTACACGGACCTGAGCCAAGACGAGACCGTCGAACTCGCCGGTTTCACGCAGCAGGCGATGCGCGTGATCCGGGCCGTGTCCGGACCCCACGGTTTCAACCTGGGCATGAATCAGGGACCGGTGGCCGGCGCGGGAATCGCCGCCCACCTGCACCAGCACGTCGTCCCGCGCTGGGGCGGAGACGCGAACTTCCTGCCCGTGATCGCTCAGACCAAGGCCCTGCCGCAGGTGCACGCCGATGTGCAGGCACGGCTGCAAAAGGAATGGAACAGATGAATCCTGAAGACCTCGGCACCCTCGCCGAGTACTCCTCGCCCATGCTGCGCGGCAGCGACACCGTCATCACGATCCGGCGACCCGACCTCGAGACCAACAGCTACCTCGGCCAGCTGTTCGCCTTGAGTGGCGACCGCTCCAGACGGCTGACACACTCTTGGTCGGACTCGGACCCGCAGTGCGGCCCGAACTGGTCGGGATATCTGAGCGCGGAGAAGAAGGCCGCCCCGCAGCTCTACGTCGGCGACAGCCTGGAGACGGCACACCAGATCACGGACAACCACCTCGGGGTGTCCGAATTCGCTCTCGACGACTCCAGCGCCAGGGCGCTCTACGTCGCCCGTGTCGCCGAACCCGGCCGCTACGGCCTCGACGAGGCCGTTCCGGCGTCCGAAGAGGCCCCACGCCGGATCACCACGGCGTCCTACCTGGCCAACGGACTCGGCTATACGAACGACCGCCCGGCCCGTGCCTTCCTCGTCGACCTCGCCGAACCCGGACTCGGCACCGTCGGCCTGCGGGGGGCCTCCGAGGTCCCGCTGTCGACGCTGCTGACCACTCCGGACACCGACGTCCACGACCCCCAGTTCTCCCCGGGCGGTCACTGGGCGAGCGTGATCGCGGCAGCCGAACCCGATCGGGGCCGACCCGACCTGCGCAGCACCGTGTGGCTGCTCGGCCGCGAGGAGTCGCACCCGCTCGACCTGCCGCCGATGAGTCTGAGTCTGCACGTGTGGATCGACACCGAACGGGTGCTGCTGCTCGGCAACGCTCTGAGCCGGGACGAACTCGACTTCGTCGGGCAGATGCCCGGACTCTTCCTCCACGACATGACGACCGGCTCCACGAGGCGGCCGACCGACCCGGAGACCGTGGCCCTGGCACCGATCCGGCCGCAGATCCACGGGGGAGCGGTCGTCGCCGCCGTCGACACCGACGGAGCCACCCGGATCGTTCGCATCGGCCTCGACGCCGCACAGGTCGCCCTCGACGACCTCGACTTCCTCACCGACGACACCACCGTCGTCAACGGCTTCGACCTCGACGAGGAGACCCTCGTCTTCACCGGATCGACTCCACACTCTCCGGCCGTCCTCGGCCGGATCGGTCTCGACGCCCGCGCGGACTCCGGGGCCGCCTCGGTGACGGGTGAGACGGTCATCGTCAAGGAGCATCCGGCACCGGCGAACTCCGTCGAACCCCAGGTGCTGCGGGTGCCAGGCGTTTCCGGGACGATCACCGGCTGGCTGGCCAAACCGCACGGGGAGGGACCCTTCCCCGTCATCCTCAACATCCACGGCGGGCCCTTCGCCCAGTACACGCATTCGTGGTTCGACGAGACCCAGGTGCTCACCTCCGCAGGATATGCCGTCGTGTATTCGAACCCGCGCGGATCCGGCGGCCGCACCCGCAGCTGGGGGACCGCCGTCCAAGGCGATATGGCGGCTCCGGCGATGGCCGATGTGCTCGCCGTCCTCGACCACGCCCTCGAATCCGATCCCACCCTCGACCGCAGCCGGCTGGGCATCCAGGGCGGATCGTATGGGGGATATCTCACAGCCATGACGATCGCCGCGGACCATCGCTTCGACGCAGCCATCGTCGAACGCGGCTACCTCGATCCCGACAGCTTCGTCGGGACCTCCGACATCGGGCGCTTCTTCACCGAGGAGTACACGAGCCGCAGCCGAGAGGCCATCGCGGCCCAATCGCCCCTGGCCCACGCCCCACAGGTCGGCACACCGACTCTGGTGATGCATTCGGAACTCGATCTGCGCTGCCCGCTGGAACAGGCACAGCAGTACTACGCGGCCCTGCAGCGAGCCGGAGTCGACACCGAGATGCTCATCTTCCCCGGCGAGAACCACGAGCTCTCCCGGGCCGGGCAGCCCCGCCACCGCCGGCAGCGTTTCGAAGCCATCCTCGACTGGTGGGACCGGTACCTCAGCGGCGGGGAGCGGACCCGGCCGGAGGGTGAGCGACATCGCTCGGGCGAGGCTGAACCTGGTGCCGTCTCCGCGGCCGACTCCGCCTCGTGAACGTCGAGTTGGTGGGGAACGCGCAGAGCCGATATCGTTCTCAGGGCCGCTGTCGTGCTCTTGCCGAAATCCCCCAGCGTCATTATTCTGCAAACACTTGCCTCCCTTCGCCGCCGACCACTGGAGAAACATGAAACCTCGTAAAGCCTCACGGGTCGTTTTACTCAATGAGCGCGACGAGGTCCTCCTGATCCGGGCCCAAGACCTGCTGACCCCCAGCCACCAGTGGTGGATGACCTGCGGCGGAGGTTCCGAACTCGGCGAATCGGCCGCGCAGACGGCGGCCCGGGAACTGGCCGAGGAGACCGGGATCGAATGCGAACCCCACGAACTCATCGGCCCCTTGGCCACTCGTGACGAGGTCTTCGAATTCACGGAGAAGTCACTGCGCCAGGTCGAAACCTATTTCGCCTTCCGCACCACCGAGGACATCGAACTCGAAGACGCGGTCTGGACGGACATCGAGAAACGCAGCCTGCTCGAATTCCGCTGGTGGACCCGGGAGGAGCTCCTGGCCACGACGGAGACGATCTATCCGAAGAATCTGCTCGGCCTCATCGACCTGTCCACCGCCGGGTCCATTCCCGACGTGCCGCTGGTCATCGACTGAACCCGCGACTGCGCACCGAGGCGAGTCCGCACGGAGTCGCCGACGTGAGGCCGCACGGAATCGCCCACAGCCGTCTGCATGGGTCCCGGCGATCAGCGTATAGACTTGAGAGGCTGTAACTACAGGAAGGAACACCAGTGTCAGGTCATTCCAAATGGGCAACGACTAAACACAAGAAGGCTGCCATCGATGCCAAGCGCGGCAAACTCTTCGCCAAGCTGATCAAGAACATCGAGGTTGCCGCTCGCAACGGTGGACCCGACCCCGACGGCAACCCGACGCTGTTCGACGCGATCCAGAAGGCGAAGAAGAACTCCGTTCCCGCCGACAACATCACCCGCGCGGTCAAGCGCGGCGGCGGCCTTGACGGCTCCGGAGTCAACTACGAGACGATCATGTACGAAGGCTACGCCGCCGGCGGTGTGGCTCTGCTCATCGAGTGTCTCACCGACAACCGCAACCGGGCCGCCTCCGAGGTGCGCGTGGCCGTGACCCGCAACGGCGGGTCGATGGCCGACCCCGGTTCGGTGACGTACAACTTCAACCGCAAGGGCGTCATCACCGTGGGCGCCGAGGAGACCGACGAAGAGGCCATCCTGCTGGCGACCATGGACGCCGGGGCCGAAGAGGTCAAGGAAGTCGGCGAGAAGTTCGAGATCATCTGCGAGGCCACCGACCTCGTGGCCGTGCGCACCGCTCTCGTCGACGCCGGGATCGACTACGATTCGGCCGAAGCCTCTTTCGTACCCGAACTCGAGGTCAGCCTCGACGCAGAGACCGCGCAGAAGGTCTTCACCCTCATCGACGCGCTCGAAGACAGCGACGAGGTCCAGAACGTCTACTCGAACGCCGATGTCAGCGATGAGGTCCTCGCCGAACTCGATGCCTGATGCGCATCCTCGGCGTTGACCCCGGACTGACCCGGTGCGGGCTCGGTGTCATCGACACCCTGCCCGCCCGGAAGGCGACGATGGTCGCCGTCGACGTCCTGCGGACCCCCTCGGCCGATTCCGTCGACCTGCGCCTCGGCGCCATCGCCGAGGCGTTCGACACCTGGTTGGACACGTACCGTCCCGATGTCGTCGCCATCGAACGCGTCTTCGCCCGCAACGATGTCTCCACGATCATGGGCACCGCCCAGGCATCGGGACTGACGATGGGGCTGGCGGCCCGCCGCGGACTGCCCGTGGCCATGCACACCCCGTCGGAGGTCAAGGCCGCGATCACCGGTTCGGGACGTGCGGACAAGAAGCAGGTCACCTCGATGGTGACACGGATCCTCGGGCTCGAGGCACCGCCGAAGCCCGCCGACGCCGCGGACGCTCTGGCGATCGCGATCTGCCATTCCTGGCGCGGGGCTCTGTCGGCCCAATCGACGCCGGGGCAGAACAAGGACCTCACCGAACGCAAGGCCGGTGGCCGGCAGGGCAGCGGACTGACGAAGGCCCAGAAGCAGTGGGCCGAGGCTATGCGGCGCGCCAAGTGAGCATGGGGCAGAGGGCGCCTGCTAACCTGGATTCGTACACGTGTTCCCCTTAAGAAAGGCTGTCCGTGATCAGTTTCCTCAGCGGTACGGTGCATCGGATCGCAGCTGACCACCTCGTCGTTCTCACCTATGGTGTCGGCCGCAAGGTCCACGTCACCCCCGACACCCTGGCAGGCACCCGGCACGGCGCCGAGATCGAACTGGTCACCAGCCTCGTGGTGCGCGAAGACTCGATGACGCTGTTCGGCTTCACCACCGAAGACGAGAACCATACCTTCGAAGTGCTGCTGTCGATCTCCGGAATCGGCCCGCGCCTGGCGATGGCGATCCTGTCGGTGATGGGACCCGACGAGCTCGCTGCCGCGATCACGACTCAGGACGCCAATGCGCTCACCCGCGTGCCCGGAATCGGGAAGAAGGGCGCCTCACGCATCATCCTCGAACTCGAGAACAAGCTGCCGAAGCTCACCGCTGCCGCTCCCGGGCCGACCCTGTCATTCGGCGGTGGGAACCAGCAGGTCGTCGACGCCCTCGTGGGACTGGGGTGGAAGGAAGCGCAGGCCGAGGAGGTCGTCGCCGAGGTCGTCAAGGAGACCGATGCTGACGCCGGCACCTCCGTGATCCTCAAGGCCGCACTGAAGGTCCTGGGTGCGAAGAAATGACGAGCTCCTTCGACCGTGACTCCTACGAGGTTGACTTCGGCGACCAAGACTTGACCGGAGCCGAACAGGACAGGCTCGTCTCCGGACGCGCCGAGACGGCCGAACGCGATGCCGAGGCGGCGCTGCGCCCGAAGGGCCTGGCCGACTTCATCGGCCAGCCGCAGGTGCGTGAGCAGCTCTCCCTCGTCCTCGACGCCGCGAAGGCCAGGCAGAAGGCTCCCGACCATGTGCTGCTCTCCGGTCCTCCCGGGCTCGGCAAGACCACTCTGGCAATGATCATCGCCCATGAGATGAACGCGAGCCTGCGGGTGACCTCCGGCCCTGCCGTCCAGCATGCCGGCGACCTCGCAGCGATCCTGTCCTCCCTCGAGGAAGGCGAAGTCCTCTTCATCGATGAGATCCACCGGATGGCCCGTGCCGCGGAGGAGATGCTCTATGTGGCGATGGAGGACTTCCGAGTCGATGTCATCGTCGGCAAAGGACCCGGCGCGACCGCCATTCCGCTCGATCTCCCGCAGTTCACTCTCGTCGGCGCCACGACCCGGTCCGGTCTGCTTCCGGCGCCGCTGCGCGACCGCTTCGGCTTCACCGCCCTGCTCGACTTCTATTCGAGCGCCGACCTGCTCACGGTTCTCAGGCGTTCGGCCCGGATGCTCGGCATCGAATCCGAGCTCGCCGGGCTCGAAGAGATCTCCACACGTTCGCGGGGCACCCCGCGAATCGCGAATCGACTGCTGCGCCGCGTCCGCGACTGGGCACAGGTGCGCGGGAGCGGAATCATCGACGAGGAAGCCGCCACCAACGCCCTGCGCGTCTACGAGGTCGACGAACTCGGTCTCGACCGACTCGACCGCTCGGTTCTGCAGGTGCTGTGCCAGCGCTTCGGCGGAGGCCCGGTCGGGCTGGGAACCCTCGCTGTCTCCGTGGGCGAAGAAGCCGACACCGTCGAAACCGTGTCCGAGCCGTACCTCGTGCGGGAAGGGCTGATCAGCCGCACCCCACGGGGACGGGTGGCCACCTCGGCCGCCTGGAATCACCTGAAAATGCAGATCCCAGCAAACTATGAGTTCTGAACCGCGCATTTGAGTTCGCTATGAGAGGTGAGGACGAACTAAGCTGGTTCACTGATTCATTCATATGAAAGGCTGATATCTGTGGATTTGCTGATCCCTCTTGCGCTTGCCGCGCTGCTGATCTTTTTCCTGTTCAATTCTCGGCGTAAGCAGAAAGCGCGTGCGGAGCAGATCAAATCGGGTCTCGTGCCCGGCGCAACCGTGATGACGACCTTCGGTGTCTTCGGCACCGTGCTCTCCATCGACGAAGAGAACAACCAGGTGACCATCGAATCGGGACCAGGTACGGTCCTGCGCGTGCACCGCCAGGCGATCGGCCAGATCGAGAACAACCAGGCCGCAGCGCCGGTCGACGCGCCCGCCGCCGACACGCCCGCCGCTGATGCCGATGTCGATGCCGCCGCCGATGACGAGAAGCCGGCCATCACCGATGCTGAGCTCGACGCCATGAACGAACGCAAGCGCGCCGAGAAGGACACGGCGGATGACGAGGCTGCTGAGGACATCAGCACTGAGGAATCTGCTGCGGAGACCGAGGACGTCGACGCTGAGGCCGCAGAGACCGATGCCGATTCCGCCGCTGCGGATGACGCTTCCACGGATTCGACGGACTCGGATACCGACAAGAAGAACTGATCCGTTCTCGCCCTCTGCTCCCGACTGAAAGCTGAAACGTGTCCGATATCGAAGAAAAACCACGCCCTGGTTTGCGCTTCCTGTGGCTGGCCATCATCACTGTGGCCCTGGCCGCAATCATCGCCGGCGGGGTCATCTGGTCGAATGCCACGACGACTCCGAAGCTCGCGCTCGACCTCGAGGGCGGAACCTCGATCATCCTGGAACCACAGGTGTCCGAGGGCACGGACATCAGCAAGGAGCAGCTCGACCAGGCCGTGGCGATCATCCGTCAGCGCGTCGACTCGACCGGTGTCTCCGAAGCCGAGATCTCGACGCAGGGTGACCGCAACATCGTCGTCAACCTCCCGGGCAACCCCGACGAGGAGACACGCAACCTCGTGCGTTCGTCGGCTCAGCTCGTGTTCCGTCGTGTGGCGCTGGTCGGTGACCCGCGTTCACAGGAGCAGATCCAGAAGGAGCAGGAGAGCAGCGGCGAGGAGTCGGGCGCCGATGACGGGCTGAGCGACGAAGAGCGCAAACGCCTCGAGGACCTCACCGGCGCCGATTCGCAGGGCGACGGAGACGGTGAGGATCAGGCTCCGTCCGGCGGCGGCGATGTCGTCGATGCCGGCGGCTCGGCCACAGAGACGGACGAGGCCTCAGAGACGTCGAAGCCGTCGGAATCGGAGAGCAGCGACGCGGAGGAATCCGACGAGACCAGCGGCTCGAGCGAGGGTTCGAAGGTCACCGACTCGACACCGCGGCCTCTCTTCGATCCCGAGAAGGACGCCTCCGAATGGCAGACAGAAAAGATCATCAAGGAATACTCGGAGCTCGACTGTACGAACAAGAAGAACCGAACGGGCGGCCAACAGCAGCCCTCGGACGAACCGGTCGTCTCGTGCTCGGAAGACGGACAGGCGAAGTACATTCTCGGCCCCGTCGAACTCTCCGGTGATCATCTTGCCGATGCGAACGCAGGCTATGCCGCGGGAGCCAACGGCGTGCAGACCAACACCCCTGCCGTCAACCTCTCCTTCGATTCGACCGGGCGTGAGATCTTCAAGCAGATCACCTCGGACATCACCGGCAAGCAGCAGCCGTACAACCAGTTCGCGATCGAGCTCGACGGCCTCGTGCTCTCGGCTCCGTCCTCGAACGCGGTGATCACAGACGGCAACGCTCAGATCACCGGCAATTTCACCCTCGACTCGGCACAGACTCTGGCCAATCAGCTCAAGAACGGTTCGCTGCCTCTGAGCTTCCAGGTCCAGAGCGAGAACCAGATCTCACCCACCCTGGGATCGAACTACCTCAAGATCGGTCTGCTCACCGGTTTCGTCGGACTCCTGCTCGTCGTCGTCTACTCGCTGCTGCAGTACCGAGTGCTCGGCCTCGTCACGGTCTCGAGCCTCGTCGTCGCCGGTGTGCTCACCTACCTGCTGCTGTTGCTGGCATCGTGGAGATACGGCTATCGACTGTCACTGGCAGGTGTCGCCGGTATCATCATCGGCATCGGAATGGCCGCGGACTCGTTCATCGTCTACTTCGAACGTGTGCGAGACGAACTGCGCAGCGGGCGCAATCTGCTCTCCGCCGTCGAGGTCGGCTGGAACCGTGCCAAGCGCACGATCTACGCCTCCAAGGCCGTGAACATGCTCGCCGCGGTCATCCTCTACATCCTGGCCGTCGGCTCGGTGCGAGGCTTCGCGTTCACCCTGGGCCTGACCGTGATCATCGACGTGCTCATCGTCTTCCTGTTCACCCACCCGATGCTGCAGTTCCTGGCACGCACGAAGTTCTTCGGCGAGGGGCACCCGATGTCGGGCATGGATCCGCGTCTGCTCGGGGTCAAACCCGCCGCATACCGCGGGGCGCTCAACCTGTCCATCGACGACGAGGACAAGTCGCCCGAAGCCAAACGGCGGGAGAAGGCGCGGCTGCGCAAGGCCGGGATGACGGCCGAAGACGGGTCCGATACAACCGCCGCGGCAGCAGCCGCGTCCGAATCGGAGGAGACCTCGTCCGACACGACGAAGGCCGCCAAGCCGAAGACGGCCAAACCGAAAGCGGCGAAGACCGCGGTGGGCGGGATGACTATCGCCGAGCGGAAGGCCGCGGCTCGACGTGCAGAGGAAGAAGCTGCTGCCGAGGACTCGGCAGCAGCCGACGGCAAGGAGGATGACAAGTGAAACGGTTCTTTGCCTGGGGCAACCGGCTGCACAGCGGCGAATCATCGATCCCCTTCGTCGGCAAGGCGAAGCTGTGGCTGAGCATCGCCGGTGTCCTCGTCCTCTTGTCTCTGCTCGTCCCGCTCATCTTCGGCTTCAACTTCGGAATCGCGTTCAAGGGCGGTTCGCAGTTCCAGGTCGACCACATCACCGACACGTCGGCGGCCAAGGGCGAAGGCATCATCAACGAGGTGGTCTCCGGTTCCGAGCCGCGTCTGACGCCGACCAGTGACACGGCCGTCCAGATCGAGACGAACCAGCTCACCGATCCGCAGATGCAGGACGTCCGCGACGCCCTCGTGTCCGGATACGACGTGAAGGTCGAAGACGTCACCTCGACGTTCGTCGGTCCCGAATGGGGACAGGACGTGACGTCGAAGATGATCCGTGCGCTCGTCATCTTCGTGGCGATCGCGCTGATCGTTATGGCGCTGTACTTCCGCACCTGGAAGATGTCGGTCGCGGCCATCGTCGGACTCTTCGCCGTGATGATCGTGACCATGGGCATCTACTCGGCCACCGGCTTCGAAGTCACTCCGGAAGCCGTCATCGGATTCCTCACCGTGCTCAGCTTCTCGCTCTACGACACGGTGGTCGTCTTCGACAAGATCCGAGAGAACACCACGAGGTTCGAAGAGAGGCGGAACCTCAAGTTCTCCGAACTCGTCAACCTCGGTGTGAATCAGACGACCGTGCGTTCGATCAACACATCGGTGGTGTCCGTGCTCCCGATCGCCTCGATCCTCTTCATCGGCGTGTTCCTGCTCGGTGCCGGAACGCTGGTCGATATCTCGCTGTCCCTGTTCATCGGTACTATAGTGGCAGCCGCTTCGACGCTGTTCGTCGCGAGCCCCCTCTACGCCGTCCTCCGGGCGAACGAACCGGCGGTCAAGGCACAGGAGGAGGCCGTGCGTGAACTACGCTTGAAGAACGGGGGCGCAGACGTCCCACCGGTGATTCACGCCGAAGTCTGATTCGGCGAGAGAGGAGATGGTGTGGCATCGTCGGCTGATTCGCGTCGTCCGCGAGGCATCTCCCGCTTAGCCTGGTGGGCGGCCAGGGCGCAGAACAACCCTGGCTACCCGCGAGTGCTCGGCCCGATGATCCGGGCCCTGCAGTCGAACCATCCGAAGGCGGACATCGACCTCGTCGTCCGGGCCTACAAGGTCGCCGAGGAGGCTCACCGCGGGCAGACCCGGAAGTCCGGTGACGCCTATATCACCCATCCCATCGCAGTCGCGACGATCCTCGCGGAGATCGGGATGCTGCCGGTCACGCTCGCCGCCGCACTGCTGCACGACACGGTCGAAGACACCTCGTATTCGCTCGACGAGCTGACCGCGGAATTCGGGTCCGAGGTCGCAGCCATGGTCGACGGTGTGACGAAGCTCGACAAACTCACCTACGGGCAGGCCGCGCAGTCCGAGACCGTGCGCAAGATGATCGTGGCGATGGCCAAGGACATCCGTGTCCTCGTCATCAAGCTCGCGGACCGCCTGCACAATGCACGCACCTGGCGATTCGTCCCGGCCTCGTCGAGCACGAAGAAGGCCCGCGAGACCCTCGACATCTTCGCCCCGCTGGCACATCGGCTGGGCATGAACACAATCAAATGGGAACTCGAAGACCTGTCCTTCCAGGTCCTCCATCCCAAGGTCTACGACGAAGTGGTCCGACTCGTCGCCGACAGGGCTCCCGAGCGCGAGAAGTACCTGGCCACGGTCTCCGAGGAGCTCCAGGGCGAACTCAAGGAATCCGGGATCGACGCCTCCATCACGGGGCGGCCCAAGCACTACTACTCGATCTATCAGAAGATGGTCGTGCGCGGACACGAGTTCGCCGACATCTACGATCTCGTCGGCGTCCGCGTCCTCGTCGAATCCGTGCGCGAATGCTATGCCACCCTCGGCATCGTCCACGCCCGTTGGAACCCGGTTCCCGGACGGTTCAAGGACTATATCGCCATGCCGAAGTACAACATGTACCAGAGCCTGCACACCACGGTGATCGGTCCGGCCGGCAAACCCGTCGAGATCCAGATCCGGACCCACGAGATGGACCGGCGCGCGGAATTCGGCGTCGCCGCCCACTGGAAGTACAAGGACCTGAATAAGTCCTCGAAGGCCGTGACCTCGAACACCGCGCGTTCTGTGAAGGTCTCCGACGCCGGAGAGGTCGACGACGCCGCCTGGCTGCGACAGCTGCTGGACTGGCAGCGCGAGGTCTCCGATCCCGACGAATTCCTCGACAGCCTCCGCTACGAGGTGAACTCGAAGGAGGTCTACGTCTTCACGCCCAAGGGCGAGGTGATGAGCCTGCCGTCGGGTGCCACCCCCATCGACTTCGCCTATGCCGTGCACACCGAGGTCGGACACAAGACGATGGGCGCGCGAGTCAACGGTCGCCTCGTCGCCTTGGACACGGAGCTGAAGAACGGGGACTCCGTCGAGGTATTCACCTCCAAGGACGAGAACGCCGGCCCCAGCCGTGACTGGCTCGGCTTCGTCAAGAGCCCGCGTGCCCGCAGCAAGATCCGGCAGTGGTTCTCGAAGGAACGACGCGAAGAGGCGATCGAGAACGGCCGCGAACAGCTTGCCCGAGCGATGCGACGCCATACGATCTCAGCGGCCTCGCTGATGAGTCAGGAAGCCCTCCAGGTCGTCGCCACGGAGATGCGGCTGCCCGATGTCAGCGCCCTCTACGCCGCGATCGGCAACGGCGTGTCCTCGGCCCAGCACGTCGTGGATCTGCTTGCCAAGGAAGTCGGGGAGGAGGACGACTCGGCGGTGCTGCCGCCGGAGCCGCGCAACCGGACCGGACAGTCCTCGGGGCATCATTCCTCGTCCGAAGGCGTCATCGTCAAAGGCGTCGACGATGTGCTCGTCAAACTCGCCCGCTGCTGCACCCCTGTGCCGGGAGATGAGATCCTCGGTTTCGTCACCCGCGGCTCGGGAGTCTCCGTGCATCGCGTCGACTGCCCTAACGTGACCTCACTCAAACGGGAACCGGAACGTATGGTCGAGGTGTCCTGGGGCGAGAAGACGAGCGGAATCTACCTCGTCCAGATCCAGGTCGAAGCCCTCGACCGTTCCGGTCTGCTCTCCGACATCACGAAGGTGCTCACCGAAACCCATGTGAACATCCTGTCGGCGTCGGTCGGCACCTCCCGGGCCCGGGTGGCCCAGTCGAAGTTCGTCTTCGAGATGAGCGACGCCAGTCATCTGGACACGGTGCTCTCCGCCGTGCGCAAGGTCGAAGGGGTCTTCGACGTCTATCGCATCTCCGGCGGCTGATCCTCCCGGTCCAGGGCCTCGCGCATCTGGGCGACGAACGGGCGGCGGGCCACCTCGGTGAGGTAGTCCCGGAAGCGTTCCCGCAGTCCCGCGGGGACCTCCGCGATGATGCCCTTGAGTGCCCGCGGGGACTCGGCCGTCCGGAACCGGAAGTGCGGGAAGAGCAGATCGTAGAGTGTGCGTTCCTCCGTGGTGATGGGCAGCCCGTCGATGAAGCACCAATCGTCGTCGGCCAAGGTCGTCTCATGGACGTCGAAACCGTCATCGGCGATCCATCGGCGTCTGGGCAGAGTGATGAAATTCAGCGGAGCAGGAGCACGGCCGAGACCCCGATGCACCCACCAGGCGCTGTCATGGGAGAGCGCGAGACCCGGCGGAATGAGCGAATGCAGGGCGGCCATACGCTCTGCGGGGGAGAGGATTGCGCCCTTGCGCACCCATGTCGATTCGGTCAGTCGGATGAGCAGTCCGTCGAGGGTGAGCTCGGTGAGCTGCTCGTACCCGAAGTCCCGCAGATGAAACAACGCCTCCATACCCGAACTATCGTCGGGTCCGGAGGCGTTGACAAGACTCCGGTGAGCGCCTGTGGACAGGTGCTGACTCGAACGTCAGGAGCTGTGGACGAGTCTCCCCGCCCCCGTCGAGCGCCGCGGCCTCAGTCGAGTTCCGCGGCCGTCTGGGCGAGCTGATCGCGCCAGGCGCGGCGGGCGTCAAGAGCTTCCTGTGCCTCCGCGACGGCCTTCTCATCGCCGCCGGACTTCGCGGTCTCGAGTTTCTTCTCGAGGTCGACGATCGACTCGTCGAGCTGACTCAGCGCACCCGAGGTGCGGGCCTTCGTCTCCGGGTTGCTGCGCTGCCACGCGGCTTCCTCGGCGTCGGCGAGTGCACGTTCGACATCGCGCAGTCCGTTCTCCATCCGTGAGACATCGGCGCGAGGCACCTTTCCGGCGTCCTCCCACTGGTCCTGGATGGTGCGCAGCTCGCGCTTGGCCGCCATTGGGTCGGTGATCGGCAGCAGCGCCTGAGCCTTCTTCAGCAGCTCTTCCTTGACGACGAGGTTGCTCTTGAACTCCTCATCCAGAGCGGCGTTCTCCGCATCACGGGCGGAGAAGAACACGTCCTGTGCCGCCCGGAACCGAGCCCACAGAGCGTCATCGTCCTTCCGTGACGCACGCGGGGCGCGCTTCCATTGGCTCATCAGGTCCTTGTACTTCTGGGACACGGTGCGGAAATCGGTCGAGGCCGACAGCGACTCAGCCTCGGCGACGATCTTCTCCTTGATCCGCTTGCCTTCGGCATTGACCTTGTCGAGTTCGGCGAAGAACTCCTTGCGCTTGTGTTCGAAGGTGTTCCGGGCCTGTGAGAACCGGCCCCAGAGCTCCTGGTCGACGGCACGCGGCAGACGCGGTCCGCTGCGCTGCATGTCCTTCCACTGTGCGAAGAGCTCACGCAGGCGAGCACCCGAGTGCTTCCACTGGATCTTCGACGGATCCTGCTTGGCCAGGGTCTCGGCCTCCACGACGAGAGCCTCACGGTCCTCGGCTGCTGCCAGCTTCGCAGCCTGGGCCCGGGCAGCCTGCCGGGACTCCGTGGCCTCGGCATCGGAGATGAGGGTATCGAGTGTGGCGCTGAGCCCCTTGAGATCACCGACGACGTTGGCCTCGGGAAGCGACTCCTGCAGCGCTTTCGCCGCCGAGACCACCTCACGGCCGGGCGCGCCCGCAGACAGACGGTTGCGCAGCAGGACCGCGTTCTCGGCGAGTTCGACGTACTTCTTCGCGAAGTACTCGAGCGCCTCGTCGGGGGTGGCGTCCGGATACTGACCGACGGCCCGTTCGCCTGCTGGGGTGGTGACGAACACATTGCCGTCCGCATCGGCACGACCATGGCTCACCGCGCGAGCCACCTCGGCGTCGTGGTCGATATGGCTGGCATTGACCACCTGTGCCGCCTGCGGACGCGGCAGAGACGACGGACGGGGGGTCGGCTTCGGTGTCGGGGTCGACATGGTTCTCACCTTGTTTCCATCGGTCGAACCGGCAGGTCATTCCACCCGCCGATCACTCGATTGTGGGATAGACGTTATCCCAGCATAACCATCGGCGAGCGTGTAGATAGACTTTGCACATGGATGTGTTCTCGACCAACGCCGAATTCCTCGATGTCAACTGCTATGCCGTGCGCGCAGACGGACGCACCGACTGCATTCTCATCGACTCCGGATACGACTGTGCCCCCGGCCTCGAGAAGCTGCTGAGCGAGGAAGGATCGGAACCGCGGGCCATCTTCCTCACCCACGGCCACCCCGACCATATTCTGGGCCTGACCAATGTGCTCGCGCGCTGGGACGTGCCCGTCCACCTCGGCGCCGCCGACCGATACCGTCTCGACTCCCCGGCGACGACGCTCACCCCGCAGTTCGCGGCGATGCTGGCCCCGCTCGTTCAGGACTGGACCGCCCCGGTCGCGACCGACATCACCGACGGGCAGAGCATCGAGATCGCGGGACTGACCATCACGGCGGTCGCCGCACCCGGGCATACGGAAGGATCCATGCTGCTGCGCGTCGCCGACGGCGAAGACGAGGTCGTCTTCACCGGTGACGTCGTCTTCGCCGGGGCCATCGGCCGCGTCGACCTGCCCGGGGGAGACCCGCAGGCCATGCAGGAGTCGCTGCGGACATTCGCCGCACTCCCGGACGTGCCGATCTATCCTGGACACGGCCCGGCGTCCCGCGTGAGCACAGAACTCGCGACGAACCCGTTCTTCTGAACGCATCACAAACCACCACCACACCGAAAGCAAGGAGCACCATGGCGAAGTCAGCCCGTCTGTCCGGATTCCCGGAACGACTCCCGGCCGAACGCGTGATCGAGAAGGCCATCATCGACACGCTCGAACACACCTTCGCCCTGCACGGGTTCTCCGCCCTCAACCACCGCGCCGTCGAACCGATCAGCCAACTGGCCAAGGACGGAGAGATCGACAAGGAGATCTTCGCCGTCTCCCGCCTCCACTCCGAGGGTGCCGAACGCAACCCGCTCGGACTCCACTTCGACCTCACGGTGCCCCTGGCCCGCTATGTCGCCGACAATGCGAACGACCTGAGCTTCCCGTTCAAGGCCGCCCGCGTCCAGCCCGTCTGGCGCGGCGAACGACCGCAGGCCGGCCGCTACCGTGAGTTCATCCAGGCCGATATCGACGTCATCGCCGATTCCGAGCTGCCCGGACACTTCGAGGTCGAGATCCCCCTGGCCGTGGCCGATGCGTTCTCCCGTCTCGCTCCGCTCGGCGTGCCCGGAATCAAGATCGTCGTCAATGACCGCAGGCTGCTCGAAGGCTTCGCTCGCGGAATCGGACTGACGAACATCCAAGCCGTGCTGCGCTGCCTCGACAAATACGACAAGATCGGTCCCGACGAAGTGGCGAAGCTGCTGGCTGCCGAAGCGGGCGCCGATGAGGAGCAGCAGCGCCTGTGCTTGGAGCTGGCCGCCATCGAATCCGACTCCCCGGACTTCGCCGATGAGGTGCGCGCGCTCGGCGTCGACCACCCGCTGCTGGAGACCGGACTCGAATCGCTGACGACGCTGCTGGCAGCCGCCGCCGTTCGCGCACCCGGAGTCGTCGTCGCCCAGCTCAAGATCGCCCGCGGCCTCGACTACTACACGGGAGCGGTCTATGAGACCCAGCTGATCGGTCACGAAGAGCTCGGCTCCGTGTCCTCCGGCGGTCGCTACGATTCGCTCGTGACCGTGGGCAAGAAGAGCTATCCCGGGGTGGGCATGTCCATCGGCGTCTCCCGCCTCATGGCGTTCATCCTCGGCGAGGAATCCGCCGTCCGTGCCACCCGCGGCACCCCCTCGGCCGTCGTCATCGCCGTCACCGAGGAGGCCCGACGCGGCGAGGCCGACGCCGTGGCCGCGCAGCTGCGGTCCCGGGACATCCCGTGCGAGGTCTCGCCGAGCGCGGCGAAATTCGGCAAGCAGATCCGCTATGCCGAACGTCGCGAGATTCCATTCGTCTGGTTCACCGACGGTGAGTCCGGTCACGAGGTCAAGGACATCCGTTCGGGGGAGCAGGCCACGGCGGATCCGGGCACGTGGACTCCGGCGGACGACGACCTGTGGCCCCGCGTGTACCGGAGCTGAGCGCAGGGCGACTATCATTGATCAGGCGCTAGACCACAACATCACAAAGGAGCCCTAGGTGCTGCGAAGCCACGAAGCCGGAAGCCTGCGAGCCGCGAACGCAGGAGAAACCGTCACCCTCACCGGGTGGGTCGATCGTCGTCGCGATCACGGAGGTGTCGCCTTCATCGATCTGCGTGACGCTTCGGGAATCGTGCAGGTCGTCGTCCGTGAGGACGATGCCCACCAGCTGCGCAACGAAACCGTCGTCAAGGCCACCGGAACCGTGTCGGTCCGCCCCGACGGCAACACCAACCCGAACCTGCCCACCGGTGAGATCGAGGTCATCGACACCACCGTCGAGGTGCTCTCCGAAGCAGCGGCCCTGCCGTTCCAGGTCTCCGACCATGCCGAGGACTCCGGTGCTGTGGGTGAGGAGACCCGTCTGCGCTACCGGTACCTCGACCTGCGCCGTTCGGGCCCGGCCAAGACGATTCGTCTGCGCTCCGATGTCAACAGGGCCGCGCGGTCGGTCCTCGACGCCCACAGCTTCGTCGAGGTCGAGACTCCGACCCTGACGAAGTCGACTCCGGAAGGCGCCCGCGACTTCCTCGTCCCGGCTCGGCTCAAGCCCGGTTCCTGGTACGCACTGCCGCAGTCCCCGCAGCTGTTCAAGCAGCTGCTCCAGGTCGCCGGCATGGAACGCTACTACCAGATCGCCCGCTGCTACCGCGACGAGGACTTCCGCGCCGACCGTCAGCCCGAGTTCACCCAGCTCGACATCGAAGCCTCCTTCGTCGAGCAGGAGGACATCATCGCGCTGGCCGAAGAGATCCTCACAGCACTGTGGAAGCTCATCGGTCACGACATCACCACGCCGATCCCGCACATCACCTACCACGAGGCGATGGAGAAGTACGGTTCGGACAAGCCGGACCTGCGTTTCGGCCTCGAACTGCACAACCTCACCGAGTTCTTCCAGGACACCCCGTTCCGCGTCTTCCAGTCGCCGTATGTCGGCTCCGTCGTCTATCCGGGCGGCGGCTCCCTGCCGCGTCGTCAGCTCGACGGCTGGCAGGACTGGGCCAAGCAGCGCGGGGCGAAGGGCCTGGCCTATGTGCTCATCGGCGAAGACGGCACCCTGACGGGTCCGGTGGCCAAGAACATCTCCGATGAGGAGAAGGCGGGACTCGCCGAGGCGGCCGGTGCGCAGCCGGGCGATGCGATCTTCTTCGCCGCCGGTGAGGCGAACTCCTCCCGTGCCCTGCTCGGTGCCGCCCGCAACGAGATCGCCGAGCGCACGGGTCTGATCAAGGACGGCGACTGGGCCTTCGTGTGGGTCGTCGACGCACCCCTGTTCGAATCGGCCGCCGAGGCGCAGGCCGCCGGAGACGTCGCCGTCGGCGGCGGACAGTGGACCGCCGTCCACCACGCCTTCACCGCACCGAAGCCCGAGTTCCTCGACACGCTCGAAGAGGACCCGGGCGCGGCGCTGGCCTACGCCTACGACATCGTCTGCAACGGCAACGAGATCGGCGGCGGCTCGATCCGCATCCACCGCAAGGACGTCCAGGAACGCGTCTTTTCGATCATGGGCATCTCCGCCGAAGAGGCCGAGGAGAAGTTCGGCTTCCTCCTCGAAGCCTTCAAGTTCGGCGCACCCCCGCACGGCGGCATCGCCTTCGGCTGGGACCGCATCGTGTCCCTGCTGGCCGGCGTCGACTCGATCCGTGAAGTCATCGCCTTCCCGAAGTCCGGCGGCGGATTCGATCCGCTCACCCAGGCACCGGCCCCGATCACCGACGCCCAGCGTGCCGAGGCCGGAGTCGACTTCGAACCGGAAGACGACGACGCCGAGGCCTGATGAGCCAAGAACCCAATCTGTTCTCCGACGGCCCGGACCAGGATTCGCCTGGTCCGGGCTTCGCCGGTTCCTCCGGGACCTCCTCGGGGCGGGCCTTGGATCCGTTGGCCGTGCGGATGCGTCCGCGGACACTGGCCGAAGTCGTCGGTCAGGAGCATCTGACCTTCCCCGGTTCCCCGCTCAACCAACTCGTCGAAGCCAGCGGGGGAGACCGGGCGGGAGCCTCCTCGGTGATCCTGTGGGGTCCGCCCGGAGTCGGCAAGACCACGCTGGCCCATGTCATCTCCCACGCCCCGGGCCGCACCTTCGTCGAACTCTCCGCGATCACCGCGGGCGTCAAGGACGTGCGCCAGGTGATCGAGAACGCCCGCCGCGAGCGGGAGATGTACTCACGGACCACCGTCCTCTTCCTCGACGAGATCCACCGGTTCTCGAAAGCCCAGCAGGATGCCCTGCTGCCGGCGGTGGAGAACCGGCTCGTCGTGCTCGTGGCCGCCACCACCGAGAACCCGTCGTTCTCCGTCATCTCACCTCTGCTGTCGCGGTCGCTCATGCTCACCCTGCGTCCGCTCGACGACGAGGCGGTCGGCAATCTGCTCGATCGTGCCGTCGAATCCGATCGTGGGCTGGCCGGGCAGTTCACCCTCACCGAGGAGGCCCGGAACTTCATCGTCCGCATCGCCGGAGCCGACGCCCGCCGGTCGCTGACCGTCCTCGAAGCCGCCGCCGGAATCGCCGCCGCCCAGACCGAGGAGACCGGCGACGAGCCGATCTCGATCACCGAATCCGCCTGCGCCGAGGCGAGCAGCGAGACCGTTCTGCGCTATGACAAGAACGGCGACCAGCACTACGACGTGGTCTCCGCGTTCATCAAATCCATCCGCGGTTCCGATGTCGACGCGGCCCTGCACTATCTCGCACGGATGATCGTCGCCGGTGAGGACCCGCGCTTCATCGCCCGCCGTGTCGTCATCTCCGCTGCCGAGGACATCGGCATGGCCGACCCGCAGGCGCTGCCCATCGCCGTGGCCGCCTCGACCGCGGTTGCCAACATCGGCATGCCCGAAGGACGGATACCGCTGGCCGAAGCGGTGACCTACCTCGCTCTGGCCCCGAAGTCGAACGCCAGCTACCGCGCGCTGGACGCCGCGATCGCCGATGTGAAGAACGGACTCGCCGGGCAGGTGCCGATGCATCTGCGCGACGCCCACTATCCGGGGGCGAAGGAACTCGGTCACGGCGAAGGCTACAAATACTCGCACGACTATCCGCACGGGGTCGCCGATCAGGAGTATCTGCCGGAGACCCTGCGCGGAAAGCGCTACTACACTCCGACGGGCAACGGGATGGAACGGTCCATGACTGAGAGGCTCGAGAACCTCCGGCGACTCCTGCGGCCCTGATAACTTAGGTGACAGACGCGGTGACGGGCTGAATCATCGCGGGCGGCGCCGAGCGAGGAGGACGGCATGGCAGACATCGTCATCACCATCGCCGCCGCCCTCGCGCTCGGGCTGCTCGCCCATGAGCTGCGCATCCCGCCGCTCGTGGGGTTCCTCGCCGCCGGTTTCGGTCTGCACGTCTTCGGCTTCACCGCCTTCGCCGGGCTGCAGCAGATCTCCGACCTCGGCGTCGTTCTGCTCCTGTTCACCATCGGACTGAAGTTCGATCTGCGCTCCCTGCTCCAACCCGAAGCCCACGGCACCGCTGCGCTGCACATGATCACGGTGGTCCTCCTCGGCGCCGGGACGATCGGAGCTGCCGCCGCCATCGGCCTCGTCAGCGTCGGCGGGGAAGCGGGCACCTTGGCTCTGCTCGGATTCGCCCTCTCGTTCTCCTCCACTGTGCTCGTGGTCAAAGTGCTCGAAGACCGCTCCGACGACGGGTCCTACTACGGTCAGATCGCCATCGCGATCCTCGTCCTCCAGGACCTCGCGGCGGTCGCCTTCATCTCGATCGCAGGCGAAGAGCCCCCGAGCCCGTGGGCCTTCGCCCTCGTCCTGCTCGTCCCCGCAGTCTGGGTGCTGCGACGGATCCTCGACCGCGTCGGACGCGGTGAGCTGCTCGTCCTCTTCGGCGTCGTCATGGCCCTGGGGCCCGGCTACGTCGCCTTCGAATCCGTCGGCATCCACGGCGACCTCGGAGCCTTGGTGCTCGGGCTGTCCTTCTCCACCCACCCGCGGGCCGTGGAGTTGTCGAAGTCCCTTTTCAGCGTCAAGGAGCTCTTCCTCGTCGGATTCTTCGTCGTCATCGGGCTCCACGCGGTTCCCACCTGGTCGGATCTGCTCATGGCGCTGGCCCTGTGCGTCGTCCTGCTGCCGTTCAATTTCGCGAGCTTCTACCTCATGGGACGGCTCTTCGGTCTGCGCAACCGCACCAGCGTGCGCACCAGCCTGGCTCTGAGCAACTTCTCCGAGTTCGCACTCATCGTCGTCGCCGTCGGCGTCGACAGCGGACTCTTCGAAGACAATTGGCTGACCACCATCGCCCTCGCCGTGGCCCTGGGTATGATCGGCTCCTCCCTGGCCAATGCCTACAGCCTTCCGATCGTGGCGAAGCTCGATGCGATTCTGCCGGATGAGAACGAGGCCCGGCTGCGGGCGAGTGACCGGCCGTTGGACACCGGGGACGCGGAAGTCGTCGTCCTCGGCATGGGCCGCATCGGCCGCGGGGCCTACGAGCGCTTCGTCGAACGCGGCGACCGCAGCGTCATCGGCATCGACAACGACCTCACCGTCGTCGAGGCTCTGCGCGCCGACGGGTTCACGGTGCTCGAAGGCGATGCCACCGACCACGAGTTCTGGCACCGCCTCGTCGTCGGCGGCAGCGCACACACCGTCGTTCTGGCCATGGCGCTGCACGATTCGAACACCTTCGCCCTCGAGCAGCTGCGCATCGCCGGGTTCCCCGGGACCATCGCCGCGGTTGTCCAACGCCCCGATCAGGCCGAACATTTCGTTCGTGCCGGGGTCCACGCGGTCATCAACATCTACGGCGGGTCCGGAGCCGCCGTGGCCGATGCCGCCATCGACAGTCACGAAGACGGCTGCCGGCAATGACCGCAGTGAGCACCGACCGCCCGTTCAGCCGGACCAGATCGCCGGAATCAGTCCGATCGTCGGAATCAGTCGGGAAGATCACAGACGCGAGCGCGCCGATCCGCTTTGCGACACTCGGCCTGCACCCGCTAAGATTGACAGCTGTTGTGCCTGCACGCTAAAGGCGGTCGGTGCGAGCGGATCTCGACGCTCAATCCCTCTTTCCCATCCGGGGAAACAACAGTCGCGTTTCGGGGCGAGAACCCTGCCGGGCCCATCGTGACAGAACTCATTGATGAAAGGTAATACAGTGCCAGCACCAGCACGTAATCGCCGCATGACGCGCCTCTCGCGCGCCCTCGGCATTGCTCTGACACCCAAGGCCGAGAAGTACTTCGAGCGTCGCCCGTACCCTCCAGGTGAGCACGGTCGCGCCCGTCGTCGCAACGACAGCGACTACTCGGTCCGCCTCAAGGAGAAGCAGCGTCTGCGCGCGCAGTACGGCATCCGCGAGGCCCAGATGCTCAAGACCTACAAGGAAGCCAACCGTCTGCCCGGTCTGACCGGTGAGACGATGGTCGAGCTCCTCGAATCGCGCCTCGACGCCCTCGTCCTGCGTTCGGGCTTCGCCCGCACCATGGCCCAGGCCCGTCAGTTCGTCGTCCACCGTCACATCACTGTCGACGGACAGCGCGTGGACCGTCCCTCCTTCCGCGTGAAGGAAGGCCAGACCATCCAGGTGCACGAGCGTTCGGCTTCGATGGATCCGTTCCAGGTCGCCGCCGCCGGTGGTCACAAGGACGTCCTGCCCGCAACGCCGGGCTACCTCAACGTGAACCTCGAGGGCCTGCAGGCAACCCTGCTGCGCACCCCGAAGCGCGAAGAGGTGCCGATCACCTGTGACGTGCAGCTCGTCGTCGAGTTCTACTCGCGCTGATCTGCTGAACACAGCGCACCGCGCCGCCGCGACTGCCCGGGACCGCACGGTTCCGGGCAGTCGTGTATTCACGGCACGCCGCGCCCGCTGATTTGGCTGCGGCCCAGTTTGAGGTGAGCAGCCCAGTTTCAAACATGGGCTATTCATTCTCAAATGGGCTATTCAGCCGAAAGGCGCCGAAGCGGAATGAGGGCGGTGCAGTCCGGGACCGGATTTCACGGCACGCCGCGCCACATCGCATATTGCGATCGACCCATTAAACTAGTCCCTGTTAAGTGCGGGTACGCACGAGTAAGTGTCGCGTCGGGCTCATCCGCCCGGCGATGCACAGGCAATACGCGAAAGGCCTTGGATTGAAGACGGCAGAGATCAAACAACGCTGGTTGGACTACTTCGAAGCGAACGGGCACACCGTGGTCCCCTCGGCGTCGGTGATCAGCTCCGATCCGTCCATCCTGTTCAATATCGCGGGAATGGTCCAGTTCATCCCGTACCTCACCGGTCGTGAGCCTGCCCCGTTCAACCGGGCCACCAGCGTGCAGAAGTGTGTGCGCACCGGAGACATCGAAGAGGTCGGCAAGACGACCCGCCACGGCACCTTCTTCCAGATGAACGGCAACTTCTCCTTCGGCGACTACTTCAAGCGCGACGCCATCAAGTTCGCCTGGGGACTGCTGACGACCCCCGTCGCCGAGGGCGGGCTCGGCTTCGACCCGGAGCTGCTGTGGGCGACGGTGCACGAGGACGATGCAGAGACCATCGACATGTGGCTGGAGGAGACCTCCGTTCCCCGTGAGCGCATCCAGCTGCGCGACAACGAAGACAACTTCTGGCACACCGGCCAGCCCGGCCCCGGCGGCTACTGCTCCGAGATCTACTTCGACCGCGGCCCCGCCTACGGTGTCGACGGCGGACCCGTAGCCGACGAGGACCGCTACATCGAGATCTGGAACCTCGTGTTCATGGAGTTCGAACTCTCCGAGGTCCGTTCGAAGGTCGACTTCGACATCGCCGGCGACCTGCCTGCGAAGAACATCGACACCGGTATGGGACTCGAACGTGTCGCTTTCCTGCTCCAGGGCGTGGAGAACATGTACGAGATCGACGAGGTCTTCCCCGTCATCGAGGCCGCCAGCCGCCTGGCCGGGCGCAGCTATGGCGAGGACGAGCACGCCGATGTGCAGCTGCGCGTCGTCGCCGACCACGTCCGTTCGGCCCTGATCATCATCGGCGACGGAGTCCGTCCCGGCAATGAGGGCCGCGGCTACATCCTCCGCCGGCTGCTGCGCCGCGCCGTGCGCGCCATGCGTCTGCTCGGCGTCAAGGAAGAAGTCCTGCCCGAGCTGCTGCCCGTGTCCATGCAGGCCATGAAGCTGTCCTACCCGGAGCTCGAAACCGACTTCGACCGGATCTCCCGGGTCGCCTTCGCCGAGGAGAAGGCGTTCCTGCGGACCCTCGAATCCGGCACCCAGCTGTTCGCCAATGCCGCACAGTCCCTGGGCGGTGGAGACAAGACCATCAGCGGAGACATCGCCTTCGCCCTTCACGACACCCACGGGTTCCCCATCGACCTCACCCTCGAAATGGCGTCCGAAGCCGGACTCAACGTCGACGAAGCCGGGTTCCGCGAACTGATGAGTGAGCAGCGCACCCGCGCCAAGGCCGATGCCAAGGCGAAGAAGGGCGGCGGCCACACCGACCTGTCGGCCTATTCGGCACTGCTCGACGAAGGCGCCAGCGAATTCGTCGGCTACGACCGTCTCGAAGCCGACTCCCGTGTGCGCGGCATCGTTGTCGACGGAGTCGCCGCCGAGGTGCTCACCACAGGCCAGAGCGGTGACGTCGTTCTCGACCTGACGCCCTTCTACGCCGAGGCCGGCGGCCAGCGCGCCGACGTCGGACTCATCTCCGGCCACGGCTTCACCGCGCGGGTCAGCGATGTGCAGAACCCGGTCAAGGGACTGCCGGCTCACCGGGTCGAGGTCATCGACGGAGAACTGCGCGTCGGCGACGAGGTGCTCGCCGCCGTCGACCACGACCACCGCTTCCAGGGTGCCCAGGCCCACACCGCCACTCACCTCGTCCACGCCGCGCTGCGCGAGATCCTCGGCAGCCATGCCGTGCAGGCCGGTTCGCTCAACCAGCCCGGCTACATGCGCTTCGACTACTCGTTCCCCGAAGCCCCGAGCACGCAGATGCGGTCCGAGATCGAAGAGGTGGCGAACCTTGCGGTGCGCTCGAACTACGACGTCGGCACCGAATACATGTCCTTCGACGATGCGAAGAAGTCCGGTGCCATGGCGCTCTTCGGCGAGAAGTACCCGAACGTCGTGCGCGTCGTCGACATCGGCGGGCCGTTCTCGCGCGAACTCTGCGGCGGCACCCACGTCGGAGCCTCCGCCGAGGTCGGCCCGATCTCCGTGCTCTCCGAAGCCTCCGTCGGCTCCGGAGTCCGACGCATCGAAGCCGCCGTCGGCATGGACGCCTTCCGGTCCCTGGCCGCCGAGCGGACCATCGTGTCCTCCCTGTCGGAGATGCTCAAGGTCCCCGGCACCGACGTCACCGCGCGCGTGTCCGACCTGATGAGCCGGCTCAAGGACGCAGAGAAGGAGATCGCCCGGCTCAACGCCCAACAGCTGCTCGCCTCTTCGGGCAAGTTCCTCGACGAGGCACAGACCGTGGGCCGGACGCTCTTCGTCCAGGCCGAACTCGGCGATATCGCCAATGCCGGAGACATCCGCACACTGGTCACCGACCTGCGCAACCGGGTCGCCGACCGTCAGGCCGTGATCGTCGGCATCGGCGTCAGCAGCGGCAAGCCCGTCGTCGTCATCGCCACCACCGAGGCGGCCCGCGCCGCCGGCCTGCAGGCCGGCAGACTCGTGTCTCTGGCCTGCGGTGAACTCGGCGGCGGAGGCGGCGGCAAGCCCGACCTCGCCCAGGGCGGCGGCAGCAACCCCGCGGCGATCCCGTCGGCCATCGCGGCGGTCAAGGCAGCCATCCAGTGAGTTTCCGACGAGGTCGCCGGCTGGGTCTCGACATCGGTTCCGTGCGGATCGGCGTCGCCTCCTGCGACCCCGACGGGATCCTGGCCACGCCGCTGACCGTCGTCCGACGCAGCGACGAACCGGCGGCGCTGGGTCAGCTGCGTGCCATCGTCGACGAATACGAACCCATCGAACTTCTGGTGGGGGACCCGAAATCCCTCGACGGCGCCGCCCGGGCCGCAGCCGCCTCGGCGTTGGAGTTCGCCCGTCGGGTCGCCGGGGCCACCGGCACTCCTGTCCGGCTCGTCGATGAGCGCTTCACCACGGTCGAAGCCCACCACGCCCTCGCCGCGGCCGGGAAGTCATCACGCCAGCGACGCGAGATCGTCGACGCCCAGGCCGCCGTGATCATCCTCCAGAACGCCCTCGAGTACGAACACAACACCGGTGTTCCCGCCGGCCGTGAGATGCCCGACGAGGAGTACGACGTATGAGCCCCATCACCGAAGAGTTCTCGTCCGACGAAGGACTGACCCGCGCGGAAGTCCGCGCGAAGAAGCGGCGCAGAATGCTGCGTCGGCGGCGGACGACGACGATCGTGATCATCTGCATCCTCGTCTTCGGCATCGGAGGATTCTTCGGTGTGCGCGCGGCCGGGGGAGTCGTCGACGACCTGTTCGGCCCCAAGGGCGACTACGAGGGTCAGGGCACGAACGAGGTCTCGATCGAGATCGCTCCCGGCTCCTCCGCCCGCACCGTGGCCAACCAGCTCGTCGAAGCCGGGGTGATCATGAATTCCAAACCCTTCCTCGACGAGATCGAACGCCGTGAGGCGACCATCCAGGCAGGAACCTGGACGATGCGGGAGAAGATGAGTTCGGAGGCCGCGGTCGAAGCGCTCATCAACCCCATAGCCCCGCCGAAGATCACGGTCGCCGAAGGCAAACAGGTCGAAGAGATCAAGGCGATCATGATCGAGTCGGGGATGGACGCCGATGAGGTCGACAAAGCCGTCGACGACAAGACCCCGAAGGAATACGGACTCGATATCGAGGCCCCGAGCCTCGAAGGCTACCTGTACCCGGCGACGTACGACCTGAACAAGCAGAAGACCGCCGAGGACATCGTCCAGGAGATGGTCGACAAGACCGAGACCGAACTCGACGAACTGGGAATCGAGGGCAAGGACGCCAACCGCATCCTCACCCTGGCCAGCCTCGTGGAGAAGGAATCCCCGGGAGATCCCGAGGTGCGATCGAAGGTGGCCAGGACCTTCCTCAACCGCATCTCCGAGAAATCGAAGACCGGG
Source organism: Brevibacterium linens ATCC 9172 (assembly GCF_900169165.1). GTDB lineage: Bacteria > Actinomycetota > Actinomycetes > Actinomycetales > Brevibacteriaceae > Brevibacterium > Brevibacterium linens. The sequence goes on from NZ_FXYY01000001.1 coordinate 248,373, forward strand.
GGGCTGCTCCAATCGGATGCGACCGTGGCCTATATCCACGGCGCCCGCTCCGACCTGACGACGACGGAGGAGGAACGCCAGTCGGACTCGCCGTACAACACGTACAAGAAGAAGGGCCTGCCTCCCGGGCCCATCAACTCGCCGAGCCAGGGAGCGGTCGAAGCTGCGCTCGAACCCGCCGACGGCGATTGGCAGTTCTTCGTCGCGACGAATCCGGACACGGGGGAGACGAAGTTCGCCGACAACTACGAGGATCACAAGAAGAACGTCGAGATCTACCGCAAATGGCTGCGCGAGCACAGGAAGGACAACGGATAGCCGGTGAGGATCCTCGCCGCAGTGCTCGGTTCGCCGATCGCCCATTCGAAGTCCCCGCTGCTCCACCGTGCCGCCTTCGCGGCGCTGAACATGGAGTCCAGCGAATACTCGCGATTCGAACTCGCAGCCGACGAGCTCGAAGGGTTCCTCGACTCCCATCCCGAGCACATCGGGTTCTCGCTGACGATGCCGTTGAAGGACCGTCTCGTCACACTCGCCGCCGTTCGCGGATGGGACATCGACGAAACGGCGGCACTGACAGCGGCCGGCAACACCCTCATCCGGCGCAGCAACCGGGTGCAGGTGGCGAACACCGACGTGCGCGGCATCGTGCGGGCGCTCTCTGCGCACAGAGACGGCGGAGCTGACAGTGCGGGAGCCGGTCGGGCGACGATCCTCGGCGCCGGGGCCACGGCCGCCTCGGCGCTCGTGGCCTGCCGCGACCTCGGGATCGCACACGTGGACTTCCGCGTCCGCAACCCGGACCGTGCCCGGCGGGTCCTCGATCTGGCCGAACGGATCGGACTGACCGCCTCGGTGGGGGATCTGAGCCGGATCGGTCCCTCGGCGATCGTCATCTCCACCCTGCCCGCCGAGGCGGCTCCCGACCCGGTCTGGGATGATGCCTTCGCCCCCGGTGCCATCGCCCTCGACGTCGCCTACGCCGCCGATTCGACGTTCCTCGCCGCGGCCGCCGCGCACGGCCTGCGCCCCGTCGCCGGAACCGCCATGCTCGTCGAACAGGCGGTCGCCCAGTTCGAGATGTTCCTCGCAGCGGCCAGGGCCGATGACGCATCGACGTCGGACAACCTGCCGGCGGCAGACGACCTGACTGCGCGGGTCGCGTCGGCCATGTACGCAGCACTCGAGAGCCCACCCGCCCGGGTCCGGGACTGAACCGGGGATCGCGATGGACACCGGAGTGCTGCACGCGATGACTGTCGGGCTCACGGTGCTGACCGCTCTGGCCGGCGGGCTCATCCTCGCGGCAACTCCGCAGACCTGGCTCAACGACTCAGCACACCTGCACCGGTGGCACGCCTCCAGATGGGCTCGAGGGCCGGGACCGCTGGTGGTCGGACTCGTCATCGCCGCAGTCGCCGCCGTCGTCTTCACCCTCACGGTGCTCGCACCACCGGAGACGGGGTGGAGCGCATATGCGCCGCTGAGCGGGACGACGTTCACCCCGGCCGAGCCGAACTCGGCCGACCGCATCGTCTCCGCCCTGCTGCTGGGCCTCGTCTCCGGCGCCACACCGTTCCTCGCCACCGCGGATGTCAGCCTACGCAGACTGCCTGATCGGATCGTTATCCCGCTGTCGCTGCTGGCCCTGGGGCTCATCATCACAGGCTCCGTGCTCGGAGACCTGCCGATGTGGTTCTCAGCATTCTTCGCCGGACTCCTCGCCCTCGTCTTCTTCACGGCACTGCACCTGGTGGGGCGTGTGCTGCGGGTTCGGTCGATGGGGCTCGGGGACGTCAAGCTCGCGTTCATCGTCTTCGCCGTGCCCGGTCTCTTCGATCCGTGGGCGCCCGCGCTCGTGCTGGCCGCCATGATGCTCATCAGCGGGATCTGGGCGCTCATCGCTGCGGTCCGAGCCGGTCGGGTCCGCGGGGTGACCATCGCCTTCGGACCGGCGATGCTTTCCGGCATGTGGCTCGGGTGCCTGTTCGCCCCAATACTTTTGTAGAATCGGTGGAATGTTGAGATGGCTGACTGCAGGCGAATCCCACGGCGAAGCGCTGACCGGGATCATTGAAGGGCTTCCCGCCCATGTACCGATCACCAGGGACGATATTCGTGCGAGCTTGGCTCGGCGCCGACTCGGCTATGGCCGCGGTGCACGGATGAAGTTCGAAGCCGACGAGGTGCGTCTCCTCGGCGGTGTCCGACACGGGCAGACCTTGGGCTCGCCCGTGGCCATCGAGGTCGGCAACACCGAATGGCCGAAATGGGAGTCCGTGATGAGCCCGGACCCCGTCGACGCCTCCGAACTCGAAGGACTGGCCCGCAACGCCCCGCTGACCCGGCCGCGTCCGGGGCATGCCGATATCGTCGGGATGCAGAAGTACGGCTTCGATGAGGCCCGTCCCGTGTTGGAGCGCGCCTCGGCACGTGAGACCGCGATGCGTGTGGCGCTGGGCACCGTGGCGGCGAACTTCCTCGCCGAACTGGGCATCACCCTCGTCTCCCACACCGTGGCCATCGGCGGTGCCGAACACTCAGCCGATGCCCTGCCCGCACTGCCGACCGCAGCCGATGTCGACGCCCTGGACGCCGATCCGGTCCGCTGCTTCGACGCAGACCTCTCGGCCGCGATGGTCACCGAGATCGACGCGGCGAAGAAGGCCGGAGACACCCTCGGCGGAGTCGTCGAGGTCCTCGCCTACGACCTGCCTCCGGGGCTGGGCTCCCATGTGCACTGGGACCGTCGTCTCGACTCCCGCCTGGCCGGCGCCCTCATGGGCATCCAGGCGATCAAGGGAGTCGAGGTCGGAGACGGATTCCTCACCACGAAGCGTCCCGGCTCGCGAGCCCATGACGAACTGGACGTCGGACCCGACGGATTCCGCCGCACGAGCAACCGCGCCGGCGGCACCGAAGGCGGCATGTCCACGGGCGGACCGCTGCGCGTGCGGGCGGGAATGAAGCCGATCGCGACAGTTCCGCGCGCCCTGGCGACGGTCGACGTCGAGACCGGTGAAGCCGCGAAGGCGAATCATCAGCGCTCCGACGTCTGCGCGGTGCCCGCCTCCGGCGTCGTCGCCGAAGCCATGGTGGCCCTCGTGCTCGCCGAGGCGGTCGTCGAGAAGTTCGGCGGAGACTCCGTTGCCGAGACGAAGCGGAACCTGGACGCCTATGTCGCGGCCATTCCGGAGAACTTCCGCATCGGACGATGAACCACCCCCCGCTGCCCAAACCGGTCCCGCCCCTGGAACCGGTCCCCGCCGCGCTCTCGCGCATCGTGCTCTCCGGTCCGCCGGCGGCAGGGAAGTCGACGATCGGTCGGCTGCTCGCCGACCGGCTCGGCCTGCCGCTGACGGACACGGACGCGAACATCGTCGACAAGTACGGGGTCATCTCGGAGATCTTCGTCGAACGCGGCGAAGATCACTTCCGACGCATCGAACGCGAGGTCGTGCGCAGAGCACTGCGTCGTCTGCTCGATCGTCCGGGCATCGTGTCCCTGGGCGGAGGAGCGATCCTCAACCCCGGCACCCGTGCCCAGCTGCGACACCCGGCGATCAAAGTCGTGCACATCGATATCGATGTCGACACCGTGGCACAGCGACTGACCGCCCCGCACCGGCCCCTGCTGCGTGGCGCCGGAAGCCCGGTGGAGAACTGGCTGGCCCTGGTCAGCGAACGCGAACCGCTCTACGAACAGGTCGCGACCTTCCGGGTCCAAGCGTCGAACTCACCGCCGTCGACGGTGGTCAACCGAGTCGTCGACGTCCTCACCGGTCTGCAGCGAGCCGAAGAGTACGCGAAGTACGCCGATCCCGACGACGACGGCTCCGGTCAACAGCGCTGAGCACAGCCCCGGCGGTGAGACGTCTGCGACCACATCGGTCACCCGTTTCGCCGCCGGGCACCGGTGAGAGCTAGGCTGGATCCGGGCCACGGAAGCCGTGCCTCGACTCCGAGCACTCACCGGGCGGCCGAGCCTTGAGAGAAGACGATGAACGATCAGGAAGACGGACGAATGAGCCTCACACGCATCAATGTGGACGCCGGCGGGAACTACCCCGTCCTCGTCGGCCAGGGACTGCTCGGCGAACTGCCCGAGCTGCTCGGCAACCGCGTCGAGAAGGTCCTCGTCATCCACCCCCGCGCCCTGCGGACGACCGGTGAGACCGTCCGCGACGACCTCGCCGCCGCCGGCCTCGAAGCCGTGGCCGCGGAGATCCCCGACGCCGAAGAGGCCAAGCACGTCCAGGTCGCCGCATTCTGCTGGCAGGTCCTCGGCCAGTCCGACTTCACCCGCACCGACGCGATCGTCACCGTCGGCGGGGGAGCGGTGAGCGATCTCGGCGGATTCGTCGCCGCCACCTGGCTGCGCGGAATCACGGTCATCCACATCCCCACCACCGTCCTCGGAATGGTCGATGCCTCCGTCGGCGGCAAGACCGGAATCAACACCGCCGAAGGCAAGAACCTCGTCGGCTCCTTCCACGCACCCGCCGGGGTCCTCGTCGACCTCGACACGCTCGGGACCCTGCCGGAGAACGAACTGTTCACCGGACTCGCCGAGGTGGTCAAGACCGGATTCATCGCCGACCCCGCGATCCTCGACCTCGTGGCGAACCATTCCAAGGACGAGATCGCCGATGTGCACGGACCCGTGCTGCGCGAGCTCATCGAACGCTCCATCCGGGTCAAGGCCGAGGTCGTCTCCGGAGACTTCAAGGAATCCGGACGTCGGGAGATACTCAACTACGGTCACACCCTCGGCCATGCGATCGAACACAAGGAGCGCTACCAGTGGCGCCACGGTGCCGCCGTGTCGGTGGGCATGGTCTTCGCCGCCGAGGTGGCGTCGATGATCAAGAGCCTGCCCTACGAAGTCGTCGACCTCCACCGCGAACTGCTCGGCAAGCTCGGGCTGCCCGTGGGGTACCGCTCCGACGTCTGGCCGCAGCTGCTCGAGACGATGAAGAGAGACAAGAAGGCCCGCGGAGCGATGCTGCGGATGGTGCTGCTCAGCGACATCGGCGAACCGAGCACCGTCGAGATCCCCGATGCCTCCATCCTCTTCACCGCCTACCAGGAGATCGGTGAGGATTCGCCGACGGTTCCCCTCGGCATCGGACTCGGCCTCGACTGACCCCGCCCAAATGGAAGCGTCCCGCTGAAGCTTGCTAGACTTGCCCAGTGGCGCATTCGTCGACCCCGAACCGCGGGGCTGGGCGGCGCGCCGTGCCGACTGCGATCACCATTCGGTGATCAGGACTGAACCGAAGAAGGACGAATTAGTGGCGACAACGAACGACCTGAAGAACGGCCTTGTGCTCAACCTCGACAACCAGCTGTGGCAGGTGCTCGAATTCCAGCACGTCAAGCCCGGAAAAGGACCGGCCTTCGTCCGCACCAAGCTGAAGAACGTCATCTCCGGCAAGATCATCGACAAGACCTTCAACGCCGGCACCAAGGTCGAGACCGCGAATGTCGACCGCCGCGATATGCAGTACCTCTACCATGACGGCACCGACTACGTGTTCATGGACGCCAAGGACTACGACCAGGTCAACATCTCCGCAGAGCTCGTCGGCGACGCCGCGAACTACATGCTCGAGAACCAGGATCTGCAGATCTCCTTCCACGAAGGCACCCCGCTGTCGGTGGAGCTGCCGCCCTCGGTCGAGCTGACCATCACCCACACCGAACCCGGACTCCAGGGCGACCGTTCGACCGGCGGATCGAAGCCGGCGACTCTCGAGACCGGCTACGAGATCCAGGTGCCCCTGTTCCTCGAAGAGGGCGTGAAGGTCAAGGTCGACACCCGCAGCGGCGACTACCTCGGTCGCGTCAAGTAAGTGGCATCCGCACGTACCCGAGCCCGTCGCCGGGCTCTCGAGCTGCTCTTCGAAGCCGGGCAGCGTCGACTGGCCATGGACGAACTCGTCACCCTGCGGTCGAACGATCCCGACTACCCGATGAAGGAATACGCGGTCGAGATCGTCACGGGCATCACCGAGAAGCACGCGGAGATCGATGAGATCATCTCCACCTACTCAGAAGGCTGGACCCTGGACCGGATGCCGGCCGTCGACCGGTCTCTGCTCGAGATCGGAACCTGGGAGATGCTGTTCAACGACGAGGTCCCCGACAAGGTGGCCATCGACGAAGCCGTGTCACTGGCCAGACAGTTCTCCACAGATGACTCACCCGGTTTCGTCTCGGGGCTGCTCTCCCGCATCCTCGACGTCAAACCGACACTCATCTGACGGCGGGTCCGCACTTCGGACCCGCCCGCCGGTGGGTTTCCCACCGGGTCTACAATCGAATCGAAGCACTCCTTTAACCACCGTCCAGAGAGGCGGAGAAGGGGAAATATGACACAGCGAACAGTGCTGGACGCCCCCGATATCTCGCGGGCGATCACCCGGATCGCCCATGAGATCATCGAATCCAACAAGGGCAGCGACGACCTCGTGCTCCTCGGCATTCCGCGCCGCGGAGTCCCGCTCGCCCACCGACTCGCCGAGGCGATCGCCTCGATCTCCGGGAATCCCGAGGCCGCTGCCGAACTCTCCGGCAGCCTCGACATCACGATGTACCGCGACGATCTGCGAGGCGGCTCCTACCGGGCGCCCGAACCCACCACCATCCCGAGTGCGGGAATCGATGCGAAGACCGTCGTCCTCGTCGACGATGTGCTCTTCTCCGGACGCACCATCCGTGCCGCCCTCGATGCCCTCGCCGATGTCGGCCGGCCCGCCAAGGTCCGGCTCGCCGTCCTCGTCGACCGCGGCCACCGGGACCTGCCGATCCGTGCCGACCATGTCGGCAAGAACCTGCCGACCTCGAGCAGTGAACGCGTCAACGTCTGTCTGACCGAAATCGACGGAGACGACTCCGTGAGCATCTCGGGAGGCCGGGAATGAAGCATCTGCTCGACACCGCGACGCTCAGCCGAGACGACGCCATCGGCATCCTCGACATCGCCGAGGAGATGACGCTGGTCTCCGAACGCGAAGTCAAGAAGCTGCCCGTGCTGCGCGGACGCACGGTGGTCAACCTCTTCTTCGAGGACTCCACACGCACCCGCCTGTCCTTCGAAGCCGCGGCCAAACGGCTTTCGGCCGATGTGCTCAACTTCTCCGCCAAGGGCTCCTCCGTTTCGAAGGGCGAAAGCCTCCAGGACACGATCCAGACGATCTCGGCGATGGGCGCCGATGCCATCGTCGTCCGCCATCCCGGAGCCGGCACGGCCCATCGTCTCGCCCACACCGGGTGGATCGACGTCCCCGTCGTCAACGCCGGCGACGGCACCCACGAACATCCCACCCAGGCGCTGCTCGACGCGTTCACCCTGCGTCGGGCACTGGCCGGAGTCCCCGCCTCGGGGCCGGTGGCCGGGGGACCGCGCGGTCAGGGACTCGACGGAGCGAAGGTCGCCATCGTCGGGGATATCCTGCATTCCCGTGTGGCCCGGTCGAACGTGCACCTGCTCGCCCGCCTCGGCGCGGATGTCCACCTCATCGCCCCGCCCACCCTGCTGCCGTGGGGAGTCGACGACTGGCCGGTGACCGTCCACTTCGACTTCGATTCGGCCCTGAGCGCGGTGGACTTCGCCGCCGTGATGATGCTGCGGGTCCAGCACGAGCGGATGCACGAGTCCTTCTTCCCCAACGAACGCGAATACGCCCGCTTGTGGGGACTGAGCGCGGCCCGGCTGGCCACACTGCCGGCCTCGACCTTCATCATGCACCCGGGTCCCATGAACCGCGGTTTCGAGATCTCCGCTGCCGCAGCGGACTCACCCCGCGCCCTCGTTCTCGACCAGGTCGAGAACGGAGTGAGCGTGCGCATGGCGGTCCTCTACCGTCTGCTGACCGGTCAGGAGGAGACCAATGACTGATTACCTCATCCGCGGCGCCGACGTCCTCGGCCGCGGCGTCGCCGATATCGCGATCCGTCACGGACGCATCGTCGACCCCGAGCTTCTGGGCACAGGCGACCACGAGATCGTCGACGCTGCGGGCCTCGTGGCTCTGCCCGGCCTCGTCGACATGCACACCCACCTGCGCGAACCCGGCAAAGAGGACGCCGAGACCGTGCTCACAGGGTCCCGATCGGCGGCGTCGGGCGGCTACACCTGCGTCCACGCCATGGCCAACACCGCGCCCGTGGCCGACACGGCAGGAGTCGTCGGACAGGTCCACCGCCTCGGCCGCTCGTCCGGATTCACCGAAGTCGTGCCCGTCGGCGCCGTGACCACCGGCCTCGAGGGCCGTCAGCTCGCCGAATTGGGCGCCATGGCACGTTCGGGTGCCCGCGTGCGCATGTTCTCCGATGACGGCATCTGCGTCTCCGATCCGCTGCTCATGCGCCGCGCCCTCGAATACGTCAAGACCTTCGGCGGGATTATCGCCCAGCACGCACAGGAACCGCGCCTGACCGAGGGCGCACAGATGAACGAGGGAACGGTCTCGGCCGAACTCGGACTGCCCGGCTGGCCCGCCGTCGCCGAGGAATCGATCATCGCCCGTGATGTGCTCCTGGCCGAACACGTCGGATCCCGGCTGCACATCTGCCACGTCTCCACCGCCGGCAGCGTCGACCTCGTCCGCTGGGCCAAGGCCCGAGGGATCGCCGTGACCGCCGAGGTGACACCGCACCATCTCATGCTCACCGACGAACTCGTACGCACCTTCGACCCCGTGTACAAGGTCAACCCGCCGCTGCGCACCGACCGTGACGTCCAGGCGCTGCGGACTGCCCTGGCGGACGGCACGATCGACGTCGTCGGCACCGACCACGCCCCGCACACCGCCGAACACAAGTGCAGCGAATGGACCGCCGCGGCCATGGGCATGGTCGGCATGGAATCCGCGCTGTCCATCGTCGTCGCCGCCATGGCCGACCACGACTTCGACTTCGGCGATGTGGCCCGTGTGATGTCGTCGGCCCCGGCTCGGATCACCGGAGCCTCCGGGCACGGCAGCCTCGAAGTCGGGGCGAGCGCGAACATCGTCCTCGTCGACCCGGCCGCACCGCACCGCATCGAACCCGCCGACCACGCCACGAAGGGACGGAACAACCCCTTCGCCGGCGTCGAAGTGACCACGCAGGTCACCGACACCTTCTTCTACGGCCACCGGGTCTTGGCCGCAGGGGCACTGACCACACCCCACCCGGCAGGAGCAACATGGACACAACAGTAGGCACACTGATCGTCGCCGCAGTCATCGTCATCGTGATCGTCGCGATCGCCTGGGGATGGAGCCGACGCAAACAGGCCCAGGCGGAAGTCGTCACCCCGCCGAAGCCCCATATGGGCATCAAAGCCGTCGCCGAACCCGTCGAAGGCTCCTATGTGTCGACGACGAAAGCCGGCCATCCGCTCGAACGCGTCGCCGTCCACGGCCTGGGCATCCGCACCACCGGGGAACTCGTCGTCACCGACGGGGGAGTGATCATGGACCTGGCCGGACGCGACGACTTCCTCATCCCGCGCCGCGACATCGTCTCCGTGGACACCACGAACGGGATGATCGGCAAATTCGTCGAACGCGGAGGCATCATCCGCATCACCTGGCACCTCGGCGACACCCTCGTCGACACGGGCTTCCGCGCCCGCTACGCCGCATCCACCACCCCCACCGTCGACCGCATCCGAGAAATGATCGAAGAGGCACAATGAGCTTTTCCACCACCCCCGCCGTCCTCGTCCTCGAAGACGGCCGGACCTTCCACGGATCCGCCTACGGACAACTCGGCGAGACCACCGGGGAGGCCGTGTTCGTCACCGCCATGTCCGGCTACCAGGAGACGCTGACCGACCCGTCCTACCACCGGCAGATCATCATCCAGGCCGCTCCGCACATCGGCAACACCGGCGTCAACCGCACCGATGACGAATCCGCCCGGATCTGGGCGGCCGGCTACGTCGTCCGCGACGCCTCCCGGATCTCGTCGAACTGGCGGTCCGAAGGCGACCTCGTCGACTGGCTGACCGAGTCCGGGATCGTCGGCATCTCCGACGTCGACACCCGCGCGCTGACCCGACATCTGCGCGACAAGGGAGCCATGCGCGTGGGCATCTTCTCCGGCCCCGCTGCCGAGGCGCCCGAGTCCGAACTCCTCGCCCGTGTCCAGGCCTCCCCGCAGATGGCCGGAGCCAATCTCGTCGACGAGGTCTCGGTCACCGAACCGACCCTCGTTCCCGCCCGCGGGGAGAAGAGGTTCAGCGTCGCCGCCGTCGACCTCGGCATCAAGTCGATGACCCCCGAGCGACTGTCCGAACGCGGAATCGACGTCCATGTGCTGCCGTCGACGATCAGCTTCGAGCAGATCCGAGCCCTCGGCGTCGACGGAGTCTTCTTCTCCAACGGCCCCGGCGACCCTGCCACCGCAGACGACCAGGTCGAACTGCTGCGCGCCGTGCTCGATGCAGGCATGCCGTTCTTCGGCATCTGCTTCGGCAACCAGCTGCTCGGTCGGGCCCTGGGCTTCGGCACCTATAAGCTGCCCTTCGGCCACCGCGGCATCAACGTGCCCGTGATGGATCGGACCACGGGCAAGGTCGAGATCACCTCGCAGAACCACGGCTTCGCCGTCGACGCTCCGCTGACGGGTGAGACCATCGCCCCGCACAAGGCCGACTACGGCCGGGTCACTGTGTCCCATGTGTGCCTCAACGACGATGTCGTCGAGGGACTCGCCTGCCTCGACATTCCCGCCTTCTCCGTCCAATTCCACCCCGAGGCCGCGGCCGGACCGCACGATTCGAGCTACCTGTTCGATCGCTTCGTCGACCTCATGTCCGCTTCCCAGGCCGATTCGGCTGCCCAGGCCTAAGGAGAACACCCAATGCCACTGAGACACGACCTCACCTCCGTCCTCGTCATCGGCTCCGGCCCCATCGTCATCGGCCAGGCCTGCGAATTCGACTATTCGGGCACCCAAGCCTGCCGCGTGCTGCGCTCCGAGGGGCTGCGCGTCATCCTCATCAACTCGAATCCGGCGACCATCATGACCGACCCGGACATCGCCGATGCCACGTATGTCGAACCGATCGATCCGGACGTCATCGAGACGATCATCGAGAAGGAGCGCCCCGACGCGCTTCTGCCCACCCTGGGCGGACAGACGGCACTCAACGCGGCCATCGCCCTCCACGACGCAGGAGTGCTCGAGAAGTACGGCGTCGAACTCATCGGTGCCGATGTCGATGCCATCCAGCGCGGTGAGGACCGCCAGAAGTTCAAGGACATCGCTGAGGCCTGCGGCGCCGAGGTGGCCCGGTCCGCCATCTGCCACACCCTCGACGAAGCCCTGGCAGCGGCCGAAGAGCTCAACTACCCGGTCGTCGTGCGCCCCTCGTTCACCATGGGCGGCCTCGGTTCGGGCATGGCCTACGACGAAGCCGATCTGCGCCGCATCGCCGGCGCCGGCCTGTCCGACTCCATCACCCACGAGGTGCTGCTCGAGGAATCGATCCTCGGGTGGAAGGAATACGAGCTCGAGCTCATGCGCGACAACAAGGACAACGTCGTCGTCGTGTGCTCGATCGAGAACGTCGACCCCGTCGGCGTGCACACCGGTGACTCGATCACCGTGGCCCCGGCGCTGACCCTGACGGACCGGGAATACCAGTCGATGCGCGATATCGGCATCGCCATCATCCGCGCCGTCGGCGTGGACACCGGCGGCTGCAACATCCAGTTCGCCGTCGACCCCAAGACCGGCCGCATCATCACCATCGAGATGAACCCGCGCGTGTCCCGGTCGTCTGCGCTGGCGTCGAAGGCCACGGGCTTCCCGATAGCGAAGATGGCCGCGAAGCTCGCCGTCGGCTACTCGCTCGACGAGATCCCCAACGACATCACGAAGGTCACCCCGGCCAGCTTCGAACCGACGCTGGATTATGTGGTCGTGAAGATCCCGCGCTTCACCTTCGAGAAGTTCCCGGCCGCGGATCCGACCCTGACGACGACGATGAAATCCGTCGGCGAAGTCATGGCCCTGGGGCGCAACTTCACCACCGCGTTGCAGAAGGCGATGCGCTCACTCGAGCAGAAGGGCTCCTCGTTCAGTTGGACCGACCTGCCCGACGTCTCCGACGACGTCCGCGAATCCGTCCTCGAAGCCATCTCGCACGCCACCGCCGACCGCATCCACTCGGTCCAGCGCGGACTCGCCGCCGGGCTGAGCGCGGCAGAGGTCTTCGACGCCTGCGAGATCGACCCCTGGTACCTCGATCAGATCCAGCTCATCAACGAGGTGGCCGCCCATATCCGCGACGCCGCCGAGCTCGACGAGCAGGTCCTGCGGGTCGCGAAGAACCACGGCTTCTCCGACGAGCAGATCGCGGGGCTGCGCAGCCTCGACACGAGTGTCGTCACCGGCATCCGCCACGCGCTGCGCGTGCGTCCGGTGTTCAAGACCGTCGACACCTGCGCCGGAGAATTCGAAGCGAAGACTCCCTACCACTACTCGAGCTACGACTCCGAGACCGAGGTCATGCCGCGCGACCGCCCGGCCGTGATCATCCTCGGCTCGGGACCGAACCGGATCGGCCAGGGCATCGAGTTCGACTACTCGTGCGTGCATGCCACCATGGCGATCGGCTCGGCCGGATACGAGACGATCATGGTCAACTGCAATCCGGAGACCGTGTCGACCGACTACGACACCGCTGATCGTCTGTACTTCGAGCCATTGACGTTCGAAGACGTCATGGAGGTCTACCACGCCGAACTCGCCGCCGGTGAGGTCCTCGGCGTCGTGTGCACCCTCGGCGGGCAGACCCCGTTGGGCCTGGCCGACAAGCTCAAGGCCGCAGGCGTGCCGGTGCTCGGCACGCAGCCCGAAGCCATCGACCTGGCCGAGGATCGCGGAGAGTTCGGAACCGTGCTGGAGAGGGCCGGACTCACCGCTCCCAAGCACGGCACCGCGGTGACCTCTGCGGAAGCGGCAGCGATCGCCGAGAACATCGGCTACCCGGTGCTCGTGCGGCCCTCCTACGTCCTCGGGGGACGCGGAATGCAGATCGTCTACGATCGCACTCAGCTGTTCGACTACATGGCCAGCGCCACGGAGATCTCCACCGATCGTCCGGTCCTGGTCGACCGGTTCCTCGAAGACGCCATCGAGATCGACGTCGATGCCCTCTACGACGGCAACGAGGTCTACATCGGCGGAATCATGGAGCACATCGAAGAAGCCGGAATCCACTCCGGCGACTCCGCCTGCGTACTGCCGTCGCTGACGCTGGGCGAGGACGTGCTCGAGCGCGTCCGCCAGGGGACGAAGGCCATCGCCGAAGGTGTGGGCGTGCGTGGACTGCTCAACATCCAGTTCGCCATCGCCGCCGACGTCCTCCACGTCATCGAAGCCAATCCGCGTGCCTCGCGCACCGTGCCGTTCGTCTCGAAGGCGACGTCGACTCAGCTGGCCAAGGCCGCGGCGCTCATCGCCGTGGGCCGCACGATCGACGATCTGCGCGGTGACCTGCTGGCCGCAGAGGGCGATGGCTCGACCCTGCCGCTCGACCATCCGATCGCCGTCAAGGAGGCGGTCCTGCCGTTCCGTCGGTTCACCACCGTCGACGGTAAGATCGTCGACTCGATCCTCGGTCCCGAGATGCGCTCGACCGGTGAGGTCATGGGCATCGACCACAACTTCCCGACCGCGTTTGCGAAGGGACTGCTCGGGGCATCCGTGAAGCTGCCGACCTCGGGCACGGTGTTCGTCTCGGTGGCCGATCGGGACAAACGCGCCATGGTGCTGCCGGTCAAGGAACTCGTCGATATGGGCTTCGACGTCGTTGCGACCACCGGCACCGCGGCCGTGCTCTCCCGCTACGGGATCAAGACCACTCAGGTGCACAAGCACTTCGAGGCCGATGCCGAAGACCGCACAGTCATCGACTACCTCACCGCGGGCACCATCGACATGGTCATCAACGTGCCGTCGGGTCGGCAGGAACGCGCCGACGGCTATGAGATCCGAGCCGCGGCGACCGCGAACTCCGTGCCCCTGATCACCACGCTCGCCGAATTCGCCGCCGCAGTGACCTCCCTCGAAGTGATCCGCGACTCGAAGTTCGACGTGCGCAGTCTGCAGGACTGGAGCGCCTGATGTTCGGCACTCGGCTGGCAGCCGCCATGGAACAACACGGGCCGCTGTGCGTGGGCATCGACCCGCACGAGCATCTGCTGGCCTCCTGGGGGCTGCCGGCCAGTGCTGCAGGCGTCCGCGAGTTCGCCCTTCGTACGGTCGGGCAGCTCAAGGGATCGGTGGCAGCCGTGAAACCGCAGTCCGCGTTCTTCGAACAGTACGGCTCCGCCGGAGTCGCCGCTCTCGAAGAGACCCTGGCCGCGGCCAAGGACGCCGGTCTGCTCACCGTCCTCGACATCAAACGCGGTGACATCGGCTCGACCATGGGTGCCTACGCGAGGGCCTACCTCGACCCCGCCTCGGCGCTGGCCGCGGACTCGATCACGGTCTCGCCCTACCTCGGGTTCGGAGCCCTGGAGCCGGCATTCGAGCTCGCGGCCGCTCACGGCAAGGGCATCTTCGTCCTTGCGCTGACCTCGAACCCGGAAGGGGCGGAGGTCCAGCACGCCGTGCGAGACGGCGAATCGGTGGCCGCAGCGATCGTGTCCCGAGTGCGGCAGCGCAATGCTCGGGCATTGGAGTCGGCCGACGAGCTCGGTTCGTTCGGGCTCGTCGTCGGAGCGACCATCGGCACCGCAGCAGCGGACCTGGGATTCGATCCCAGCGACTGCGGGGGACCGATCCTCGCCCCCGGCGTCGGCGCACAGGGCGCAGGTCTGGCCGAACTGCGCGCAGTCTTCGGAGACCGGGCCCTGTCGTCGGGTCAGGTGCTCGCCACCGCGTCCCGGGCAGTCCTCGGCGCCGGTCCCGACGGATTGGCCGACGCCGCAGCCGCACTCAACCGTGACCTGAGGGCAGCGGACTGAACACCGGTGCCCGGATCGCGGGGCGGTCCGGGCACCGGATTCGGCGTCCGGCGGAGGAGTGGATTCCGGCTCGCCGAGGCATAAATTTCGGCTCATATCGCCTCTCGGTAGGGAATGTGTCTTAGACTGAGACAACTTCCCTACCTGCCCGTTCATGGTGACAGAGGAGACAAAGTGGCACTCGAACCGTTGACCCCGCAACAGCGTTCCGCTGCGTTGGACAAAGCGTTCAAGGCACGTCAGGCACGAGCCGAAGTGAAGTCGGCGCTCAAGACCGGCGATACCGATCTCGCGGCCGTGCTCAAGAAGGCAGCAGACGACGAAGCACTGGCGAAGATGCGTGTGCTCGATCTGCTCAGGGCCCTGCCCGGGGTCGGCGATCGGCGAGCCGAAGCCGCCATGGAAGAGGTCGGCATCGCCACCTCCCGGCGGATCAAGGGGCTGGGCGTGCACCAGAAGTCCGCCCTGTTGGAGAAATATTCCTGAGTGTGACAACCTCAGACCTGTGAATAATCGACTCACCGTCCTCGCGGGTCCGACCGCCGTCGGAAAAGGCACCATCAGCACCTATATTCGGCAGAACCACCCCGAGGTCTGGTTCTCCGTATCGGCCACGACCCGGCCCCGGCGTCCCGGTGAGATCGATGGTGTCCATTATCACTTCCTCACCGACGATGCCTTCGACACCCTCATCGCCGAAGGTCGGCTGCTCGAATACGCCGTCGTCCACGGACGCCACCGCTACGGCACGCCCTCGGCTCCGGTGGAGGAGAAGCTCGAACAGGGGATTCCCGCACTGCTCGAGATCGACCTGCAGGGAGCCCGCCAGGTCAAAGAGAAGATGCCCGATGCCCGCTTCGTCTTCCTCGCCCCGCCCAGCTGGGACGAACTCGTCTCCCGACTGACCGGCCGCGGCACCGAAACCGAGGAGGAGCAGGAGCGGCGACTGGCCACCGCGAAACGCGAATTGGCCGCCGAATCGGAGTTCGACGTGACCATTGTCAACGACCACGTTCGCACTGCGGCCGAAGAACTCCTATCATTGATGGGTATATCCACTTCCGATTAGATGGGAATCTCCTTGCCCGCACAGCCTGAAGGCATCACCAACCCTCCGATCGACGATCTGCTGAGCGTGACCGGTTCGAAGTACGAACTGGTCTCGATCGCGGCAAAGCGCGCCCGTCAGATCAACTCGTACTACGCCCAGCTGCAGGAGGGACTGCTCGAGAACGTCGGTCCGCTCGTCACGCCCGGCACCAACGAGAAGCCCCTGTCGATCGCTTTGCGAGAGGTCAACGAGTCGAAGATCGTCGCCCGCGAGGTCTCCGAAGCCGACTTCATCCAGGCCGCACCCGAGGCCGAAGCCACCGCTCCCGTGAGCAACGACGGCGCGATCGACTTCAGCGACCAGTGAGAATCGTACTCGGCGTCGCCGGTGGGATCGCCGCCTACAAGGCGGCACACATCATCCGGCGGCTCCGGGAACTCGACCACAGCGTCAAGGTCGTCCCGACGGCCAACGCACTGAAATTCATCGGTGCCCCCACTCTTGAGGCCCTGTCCGGCCAGACCGTGACCACCGATGTCTTCGACGAGATCGACACCGTCAACCATGTCCGCATCGGACAGGAAGCCGAACTCGTCATCATCGCCCCGGCGACCGCCGACCTGATCGCGAAGATCGCCGCCGGGCGAGCCGATGATCTGCTCACCGCCTCCGTGCTCACGACGACCGCCGAGGTCGTGGTGGCTCCGGCCATGCACACGGAGATGTGGCTCAATCCCGCCACCGTCGCCAACATCGCGACCCTGCGCTCCCGCGGCGTCCACGTCCTCGATCCTGCAGTCGGGCGACTCACCGGACCCGATTCCGGTCCCGGACGCCTGCCCGAACCCGAAGAGATCGTCGACTTCGCGCTCTCGGTCACGGACGGCACCGCCGGCGACCCGACCGACGCGCCCACCGACCCCAGCGGAGCTCTGTCCGGTCGCCGCATCGTCATCAGTGCCGGCGGCACGCGGGAAGCACTCGACCCCGTGCGCTTCCTCGGCAACCGCTCCTCGGGCAAACAGGGCGTCGCCCTGGCCAAGGCCGCTCATGCCGCGGGTGCATCAGTCGAACTCGTCGCCGCGAACATCGACACCGGGCTGCTGACGGGACTGCCTGCTGACATCACGGTCACTGCGGTCGAATCCACTCTGGAGCTGCAGGAGGCGATGCATGCCGCTCAGGCCCGCGCCGATACCATCATCATGGCCGCCGCCGTCGCCGACTACCGACCCGCCGAGACCACGGACTCGAAGATGAAGAAGACCGGAGACGAGGGGCTGACCCTGCGTCTGACGCAGAACCCGGACATCCTGCGCGGACTCGTCGACGAGCGCCGGCGTCAGAGCAGCCTCGGCCGTCAGATCATCGTCGGGTTCGCCGCCGAGACCGGTGACGCCGACACGACCGCGCTCGACTACGCGCGAGTCAAGTTCGAGCGCAAGGGCGTCGACCTGTTCGTGTTCAACGACGTCTCCGACGACCGTGCCTTCGGCCGCGATGACACCATGGTCCAGATCATCTCCTCCGACCACGGGACCATCGTCGTCGGTGAGGAATTCCACGGATCGAAGGACCATGTTTCACAAAGGGTCATTGCGGCCGTCTCCGACCAATTCACCCACGTAGAATCGACAACGTGACACACACAAGCCTGCGCCTCTTCTCTTCCGAGTCCGTCACCGAGGGACATCCCGACAAGATCTGCGACCAGATCAGCGATGCGGTGCTCGACGACCTGCTCCGGCAGGATCCCAACGCCAAAGTGGCCGTGGAGACCATGGTCACCACCGGACTCGTCCACGTCGCCGGTGAGGTGAATACGGCCGCCTACGCCGATGTCGCCGGAATCGTGCGCAGCCTCATCACCGGAATCGGCTACGACTCCTCGGACACCGGCTTCGACGGACACTCCTGCGGAGTCTCCGTGTCGATCGGCAGCCAGTCCACGGACATCCACTCCGGTGTGACGAACCCGCTGGACTTCCGCGAGGCCGTCGAATCCTCCGACCACGGCACCAGCCTCGGTGCCGGAGACCAGGGGCTGATGTTCGGCTATGCCGACAACTCCACCGACGTGCTCATGCCGCTGCCCATCCACCTGGCCTCCCGCATGGCCGAGCAGCTCTCAGAGGTGCGCAAGTCCGGTCGCCTCGACTACCTGCGCCCCGACGGCAAGACGCAGCTGACCTTGGGCTACGACGGGGACGAAGCCGTGTCGATCGAGAACGTCGTCGTCTCCACCCAGCATTCGGCGCAGACCAGCCAATCCCAGCTGCACACGGAGATCAGGGAACTCGTCATCGATCCGGTCATCGCCGACTCCGGTCTCGACGTCTCTGGTGCGAACATCCACATCAACCCGGCCGGTCCCTTCGTTACGGGCGGTCCGATGGGCGATGCCGGTCTGACCGGGCGGAAGATCATCGTCGACACGTACGGCGGGTTCTCCCGCCACGGAGGCGGCGCGTTCTCCGGCAAGGATCCTTCGAAGGTCGACCGTTCCGCGGCCTACGCGATGCGCTGGGTGGCGAAGAACGTCGTCGCCGCCGGTCTGGCCGACCGGGCCGAAGTGCAGGTGTCCTATGCGATCGGCCGAGTCGACCCGATGGGCCTGTACGTCGAGACATTCGGAACGGAGAAAGTCGATCCGAACGCGATTTCACGGGCCATCCGCGAGGTCTTCGACCTCCGCCCGGCGATGATCATCGCCGAACTCGATCTGCTGCGCCCGATCTACTCGCAGACCTCGACCTACGGCCACTTCGGACGCGAACTGCCCGACTTCACCTGGGAGGTCACGGACCGCGCCGAGGATCTGCTGCGCGCCGTGTCCTCCAACTAGTCTGCCGTCGGCGTGGACGAACCCCTCCCGATCGACACCGGCACCTCGGCCGAGGGCCAGGTGCCGCTGGCCCCGACCGATCCGGTCGCCCGCGTGCTCATCGACCATCCCGTCCCGCACCTGGCGCGTACCTTCGACTATGCGGTCCCGGACAAGCTCGCCGAGGCGGCCCTGCCCGGAGTGCGCGTGCGCGTGAAGTTCGCCGGGAAGCTGCGCGACGGCTATCTGCTCGAACGCGTCGAATCCTCGGACCACGTCGGGCCGTTGGCGACGATCCAACGCATCAGCGGACCCGTCCGAGTGCTCAGTGAGGATCTGCTCGCCTTGAGCGAAGCGGTCGCGCGTCGCTACGGCGGGACGCTCGCCGATGTGCTGCGTCTGGCCATCCCTCCGCGCCACGCTCGTGGTGAGAAGGCCGTGCTCAAGGCCGAGAAGACCGGGACGGCTGCGAACGAGTCCGATGCGGCGACCGACGATCCTGTACTGGGCCCGAACGAGGGTTCGGCGGATGATCCGCAGCTGCTCGGCCGCCTCGGCGAGTGGGTCCTTGCGGCGGGGGAGGAGCCGAGGGACGACGATGTCTCCGGGTCGCCTCGGCGCAGGGCCGTGGCATGCACACCCGGGTCGACTCCGGGACTCAGTTGGATCCGTGCCGGACTCGATGCTGCGCGGACGGTGCTCGAGGCGGGCAGGTCCGTGCTCTGGCTCGTGCCCGACCATCGTGAGCTCGCCGTGCTCCATTCGGCGCTCACTCACGCCGGGATCGCGGAGGTCTCGGTACTCAGCGCCGAGACGTCACCGGAGCTGCGATGGCAGGCCTGGCTGCGCGGACTGCTCGGACACACGCGGATCACGATCGGCACGCGTGCGGCGGCCTTCGCTCCCGTCGCGGACCTGGGGCTCATCATCTGCACCGACGACGCGAACCTCAACTATCTCGATCAGCACGCCCCGTATCCGCACGCCAGGGAAGTCTGCCTGCTGCGATCGACGATCGAGGACACCGAACTGCTCTTCGCCTCCACCGACCGCAGCGCCGAAGTCCAGCGCCTCGTCGAGATCGGCTGGCTGGCCGACGTCACTCCGGTCGGTCCGGCCAGACGCCATGCCGCCCCGGTCGTCTTCGTCCCCGACGAGGACCGGGACCCCTTCGCCTGGCAACGCATTCCCAGCCGCGCCTGGCAGATCATGCGCACGGCGCTGCGTCCGCGTCCCCGGGACGGGGGAGTGCCCGGTCCGGTGCTCGTACAGGTGCCGCGGTCCGGCTACTATCCGGTCTTCGCGTGTGCTCGCTGCCAGGAAGTCGCCCGCTGCCCGCAATGCCAGGCGACGCTGACCACACAGTCGGAGGTCGGTCCCTTCGCCTGCCGGACCTGCGGCTATCACTCGGAGACCTTCAGCTGCCTGCGCTGCCGCTCGCACCAGGTGCGGTCGATCGTGCGCGGCCGGGCCCGCACCGTCGAAGAGCTCGCCCGTGCACTGCCGGATGTCGAGATCGTCGAATCCGGAGGCGACCACATCTCCACTGTCCTCGACGAGACCCCGCGACTCGTGGTCGCCACGACGGGAGCCGAACCCTATGTGCTCGGCGGCTACGCCGCGGCGATCCTCCTGGACTCGCTGTGGCCGGGACCGTGGATGCGCTCGATCGACGAAAGCGTGGCCCGTCGACTGCGCGGCGCCTCCCTCGTGCGCTCGCGCGATGACGGCGGAGTCGTCTACCTCGGCGACGAAGACGAACTCATCCGGCAGACCCTGACCGCCTTCGACCCGACGACGTTCATGTCACGGCAGCTGAGCGACCGAAAGGTCCTCGGCTTCCCGCCCTACCGACGGATCATCGAACTCACGGGAGCCGGTGCGGACATCGACGAGGTGATCGGCGAGATCGGCGAAGTCGAGGAGCTCCTGCGCGAAGACGCCGAGGACGGGCAGCGCAGCGTCAGCGCCTACCCGTTCTCCGCCGGAGACCGGGTCGGAACGAGAGTGGCCGAGATCATCGCCTCCCGCTCGGCGAAGAAGCAGCCACAGGTGCGAGTGCGCATCGATGATCCCCGGTCGCTGTGACTGACGGTCGAACAAGTAGAATTCCCCGTGTGGATATCGTCTTCGCCGGCACCCCTGATGTCGCAGTTCCCGCCCTCGAGGCCTTAGCCGATTCGGACCATCGGATCCGTGCGGTGCTCACCCGACCCGATGCGCCCGTGGGGCGGAAAAGAGTCCTCACCCCGTCACCGGTGAAGACCCGCGCCCTCGAACTCGGACTGCCCGTCATCGAAGCCGGTCGTCTGCGCGGCGACGTCATCTCCCAGCTGCGGGAACTCGATGTCGACGCCGTCGCCGTCGTCGCCTTCGGCGCCATCGCCGGACCCGCCGCACTGGACACGGCCCGCCTCGGCTGGTTCAACCTCCACTTCTCCCTGCTGCCGGCCCACCGCGGAGCCGCCCCCGTCCAACGCGCGATGATAGGCGGCGAGACCACCAGCGGAATCAGCGTGTTCCGCATCGATACCGGCATGGACACCGGGCCGGTGCTGCGCCGGTTGGAACTGCCGCTCGACCACGCGGACGTCGCCGAGGCCCTCGACGACTATGCCCACCGCGGGGCCCCCGAACTCGTCGCCGCCTTCGACGATCTCGCCGCCGGCACCGCCGTGATGACCCCGCAGACCGGTGAGCCCAGCCATGCGGAGAAGATCACCGTCACCGACGCCCACCTCGACCTGTCCGCATCCACGGCTGAGGTCATCGACCGGGCCCGCGGAACCAGTCCCGCACCGGGGCCGTGGGTGGAACTCGACGGCAAGAGGACGAAGCTCTTCGGACTCACACCCGCACCCGAGGCGACGGCCTCCGGCCCCGTCGGCGAACTGACGACCTGGCAGCAGCGGCCGGTGCTGCGCTGCGGTGACGGCTGGGTCCGTGTCGAGGAGATCCAACCCTTCGGCAAGCCCCGGATGAATGCGGCCGACTTCCTGCGCGGCCGCGGTGACGTGACCTTCGACCCCTATACCGATGAGGAATCATAAGAGCCATGGCTGAGTCAGCAGACAGAGACCGCCGAGGCGGCAGCCGCGGCCGAGGCGGCCACCGAGGCACCGACCGACGCGGCGGCCACGGCCGCGGCAGAGGCGATCGGGACCGGACAGGTCAGGAACGCGGAACACCGCAGGGTGAACGAACGGGCAAGAACCTGCCGCGGCGCATCGCCTGGGAAGTCCTCCTCGATGTGGCGACGAAGGACGCCTATGCGAACCTGCTGCTGCCGGCCAAACTCTCCCGCACGCATATGGGTGCCCAGGATGCGGCCTTCACGACCGAACTCACTTACGGAGCCCTGCGTCGGCAGAAGTTCTACGATGCGGTCATCGAAATCGCCTCCTCCCGCGCCATCGACAAGATCGATCCCGAACCCCTGGCCGCGATGCGCCTCGGCGCCCATCAGCTGCTGTCGATGCGGGTGCCCAACCATGCGGCACTGTCCGAGACCGTGGCCGTGGTCAAACGCTCGGCTGCGAAGACCGCCGGATTCGTCAATGCTGTGCTTCGTCGCATCTCGGAAGCCGAACCCGACGTGTGGCTCGACCGTGTCACCGCCGGGGCTGACGAGACCACCCGACTGGCGATCGAGCACTCGCACCCCGAATGGGTCGTCCGGGCACTGACCCAGGCGCTCAAGGGACACGGCCGTGACGCGGCCGAGCTCGAAGCCCTGCTGGCAGCCGACAACGCACCCGCGAAGGTCGGTGTGTCCGCCCTGCCCGGGCTCATCGACCGCAGCGACCTGCCGGGAGAGCCCACCCCGCTGTCACCGATCGGCGTCGCTTTGGACACCGCAGTGCCTCGGGAGGTGGCAGCCGTGGCCGACGGACGTGCCCGCGTCCAGGACGAAGGATCGGCCCTCGTCGCCCTCGCCCTGGCCGAGGTCGACGCACCCACCGGAACCTGGGCCGACCTGTGCGCCGGACCCGGCGGCAAGGCCGCCGTCCTCGCGGCCAGAGCCGCCGGCGAATCGACGACGGTGGAGGCCTTCGACTC
The DNA here is from genome assembly GCF_900169165.1 of Brevibacterium linens ATCC 9172. Lineage (GTDB taxonomy): Bacteria > Actinomycetota > Actinomycetes > Actinomycetales > Brevibacteriaceae > Brevibacterium > Brevibacterium linens. Next base: position 271,282 of record NZ_FXYY01000001.1, read on the forward strand.
GAGCGAGCACCGTGTCGACCTCGTCCGCGACTCCACCAAGGCGCTGACCAACGTCAGCGCCGCACTCCGCGACGGCCGCGACGCCCGCGGTCCCTACTCGAAGACCCTCGTCGACGTGCCCTGCTCCGGTCTCGGTGCCCTGCGCCGCCGCCCCGAAGCCCGCTATCGCAGACGACCCGAGGACATCACGGCGCTGACCGGACTCCAGAGAGAGCTGCTCGCCGCTGCCCTCGACGCCTGCGCTCCCGGGGGAGTGGTCGCCTACTCGACGTGTTCGCCGCACTACGCGGAGACCGTACTCATCGTCGACGAAGTGCTGCGCCTGCGAGCCAAGTCGGGAAGCGCTGACGTGGAGATCCTCGACACCCCGGCCGTGCTGTCGGCGATCACCGGCACCGAGGCGGAGTCGTTCGCCTCGGTGAGCCGGGCCGGCGGGCGATACGCTCAGCTCTGGCCCCACGTCCACAACAGCGACGGAATGTTCCTGGCCCTCCTGCGAAAGGCGGAATGACCCATGCCCATCGACATCAACCCTTCCATCCTGTCCTCGGACTTCGCCGATCTGCGCGGTGAGCTCGACAAGATCAGCACCGCCGATATGGCCCACATCGACGTCATGGACAACCATTTCGTCCCGAACCTCACCTTCGGCCCGCCCGTCGTCGAACGCATCCAGGCGATCTCGCCGATCCCACTCGACGCCCACCTCATGATCGCCGACGCCGATCGCAACGCTCCCGTGTACGCGGAGATCGGCTGTGCCTCGGTGACCTTCCACGCCGAGGCGGCTGCCGCGCCCGTCCGTCTCGCCCGGGAACTGCGCCGCCTCGGAGCCAAGGCGAGCCTCGCTCTCAAACCGGCCACCCCGATCGAACCCTACATCGACCTCCTCGGCGAGTTCGATCAGATCCTCATCATGACCGTCGAACCCGGATTCGGCGGGCAGAAGTTCCTCGATGTGTGCCTGCCGAAGATCACCCGGACTCGCGAAGCGATCTCGGCTGCCGGACTCGAGATCCGGCTGCAGGTCGACGGGGGAGTCTCCGCGGCGACGATCGACCGCGTCGTCGACGCCGGCGCCGACGTCCTCGTCGCCGGCTCCGCCGTCTACGGTGCCGACGATGCCGCAGCGGCCATCAGCGAGCTGCGCACTCTCGCCGCCGCACACACCCACTGACCGATCCGGGCCGGATGCTGCCTGCGGCCCACACCTGAAGAGAGCCTGCGATGGACCTGTTCGACTGGTTGAACACCCCGGCATTCGAACTGCTGGGCAAACCCGTGCCGTACTCCGACCTGTTCGGCAACATCTGCGCGCTGGCCACGGTCGTCCTGGCACTGCGGCGGAACATCCTGTCCTGGCCGGTGCAGATCCTCGGTTCCATCCTCCTGTTCTCCGCGAGCCTGTCCGCCGGCCTCGGCGGGAACGCCTCTCGGCAGGTCGTCATCATCGTCGCCGCGGTCTGGGGATGGACGCAGTGGAAGAAGTCCAAGGCCGCCGCCGGCGAAGTCCTCGTCCGCTGGGCGACCTGGAAGGAACGGGCGATCCTGCTCGCGGCTCTCGTCATCGGCACCGGAGTCTTCGGCTGGGTCCTCGCCGCAGGCGGGTGGTCCTGGAATCCGTATCCCGACGCGTACATCTTCATCGGCTCGATCGTGGCCATGTATGCCCAGGGTCGAGCCGTCGTCGAATTCTGGTTCGTCTGGCTCGCCGTCGACCTCGTCGGCATTCCGCTGGCGATCTCCGGCGGGCTCGTCTTCTCCGGAGCCGTGTACCTGTTCTTCCTCGTCATGGTCATCCTCGGACTCGTCGACTGGTCGAAGCGCTCCCGCCAGACGATCTCGGCGCCGCATCGTCCCGCCACCGACATCGGCCGCGAACCCGAGGACTGAGAGGCGGCGGCCGCAGTGCCGTCGGCTGACTGCCGCGTTTTGGAACATGAGACCCCGAACGCTGCGGTCGAGAGGCATGCATTAGGCTGGAGAGGTGAAGACCTTTGATTCTCTCTACGCCGAACTCCAGCAGAAATCCCTCGATCGCCCCACCGGTTCGAAGACCGTGGCCGAACTCGACGCCGGAGTCCATGCGATCGGCAAGAAGGTCGTGGAAGAGGCCGCCGAAGTGTGGATGGCCGCCGAGTACGAGACCAAGGACGAGCTCGCCGAGGAGATCTCGCAGCTGCTCTACCACGTGCAGGTGATGATGCTCGCCAAGGGACTGACCCTCGACGACGTCAACACCCACCTCTGAGACCTTCCCCCGAACCTGACCGACCCGCCGCCATCGAACTCCAAAGGGACCCCATGCTGCGTGTAGCCGTGCCCAACAAGGGCGCACTGTCCGAAGCCGCCTCTGACATGCTCAGCGAGGCCGGATACTCCACTCGACGCGGAACCAAGACACTCGTCCATCAGGACGAGGTCAACGGAGTCGAATTCTTCTACCTGCGCCCCCGCGACATCGCCATCTACGTCGGCTCCGGCATCCTCGACGCCGGAATCACCGGCCGTGACCTGCTGCTCGAGTCGCAGGCCGAAGCCGATGAGGTGCTCGGACTCGGATTCGGCGCGTCCCGCTTCTTCTACGCCGGCACCACCGGCTCCTTCACCTCGCCCGACCAGCTGGCCGGTGCCCGCATCGCCACGAGCTTCCCGAATCTCGTGGATGCCGACCTGCAGCGGCGCGGCATCGCCGCAACGACCGTGCAGCTCGACGGAGCGATCGAGGTCTCCATCCAGCTCGGAGTCGCCGACGCCATCGCCGATGTCGTCGAGACCGGTTCCACTCTGCGGGCCGCGGGACTCGAGACCTTCGGCGAGCCGCTGCTCGAATCCGAAGGCGTGCTCATCCAGCGCGCCGGCGCCGAATCCCGCATCAGCGTGCTCAAACGCCGCCTCGAATCGGTCATGGTCGCCCGCCAGTACGTGCTCGTCGACTACAACATCGAACAGCGCCTGGTTCCCGAGGCGATCTCGCTGACCCCGGGGCTCGAATCCCCGACCGTGTCACCGCTGCAGGAGACCGGGTGGGTCGCAGTGCGCGTCATGGTCGAAGCGAAGGAAGTCAACAACGTCATGGACCGTCTCTACGGAGTCGGGGCGCGTGCGATTCTGGTGACGAACATTGGCGCCTGCCGAATCTGATCTTGCCGTGTTCCGGCCTCGGCAGGTGCGCATCATCAGCATCGTCGGTGCCGTTGCCGTGACCGCAGGGTTCGCGGTCCTGTCCGTGGCGCTGTTCGTCGTGGACTGGGAACCGTGGACAGTGCTCGACATGGTATGGATGAACCTGCTGGGCATTCTCTTCGGAGCCGCCCTGCTGCGCATCTCGGACATCCAGGCTCGGCCCACCGAGGAGGGCCTGGTCGTCAAGAACATGGTGCGCACTCGGCGGCTCGACTGGGGGCAGATCCTCGGTGTGACGTTCTCACCCGAGGGCGATGACCCGTGGCCCCTGTTGGATCTTACCGACGGCACCACCTGTGCGGTGATGGCGATCCAGCATGCAGACGGTCGCCGCGCCCATGCGGAGGTCGCACGATTGCGTATGCTCATCAAGAGACGCACCCACTTCAAGGAGGACTAGGAATGGCGAACGAGACACCCGAGACCACGGCGGGACCCCTGACCGGATATACCGTCGTCGACCTTTCCCGAGCCCTCGCAGGCCCTCATGCGGGAATGATGTTCGGCGACCTCGGTGCGCGCGTGATCAAGGTCGAGAACCCCGGCAAGGGCGATGATTCGCGGTCCTGGGGACCTCCCTTCGTCGGGCCTGCGGACAACCCTCAGGCCACCTACTTCTTCTCGTGCAACCGCAACAAGGAATCCATCGCCCTCGACCTCAAATCCGACACGGGCAGAGACACCCTGACCGGACTCATCGCACGCGCCGATGTGCTCATCGAGAACTTCCGCTCCGGTGTCCTCGACCGCCTCGGCTTCTCCACCGCCCGCTGCATGGAGATCAACCCCCGCCTGGTCATCCTCTCCATCACCGGATTCGGCCATGACGGCCCCGAAGCCTCCCGGGCAGGCTACGACCAGATCGCCCAGGGCGAAGCCGGACTGATGTCGCTGACCGGCTCGGGGCCCGATGACATGCAGCGCGTGGGTGTGCCGATCGCCGACCTGCTCGCCGGAATCTACGGCTCGTACGGGGTGCTGGCGGCCCTGCTCGAACGCGAACGCACCGGCAAGGGCAAGGTCGTGCGCACCTCGCTCATCGCCGGAATGGTCGGCGTCCACGCCTTCCAGGGAACCCGTGCCACCGTGGCCGGTCAGGAACCGCAGCCGGGCGGCAACCACCACCCGTCGCTGTCTCCGTACGGACTCTTCACCTGCCGCGACGGCGCCGTGCAGATCTCCGTGGGCAACGAGAACCTGTGGCAGAAGTTCTGTGCGGCCTTCGACATCGATCCCGCCACCGAGGGCTTGGCCGACAACGCCTCACGCGTGGCCAACCGGCCCGCCCTCATCGAACTCATCGAGGACCGCTTCTCCGCCTACGACGCCGCCGATCTGCTGCACAGACTCACCGAGGCGGGAATCCCGTCCGGCACGGTGCGCACCCTGCCCGAGGTCTACCAGTGGGACCAGGCACTCAGCCAGGGACTCAAGGTCTCCGTCGACCACCCGGTGCTCGGCGACATCGACCTGCCCGGACCGCCGCTGCGCTTCTTCGACGCCGACGCCTCCGGTGAGGTCGAAACCACCCGCACCGCTCACGACGCCCCGCCGCTGCTCGACGAAGACGCGGAATCCATCGTGGCGTGGCTCGCCGACGGAAACTGAGGGGGAGACCTCATGCCGCGTCTCAACGCCTTCGAACTCGTCGACATCGTCCTCGACGAAGGCTCCTTCCTGTCCTGGGACTCCGCACCGATCCGACCCGCCGGCGGGATCTCGGCCGCCTACGCGGCTGCACTCGACGCCGCTGCGCAGAAGTCCGGCGTCGACGAATCCATCATCACCGGCGAAGGCACCATCGACGGCCGCCGAGTGGCCGTGATCGCCGGCGAATTCCGGTTCCTCGCCGGCTCGATCGGCGTGGCCGCGGCCGAGCGCCTCGTCGACGCGATCGAACGCGCGACCCTCGAAGGGCTGCCGCTGCTGGCCGGCCCCGCCTCGGGCGGCACCCGCATGCAGGAGGGCACGATCGCCTTCCTGTCGATGGTGAAGATCACCAACGCCGTCATCGCCCACCGCAAGGCCGGACTGCCCTACCTCGTCTACCTGCGCCATCCGACCACAGGCGGCGTCTTCGCCTCCTGGGGATCGCTGGGGCATGTCACCGTGGCTGAGCCCGGATCCCTCATCGGATTCCTCGGCCCCCGAGTGTATGAGGCAATCTACGGGGAGACGTTCCCTCAGAACGTGCAGACCGGGGAGAACCTGCACAAGATGGGCATCGTCGACGCCGTCATCGGTCCCGAACGCATCGCCGGCACCGTCTCCCGCGTCCTCGATGTGCTCATGGGCGCCCAGGAGGTTCCGAGCCAGGTGCCGAATCCGGACACAGCCCCGGCCACCGTCGACCCGAACTCCGATGCCTGGGCCGCGATCACCAGCTCGCGCCGGCCCGAGAGGCCCGGCGTCCGTGACCTGCTGCGGACCGCCGCGAACACCGTGCTGCCGCTCAACGGCACCGGCGAAGGCGAGAAGGATCCCGGACTGCTGCTGGCCCTGGCGAAGTTCGGTTCCGCACCGTGCATCGTCCTCGGCCAGGACCGGTTCCGGCAGGACTCCCGGGCCCCCATGGGACCGGCGGCCCTGCGTGAGGCCAGGCGCGGAATGCGTCTGGCAGCGGAACTGCGCCTGCCGCTCGTCACCGTCATCGACACCCCCGGTGCGGCCCTGTCGAAGGAAGCCGAAGAGGGCGGAATCGCCGGTGAGATCGCCCGCAGCCTCGCCGACCTCGCGAACCTCGACGCCCCCTCCGTCTCGCTCATCCTCGGCGAGGGCTCCGGAGGCGGCGCACTGGCACTCATCCCCACCGACCGGGTGCTCAGCGCCGAGAACGGCTGGCTCTCGCCGCTGCCGCCCGAAGGCGCCTCGGCGATCGTGCACCGCACCACCGAGAAAGCTGCCGAGATGGCTCAGAACCAAGGTGTGCACGCCCCCATGCTGCAGGCCAACGGAGTCGTCGACCGGATCATCGCCGAACACCCCGACGCCAGCGACGAGCCGTTGGACTTCGTCGCCCGGGTCGGTGAGACACTCGAATACGAACTCATCTCGCTCATGCGCGAACCATCGGCCAGACGCCTGGCCCGCCGGATGGATCGCTATCGGGGCCTGGGAATCTAGGAGGACTGCGTGGTAGCTGTCAGAGTCATCCCCTGTCTGGACGTCGACGGCGGACGCGTCGTCAAGGGAGTGAAGTTCGCCGACCTCAAGGATGCCGGCGACCCCGTCGAACTCGCCCGCCGCTACGGCGAGTCCGGAGCCGACGAACTCACCTTCCTCGACGTCACGGCCAGCAGCGGTGACCGGGAGACCGTCCACGACGTCGTCCGCGCCTGCGCCGAAGAGGTCTTCATCCCGCTCACCGTCGGCGGAGGCATCCGCAGCGGCGCCGACGTCGACCGTCTGCTGCGCGACGGGGCCGACAAGGTCTCGGTCAACACTTCGGCGGTGACGAACCCGGAGCTCATCAGTGAGATCTCCCGGCACTTCGGCAACCAAGTCCTCGTCCTCTCCCTCGACGCCCGCCGGACACAGGGGACGACCACGGCATCCGGATTCGAGGTCACCACCCGCGGCGGCCGCGAAGGCACGGGACGCTGCGCCATCGACTGGATCCGGGAAGCCGCCGACCGCGGGGTCGGCGAGATCCTGCTCAACTCCATCGACGCCGACGGCACCCGTGAGGGATTCGATCTCGAGCTCATCCGTGCCGCCCGCGCCGCCGTCGACGTGCCGCTCATCGCCTCGGGCGGAGCCGGCAAGGTCGAACACTTCGCCCCGGCGGTGGAAGCAGGAGCCGATGCTCTGCTGGCCGCCAGCGTCTTCCACTTCGGCACTCTGAGCATCGCCGAGGTCAAGGACGCACTGCGGAAGGAGGGAATCGAGGTCCGATGAGCAGCGATATCGATGCCACCCCGGAGAACTGGCGGGAGATCATCCGGCTGAACGACGACGGACTCGTCCCCGTCATCGTCCAAGAGGCCACGAGCCGCGACGTGCTCATGCTCGCCTGGATGGACGTTGAGGCCGTCTCCCGCACACTCGAGACGAAGCGGGCCACCTACTGGTCCAGGTCCCGGCAGGAATACTGGGTGAAGGGCGAGACCTCCGGCCATGTCCAACATGTCCGTTCACTTGCCCTCGACTGCGATGCCGACGCCCTGCTCATGCTCGTCGACCAGACCGGACCCGCCTGCCATACGAACACCCCGACCTGCTTCACCGGAAGGATCATCAGTGTCGACTGACCCAGCGGCGAACCCGACCGACCTGCCGATCCGACCCAGCCTCGACCAGTTCCGAGCCCTCGGCGCCGAACACCGGCTGGTACCGGTCCACACCCAGGTACTCGCGGACTCGGAGACCCCGCTGAGCCTCTACCGCAAACTCACCGACGGCGGACCGGGAAGCTTCCTCTTCGAATCCGCCGTCGCCGGTTCCTGGGCCCGGTACTCCTTCATCGGATCCGCACCGGTGGCCACCCTCATCTCGACCGATGACGGATTCCACTGGACCGGCACCCCGCCGGTGGGCATCCCCACCGACGGCGACGTCCTCGACGCGGTCACCGCGACTCTCGAGCTCCTCGCCGTGGCCGAGGCGGAATCGGAGCTGCCGCCCATGGTCTCGAGCTTCGTCGGCTATTTCGGGTGGGACATCGTCCGCCGCTTCGAGAAGCTCGGCCCGCCGCGGCCCAACGAACACCACCTGCCGACCGTGCAGCTGATGATCCCCGGCGATATCGCCGTCTTCGACCACTATTCGGGAATGGTCACCCTCGTGGCCAACGTGTTCAACGTCAACGGCGCCGATACCGGCATCGACGACGCCTACGCCTCCGGAGTCGAACGCATCGCCGCGATGTGTGAGCGCCTCCAGCAGCCCAGCCCAGCCGATATCCTGCGCCCCAGGAAGGCCGACCCCGAGGTGGCCACCCGTACCGAACCGCAGGTGTACCTCGACGGTGTGGAGACGGCGAAGCAGAAGATCGTCGACGGAGAGATCTTCCAGGTCGTCGTCGGCCAGCGCTTCGACACCCCCTGCGATGCCGATGCGCTGAGTGTGTACCGGATGCTGAGGCATGCGAACCCGAGCCCATTCATGTACCTGCTCAACCTCCACGACGACGGAGGGGAGCCGGTGAGCATCGTCGGCTCCTCACCGGAAGCGCTCGTCACCGTCCGGTCCGGAGAGGTGGTCACGCACCCGATCGCCGGTTCTCGCCCCCGCGGTGCCACACCGGAAGCTGATGACTCCCTGGCACGGGAGCTCCTGGCCGATGAGAAGGAGCGAGCAGAGCACCTCATGCTCGTTGACCTCGCCCGCAATGATCTGGCGAAGGTCTGCGCGGCCGGAACCATAGACGTCAGCGAGTTCATGGACATCGTCCGCTACAGCCACATCATGCACATCAGCTCGACCGTGCGCGGTGAACTCGAGCCCGGAACCACCGCCATCGACGTGCTCCGGGCGACCTTCCCCGCCGGGACGCTCTCGGGTGCGCCCAAACCCCGGGCGCTGCAGATCATCGACGAGCTCGAACCCGTCGGACGCGGAATCTACGGGGGAGTGGTCGGCTACATGTCCTTCACCGGTGACCTCGATCTGGCCATCGCCATCCGCACCGGAGTGCTCCGGGACGGCACGATGAGCGTCTTTGCCGGAGGTGGGCTCGTCGCCGATTCCGTGCCGGAGACCGAATACCAGGAATCCGAGAACAAGGCCGCGGCCGTGCTGCGTGCGGCCGCCGCGGCCGATGCCCTGGACTCGACGGAGGGAATCCGGAGGTGAGGCCATGACGAAATCACGCGGAGTCCTCATCGTCCTCGTCATCGCCGCCGCACTGTGGGCGCTGACGATCTCCGCCTGGCAGGCCGGCGCCGGCGGCGACACACTCGGACCCACCGGTGTGGCGAAGGTCACCGAGGATGCGAGTTCGCAGGCCTCGCCCGTGGCCACCGCCTGTGTGGCGATCATCGCCGTCTCGGGTCTGCTCGCCGCAATGCTCGGTCGGATCGGACGCTTCGTCGTCCTCGGTCTGGCCGGGATCGCCGGCATCGGCTACGGGATCACGGCCCTGAGTGCCGCCTCGGCGCCGGGAGCGACTTCCTGGGCGATCATCGCGGCAGTGGCTGCGGGCATCGGCGCCATCGGCATCATCTGGGTCGCCGTCGCCTCGGACGGGTGGACGAACTCCAACCGCTACGCCCGCACCGCCGAATCCGCCGGCGGGGAATTCGACTCGGCCGCGACCTGGGACGCCCTGTCCCGCGGAGACGACGTCGAGGACGCCCCCGACGATGAAGAGCCGAACGGTCCTGATGCCGAGCGGGATTCGAAATGACCTTGTGACCGGGTCGGTGTCCGGTCAGCAGACGAAGCGTGACACAATGGAGGAAAGATTCCACACGCGTGTCACGCACTCACACTAAGGAGCGCCATGTCGCAGTCCATCGCCCGCAACGGGGCCGCAGATCTCGACAAATCCACGATCGACTACGCAGCGATCGCCGATCCCGGTCACGGCAACTCTGTGGCGGGATGGACCGGAGTCATCATCATGCTCATCGGCGTGAGCGTCGGCTGTGTGGGCTTCACGATCCATAACCCCACGATCACCTACATCGCCATCGGCATCGTCGCCCTCGGCGTCGTCGTCGGACTGATCCTGCGTGCCGTCGGGCTGGGCAACAAGCCGAAGAAGAAATGACGGTTCTGGGCGACATCATCTCCGGTGTGCGGGACGACCTGCAGTCACGCCGGAGAGAGGTTCCGTTGAGCGCGATCACGGCTCGGGCCGCAGCGGCCGAACCGGTCCGTCCCTTCGACCTGTCCGCCGACTTCGGCGTCATCGCCGAGGTCAAGCGGAAATCGCCCTCCCGTGGGGACCTCGCCCGGATTCCCGACCCGGGCACTCTCGCGGGCCTCTATGCCGCCGGCGGAGCCCGGGCCATCAGCGTGCTCACCGAGGCCCGCCGCTTCAACGGCAGCCTCGCCGACCTCGACTCCGTGCGGGCGTCCGTGGACATCCCGGTGCTGCGCAAGGACTTCATGGTCGACGAATACCAGTTCCATGAGGCCCGTGCCCACGGCGCCGATATCGTGCTGCTCATCGTCGCGGCCCTCGATCCCATCCAGCTGGGCGACTTCCATGCCCTGGCCACGGAGCTGGGGATGACCGCGCTCGTCGAGACCCACAACCGCGAAGAACTGGAGATCGCTGCCGCGCTCGGTGCCGAACTCATCGGCGTCAACACCCGCAACCTCAAGGATCTCAGCGTCGACACCGACCGGTTCGCACCTCTGGCCGATCTCGCCCCGGCCGGCTGCACCCTCGTCGCGGAGTCCGGCGTCGCCGGTGCCGCCGAGGTGACGAAGTACGCGGATGCCGGCGCCGACCTCGTGCTCGTGGGCGAAGCCCTCGTCACCGGCGGTCGTCCGCAGGCCGCGGTCGACGAGTACACCGCGCTCGGCCGGGAACAGCGCTCCCTGTCCGCATCCTGAACCCGCCCCCCGTCGGCTGCCTGAAGTGGCCGACGATGGGCCGATACCGTACCCATCCGGTCGTCGGGCGCAGCGGGGCCCTCCGCCCCGCTCGACGACACCACGAGGAGATCGAGAAGGATCGCAATGACCGATTTGAGCCAGGAGACAGGACCGTACTTCGGCGAGTTCGGAGGCAGGTTCATCGCCGAAGCGCTGATCCCGGCGCTCGACGAGATCGAAGAGACCTGGCGCAAGTCCCAGGTGGACCCGGCCTTCACCGACGAACTGCTCACCCTGCAGCGCAACTACATCGGCCGTCCCTCTCTGCTCACCGAGGCCACTCGCTTCGCCGAGCACTGCGGTGGGGCGCGCGTGTTCCTCAAACGCGAAGATCTCAACCACACGGGCAGCCACAAGATCAACAACGCACTGGCTCAGGCGCTGCTGGCGAAGCGGATGGGCAAGACCCGTCTCATCGCCGAGACCGGAGCCGGTCAGCACGGAGTCGCGACGGCGACAGCGGCGGCCCTGCTCGACATGTCCTGTGTGGTCTACATGGGTGAGGAGGACACCCAGCGTCAGGCTCTCAACGTCGCGCGCATGCGTCTGCTCGGCGCCACGGTCAACGCCGTGACCAACGGCACGCGCACGCTCAAGGACGCGATGAATGAAGCCCTGCGCGACTGGGTGGCCAACGTCGACGACACCCACTACGTCATCGGCACGGTCGCCGGCCCCCACCCGTTCCCGGCGATGGTCCGCTCGTTCCAGAAGGTCATCGGCATCGAAGCGCGCGAGCAGATCCAGGAGCTGGCCGGCCGTCTGCCCGATGCCGTCTGCGCCTGCGTGGGCGGCGGATCGAACGCGATGGGACTCTTCGCCGCATTCCTGTCCGATGCCGATGTGAAGATCTACGGCTTCGAAGCCGGCGGCGAAGGAGTCGACACCGGCCATCACGCCGCTCGGTTCTCCGGGGGGCGCCCGGGCGTCCTCCACGGCTCGGCCACCTACATCCTCCAGGACTCCGACGGACAGACCCTGGCCTCCCATTCGGTCTCCGCCGGCCTCGACTACCCGTCGGTCGGTCCCGAACACTCCCACCTCCACGACACCGGCCGGGTGACCTACCAACCTGTCGTCGACGACGAGGCGATGGAGGCCATGCGGCTTCTTTCCCGCACCGAAGGCATCATCCCCGCCATCGAATCCGCCCACGCTCTGGCCGGGGCCATGCGCATCGGCCGTGAGCTCGGACCCGATGCGGTCCTGCTGGTCAATCTCTCCGGCCGCGGCGACAAGGACATGACGACCGCCGCGAAATGGTTCGACTACATCGACGAAGGAGCGGTGCAGGTATGACGCACGCAGGCCCACGCACAGGAACCACCCTCGACGCCGTCGCCGAGGCGGGCCGCAAGGCCGCGCTCATCGCCTACCTGCCGGTCGGCTTCCCCACTGTGGCGGGATCGACCGAGGCCATGGTCGAACTCGTCCGCAGCGGCGTCGACATCATCGAGGTCGGCATGCCCTACTCCGATCCCGGAATGGACGGACCCGTCATCCAGCGTGCCGGTGAGACTGCCTTGGCCAACGGGGTGCGCACCGCGGACATCTTCACCGCAATCGAAGCCATTGCCGACGCCGGCGGCACCGCCGTCGTCATGAGCTACTGGAACCTCGTGCTCCAGTACGGCATCGACAGCTTCGCCCGCGATCTCGCCTCGGCCGGCGGCGGCGGCATCGTCACCCCCGACCTCATCCCCGATGAGGCCGGACCGTGGTTGACGGCGTCGGAGAAGCACGGCCTCGACCGCATCTTCCTCGCCGCACCCTCATCGACGCCCGAGCGGCTGGCCCGCATCGTCGAGAACAGCTCCGGTTTCGTCTACGCCGCCTCGACCATGGGTGTCACCGGCGTCCGCTCGGAAGTCGACAACCACGCCCGCGAACTCGTCGCCCGGCTGAAAGAAGCCGGTGCTGAACGCGCCTGCGTCGGCCTGGGCGTGTCGAACCGCGACCAAGCGGCCGAGGTCGCCGAATACGCCGACGGCGTCATCGTCGGTTCCGCCCTCGTCCGCGCACTGGGCTCCGAGGGAGCGGCCGGGGTCGGTCGACTCGCCGGCGAGCTCGCAGAAGGGTGTGCATGAGCTTCAGCCCGGCATGGGTCGTCTTCACCGTCCTCGGCATCGGACTCGCACTGTGGATGACAGGCATCCAATGGCGCTCCCGCGGCGGCCACAAGGGAGACCTGTGGGCCATCACGGTCGTCGGTCTTCCTGCCGCCGTCATCGGCGGGCGGCTCGGCCATCTGATCGCGGCGTCGGACACCTATTTCGGCCCCGCCGGCGATCCGTTGCGGGCGCTGGCCGTCTGGGACGGGGGCTTCAGCTTCTGGGGAGCGACCATCCTCGGCTTCGTCTCCGTGTGGGTGCTCACCCGCTTCCAGGGCATCAGGTTCCGACCGCTGCTCGACTCCGTCGCACCGGGACTCATCCTCGGCCACGTCGCCGGTGCCTTCAGCGACTGGTTCGACGGTCGCCTCGAACTGGTCACGGTCCTCACCGAATCGGTGTGGAACCTCATCGCCTGCATTGTGCTCATCATCGTCTCCAAGCGCCTCCGGCTCGGCTACGGCCAGGTCTTCGCCCTCTACCTGTGCCTGTTCGGCCTCGGCCGCATCCTGCTCGAAGCCCTGCGCGTCGGCAGCCCGGCCGCCGAGGATGCACGGCTCCTCCTGGGACTGCCGTTCAACGTGTGGACGGCCGTCCTCGCCCTGCTCATCGGTCTCTGCTGGCTCGTCGTCTCCCGTCTGCGCCACCGCACCCATGAGACCGGCGTCTACGCGCACGGATCTCGCACCCTGCTGCGTCGACACCGCCGTGGGAAGCACACCTTCGGGATCAATGCACCCAATATCGCCGAGGCGGCCGAGACCTCCGGAGCTCCGCTGCCGTCCGTGGCGCGGGTGGCCGACCCCGATGACCGCGCGAGCGCGGACGCGCCCGTCGCCGCGACTGACACCGAGGCTGACGAGATGGAGATCGAGCGCGAATCAGACATCGATCTCAGCGGTCGCCACAGCTTCGGTTTCTTCGGAGCCGTGACCTCGGCGATCTCGATCGTGCCCGATGTGCGCGGAAATTCGGCGCCTGCCTCCCACGAAGAGAACCCGCGAAGGTCCAACAAATGAGACGAATTGGTTCGCTGTTCGTTCCTTTGTCTGCTTTTTCTGAAATTGCACATGGTGTAAGTTAGGACTCCGGCTGTGAGAGTGATCTCACAGCCGGGTTCGGAAACGCTGTTTTTCGGACTCGTCCACACCGCAAGGGACAGCGCCGTCTTTTCGGGAAGCACTCAACACCGAGAAGGCAGGATATGAACCACAGCGCTCAGTCGACCCCCAAGACCACGGCCCCACCTGGCCGCATCGGTCTCTACGATCCGGCGCTCGAACACGACAACTGCGGCCTCGCGCTCATCGTCCGCTATCGCGGATCTGCCGACCACGAGGTCGTCGAACAGGCCCTGACCGCTCTGCGCAAGCTCGAGCACCGAGGCGGCATCGGTTCGGACGAGGGCACCGGCGACGGTGCGGGCATCACTCTCCAGGTGCCCCATGACTACTTCGCCGAGGTGCTCGCCGCCGACGGCATCGACCTGCCCGAGCCCGGCGCGTACGCCGTGGGCATCGGATTCTTCGCCCAGGACTACGGCCGCGATCTCAAGGCCGCAACCCCGCCGCTGTCGGAGAACGTGTCCCCGGACTTAGGCGCCGGCTCCGCGGCCGGCGACGAAACCCACGACGACCTCGTCGCCCGGATCGCCGCCGAGGAGGGCCTGCGCGTCCACGCGGTGCGGGATGTGCCCCACGATGACAGTGTGCTCGGCGACATCGCCCGGTCGACCATGCCGCGGATGCGCCAGGTCTTCCTCACTTGCGACGAGCGCTACCCGGCCCGTGACGACGCGGACCTCACCCGTCGCGCCTACATCGTGCGCAAGCGACTCGACCACGCGGGCATCTACTTTCCCTCGCTGTCCCCGGCGACCATCACCTATAAGGGGATGCTCTCGACCGGTCAGCTCTCTTCGTTCTACACAGAACTCCGCGACGAGCGGCTGACGTCGCGGATCGCACTGGTCCACTCGCGCTTCTCGACGAACACCTTCCCGTCGTGGCAGCTCGCCCAGCCATTCGGCACGATCGCTCACAACGGCGAGATCAACACCGTGCGCGGCAACCGCAACTGGATGCAGGCCAGGGAATCGAAGCTCGCCTCCGAACTCCTCGTCTCTCCCGTGCCCGAGACCGCGCGCAGCCTCGACCGGCTGTGCCCGATCGTGCCGCCCGGTGCCTCCGACTCGGCGTCGTTCAATGCCGTCGTCGAGCTCATGGTCGCCTCCGGACGATCGTTGCCGCAGACGATGCTGATGATGATCCCCGAGGCCTGGGAGAACAATCCGGGCATGGGCGAGGAGCGTCGGGCCTTCTACGAATATCATTCGCTGCTCATGGAGCCCTGGGACGGTCCCGCCTGTGTGGCCTTCACCGACGGCCGGCTCGCCGGCGCCGTCCTCGACCGCAACGGCCTGCGCCCGGCCCGGTACGTGATGACCGAGGACACGGTGGTGCTCGCCAGCGAGGTCGGAGTCGTCGATCTGCCCGAGTCCGAGGTCGTCGCCCGCGGCCGCCTCACCCCGGGCCGCATGTTCCTCGTCGACACCGAGTCCGAGCGCATCATCTCCGACACGGAGATCAAGAACCAGCTCGCCACCGACCACCCCTATTCCGACTGGGTGGACAGCTGCTCGAAGCGATTGAAGGATCTGCCCACCCGCGTCCACGTCACTCACCCGCAGTCCTCGGTCAGGCGCCGCCAGCGCACCTTCGGCTACACCGAGGAGGAGCTGCGAATCCTCATCTCGCCGATGGCCGAGACCGGGGCCGAACCGCTGGGTGCGATGGGCACGGACACCGCGATCGCAGCGCTCAGCCAGCGACCTCGCCTGCTCTTCGACTACTTCCACCAGAACTTCGCTCAGGTGACGAATCCGCCGCTCGACTCGATCCGCGAGGACATCGTGACGAGCATGGCTGCCGGGATCGGCCGAGAGGGCAATCTGCTCGAGTTCTCGAAGCCCGACTCCGCGCACATCCTGCTCGACCAGCCGGTCATCGACAACGACGAGCTCACGGCGATCGCGCACGTCAAGGGCAGCCACCTCGGCGTGGAGAACGCACACCCCTCCGTGATCCTCTCCGGCCTCTACTCGGTCAACGGGGGAGAGGACGCGATGGCCGAGCGTCTCGAGGCGCTGTGCGCCGAGGCGAGCGCGGCGATCGAGGCCGGCGCCGTGTTCATCATCCTCTCCGACCGGGACTCGACGGCCGATCTCGCTCCGATCCCGTCGCTGCTGCTCACCTCGGCGCTGCACCACCACCTCGTGCGCGAACGCTCGCGGACGCGGGCGAGCATCATCGTCGAGGCCGGTGACGTCCGCGAGGTCCACCACGTCGCGACCCTCGTGTCCTTCGGGGCGTCCGCGGTCAATCCGTACCTCGTCATGGAATCCGCCGAGGCGCTCGTCCGCTCGGACCGGATCCGGGGAATCAGCGAAGAGGCCGCAGTTGCCAACGTGCTCACCGCGCTCAACAAGGGACTGCTCAAGATCATGTCGAAGATGGGCATCTCGACTGTGCAGTCCTACCACGGGGCGCAGACCTTCGAGGCTCTGGGACTGTCCGAAGCATTCATCGACAAGTACTTCACCTCGACTCCGCACCAGCTCGGCGGCAGGGGCATCAGGGAGATCGCGGCGGAGACGAGTGCCCGCCACGGGGACTCCTACCGCGATGATCACCCCCGCCCCTCGCACCGGAACCTCAACGTCGGCGGGGAGTACCAGTGGCGTCGCGAAGGGCCGGAGCATCTGTTCAACCCGGAGACGATCTTCAAGCTCCAGCACTCCACCTCCACGGGACGCTTCGACATCTTCGGCCAGTACACGGCACAGATCAACGAACAGTCGCGCGAGCTCATGACGCTGCGCGGTCTCTTCGACCTCGTTCCACGCGAATCGGGCCCGATCGACATCTCCGAGGTCGAACCGGCCGAGGAGATCATGAAGCGGTTCTCGACCGGAGCGATGAGCTACGGTTCGCTGTCCCAGGAGGCCCACGAGACCCTGGCGATCGCGATGAACCGGATCGGCGGCAAGTCGAACACGGGCGAAGGCGGCGAGGACACCGAGCGGCTCATCGACCCCGAGCGCCGTTCGGCGATCAAGCAGATCGCCTCGGGGCGCTTCGGCGTCACGAGCCACTACCTCACCGAGGCCGACGACCTGCAGATCAAGATGGCGCAGGGAGCCAAGCCCGGCGAGGGCGGGCAGCTGCCCGGGACGAAGGTCTACCCGTGGATCGCGAAGACTCGTCACGCGACTCCGGGCGTCGGGCTGATCTCGCCTCCGCCGCACCATGACATCTACTCGATCGAGGACTTGGCCCAGCTCATCCACGACCTCGGCCGCGCCAACGCCAAGGCTCGGGTCCACGTCAAGCTCGTGTCCGCGATCGGCGTGGGCACGGTGGCTGCCGGAGTGGCGAAAGCCGGTGCCGACGTGGTCCTCATCTCCGGGCACGACGGCGGAACCGGAGCGAGTCCGCTCAATTCGCTCAAGCATGCGGGCACTCCCTGGGAGCTCGGCCTCGCCGAGGCTCAGCAGACCCTCGTGCTCAACGGTCTGCGCGAGAAGGTCAGCGTACAGGTCGAC
The DNA here is from genome assembly GCF_900169165.1 of Brevibacterium linens ATCC 9172. Taxonomy (GTDB): domain Bacteria; phylum Actinomycetota; class Actinomycetes; order Actinomycetales; family Brevibacteriaceae; genus Brevibacterium; species Brevibacterium linens. The sequence goes on from NZ_FXYY01000001.1 coordinate 288,730, forward strand.
GGTCAGCTCAAGACCGGCCGGGATGTCATCATCGCAGCCCTGCTCGGCGCGGAGGAGTTCGGGTTCGCGACCACGGCCCTCGTCGTCTCCGGCTGCATCATGATGCGCGTGTGCCACAAGGACACGTGCCCGGTGGGTGTGGCGACCCAGAACCCGAAGCTGCGCGAGCGCTTCCACGGTCAGGCCGATCACGTCGTCAACTTCTTCACCTTCATCGCCGAGGAGGTCCGCGCCTACCTGGCGGCACTCGGCCTGCGCAGCCTCGATGAGGCCATAGGCGCGGTCGAGCGGCTGAGCATCGACGAGGAGCGGGCGGCCGCAACAGGTCTCGACCTCGATCTCGCCTCGATCCTCAAGGTCCCCGTCGACCTCCACGGCAGCTCCGACGTCGCACGCAAATGCGGCGAACCCGTCGACCGCGACTTCGCCGACGAGCTCGACCTCCGCCTGCTCGAGCAGGCCCGAGACGCCATCTCGGAGGGCACGGAGACGACGATCACCTCGGCGATCGAGAACACCGACCGCTCGGCGGGCACCCTGCTCGGCCATCACGTCACTCTCGCCCACGGGCAAGCGGGACTGCCGGACCACACGATCCGGCTCGAGCTGCGCGGAACTGCCGGACAGTCCCTCGGCGCCTACCTGCCGCAGGGGGTCAGCATCGAACTCCACGGTGATGCGAACGACTATGTCGGCAAGGGCCTGTCCGGAGGAATCGTCAGCGTTCGGCCGCATGCGGCGAACCCCACCCGACCCGAACACAACGTCATCGCCGGCAATGTGCTCGGCTACGGGGCGACGGCCGGCAAGCTGTTCTTCTCGGGACAGGTGGGGGAGCGGTTCCTCGTCCGCAATTCCGGCGCCGAGGCAGTCGTCGAGGGCATCGGCGACCACGGCCTCGAATACATGACTGGAGGTGTGGCAGTCATCCTCGGTGGCACCGGCCGGAACTTCGCCGCAGGCATGTCCGGCGGCACCGCCTATGTGCTCGACTTCAATCCGGCCCGACTCAATCCCAAGGAGCGGGCGGCCGGGGTCTTCCGCTTCACCGGCGTCGGTGTGGACGATATGGAGATCCTCGAGCGGCTGCTGCGTGAGCATGTCGAATGGACTGCCTCACCGCTGGCCGGCGAGCTCCTCGACGGACTGCGCCGAGGACAGGACGTCCTCTCCCGCTTCACGAAGATCATCCCCGTCGCCTACGCGACGGTCAAAGACATCCAGGACGAGTTCGTCGCGGCCGGCAAGGCCGTCGACTCGGACGAGGCCTGGCACACGATTCTGGAGGCGACCAATGGCTGATCCGCACGGATTCCTCACCGTCGAACACCGGGAGCTGCCGAAGCGGCGCCCCGTCCCGATCCGTCTCATGGACTTCAAGGAGGTCTACGAGGCGGGTGATCCCGAGCAGCTGCGACGGCAGGCGTCACGCTGCATGGACTGCGGCATCCCCTTCTGCCATCAGGGCTGCCCGCTGGGCAACCTCATCCCGGAGTTCAACGACGCGATGTACCGCGGCGAGCTCCCGCGCGCCGTCGAACTGCTCCACGCGACGAACAACTTCCCGGAGTTCACCGGGCGTGCCTGTCCGGCCCCGTGCGAGAACGCCTGCGTCCTCGGCATCAACCAGCCGGCAGTGACGATCAAACAGGTCGAGGTCACGATCGTCGATCAGGGCTTCGAGGCCGGTCTCATCCAGCCGATCATCCCCGAGCGGATCACGGGCCACACGGTCGCCGTGATCGGATCCGGTCCCACCGGGCTGGCCGCGGCCCAGCAGCTGACCCGAGCCGGGCATACGGTCGTCGTCTACGAACGCGCCGACCGCCTCGGCGGACTTCTGCGCTACGGCATCCCGGACTTCAAGCTGGAGAAGCACCACATCGATCGTCGACTCGATCAGATGCGTGCGGAGGGCACCCGCTTCAAGACCTCGGTCGAGGTCGGACGCGATGTCACGCTCGAATCCCTGCGTTCGAGCTTCGATGCCGTCATCGTGTGCACGGGTGCGACGGTTCCGCGCGACATGCCGATCCCCGGCCGCGATCTCGACGGGGTCGAATTCGCCATGGACTACCTCGTGCCCTCGAATCGGGATCAGGCGGGCGATCATCGCGGCCCCGAGGCCGACTCGTCGGCGTTCATCGATGCCGCGGGCAAACACGTCATCATCATCGGCGGCGGGGACACGGGCGCCGACTGCTTGGGCACTGCCCTGCGCCAGAAGGCCGCCTCGGTGACGACTCTGGCGATCGGCGCCCAGCCGCCTGCCGAACGCAGTGAGAGCGATCCGTGGCCGACCGTTCCTCGCGTCTTCGAAGTCCAGTCCTCGCACGAGGAGGGCGGAACGCGGAAGTACCTCGCCTCGACCACGCGCTTCGTCGGCGACGACACCGGCCGCGTGAGCGGGATCGAGGTCGCCGAGACCCAATTCGTCGACGGCCGCCGGATTCCGACACCGGGCACCGAACACGTCCTCGAGGCCGATCTCGTGCTGCTGGCACTGGGCTTCTCCGGACCGGAATCGGAATCGTTCGATCTCGACGTCGCGAAGACCGGAGCCTTCACCCGTGATGACTCCTACGCTTCGGAGACCCCCGGAGTCTTCGTCGCCGGCGATGCCGGACGCGGGCAGTCGCTCATCGTGTGGGGCATCGCCGAGGGGCGCGCCGCGGCCGCCGAAGTCGACCGGTTCCTCACCGGGTCGACGAGGTTGCCGGCACCCGTGCAGCCCACCGACGAAGGGTTCAAATGCTAAGATAGGTTATTTCAGAAATTGAGAAAAGGCGGTGGGGCGGCACAGCGCAGTGCCGTTCCACCGTCCGTGACCAGCGCCGATCGGTGAAAACCGTCAGCTGAGACTTTAGGTAGGGTGGAGCGTATGAGGCGTGCAAAGATAGTCGCAACTTTAGGTCCGAACCAGAACTCCTATGAAGAGATCCGCGAGCTCGTCGATGAAGGCGTCGATGTCGCCCGATTCAATCTGAGCCACGGAAAACGAGAAGAGCACGAAGAGAAGTTCGCCTGGGTCCGCCAGGCCGCCCTCGACACCGGACGCCCCGTCGCCGTCCTGCTGGACCTCCAGGGTCCGAAGATCCGCGTGGGCACCTTCGCCAACGGGAAGGAAGAGCTCGTCGAAGGGGCCACCTTCACCATCACCAGCCGTGATGTCCCCGGCACCGCAGAGCTCGTCTCCACGACACTGCCGACCCTGGCAGAAGACGTGTCCGTGGGAGATCCGCTGCTCATCGACGACGGACGCCTGCGCCTGCGCGCCACCGAGGTGACCGCCACCGATGTGGTCACCGAGGTCGAGATCGGCGGAACCATCTCCAACCACAAGGGCATCAACCTGCCCGGAGTCCCGGTCTCCGTTCCCGCTCTGTCGGAGAAGGACGTCGACGACCTCAAGTGGGGTCTGCAGCTCGGCTTCGACTGGGTCGCCCTGTCCTTCGTCCGCAGCCCCGAGGACATGAACGATGTGCGAGCGGTCATGGACGAGGTGGGAATCACCGCTCCGGTCATCGCCAAGCTCGAGAAGCCGCAGGCGGTCGACCAGCTCGATGAGATCATCGACGCCTTCGACGGCATCATGGTCGCCCGCGGCGACCTCGGCGTCGAACTGCCGCTCGAACAGGTCCCGATCGTGCAGAAGCGGGCCGTCGAAATCGCCCGTCAGCAGGCCAAGCCCGTCATCGTGGCCACTCAGATGCTCGAGACGATGATCGACGCACCGCGGCCCACCCGCGCCGAAGCCAGCGACTGCGCGAACGCCGTCCTCGACGGCGCCGATGCGCTCATGCTCTCCGGTGAGACCTCGGTGGGCAGTCACTGGGTCGAAGCGATCCGGACGATGAGCCGGATCATCGGCTCCACCGAAGAGCACGGTCTCGAACGGATTCCCGCGCTGGGCACCGTTCCCCATACGAAGGGCGGAGCCGTCACCGCGGCAGCTGTGCAGATTGCTCAGCAACTGGATATCGACCTTCTGTGCACCTTCTCGCAGACGGGCGATTCGGTGCGGCGCATGTCGCGTCTGCGCCCGGCCTGGCCGATCCTCGGCTTCACCCCCGACCCGCAGGTCCGTCACCAGCTGGCGCTGACCTGGGGAGTCCGGCCGTATCTCGTGAAGACCGTGCGTCACACCGACCAGATGGCACGCCAGGTCGACGCCGTTCTGCTCGCCGACGGCACGGCTCGCGAAGGCGATCAGAGCATCCTCGTGGCCGGTTCGCCTCCCGGGATCCCCGGCTCGACGAACGCCCTGCGCATCCACACCATCGGCGATGCCGCCAAGGGTGTGACGGCCGCCTACCAGGACGCCTCGGACTCGGAGGAGGATCCGCTGGCCGGGTACGGGGTCGTCGCCGAAGCGCCCATCACCCGCGAGGTGCCGATCGTGCGCGAGGGCCACTCGCCCCGCCACTGATCAACTGCGGTCCGACGCGCCGGCGGCGCCTGTCCTGTCATCACAGGGCAGGCGCCGCCGGCGTCTGCGTGCCCGCGGGCGCGTCGCGAGCCGATTCCAGGATGCGAGACAGATCACAGAAGATCGAGGAATTTCAGGGATTGCTCAACAGTTGTGCTCTCTGTTGCCCAATCCTCCCTGCGGATCACAGAGGGGAGGACCCGCTAGGAGAGGAATTCAATGAGACTGCCCGCGTGGAGCAAGTCCTTCGGAGTGCAGGTGACCATCGCACTCATCGCCGGTGTCATCCTCGGGCTCATCGCCCGCTCATGGGGACCGGTCAGCGACAGTGCTGACAACTGGCTCGGCCAGACCCTGGACACCATCGGCTCGTCGTATGTCACCCTGCTCAAGGCCGCCGTCGTACCGCTGGTGATCACTGCGATCATCGCGAGCATCGGCAACCTGCGCAAGGTCACCAATGCCGCCCGGCTTGCGGTGTCGACCCTGCTGTGGTTCGCCCTCACGGCGCTGATCGCCGTCATCCTCGGACTCATCATAGGCGTCGTCATGCAGCCCGGTGCCCATGCCGATGCTGCGTCGCTGAGCACCGGCGCTCCCGAATCCCAGGGCAGCTGGCTGGGCTTCCTGACCGGTCTGATCCCGGTGAACGTCCTCGGACTCGAGGTCGCCACGTCGGCGGATGAGGCCGGAGCGCTGACCTCCGATGTCAACTTCAACATCCTCCAGCTCATCATCGTCTCCGGCGCCATCGGCATCGCCGCGGTCAAGGTGGGCAAGGCCGCAGAGCCGTTCCTCCAGTTCACCGAGGCGGCTCTGGCCGTGGTTCAGAAGGTCGTCTGGTGGATCGTGCGGATCGCTCCGATCGGTACGCTCGGCCTCATCGGCAACGCCGTGAACTCCTACGGCTGGTCGACGATGGGATCGCTGCTGTGGTTCGTCGTCGCCGTCTATGTCGGTCTCGCGATCGTCTTCTTCGTCGTCTACCCGGCCCTGGCTCGTGCCAACGGTCTGTCCGTGCGCCAGTACTTCTCCGGAGTCTGGCCGGCCACGCAGATGGGCTTCGTCTCTCGGTCCTCGATCGGCACCATGCCCGTGACGCAGAAGGTCGCCACCGACAATTTCGGGGTGCCCCATTCCTACGCCGCCTTCGCCGTGCCCTTCGGCGCAACGACGAAGATGGACGGCTGCGCGGCGATCTACCCGGCGATCGCGGCGGTGTTCGTTGCTCAGTTCTTCGGCATCGATCTCTCCCTCATCCAGTATCTGCTCATCGTCTTCGTCGCCGTCATCGGTTCGGCCGCCACGGCCGGCACGACGGGTGCGACCGTGATGCTCACCCTGACGCTGTCGACGCTGGGGCTGCCCCTCGAGGGCGTGGGTCTGCTGCTGGCCATCGAGCCGATCGTCGACATGGGCCGCACCGCGCTCAATGTCTCCGGTCAGGCACTCGTTCCGGCCATCGTGGCCAAGCGGCATGAGATCCTGGATGTCGAACGCTTCGATGCCCCGCGCATCAACGGCTACGTTCTGACCGAGGAGGATGCCGATGTCGACGAGACCCGCACCGAGGAGGCCCACAGCCGGAGTTGATCTCCTCTCAGCCGAGGGACCGGCCGAGCCCGATGTCCTGCAGGTGACATCGCTGCTCGGCCGCCTCGTCGAGGGCCGACCTTCCGACCCCATGTCGACATCGAAGAGGTCGCAGTCGCCCCGCAGGCGCAGGGCAGAGGTGTGGGGAAGGGGCTGCTGGCCGCGCTCGTCCGGGCGGCGCGTGAGAGCGGGACGGAGATCCTCACCCTCGGCCTGCGGCGCTGAATCGGCCGAATGAGCCGAATGGTGTGCACGGGCGGCTTCGAAAATCATAGGTAGTGATCTTGATCAGTGCGTATGCACTTCGAGCCCGCGGGTGCTGACACCCCCGAGGGAATGCAAGAAGGCACTGTCGACAACATGGTCGACAGTGCCTTCGTCTGTACCGGATGCGGGACTCGAACCCGCACGTCTTTCGACAATGCATTTTGAGTGCACCGCGTCTACCGATTCCGCCAATCCGGCTCGTCACGAGCTGTCCTGTCAGGACCGCCTGTGCAACGGGGACGATTCTACTGCGCGCGCGGACCGATTGCACATTCGCCACCCGCCGAGGATGCCCGCCGGTGGCCACCGTCACCGGCCGTGGCCACCCTCACAGAAGAAACTTACCGGTCCGCTGGCCACGACGCTGAGCGCCTGGTCTAGACTGGTGACGTGCTTTCAAACAGCGAAGAATCAACTTCAGATGAGTCCGTGCCGGTCCGCCGCGTAGTCGTGGCCGAAGACGAGGCCGTGATTCGTCTCGATATCGTAGAAATGCTCCGCGAGGTCGGCTATGACGTCGTCGGTGAGGCTGCGGACGGCGAATCCGCCATCCGCCTGGCCGAGGAGCTGCGCCCCGACCTCGTGGTCATGGACATCAAGATGCCGATCCTCGACGGAATCTCCGCGGCTGAGCGCATCGCCCGCGCCCGCATCGCGCCCGTGGTGCTGCTCACCGCCTTCTCGCAGAAGGAGCTCGTCGAGCGTGCCCGCGATGCCGGCGCAATGGCCTATGTCGTCAAGCCGTTCACCTCGGCCGACCTCATCCCGGCATTGGAGATCGCGCTCTCGCGTCACGCCGAGATCAGCTCGCTCGAGTCCGAGATCTCCGATCTCACAGAACGTTTCGAGACCCGCAAGCTCGTCGAACGCGCCAAGAGCCTGCTGCAGACGTCCATGGGGCTGAGCGAACCCGAGGCCTTCCGCTGGATCCAGAAGACCTCGATGGACCGCCGACTGACGATGCGCGAGGTCGCCGAGACCGTGCTCAAGCAGATCGGCAGCAAGAAGTAACCACCTTCCGGACCAGGCAGGTCCGGACCCGGAACTCAAGAAGGCCGGCGGATCCCGAGATGGATTCGCCGGTCTTCTGCGTTCGCTGCGGAAGGTCCTGTCTCGGCCCTTCGCCTCGGCCCTTCGGTTCGGACCTCAGCCCTTCGGCTCGGTTTTCAGGATCATGTTCGTGATCCGCACGATCGAGAGCAGCCGCCCCGCCTCGTCGGTCATCTTCACTTCATGGGAGACGATCGTGCGTCCCTGGTGGAGCACCTCGGCGCGACCGGTGACCACGCCCTCACGTGCGGCACGCAGGTGAGTGGCATTGAGATCGACTCCGACGACGTTCCTACCCCCGGAGAGCAGGTACGAATGCATCGATGCCAGCGACTCGGCGAGGACGACGTGGCCGCCTCCGTGGAAGAGTCCCATCGGCTGCCGATTGCCGGCGACCGGGGCCGTGGCCACGACATGGTCATGGGCGAGCTCGACGAATTCGATTCCCATCCTCTCGGCCAGCTCACCACCGGAGCCCGGACCACGCAGCTGCTCGAGCAGCGTGTCGATCTCCTCAGATGTGGTGTGAGTAGTCAGGGACACGTCGGGATGCAGCATCGGTTCTCCTTCAAGTCAGCTTCGAACGCTAGGCTATGCCATGTGAGTCACTCAAACGAATCCCTCCTGCTCATCGACGGACACTCCCTGGCCTACCGGGCTTTCCATGCCCTGCCGGTCGAGAACTTCTCCACCAGCACCGGTCAGACGACGAACGCCATCTACGGCTTCATCTCGATGCTCATCAACGTCCTCCGCGACGAGGACCCCAGCCATGTGGCCGTGGCCTTCGACCTCGGACGCCAGACCTTCCGCCTCGAAGAGTACCCCGAGTACAAAGCCGGCCGGGCGAAGACTCCGCCCGAGTTCCATCCGCAGATCGACCTCATCAAGGACATCGTCACGGCGATGGGCATCCGGGTCGTGACGAAGGAGGGCTTCGAAGCCGACGACGCCCTGGCGACGATGGCGAAGATGGGCACCGAGGCCGGCTCGTTCGTCGAGGTGATGAGCGGAGACAAGGATTCGTTCCAGCTCGCCTCCGACCGGGTGACGGTCCTCTACCCGAAACGCGGAGTCAGTGATCTCAACCGGATGACTCCTGCCGCGGTCGAGGAGAAGTACGGGGTCAGCCCCGCGAACTATCGGGGGCTGGCCGCGCTCGTCGGTGAGAAGGCCGATAATCTGCCCGGCGTGCCCGGAGTCGGTGACAAGACCGCTGCCAAATGGCTCACCGCCCACGGCGACCTGCCCGGCGTGCTGGACAACGCCGACAAGATCGGCGGCAAGGTCGGCGAGAAGCTGCGCGACCATATCACCGAGGTGGAGCGGAACTACCGACTCAACCGCCTCCTCGACGACGTCGACCTGGGCCTGGAGTTCGACGACCTGGCCTGGGGCGAAGGCGACCCGGCCGAACTGTCGACCCTGTTCGATCAGCTCGAGTTCCAAGCCCTCGGCAAGCGTCTGGCCGCGATCTTCCCGGAGGCCGGAGACGATTCCGAGCCGGCCCCGGCCCGCGAGACCACCGTCGAGACCGTCGACATCGAAACGCTGCTGTCGAAGATCGCCGACCACGATGTGCTCGCGCTCGATTCGGATGCCTCCTTCGAGCTCGGTCACGGTCAGGCCCGGACCCTTGCGGTCTCCGCCGAACCCGGGCAGGCGTGGGTCGTCGACCTCGCCGAGGCGGGGCAGAAAGCCGTCGGCAAGCTCGGTTCCGCCCTGGGCGGGCATGCGCTCATCCTCCACAGCTCGAAGCTTCAGGTCAAGGCGTGGGAGTCGATGGGGCTGTCCGTGACCGATATCGCCGGGGACACGGCTCTGGCCGCCTACCTCCTCGTTCCCGATGCCCGTTCCTACGAGCTCGGGCAGATCGCCGCCGACCGCGCCGGCATCGACCTCAGCGAACCCGAAGCTGATTCAGGACAGCTCGCCCTCGACCTCGATTCGGATGCCGCGGTGACCACGCACGGTCAACGCGCCGCCGCTCTGCTCGAAGTCCACGAGGTGCTCGCCGCCGCCGTCGACGACGCGAACATGACGCAGGTGTACCGCGAGATCGAGCTGCCGCTCGTGCCCGTGCTCGCGCGGATGGAAGCGACCGGAATCGCCGTCGACGAGGATGGACTGTCGAATCTCATCGACGAATTCACGAAACAGGCCGAAGCCAGCGCGCAGGAAGCCTACGACGCGATCGGCCACGAGGTGAATCTCGGTTCTCCCAAGCAGCTGCAGACCGTGCTCTTCGACGAACTCGATATGCCCAAGACCAAGCGGACGAAGACCGGCTATACGACGGATGCCGAAGCCCTGGCCGAACTGTTCGTCAAGACCGAACATCCCTTCCTCCAGCATCTGCTGGCCTACCGGGATTCGACGAAGCTCAAGCAGACCGTGGTCGGACTGCTGAAGACCGTCGCCGACGACGGCCGCATCCACACCACGTACCAGCAGACCGTGGCTGCCACCGGACGGCTCTCCTCGCTGGATCCGAACCTGCAGAACATTCCGGTGCGAACCGAATCGGGCCGACGCATCCGGGAGATCTTCATCGCCGATCCCGAGGTGTCGGGTGGGACTCTGCTCACCGCCGACTACTCGCAGATCGAAATGCGGATCATGGCTCACCTGTCCGGCGACGACGCGCTCATCCAGGCGTTCAAGGACGGCGAGGACCTCCACTCCTATGTCGGCTCGAAGGTCTTCGGCGTCGGTATCGACGAAGTCGACTCCGAGATGCGTTCGAAGGTCAAGGCCATGTCCTACGGGCTGGTGTACGGACTCTCCGCCTACGGGCTCTCCCGGCAGCTGGCGATCGGGGTCGATGAAGCCAAGGGGCTGATGGACCAGTACTTCGAACGGTTCGGGGCCGTCAAGGACTACCTCGACGACATCGTCGAACAGGCCCGCGCCAAGGGGTTCACAGAGACCATCATGGGCCGCCGCCGCTATCTGCCGGCGCTGCACAGTGACCGCCGACAGCTGCGGGACATGGCCGAGCGCGCCGCACTCAACGCACCGATCCAGGGGTCGGCCGCCGACATCATGAAGATCGCCATGCTCAGGGTCGCCGCGCGGCTGCAGGACCTGCACTCGCCGATGCTGCTGCAGGTTCATGACGAGATCATCGTCGACGTCCGCCCTGATGAGATCGACGAGGTGACGACGATCGTCACGGAGGAGATGGGGTCGGCGTTCGAGCTCGATGTGCCCCTCGACGTCAACGTCGGCACCGGCCGCTCCTGGCATGCCGCCGCCCACTGACCACCCGTCGCTCGTTCAGGGCCCGACGCACTCTTCGCGGCGTGCACCTGCCGCGGAGCGTGCTCACACGTGTTCGAGGGCGCCGGGCGCGGGGGACCGGTCGGAGACGTCAGCGTGCTCGGCTGAGCGGCACCTCAGTCTGTGGTCAGTGTGGTGGAGAAGATCACGGTGCCGGGCATGAGCGCTCCGCGCAGCGGTGACCAACCGCCCCAGGCGGTCCGATTCTCTTCCGGCCATTCGGGTTCGGTCACCGAATCGATCGTGAAGCCGGCCTCGACGAGCAGACGGACCCAATCGCTCATCGTGCGATGGTGCTCGGCGTAGACGGGCTGACCGTCGGAGGACAGTTCGACGTACGGTGTGCGGTCGAAATACGAGTACTCGACGGTCAGACCGGCCTCACCCGGAACATCGGGGAACATCCACCGCATCGGGTGAGTTGTCGAGAAGACCCACTGTCCGCCGTTGCGCAGCACTCGGGCCACCTCGGCGAAGACGACCTCGGCGTCTTTGACGAAGGGCAGGGCACCGTAGGAGGAGAACGCGCGATCGAAGCTGTTCGATGCGAACGGCAGCTGTCGGGCATCGGCGAGGAGGAACGTCGGGGGAGTCGCCTCGGCGCTCAGGGGATGCTCGCGCTGCAGACGCGAGGCCTGCTCGAGCATTCCGGCGGAGACGTCGACACCTGTGGTGATCGCGCCCTGCTCGGCCAGCCACCGGGAGCACTGACCGGCACCGCAGCCGACCTCGAGAACCTGCTTCCGGGCGACATCGCCGAGGAGGCGCACATCGGATTCGTGAATTCCTTCCGGACACCAGATGAAATCCGAAGCCCCGAGGAACGTGCCGTGATCGGCGAGATACTCCTCGGCAGAGTTGTCCCAATAGCTGCGATTGGCCCGGACTGAAGCCTCTTCGTCGATCGGGAGATAGCCACCGCTGATGACCTCGGCTCCGTCAGTTCCTTCGCTCATGGTTCCTCCGTGGCCCCAGGTGGTGATGATTCGTCTCTTCGGCGTGCATTCACACCCGAAAAGGTGCTAGCATTGACAACCGTATGCGCCTGTGCATACAAGTCCAAATTCGCAATCGAGACCGGATTCGGTTCTTGCGGCAACTTACACGACCTGTCGCCAGGGTACCGGATCTGGACCAATATTCCATCGGAGTCCCTACCTATATGACCACCACCACGCCGGAATCGGTGCAGCCGAAGCAGGTCGCTGTCAACGACATCGGAACCGCTGAGGATTTCCTCGCCGCCGTCGATGAGACCATCAAGTACTTCAACGATGGCGACATCGTTGAGGGCGAAGTCGTCAAGGTCGACCGTGACGAAGTCCTCGTCGACATCGGATACAAGACGGAAGGCGTCATCCTCGCACGTGAGCTTTCCATCAAGCACGATGTCGATCCCGGCGAAGTCGTCGAGGTCGGGGACGAAATCGAAGCCCTCGTTCTTCAGAAGGAAGACAAAGAGGGTCGTCTCATGCTGTCGAAGAAGCGCGCTCAGTACGAGCGTGCCTGGGGCGACATCGAGAAGATCAAGGAAGACGACGGCGTTGTCACCGGCACCGTCATCGAGGTTGTCAAGGGCGGCCTGATCGTCGACATCGGACTGCGTGGCTTCCTGCCCGCGTCCCTCGTCGAGATGCGCCGCGTCCGCGACCTCGCCCCCTACATCGGCCAGCAGGTCGAAGCCAAGATCATCGAGCTCGACAAGAACCGCAACAACGTGGTCCTGTCGCGCCGTGCCTGGCTCGAGCAGACCCAGTCGGCCGTCCGTCACGACTTCCTGCAGACCCTGCAGAAGGGCCAGGTCCGTCCTGGTGTCGTGTCCTCCATCGTCAACTTCGGTGCGTTCGTCGACCTCGGTGGTGTCGACGGACTCGTCCACGTCTCCGAACTGTCCTGGAAGCACATCGATCACCCGGGTGAGGTCGTCACCGTGGGCGACGAGGTCACTGTCGAGGTTCTCGACGTCGACATGGACCGTGAGCGCGTTTCGCTGTCGCTCAAGGCCACCCAGGAAGATCCGTGGCAGCACTTCGCTCGCACGCACGTCATCGGACAGATCGTGCCGGGCAAGGTCACCAAGCTCGTTCCGTTCGGTGCATTCGTGCGCGTCGAAGACGGCATCGAGGGCCTCGTCCACATCTCCGAGCTGGCCGTGCGCCACGTCGACCTGCCCGAGCAGGTCGTTTCGGTCGACGAGACCATCTACGTCAAGGTCATCGACATCGACCTCGAACGCCGCCGCATCTCGCTGTCGCTGAAGCAGGCGAACGAAGGCGTCGACCCCGAGGCCGAAGAGTTCCTCGACCCCGCTCTGTACGGCATGCCGCAGGAGTACGACGAGGACGGCAACTACAAGTACCCCGAGGGCTTCGATCCCGAGACCAACGAATGGGTCGAGGGCTACGAGGCTCAGCGCGAGGCCTGGGAGCAGCAGTACGCCGCCGCTCAGGAACGCTGGGAAGAGCACAAGAAGCAGGTCGCCAAGGCCATCGCAGCGGATGCCGAGGCCTCCGCAGCCGATGCCGTCGGTTCTGCCGAAGCCGCTCCGGCCACCGGATCGTTCTCCTCCGAAGAGGCGAACGACGAGGGCACTCTGGCCAGCGACGAAGCTCTCGCAGCCCTGCGTGAGAAGCTTGCAGGCAGCTGATAGCAGCCATCACTTGGGCTCCCGGTCGGAAGGCCGGGAGCCCTTTGTGTATGCCCCCACGACTCGAGAGCGCCTGCGCCCCTGGCTGTGGTACGCCCTCCTCCTCTGCGTCGGCAGCCTGACCGTCTTCGGCTCCGTCGCCGCGGACCCCGGCGGCAGCGTCGTCGCGTCCAACGACGACACCTCCCTGTTCATCTGGTGGCTCGGCCACGGCGCACACGTGCTCGCCGACGCCCTCGGATTCGGAACCGGTGAGACCGACGGCCTGCTGTACACGGAATCGATGAACGCCCTCGGTGGGGGAGTCAACGGTGCCTGGAACACCTCTTTGGCCGGCTTCGCGATCCTGCTCGCTCCCGTGACGTGGGTGGCCGGCCCCATCGTGAGCTACAACCTGCTCGTCCTCGCCTTCCCGGTGCTGGGCAGCCTGGCCACGGCGGTGCTCTTCCGCCGCTTCCTCGACCGTCTGCCCGCTTTCCTCGCCGCTGCCGGGGTCGGCTTCTCCAGCTATGTCATCGCCCAGCTCGGCGGCCACCCGAACCTCGCCTATATCGTCACCCCGCCCCTGACCGCGTGGGCGATCGTTGCCCTTCTCGACCTCGGGCGGACGACCGCCGCTCATGGCCGTTGCCTTCTCCGCGATCGCCGCCTCTGGGCGCTCGGCGGAGGTTTCGGGCTCCTCCTCGGCTTCCAGTTCTACGTCTCCACCGAAGTTCTGGCCGGAACCTTCCTCGCCGCACTCTGCTTCCTGGCCAGCCTCGTCGTCTTCGGACGCCGCCTCTACCGCGCCCGGTCATGGGGCGCCCTCGGTCTCGGTTCCGCAGTCGCCGGCTGCATCGCCATGCTGTGTGCGATCCCGCTGCTGGTGACCATGTCCGGGCCGAACGCCCCACAGGGCGCCATTCGCCCACACGGAGTATGGAACACCGACCTGCTCGACCCGATTCTGCCTGCGGCCCCGGCCTGGCTGAGCTCCGGGGTCTCCCCGCTGCCCCGGATCATGGAGATCGACCCGGCCGAACTCGGCGCCTACATCGGCGTACCGGCTCTGGTGGCCTCCGTGCTCATCGTCGCCGGCCTCGGCCGCCGCTCCGTGTCTGCGGTGCCGGTGCGCATCGCGGCCGCAACCGGATTCCTCGTCTTCCTGCTGGCGTTGGGTTCCCCGATCCTCCTGGGCGGCCGCGTGCTTGTCGAGACCGGTCCGTTCGCGCTCGTCGAGGCCGTCCCCGTACTCAACAACATCCTGCCCATGCGGCTCGTCTTCCACTCGACGATCGCGCTCTTCTCCGTGCTCGGAATCGGCCTCCAGTGGGCCCTGAGCCACCGGAAGCTGCGTCGCGCCCGCGCCCTCCTCATTCTGCTCGTCCTCGCCGCCGTTGCCATCCTCCCTGCTCCGCAGACCGCCCATGAGGTGACAGTTCCAGACTTCTACGAGCACTCCATCGCCGAGGTGATCCCCGCCGGATCCGTCGTCAAGACTTTCCCCCGCCCCCTCGCATGGGCCGAGCCCCACGCCGACGAGGCCATGGTGTGGCAGTCGGTGAGCGGATTCCGCTACCGCGAGACCGGCGGTTACTTCATCGGTTCGAGCCCGGAATCGCCGGTGACCTATTCCGCCCCCGAGGATGCCCTCGACGAACTCCTGCACGGCTCCGTCTTCGACGGTGAGCCCATGCCGGGCGCGGACAGTCCGGAAGTCGCCTCGGCGATCGCCGAACTGAGGGAGACCGGGGTCGACTTCATCGTCCTCGCGCCCGAAGCTCCGCTGCTGCCGGGAGGCGACGGAGACTATGCGGAATTCCTCGATGCCGCCGTCGGAGATCCGATCTTCGCCGAGGAGGGAGTGCGGGTGTACCGACTGGATCAGTAAGATGATCCCATGCTGAGAATCGGTCTCACCGGCGGAATCGGCGCCGGAAAGTCAACGGTGTCCGCAATGCTCGTCGAACACGGGGCAGTGCTCGTCGACTCCGACAGGATCGCCCGCGAAGTCGTCGAACCCGGACAGCCGCTGCTCGAGAAGCTGGCCGAGGCCTTCGGGCCGCAGGTGCTGCACTCCGACGGTTCGCTCGACCGGCAGGCACTGGCCGCGGAAGCCTTCGTCGACTCCGACCACACAGCACGGCTCAACGGCCTGATGCATCCGGCGATCCGCGACCGCACCGCCGAACACTTCGCCAGACACGCCGACGCCGAGATCGTCGTCCACGACGTTCCGCTGCTCGTCGAGAACGACATGACACCGGCCTACCACCTCAATCTCCTCGTCGACGTGCCCGCCGAGGTGCGCCTTCAGCGGCTCATGGACTCCCGCGGAATGGACCGCGACGACGCCGCCGCACGGATCTCCCGCCAAGCCGATGACGACACCCGCCGAGCAGCCTGCGATGTCACCATCGACAACTCCGGTCCCGTCGACGAGACGAAAGCTGCCGTCGGACGCCTCATCGAATCGCGGATCCGCCCGTTCGCCGCCAATCTCACGGCCGGCCGGTGGGCCCCGCGAACTGTTCTGGACCTCGTCGACCCCGCGGACGCGGACTGGTCCGGTGACGCACAGCGAGTAGTCGCAAAGCTGAGGCACGGCACCGCCGACGAATTCACCGTCGAGCACATCGGCTCCACCTCGGTGCCGGGACTGCCCGCCAAGGACGTCATCGACCTGCAGCTCCTCGTCCCCGATCTCATCGCCGCCCGGGAGCTGGAGCCTCGATTGGCCGAGCTCGGGTATCCGGGCACAGAGATGAGTGACCACCTCGGTGAGGGCGGAACCGAGCCGAAGTGGTTCCACGCGAACACGGATCCTGGTCGGGCCGTCAACCTGCATGTGCGCACAGCCGACTCCGTCGGTGCGCACTTCGCCCGAGCATTCCGGGACCTGCTCACCGAGGATGCGTGGGAGCGGGAGAGGTACCTGCAGGTGAAGCGCGAACTCACCGCCGAAGCGAAGGCAGCAGGCGCGACGGACGCGCAGATGACGCGAACCTATGCGGAGTCGAAGGAATTGTACTTCCTCGAG
This sequence comes from Brevibacterium linens ATCC 9172, assembly GCF_900169165.1. Taxonomy (GTDB): domain Bacteria; phylum Actinomycetota; class Actinomycetes; order Actinomycetales; family Brevibacteriaceae; genus Brevibacterium; species Brevibacterium linens. Next base: position 305,017 of record NZ_FXYY01000001.1, read on the forward strand.
ATGCGTCGCAGGCTCGTTCCCGACAGCTTCGACTGACGCGGTGACATACGGCACCAGGCATTCAGTCGGTGGCGTCGTTCCGGCTCCGGCCTGCCCAATGTCAGGGGCGGGGGCTAGGGTTGGACTATGAGCTCAGAACGCCCCCTGCCAGCGATCGGCCACCGCCCCGACGTCACCCGCGAGGTGGCGCCCTTCGAGGTCGTCTCCGAGTACTCTCCCTCCGGTGACCAACCGACGGCGATCCGAGAGATCTCCGACCGGCTCGACGCAGGAGAGCGGGACATCGTCCTCCTCGGTGCCACCGGCACAGGCAAGTCGGCGACGACGGCATGGCTCATCGAGCAGGTGCAGAGACCTACCCTGATCATGGCGCCGAACAAAACTCTCGCCGCGCAGCTGGCGAACGAGTTCCGACAGCTGCTGCCCAACAACGCGGTCGAGTACTTCGTCTCCTACTACGACTACTACCAGCCGGAAGCCTATGTCCCGCAGACGGATACGTTCATCGAGAAGGACTCCTCGATCAACGACGAGGTCGAACGTCTCCGGCACTCGGCCACGAATTCGCTGCTGACCAGGCGTGATGTCGTCGTGGTCTCGACGGTGTCGTGCATCTACGGTCTCGGCACACCCGAGGAGTACGTCGACCGGATGGTCACCCTTCACAAGGGCGACGAATGCGATCGGGACGAACTGCTCAAACGCTTCGTGTCGATGCAGTACGCCCGCAATGATATGGCCTTCACCCGCGGCACTTTTCGTGTGCGCGGAGACACCGTGGAGATCATCCCGCAGTACGAGGAGCTTGCGCTGCGCATCGAGTTCTTCGGCGACGAGATCGAATCGCTGCAGACCCTCCACCCGCTGACGGGTGAGATCGTGCGCGACGAGGAGACCATCCACGTGTTCCCGGCCAGCCACTATGTCGCCGGTGAGAACCGGATGGCAAAGGCCATCAGCGGGATCGAGGACGAGCTGCAGAAGCAGCTGAGCGAATTCGAGTCTCAGAACAAGCTGCTCGAAGCACAGCGGCTGAAGATGCGCACGACCTATGACCTCGAGATGATGGAATCGATGGGCTTCACCTCCGGCATCGAGAACTACTCCCGGCATATCGACGGTCGCGCACCCGGCTCGGCACCGAACTGCCTGCTCGACTACTTCCCCGAGGACTTCCTGCTCGTCATCGACGAATCGCATGTCACCGTCCCGCAGATCGGCGGCATGTACGAAGGCGATATGTCGCGCAAGCGCACCCTCGTCGAGCACGGTTTCCGTCTGCCCAGTGCCATGGACAACCGGCCGCTGAAGTTCGACGAGTTCCGGGAGCGCGTGGGACAGAGCGTGTACCTGTCGGCCACACCCGGCAACTTCGAACTCGGCAACGCCAACGGATACGTCCAGCAGATCATCCGCCCCACCGGACTCGTCGACCCGGAGATCAAGGTCAAGCCGACGAAGGGGCAGATCGACGACCTGCTCGATGAGATCAAGACACGCGTCGATGCGAATGAGCGTGTGCTCGTGACCACGCTGACGAAGAAGATGGCCGAAGATCTCACCGACTATCTGCTCGAACACGATATCCGCGTCCAGTACCTCCACTCCGACGTCGACACCCTGCGACGTGTGGAACTGCTCACAGAACTGCGCGCCGGTGAATTCGATGTGCTGGTCGGCATCAACCTCCTGCGTGAGGGCCTCGACCTTCCCGAGGTCTCCCTCGTGGCGATCCTCGATGCCGATAAGGAAGGCTTCCTCCGATCGTCGACATCGCTCATCCAGACGATCGGTCGTGCCGCACGCAACCTCAACGGCCAGGTGCACATGTACGCCGATACGATCACGGATTCGATGCGCACCGCCATCGACGAGACCGACCGCAGGCGCGCCATCCAGATCGCCTACAACGACGAGCACGGAATCGATCCGGCGCCGCTGGTCAAGCGGATCGCGGACATCACCGAACGACTGCAGCGTGAGGACGAGGACACGCGTGAGCTGCTCACGGAGTTCGACTACGGCAAGGGAAAACGCGGTTACAACTCGACCCTGACCGACGACCAGAGGGAAGCCGCGGGCCAAAGCGGTTCGCTGCGCCCGCCGGCCGCTGACCTCACCGAGCTCATCGAATCGCTGACCTCGCAGATGCATTCGGCTGCCGCGGAACTGCAGTTCGAGCTCGCCGCACGTCTGCGCGATGAGCTCTCCGACCTCAAGCAGGAGCTGCGTCAGATGAAGGAGGCCGGGCACGCCTGAGCCGTGCCGGTGACGCGTGAGCGATGCTCGCGTGTTTATACTGGTGTGCTGGCGAAAGGGAGTATCCCGTCCATCCGCGGTCGTCACCACGACTCCACACCGGGGTCCGGACGCGGAGCGCACGCAGATTCACCGCGTGGGAGAGACTTTCGACCTGGATACATCCTATTCACCACGAAAGGCATCCATGGATATCCTGTCCTCCACGCTGGCCGCCGGCGGCAACGCCGCTGCAACGAGCGAATCTCCGATTCCCGTCTGGTTCATGATCACCTCGGGAATCATCGTCGTCGCGATCCTCGTCTTCGACCTCCTCCTCGTCGTCAAACGACCACACACCCCGTCGATGCGCGAAGCGAGCATCTGGGTCGCCTTCTACGTCGCCCTGGCGCTGGTCTTCGCCGGTGCGCTGTTCGCCATCGGCGATGCCCAGCACGGCAGCGAATTCCTCACCGGCTGGCTGCTCGAGTACTCGTTGAGCATCGACAACCTGTTCGTCTTCATCATCATCATGGGCAGCTTCTCGGTACCGCGGAAGTACCAGCAGGAAGTGCTCATGGTCGGCATCATCATCGCCATCATCTTCCGCGGCATCTTCATTCTCGCGGGTGCGGCGATCATCAGCGCCTTCGTCGAAGTCTTCTTCATCTTCGGCATCTTCCTCCTCATCGTCGCCTACCGTCAGGCCTTCAGCTCCGAAGACGAGGGCGACGGCGAGAACGGCCTCATCCGGTTCCTGCGGAAGCGGATCAACGTCGTCGACGAATTTCACGGCAACAAGCTGCGGGTGACCCTCGACGACAACAAGAAGTACTGGACCCCGATGTTCATCGTGTTCATCGCCATCGGCTCGACCGATGTGATGTTCGCACTCGACTCGATCCCCGCGATCTTCGGCGTCACGCAGAATGCGTTCCTCGTGTTCACCGCGAACGTGTTCGCCCTGATGGGACTGCGTCAGCTGTACTTCCTGCTCGGAGGGCTCGTCGACAAGCTCGTGTACCTCCACTACGGAATCGCTGCGATCCTCGGGTTCATCGGCATCAAGCTCATCATCCACGCTCTGCACTCGAGCGATTGGGAGTTCCTGGCGTGGGGACATTCGATCCCCGAGGTGCCGACGTGGCTGTCCCTGACCGTCATCGTCCTCGCCATGGCGGTCGCCACGATCGCCTCGCTGATGAAGATGAAGAAGGACGGAATCTCCTTCAAGGACGTCAGCGCCGACCAGTCAGACGAGTCCGAAGAGGCCTGAGCCGATCGGATTCGGTCGTGCCGACACCGCCTCGGTGTCGGCACAGAACGAGCGGGGTCCGTCTCGATCTCTCGAGACGGACCCCGCTCGTGTCTGCTCCGTCCGGGCAGACCCGAACCGGAAGGAGGCCGCTCAGCCCAGGGCGAAGGGCCCGAACACGGGAGTCCACTCGCGGATGTCCGTCGACTCGATGACACCGAGCGAGGCATAGGGATCGGCGGCCAGGTGCCCTTCGACCTCTGCACGGTCGGCGGCGCTGAGGATCAGCAGACCTCCCGGCTGCGGATCGTTGTCCAGGGGACCGGAGGCGAGGATCGTTCCGGCCTCATTCATCTCCGCCTGCCATTGACGGTGCGCGGGGCGGTGCTCCATCCGCGTATCGGTATCGGGACCGTAGTGATAGGTGACGGCGAAGACCGGCATATGTGACTCCTCGGTGTCGAGCAATAGGATGGAACCAGTCTAATCGGAAAGGTCTGTGCATCAGCGTGGCCAGATTGCAGGAGATCCCAGCGGAATTCGCGGACGACGACACGATCTATGAGTCCTTCGGCGAATACTGCCAAGCGATCGGAGTGGAGCCGTATCCGGCTCAGGACGAGGCGTTCCTCACGATCCTCGCCGGCGACAATACGATCATGGCGACCCCGACCGGTTCGGGGAAGTCACTTGTCGCTCTCTTCGCGCTCTACCAGTCCTTCACCCGGGGGATCCGGTCCTACTACACGGCCCCGCTCAAGGCCCTTGTGAGCGAGAAGTTCTTCTCCCTCATCAACGCCTTCGGTGCCGAGAACGTCGGCATGATCACCGGCGACTCCACGGTCAACCCCGACGCTCCCGTCATCTGCGCCACGGCAGAGATCCTGGCCAACCAGGCGCTGCGTGAGGGCGGAATGCTCGACGCCGGAATGGTCGTCATGGACGAGTTCCACTATGTCGCCGATCCCTCCCGGGGCTGGGCCTGGCAGGTGCCCCTCCTCGAGATGCCGCAGACCCAGTTCGTTCTCATGTCCGCCACCTTGGGCGACACGACCGACATCCGGTCGACCATGACGGAGACGACCGGACGCGGATCCTCCGTGGTCACCTCCGCGACCAGGCCCGTCCCACTCGACTACGAATACTCGACGGAGACGCTTTCTGACACTCTGCGCGGACTCGTCCGCAACGACAAAGCCCCGGTCTACGTCGTCTCCTACTCCCAGAACGGAGCCATCGACCTCGCCACCAACCTGCTTTCGGTCGACCTCGCCTCCAAGGAGCAGAAAGCCGCGATCGCCGCAGCCATCAAGGGCTTCACCTTCGGCAAGGGATTCGGGCAGAGCCTGCGCAAACTGCTTCTGCACGGCGTCGGCGTCCATCACGCCGGAATGCTGCCGAAGTACCGCCGACTCATCGAACAGCTTGCGCTCAAGGGCCTGCTCCTCGTCATCTCCGGCACGGACACCCTCGGCGTGGGCATCAACGTGCCCATCCGCTCCGTGCTCCTGACCGGACTGACGAAGTTCGACGGACGGAAGATGCGCAGACTCAGCGTCCGCGAATTCCAACAGCTCGCCGGACGTGCCGGCCGCGCCGGATTCGACACCCGCGGTTACGTCATCGCCCAAGCCCCCGAACACGTCATCGACAACCTCAAGGCCGAAGCGAAGGCCGCGAACGATGAGAAGAAGAAAAAGAAGAAGATCAAGAAGAAGTCCGCCCCCGTCGGCTTCGTCGGCTGGTCCGAAGAGACCTTCACGAAACTCATCGAGGGCGAATCCGAGACCCTGCGGCCGCGGATGAAGATCGACCATTCGACGATCCTCAACCTCGTCGCCCGCCCCGGCTCCGACGTCTCGACCATCAGCGACTTCATCGACAAGACGCATGAGAGCAGCGACCGCCGACTCGACCTCAAACTCACCGCGATCAGCATCGGACGCTCCCTCATCGACGCCGGTCTCATCGAGGTCCGCGGCAGCGAGCTCGTCGCCACCCAGGACCTCGGACCGCAGTTCGCGCTCAACCAGCCCCTGGCGCCCTTCGTTCTCGCCGCACTCGACCTTCTCGACGAGGACGACGACACCTACGCCCTCGACGTGGTATCCATCGTCGAGGCGACCACCTCGGTGCCGTTCCAGATACTGAAGGGCCAACTCGACCGGATCAAGGGAGAGACCCTGGCCGAGCTCAAGGCCGAAGGCGTCGAATACGCCGAACGCATGGCGATCCTCGACGAGATCGAAAGCCCCGCACCCCTGGCCGAGTTGCTCGACCCGGCCTTCGACCATTTCGTCGAGACTCATCCCTGGCTCCACCGGGGCGGCTTCGAACCCAAATCCGTCGTCCGCGACATGATCGAGCAGGCTATGGGCTTCACCCAGTTCGTCGGCTACTACAGTCTCGCCCGGGCCGAGGGCAGCCTGCTGCGCTACCTCACCGACGTCTACCGCGCACTGCTCCACAACGTTCCCGCGGAGAACCGGACCGAGGAACTCGAGACCATCATCGAATGGTGTGGTGAGACCATCGCGCGGACTGATTCGTCGCTGCTCGACGAATGGCGCACCCTGCAGGGTCTCGACCCCACTCAAGCTACCGACGATCTGCCGGCCCTCGACCGCCGCTTCTCCGAGAACACGAAGGTCTTCACCGCGGAGATCCGCAATGCTCTGTTCCACCGAGTCCTGCTGGCCGAACGTGCGAACTACACGGAGCTCGGCCGTCTCGACGCCGAATCCGGGTTCGACTCACGGGCCTGGGAGGACGCGATCGAGGACTTCTACGACGAATACGGGGAGCTCATCGTCGACCAGAAGGCCCGCGGACGGGAATATATCGACATCACACCCGGTTCAGACACATGGAGCGTCCGACAGATCCTCGCCGACCCCGACGACAACAGGGACTGGGCCATCGACGCCGAGGTGGACGTGGCCGCCAGCGACGAATCCGGAGACATCGTGCTCCGCATCCTCTCCGTCGGAGAGATCGGCGGATGAGTCTTCGAACCGTTGCGAATACAGCAATGTCAGTGCCGAGTAATACAGTGGTCAGGTGATGAAAACCAATAACGGTGAGCAAGTGACAGGCGTTTCCCATCTCGACACCCTGTGGGTCAAGGGAGCCCGAGCGCACAATCTCAAGAACGTCGAGATCGCGCTGCCGCGCGACTCGATGGTCGTGTTCACCGGCTTGTCCGGTTCCGGCAAATCGTCGCTCGCCTTCGACACGATCTTCGCCGAGGGGCAGCGACGCTACGTCGAATCCCTGTCCTCCTATGCCCGGATGTTCCTCGGACAGATGGACAAACCCGACGTCGACTTCATCGAAGGGCTGTCCCCGGCGGTGTCGATCGACCAGAAGTCGACGTCGCGCAATCCGCGTTCGACCGTCGGCACGATCACCGAGGTCTATGACTTCCTGCGCCTGCTGTGGGCACGGATCGGCACCCCGCACTGCCCCGTCTGCGGTGAGGTCATCACGAAGCAGACACCGCAGCAGATCGTCGACCAGCTGCTCGAACTCGAGGAACGCACGAAGTTCCTCGTCCTCGCTCCCGTCATCCGCTCCCGCAAGGGCGAATTCGTCGACCTCTTCACCGACCTGCAGTCCAAGGGCTTCTCCCGGGCCATCGTCGACGGTGAGCAGATCAGCCTGAGCGAACCGCCGACCCTGGAGAAGCAGTACAAGCACACGATCTCCGTGGTCGTCGACCGCCTCGTCGCCAAATCGGGAATGCGCCCGCGCCTGACCGACTCCGTCGAAACCGCGCTGGGGTTGGCCGATGGACGCATCGACGTCGAACTCGTCGACGCAGGCACGACGCGCACATTCTCCGAGCATATGTCCTGCCCGAACGAGCACCCCCTGACGATCGACGAGATCGAACCCCGCTCGTTCTCCTTCAACTCGCCCTTCGGCGCCTGCCCCACCTGCGACGGCATCGGCACCCGCCTGCAGGTCGACGAAGCTCTCGTCGTCCCCGACGAGGACCTCAGCCTCGGCTCCGGGGCCATCGCCCCCTGGTCGGGCGGCAAACAGGTCGCGAAGTACTTCAACCGTCTGCTCAAGGGCCTCGGCGACGAACTCGGCTTCGATATGAAGACGCCGTGGAAGAAGCTGCCGAAGACTGCGAAGACTGCGATACTCACGGGCAAGGACTACAAGGTCCACGTGAAGTACAAGAACCGCTTCGGCCGCGAACGCACATACTCGACGGGCTTCGAGGGCGTCTACCAATACATTCAGCGCAAGCACGAGGAAACCGAATCCGAGTGGTCGCGGGAACGCTACGAGTCCTATATGCGGGAGATCCCGTGCGCCAGCTGCGACGGTACGCGCCTCAAACCGGAGATCCTCGCCGTCAAGGTCGGCGGCAGATCCATCGCCGAGGTCTCCGAACTCGCCCTCGACGAAGCGGCCTCCTTCCTCGGTTCCCTCGAACTGAGCTCCCGGGACGCCGCGGTGGCGGCGCAGGTGATGAGGGAGATCAACGCCCGCCTCGGCTTCCTCCTCGACGTCGGCCTCGACTACCTCAGCCTCAACCGGGCCGCCGGTACGCTCTCCGGCGGTGAGGCCCAGCGCATCCGCCTGGCCACACAGATCGGCTCCGGCCTCGTCGGCGTCCTCTACGTCCTCGACGAGCCCTCGATCGGTCTGCACCAGCGTGACAACCGCCGACTCATCGAAACGCTCAACAAGCTCAAGGATCTCGGCAACACCCTCATCGTCGTCGAACACGATGAGGACACCATCGAATCCGCCGACTGGATCGTCGACATCGGGCCCGGTGCCGGCGAGCACGGGGGAGAGGTCGTCTACTCCGGTCCTGTCACCGGCCTGAAGGATGCCGACGGATCGATCACCGGCGACTATCTCTCCGGTCGACGAGCGATCCAGATCCCGCCGACCCGCCGTCCCGTCGACAAGGACCGGATGGTCACCGTCGAGAAGGCCGTGGAGAACAACCTGCGCGACGTCACGGTGTCCTTCCCCCTCGGCGTACTCACCGCCGTCACCGGCGTCTCCGGGTCGGGCAAGTCGACCCTGGTCAACGAGATCCTCTACACGCAGATGGCGAATGTCCTCAACGGCGCCTCCCGGGTGCCGGGACGGCACAAGCGCGTGACCGGTTTGGACAACCTCGACAAGGTCGTCCACGTCGACCAGTCGCCGATCGGGCGGACCCCGCGGTCGAACCCCGCGACCTACACCGGCGTCTTCGACCATGTGCGCCGACTGTTCGCCGAAACCGAATCGGCGAAGGTCCGCGGCTATCTGCCCGGACGGTTCTCGTTCAACGTCAAGGGCGGACGCTGTGAGAACTGCAGCGGCGACGGCACGATCAAGATCGAGATGAACTTCCTGCCCGACGTCTACGTCCCCTGCGAGGTCTGCCAGGGCGCCCGGTACAACCGCGAGACGCTGGAAGTCACGTTCAAGGGCAAGAACATCGCCGAAGTCCTCGATATGCCCATCGAAGAGGCCAACGACTTCTTCGCCGCGATTCCGGCGATCTCGCGACACCTCAAGACGCTCGTCGAAGTGGGGCTCGGCTATGTCCGACTCGGGCAGCCGGCCACGACTCTCTCCGGCGGTGAGGCCCAGCGTGTCAAACTCGCCGCGGAACTGCAGAAGCGCTCCCGCGGCCGCACCGTCTACGTGCTCGACGAACCGACGACCGGACTGCACTTCGAGGACATCTCGAAGCTGCTCATGGTCCTCCAGGGACTCGTCGACAAGGGCAATACGGTCATCGTCATCGAACACAACCTCGACGTCATCGGCAACGCCGATCACATCATCGACCTCGGACCGGAGGGCGGTCGCGGTGGTGGGCAGATCATCGCCCAGGGCACCCCCGAAGAGGTCGCCGAGGTGGCCGAATCCCATACCGGACGGTTCCTCAAACCGATTCTCAAGTCCTGATCCGAATGCCTGAGCCATCCACCTACCGTCCGGCCACCGGGTCGATCCCCACCTCGGCCGGGGTCTACAAGTTCCGGGACCCCGATCGGCGGGTGATCTACGTCGGGAAGGCGAAGAACCTCCGCAACCGACTCAACTCGTACTTCGCCAATCCCGCCGCGCTGCATCCGCGCACCTCGACGATGGTTCACACCGCGAACTCGGTCGAATGGACCGTCGTCGACACCGAGGTCGAAGCGCTCCAGCTCGAATGGACGTGGATCAACGAGTTCAATCCGCGGTTCAACGTCATGTTCCGCGACGACAAGTCCTATCCGTATCTGGCGATCACGATGAACGACGAGGTGCCTCGTGCCTTCATCACTCGCGGAAAGCGACGCAAGGGCGTGAAGTACTTCGGTCCGTTCGCCCAGGTGTGGGCGATCAAGGACACGCTCGATCTGCTGCTCAGGGCCTTCCCCATGCGGACCTGCACAGCAGGCGTCTACCGCCGGGCCGAACGCAGCGGCAGACCCTGTCTGCTCGGATACATCGACAAATGCGCAGCCCCCTGCGTCGGCCAGATCAGCAAGGGCGATCACAAGGATCTCGCCCGCAGCATCTCAGATTTCATGTCCGGCAACACCGGCCGATTCATCAGCCACCGGCAGAAGGAGATGGCCAGCGCCGCGGCAGAACTCGACTATGAGCGCGCGGCCCGTCTGCGCGACGAGATCTCCGCGCTGCAGAAGGTCCTCGACAAATCGGCTGTGGTCCTGTCCGTGAGCGCCGACTGCGATATCTTCGCCCTCGTCACCGAGGAGCTCGAAGCCTCCGTCCAGGTCTTCCATGTGCGCCAGGGTCGCATCCGCGGTCAGCGCGGCTGGATCATCGAACGCTCCGATGACCACACTCCCGCCGAGCTGACCACCGACTACCTGCGTCAGGCCTACTCCGGCCTCGACGCCGATGCCATCCCGAAGGAGATCCTCGTCGACACTCTGCCGGCGGATCTCGATTCGCTGGAGGCGTGGCTGAGCCAGCAGCGTGGTTCCCGAGTGACCGTGCGGGTGCCCGAACGCGGTGAGAAGAAGGCGGCCTTGGAGACGGTGGGGAAGAACGCGAAGGAAGCGCTCGTCCAGCACAAGCTCAAGCGCTCCTCCGACCTGACGACACGCAGCCAGGCGCTCAAGGAGATCCAGGAGCACCTCGACCTGGCGGAAGCACCGCTGCGCATCGAATGCATCGACATCTCCCACACCCAGGGGTCGAACGTCGTCGCCTCCCTCGTCGTGTTCGAGGACGGCATGGCGAAGAAGCGTGACTACCGACACTTCGCCATCCACGGGGACGCGGCGGCCGACGATACGGCATCGATGTACGACGTCGTCTCACGTCGCTTCAGCCGCTACCTCGAGCAGATGACCTCCGAGGAACCCGACGAGCGCTTCGGCTACCGGCCCAGCCTCCTCGTCGTCGACGGTGCGGGCCCGCAGGTCGCTGCCGCCACGCGAGCACTGACCGATCTCGGCATCGTCGACATCTCGGTCGTCGGTCTGGCCAAACGACTCGAAGAGATCTGGGTTCCCGACGATCCGTTCCCCGTCATCCTCCCACGCAACTCCGAAGGTCTCTTCCTCATGCAGCGCCTGCGTGATGAGGCCCATCGCTTCGCCATCACCTATCACCGGTCCAAACGTGCAAAGGCGATGACGAGCTCGGTGCTCGACGAGATCCCGGGGCTCGGGGAATCGAAGCGCACCGCTCTGCTGCGTCATTTCGGATCCGTGAAGAAGGTCCGCGCCGCCACCGCCGAAGAGATCTGCGAGGTCAAGGGGATCGGTCCCGCTCTCGCCGCGAAGATCGTCGGGGCTCTGACCGACTGAGCTCTGCGATTCTGCCCTAGAGTAGTGCCGAGGGACACTGATCCCGCCGACCGAACGGGCATGAGCAGAGGAGGACGCGTGAGCGTGCAGGCCGAATCGAACGGATCCGACCACCCCATCGAGGTGGTGCTCGTCACCGGCATGTCCGGAGCCGGCCGCACGACCGTGGCCAATGTGCTCGAAGACATGGACTGGTACGTCGTCGACAACCTGCCCCCGCAGATGATGCGTCCGCTCGTCGAGCTCGTCGCTCGAGCCGATGGCGCCCTGCCGAAGATCGCGATCGTCATCGATGCCAAGGGCCGGACGAAGTACACCGAGCTGCAGGAGACGATCAGCGATTTCGTCGATCAGGGGCTGTCCCTGCGCATCGTCTTCCTCGACGCCTCCGACGAAGTCCTCGTCCGACGGTTCGAATCGACGAGGCGACCCCATCCTCTGCAGGGGGAGGGGACCCTGCTCGACGGCATCGAAGCCGAACGTGCCGAGCTCGAGTCCCTCAGACACCGCGCCGATATCATCGTCGACACCTCCGAGCTCAACGTGCACCAGCTGTCTGCCGAGGTGCGCAAGCGCTTCAGCGACGATGACACCCCACCGCTGCGCCTGACGGTGATGAGCTTCGGATTCAAATACGGACTGCCGAAGGACGCCGACCACGTCGCCGACGTCCGCTTCCTGCCCAACCCGTACTGGATTCCCCATCTGCGCGGACACAACGGGCTCGACTCCGATGTCGCCGACTACGTTCTCGAGCAGAACGGCGCCGAGGAATTCATCGAACGCTATGCCGCAACTCTGTCCACGGTCGCCGAAGGGTATCTGCACGAGGGACGCGGATACGCGATGATCGGGATCGGCTGCACCGGCGGCAAACACCGCTCCGTGGCGATCAGCGAACGCGTCGGACGACTGCTCTCGGCTCGGACCGGGATTCCGGTCACCGTACGTCACCGTGATCTGGGAAGAGAATGACATGGAGACCGAAGATCTGCCCGTCATCTCCACGGGCGCACAGAAGGACGGTCCCAATATCGTCTCCTTCGGCGGCGGCCACGGTCTCTATGCGGCGCTGAGGGCGTTCCGCCTGCTCACCGAAGACCTCACTGCGGTCGTCACCGTCGCCGACGACGGCGGCTCATCCGGACGTCTGCGCGACGAACTCGGCGGACTGCCTCCCGGTGATCTGCGGATGGCGCTGGCCGCACTCTGCGATGACGGAACCTGGGGTCAGACGTGGCGTGACGTCATCCAGCACCGCTTCGAATCGGCGGGGGAGCTGGACGGTCACGCAGTGGGCAATCTGCTCATCGCCGCCCTGTGGCAGATCCACGGCGACCATGTGGCCGGCCTGGATTGGATGGCCCGTCTGCTGCGCGCTCACGGCCGTGTGCTGCCGATGTCCTCGGTGCCGCTGACGATCGAAGCCGATGTGAAGTTCCCCGGCTCCTTCCAGGTCGTGCGCGGCCAATCCGTGCTCGCCTCCACAATCGGCCACGTCGAGACCGTACGCCTCGACCCGGCGGCCCCACCGGCCCGCTACGAGACAGTCGACGCGGTGGAGGAAGCCGATGTCCTCAACCTCGGCCCCGGCTCGTGGTACACCTCGGTGATGCCTCACCTGCTCGTGCCCTCCCTCGCGGAGGCGATCGTGGCCTCGAACGCGGTGAAATCCCTCACGCTCAACCTCAGCTCCACCGACGGTGAGACGAAGGATCTGAGCCTCGGCGAACACCTCGTCTCCCTCCACCGACATGCCCGCTCACTGACCTTGGACTATGTCCTCGTCGACGAGGCGGCCACCGAACTCGAACCCGATCTGCCGGACCGGGCCGAAGACATGTTCGGGGCGAAGCTCTGGGAACGTCCCTTGCGCTCACGGAGGCAGGGACAGCATGACAGCCTCAAACTCGCGGCATGCTACCGTGACATGTTGTTGGACGCCGGGATCGGCGTCGCCGAGCAGTGGTAGAACTTCAGGTGCAGGAGGACGAGCTATGGCACTGACCGCTCAGGTCAAGGACGAGTTGGCGCGTGTGACGATCACACGCACCTCCGCCCGCAAGGCCGAAGTGTCCTCGATCTTCCGCTTCTCGTCGGCTCTGCACCTCGTCAACGGCTCGATCGTCCTGGAGGCCGAACTCGACACCGCTCAGGCCGCCAAGCGACTGCGCGCGGAGATCAAGGACCTCTACGGTCAGCATGCCGACATCGTCGTCATCAATGCCGCCGGGATCCGCCGCTCCAACCGCTATCTGCTGCGTGTCACCCGTGACGGGGGAGCGCTGGCCCGCCAGACCGGACTCGTCGACAACCGCGGCAGGCCTGTGCGCGGACTGCCCTCGGCCATCGTCAACGGGTCCGTGGCCGATGCCGAGGCCGCCTGGCGCGGAGCCTTCCTCGCCCACGGCTCCCTGACCGAACCGGGACGCTCCTCGGCACTCGAGGTCACGTGCCCGGGCCCCGAGGCGGCTCTTGCCCTCGTCGGTGCCGCTCGTCGCCTCGGCCTGAGTGCGAAGGCCCGTGAAGTCCGCGGAGTCGATCGCGTCGTCATCCGCGACGGCGACGATATCGCCGCACTGCTCACCCGCATGGGCTCCCACAGCGCCGTGCTGGTCTGGGAGGAACGGCGGATGCGCCGGGAGGTCCGCGCGACCGCGAACCGTCTGGCGAACTTCGACGATGCGAACCTGCGCCGCTCCGCACGTGCCGCTGTGGCCGCCGGAGCTCGGGTCGAACGCGCACTGGAGATCCTCGGCGACGAGGTCCCCGAACACCTCCGCTATGCCGGTCAGCTGCGAGTGACTCACAAACAGGCGTCTCTCGAGGAGCTCGGCCAGCTCGCCGACCCGCCGATGACGAAGGACGCGGTCGCCGGCCGGATCCGCAGGCTGCTGTCGACTGCGGACAAGCATGCGGAAGAACTGGGAATTCCCGGTACCGAAGCCAGTCTGACCCCGGAAATGCTCGAGGATCGCTAAGATCGAGGCATGAGACGAATCGCCATCAACGGCTTCGGCCGCATCGGTCGTGCCCTGTTCCGTCTGTCCCTCGAACCCGATGCCGATTTCGAGGTCGTGGCCATCAACGATCTCACCGATACGACGACCCTGGCCCATCTGCTCTCCCACGATTCCGTCTGGCCGCGGTTCAACCATGACGTCGACGCCGCCGACGAGGCGATCATCGTCGACGGACGCGAGATCGCCGTGACCAGCCAAGCCGACCCGGCCGCCATCGACTGGAGCTCGCACAAGGTCGAACTCGTCGTCGAATCCACCGGACGCTTCACGCGTCAGGACCAGGCCGAGGCCCACCTCGGCGGCACCGTGCAGACGGTCGTGCTCTCCGCCCCCGGAAAGGATGTCGACGCCACCCTCGTCATGGGCGTGAACGAAGACGTCTTCGACCCGACCGCGCACTCCGTGGTCTCGAACGCCTCGTGCACGACGAACTGCATGGCCACCGTCGTCAAAGCACTCGACGACGCCCTCGGCGTCGAATCCGGTCTGCTCAACACCGTCCACGCCTACACCGGCGACCAGATGCTCGTCGACGGACCCCACCGGGATCTGCGTCGGGCGCGCGCCGCCGCCGTCAACATCGTGCCCACCACGACCGGCGCCGCTCGCACCGTCGGCCGCGTGATGCCCCACCTCGAGGGCAAGCTCGACGGACTGGCCGTGCGCGTGCCCGTGCCCGCCGGTTCGATCATCGATTTCACCTTCACCACGTCCACGGGCGCCGACCGGGACGAGGTCAACGCAATCCTCGCCTCCGCGGCGGACGGATCACCGTATCTCGACTTCTCCACCGACGAACTCGTCTCCACCGACATCGTCGGCACCACCGCCTCGGCGATCGTCGATTCCAAGCTCACGATAGTTCTGGGAGACCAGATCAAGGTCGTGGCCTGGTACGACAACGAGTGGGGCTACACGAACCGACTCAAAGACATGGTCAGCTACATTCTCAGCGAAAGGGACTCATGAGGACATTCGACGATGCGGGCATCTTCGCCGGCCACACGGTGCTCGTCCGCAGCGATCTCAATGTGCCGATGGACGACGGCACCATCACCGATCGGGGGCGCATCCTGGCTTCGGCCGGAACCATCAGGTCCCTCGCCGAGGCGGGAGCCAAGGTCATCGTGATGTCGCATCTGGGCCGGCCCAAGGGAGAACCGGATCCGCAGTTCTCCTTGGCCCCGATCGTCCCCGAGCTCGCCGACGCCATCGGCCGTCCGGTCGCCTTCGCCGCCGACACCGTCGGTGAGGATGCGCAGACGAAGGCCGCGGCCCTGTCCGACGGCGAGGTGCTGCTGTTGGAGAACCTCCGCTTCAACCCGGGCGAGACGGCGAAAGACGATGCGCAGCGCCAGGAGTTCGCGTCCCGCTTGGCCGGACTGGCCGACGACTTCGTCTCCGACGGTTTCGGCGTCGTCCATCGCAAGCAGGCCTCGGTCTACGACATCGCCGGCCTCCTCCCGCACTATGCCGGTTCGCTGGTGCGTGCGGAAGTCGAAGTCAGCGACCGGCTGCTCAATGATCCCGCCTCACCGTTCACCGTCGTCCTCGGCGGGTCGAAGGTCTCGGACAAACTCGGCGTCATCGACAACCTCATCGACCGTGCCGACAATCTGCTCATCGGCGGGGGAATGGTCTTCACCTTCCTCGCCGCGCTCGGCCACGACATCGGTTCGAGCCTGGTCGAGAAAGACCGCATCGACGACGTCGTGGGCTACCTCGAACGCTCCCGGTCCGGCGGGGCCCGCATCGTCCTGCCTACGGACATCGTCATGGCCGCCTCCTTCGCCGCCGATGCCGAACACTGGGTCCGGCCCGTCGCCGAACTCGAAGACACTCCTGCAGGAGGCGACGGCCTCGGCCTCGACATCGGCCCCGAATCGGCCCGCACCTACGCCGAGATCATTGCGGGCTCGACCACCGTGTTCTGGAACGGGCCGATGGGCGTCTTCGAATTCCCGGCCTTCGCTGCCGGCACCAAAGCCGTCGCCCAGGCACTGACCGATGACGGCAGCGGTCGGGGACAGCGGCTGACCGTGGTCGGCGGCGGTGACTCCGCGGCCGCCGTGCGCAGCCTCGGCTTCGCCGACGACGCTTTCGGCCATATCTCCACCGGCGGTGGTGCCAGCCTCGAATACCTCGAAGGCAAGACCCTGCCCGGACTCGACGCACTCGGATGAGGAAGACAGACACCATGAACGACCGCACCCTGCTGCTGGCAGGCAACTGGAAGATGAACCACGACCACTTGGAGGCGATCTCCGCTGTCCAGAAGCTTGCCTGGGCACTCGAGGACGCCAAACTCGACGACAGTCATTGTGAAGTCGTCGTCGTCCCGCCATTCACCGATATCCGTTCGGTGCAGACCCTCGTCCAAGGCGACAAACTGTGGCTGAAATACGGTGCCCAGGACGTCTCCCAGCACGCTCCCGGAGCGCATACGGGAGAGATCGCCGCTTCGTTCCTCTCCCGACTCGGCTGCAGCTACGTGGTCATCGGCCACAGCGAACGCCGCGCGGACAACCACGAGACCAATGAGGTCGTGGCCACGAAGATCAAGGCCGCACTCTCGGCCGAACTCACGCCGATCCTCTGCGTGGGGGAGTCCCTCGAACAGCGGCAGGAGAAGAGCCACGTCGAGTTCACGCTCGGGCAGATGGATGAATCCCTGGCCGGATTCGACGCCGCCGATCTCTCCGGCCTCGTCATCGCCTACGAGCCCTTGTGGGCGATCGGCACCGGAGAGACCGCCACGGCCGCCGATGCCGCCGAAATGGCGTCGGCCATCCGAGTGCGCCTCGGTGAGAAGTACGGCGACGCTCTGGCCCAGACCACCCGCATCCTCTACGGCGGATCCGTCAAGGCCGACAATGTGGCAGAGATCGTCGCGTCCGCAGACGTCGACGGCGCGTTGGTGGGCGGTGCGAGCCTGAGCGGCCCGGACTTCGCCGCTTTGTGCAAGGCCGCGGTCGCGAAGTAGACTGACAGACGCATCATTCGACGAAACACTCGACGAAACATAGGTTGAATCCGACGTGGAAATCCTCAACATCATTCTCATCGCGCTGCTTGTGCTCACGAGCGTCTTCCTCACCCTGCTGATCCTCATGCACAAGGGCAAGGGCGGTGGCATGTCCGACATGTTCGGCGGCGGAATGTCCTCGTCGCTGGGGTCCTCGGGTGTCGCCGAGCGCAACCTCAACCGGTTCACCACGCTCATGGCGATCATCTGGGCGGCCTGCATCATCCTGCTGGGAGTCCTCACCCGCTTCAACGCCTGAGCAGGCGAATGAGAAGGACCCCGACCATTCCGGTCGGGGTCCTTCTCATTCGTGGTCTGTCCGTCGTGCCGGCGGATCAGTGCCGCTTCGGGCCGATCAGTCGTGGCCGAAGTGGTGGCGGGGGCTGATCGATCCGATCGCCTCTCGCAGCTGCGAGAGGCCGCGAGCACGATCAAGCAGGTGCAGACGCAGCACGGGCCGACCCTTCTCGGTCAGCACTGCTGCATCTCCGGCGGCCTGGGCGCGCTGCAGCTGTGCGAAGCCGAAGTCGCGTCCCGGCACCAGCAGATCCGTGCGAGCCTCACCGGTGATCTGGAGGAACACGCCGTTGGGGTGACCGCCCTTGTGGTACTGACCGGTCGAATGCAGGTAGCGGGGTCCGAAGCCGAAGGTCGTCTGGACTCCGGCGTGTGTGGATACGAGCGGTCGCAGATCCTCGGCCTCGGCATCGGCGATCCGATCGAGGTACGCCTGGATGCCGACATACCCGTACTCGTCGACCCGGGAGAACAGCTCCTCCAGGGCTCCGACGAGATCGGTGGCCTCGTCGACGACCTCGAGGACGTCGATGTCTCCCTCACGGAACTGCGGCTGTCCTGTGGCTGCCGAGTCCGGTCCGTCGAGCAGATGCCTGGCCCGTGCCTTCGCCGCTTCCACATCGGGCTGGTCGAAGGGGTTGACCCCGATGCTGTATCCGGCGATGGCCGTGGCGTATTCCCAGAACAGGAACAGCTCGCCCAGCCCACCCGTGATGCTCGCTTCGAATCTGGACGGTGCACCCAGCTCTGAGCCTTCGGCTGCCGGCCCGAGCAGGCACAGGAGAGCGTCCGCGCGGGCGTCGGAGAACCCGATGTCGGCGGGGGAGTCGACGACGACGGGAAGGATGCCCTGACCGTCCTTGCCGAGGGATTCGGCGATGAGCTGCTCGACCCAGGCTCCGAGCCCGGCCAGCTGCCCGGATGTCTCGGCGAGGACGAGCTTCTCCGTCATCCTGGCGTGCGCGATGCTCAGCCAAGCGCCGAACCGCAGTGCCGGGTTGTCCAGGTTGTCCGCGGACAGTTCCGCGGTTGCCGCAGCGGCTTCTGCGACGATTTCGCGCACATCGGCACCGGCCAGACCTGCGGGAACGAGCCCGAAGGCCGAAAGCGCACTGAAACGTCCGCCGACAGTGGGGTCGGCGAGGAACGTCGCGAGGAAGCCCTGATCGGCGGCCAGAGCCTCGAGCTCCGTCCCCGGATCGGTGATCGCGATCATCCGGGATGCCGCATCGACGCCGATCGATTCGAAAGCCGCGGCGAAGCTGCGTCGGATCGAATCCGTCTCCACCGTGGTTCCGGACTTCGATGCGATGACGAGGACAGTGTGCTCGAGGTCGGTGCCGATCGCCTCGGCGACCTGATTCGGATCCGTCGAATCGACGATCTCGAGTCGGACACCGGCGGTCTGAGCCATCACCTCGGGAGCGAGCGAGGATCCGCCCATTCCGGCCAGGCTGATCGTGCGCAGACCCTGTTCCTGCAGTTCTGCCCGCAGGGACTCGATCTCATCGAGCAGCTCAGCAGCCTGCTGCGGAAGGTCCACCCAGCCCATCCGGTCCGCGGCATCGGCGGCTCCGTCGAACAGTTCGGCATCCTTGTCACTCAGACGGGAGGCCAGACCGGCGTCGATGAGTCGCGCGGCCTCGGCATCGAATTCCTCGCCGACGGGAGCAGAGAGTGAAAGCCTCATGAGCGCTCCAGAGCCGTCCGGATCGTGTCCTGGAGTTCGGTCCAGCTGACATCGAACTTCTCCAGGCCCTGCTCTTCGAGCACGGTCATGACCTCGGCGTAGTCGATGCCCAGTCGAGCCAGGGCGTCGAAGACCTCGTCGGCGGCACGGTAGTGCTCGGACGTGATCCGGCCGGTGACCTCACCGTGGTCGGCGAAGGCCTCCAGGGTGGGTTCGGGCATCGTGTTCACGGTGTTCGGCGCGACGAGCCCGGCCACGTACATCGTGTCGGCATAGTCGGGGTTCTTCACTCCGGTCGAGGCCCACAGCAGACGCTGCGGACGTGCACCGGCGAGTTCGAGGACCCGGAAGCGTTCGGAGGTGAACAGCTGCGAGTGGATCTCATGGGCGAGCACGCAGTTGGCGATGCCCGCCTTGCCCTTGAGCTCGACCGCCTTCGGGTCCTCGACGGAATCGAGACGGGAATCGATCTCCGAATCCACCCGGGAGACGAACACCGAGGCGACCGACCGGATCGTCGAGAGGTCGTGGCCGGCGGCGCGGGCCTTCTCCAGGCCCTGGAGGAAGGCTTCGACGACGTGGCGGTAGCGGGTCAGGGAGAACACGAGGGTGACGTTGACGCTGATCCCGGCGGCGATCGTCTCGGAGATCGCGGTCAGCCCTGCCTCGGTGGCGGGGATCTTGATCATCGCATTCGGTTCGCCGACGCGCTCCCACAGGGCCTTCGCCGTGGCGACGGTCCCTTGCGAATCGTGGGCCAGCGGGGGAGCGACCTCGATGGACACGCGACCGTCCTGACCATCCGTGGATTCGAAGACCGGACGGAACAGGCGCGCCGCCTCGGCGACATCCGCGGTGGTCAGTGCCTCGATGGCCTCATCCACATCGGCACCGGAGGCACCGAGCTCGGCGACCGCGGAATCGTAGTCGTCGGAACTGGCGATCGCGTTCGCGAAGATCGTCGGATTCGTCGTCACACCCGTGACGGAGGATTCCTCGATGAGCCGCGCGAGATCCCCGGATTCGAGTCGGGTGCGGGAGAGGTCGTCGAGCCAGATCGAGACTCCGGCCGCGCTGAGCTGCTGGAGACGTTCACTCATGCTTCCGCCTTTGCTGCGTTGATGGATTCCTTGGCTGCGTCGACGACGGACGAGGCCGTGATGCCGAACTTCTCGTACAGGGTCTGGTAGTCCGCGGAGGCACCGAAGTGTTCGATGGACACGGCACGTCCGGCATCGCCGAGGTACTTGTGCCAGCTCATCGCCGAGGCGGCTTCGATGCTCACGCGTGCCCTCAGCGTACGCGGCAACACCGTGGCCCGGTAGTCCTCCGGCTGTGCGTCGAACCATTCCTGGCACGGCATGGAGATCACGCGTGCGGCTGTGCCCGATGCCTGCAGAGACTCGGCGGCTTCGAGGGCGATGGCGACCTCGGAACCGCTGGCGATGATGGCTACCTCGGGCTGGTCGCCGGTATCGGTGAGCACATAGCCGCCGCGTGCGGTTTCGGAGGCGGGAGCATACTTCTCACGGTCGAGGACCGGCACGGCCTGGCGGGTGAGCACGAGTCCGCTGGGCCCGTCAGTGCGGTCGAGGATCGTCCGCCATGCGACCGCGGTTTCGTTCGCATCGGCCGGTCGGACGACGTCGAGGCCGGGGATGGCGCGCAGGGCGGAGAGGTGCTCGATCGGCTGATGGGTCGGTCCGTCCTCGCCGAGGCCGATCGAATCGTGGGTCCACACGAACAGATTCGGCAGCTGCTGGAGGGCGGCCAGACGAACGGCGGGACGCTGGTAGTCGCTGAAGACGAGGAACGTGCCGTTGTAAGGGCGGGTTCCGCCGTGGAGGGCGATGCCGTTGCCGATGAGACCGGCGGAGAACTCACGGACGCCGAAGTGGATATTGCGTCCGTACTCATGTCCGGAGAAGGCGCCGGTGGATCGGTGCGCGGGCAGGAAGCTCGGCTCACCCTTGACCAGGGTGTTGTTCGAACCGGCGAGGTCGGCGGAGCCGCCCCAGAGTTCGGGCATGGTCTCGGCGATCGCGTTGAGCACCTGGCCGGAGGCCGCACGTGTGGCGATGCCCTTCTCGCTGGCCTCGAAGACCGGGAAGGCCGCATCGAGTCCGGCGGGCAGTTCGCGCTTGGACAGACGGTCGAAGAGTGCGGCGTTGTCCGGGTTGGCGCTGCGCCAATCGGCGAAGGACTTGTCCCATTCGAGGTGAGCGGCACGACCGCGGTCGAGTGCCTGACGGGTGTGGGCGAGGACCTCGTCGGCGACGGCGAAGGTCGATTCCGGGTCGAAGCCGAGGACCTCCTTGGTCGCCCGGATCTCGTCCTCGCCGAGGGCGGCACCGTGGGATCCGCCGGTGTTCTGGGCGTTGGGCGCCGGCCAGGCGATGATCGTCGACAGGCGGATGAACGACGGACGGGAATCCGCGCGAGCGGCCTCGACGGCGGCGTGGAAGGCTTCGATGTCCTCGTGGTAGTCATCACCGGCGGTGAAGTCGACGTGCTGGACGTGCCAGCCGTAGGCGGCGTAGCGGGCGGCGGTGTCCTCGCCGAAGGCGATCGCGGTGTCGTCTTCGATGGAGATCTTGTTGTCGTCCCAGATCACCAGCAGATTCGACAGCTCCTGTGTGCCGGCCAGCGAGGAGGCCTCACCGGACACGCCCTCTTCGAGGTCGCCGTCGGAGGCGAGCACGACGATGTTGTGGTCGAACGGTGAGGTGCCGGCAGCCGCCTCGGGGTCGAAGAGTCCGCGTTCGCGTCGAGCGGCCATGGCCATGCCCACGGCTGAGGCCAATCCTGAGCCGAGCGGGCCCGTGGTGATCTCGACGCCGGCGGTATGTCCGACCTCCGGATGGCCCGGTGTCAGCGAACCCCAGGTGCGCAGGGCCTTGAGGTCGTCGAGCTCGAGCCCGAATCCGGCGAGGTAGAGCTGGACGTACTGGGTGAGCGAACTGTGACCGCAGGAGAGGACGAAACGATCACGGCCGACCCAAGTCGGGTCGGCCGGGTCGTGAGTGAGTCCGTGCTGATACAGGTAGTGGGCGATGGGAGCCAGGCTCATGGCGGTGCCCGGGTGCCCGTTCCCTGTCTTCTGCACCGCATCCGCGGCGAGGAGGCGGGCAGTGTCGACTGCGCGATTGTCGAGTTCAGTCCAGGACAGAGTTGTCATGTCGTCGAGCGATCCTTCGTTCGTCTGAAGAGCGTGCATTCAAACTCTACCCGTCGGACGCTTGAAGCGCCGCCCCTGTTCACCTGCCGTGCCGACAGGGAGCGAGACATTTCGGCTACCGACGGGTAAAGTGTGGTCTCGCGCACAGCTGTGGTTCGACATTCAACAACTGCGGTGTGCCGAAGAGAGTGAGACCGGGCCGTGCCTGACTGGAGGGATGACAGGGTGAGCAAAGAGGCTGATCCCATGATCGATGCCGCCGTCGCAGACAGCGGAGACCGTCGACCCGGATGGCTGACGGGCAGGCGACCCGACCTCGCCGAGGTGGCCGAACAGACAAGAGGACTCCGTCGGCTGATCTCCCGGATCGGCACGGCGTGCCCGGTGTTCTTCGCCGTGGTGACCGTCGCCGTGTCGTCGGCGATCGCACAGCCGCTTCGTGGCGGCGTCGACATCGGACAGCTCGGGCTGTGGACGCTGGGCACTCTCGTTCTGCTCACACCCTTCGCAGCAGCGCTGGCCGTGATGCTCAATGCGCGGCGCGGCGGTCTGGTGTGGACGACCGCCCTCGTCTTTTCCGTCATCGCCGGAATCATCGGCCTGTGCGTCGATGTGAATCTCCTCCGTGCAGATCCGCAGTCGGCCTCGCTGAGCTTCGTCTCAGTGCTCGTCGTACAGGTCGTCGTGCTTGCTCCCGTGTGTGCCGCAGTGGCCTTCCTCATCCGCATCGTCAGTGACTCGACTCGCCTTCGCGCGACTGGCAAAAACTTCGACAACAGGTAGAATCTAGGGCGTGAGCAAACTTCGTCAGAACCGGGAAGAGCAGAGTGAACGACCTCTGCAGAGGGCCATCGACGAGCAGAACCTCTCCACCCGACCGCGTTCGATCATCAGCGCCTATATCGCGCTGACCAAACCGCGCGTCATCGAGCTGCTCCTCGTCACGACCGCGCCCGTGATGTTCCTGGCCGCTCAGGGAATGCCGAACATCTGGCTCGTCATCAACACGCTCATCGGCGGAGCCGCCGCTGCGGCCTCGGCCTCGGTCTTCAACTGCTACGTCGACCGCGACATCGACGCGAAGATGGAGCGGACGAAGGACCGACCCCTCGTCACCGGTGAGATCAGTCCCCGCTCTGCGCTGACCTTCGCCTTCGTGCTGGGCATCGGCTCGATCTTCTGGCTCGGCGGATTCACGAACTGGGTCACGGCGGGGCTGACCGCCTCGGCGATCCTGCTCTACGCCGTCTTCTACACCCTCGTGCTCAAGCGCCGCACCTCACAGAACATCGTCTGGGGCGGCGCCGCCGGCTGCATGCCCGTGCTCATCGGCTGGTCGGCCGTGACCGGGGGAGTCGCCTGGGAGCCCGTGCTGCTCTTCCTCGTCGTCTTCTTCTGGACCCCGCCGCACTACTGGCCGCTGGCGATCAAGTACAAGGCCGACTACGACGCCGCCGACGTGCCCATGCTGCCGTCGAAGGTTCCGCCGACGTCCGTCGGCCGGCAGATGATCCTCTACACGTGGGCGATGATCGCCTGCTCACTCGCACTCATTCCCATCGCTCCGATGGGTCCGGTCTACACGATCGTGGCCGTGGGCGCCGGAGCCTGGTTCCTGTGGTCGTGCTACTCGCTGGTCTCCCGGGCCAAGCAGGGCAAGGACGGCACGTCTCTCAAGGCGATGAAGGTCTTCCACGGGTCGATCACGTACCTGTCGCTGCTCTTCCTGGCAGTGGCCATCGACCCGTTCGTGCCCACCCTGATCCCCGGGACCTGGT
This sequence comes from Brevibacterium linens ATCC 9172, assembly GCF_900169165.1. Classification (GTDB taxonomy): domain Bacteria; phylum Actinomycetota; class Actinomycetes; order Actinomycetales; family Brevibacteriaceae; genus Brevibacterium; species Brevibacterium linens. The sequence goes on from NZ_FXYY01000001.1 coordinate 329,300, forward strand.
GACTCGCCGAAGAACCCGCTGATCCAATCGGCCCAGTTTGAGCTGGATAGCACAGATTTGAAACAGTGCTATCCAGCTCAAGTTGGGCCGTTGTACGTCTGTGCCTTGCGCTTCGGGTCGGAACGCAAATTCTCAGCCGGCGTTCACGAGGTCGTCGATGACGATCTTCTTCATCTGCATGAGTGCCTGAGTCCGTGCCGGACCGGTCATCAGCTCGCCGAGGTTCGCGGGAATGATCTGCCAGCTGACTCCGTAGCGGTCCTTGAGCCAGCCGCACTGTTCGTGCTCGGGAGAGGCCGACAGATGTGACCAGTCGTGGTCGATCTCGGCCTGGTCGGCGCATTCGACGGTCAGTGAGATCGCTTCGTTGAACGTGAACACCAGTCCGCCGTCGAGGCAGATGAACTCTGTGCCGTCGAGGACGAACCGGCCGTTGATGACCTTCCCGCTCATCCCCGCGAAGTGGTCGTCGAGGGATTCGTCCCGATAGCGTTCGATGGAGAGGATGGAAGAGTCGGGGAAGACGGAGCAGTAGAACTCCATGGCCTCCTCGGCGCAGTCAGGAAACCACAGACACGGAACGATCGGGACTGACATCGGTGCTCCTCGGGTATGCGCTGTCGAGGACGGCAACGCTTGCCGCAATCGTAGCCGACAGGCCGACCATGTGTAGGGCCACGAGCAGTTCGGGAACACCGAGGAAGTACTGGACGTAGCCGATGACCCCCTGGGCGACCTCGACGATGAGGAGCACGGTCAGCGGAGCGACCATCGCCGTCTGCGCCTTCTTGCGCGCGACGACGAGCGCGGAGATCGTGGCGATGACGAGCAGCCATACCGGCGCGGCGTGCAGCCGGGTGACCCAGATGTTGTCGAGGTTGTTGCGGGTCGAGATCGTCGAACCCGAATGGGGCCCGGCCCCGGTGGTGAGCACGCCGAAGATCACGATGACCGCGGTGAGACCGAGGATGATCCAGCCCAAAGTCGGCAGCGGAGCCGGGGCCTTGGTGCCCAGGCGCACGCCGGTGTCGTAGGTGCGGCGGACGAAGTAGGCGGCGACGCCGACGGCGACGGCCGAGGGGACGAAGTGTCCGGCGACGACCCAGGGATTGAGCTTCGTCCATACGGTGATTCCGCCGACGACGGCCTGGACGGGAACGATGGCCAGCAGTCCTATATTGAGCCAGAACAGATCCGGGCGCTGCTTCCGACCCTTCCACAGCATGAGCGCAATGCACACGCCGAGGAGCGCCAACGCCACGGCCAGCAGGCGGTTGCCGAACTCGATGGCGCCGTGGATGCCCATCTCGCTGGTGGCCACGAGCGAATCTGGGGTGCACTTCGGCCAGTCAGAACAGCCGAGGCCCGAGCCGGTGAGCCGGACGATTCCGCCGGTCAGGATGATCCCTGCCTGGGCGATGAGCATGGCCCAAGCGGCGATGCGGATCTTCTTCGTGACCACTTCACTCCTCATTCGAAACGGAACCACCTGCGTGCCGCAAGCGTTCCCACAAGCCCCCATACCAGGAGCACGATGATTGCCTTGATGTCTGTGCCGCCGGCTCCGATGGCGGACCGCATGGCGTCGCCGAGCGCACCGGAGGGCAGGTAGCCCACAACTGTTCCCCATTCTCCCGGATGTGCGATGACGAGGCCACCGACACCAGCCATGAGCACCCAGATGAGGTTCGTGGCCGCCAGGGTCGCCTCGGCGCGGACGGTGCCTGCCATGAGCAGACCGAGCGAGAGCAGCGAGGCGGTGCCCAGCAGTGTGGCCAGGATGAGCCCGAGGACGTCGACGGGACCGCGGAAGCCGAGAACCGCCGCCGTGGCGAAGACGAGCGCGTACTGGATGAGGACGACGACGATGACGGCGCCGAGTTTGCCGAGGATGAGTCCGTTCGTGCCCAGCGGAGTCGTCGCCAGCTGCCGCAGCACTCCGTAACGGCGGTCGAAGGCGGTCGCGATCGCCTGACCGGTGAATGCGCTGGAGGCCAGGCTCAGGCTCAGCGCTCCGGGGACGGCGATCGACAGCGGGTCGGCCCCGGCGTCGATGACTCCGAGGCCGGTGAGCAGGGGAGTCTTCGCGAGGAAGACGAGCAGACCCAGAGGGAAGATGACCGAGAGCAGCAGCTGTTCGCCGTTGCGCAGAACGGACAGGGTCTCGAACTTCGCCTGCGAGACGATGCGTGCGGCGGTCATCGCAGCGGCCTCCCGGTCAGCTCGAAGAACACATCGGACAGGGACTGTCTCTGCATGCCGATGTCCGTGATCTGGCCCCCCGCCTCGGCGATGGCTGTGCACGCGGCCGCGATCTGGCTCGCCGTCGGTGCTCCGTCGATGATGATCAGGGAGCCCTGCGCCGAGGCGGGACCGAGCCCGGTGAGTCGATCGACGAGATTCGCGGGGGCGGGGGAGTCGAGTCGGATCGTCAGCGCCCGCGACCCGGCGGAGGCGCTGCGCAGCTCCTCGGGCGCTCCCTGAGCGATGATCCGTCCCCGATCGATGACGACGACCTCGTCGGAGAGCTCCTCGGCCTCGGTCAGGTCGTGGGTGGTGAGGACGACGGCGACCCCACTGTCGGCGAGATCTCGGATGAAGCTGTGGACGACCTCACGAGCCTGGGGGTCGAGGCCGGCGCAGGGTTCGTCGAGGAAGACCAGACGAGGTCGACCGATGAGGGCCGCAGCCAGCGCCACCCGCTGCTTCTGTCCGCCGGAGAGTCGGCGCATCGTGCGTCCGGCGAAATCGTGGAGGCCCAGGGGTTCGGCGAGCTCGTCGACCGGCCGGGGGTTCTCGTAGAGCGAGGAGAGATGGCGAAGCACCTGCAGCGGCTTCGAGCTCATCGGCAGTCCGCCGTCTTGGAGCATCACCCCGGCCAGCTGCGAGGTCGTGGCGTGGGCGGTGACGGGGTCGTGGCCGAAGATCTCCACCGTGCCCCCATCGGGGCGGCGGGTGCCCACCGCCAGGGAGATGGTCGTGGATTTGCCCGCGCCATTGGGTCCGAGGACACCGAGGACGGACCCGGTCTCGGCCGTGAGGTCGATTCCGTCGACGACACGGTGGGTGCCGTAGGAGTATTGGAGACCGCGGATGGTCAGGGCCGGAGATGACACCAGGCTATTCTACGACGCGTCGAAACGGGTGTCGAAACCGCAGGCGTCCGCGCGCGACGCGAGCGGTGGTTAGGCTCACCTAGTTTTACGAAACAAATTACGCAACAATATTGTTGTGTTAGTCAAGGAGGTGGATTATGGCTGCAAACGACACGGAAGATCGCCGCACCCGGCAGAGGGTCTTCCAGTCGGTGCTCGACGAAGGGCCGATCACTGCTTCGTCTTTGGCCAAAGCCCTCGAGCTGACTCCCGCGGCGATCCGTCGTCACCTGGACGCGCTGGAGAGCGAAGGCCTCATCGAGGTCCGTGAACTCGCTGGCAAGCAGGCGGGCAGGGGCCGACCAGCCCGGCACTATGTGGTCACGACGGCGGGACACGATTCGGTCAGTCATTCCTACGACGAGTTGGCCGTGAACATCCTGCGCTTCATGGAGGACAAGCACGGCAAGTCGGCTGTGGAGGAATTCACCGAAGACCTCGTCGGCCGTCTGCGGGACCGCCTCGGACCGGAACTCGACAAGCGCGGCGGCACCACAGTGGCGTCGCGCTCACGCGCTCTCGCCGCAGCGCTGACACGGGAAGGGTACGCCGCCTCGGCGACACCGGTTGCGGCCGGGACCCCGTTGGAGGCGATGCAGCTGTGCCAGGGGCACTGCCCGATCCAGGCCGTGGCGGCGGAGTACCCGGAGATCTGCGAAGCGGAACTCGCGATGTTCTCCGACTACCTCGGTGTCGACGTGCGCCGGCTGTCCTCGTTGGCGCAGGGCGACCACGTGTGCACCACCCACATTCCGACTTCGGAACTGACCAGACCACTCATCCACAGCAATGATCGACCTCAAGGAGGTTCACGATGACTGACACAGGAAATCGGATCATCGATGCGAATCCCGAGCTCAAAGACCTCGGGCAGTACGCATACGGTTGGCACGACGAGAACGACGCCGGCGCGACCGCGGAACGCGGCCTGAGCGAGGAAGTCGTCCGCAACATCTCGAAGCTCAAGGACGAACCCGAGTGGATGCTCAAGCGTCGGCTCAAGGCTCTGCGTCTGTTCGACAAGAAGCCGATGCCGAACTGGGGTGCCGACCTCACCGGAATCGACTTCGCCGACATCAAGTACTTCGTCCGCTCCACCGAGGGGCAGGCGACGTCCTGGGAGGACCTGCCCGAGGACATCCGCAACACCTATGACAAGCTCGGCATCCCCGAGGCGGAGAAGCAGCGCCTCGTCGCCGGTGTCGCCGCACAGTACGAGTCCGAGGTCGTCTACCACCAGATCAACGAAGAGCTCGAGGCTCAGGGCGTCATCTTCATGGACACGGACACCGGCCTGCGCGAGCACCCGGAGATCTTCGAAGAGTACTTCGGGTCGATCATTCCCTCCGGCGACAACAAGTTCGCCGCACTCAACACCGCTGTCTGGTCCGGCGGCTCGTTCGTCTACGTCCCCAAGGGCGTCCACGTCGAGATCCCGCTGCAGGCCTACTTCCGCATCAACACGGAGAACATGGGCCAGTTCGAGCGCACGCTCATCATCGCCGACGAGGGTTCCTCGGTCCACTACGTCGAGGGCTGCACCGCTCCGATCTACAAGACCGACTCGCTGCACTCGGCCGTCGTCGAGATCATCGCGAAGAAGGATGCGAAGGTCCGCTACACGACGATCCAGAACTGGTCGAACAACGTGTACAACCTCGTCACCAAGCGCGCCATTGCCGAAGAGGGCGCCTCCATGGAATGGGTCGACGGCAACATCGGCTCGAAGGTGACCATGAAGTACCCGGCCATCTGGCTCACCGGTGAGCACGCCCGCGGTGAGACGCTGTCCGTGGCCTTCGCCGGCGAGGGACAGCACCAGGACACCGGCGCGAAGATGATCCACGCTGCTCCGCACACCCATTCGTCGATCGTGTCGAAGTCCGTGGCCCGCGGCGGCGGCCGTGCCGGCTACCGCGGACTCGTCCACGTGCACCCGGGCGCCGAAGGCTCGTCGAACAACGTCCTCTGCGACGCCCTGCTCGTCGACAACGTCTCCCGTTCGGACACGTACCCCTACATCGACATCCGCGAAGACGACGTCACACTCGGCCATGAGGCCACCGTGTCGAAGGTCAGTGAGGATCAGCTCTTCTATCTCATGTCCCGCGGAATGGAGGAGACCGAGGCGATGGCGATGATCGTGCGCGGCTTCGTCGAGCCCATCGCACGCGAGCTCCCGATGGAGTACGCCCTCGAACTCAACCGCCTCATCGAACTGCAGATGGAAGGCGCGGTCGGCTGAGACCCGACCCAGCGCCCACTGCACTCAAAGGAGTAAATCTGTGACTGATACCACCAATCCGCTTGGCCTTTCGGAGCACTCGCACGGTTCCGAGGTCCAGGTGCCCGATTCGAAGCGCGATGCGCGCACACGCAGCTTCGATGTCGCCGACTTCCCCGTGCCCACCGGCCGGGAGGAGGAATGGCGCTTCTCTCCCGTCCGCAAGTTCAGCGAGTTCTTCGAGGACACCGCCACCGAGGCGACGCTGAAGTTCGAGTCGGATCTGCCCGCGGGCCTGTCCGTCGAGGAGATCTCGCTCGAGTCGGCTCAGGAACTGGGCATCCTCGAACCCGAGGACCGCGCCGCGGCCGTCGCCGCCAACCGCGCTTCCGCGGTGACGCACTATTCGATCCCCGCGGACACCGAACTCGACCGGGCCGCGATCATCCACGCCGACGGCACCGGTGAGGCACTCGGCCACGGCCATGTCGTCATCACGGTCGGAGCGAACTCGAAGGCGACCATCGTCGTCGAACACGAGGGACTGGCCCGGTACTCCGAGCTCGTCTCCCTCGTCATCGGCGATGGTGCGGACGTGACCTTCGTATCGCTGCAGCTGTGGGACGACGGCTCTCAGCACCTCGGTCAGCACGATGCGATCGTGGGCAAGGACGCGAAGTTCAAGCACATCCACATCACCCTCGGCGGCGACGTGGTGCGCCTGAACACGAACGTGCGCTACTCGGCAGCCGGGGGAGAGGCCGAACTGCTCGGACTCTACTTCGCCGATGCCGGTCAGCACCTCGAGCACCGCACCTACATCGACCACAACACGCCGAAGGCCCAGTCGAACGTCCACTACAAGGGCGCTCTGCAGGGCAAGGACGCGCGCAGCGTGTGGATCGGCGATGTGCTCATCCGTCCCGAAGCTCTCGACATCGACACCTACGAGCTCAACCGGAACCTCATCCTCACCGATGGCGCCCGGGCCGACTCGGTGCCGAACCTCGAGATCGAGACCGGCGACATCGCCGGTGCCGGTCACGCCTCCTCGGTGGGACGCTTCGATGAGGAGCACCTGTTCTACCTGATGAGCCGCGGCATCCCCGAGGACGTCGCCCGTCAGCTCGTGGTCCGCGGATTCTTCAACGAAGTGATCCAGAAGATCCAGGTCCCCGAGATCGAGGACGTGCTCAACGAACGCATCGAAGACGAACTGTCCCGGAGCGTTCTGTGACCATGATCGACGTGGCGGCCACCGACGAGGTGGCTCCCGGCGGCACCATGCGCATCGAGGTCGGCGAGTACGAGATCTGCATCGCTCGCGACTCCGACGGCACGATCCACGCCATCGACGACCTGTGCACCCACGGTGAGGTGTCGTTGGCCGAAGGAGACGTCGAGGACTGCACCATCGAATGCTGGCTGCACGGCTCGCAGTTCGACCTGACGACCGGCAAGCCGGTGAATCCGCCGGCGTTCGAACCCGTCGCGGTCTATGACTGCAAAGAGATCGCCGGCCGCATCCTCGTCGACCCGAACACCACCCTGAACTGACCTCAAGACCGAAGAAGAAGGATCATTATGTCCACTCTCACAATCGAAGACCTGCACGTCGGTGTCAACACCGATACCGGTCTCAAGCCCATCCTCAACGGCATCAACCTCGTCATCAACACGAACGAGACCCACGCCATCATGGGCCCCAACGGCTCCGGCAAGTCGACCCTGGCCTACGCCCTGGCCGGCCACCCCAAGTACGAAGTGACCTCCGGTTCGGTCACCCTCGACGGTGAGGACGTCCTCGAGATGTCCGTCGACGAGCGTGCCAAGGCTGGACTGTTCCTGGCCATGCAGTATCCCGTGGAGGTTCCCGGCGTGACCGTGACGAACTTCCTCCGTTCGGCCAAGACCGCCATCGACGGTGAAGCTCCGAAGCTGCGCAACTGGACCAAGGACCTCAAGCAGGCCATGGAGAACCTCCGCGTCGATCCCGCCTTCGCTTCGCGCAACGTCAACGAAGGCTTCTCCGGCGGTGAGAAGAAGCGGCACGAGATCCTGCAGCTCGAGATGCTCAAGCCGAAGTTCGCCGTCCTCGACGAAACCGACTCCGGTCTCGACGTCGACGCCCTGCGCATCGTGTCCGAAGGCGTCAACCGCGTCAAGGACGCCACCGACGTCGGCATCATGCTCATCACCCACTACACGCGCATCCTCAACTACATCAAGCCCGATCACGTCCACGTGATCATCGAGGGCAAGGTGGCCGAGGAAGGCGGACCGGAACTGGCCGAACGCCTCGAGAACGAAGGCTACGACCGCTTCTTCCAGAAGGCCTGATGTTCTCACGTCTGAGGGGCGACTTCCCGATCCTCGATGTGAGGGTCGGGGAGTCGCCGCTGTCGTATCTCGACTCGGGCGCGACATCGCAGAAGCCGCAGTGCGTCATCGACACCTTCGTCGAGTACTTCCAGCAGCGCAACGCCGCCGTCCACCGGGGCGCACACTCCCTGGCCGTCGAGGCCACGGACGCCTTCGAGAACGGTCGGATCGCGGCTGCCGGACTCGTCGGCGGGACACCGGAGCAGGTGTGCTGGACGAAGAACGCCACCGAGGCGCTCAACATCGTGGCTCTCGGCATGGATCGGGCCAGCCACGGCTTCGGGGGAGACGACGCAGAGCGCTTCGCTCTCGTCCCCGGTGACTCGATCGTCGTGACCGAGATGGAACATCACGCGAATCTCGTGCCGTGGCAGCAGCTGGCCGCCTCCACGGGAGCACAGCTGCGCTGGCTGCCGGTCACCGATTCCGGTGAACTCGATCTGACCGACCTCGACGCGATCGTCGACGAATCGACGAAGGTGCTTGCGTTCACGCACGTCTCCAACGTCCTCGGCACGATCAACCCGGTCGACCGCCTCGTCGAACGGGCCCGCGCCGTCGGAGCCTACGTCGTGCTCGACGCCTGCCAGTCCGTACCGCATATGCCCGTGGACTTCGTCGACCTCGACGTCGATTTCGCCGCGTTCTCCGCTCACAAGGCGCTCGGCCCCACCGGTCTGGGTGCGCTGTGGGGCAAGCCGGAGCTGCTCGACGCTCTGCCGCCGGTGCTCACGGGCGGATCCATGATCACCACGGTGACCATGGAAGAGACCGCGTTCATGCCCGCTCCGCAGCGGTTCGAGGCCGGCACTCAGCCGGTCGCCGAGGTGGCGGCCTTCGCGACCGCGATCGGCTACCTCACCGAGGTGGGGCTGGACAATGTTCTCGAGCACGAGAAGGAGCTCGCCCGCGTCCTCCTCGACGGGATCGGGCAGATCCCCGGAATCCGCATCCTCGGCGAGGCCGAGGACCGGATCGGGACGGTGGCCTTCGACGTCGACGGCGTGCACGCCCACGACGTCGGACAGTATCTCGACTCGCAGGGCATCGCCGTGCGGGTGGGCCACCACTGCGCTCAGCCGCTGCACCGCCGCTTCGGGGTCACCGCCTCGACGAGGGCGAGCACGTATCTGTACAACAACGTCGAAGACTGCACCCGCTTCCTTTCTGCTCTGGCGGAAGTGCGGCCCTTCTTCGGAGTCGCCTGAGGAGGGGAGCGAACCGATGAGCACACAGATGCAGCAGCTCTACCAGCAGGTCATCCTCGACCAGTCGCGGGCACGCATCGGCAACACCGAACTGCTCCGTGACGCAGCAGAGTCACCGCACGGACATTCGCATCAGGTGAACCCGACGTGCGGCGATGAGATCGAGCTCGAGACCGAACTGCGTGAGGACGGCACGATCGCGGTGCGGTGGGCCGGTGACGGCTGTTCGATCTCGATGGCCTCGGCCTCGGTGCTGTCCGAACTGGCCGCCGATTCGTCCGTCGCACAGATGCTCGAGATCGAAGGAGCGTTCCACGAACTCATGCATTCTCGTGGGACAATGGAAGCGGATGAGTCGATACTCGGGGACGCCGCGGCGTTCACCGGAGTGTCGAAGTTCCCGGCCAGGATCAAATGCGCTCTCCTGGCGTGGGTGGCGTTCAAGGACGCACTCAACCAATCACAAGCAGCTCGTGAGGAGAAACACAATGCCTGAAGTCATTGACGCACCGCAGAATGCCAGCGTCGACGAAGTGCGTGAAGCGATGATGGACGTCGTCGATCCCGAGCTCGGTGTCAACATCGTCGATCTCGGCCTCGTGTACGGACTCTCGGTCGAAGACGACGGCACCGCCGTGATCGAGATGACCCTGACCTCGGCGGCCTGCCCGCTGACCGACGTCATCGAGGACCAGACCGCACAGTCGCTCGAGGGAATCGTGCCGGCCTACCGGATCAACTGGGTCTGGATGCCGCCATGGGGTCCGGAGAAGATCACCGAGGACGGCCGCGAACAGATGCGCGCCCTCGGATTCAACATCTGAACTCGTCGTCGACTGAGTCGAACAGACGGTCGTCCCCGCGGGGACGCGGACGATCACATCGCCGAGGCGGGGCGACCTGAGAAGGTCAGCCCCGCCTCGGCGATTGTCGTCCGATCCGGCACTCGTCTCCGGTCAGGGTCGCGGAGATCACCGCCCCGCGGACCGTGAACCAGGCAGCGGCGTGAAAGAATGGAATCCGACTTTCCAAGGAGAACCATTGACGATCATCGCTGCCGCCGACGGATCCGCGCTCGGCAATCCCGGACCCGCCGGGTGGGCCTGGTACATCGACGACACCTCCTGGCACGCCGGCGGGTGGAAGAACGCGACGAACAACCGCGGTGAGCTCATGGCCGTCCTCGACCTGCTCCAGTCGACCGCGGACAGCGACGACGAGCTCAAGATATACTGTGATTCGCAGTACGTCATCAACGCCCTGACCAAATGGATGCCGGGGTGGAAACGCAAAGGGTGGAAGAAAGCCGATGGAAAAGAAGTCCTCAACAAGGACCTCTTAGCGTCTCTCGATGAGGAACTGAGCGGGCGGACTGTCGAGTTCGAGTGGGTCAAAGGACACAACCACCACGAACTCAATGAGGCTGCCGACGTTCGCGCCCGCGCGGCAGCCACCGCCTTCCAGAAGGGCACGCCCGTGCCGGAAGGCCCCGGATACGTCCCCGCGGGGACGTCGACCGCGACGGCGGGCGAACAGGCAGACAACCCGGCGGAACCTGTTGCTCAGGACGACGTTTCCGTCGCGCCCGTGGCCGCAGCAGCCGGGCCGGACACCACTGCCGTGTCCTGCCGTGTGCCGTCCTCAGTCGCGGATGAACTCGTCGCCCGGGCCCAGGCCCGCGGCATCCACCCCCAAGAATTTCTGGCCGAACTCATCGGCCGCAGTTTGGAGACAGAATGATTCAGGCCTCAGGCCTCGAAGTCGCCGTCGGCGCCCGCACCCTCATGTCCGAAGTGTCCTTCCGCGTCGACAAGGGCGACCGGGTCGGTCTCGTCGGCCGCAACGGCGCCGGCAAGACGACTCTGACCAAGGTGATCATGGGCGGACACCCGGCCCAATCCGGATCCGTGTCGATCTCCGGCACCGTCGGCTATCTGCCCCAGGATCCGCGCAGCGGTGACCTCACTGCCACCGGCATGGAACGCATCCTCTCGGTGCGTGACCTCGACGTCCTCGTCAAGCGCCTGCGCAAGGCCGAACGGCAGATGGCCTCACCGGACGAGAAGGTGGCGACGAAGGCCATCGACCGCTACCCGCGCATCGAAGCGGAGTTCATCGCGGCCGGTGGTTATGCCGCCGAATCCGAAGCCTTCGCGATCGCTGCGAACCTCGGCCTCGACGAGTCGCTGATCAGCCAGGAGATCGGGACGCTCTCCGGCGGTCAGCGTCGCCGTGTGGAACTCGCCCGGATCCTGTTCTCGGCCCCGGATACGATGATCCTCGACGAGCCGACGAACCACCTCGATGCCGAATCCGTGCTGTGGCTGCGCGACCACCTCAAAGCCTACTCCGGTGGTCTGATCATCATCAGCCACGACCTCGATCTCATCGACGAAGTGGTCAACAAGGTCTTCTTCCTCGACGCCACCCGTCAGACCATCGACATCTATTCGATGGGCTACCGGCTCTACCTCAAACAGCGTGAGGACGATGAGCGGCGTCGCCGCCGCGAACGTGCCAATGCCGAGAAGAAGGCCGCGGCGCTCAACGCTCAGGCGAACAAGATGATGGCGAAGGCGACGAAGACTGTCGCCGCCCAGCAGATGGCCAAGCGCGCCGACCGTCTGCTCGCCGGTCTCGAGGACGAACGCGCCACGGAGAAGGTCGCGAATCTGCGCTTCCCGGCCCCGGCCGACTGCGGACGTGTGCCGCTGACGGCCGAGGGACTCTCTCGCAGCTTCGGTTCGACCGAGGTGTTCACCGGTGTCGATCTCGCCATCGACAAGGGCACACGAGTCGTCGTACTCGGCTACAACGGTGCCGGAAAGACGACGCTGCTGCGACTGCTGGCCGGACTCGACGACCCCGACTCCGGAGAAGTCGTGCCCGGACACGGTCTCAAGCTCGGCTACTACGCACAGGAACATGAGACCCTCGACCTCGAGCGCACAGTGCTGGAGAACATGTCGCGGAACTCCCCGCATCTCGATGACACCGCGGTGCGCAATGTGCTCGGATCGTTCCTGTTCAGCGGTGACGATGTGCACAAGCCTGCCGGAGTGCTCTCCGGCGGAGAGAAGACACGTCTGGCGCTGGCCACGCTCGTGGTCTCGAGTGCGAACGTGCTGCTGCTCGACGAACCGACGAACAACCTCGATCCCGCCTCCCGCGAGGAGATCCTCTCAGCGATCCGCCGCTACGAAGGTGCGATCGTGCTCGTCACCCACGATGAAGGTGCGGTGTCCGCGCTCGATCCCGACCGTGTGCTCCTGCTGCCCGACGGCGACGAGGATCTGTGGAACGACACGTACCTCGACCTCGTCACGCTCGCCTGAGGCGATTCACCGCACTCGGCTGATCGGCTCACTGAGTGCGGAAGCGCTCCTCGAACTGGGCATCCTCGTCGGCTTCTGCCTGCCCGCGCACGGTGGGCGAGGCCCAGCGATTGCGACCGTAGCGGCTGCCCGGCTGGCTGATCTTCGCCCCCGCATCGAGCGCGGCCTTGTCGATGACGACCATGTCATTCTCGGCGGCAGCGCCGTGTTCGACCGCCTCGGCGGCGGCCTTGCGCTCACGACGGGCAGAGATGATCACGGCGATGATGATCATGATTCCGAATGCGAACCACTGGAGCATATAGGACAGGTGGTTGCCCGGATCGAGCTCGGGCATCGGCAGCGGGGTCAGTCCTTCTTCCGGGGCACCTCCGGTCTCCGCCGGTGAGGCCTCGACGTAGACATGCGAATAGGCGTCATCCATTCCGGGAATGCGCGCGGGATCGATGGCACGGATGAGGCCCTTCGGGTTCTCATCCTCGGACCCGTCCTGAGCAGGACGCAGGTGAGCGACCACGGTCTGCTCACCCTGCGGCGCCGGCGGCACGGAATCCTGTTCGGCGGTGAAGCCGCGGACGACGGCGATCGTGGGACCGCCGCTGATCTCGAACGGGGTCACCACATAGAAGCCGGGTTCGTCTCCGACTGTGCGGTTGCGCGCGAGGACGGTGTCGGAGTCGGAGAATTCACCGGTCAGCTCCACCTGGGTCCACTCATCGGTGGTGCCCAGCGTGGAATCCGGTGTCGAGAGCACCGAGGTGATGTCGACGGGGTCGGCGGAGTAGTTAGCGGTGATCGTCGCGATCTCCTGCTCGCGCTGATCGCGGCGGTCCTTTTGCCACAGGGCGAGGAACACGCAGGCGATGATGACGATGATCGCCATGGCGATGTATTTGAGCCAGCGTGCGGAGAAGAGGAAGGAATAGCGGCTCAACCTGCATCCTCTGGTATCTCGTCGACGGAGACGTCGGTGATGAAGAAGTCGCGCAGCGTCAGGAAGTCACGCAGATAGACGAGATGCTCATCACAGGCCAACCACGTCTTCTTCCTCTCCGGGGTGTGGACGCGGGGGTTGTTCCACAGCAGGGCCCGGGTCGCGAACGCCCGGCATTCCTTCGCGGAGCACTGAAGCTGCTCGCTCAAACCTGGTCCCTCCTGTCCTCGTCGTTGTCGTCGACGGTCTCACCTCGGACGGTTTCGCCCGGGATGGTCTCGCCCCGGATCGTTTCGTGCTGGTGATCCGCGCCTGGATCGGTCGCGTCAGGGGCGCCGACTCCGGGATCTGCGCCGCCTCGGGAATCTGCGTCGCCGACCGTTTCCTCCTCGACGGTCTCCCCGTCGAGGGTGTCGCCGGAGATCGTCTCACCGCGCGCCGGCGGCAGCTCCGCCAGCGGGGCCTGATCAAGCAATGCGGAGCGATCATCGCTGGTGCGTTCGCGGCCCGCATTGGCGAAGATCACCGCAGGGTAGGGGAGGACGACCGCACCTGCCACGCAGATCCACATGAGGATGTGCAGGTCGGCGACGAAAGCGAAATAGGCGGCCACGAAGCAGACCGTCCTGATGCCCATGGTGATCGAATACTTGATGATCCGGGACCGCATATCGTCATCAAGGGCGGTATCTGCCGTTGTGATCTGCTGAGCGTGTCTGACCATATCCTTCTTCGATCGATGACTGCCAAACATGATACTCGTCCTTTGTGAGAGTCGTATCCATCGGCCGAAGAACAGGATAGGTTTGTCCACGACAGATGTGAAGAACACAGTCGATCAACAGGAGACCAACGTGTCAGAACCACGCACAGTCCTCGTCACCGGCGGCAACCGCGGAATCGGCCGCACCATCGCCGAGGAATTCCTCGCCCAGGGGGACAAGGTGGCCGTCACCTCCCGCAACGGTCAGGCCCCCGAAGGTGCTCTCGCCGTGGCCGCCGATGTCACCGACAGCGAATCGATCGATCGGGCGTTCACCGAGATCGAGGAGAGGCTCGGGCCTGTCGAGGTCGTCGTGGCCAATGCCGGAATCACCGCCGACAATCTGCTCATGCGGATGAACGATGACGAATTCGAATCCGTCATCGACACGAATCTCACCGGTGCCTTCCGCACCGTCAAGCGCGGAATCACCGGGATGATCCGAGCGAAGAAGGGCCGCATCGTCCTCATCTCGTCGGTGTCGGGACTCTACGGCGTCCCCGGCCAGGCGAACTACTCGGCGTCGAAGGCCGGACTCGTCGGCTTCGCCCGCTCCATCACCCGCGAGGTCGGCTCCCGCGGAATCACCGCCAATGTCGTCGCCCCCGGCTTCATCCGCACGGATATGACCGATGAGCTCAGCGAGAAGCAGCAGAAGGAATACCTCTCGACGATTCCGGCCAAGCGCTTCGCCGAGGCCGACGAGGTCGCCAAGGTCGTCCGCTGGGTGGCCTCCGATGAAGCCGCCTACATCTCCGGTGCCGTCATCCCCGTCGACGGCGGACTGGGAATGGGCCACTGATCCAGACGGCACCGGGCCGGCCACAACCGGATCCTGGGCCGCAGACGATGCGGCCTGGCCGGGCCACAACCCGTAGACTTCGATACAGAGACACCGCCCGAAGCGGCGTCATGCACACGCAACCACCTTCCTTTCGAAAGGACCACCATGGGAATTCTTGACGGAAAGCGCATTCTCGTCACCGGCGTGCTCACCGAGGCGTCGATCGCCTTCGCCGCTGCTCGCATCGCCCAGGAGCAGGGAGCCGAGGTCATCCTCTCGAGCTTCGGCCGCCAGATGAAGATCACTCAGGTGATCGCCGAACGTCTGCCGCAGACCCCGCAGGTCATCGAACTCGACGCCACGAACGAAGAGGATCTGAACGCCCTGCCCGAGCGCCTCGGCGGCAACATCGACGGAATCGTCCACGCCATCGCCTTCGCCCCGAAGGACGCCCTCGGCGGGGTCTTCCTCGACACCCCGTGGGACTCCGTGTCCGCGGCTATCCACGTCTCCGCGTATTCGCTCAAGGCCATCGCCGTGGCCGCGAAGCCCGTGCTCAACAAGGGCGCCGGAATCGTCGGGCTGACCTTCGATGCGACGATCTCCTGGCCGGTCTACGACTGGATGGGTGTGGCCAAGGCCGCCTTCGAATCGACCGCCCGCTACCTCGCGAAGTACGTCGGCGAAGACGGTGTGCGCGTCAACCTCGTCTCGGCGGGACCGCTGAAGACCACCGCCGCCACCTCCATCCCCGGTTTCGGAACGCTCGAAGACATGTGGGGCGACCGCGCACCCCTGGGTTGGGACCAGAAGGACACCACCCCTGCCGGCAAGGCCATCGTCGCTCTGCTCTCCGACTGGTTCCCCGCCACCACCGGCGAGATGATCCACGTCGACGGCGGATTCCACTCCACCGGAGCCTGAGACAGCCCATGCCTGTGCTCATCCTCGCCCGCCACGCCAAGGCGGAAGCGCATGGTCCCACCGATTTCGAACGGTCCCTGGATGCGAAGGGCCTGGCTCAGGCCGTCGAGGCCGGAGCCGAGATCGCCGAGCGCTGGTCACCCGATGTGGCCATCGCCTCGGCAGCCCGGCGCACCGTGCAGACCGGTCAGGCCGTCGTCGAAGCGGTCAACCGCGCTTATGGCCGAAACCTTGACGAACCGGGTGGGCTGACCTTGCGTGAGGATCCCTCGTTGTACTCCGGGTCCGTCGAGGACTGGCTGGATGCGATCAATTCGATTCCCGCGGATGCGCAGTGCGCGTATATCGTGGGCCACCAGCCGACCGTCGCCGAGGTGGTCGGTCACCTCAATCCGGAAGGCGGGGTTCCGGATGCGTTCCGTCCCTCCTCGATCGCGGTCTTCGACCTCGAGGGCTGGGACGTGGAGCCGGGACACTATCCTGCCCCGCAGATCAGAGTCTTCCACGGAGTCTGAGCACTCCGTCTGACCGACGCGATCCAAGACGCCTGTGGCGCTGACGAACCGTTCGTCAGCGCCACAGGCGTCTTCGGTCAGTCAGCGGTCTATGGCACCGGTGCCACGCCCTCGAAGGGATCGCTCACCCGTCTGCACGGGCAGCCACAAGATCGATCACGGCTCGCAGGTCACGTGTCTCCACGGACGCGTCTGCTGCGGCGACGAGAGCCGGCTTCGCACAGAAGGCGACTCCGAGACCGGCGGCCTCGATCATGCCGATGTCATTGGCGCCGTCCCCGACCGCCACCGAGGCGGCACGATCGTATCCGCCGGCAGCGAGCAGATCCTCGAAGATCTCGGCCTTGGCGCTCGGGTCGATGACACGGCCGTTCGTCCGCCCGGTCAGCTTCCCGTCGTCGATGTCGAGTCCGTTGGCGAAGACGTCGGTGATGCCCAGCTGTGCGGCGACGGGAGCGATGATGGCGGTGAAGCCGCCGGAGACCAAGGCCACCTGACCACCTGAGGTGTGCACCGCCGAGACCAGGTCGGCGGCCCCCTCGGTGAGGGTGATCTGCTCCCGCACCTCATCGAGCACGGTCTCCGGCAGCCCGGTCAGCAGGGCGACTCGTTCGGCCAGGGATTCGGCGAAGTCGAGCTCACCGGCCATGGCGCGTTCGGTGATGTCGGCGACCTGGTCTCCGACCCCGGCATGGGCGGCGATGAGGTCGATGACCTCTTCGTTGATGAACGTCGAGTCGACGTCCATGACGAGCAGCTGGACGGGAATCTGGGAGGCGGTGGCTTCAGGCGTCTCATTCACCCCTTCATCGTAGCCACAGCCATGATGTAGTCCGCGGCAGCGGGGTGCAGCTGAGACAGCAGCGCTCCGAACTCGGCCGGCGCGACCGTCGCAGGGGCGAGCACGCTGCGCATCCGGTGGTGGATGTCGAGGGCGGCGTAGATCGCTCGGGAATCCGCCTCGGTGGGGATGAGTCGGGAGATCGGATGCAGCGTCGACAGCTCCTCCTGCCAGTCGCGCCACGGTCCCTGCTGCCAGTCCTCGGGGACGTCGATGGTCTCGATGAGGCGCAGCCCTTCCATCACCAGCAGCCGCAGCCGCCGCAGCGCCTCCGGAGCGGTTCCGACCGTGACGGGGCGGAAGATGGTGGGCGCACACGCGAGGATCTCGACGTTCGCCTCGGCGCCGATGAGGGCGATCGCCGCCTGTTCGTCGCCGCGGTGGAGGACGACGGGGGCGGTGTGGCGTCCGACCTTCGTCCGGGCGGCGCGATCGACCGGGGGAGTCGTGTGCGACAGGGATGGGTGGTGGAGCGCCAAGCGCGCATGGGTGATTCCGGCGGCGGCCGCCTCGGCGATGAACAGGAGCAGGCCGGTGGGGACGGACGAGGCGAAGACCTCATCGGCGACGATGAGAGGAACATCACGGTCATCGTCGAGGAAGGCAGAGGTCACCTCGTCAGGGGGCAGGGTCGAGCGCAGTCGGTGGTTGAGTGCCAGGGTCAGCAGCAGTGAGTCGGTCGTCAGGTCCATGTCGAACCAGGATAGACGGCTCGACTGCGATAGAGTCTGAGGATATGAGTGAAGTCCTGAATCTGGATTCTGTGTCCGTGCGCCGGGGGACCAATTTCCTCCTCGACGATTTCTCGCTGACCGTCGCCGAAGGCGAGCACTGGGCGGTGCTCGGACCCAACGGTGCGGGCAAGACGACCCTGCTCGAACTCGCGGCCGGTCGTATGCATCCGACGAAGGGGACCGTCAGCATCCTCGAGGAGCAGCTCGGGCGCGTCGACGTGTTCGAACTGCGGCCGCGCATCGGCTATGCTTCGACGATTCTGGCCAACCGCATTCCCAGTTCAGAAGCGGTCCTCGACACCGTGCTCACCGCCGCGTACGGCGTCACCGGACGCTGGGTGGAGGAATACGAGCAGGACGACATCGACCGCGCCCGCGATCTGCTGGCCGCGTTCCACATCACACATCTGGCCGATCGCACCTTCGGCACACTGTCCGAGGGTGAACGCAAGCGAGTGCAGATCGCGCGTGCACTCATGACCGACCCGGAGCTGCTGCTGCTCGACGAGCCGGCCTCCGGACTCGACTTCGGCGGGCGTGAGGAGCTGCTCGGTGCGCTCTCGGAGATCCTCTCGTCGAAATGGGCGCCGGCCACGATCATGGTCACCCATCATGTCGAGGAGATCCCGGAGGGCATCACGCATGTGCTCCTGCTGTCCGAGGGCACCGATCTGGCCGCTGGTCCGATCGAGGAGACCCTGACGGCGGAGAACCTTGCGGCGACCTTCGGCATCGACGTCAAGCTCACCCGGGACGGTCAGCGCTACCACGCACGTTCCGCCCTCTGAGCATGGAGTTCCTGGCGAATCTGAGCCTTGAGCCGTGGCAGATCCTCCTGGTCATCGTCGCCGGAATCGCTGCGGGAGGCATCAACGCCGTCGTCGGCTCCGGAACGCTCATCACCTTCCCGGCGCTCGTCGCCTTCGGAGTACCGCCGGTGGTGTCGACGATGAGCAACGCGGTGGGGCTCATCCCCGGCAACATCGCCTCCTCGTTCGGATACCGTGAAGAGCTGCGGGGGCAGTGGAAGCGGATCCTCGGATTCGTTCCCGCCTCTCTGCTCGGGTCGCTGACCGGGGCGTATCTGCTGCTGCACCTGCCCGAGGACGCGTTCGAGACGATCGTGCCGGTCCTCCTCGTCGTGGCTCTGATCATGGTCGTGGGGCAGCCGTATCTCTCCCGCTACCTGAAGAGCCGGTCCCTGCGCCGTGCCGAGGCCTCCGGGGTCGAACATCGGGCCGCCTCGGCGGGGGATCGCCTGTCCACCGGCCGGTACATCGCCGTGCTCACCGTCGTCTTCCTCACCGCAATCTACGGCGGCTACTTCGCGGCCGCCCAGGGCATCATCCTCATCGCCCTGCTCGGTCTGCTGCTGCCCGATGATCTGCAGCGACTCAATGGGCTGAAGAACGTCCTCGTCCTCGTCGTCAATACGGTTTCGGCGAGCACGTACATCATCGTCGGCCACGACCGGATCAACTGGATCGCCGTCGTCTGCATCGCCATCGGCTCCCTCATCGGCGGGTACTACGGCGCCCGTATCGGGCGGAAGTTCTCGCCGGTGCTGCTGCGCGCCGTGATCGTGGCCCTCGGCCTCGTGGCGATCTGGAGGATCCTCACACTGTGAACGGAAGTGCGCTGTGAATACTCCGGCCAAGGCTCCCATGACTCGGCAGCAGATCATCGACCGGTCCGCTGAACTCGGGATCGCCGTCGAACGTCTGCGCTTCTTCGACGAAGCAGATCTGGCCGTCGGCGGCTTGGATGAGATGCGCGACTATACGCAGCTGACCGATGTCGCCCTGCGCAGCGTGCGCGAACCGGCCGAGGGGCTGTTCATCGCCGAATCCTCGAAGATCATCCGCCGCGCTCATGCCGTCGGAATGCCGCCCCGGTCGTTCCTGACCAGCCCGAAATGGCTGTTCGACTTGGCCGACATCATCTCTGAAAGCGATGTGCCGATCTTCATCGGCACGGATTCCGCGGTCGAAACACTGACCGGATTCCACCTCCACCGAGGTGCGCTGGCCGCGATGGCCCGACCTGTCCTTGCCACGGTCGCCTCCCTGATCGCCGATGCCAGGCGCCTCGTCGTCATCGAGGACATCGTCGATCATACGAACGTCGGTGCCATCTTCCGCTCTGCGGCAGCATTCGGCGCCGATGCCGTGCTCGTGACCCCGCGCTGTGCCGATCCGCTCTACCGCCGGTCGATCCGCGTGTCGATGGGCACGGTCTTCCAAGTCCCATGGACCCGCGTCGAGTCCTGGCCCGCCGGGATCGCTGAGCTCCAGGACGCCGGATTCCATGTGGCGGCTCTGGCGCTCGATGATGATTCGGTGAGCCTGCGCGAGTTCGCCGCCACCGCACCCGAGCGCACCGCTGTCGTCTTCGGCACCGAAGGCGACGGACTGAAGAGATCGACGATCGCCGCCTGCGACTCGACCGTGATGATCCCCATGAGCGGGGGAGTGGACTCCCTCAACGTTGCGGCCGCCTCGGCGGTCACCTGCTTCGCCCTGCAGGACGAGCGAATTGTGTCATCAGCGCACTCTAACGTGTCCTTATGAGCAATTCGATTGAGCTGTATACGACCGCTGACGGTGACACCGCGCTCGAGGTGGGCACTGATTCCGATACCGTTTGGCTGACACGGCATCAGCTTTCGCATCTGTTCGGACGTGATGTGAAGACGATCGGCAAACATATCAACAACGCTCTGCGGGAGGAACTCGACGGTGAGCCAACTGTCGCAAAATTTGCGACAGTTCAAAAAGAAGGCGCCCGAACCGTCACACGTATGGTTGAACACTACAGTCTCGACATGGTCCTGTCGGTGGGATTTCGAGTGAAGTCGTCGGAAGGAGTGCGATTTCGCCGTTGGGCAAACGATGTCCTTCATCGCTATGCGATCGAAGGAGCCGCCGTCAACCAACGGCGGTTGTCAGAATTGGGAAAGATTGTCAGCGTGCTGACGAGGTCGCAGGACGAATCGGTTGCGGGGGGGGGGTGCCCCTATGTTTTAAGTCAAGGGGCAACGACTAGTTTCTTCAAGAATATTCGGTAGGAGTCGAAAGGCAGGGATGATCGGTCTGGGAACCAGCTCCCGGACTGATCTGGTACTCCGCTAC